>JAHUUL010000009.1 GCA_019218415.1 Dermabacteraceae bacterium TAE3-ERU27 | reverse complement strand
AGTGCGGGTGTTGTTTGAAATCTCAATAGCGTGTTTGTTTATTGATGCCAAAGTTTTTTGGCAGTTATTGGACAGCTAGTTTTAATGCTAGATGTTTGTTTCTGTCAGGGTTATTTCTTTTTATTTTTTGATGGAGAGTTTGATCCTGGCTCAGGACGAACGCTGGCGGCGTGCTTAACACATGCAAGTCGAACGATGAAGCGCTGCTTGCAGCGTGGATTAGTGGCGAACGGGTGAGTAACACGTGAGTAACCTGCCCTCCACTTTGGGATAACCTCGAGAAATCGGGGCTAATACCGAATATGACTACGCATCGCATGGTGTGTGGTGGAAAGTTTTTTCGGTGGGGGATGGACTCGCGGCCTATCAGTTTGTTGGTGAGGTAATGGCTCACCAAGGCGATGACGGGTAGCCGGCCTGAGAGGGCGACCGGCCACACTGGGACTGAGACACGGCCCAGACTCCTGCGGGAGGCAGCAGTGGGGAATATTGCACAATGGGCGAAAGCCTGATGCAGCGACGCCGCGTGGGGGATGACGGCCTTCGGGTTGTAAACCTCTTTCAGTAGGGAAGAAGCGAAAGTGACGGTACCTGCAGAAGAAGCGCCGGCTAACTACGTGCCAGCAGCCGCGGTAATACGTAGGGCGCAAGCGTTGTCCGGAATTATTGGGCGTAAAGAGCTTGTAGGTGGCTTGTCGCGTCTGCCGTGAAAATCCAGGGCTTAACTCTGGACGTGCGGTGGGTACGGGCAGGCTAGAGTGTGGTAGGGGAGACTGGAATTCCTGGTGTAGCGGTGAAATGCGCAGATATCAGGAGGAACACCGATGGCGAAGGCAGGTCTCTGGGCCATTACTGACGCTGAGAAGCGAAAGCATGGGGAGCGAACAGGATTAGATACCCTGGTAGTCCATGCCGTAAACGTTGGGCACTAGGTGTGGGGGACATTCCACGTTTTCCGCGCCGTAGCTAACGCATTAAGTGCCCCGCCTGGGGAGTACGGCCGCAAGGCTAAAACTCAAAGGAATTGACGGGGGCCCGCACAAGCGGCGGAGCATGCGGATTAATTCGATGCAACGCGAAGAACCTTACCAAGGCTTGACATGCACTGGATCGCTGTAGAGATACGGTTTTCTTTGGACTGGTGCACAGGTGGTGCATGGTTGTCGTCAGCTCGTGTCGTGAGATGTTGGGTTAAGTCCCGCAACGAGCGCAACCCTCGTTCTATGTTGCCAGCACGTAATGGTGGGGACTCATGGAAGACTGCCGGGGTTAACTCGGAGGAAGGTGGGGACGACGTCAAATCATCATGCCCCTTATGTCTTGGGCTTCACGCATGCTACAATGGCCGGTACAAAGGGTTGCGATACTGTGAGGTGGAGCGAATCCCAAAAAGCCGGTCTCAGTTCGGATTGGGGTCTGCAACTCGACCCCATGAAGTTGGAGTCGCTAGTAATCGCAGATCAGCAATGCTGCGGTGAATACGTTCCCGGGCCTTGTACACACCGCCCGTCAAGTCACGAAAGTCGGTAACACCCGAAGCCAGTGGCCCAACACTTTTGTGGGGGAGCTGTCGAAGGTGGGATTGGTGATTGGGACTAAGTCGTAACAAGGTAGCCGTACCGGAAGGTGCGGCTGGATCACCTCCTTTCTAAGGAGTTCATCCTTAATTTTCATGGAAGCTTTTGTTTACTGCCTGTTGTGGGTGGTGGTTTTCATGGTTGGGTGGAACATCAATGAATGGGCGCTTGGCTAGATAATCTTGCTTGGTTAGTACGCATCTTTGGGTGTTGGAACACTGTTGGTTTGGTTGTTTGGTTTCAGGTGGAAACACGCTGTTGGGTTTTCGGGTAATGCCCGTTCCCTTCCATTTTCGTAGCATTCCTTGTTTGGGGGTGTGGGCGGGTGGTTGTGGGATTGTTGTTTGTAAACTACATAGTGGACGCGAGCATCTTTGAAATATCTGTTTAATGCAATTTGCTGTGTTTTTTAAGCTTTTTAGAGCATACGGTGGATGCCTTGGCACAAGGAGCCGATGAAGGACGTGAGAGTCTGCGATAAGCCTCGGGGAGTTGACAACTAAGCTGTGATCCGAGGATGTCCGAATGGGGAAACCCACCAGGCGTTATGGTCTGGTACCTGCCAGTGAATGTATAGCTGGTTTGGAGGGAACGCGGGGAAGTGAAACATCTCAGTACCCGCAGGAAGAGAAAACAATAGTGATTCCGTTAGTAGTGGCGAGCGAAAGCGGATGGGGCTAAACCATGTGCGTGTGATACCCGGCAGGGTTTGCGTGTGTGGGGTTGTGGGATGCGTTTGTTACTGGTCTGCCGGCTGGTTGGCGTGAGTGTTTTGTGGTAGCTGAAGTCGTGTTGAGTGCGGCGGCGTAGAGGGTGTGACCCCCGTAAGCGAAACTGCGGAGCAGCGTTTAATGTATTCCCAAGTAGTACCGGACTCGTGGAATCCGGTGTGAATCTGCCAGGACCACCTGGTAAGCCTAAATACTTCCTTGTGACCGATAGCGGACAAGTACCGTGAGGGAAAGGTGAAAAGTACCCCGGGAGGGGAGTGAAATAGTACCTGAAACCGTGTGCTTACAATCCGTCGGAGCCTTTAGGGGTGACGGCGTGCCTTTTGAAGAATGAGCCTGCGAGTTAGTGGTCGGTGGCGAGGTTAACCCGTGTGGGGAAGCCGTAGCGAAAGCGAGTCTTAATGGGGCGTTTTTAGTCGCCGGCTCTAGACCCGAAGCGAAGTGATCTATCCATGGGCAGGTTGAAGCGCGGGTAAGACCGTGTGGAGGACCGAACCCACTTCAGTTGAAAATGGAGGGGATGACCTGTGGATAGGGGTGAAAGGCCAATCAAACTTCGTGATAGCTGGTTCTCCCCGAAATGCATTTAGGTGCAGCGTCACGTGTTTCGTGCTGGAGGTAGAGCACTGGATAGGCGATGGGCCCCACCGGGTTACTGACCTTAGCCAAACTCCGAATGCCAGTACGTTAGAGCGTGGCAGTGAGACTGTGGGGGATAAGCTTCATAGTCGAGAGGGAAACAGCCCAGAACATCAGCTAAGGCCCCTAAGCGTGTGCTAAGTGGGAAAGGATGTGGAGTTGCTTAGACAACCAGGAGGTTGGCTTAGAAGCAGCCACCCTTGAAAGAGTGCGTAATAGCTCACTGGTCAAGTGATTCTGCGCCGACAATGTAGCGGGGCTCAAGTACACCGCCGAAGCTGTGTCATTCCATTTTTGTGGGATGGGTAGGGGAGCGTCGTGCAGACTGTGAAGCTGCGGGGTAACCCAGTGGTGGAGGCTGCACGAGTGAGAATGCAGGCATGAGTAGCGAAAGAAGGGTGAGAAACCCTTCCGCCGAATGATCAAGGGTTCCAGGGCCAGGTTAATCCGCCCTGGGTAAGTCGGGACCTAAGGCGAGGCCGACAGGCGTAGTCGATGGACAACGGGTGAATATTCCCGTACCGGTTGTGTGAGGACCCATACCGAGGCGTTTGATGCTAACCATCTACTGATCTTGCTGGCACTTTCGGGTGTTGGTTTTGGTTGGTGCGTGGGAACCGATGACGTATTAGGTTAGCGCATGGGAGGACGTAGTGAGGTAGCTTCCGCGGGGCGATGGTTGTCCCCGTGCAAGCGTGCAGCCCGAGAACTGGTAATGCAGTTCCGTGTTGGGTGAGACGTTAAGCGGAGCCCGTAGGGTGAAGGTGAGTGATCCTGGACTACCTAGAAAAGTTCCTGCGTTACGAGCACATCCGCCCGTACCCTAAACCGACTCAGGTGATCTGGTAGAGAATACCAAGGCGTTCGAGAGAATCGTGGTTAAGGAACTCGGCAAAATGCCCCCGTAACTTCGGGAGAAGGGGGGCCTGAGCAGTGAGAGCTGTGAGGGCCGCAGAGACCAGGGAGAAGCGACTGTTTACTAAAAACACAGGTCCGTGCGAAGTCGTAAGACGCTGTATACGGACTGACGCCTGCCCGGTGCTGGAAGGTTAAGAGGACCGGTTAGAGCCTTTTGGTTCGAAGCTGAGAATTTAAGCCCCAGTAAACGGCGGTGGTAACTATAACCATCCTAAGGTAGCGAAATTCCTTGTCGGGTAAGTTCCGACCTGCACGAATGGCGTAACGACTTCTCCACTGTCTCAACCGCGAACTCGGCGAAATTGCATTACGAGTAAAGATGCTCGTTACGCGCAGCAGGACGGAAAGACCCCGGGACCTTTACTATAGTTTGGTATTGGTGTTCGGGACGGCTTGTGTAGGATAGGTGGGAGACTGAGAAGCATGGACGCTAGTTTGTGTGGAGTCGTTGTTGAAATACCACTCTGGTCGTTCTGGATTCCTAACTTCGGACCATTATCTGGTTCAGGGACAGTGCCTGATGGGTAGTTTAACTGGGGCGGTTGCCTCCTAAAGAGTAACGGAGGCGCTCAAAGGTTCCCTCAGCCTGGTTGGCAATCAGGTGTTGAGTGTAAGTGCACAAGGGAGCTTGACTGCGAGACAGACATGTCGGGCAGGTACGAAAGTAGGAACTAGTGATCCGGCACCTCCTTGTGGAAGGGGTGTCGCTCAACGGATAAAAGGTACCCCGGGGATAACAGGCTGATCTTGCCCAAGAGCTCATATCGACGGCATGGTTTGGCACCTCGATGTCGGCTCGTCGCATCCTGGGGCTGGAGTAGGTCCCAAGGGTTAGGCTGTTCGCCTATTAAAGCGGTACGCGAGCTGGGTTTAGAACGTCGTGAGACAGTTCGGTCCCTATCCGCTGCGCGCGTTGGAAATTTGAGAAGACCTGTCCCTAGTACGAGAGGACCGGGATGGACTAACCTCTGGTGTGCCAGTTGTTCTGCCAAGGGCATGGCTGGTTGGCTACGTTGGGAAGGGATAACCGCTGAAAGCATCTAAGCGGGAAGCCTGCTTCAAGATGAGATTTCCTTGCCTCCTTGAGGGGTGTGAGGTCCCCTGTAGATGACGGGGTTGATAGGCCAGGTGTGGAAGCATTGTAAGGTGTGGAGCTGACTGGTACTAATAGGCCGATGGCTTAATAAACATTTTGTGTTACTGGTGTTTTGTTTGTGTGTTCGCGTTCACTGTGTGGTTTAAAGGCAATAATTCCTGGATAGGCCTGGTTTTGGGTTTGTTTGGGTTGTTGTTTATAGGTTTACGGTGGTCATAGCGTAGGGGAAACGCCCGGTCTCATTCCGAACCCGGAAGCTAAGCTCTACTGCGCCGATGGTACTGCACTCGGGAGGGTGTGGGAGAGTAGGTCGCTGCCGTAATTTTCTTTAGGGGGGTTGCCTTTTTGGGTGGCCCCCCTTTTTTT
>JAHUUL010000008.1 GCA_019218415.1 Dermabacteraceae bacterium TAE3-ERU27 | reverse complement strand
GGGCAACAGCCTCGGTTCCAGCCTGGCGCTGTTCATCCCGACCTTCGGCCTGTTCCTGGCCGGGCTCTACATGTTGGGCCTGTTCCCGAATCCGTACTGGTTCTTGGGGGGGTTGACCGCATCGCTGGTCTCCCTCTACTTTGCCTTCTATCTGATCCCGCACCACTTCACCAAGTAGTGCGAGCCCGCAGCTAGAGGCGAAATAAGCCAGACGCAAGCAAGTGGCCCGCCCCTTAAGGGGCGGGCCACTTGCTTTTTAGCTTGCTAAACCGGCTCAGGCGCGGTTCTTGTCCATCTCCACGATCGCGTCTAGGGCCATCACCATCATGTCGTCGAAGGTTTCCTGGCGCTCCTGGGCGCTGGTCTCCTCGCCGGTGATCAGGTGGTCGGAAACGGTGCAGACGGCAAGCGCTTTCTTACCGAACTGGGCGGCCAGGGTGTAGAGGGCCGACGCTTCCATCTCCACGCCGAGTACGCCGTACTTCGCCAGCTCCTTGGTGATCTCCGGGCGCGGACTGTAGAACTGGTCGGAGCTGTAGAGGCCGCCGACCACGGCGGGCAGGTTCTGTGCCTGGGCCGCCTTGTAGGCGTTGTGCAGCAGCTCAAAGTCGGCCGAGGGCGCGAAGGTGACGTCGCCGAAACGGGCGCGGTTCATCGCGGAATCGGTGGAAGCGGTCATGCCGATGATGACGTCGCGCACCTTGACTGTCTCGCTGAGTGCGCCGCAGGTGCCGACGCGCACGATCGCCTCAACGTCGTAGCTGTCAAAAAGCTCGTAGGCGTAGATCGCCATCGAGGGCTGGCCCATGCCGGACCCCTGGGCGGAGATGCGCACGCCCTTGTAAGTGCCGGTGTAGCCGAGCATGCCGCGTACGTCGTTGTACTGGACGGCATCTTCCAGGAAGGTTTCCGCGATCCAGCGGGCGCGGTAAGGATCGCCGGGCATGAGAACGTAGGGCGCGATAGCGCCTTCGGGTGCACCAATGTGTGTAGACATGTATGCAAGCCTAAACGCTAACGTGCCCGCTTGTCGCACCCGCGAGTGGGATGCGTAGGGTTTGCGGGCGGGGCGCGCCGTCTATAGGCTTTGGTTACCTAAAACACATTGGAGTGTGTGGGTGTTATCAGGGGTCAACGGTAGCGGAGGCTCCGTAACTTGAAGGAGGAAGAAATGGGCGCTCTCAAACCCTGGCACTTTGTGGCTCTCTTAATCTTTGTAGGGTCCTTGGTTTTCCTCTTCCTAGCGGGCCTGGTCCTGTTTCTGTTCTCCAAGTTCCTGGTGAATCGGCACGACGAACGCGCCCGTGAACAGATGCAGTCCGAGATGCGTAGCGAAGCCGCTAAGCAGGTCGCTGACGCCCTGCGCGAGCGGCAAAAGCAGTGACGGATCGCCGATAGCTAAATTGCCCGATAACTAAACCGAGGGCCGCGCCTAATAGGCGCGGCCCCTCTAGTTTTCGTGGGATAGTTGCCGGGGAATTACCTAGCGGTCCCCGCCCAGCAGCTTCACGATGTCCTTACGCAGCAGCTTGCCCAGCACGTTCTTGGGCAGCGCGGGAACCTCCACGAACTTCACCGGCACCTTGTAGACCGCCAGGCGCTCCTTCAGGTAACGGCGCAGCGCTGCGGGCTGCAGCTCCGCCCCCTCCTTCATGACCACGGCGGCCACGATCTGATCGTTACCCGACTTCGTGGGCAGCCCCACGATCCCGGATTCCACGACGTCGTCGTGCAGGTTAAGTACGTGCTCCACCTCGGTCGGGGAAACGTTGAAGCCGCCGGTAATGATGATGTCCTTCTTGCGATCCACGATCGTGCAGAAGCCACCCCTATCCAGTGTGACGACGTCCCCGGTGCGCAGCCAGCCGTCGGCGCTCAGCACGGCCGATGTTTCGTCGGGCTTGTTCCAGTAGCCGTGGAACACCTGCGGGCCGTGCACCATCAGCTCGCCCGGCTCGCCAACCGGCACTTCCTTGGTGGAATCCTCGACGTCTACCACCTTGACCAGGGTGGAGGGTACCGGGATGCCGATGGTGCCGACGCGGCGCTGTTCGGTTAGCGGGTTGCAGAAAGTGATGGGGGAGGACTCGGTCATGCCGTACCCCTCTACCAGGCGGCCCGAGGTGACGGACTCCCACAGGTCAACCACGCTATTGGGCAGGGTCATCGCGCCCGAAATCGCGAAGCGTACGGTGGATAGATCTACCTTTTCGCGCTTGGCCATGATCGCAATGCGTTCGTAGATCGGCGGTGCGGCGCAGATCATCGTCGGCGGGCTCTTCTTGAGCGCCTCAAACACCAGGCTGACCTCGAACTTCGGGAACAGCACCACCATCATGCCGCTATGGAAAGCGTAGGTCAGGAACAGGGTCATGCCGAAAGCGTGGAACACCGGCAGGATCGCGTAGGAAACTTCCTTGCCGTCTTGCACGTCGGGCATGATGGCCCGGCCCTGCAGGGCGTTAGCGTAAAGGTTGCGGTGGCTCAGCATCGCGCCCTTCGGTTCGCCGGTGGTGCCGGAGGTGTACTGGATGACCGCGATATCTTCCGGGGCGGGCATCGGGTGATCCTCGGGCAGGCGCGGCCCGTGCATGAACGACTCCCAGGTGGTGGTGCCGTGCACGGAGGCGGTCAGGTTCTCCCTCGCGGCGCGGGCCTTCTTCACCGGCAGAGCCAGCTTGAGCTGGGTGGTCAGCGGCATCGCCTTGGTGATGTCCACGCTAATGATGGCCTTGGGGGCGATATCCGCGGGCATCTGCTGAATCTTCTCGACGCACTTGGTCCAGACGATGGCCACCACGGCTTCGTGATCGGAGAAGATCGTGCGCAGTTCGCGCGCGGTGTAGAGCGGGTTGTGCTGCACTACCACCGCGCCGATCCGCTGAATGGCGTGGAACGCGATTGCCGCCTGCGGGCAGTTCGGTAGCACCATCGCGACCCGCTGCCCCGGCTTAACCCCTAGCTCCAGCAGCGCCTGCGCAGCGCGGGAAATCGCGTCCCCGAACTGGCGGTAGCTGAGCCTGCGGCCGAAGAACTCGAGTGCGGGGAGGTCGGCATACTTTTCCACCGCGCGAGCGATCATCTGGGGAACGGACTCCGGCGGGAGGGCGATCTGTTCGGGAACCCCCTCCTGATAATGCTCGATCCACGGCAGAACGTTAGAACTTCCCTGCTGAGCCACCTCACGGTCCCTTCTCTTATCCCCTATTAACGCCTCAAGTGTACGGCTTGTTAGCGAAATAGGTTACTGACACGAATTTGTTCACCGAAGCGATGTAGCAGCTCAGCGTCGTGCGTGACCAGCAGGATCGCCCTGCCGCGGCGTTGCTCCTCGGCGATCACGCCCGCCAGGTCACGCTGGGTCGGCAGATCGCAGCGCGCCGTCGGTTCGTCTAGCAACAGCACGTCGGCATCCCGCACCAGGGCGCAGGCCAGCAGCAGGCGGGCAAGCTCCGCCGAGGTCAGTTCCCGCGGGTGCTTGGCGTGAGCTTCGGAAAGACCGCAGCGCGAAAGCGCCCGGCGCGCACTTTCCTCGCTGACCTCCCCGCCATCGCAGCGGCGGGCCGACATCACCTCGGCCAGCACGCTGGTGCGCGAAAGCTGCGCCTGTTGATCCTGCAACACTACGGCCCGGCCCGCACAGGAAACCTCGCCGGTAGCGAGCGCGCCGGGGCCGAGCCTGCCGTGATCCAAACCGGCTAACTGGCGCAGCAGGGAAGTTTTGCCGATCCCGCTCCTGCCGTTCACCACCAGCAGCTCTCCCCGGCGCAAAGACAGGTTTAGTTCGCTGTAGAGCGGCTGGCTTCGCCCCGGCACAAGCCGGGTCAAACCCTCCGCTCGCAGTACCACCTCACCCGCCGGGAAAGAAGCGGCGGGGTCTTTAGCGGAGTCGCTTTCCCCGGTGACAGCGCTTTCCTCGGGAGGCAGGACGGGCTCGGCCCAGGGGAGGGGCGTCCCGGCGGGGAGCTCCTCCAGGATCCCCTCGCGCAGCAAAAAACGCTTGCAGCGCGGGGCGAGGGCGGCGGGAATCTCACGTTCGCGATCGTCACACAGCAAAATGGCGCAGCCCGCGTCGGCCGCCAGGGCTATCGCCCGCCAAACGCCGTCGACGCTCTGCGCGTCTAACCCGGAGAATGGCTGATCCAAGGCTGCCAGGGTGGGGCGCGAGGCGAGGCAGGACAGCACCGCCAGGCGCTCCCGTTCTCCCCCGGAGATAGTCAAAGGGTCCTGGGGCAAAATCTCAGAAATCTCCAGCAGCTCGGCCAGGCGGGCAGCGAAAGCGGTATCCACCCCGGCGGCCATGGTTACTTCCTCGGCCACTGTGCGGGTAAGCCCTCCCGCGTCGGTCGGTGCGAAAGCCGCGCGGAAGGGAAGCGCGGCGCTGCGCGGGGCGGGAGACGCCTTAGCCTCGTCCCCGAGCAGTATTCCCGAGGCCAATCGGCACAGGCTGCTGCGGCCGCTCCCGGAAAGGCCGTACAGCAAAGCCACCTCTCCGGCGGCAAGGGAAAGAGACAGGGAGTTAAGGGCCGGGGAGGCCTCGCCCCGATAGGTGAGGGAGGTGCCTGCGGCGGTGAAAGCGCCGGCGGTTTCGTCGGGCAGGGGAGGGGAAGGTAACGGGAGCAGGGCATGCGAATGTAAAACGTCTAGCACCCGGTCGCTGTCGGCCACCGTGCCCTGCAGGAGGGGCAGCGCGTACCCGGCCAGTGCGCGCGGGGGCAGCCCGCGCAGGGTGCGCACCTCGCGGATGGTGGCCACGCGCCTACGCATTCCCGGTAGCGCCGCCAGGCAGAGCGCGCAAACAATCGCGAGCAGACGCGGCAGCGGCCGCGCCGGGCGAGGCTGGCGCAACAGATCTCCGGGGTGCAGGCCGAGCGCGAAAAGCATGCCGCAGGCGCTCGCCACGGCCACGCGGGCGCTAATCGCGGCGGCTACGCGCAGCCCCTCGCCGCTCACGCGCAGCGGGCCCGCCTGCCAGTAGATGGTGCGCGCCTCGGGGTAGGTGAGCCCCTGCACCGCGCACACGACGAGCGCTATCGGCAGCCACAGCAAAAGCAGCGTGCGGGCATAGCCGGGCAGCCCGCAGCGGCGCGCCGCCAGCAGCGCGGCGGGGACGGTTACCGCCGCCACCGCCACCGGCAGCCACCAGGGGCCGGGTAGCAGCGAGGCGAACACGGCGAGGGCACAAAGCAGCGCCAGCGGTTTTATCGGCAAAACCGGCGGCGGTGGGGACGGCCAGGCGGGGGAATCGGACATCTTGGCAGGGTCTAGGCGTTGTTAGGGCGTAGGTGCCTGCGGGAAGCGGGCGCGGGCGCGCGGCCCCATCGCGTAAACGGCGGCGAGCGCCAGGGCGAAAGCGAGCGCCTTGTCGGCAACGTCGGAAAGCAGAGACTGGGCGGTGGTGGCCGACAGCATGCTCAGCCCGGTAGCCTGCAAGATTCCCACCAGGCCCCCGGTGCCGACGCCCAGGCCGCCGCCGAACAGGAATGCTGCGACGGGCGCGGAGATCATGGCCGTGAGCACGCCGGTCGCGGCCCCGGCCGCGATGAACAGCGCGCGGCGCTGCGTCGGTCCCAGCGAGGGGCGCAGCAGCCTGCCCGCGTAACCCGCGCACAGGCCCACCAGGGCGGCCCCGGCGGAGAAGGGGATGGCGCTCGGGTTGAAGGCGCCCCAGATCAGGTTCGTGACTATTCCGGTGCCGGCCCCGGCGAGCGGCCCCGCGAGCAGGGCGATGAAAACCGTGCCCAGGCTATCCAGGTAGAGGGGCAGCCCGCTTACGCCCACCACCTGGCCCATCAGCATGTTTACCACCACCGCGAGCGGCATCAGCGCGAGCGTGCGCGGGGAGAGGCGCGGGATGGCTCCTGCCAGAATGAGGGCCGCTCCCGCGATGTACCCGGCGCTCACCAACAGCGTGGTAGTACCGAGGAATACCTGCAGGTTGGCCGGCTGCGTGAACAGGACCGCCAGATAGGTGGCGGCGATGACGGCGATTCCCGCAGTTGGGGCGTAGCGGCTCAGACGGTGGGCAGCGGTATCCATCAGGGAGTGGTTTCCTCTCTGGAAGCGGTGGGGGGCACGTAGCCGCAGGGATGTTCCGATGCCGCCTGGCCTCCGGAACAGCCCGCGCTGAGGCCCTTTGCCCAGACGGAAAGCGTGGCGTTTAGGTGCGCGAAGAACTCTTCCGGTGCTGCCTCGGTAAGCACGTCTACGTTGGGTGCCTTGCCCCAGCGGCCGAGGGGATCGGCCACCACCTGACCGCGCGTCAGGGTGCCGACCAGTTCCACGGCCACGGGCAGGCGCGTGCGTTTGGCGAAGCGGCCGGTGAGGGCGTGCGCCACCACGAAGGGATCGTGCAGGTGGGCCAGGTAGCCGAGGCCGTCCTGCGCGTGGAACGCGAAATAGTATTCGAGGGCGTTGCCGAGCTGTTTAACGATGCGGCTGCCCCCGCTGGCCCGGGTGATCTCCTCCAGGTGGTGCGGGTGCATCTCCACCTGTTCGGTGGCGTCCAGCGGGGCCAGGCAGGGGATTAGCGAGTTTTCGCGGCAGGCATCCAGCACGATCTGGAGCGCTTCTGGGTCCACCGCCACGTTCCATTCGGTGGTGGGCAGGGTGTTGCCGCGATGGAAGAGGCTGCCGCCCATGATGGTGAGCGATGCCAGCCGGGAGGGGAGAGTCGGATCGCGGCGGATGGCGCGCGCCAGGCTGGTGGTGGGGCCGATGACTATGCCGATTAGCTGGCCGGGGTAGCGCAGGGACTGTTCGATCCAGTGCTCGGCCGCGTCCTGCGAGGAGTCGGGCAGGGCGATCTGCGGCAGCTCCGCGTTGCCCACGCCTGCCGGTCCGTGCGTGTCCTCGCACGTCATGAGGGTTCCCGCGATGGGGTGGGGGGAGCCGAGGGAGACGGGGATGTTGTCCTGCTGGCCGAGCGTGAGCCAGCCGAGCACGTTACGCATCACCTGCTTCGTCGGCACGTTCCCGCCGGTGCAGGCAACCCCGACGAGGGTTTCCTCACGGCCGGGGTCGGCCGTGACGGCCATCAGGTAGGCGAGCGCCACGGAATCGTCGATTCCGGTATCACAGTCAAGAAACACGGGGAGCACGCCACGAGTGTAGTGGGCGCGGCCCCTAACATGGGGGCATGACTATGCGGATCGTGACTGTGTGCACTGGCAATATCTGCCGTTCCCCGATGGCCGAATACATGCTGCGCGAGGCTGCCCTGCGGGAGGGCCTGGCGGTGGAGGTCGATTCGGCGGCGATTACAGGCTGGGAGGTGGGCAACCCGATGGATCGCCGCGCCCAGGCGGTGCTGCGCGAAAACGGCATAGACCCGAGCGGGCACAGCGCCCGCAAACTCGGACGATCAGAAATCGCGGACTACGACCTGCTCTTGGCGATGGACACCGATCATTACGACGCGATGCGGCGCATGGCCGGTAGCGACGAGGAACGCGCGAAGGTGCGCCTGATGCGGGAGTTCGATCCCGCCGCGCGGGAGGGCGAACTGGGGATAGAGGATCCCTACTACGGAAGCGATGAGGGTTTTGCGGAAACCTACCGCCTATTAGCGGACGCGATCCCCGGAGTGCTGGCTTACGTGCGGGAAAACGGTTAGCCGAGGCAGATAGAAACTAGCCGGGACAGCCAGAAAACGGGACACCCAGAAAACTGGGCAAACAGCAAAGCGGTGGGGGCACGGAGGAACCCTCCGTGCCCCCACCGGCCTCTGTGCGTGGCAGCTAAACGCGCGTTATCTATGCGCGAGTTATCTATACGCGCGCGGGTTACTTTGCGCTGTTCGGCGCGTTATCCGGCGTGTTGTCCTGCGCAGGGGCGGCCGTAGCGCCCTCGCTCTGCTGCTTTAGCAGGCTCGCCACCTCGCGGCGCAGGATCTTGCCGATCATCGACTGCGGGAACTCGTCCAGCTGATGGAAGCTGCGCGGCACCTTGTAGCCGGTGAGCCGGGCGCGGCAGTATTTGCGCAGCTCCTGCGGGTCTACCGTTTCGCCGAGCTTCTCGCCGGGCAGCAGCACCACCGCTGCCGCCACCTGATCGATGCTGTCCTTACCGGGCAGCGCCACCACGGTGGATTTCTCTACCGCCGGGTGCGAATCGAGAACCTGCTCGACCTCGCTGGGGGTGACGTTGAAGCCACCCGTGATGATGATGTCCTTCTTGCGGTCCACGACGCGCACGAAGCCGTCGTTTTCCATCGCCACCACGTCGCCCGTGTGCAGCCAACCGTCCTCGGTCAGCACCTGCGCGGTTTCCTCCGGGCGGTGCAGGTAGCCGCTGAACACCTGCGGCCCGCGCACCAGCAGCTCGCCGGGCTCGCCGAGCGGCACGTCGCGGCTCGCGTCGTCCACGTCCACGATGCGCACCTCTGTGGAGGGGAAGGGAACGCCGATGTAACCGATGCGACGGTTCTCCCCGAACGGGTTACCGAACGTGACAGGGGCGGATTCCGTCATGCCGTAGCCCTCCACCAGGATGTGGCCGGTGGCTTTCTCCCAGCGTTCCGCGATGTCGGCGCTGAGCGTCATGGCGCCGGAGAGTGCGTAACGAATCTGGGTGAGCGCAATGCCCTCCTCCGCGGCGGCCTTCGCAATCCGATCGAACAGCGGCGGCACGGCGTAGAGCACCGTGGCGGGCAGGCGGCGCATCTCCTTCAGCACCAGGCCGATCTCCGGCTTCGGGAACAACACCAGGTGCATACCCTTGGAGATACCGAAGATCAGGGAAAGGGTCATGCCGAAAGCGTGGAAGATCGGGAGCGCGGCGTAAGAGGTTTCCTTGCCGGGGCGAATATCGGGCATCCAGGCCCCGCCCTGCACGGCGTTCGCCAGCAGGTTACGGTGGCGCAGCACGACACCCTTCGGATAGCCGGTGGTGCCGGAAGTGTAGAGGACCGCCGCCGGATCGTCGTTATCCGGGCGGGGGTGCACGCCGGGGAGCAGGGAGGCGGAGGCGAACTCGTGGAAATCGACCACGCCGCGCACCTTCGTGGTGAGCGCTTCGCGGGCCTCCCGGGCCTTTTTTAGCGGCAGGCGCAGGGCGAGCCTGGTCTTTAGCGGCATGGCCTGGGTCGGGTCCACGCTAACGATGGTGTGCGGGCGCACGTCGTACGGAAAGTCCTGGATGGTTTCCACGGCTTTGGCCCAGACGATCGCGACGTCGGCCGCGTGATCCTCGAACATGCGCCGTAGTTCGCGGCCCGTGTAAAGGGGGTTGTGCATGACGGCAACCGCGCCGATCCGCTGGATCGCGTAGAAAGAGATCACGGCCTGCGGGCAGTTGGGCAGCACCATGGCCACCCGGTGGCCTTTCTTCACGCCGCGCTGCACCAGCGCCTGGGCGACGCGGGAAACCTGTTCGCCCAGTTCGCGGTAGCTGAGGGTCTTGCCGAAGAAAGAAAGTGCGGGGCGGCGGCGGAAGGTGCGCACCGAGGTGTCAAACATGTCGGCCAGGCTTCCCGGTGGGACCTCGATCTGAGCCGGCACGCCGGGCGCGTACTGCTTAGTCCAATCGGGCAGCTCCACCTTTGGGGCTTCGGTGTTCGTCTCGGGGCTCAACGGCCGTCTCCTGACGTCGGGGATTTAGGGAAACTCGTACCAGTTTACGACGCATAACCAATACCCGCTGGTATGTGTCGCGGTGTTTGCGGAGTCGTTATCTGCCGCGATTTTGCGGCTGTCTTCTATCGCCTAACGGTTGGATGCGTTTTGACGTTCGGGTGCACTTTTCGCGGTTAATTCAGCCCGGCGACGTTTGGGTGCGCTAAGCGTTATCAAAAGCCCGTTTAACCCGCCGAAAGTGCACCCAAGCGTTAGCGGCAACCAAAAGCGCACCCAAACGTTTAGCGGACACCCGCCCACGGCATGTAATCCGCGCCACAAAGAGAGTTGAGTGGAATAGACTCAACTTGGCTTGCGTTGTGAAAGATGACAGACAAACGTAGGCGATGAAAGCCCACGGACGGTCATAAGACGTTAAGACGCCGTAGCGCCAAAGGCGCGACCGGCCCGAAAGACAGAAAGGAGCAGGAGTGGACTTCACATTCACCACCCGCTCGCAGGAAGCGGTAGCGGCAGCAGCGGAAGAAGCCACCGCGCGCAGCAACCCACAAATAGCCCCCGAACACCTGCTATCCGCGCTTCTCGGGCAGGCCGACGGAATAGGGCGGGCGCTCATAGCCCACCTGGCGGGCCCGCGCCTGGCGGATTTGGAAGCGCAAACGCGCTCCCTGCTGGACGCCCTGCCCACGGTGCAAGGCAGCCAGGCCGCCCGGCCGACGTTCGTGGGGGCAGGCTATGACGCGCTGGAAGCGGCCGGAAAAGAGGCGGCTCGCAGCGGCGAAGAATATATCTCTACCGAACATCTAGTAATTGGCGTGGCCAGCGGCAAGACCGCCGCGGCGCGCACCCTAAACAAATACGCAATCACCCCGGAAACCCTGCGCGAGGCGCTGCCCGCGGTGAGAGGAGGAAGCTACATGAATAACGAAAACCCCGAAGGCTCGTTCAAGAGCCTCGAAAAGTACGGTGTAGACCTGACCGCCGCCGCCGAAGCGGGCAAGCTGGACCCCGTGATCGGGCGCGACAGCGAGATCCGCCGCGTGGTGCAGGTGCTGAGCCGCCGCACCAAGAACAACCCGGTGCTGATCGGCGAGCCCGGCGTCGGCAAAACCGCCGTCGTGGAGGGCCTGGCCCAGCGCATCGTGGCGGGCGACGTCCCCGAATCCCTGCGCGGCAAGAAACTGATCTCCCTCGATCTTTCCTCGATGGTCGCCGGCTCCAAGTACCGCGGTGAGTTCGAGGAACGCATGAAGGCCGTCCTGGACGAGATCCGCACCTCCAACGGGCAGATCATCACCTTCATCGACGAACTGCACACCATGGTGGGTGCGGGCGGCAGTGGCGACGGCTCGATGGACGCCGGAAACATGCTGAAGCCGATGCTGGCGCGCGGTGAGCTGCGCCTGGTCGGTGCCACCACCCTGGACGAATACCGCGAACGGATCGAAAAGGATCCTGCCCTGGAGCGTCGCTTCCAGCAGGTGTTCGTGGGCGAACCCAGCGTGGAGGACACCATTACGATCCTGCGTGGCCTGAAGGACAAGTACGAGGCGCACCACAAGGTGTCGATTACCGACGCCGCGCTGGTCGCCGCGGCCTCCCTCTCTGACCGCTATATCACCGGCAGGCAGCTTCCCGACAAAGCTATCGACCTGGTAGACGAGGCGGCCTCGCGGCAGCGCATGGAGCTGGATTCCAGCCCCGTCGAACTGGATATCCTGCGCCGCAGCGTGGACAGGCTGAAGATGGAGGAGCTGGCGCTCGCCGGGAGTGACGATCCCGGTAGCAAGGCGCAGCTCGCCTCCGTGCGGGAAATGCTCGCCAACAAGCAGGAGGAGGCCGACGAGCTCTCGGCCCGCTGGGAGCGCGAAAAGGCCGGGCTGAACAAGGTCGGTGAGCTGAAGGCGAAGCTGGAGGACCTGCGCATGCAGGCCGACAGGGCGCAGCGCGAGGGTGACCTCGAGGCAGCCTCGAAGATCCTCTACGCCGACATTCCCGAGCTGAAGAAGCAGCTGCTTGCCGCCGAAGAAAACGACGACAAGCAGGAGGGCGACGAGAAACCGCTCGTGGCCGACAAGGTCGGCCCCGACGACATCGCGGAAGTGGTGGCGAACTGGACGGGTATCCCCGCCGGGCGCCTGCTGCAGTCCGAAACGCAGAAGCTGCTCAGCATGGAAAGCATCATCGGCGAGCGCCTGATCGGTCAGCAGCGGGCCGTAACCGAGGTGGCCGACGCGGTGCGCCGTGCGCGGGCCGGTATCTCCGACCCGAACCGCCCCACCGGTTCGTTCCTGTTCCTCGGCCCGACCGGCGTCGGCAAGACCGAACTGGCGAAGTCCCTCGCGCAGTTCCTGTTCGACGACGAGCGCGCCCTGGTGCGGATCGACATGTCCGAATACGGCGAGAAGCACAGTGTTTCCCGCCTGGTGGGTGCGCCCCCCGGATACGTCGGCTACGAAGAGGGCGGGCAGCTTACCGAGTCGGTGCGCCGCCGTCCCTACAGCGTGATCCTGCTGGATGAGATCGAAAAGGCTCACCCGGACGTATTCGACATCCTGCTGCAGGTGCTGGACGACGGTCGCCTGACCGACGGTCAGGGGCGCACGGTGGACTTCCGTAACACCATCCTGATCCTGACCTCCAACCTGGGGGCGCAGTTCCTGCAGGACGGCGAGCTGGAGACGGCGCAGCAGCACGAGCGCGTGATGGGCGTGGTGCGGGCCTCCTTTAAACCGGAGTTCCTCAACCGCCTGGACGACATCGTCATCTTCGACCCGCTTACCAGGGAAGATCTGGCCCGGATCGTCACCATCCAGGTGGCGCAGGTAGGCAAGCGCCTGGCCGAACGCCGGATCACGCTGGACGTTTCCGCTGCGGCTACCGACTGGCTGGCCAGCGAAGGGTTCGACCCGCTCTACGGCGCGCGTCCGCTCAAGCGGCTCGTGCAAAAGCAGATCGGCGACTCCCTGGCCCGCCTGGTGCTGGAAGGGGCCGTGCACGACGGGGACACTGTTGTGGTCGGCCTGGCCGAGGACGGGGACGGACTGGCCCTGTCGGTCCAACCCGGTCAGGAATAGGTTTCCGCCTGAGAGAGAGGCCCCGCGCGGGCTCGCGAAAGCGAGCGTGTGCGGGGCCTCTCCCTTGCCCGCGCACCCTGCGTAGCGGGATTTGTGCGAATTGTGTTGGGACACTTGTCCCTGGCGCCGAAGGTATCTAAGGATAGCCTTACCTCAGCTAATACTTTTCTTGGATGAGGTGCGCGAATGTCTGAACAGCACGGTAAACGGCAGGGGCCGGAGGCATCCCGGATGCAGGGGCATTGGCTGCTCGCCTCCCTCGGCAAACGCGTTCTGCGCCCCGGTGGAATCGCGCTCACCAAACAAATGCTCAGCCACGTCGGGCTGCAAAGGGGCGAGAAGATCGTGGAGTTCGGCCCGGGAGTCGGCCGCACCGCCGAGCTGCTGCTCGCCAGCGAACCGTCCCACTACTGGGGAGTGGACCCGAACCCGGAGGGGAAAGCACAGGTGGAAAAGGTGCTTTCCGGCAAGCCACAGGCCGAATATCTGGTGGCCGACGCCGCCGCTACCGGCCTTCCCGACGCCAGCGTGAACGTGGTGATCGGCGAGGCCATGCTGACCATCCAGCCGGACGCGGTGAAAGACGCGATCGTGGGGGAGGCCGCGCGGCTGCTTTCTCCCGGAGGCCGCTACGGTATCCACGAGATCATGCTGCGCGACGGTTTCACAAAGGAAGAACTCGAAACCGCGCAGAAGGAGCTCTCCCGCGCGATCAAGGTCGGGGCCAGGCCGCTCCCGGTCGAGGAATGGCGTGCCCTGTTCGCCAGGCACGGCCTGGAAGTCGAATGGGTTGGTAATGCCCCGCTCAGGCTGCTGGAACCCAGCCGACTGATCGCCGACGAAGGATTGCTGGGCGCGCTGCGTTTTTGGCGCAACGCCCGCAACCGAGACGGGGCCAGCGAGCGACTGCGTATTATGCGTAACGCCATGCGCGTGCAAAGCAAATACATGTGCGCAGTCGGCATCGTGGCCCGGAAGAAGCCGTGACGGAGGAGGGCAGCCTGCGCCTGGACGGGGTGAGCGTGCTGCGGCGTGGACTCACTCTGTTCAGCGAGCTTTCCCTCGTTTTACCTCCCGGGCGCACCCTCGCGGTAACGGGTGCCAGCGGGGCGGGGAAAACCACCCTGTTGCGCACCATAGCCGGGCTCAGTGAACCCGACGCGGGCAGCGTTCAACGGCCTGCGGGGAGGCTCGCTCAGGTATTCCAAGAACCGCGCCTGCTGCCCTGGTACAGCGCCCAGCGCAACGTCGAACTGGTGATGGCGGAAGCTGATCCCGCCCTGCGCTGCGTGAAAGCGACCGGCTGGCTGGAGCGGGTCGGTCTGGCAGAGGCGGCCCACCTACGCCCGGCGCGACTCTCCGGGGGCATGCGGCAGCGGGTGGCGATCGCGCGTGCGTTAGCTACCGAACCAGCCCTGCTCCTAGTAGACGAACCGTTTTCGGCGCTAGATAAACCCCTCGCGCGCGCCCTGCGCGAAGACCTGGTTGCGCTGCTCGCACAGGAAAAGGTGGCCACCGTTTGGGTGACGCACGACGAAGAGGAGGCCGACGCGGTTTCCCATCAGCGTCTCCACCTGGACGGTCCGCCCGGCACCTGGCAGCTCACCACCGCCCACTGAACCCCACACACCCGCACACCCAATTAAGGAACCGTTATGGAAACACCACGCACCACACGCAGAACCGCCCTCATGCTGGCGGGGCTAGGCTTAGGCGCTCCGCTCTTGGCCTCTTGCGGCACGAAAGAGGAGGGCGAAAAGAAAGCGGCGGGAGATAAAAACCCCGCTCAGCCGGACGGCAAGAAACCCATACTAGAGACGATGCGGGTTTACGTTCCCGGCGTCACCATGGCTTTCTCGGCCCCGCTCACCACCTTCGGCAGCCACGGAAAATTGGCCGGCTACGTCGGGCGGGTAAAGTTGGATAAATGGGCCAACCCGGACGTGCTGAAGTCGCTGCTCATCAATGGCGAAACCGACCTCACCGCGACCCCTTCGTACGCAGCTGCAAACCTGTTCAACAAGGGCGTGCCGATCCGGCTGGTTTCCATCGTGGTCTGGGGCATGCTCTACGTGATGGGCCCGGCGGGAGCGGAAAAGGGCTCCTTCGAGGCGCTGCGCGGCAAGAAAGTGGCGGTGCCGTGGCCGAACCGCATGCCCGATCTGGTATTTCGCTACCTGATGGGTGAAAACAAGATGAAGGCGGATGCCGACATCACGATCCTGCCCTACCAAAGCCCGCCCGAAGCCATGAAGGCGCTGCTGACCGGCGAGGTGGATTACGCCGTGCTGTTGGAACAGGCCGCCACCGTAGCCGAAATGAAGTCCAAGGACACCCCGCGTCCGCTGGGACGCGTGGTCAACCTGCAGGAGGAATGGGGCAAGGTCACCGGCGGTCCGGCACGCTTCCCGATGGCCGGGCTGGTTATGTCCAGCAAACTGATCGATCAGGAACCGAAGATCGTCGGTGCCGTGCTGGATGAACTGGAGGCGTCGGTCAACGAACTGAACGCGCTTTCCCCGGAGGTCATCGAAAAGGTAGCGAAGGCCACCGGCGTGAAGCCGCCCATCGTTAAGAGCGTTGTTCCCAGGTTGCAGTTGGAGGCCGTCTCCGCGCAGAAAGCGAAGCCGGAACTGGAGGACTTCTACACCCGCCTCTCCACCCTCAACCCGAACTTCATCGGCGGGAAGCTGCCCGCAGCAGACTTCTATGCCGCCGACCCCCGTTGAGGGTAGCCGCGTCCGCTCCACCCTGCTGTGGTGGAGCGGCGTGGCGGCGATCCTGCTGGCCTGGCAGATAGCGGCCCTCTACCAGCCCGCCTACGTGCTGCCCGGCCCGCTGCCGACGCTACGCGCCCTGGGGGAGCTGTGGGACGAGGGAGCCATAACTGCGGGCCTAGCCCTGACCTTGGAGCGTGCCGCCCTCGGGCTGCTCGGGGCGTGCGCGATAGGTCTGCCCTGGGGCTGGGCCAGCGGCACCTGGAGCGCGGTGCGCGAAGCCACCGATTTCTGGTTGCAGATGTTGATGGCGCTACCACCCATCGTGATCGTGGTGGTGGGGATGGTCTGGCTCGGGCCTAAACCCGAAGTGGTGCTGCTGGTGGTGACGCTCGTTTCGCTACCGTTGCTCACCACCGCGACGCGGGACGCGATCGCGCGGGTGGATACCGACCTGCTCGACATGACCAGGGTTTTCGCCTTCACCCCGGCAATGGTGGTGCGGCACCTGATATTCCCCGCCGTGGCGGGGCCGGTGCTGTCGGCCCTTACCGTAGCGGTGGGGCAATCGATCAGGCTTACCGTGATGGCGGAGCTGCTCTCCACCACCACCGGCCTGGGGGCGGGGGTGCAGCTTGCCCGCGCCAACCTGGACACCGACGACGTGTTCGCCTACACGCTGCTCATGATCGTGCTCACCGTCTGCCTGGAGCTGCTGGTGCTGGCGCCGCTGCGCCGCAGCGTGCAGCGGCACCTGGGCGGTTAACCCCGGGCGAGGTAAAGCAGGAAACAGAAAAGAGGGGGTTCCCGGCTATAAGCCGGGAACCCCCTCTCTTAGCGTTTGGCGGCGTTAGCCTCTCAGATCACCACGTTGACCAGCTTCGGGGCCACCACGATCACCTTACGGATCGGGTTATCGCCCACCAGCGCCTGGATCTTTTCGACCGCCAGCGCCTGCTTTTCCAGATCTTCCTTGGAAACATCGGGCGAAACCTCGATGGAGGCGCGCACCTTGCCGCGCACCTGGATCACGCAGGTCACCTTT
>JAHUUL010000007.1 GCA_019218415.1 Dermabacteraceae bacterium TAE3-ERU27 | reverse complement strand
CCCCCCCCCCGGCCCACCCACTCTGCCCCCACACGACGCTCTACCGATCTATCGCTCTGGTGCCCGCTGTAGGCGCCGCTGGAGGACGTGCGCTTCGCGCCGCTATCGACCCTGCATGTGATGCCGCTGCTAAAGGCGCTCTACCCGCCGCGCTACGCGTCTCCGCGGCGGGAAAAATCCGGCCGCACAATGAAACGCGGGGCGCCCGGCTTGGTTTGCCGGGCGCCCCGCGTTTCTTTTTGTAAGCGCCGCTTCTGAGTGGTGATCTTTCTAAGCGGTGATCTTGTCGATCACAACGCGGCGTGCGGGGGCCTGCTCACCGTAGCTCCAGGCGCCGGAGATCGCCTGCTGGGCGCGCGCGAAGCGTTCGGGAGTGTCGGTGAACAGGGTCGCGAGCAGATCGCCCTCGCGCACCTCGTCGCCCACGCTCTTATGCAGTTCCACGCCCGCGCCGAACTGGACCGGCTCTCCCTGGCGTTCACGACCGGCACCCAGGCGCCAGCCCGCCAGGCCGACCTGCATCGCGTCCAGGCCGGTGATTACGCCGGAGCGTTCGGCCCGGATCTCTTCGCTGTGCTTGGCCACGGGGAGTTCCGCGTCCGGATCGCCGCCCTGGGCGGAGATCATGCGGCGCCACACGTCCATGGCGCGGCCGTCCTTGAGGGCCGCCTCGACGTCCGCATCGGGCTTGCCTGCCGCCGCGAGCATTTCCCGGGCGAGCGCCACGGTTAGCTCTACCACGTCAGCCGGGCCGCCGCCCGCGAGCACCTCCACGCTTTCGCGCACTTCGAGGGCGTTGCCGACGGTGAGGCCGAGCGGCACGTTCATGTCGGTAAGCAGCGCGGTGGTGGACACCCCGGCGTCCGTGCCGAGCTGCACCATGGTGGTGGCGAGTTCGCGGGCCAGTTCCTCGTTTTTCATGAACGCGCCGGAGCCGACCTTCACGTCAAGCACCAGGGAGGCGGTGCCTTCCGCGATCTTCTTGCTCATGATGGAGCTGGCGATCAACGGGATCGCCTCGACCGTGCCGGTGACATCGCGCAGGGCGTACAGCTTCTTGTCTGCCGGGGCCAGTCCAGTACCGGCAGCGCAGATGACCGCGCCGACGTCCTCCAGCTGGCGCATCATCTCGTCGTTGCTGAGGTCACAGCGCCAGCCGGGGATCGATTCCAGCTTGTCCAGGGTGCCACCGGTGTGGCCCAGCCCGCGCCCGGAAAGCTGCGGTACGGCCACGCCGAAGCAGGCCACGAGGGGCGCGAGCGGCAGGGTGATCTTGTCGCCGACGCCGCCGGTCGAATGCTTGTCTGCGGTGGGGCGGCTGAGCGTGGAGAAGTCCATGCGTTCGCCGCTCGCGATCATGGCGTTGGTCCAGCGGGAAATCTCGTCGCGTTCCATGCCGTTGAGCAGGATAGCCATCGCGAGGGCCGACATCTGGTAGTCGGCGACCACACCGCGCGTGTAGGCATCCACCACCCAGTCGATCTGTTCCGGGGAGAGCTTTGCCCGGTCGCGCTTGGCGCGAATGATCTCTACCGCGTCGAACGGTTCGTTGCTCATTTCTACCTCGGTTCGTTTCTCGTGTCGTTTCTTGAGGGCGTTATACGGACAGGTTTGCGGGGCCGAACGAATCCGGCAGCAGCTCCCCCAGGCAGATTTCACCGCTCACGCCAAGCACCCGCAGCGACGGGTCGGCGTGCTCGGCCAGCAGCTGGCGGCAGCGCCCGCAGGGCATGATCACGGGCGCGTTCTGCGTTTCCGCCTTGGTGCCGACGCAGACGAACGCGACGAGTTTCCCCGCGTCCTCCCTGACGGCCTGGGAGACGAGTCCGCATTCGGCGCAGAGCGCCACGCCGTAAGCGGCGTTTTCGACGTTGCAGCCGGTGACTATGCGTCCGCTGGTGGTGAGGGCGGCGGCCCCCACCTTGAAGCCCGAATAGGGGGCGTAGGCGTGGGCCGCGGCCTGCCTGGCTAGGGCGAGCAGTTCGGGGAAGTTTCCGCTCACGGTGGCCTACTGCTTCACGTACGGTTCGCCGTCTGCCGCCGGGACGCGTACGCGGCCGACGAATCCGGAGACGGCGAACAGGGTTACGACGTAGGGCAGCATGAGCAGGAACTCGCCGGGGATGGTCACCTTGTCTAGCCCCTCCGGTACCTGCGCGGTGCCGAGGATGCCGAGGCGCAGCTGGAGCGCGTCGGCGAAGGCGAAGAAGAGCGCCGCCGAGAGGGCCCCGATCGGGTGGTAGCGGCCAAGGATCATGGCGGCTAGCGCGATGTAGCCCTTGCCCGCCGAGATGTTTTCGCCGAACGCCACGCCGGTGCCGAGGGTGAGGGTTGCCCCGCCGAGGCCGGCCACGGCGGCACCCAGCAGCACGTTCTTCCAGCGGGTAGCTGCCACGTTGATACCCACCGTGTCTGCCGCTAGCGGGTGTTCGCCGACGGCGCGCACGCGCAGGCCCCAACGGGTCTTGAACAGCGCCACGGTCAGCACCGCCACGATCACGTACATCAGGTAGACCAGGATGTTCTGATTGAACAGCACCTGCCCGATGACGGGGATGCGCGATAGGCCGGGAACCGGCAGCAGCGGCAGGCGCAGCGGAGCGTTAAACGTTTCCGGGTTGGCCCGCATGAAGGTCGAGTAGAAGAAGCTGGTGAGGCCGATCGCGAAGACGTTCAGCACCACGCCGACGATGATCTGCTGCACGTGGTAGCCGACCGCGAACAGCGCCAGCAGCGCGCCGATACCGAGGGCGACCACGGGGGCGGCCAACACGCCCAGCCAGGGGTTGCCGGTCATGGAGCCGACGAGCGTGGCACCGAAGGCACCGAACAGGAGCTGCCCCTCGATCGCGATGTTTACTACGCCCGCGCGTTCGCTGAGCACGCCCGCGAGGGAGCCGAACACCAGCGGCACGGCGAGCGCCAGGGTGGTCTGGAGCAGCGCGGTGAAGGGCAGTACCTGCCCCACCGTCACCCAGCTCAGGAACGAGAGCACCCAGCAGACTCCGAAGATCGCGTAGGCGGTGCCGCGCAGCGTCGGGTTAACCGGGCGGGCGCGGTAGGCGACCAGCAGCGACCACGCCGCGATGAGCAGGCAGACTACCGCGAGGGCCAGCGAGACAGGCGCGGCGGGCACGCTGAGGGTGCCGACGTCTACGAAATCGCGCGGGGAACCAAGCTGGAACTTGGCGTCGTACCCCCAGCTTCCCCGGACTCCGAAGACGAGCAGGGCGAAAAGGGCGAAGCCGACCAGGGCGGTGGGCATGTGCCACCACCCTTTAGCGCGGTAGTAGTCGGGGCTGTTCAGGGTTGCGGCGGCGGCGCTCATTTTTCCTCCCCGACGGTAGCGGGCTGTGCAGCGGGCTTATTTTTCTTACGGGGCTTCTTATCGCGCGGTTTGTCCCGCAGGCCGACCATCGCGCGCACCAGCGGCGGCGCGGCGATGAAGAGCACCACGAGGGCCTGGATTACCTCTACCAGGTCGATCGGCACGCCCTGGGTGGTTTCCATGTAGCGGCCACCCACGGAGAGGGCGGCGAACAGCAGGCCCGCGAGGAGAATTCCGACGGGGCCGGAGCGCCCCAGCAGAGCGACGGTGATCGCGTCGAAACCGATGGAACCGGCTATCCCGTCGGTCAGGCGGTGCTCGGTGCCCAGCAGGTGCACGGCACCGGCGAGGCCGACGACGCCACCGGCGACGAGCATGACGCCGAAGGAGCTACGGCCAACGTCGATACCCGCTACCTCTGCTGCGCGCGGGTTAGCGCCCACCGCGCGGAAGCGGAAGCCGAACGTGGAGCGGCTCATCAGCCACCAGAGGAAGACGCAGCTCAGGACCGCTATCAGCAGGCCCGCGTGGAGGCGGAAACCGCTACCCACCAGCAGGGGCAGGGAGGCGGTTTTGGCTACCGCCACCGAGGTCGGCTCGTTGGAGCCGCCGTTGAACGCGGCGGTGGTGAGCAGGTATTGCAGCAGGTAGAGGGCGATCCAGTTCAGCATGATGGTCGTGATGACCTCGTTGGAGCCGAAGCGTGCTTTGAGGAAGCCCGCGATACCGCCCCAGCAGGCGCCCGCGGCGATACCGGCGACCAGCGCCAGCAGCAGGTGCAGGCCGTAGGGCAGTTGGAAGGTGAAACCGACGTAGGCGGAGGCGACTGCGCCCGCTACGAGCTGGCCGGTGCCGCCGATGTTGAACAGGCCCGCGCGGAAGGCGATGGCGATGCCGACGGAGGCGATGATCAGCGGGGTGGCCACGGTGAGGGTTTCCAGCAGCGGTTTGATCATGCGATCGAAGCTGTTGGCACGGTAGTTAAAGACGGAGCCGCGGAACATGGAAACGTAGGCTTCGCTGACCGCGCCCCAGGCCGCCGCCAGGGTGTCCTGGGGGCGGGCGAAGAAGTAGCCGAGGCTCTCGTGTACCTGCGGGTTTACGGCGATGATCAGGATCGACCCGATCAGGAAGGCGAAGAAGAACGCGAGGACTACGACCGTTACGTCGCTGCGCCCGATCTTCCTAACTAGCTGGCTCACGCGATCTCTCCTTTTTCTGCGAGCTGGGCGTCTCGGGTGCGCATGCCTGCGGCGACGGCGTCCCGCGCGGCCTCGGCTGTCATACCGGCCATCATCAGGCCGAGCACGTCACGGTTTTCATCTCCCGGCACGATCCCGATGATGCGGCCGCGATACATGACGGCGATCCTGTCGGAAAGCTGCAGTACCTCGTCGAGTTCCGTGGAAACGATGATGACCGGGGTGCCCTTGTCTCTTTCCGCAATGATCCGTTTGTGGAGGAACTCGATGCTGCCGACGTCCACGCCGCGGGTGGGCTGGGAGGCGATGAACAGCGAGAGGTCGCGGTCAAGCGCACGCGCCATGACGACCTTCTGCTGGTTGCCGCCGGAAAGCGTGGAGACGGGGTATTCGATTCCGGAGGTGCGAATGTCAAACGCGGATACGAGTTCGCTGGCGCTCTTGCGAATGGCCGCCAGTTTCAGCGCTACCCTGCCGCCGTAGGGCGGCTTGTCGTGCTGGTCAAGAACCAGATTTTCCGCGATGGAGAAGCTGCCGATCAGCCCGTCGTGGGTGCGGTCTTCGGGAACGAAGCCGACGCCGGACTGCAGAATCTTTTTGGTGCTGGCCCCCACCAGTTCCTCGCCTTCGAGGGCGATGGAGCCGGTGACGTTCTTTTGCAGCCCGAGCAGGGCTTCGGTGAGTTCGGTCTGGCCGTTGCCCTGCACCCCGGCGATGCCCAGCACCTCGCCGCCGCGCACCTCAAAGGTGACGTCGTCCAGGGTGCGGGTGCCGCTCACGTCATGCACGGTTAGCTCGCGCACCCGCAGCGCGACGTCGCGCGGGGTGGCGGGGGCCTTGTTTACGTTTAGGGAGACGCTGCGGCCGACCATCAGCGCCGCGAGTTCGGAAGGCTCGGCGCTCGGGTCCGCGGTGCCCACCACCTTGCCGCGGCGGATCACGGTGATCTTGTCGGATACCGCTTTTACCTCGCGCAGCTTGTGGGAAATGAAGACGATGGAGGTGCCGGCCTGCTTGAGCTGACGCATGATTTCCATCAGCTCGTCGGTCTCTGCGGGGGTAAGCACGGCCGTCGGTTCGTCGAGTACCAGCACCTTGGCGTCCCTGGAGAGCGCCTTAATGATTTCCACGCGCTGCTGCACGCCCACGGGAAGGTCCTCCACCAGCGCGTCGGGGTCGACGTCGAACCCGAAGCGATCGGAGATCTCCCGCACCAGCTTGCGGGCGGCGGCCAGGTCAAGCAGCGGCCCGTTGGTCGGCTCGTGTCCAAGGATCACGTTTTCCGCCACGGTGAATACGGGAACCAGCATGAAGTGCTGGTGCACCATGCCGATGCCCGCCGCCATCGCATCGCCGGGACCGTCGAACGTTACCGGCTCGTCGTCGAGCAGGATCTCGCCCTCGTCCGGGGTATAGAGGCCGTAAAGGACGTTCATCAGCGTGGATTTACCCGCGCCGTTTTCACCTAGCAGACAGTGGATTTCTCCAGGTTCCACCACTAGGTCAATGTGGTCATTAGCAACCAAAGGTCCGAAGACCTTGGTGATTCCCCGCAGTTCGAGCTTCACAGCCAGGCCACTTCCATCATCGTTGAAACGGTTGTTACTTTCAGTATCCCCTATGGGACGACCGTGACCCCCGGAACTATCGTCCCGGGGGTCACTAGATTATGTCCTCATTAAGCGTAAGCGCTAATTAGAACGCTCAGGCCTTCGGGGAGGAGGGCGATTCGACCTTCACCTTGCCGGCGATGATGTCCTCGCGCAGCTGCTTTACCTCATCCTTGAGCTGCTGGGGAACCTTGTCCTCGAACTCGTGCAGCGGGGCGATGTCCACGCCGCCGTTCTCGAGGGTGCCCACGTACGGCTTGTTGGTGAACTTGCCGTCCTTGGTGTCAGCGGAAACCTGCTCCACGCCCTCGCCGATCTTCTTCATCACGGAGGTGAGGATGATGCCCTTGTAGGTGGGGTTGGTGGCAACGCCGTCGGAGTCAACCCAGACGACCATGGTGCCTTCCTTCTGCTTCGCGGCAGCGAGGGTGCCGAGGCCGACCGGGCCGGCGACGGGCATGATCACGTCAGCGCCCTGGGTCATGAAGCCTTCGGTGAGGGCCTTGCCCTTGGCCTGGTCCTCGAAGCTACCGACGAAGGAGCCTTCCTGGGCGTCCTTGTTCCAGCCGAGCAGCTGGACGTTGGTGCCGTGCACCTCGTTGTACTTCTTCACGCCGTCGGCGAAGCCGTCCATGAACACGGTCACGCTGGGAAGCTTGATGCCGCCGTAGGTGGCTACCTTGCCGGTCTTGCTGGTGCCGGCCGCGAGGTAACCGGCCAGGTAGGAAGCCTGCGCGGTGTCGAAGGTGAGGGGCTTAACGTTGTCGAGCTCGATCGGCTGCTTCTTCTCGTCCTGCGCGGTCGAGTCGATGATCGCGAACTTGACGTCGCTGTGGGCCTTACCAGCGGTGCCGGTGGCGGGGGCGAGCAGGTAGCCGACGGTGAAGATCAGGTTGCAGTTGGAGTCAACCAGGTTGTCGATGTTCGGCACGAACTCGGACTCGGCCTTGGACTCGGCGGTCTGCGTCTCAACGCCCAGGTTCTTCTTTGCGTTATCGAGGCCGTTCTTGCCGGACTCGTTGAAGGAGCGGTCATCGAAGCCGCCGCTGTCCGAAACCATGCATACCTTGGTGGTATCGCCGGAAGCGGCTTTCTTTTCCTTTCCACCTTCGCTCGGGGCGTTGCCGCAGCCTGCGAGCATGAGGGCAGAGATACCGGCGACCGCCACAGCGCTAGAGAGACGCTTCAATGGATTCCTCCTGGAGTGATGATGAAGAGACCGCGCGAGATTAACGCGTATCACAGCCGATGTTACCCGTAGGTGACGTTCCCGTGGCGGGAAACCAAACACAAAATCAGACCGTTATCAATCCGAGACAAAAACGGTGCCGCCCCGCAACGCGGGACGGCACCGAAACAGGCGTTTAGTCCTAGGAAAGTTCCTTCGCCACCTTGCCTACCTCCTGCGCGGCTGCATCGGCCACCACCAGGATGGCCCGGTCGGTAACGACCACGCTCGCATCCTGAATCCCGACCAGCACCACCGGCACGTCGCTGCTGCCGAAAACGGCGCCGCGAGAACCGTGGCCCACGGCTTTTACCTCGGGGGAAGCGATCACGCTCTGCGCGTCTTCTTCCCCGGCCAGGCGGCGCACCAGATCGGACAGCGAGGCGAAATCGCCTACGTCGTCCCAGCCGATGTTGGCGGGAACTACCCGCACTAGGCCCTCCGCCGCCATCGGCTCGGCAAGCGCGTGGTCAATCGCGATCGCGGTGAGGGACGGCCAGACCCGCTCCCAGGTGGCGGCTTCCTGCTCGCTGCCGCGCGCGGCGGCTATCTCTCGCGCCCCGGCGGCGAGCGCGGGGATACGCGCGGCGAGCTGATCGAGCAGCACGCGCGCCTTCACCACGAACATGCCCGCGTTCCAAAGGTAACGGCCGGAGGCGTAAAACTCGCGGGCCCGCGCTTCGTCGGGCTTTTCTACGAACTCCTCGACGGCCAGCGCGCCTTCTTCGCTCCCCTCGGCAACCTTGATGTAGCCGAACCCGGTGCTGGGGCTGTCGGGCTGAATGCCCAGCGCAACCAGGACGTCTTCGCGGGTTGCGGCGTCCGTAGCAATCTCTAGCGCGGCATGGAACGCGGCTGCGTCGCGGATGTGGTGATCAGCGGCGAAAGAGCCGACCACTACCTCCGGGTCTGCCAGCTCCGCTACCGCGGCGGCCACCGCGATCGCGGGCATCGAATTGCGCGGCGTCGGCTCCGCGAGCACGAGCGCCCGCTCGCCCACCTGGGCGGTAACGGCCTCAGCGTGGGCAGCGCCGGTGACCACGATGGGATCTGCCGAGGCCACCGGCGCCAGCCGCGTCAGGGTGCTCTGCAGCAGGCTCTCCCCCGTGCCGACAAGGTCCAGGAGGAACTTGGGGTGGGTCGGCAGGGAGAGCGGCCACAGGCGGGTACCGGAGCCGCCCGCGGGCACGATGGGAACGAGGAGTTTCTTCATGGTGCCAATTCTAGGCGCGGGCGGCCCTTTTTCGGGTTAGCCCTCGCTGCGGTAGGTAACTACCAGCGGGGCGTGGTCCGACCACCGCGTGTCGTAACTCGGGGCGCGGTCCACGCGGGCGGTTTCCGCCGCCTGCGCGAGTTCCTTACTAGCCACCTGGTAGTCGATACGCCAGCCCGCGTCGTTATCGAACGCCTGACCGCGGTTGGACCACCAGGTGTAGGGGCCGGGGCCGTCTCCCGCGAGTGTGCGGTGCACGTCGGTCCATTCCAGTTCCCCGAAGATGCGGTCGAAGTAGGCGCGTTCCTCCGGCAGGAAGCCGGCCTTCTTGAGGTTGCCCTTCCAGTTCTTGATGTCCCATTCGGTGTGCGCCACGTTCAGATCGCCCGTGAGCAGCACGTGCCCGCCCTCGCCGCGCAGTTCGTTGATGCGCGCGATCATGGCGTCCATGAAGGCGTATTTGTCGGCCATCTTGTCGGCATCATCGGCGTTGCCGGTGTGCACGTAGGCGCTGATCAAGGTTAGGTTCTTACCGTCACCGAGGGGGTTTTCGAGCACGGCTTCGAGCCAGCGGCCGGCGTCCGCAAAGCGGGTGTCCTCCGGGAAGCCGATGCGGGAGGAAAGCAGCGGGGCGCGGCTGGCGATCGCCACGCCCGCGCGGCCCTTCGCCGCCGCCTCCGCGTGCACCACGTGCCAGCCTTCGCCGATCAGTCCCGCCACCAGGTTGTCGGGGCAGCGGGCCTCCTGGAAGGTGACGGCAGCGTTCTGCCCGAGTCCTTCCAGCCAGGGGCCCATGCCCTTACGGACAGCGGCGCGGATACCGTTGACGTTTACGGTGGCTACCGTGAAGCTCATGCATTCTCCTTAGGGTTTTCTGTCTGCGCCGCCATGCGTTCGGCGGTCTCTACAACGTTAGCTAGCAGCAAAGCGCGGGTCATGGGACCGACCCCGCCGGGGTTCGGGGAGACCCAGGAGGCCACCTCGGCAACCTCGGGGGCCACGTCTCCGACCACGCGTTTCTTGCCCGTTTCCGGGTCCTCTTCGCGAGAAACGCCGACGTCGAGCACGATGGCGCCCGGCTTTACGTCTTCCGGTCGCACCAGCCGCGCGCTACCCGCGGCCGACACAATCACGTCGGCCTCGCGCAGCTTCGCGGAGAGGTCTCGCGTCCCGGTGTGGCAGCAGGTGACGGTCGCGTTTACCTCGCGCAGGGTCAGCAGCGCGCCGATGGAGCGGCCCACGGTGACGCCGCGCCCGATCACCACCACGTGCTTGCCCGCCAGGTCTATTCCGTGGTGTTTGATCAGTTCCAGCACGCCCCGTGGGGTGCAGGGCAGCGGCGATGCGGGGGCCTTCCGGGTGGCGAGCACCAGGCGTCCCAGGTTGGTCGGGTGCAGGCCGTCGGCGTCCTTTTCCGGATCGATCAGTTCCAAGATCGCATCGGTATCGATGTGAGCGGGGAGCGGGAGCTGCACGATGTAACCGGTACAGGCCGGATCTTCGTTCAGCTCGCGGAGGGTCTGCGCGAGTTCCTGCTGCGTGGTTTCCGCCGGTAGGTCGCGGCGGATGGAGGTAATCCCGACCTCTTCGCAGTCGCGATGTTTTCCGGCCACGTACCAGCGGCTGGCAGGGTCATCCCCCACCAGCACGGTGGCCAGGCCCGGCGTCACTCCCTGTGCGCGTAGGCGCGCCACCCTCTCTTTCAGCTCGCCTTTGAGGGCGGCGGCGGTCTTTTTCCCGTCAAGTAGCTGTGCTGCCATGTCGGGCCCTGCCTTCCTATTTTTCTCGGCTAGTTGTGGGTCAGGCCTAGTACTGGGTTAGCTCCGGGTAGAGCGGGTGCGCGGCGGCGAGCGCCTCGCTGCGGGCGCGCAGTTCGTTTTCATTCGCTCCGGTGAGGGCGCCCGCGATGATGTCGGCCACCTCGCGGAAATCCTGCGCTGCGAAACCGCGCGTGGCGAGGGCCGGGGTGCCGATGCGCAGGCCGGAGGTGATACGCGGCGGGCGCGGGTCGTTCGGTACCGCGTTCCGGTTTACCGTGATTCCGACCCGTTCTAACAGGTCTTCGGCCTGCTGGCCGTCCAGCTGGCTCGCGCGCAGATCGACCAGCGCCAGGTGCACGTCGGTACCTCCGGTCAGGATCGCTACCCCGGCGTCGGCGCAGTCGTTTTGCTGCAAGCGCTGCGCGATGAGCCTGGCCCCCTCTAGGGTTCGTTCCTGGCGGGCGCGGAATTCGTCTCCGGCGGCGATCTTGAGGGCCACGGCTTTTGCCGCGATTACGTGCATCAGCGGACCGCCCTGCTGGCCGGGGAAAACGGCGGAATCGATCTTCTTCGCCCATTCTTCGCGGCACAGGATCAGACCGGAGCGCGGTCCCGCCAGCGTCTTATGCACGGTCGTGGAGACCACGTCGGCGTAGGGCACGGGGCTGGGGTGCAGGCCTGCCGCGACAAGTCCCGCGAAGTGCGCCATGTCGACCCACAGCTTCGCGCCTACCTCGTCCGCGATCTCGCGGAAGGCGGCGAAGTCCAGGTGGCGCGGGTAGGCGGACCAACCCGCGACTATCACGGCGGGGCGCTCTTCCCGGGCGATGCGCCGCACCTGCGCCATGTCCACCAGACCGCTCACCGGGTCCACCTCGTAGGCGAGCGCCTGGTAGATACGACCGGAGAAGTTCAGTTTCATGCCGTGGGTGAGGTGCCCGCCGTGCGCCAGGGACAGCCCCAGCAGTTTGTCGCCGGGCTGGGCGAGCGCGTGCAGAACCGCCGCGTTGGCGCTTGCCCCGGAGTGGGGCTGCACGTTCGCGTGCTGCGCGCCGAACAGTTCCTTGGCGCGGGAGATGGCGAGCGATTCGGCTACGTCAACCTCTTCGCAGCCGCCGTAGTAGCGCTTCCCGGGGTAGCCTTCCGCGTACTTATTGGTGAGCACCGACCCCTGCGCCTGCAGCACCGCGCGGGGCACGAAGTTTTCGCTGGCGATCATTTCCAGGGTCCGCTGCTGGCGCGCCAGCTCGGCGTCCAAAACGGCCGCTATCTGCGGGTCTACTTCGGCAAGGGAATTGTTTAGGAGCGACACGCGCTGATACCTCCGAGGAGTGAGGGCCGGTTTTCGCCCCATACTAGCCTGTTAAATCGGCTCTCCGATCTGGACCGGTTCCACGTCTAAACGGATACCGAATTTTTCTTCCACCCCCGCGCGTACGGCACGCGCCAGTTCCCGGATATCGGCCGCGCTGGCGCCGCCCCGGTTGGTTAGCGCCAGGGTGTGGCGCGTCGAAAGGGTCGCCCGCTCGTTCACCCCGTAGCCGGGGGCAAAACCCGCGCGCGCGATCAGCCACGCCGCGCTTGTTTTCACGAGCTCTTCACCGTCCACGCCATTACCGGCAGCGAAGCGCGGCGCCTCCAGCGGCAGGGCGAGGGCCTGCTCTGCGGTCAGAATCGGGTTGGTGAAGAACGATCCCGCGCTCCAGGTGTCGTGTTCCTCCTCGAGGGAAACCATCGCCTTACGGGTGCGGATTGCGAGCACGGCCTCCCGCACGCTTTTCAGCGGGGCCCTCTCCCCCACCTCGATGCCCAGTTCCCGCGCCAGTTCGGGGTAAACCACGGCCTTTGCCGTGTCTCCCTGCGTGTGCTGGAACTGAACGCTAAGCACCACGTAGCGGCCCGTGGCCGACTTCGCCGGCCCCTCGTAGGGGGTGCGCTTGAACACGGAGGTGCGGTAGCCGAAACCACAGTCGGCCGCGAAGAAGGTGCGGACGCGGTTTTCGTGCCTGTCCCAGGCGCGTACCCGCGAGATGGTGGCGGAGACGTCCTGCCCGTACGCGCCGACGTTCTGCACGGGAGTGGCCCCCACGGTGCCGGGAATACCGGAAAGACATTCGGTGCCGAGCAGCTCATTTTCTACCGCGAAGCGAACGGCGTCGTCCCAGCGTACCCCGGCGAAATGCTCAACGGTTACGCCGCCGCAGCTCGGGGGCAGCTTGCCTTCACTGTTCGGGGAAATATCGCAGGAGTCAGACAGCGTGGGGCCCTGCCCGTCCGTCTCTACCAACACCACGGTGCCGGCGAAGGGGGAATCGTCGGGTACCAGGTTGGAACCGCCGCCGATTACCAGCAGGGGCCGCCCGGCGGCGTCGGCCTCGCTAACGGCCGCGATGAGTTCTTCCTCGTTACGCGCCACGCGAGTATCGTCGATCTGTCCGCCGACGCGCAGGGTGGTGAAGTCTGCCAGTGAAGCCATTTTCTTTTCCTTAACCTCTATTGCTATCTAGGCGCACGGTGGCGCGGGCACGGCCCAGCACGTCTTGCCCGTCGACCTTCGCGTGCAGCGCGAGCTGAAGCGTATCTACGCCGACTTCGCGCACGGTGGCACTAACGTGCACTGCTACGCTGCCGCGCCCCGGCACCTGCACCGGATTCGCGAAGCGAGTCCCGTATTCCAGCACCGCAGCGGGGTCTCCCAAACACTCCACCACCGCGCTAATCGCAAGAGACATCGTAAGCATGCCGTGCGCGATGACCCCCGGTAGGCCGGCGTCCTCGGCGTAGGAATCGTTGTAGTGAATCGGATTGAAATCGCCGGAGGCCCCGGCGTAGCGGGCCAGGCTACGGCGATCCAGTTCGTAGGTTTTTTCTACTACGACGTCTCCCACGGAAAGCTCGTCTTTGTTAGGCATCAGCCTTCCTCCCCTCGCACGATCAGGCTGGAGCGAACCACCGCGACGGTGTCCCCTTCGGGGTCGGTGAAAGTTACCGCCGTGGTAACCATTCCGTGCCCACGCACGTTACGCGCTTTTTCGACCTTTAGCTCTGCCCGCAACAGGTCTCCGGCGCAGACCGGGCGCTCCAGGCGGAAGCTTTCCTCGCCGTGCACTACGCGGCTAAAGTCTATCCCCGCCGCCGGGTCTTGAATGTATTGCGCTTCCGCTTCCTGCGCGAGCGAAACCAGGAAAGTAGGTGGTGCTAGCAGGGACGGGTATCCCGCGGCGCGCGCCGCTTCCTCATCTAGGCAGACCTGCTGGGTGATTCCCGTGGCGAGCGCGAACTCACGCACCTTCGCGGCGGATACGCGCCACGCGGGAAGAGGCGGATAGATCTTTCCTGCGTATTCAGGGTTTAACTGCATCGCGTGTCCTTTCGCTGCTGACACTCTGGAGATTAGCGCCGGGACACAACGAAGGCCACCTGGGCTTTCGCCAGGTGGCCTTCATCATGCTTTTTGCGCGTTCGCGTTATCGCGTTTCGCGGTGCACCGTCTGCTTGTTGCACGCCGGGCAGAACTTGGAAAGTTCAAGGCGGTCCGGGGTGTTACGACGGTTCTTCTTGGTGATGTAATTGCGGTTCTTGCAATCCACGCAGGCCATGGTGATCTTGGGCCGCACGTCGGAGCTCTTGCTCGCCATGGGTCGCCTTCTTCCGGTCTCAGGCACACCGGATAGCCGGAGTGCGTCTTGCGGCCCTCGAAGCTGAGGACATTGTTGGTTCATGCACACCTCGACCCGTGGGGTTGAGGAGTGGTACCGAGGGCGGGGATCGAACCCGCGACCTCACGATTATGAGTCGTGCGCTCTGACCGTCTGAGCTACCCCGGCGCGCTTCATGCAATCGGCCCGATCTCGACGCGAGATCGGGCCGACCGATGAAACAGAGCCCTGAAAGGGAATCGAACCCTTGACCTTCTCCTTACCATGGAGATGCTCTGCCGACTGAGCTATCAGGGCAAGCCTGGAATACTTTACCAGTGCCGCTTCAAGGAAGCAACTCCGGAGAGTTTTCCGTGACCGGAGCCACTTTCGTGACCCTAGTCGTGGCGGGTGAGGGATTCGAACCCCCGTAGGCAGAGCCAGCTGATTTACAGTCAGATCCCTTTGGCCGCTCGGGCAACCCGCCGCGCTTTGTACTTCCGGGCCTCAGATTTCTCTTCAGCCGTTCCGAACGCTGCTCCAAATACATTACCGGAACATCGCGATAACGCGAAATCGGAAAAGGCCATCTGGCGCATGATCCCCCTCACAGGGGTTTTCGTTGCCGATAGCCTTATACCTGTAGGCGCGGTTTTGCCGTGCCAATAGTTCTCGCACCTATTTGATACTGGGAGGCAAACATGGCCGATTCGTCGTTCGACATCGTAAGCAAGCTAGACCGGCAGGAAGTTGATAACGCCGTCAACCAGGCGGCAAAGGAGGTCGGCCAGCGTTACGACTTCCGCGGCACCGACGCCAGCGTGAAGCTCAGCGGTGATTCCATCGTGATGAGCGCAAATTCTGACGAGCGCGTACTGGCGATCCTGGATGTGCTGCAGACCAAACTGCTCCGGCGAGGGGTTTCCCTGAAGGCCCTGGACCTCGGGGACAAGGAGCCTAAGCAGTCCGGTAAGGAATACCGCCTGACCGCAGCCCTGAAAGAGGGCATCGCTTCCGACGAGGCGAAGAAGATCTCCAAGATCATCCGGGACGAGGGCCCCAAGGGCGTAAAGGCGCAGATTCAGGGGGACGAACTGCGTGTCTCCTCCAAGAGCCGCGACGATCTGCAGTCCGTTATCGCGCTGCTAAAGGGCAAGGACCTAGAGGTTGCCCTGCAGTTCGTAAACTACCGCTAAAACCGCACCGGGGCGCGATTGGCGCAAACCCATGAAGCGGCGGGTGGGGAAGAATTAGTTTTCTTCCCCACCCGCCGCTTCGTTAGTTAAGAGGAAACTCCTCCGGTATGCGCTACCGGTAACGGTCCCTGTTCGTGGGCCGGGTGTCGGCCATCGCGCGCAGCCTGGCAATGCGCTTTTCCACCGGCGGATGCGTGGCCATCAGGGAGCGCATCGCGTCTCCCGCGCTAAAGGGGTTAGCGATCATCATGTGGGAAGCGTTTTCCAGCTGCGGTTCGGGAGGCAACGGCTGGCTCTGGATGCCCGCACTAATTTTGGTGAGCGCGGAGGCCAACGCCAGCGGGTCCTGGGTCAGGATCGCACCCGACTCGTCTGCGTCGTATTCGCGGGTGCGAGAGATGGCGAACTGCACAATGCTGGATGCCACGGGAGCCAGTAGCGCAGCAAGCAGGGCAAAGATCATCGTGACAGGCCCGCGGTCCTCATCTCGCCGCCCGAGTCCCATGTAGAAGCCCATCTGAGCGAAAATGCCGATGACCGACGCGATGGCACCCGCCACGGACGAAATCAGAATGTCGCGGTTGTAGACGTGCATCAGTTCGTGTCCGAGTACACCGCGTAATTCCCTGTCGTTTAGCAGCTGCAGTATGCCCTCGGTGCAGCAGACCGCCGCATGACGCGGGTTACGGCCCGTCGCAAACGCGTTGGGTGACATCGTGGGTGAGACATACAGCCTGGGCATGGGTTGCTGCGCCTTCTGCGAAAGTTCCTCCACGATCCCGTAGATTCGCGGGGCCTGTTCCCGCGTAACCGGGTAGGCCTGCATGGACCTAAGCGCAATCTTGTCACTAAACCAGTAGCTGCCAATGGCGCTGGCAACGCTAAACAGGGCAAATATCCACAGGTAGCGGGGGCCTCCGATAAGCCACCCGAGCAGCATCAGTACGCCCGACAACGCCACCAGCAGAGTCACCGTACGCAGCGTGTTTTGCACCCGGAAATGCGAACGAATCATGGCCCCATCATAAGTGCCTGCGCTGCCGAGGGATCTAGTTTCACCCAGGGCGCAGCGGCTAGTTCTGCGAGGCCCGTTCCTGCTCTTCCACGTGCTCTAGCAGCTTGCCCGCGCTCTCCCTAACGATCTATACATATGGCAAAAGGATGCCGGAGATGACCGCTGCGGCTTCGCTGCGGTATGCCTCCGCGTCCGGCCCTACCCAGTCAAGGCCTGCCAGGGAGGCCTTGATTTCTTCACTCCAACGTTCCGCTTCACCCGCTTGCCCCTGCAGCTGCTGCGCTACTTCCCTCCCCTGCTGGGGGTTCATTCCCTGAAACATTTTCCCTCCCTCTTAAAACTCCGGTGACTGGATTTTTCCGCCGGAAGTGTCCTTGTGGCTTGCATATTTCTATAGCTCGCGCACGGTTTCCCAGGACGAAAACGGCGTACGCGAGGGGTGTCTCAGGCGGAAGCCTGCCTCTGTTGCTGCGCGTTTTGCCTGGCTTTTTGCACCAGCGCTTGCAGAGCCTGGGCAGCCTTGGGGCCGGTTTCTCCGAGGCGGCTTTCTAGCTGCGCCAGGTAAGTTTCCCTATCGCTGCCAAGCCAGTCGATCCCCGCTACGGCCTGTCTGGCGGCCTCCGTTATACGAAGCACCCCCGTTGCCGCTTCCTCAAGCAGCGCGGCGTGTTTTTCCACCAGCTCCGGGGTCATTCCCTTTCTCAAGACGGTTTCCTTTCACTAGCTCTTTCATTAGGGATTTCACTAGGTTTTCGCTGTGCCTCATCACGCGGTATTTCTTAGCGCGAGGCCTCTTCCTGCCTTTGTATTTCTTCCCGCAGAGAGACTGCGAGGACGGATATTTCCCGCAGCAGCACAGCTAACTGACCGGCCACCATTTCTTGCCACTGCTGCCTTACCCGCTGTGCGTCCGAGCCAGACCAGTAGCATTCGTGCAGCATTGCGTCGGCCCGGCGTAAAGCAGCAGCGGCCTCACTCAGGGAGCTTTCCAGTCGCTCTCGCAGCAGTCCGAGCTGCACCGTGTCCATTCCCTGTGGCGGCATCTCGCCTCCCTTCTGGGAACAATCCTGCGGATTTTTCGCTTCCCACCGCGGGGCTTGTGGATAGGTCTGCGCTACTTAGCCTGTGGATAAACCGCCACTTGCACCTGCAGTTCCCTGCCTTGCGTAAGCAGAGTTCCCCTCCCCGGTGGACAGTCACTTTTAACTTTTTCCTGTGCGGATGGGCCAAGCCGCAACCTGGTGAATCCCGCTTGTCTTCCTGCCTCACGCAGCGCTTTTCCTACCTCTCCGGCCGGGAGGGGGGCTTCTCCCCTGGCAAGTGCGAACACAAGGTGCCCCTGTCGCGCGGCGAGAGCCACGGTTCTTGCCAGTTCCGCGTCGGCCCCAAGAAAACCTGTTTCGTATTCCAGGCAGAGCAGTAGGCGACGGCGCAAAGCATTCGTTTCCGTCTGCTGCGCATTCTCTGCTAGCAGCGCCTCGTTAAGCTGCCTGCTTCTTTTCAGCACCTCTGCTTCTCCACAAGCCACTACGTCCCAGCCTCCGTCGGGTAGCGCACGTGCATCGCCACGCTCAAAGGCAGCGAGTTTTACGCACAGCCAGGTTCTTCCGCTCCGCCGCAGGTTCCTAAGTAGAGTTTGCTCGCAGGTGCTTTTGCCGCTCCCCGGCGGCCCGCTAATCCCGAACACTCCACCCGGCGTTATCGCGAAAAGTGAGCCATCGGCCAGATCCGTTCCGAGTACCGGTTTTCCATCTACCTCGGCAGGTATTTTCCCCGCATCAACCTTGGTTGGGAGCGGCTTTCGGGCGCGCGAACCCGCTTTTGCTGCCGCGGATAGCTGCGCTAACCGGGAATAAGCCGCCCCGTCCAGCATCGCTATCTGTGCGCTGCCGTTTCTGATTAGGCAGCGTCCGCGCGGCGAATCGGGGCCGGGCTTGTCTTTCGTCATGCCGAGGGAAAGGTAGTCCTCTTCCGCACTGAGCGCGTGCACTATTTTTTCGCCGGTTAGGTTTACGAGCGCAGCGGGGACTTCTCCGGGCCGGTAAGCGCTGTAGACCAGGTGTACGCCATCGCGTCTTCCCTCTGTTAGCAGATGCAGCAGCCTGGGCCAGAGCGGGGTGTACTCGTATTTTTCGCGTAGCCTTCCTATCCCGTCTACCAGCAAGATCAGCCGCGGTAACGCAGGCTGCGTAGCGTTTTGTTGGATCCTGCGAGCCGCTCGTTTGCTTAGCTCCCGTTCCAGCAGAAGCAGGATTTCGGAAAACGCCTCCGCATCATCTATCTGCGCTACCCGTCCCACGTGTGCGAGTCCTGTAAGAAGCCGTAGCGTGCCACCGGTATTTTCCAGAATGTAGAAGTGCGCTGAGATTTCGGGGTCGGTTAAAAGGCTGGTTGCTACCAGCGTGCACAGGGTCGTTGTTTTTCCCGTTCCGGGGCCTCCGTATACGGCCAGGTTGCCGTCTCGCCCCGGGGCGTATGTGAGTATCGGTTGGCTCTGTTTTGCGGGAAGGTCGATTTTCCCGAGTGGGTATCCGTGAGAGGTGTTCTGTTCGGTGAGCAGTTTCGTCAGGCTGTAGCTTTCGGTCAGTTCCGGTAGATACGGTCTGCGGGGAGCGGGTAGTTGTAGCAGCGCAGCCGCTGAGGCTACGGCGTCCAGTGCGCGCCGCGCTGGCGACTGAGCCCTCCTGTTGTTCCTCGTTCCTCGGCGTCCGCGCCCGCTTACCTGCCAGGGATAGTTTTCATTCAGCGAATAGCGGCAAAGCGTTACGGGATCCGCTGACGCTTCGTTTGCTTCACCCGCGTAGGCGGCCTGAAACAGGGTTTTGGTTCCTGCCCCGCTCACAGCCAGGGCACGTCCCGGCAGATGTTTTGGGAAGTGCGCGGCTATTTTGCTGCCGACTACGTCTAGCGAATCTTGTTCATCCGCCGTACGCAGAGCGATACGCAGGTCCGTGTTCGCACGAATGTTGTCGTTGATGGCTCCTGCTGGACGCTGCGTAGCCAGTATCAGGTGCAGCCCCAGGCTGCGGCCTCGGGCTGCTATGTCTACCACTCCTGTCATAAATTCCGGGTTTTCGTTGATGAGCGTAGCGAATTCGTCGATCACCAGCACCAGGCGGGGTGGACGCTGTGCCACGGGCATTTGGGTGATGTCCTTAGCCCTGTGTGTTTGCAGCAGGTTTTCCCTGTGTTTGAGCTCGGCACGCAGGGAAGTCAGCGCCCGTCTCGCGAGGCCGGGAGAAAGGTCGCTGACAGTGCCGACCGTGTGCGGTAATTCCATGCATTCGCGAAATGCCGCCCCGCCCTTGTAGTCGATCAGCAGAAAATTGACTTCGCACGGGCTGTAGCAAACCGCTAGGGCAAGTACCCAGGTCTGCAAAAATTCAGATTTTCCCGACCCCGTGGTTCCTCCCACCAGAGCATGCGGCCCCTGCGTGACCAGGTCTAGGTAAAATACGCTGCCGCCGCTGTTTCCTACGGGAGCGGCCAGCGACGGCGCTGCATGGTTTTTCGCGTGCCGCTGCGCCTCCTCCTGAGCGGCCAGCCAGCCCCTCGCTACCATCCGCGCGGCTGGTGTGAGCAGCGCTCCCAGGCTAAGCGAATCGGGGGTACCGCTGCTGTCCTGCAGGCATTCCGCATCGCTTTCCTCGGTCTGTGCGAGTATGCGTGCCAGGTGCAGCGCATGCGTAATGTCGGCCTTTTCGTAGCTTGCCTGAGTAAGCCTGTCCGGATTAGCTAGCTGCCCCACGATGGAGTCTTCGGTGTCTAGGTAGCCACGGCAGCAGCCGGGAATTTCGGCCGTATTTTTCACCAGGTAGAGCAGGTGTATCCCCGCGGTAGCAAACTTCCTAGAAAGGCCATGCAGTTTGCGCCTCAGCGCAGTGGGTGGATAGGGCAGCAGCAGAACGACCCGTTGGTCTGCTGCTTGCTCCCCCGTTTCTTTCCCGTTTTGTTCCGCCGCCAGCTTCTCCAAATCGGCCAAGAGTTCATTGGCCCGGTGCCCTTCCGAGCCGTTAGTGACCGTGCGCAGCAGGTTTCCGATGCCCGTCCCCTGCGTGCCTCGCCAGGTATGCGGAAGCCATTTCAGCCATTCCCAGCGGGCAGCGTGTTCGGGCGGCAGCAATGCCGCTAGCTGTACGTCCGTCGGAGAGTGCAGCGCGCAAAACTGCATCAGCAACGCCCGCGCGGCAGCATCGGCGTCGGGCCCGGCTACCGCGATGTGGCCGGCAGTTTTTAGATCTATGACTAAAGGAGCATCTTCTATCTGAGCGAGTTTTTCCCGCACCTGCTGCAGCTCTCGCGAAAGCAGCTCCGCCGCGCGGTTTTCTCGCTGCTGCATCATTTCTAGCGGGCTGGTTATTTTTCCGCTCCCCAGGCGCAGCGTCAAAAAGTCTTCCTGCTCCGTCCTGCGGCACCAAAGTTCGGGTCTGTGCAGTAGCACCATTTGCGCGGCGGCTTCGTAGCCAGGGTGCCGGGCCAACAGCGCCTCTCTGATTTCTGCGTGTGTTTGCGCAGCGCTCTTATGTAAAGCGGCAAGTTCCCTGCGAAATCTTTTTTGGGCCCGCTTATACCTGATTCGCTCCGTGTGCATCTGCCCCGCGTATCCCGCTAACACCATAAGCGGCATGAAGGCGGCAAAAATCAGGGTGTACGCCTGCTGTGTGAGCACAAACATGACGCAGCCAAGCAGCGCAGGCACGATAGCTAATAGCAGTGGTGGCGGCGAAATCTCTAGGGGCTGAGGTGGTGCGGGAAGCCGAAAGGGATGCTGCTGTGGCATCGGCCGGGGCAGGCATGGCCGGTAGGCCGGGAAACCGTACCGCACCGCTTTGACAGGCTCCTTCCCGGCTCCCTCGTTATCTGTGGGGAATGCCTGCGCCTTATCGTCTTCGGCTGCTTGCGCGATGGTGGCTCCGGCCAGGTTTCCCAGTTTTGACAGCCGAGTTTCCGGCTCCTGCACCAGGCTGTTTACCGTTAGCGCCTCTCCCCTCCCGCACAGTGCTACGGACAGATCTTCTATCGTCGCGTCTGCTTCGCAGGAAGCAAATAAATCTACGGCGCGGCCATCTTCGTATAAGTAGCTAAACGGAAACCTCATTTGTCCTCTCCCAAGCCTGCGGGTTCCAGCGTGAGGATTACTCCGTCCCCTAGCGCTAGCCTGTCTCCGCAGCGCAAAGGGATGGGAACGTGTGCAGGTAGCCTGCGCGGGGCTGCCGTGTTATCTGCCGTGCCATCTGCTCTGGGAAGCAAAAAGGTACCGTTTGTGGAACCGAGGTCTGTTGCCTTGCCCGCCATTAACAGCAGATGAGTGCGGGAAACTACCCCGTTTGCGCTAGGCACGCTCAAGCAGCGGGCACCGTGCTTTCCTGCGCTGGGAGAACGGCCTACGTATAGCGGTAACTCAAGCCCTACGCTTATCCCGTTACCGATGCGGACGCTTCGCGGAAGAACGTCTGGCTTCGCCGCAGTCAGCGATCCCAGCGCCTCCGGTGCAAAAAGCACCTCAGCCGAGCCTCTCTGCGCAGGCCCTCGCTGACTCTCCTCATCCGGCTCTTCCCCGCTGCGCACTCCCCCGGCTTCGCGAGGGGAAATCAGCAGGGAAAGGAACGGGTTTTCTTCCCTTTCCTGCGCTTCCTCCCGTACCGGCTCTTGCGTTCCCGGGAGAGCGCATACCGGTTCTTCCGGTATAGGCACCGGTGCGCCGCCACCGGGCGGGAGGAAAGACAGGCAGCCAATCTTTGCTTCCCCGCGCTCGAGGCAGAGCCATTCTCTGTTAGCTGCCGCCTTGCCCCAGGTTATAGCTCCGGGGCTTTCGCACACGATCCCCTCCCCGTGCAGCGACTTTGTTTGCTGCCCTTTCCGATATCCGAAGGGGGCGTCGGGAGGTGCCCAAAAAGTCATTTTTTCCTCCCTAAAAGCGAAGGCAACGTAGCTGGTTTTTTCTGGCAGGTGCCGGTTCAACCGCAGCAGTGCCGCATGAGGATCGCCTGTCGCAAGCCGCAGCTGCTCATACAGGGCTTGCTTTACGCCGTCGCTGCAGCCGGGCGGCAGAATGACTCCCCTTGCGTCGTAGAGCAGCATGCTGCAGGGACCGGGCTGGTAATACCCCTTCACTTCTTAAGGATTCATCTACGGGTTCGTCTCCTGGTTTGTTTCCAACCTTGCCTCCAGCCTGACGGTACTTTGCCCGAGCATGAGCTGGGCGGGAACCTGTACCCGGTATTTGCGGTGCGGCTTTAAACGATTTTTTCTGCTCCCCGTATCTAGCAGTGCAGTACCGTTTGTCGAACCGATATCTGTGATGGCCAGGCCATCACCCTCCCTTTCGATCAGCAGATGATTCTTAGACACCGAACGTCCCGAATCAGTGATGACTACCGGAGCGGCGCCGGCGTAGTTTGGGTTTCTGCCCAGCACACAGCGGTTTGGCAGCTCTCGGCTCTTGCCGCCGTACACGATGCGCAGGGGCGGGGCTATCGTACGGGTCGGTTCTTCCTCTTCTGCCGCGCAGGATTGCGGAGCCAGCAGGGCGTATTCGGCCGGAATCATTGGCCCCTGCGGGGCACGGCGATGGCTTCCCCCGCCTCGCGCCGATCCCCTCATATCTTTAGCGGGTCGAGCATGTTCGCTGATACCAGGCAAAACCCTTTCCCAGTGGGCTGCAGCACCACCGGACGCCGTCTGCACACTATCCTGTTCTGCAACGGATTCGTTCGCTACCGCTCCCGCCGTAGTTGTTGCGGGCTGGCCTTGCAATTCTTCATAAGACTCACCCGTGCCAGCGGCATCTTTAGCCGGAACCAGCCAGGCGTTTAAGCTTTGCCCCGGCTCATGCGCGGGCACAGGGTCGGCAAGATTCATCAGGTCAAGTTCCAGGGGATTGTAGCCAGCCCGCACGTCCAGCACCTGGGTTCCGTAGAGTCGATCGTGCCAGCCGCGCGGGGACATCAAAACCGAGCAGGCCACTATCCCACAAAGCGGGTGCCCCACGTGCAAGATCAAGAATCTGCCCGCTGTCCGCCAAAGCCCTATCGGCACCGCTTCTTCTTCACCGGATGGGTAGCAGGATACCGTGCGCAAGCCGCCGAACCATTTGCCTAGCGTGTATCCCTCATTTGCCTCCAACCACCAGGAAACAAGTAGTGCCACCACGGAAAGCAGTGCGCCCAGCAAAACCGCAAAGGCTGCGTAGGAGGCGCCTAGCTTTAGCGACAATAGCGCCCCTATTCCCAGGGGAGACAGCACCGCTAGGGCATCTATTAGATAGGCAATCGCTCTCTGGCTGGGCAGAGCAGGCACCATTTCATTTCTTCGCCCGGACGCGCTCCCTGGCTCCCTTAGCTGCTCCGCGGGTTGCCCGGTCCAAGGCGATGGAGTGTGCTGCGGCAGCAGATGCCTATTTCCTACTCGCTGTACTGTCATTTTTCCCCCTCTGGGTCCGTTGCGCTCATGCTAGGAAAACGCCGCAGTCTGCCGACAGGGGACAAGAAGAATGTGGATAAACAAAAAGGACGGACCTTAACAAGGCCCGTCCTTTTGCTCGTCTAGCTAGCTAGCGCGATCTACCAGTGCCCACGCGAAGCTTTCCAGCGCGTTTCGCACAGGGCCGGCGGGAATCTTCTGCAGGGCTTGTACGGCACCCGCCGCGTACTCGCGAGCCAGCTCTTCGGTCTGCTTCAGCACTTCGTCCTCGCGCAGTAGCGCTACCGCGTGCGCAAGGGCTTCATCACCGCTTAGATCCGCATCCAAGGCCGCGATGATCGCCTCCGTGGCCTCGCTGGTATCGCCTTCCGCATGGCGCTTGCGTACCAGCAGGCTAGGCATCGTGGGCACGCCCTCTCGCAGATCGGTACCGGGGGTCTTGCCGGACTTGCTGCCGTCGGAGCGAATATCGATCACGTCGTCCGCCAGCTGGAAGGCAATGCCGATTTTTTCGCCGTACTCTTCCATCACGTGAGTTGTTTGGGCATCGCAGCCACCGAACATGGCACCGTAGCGTGCCGAGGCGGCGATCAGGGAGCCGGTCTTGTCGGCAAGCACAGAAATGTAGTGCTGGTACGGGTCTTCGTTCTCTTCCGGTCCGACAGTCTCGTGTAGCTGGCCCAGGCAGAGCCGCTCGAATGTGGACGCGTGGATACGCACCGCTTCGGGACCCAACGAAGAGGTGATCGAGGAAGCGCGGGCGAACAGGAAATCCCCGGTCAAAATGGCTACCGAGTTGCCCCACACTTCGTGCGCGCTGGGTGCACCGCGCCTGGTGGGGGCGCTGTCCATCACGTCATCATGGTAGAGCGTAGCCAGGTGGGTGAGTTCCACAACCACTGCCGCATCGATTACCTCAGGGCGGGATACTTCCCCCAGGGAGGCTGCCAGTAAAACCAGCATCGGTCGTACTCGTTTACCGCCCGCATCCATTAGGTAAGTGGATGTCCACTGGGCCAGGGAGTCTGCGGTATGTACGCTGCGGCGCAGGCGTTCTTCGACTTTTTCTAGCCGCGCCTGAAGTTCGTTAGCGAGTGCCTCATCAATATCGGGGATAGGCGCGCCCGCCATTGTGGTCTCCTTCAGACGTGGTTACGTGACAGCATTAATTTTACCTGTCACGGCACGGGGAAGACTATCACTCACCAATAAGCCGTGACCGATGCCCCTAGCTTTCACCGAGAAAACAAAATTCTCTCCGCGTAAAGCCCAGCATCGCAGCCTGCCGTTTCTTGTTAAACCACAAAAAAAAAGGGGGGCCACCCAAAAAGGCAACCCCCCTAAAGAAAATTACGGCAGCGACCTACTCTCCCACACCCTCCCGAGTGCAGTACCATCGGCGCAGTAG
>JAHUUL010000006.1 GCA_019218415.1 Dermabacteraceae bacterium TAE3-ERU27 | reverse complement strand
CGGTGGCCGCCTCCGCTTCGCAGAGGCTCGTACCGCAGCATCGCGCGGCTGAGATGCTCCACCGCAGCGGAGCACTGGTGGTGGACGCTCCCTCAGATAGTCTGGCCCCCAAACTTAGCGACACCTACCTGGCTCTCAAGGCAGCGGGCAAGCTCTAACGGCTATCTCCGCTGAGAGGACGGCTGCGGGGCGGATGCTTACAAGCATCCGCCCCGCAGCCGTCTGTTCCGCTAAACCGCTAAACCGAACTTAGAGGACTGGCGGCAATAAGAGAAACCCGAATTAGGCAGCTTGGTAAGCAGCAGCGAGAGTTACCCCGCTACCTCGTCTTCGTAACCGACGACCTCGGGCGGTAGATCGCCGTCCACTCCCCTGGCCACGGCGCGCGGCCCAAAGCGCACAACGTAAGCGATAAATAGCAGCCAGACTGCGGCGCCAATGGCGATTCTGGCCCAGGCAGGAAGCGCCGACGGAGTCACGTAGCCCTCCAGGAAGCCCGCCACCAGCAGCGTCGGCACCAGTCCTAGCGCAATCGTCATCATCGAACGTGCGGCGCTGGCAAGCGAACGCATCCTGCCCAGCGGGCCGGGGGAAATCCACGACCAAAACAGGAAAAGCCCCGCCCCGCAGGCTATAAACACCGAAGTTAATTCGAGCAGTCCGTGCGGCAGGATATAGGTGAAGAAAGTACCGAGCTGCCCGTAGGCGGCAAGCACACCGCCGCTCACGCCAACGTTAATGGCGTTAGCGCTCATGACGAAAAGGACATATAAGCCGGTAACCCCAAACACCACCGCCTGCACGGAAACCCAGGCGTTGTTCGTAAACACGCGCGCCATGAAATCCCCATTGGAAGATGCGAAGTAATATCCGACAAAATCGCGGCTTACCAACTGGCGCTGCTGTCCGGGGGTAAGCAAGGCGTCACGCAGACCGTCACCGGTGGCAACCAGGTATCCGGTTACGGACGCTATCAGCAGACTGGCCAGGGTGCAGCCGAGCACCCAATAGCGCACCCGCCAGATAGCCCCCGGGTATTCGCTGAGAAAGAAGTTCTTTACCGCCCCCAGCGTGCCGATCCTGGTGCCGGTGATGCGCAGCCTGGCGCGGTTGATCAAGAGCGAAAGCCGCGCCGACAGCTCCGCGTCAGGGTTCTGGGACATGAGCTGCGACAGGTGCGTGCAGGATGCCTGGTAGTCGGCCAGCAGGGTATCTATTTCTGCCGCACTAAGCCTGCGTTTACGCGTAAGCTGCTTCAGCCGCTTCCAGGTCGGCTCGTGCACGGCTACGAATGCTGCAATATCCACCCCCTCAGGGTATGCAATTCCCTGTCTCCCATGCAGCTACCGAGGGCGGAAAAGAAACATACTAAAGGCGTAACTGAGGGCCGGGGAATCTTGGCATGATGGGGCTATGGCTGGCAAGAACACGATCATTACCTCCACCGCGGTAAGGCTTGATATTCGCACAGCCAGCACGCTCGGCCGCGCTGTTTCCGCGATAATCGATCTGTTACTCACCCTGCTGGTGGGTTTAGGCTGCATCGTGGCGTCGGTCGTAATTGGGCCCACCGATACCGCCCGCGCCACCCTGGTTTTCAGCTCGATAGTTTTCGCCTTCGGCATTTTTCCGGTGCTGCTTGAATATCTAACGCAGGGCCGTTCTTTAGGGCGTTACATCATGGGCAGCCGGGTGGTGCGTGGCGATGGTGGCCCGGTGCACCTACGCCAGTCCCTGCTGCGCGCCATAGCTTCGGTGGGGGAAATCTGGATGACCAGCGGCTGCCTGGCCTTGACGGTTTCCCTGGTTGATCCGCAGAGTAGACGCATCGGAGACCTGCTCGCGGGCACGCTAGTTGTCCAGGAACGCACGCCGAAATATCGCGCTAACGCGTTAGAAATGCCCGCCGCGCTCAGCGATTGGGCACGGAATGCCGACATGGCCAGCCTGCCTCTAAACCTGTCGCGCAACATTCACCGTTTCATCGCCCGCGGGCATCAGCTGAACGAGGAAAGTCAGCACAAGCTGGGGAACCAGCTCCTCTACGAGACCCTCAGCTATGTTTCTCCCCCGCCGCCTCCCGGCACCAGACCAGAGCTTTTCTTGCGTGCCGTGGCAGCGGAACGTTCCCGCCGCGATGAGATACGCCTGCGCGCGGAAAACGACCGGGTCGCCTCCCTGCGCGAACGGGTGCGCTCCGTTTGAGCGAAGGTGACGCCGCTCCGGTGGTAGCCAACCTATGAAAACGCCTGTGGGGTGGCGCTCGTAGCGAGCGCCACCCCACAGGCGTTTGGACACTTGGCCGACTAGGCCGCGAACTTACCGATGATCTCCAGTGCACGGTCGCGTACCCGCGCCATAGTTTCGGGATCGACGGCCTCCACGTTCAGCCGCAGCATCGGCTCGGTGTTCGAGGGGCGCAGGGAGAACCACCACTGGTCGGCTTCCTTATACCCTTCCCAGTGCACGACGCTCACGCCGTCCAGGGAATCGCATTCGCTGCCCGCGGAAAACTCCGCCACGACCGCCTCGGTAGCGTCGGCCACGGAGGTCACGCGGCGGTTGATCTCGCCGCTGGCGGCGTAGGGCTGGTGCTCGCCCACGAGCTGCGACAGGGTGCCGTCGGTCTCGCTCAGCGCGGCCACCACGTGCAGTGCCGCGAGCATGCCGGAATCGGCGAAGAAGAAATCACGGAAGTAGTAGTGCGCGCTGTGCTCGCCGCCGAATACGGCGTTCTCCCGTGCCATCAGCCCCTTGATCAGGGAGTGACCGACCTTGGAGCGTACGTACTTGCCGCCGGAGGCGTCGATGGCGTCCTTGACGTGGCGGGAGGAAACCACGTTCGCCACGATTGCGGGCTGGGCTTCCCCTTCCGCGCGGGTGCGGGCGATCTCGCGGGTAGCGATCAGCGCGGTGATGGCCGATGCGGAAACCGCCTGGCCGCGTTCGTCTACCACGAAGCAGCGGTCCGCGTCTCCGTCAAAGGCCAGGCCAAGGTCCGCGCCCTCGCGCTTCACGGCGGCTTCGAGATCCCGCAGGTTCTCGGGGTCAAGCGGGTTGGCCTCATGGTTCGGGAAGGTGCCGTCCAGCTCGAAGTAAAGCGGCACGATCTCGATGCCGGGCAGCTGCTTTGCCACAGCGGGCATGGTGAAGCCCGCCATCGCGTTTGCGGCATCGACGACGATCTTGAGGGGGCGGCGGCGCGCGAAGGGCACGAGCGAAACTACTCGCTCCGTGTATTCGCCAAGCAGATCCACCTTTTCGCGGCTGCCTCCCGGCACCTCGGGAATTTCTCCGGTAGCCAGGTACGCCTCCGCGCGTTCCTGCATGGCGGCCAGCCCGGTCTCGCGGGAGATGGGGCGGGCGCCGCTGCGGCAGAACTTCATGCCGTTATCGCCCGCCGGGTTGTGGCTAGCGGTAATCATGGCTCCCGCAGCGGAGTGAATGCCACTGGCGCAGTAAAGGCCGTCGGTGGAGCAAAGCCCCAGTTCCATCACGTGCGCGCCGCGCAGCATCGCGCCCTGCGCGAATGCGTCGGCAAATTCCGGCGAGGAAACGCGCATATCGTGGCCGACCACGATCTCCTTTTCCCCGGTTTCATCGACCAGGGCAGCAGCCAGGGCACGCACCATATCTACGGTCAGGTCTACGTGTTCACGGCCGCGTACGTCGTATGCCTTAACTACCGTGTCAAAGGGGGGATGGGAGATAGCAGCCATTAAGAATTTCCTTCATCTTTAGGGTCCGGCACTAGACGAAGATGGCGTACAGGCTTACCCTGCTTCGCTTCTTCCATGCCGGGGAGCGGCCGACGCTCTATTGTCCAGCCGCGGGGTAAAGTTAGCTTTTCGCAGTGGTGCGCGCACAGATCATATGCGTGCGGGTCAGCCTCGCGCGTGAGCGGCCCGAGCGTTGCCCGCGATGCGGCATGCACGAAATTTAAGGTCGCTACCGCAGGCCTACCGCATGCTACGCGGGAACATTCTCGGCTAACACTCACCCCAACACTGTAAACCGCACAAGCGCAGATAACTAATACATCCGCTGGGAGATGCGGCACCTTCTACCCTGCGGATAAAGTTCCCCCATGAGCAGAAAACGCGATCGGCACGGTAGGGGATTTCGCGGCATCTTGCCACCACCGCATACCCCCGGCTATCGCACACGCCGACAGCGCTTCGATGACCTGGTGGTAGACGCCGCACGGGCACTGCTCGAAAAGTACCCGCGCAGGCTCGCCAACCTGCACGTCAGCGTGCAGGAAACCCCGGGCAGCGATCCCGCCCCGTGGGAGGAACAGCAGGTGGCACTCGGTAGGTTTTTCCCCGCTGGTAGGGAAGCTCCCCCCACCCTGGTTATCTACCGCAGGCCGATAGTTACGCGCAGCGGCGATTGGGAGGACACAAAACTGCTTGTCCGGCAGACCCTCAGCCAGCAGCTTTCCGGAATTATCGGAAAGCCCCCCGAAGAAATAGACCCGCAGGCCTGGCCGGAAGACTTTTAAGCTTCCTGGCCGAGGCGCCCGGCCACTGTTTTAGGGGCGGGTGTAGGTTACCGGCGCGGTATCGGAATTGGTGGCCGACGAGGTAAGCGGGTAGCTAGACAGCATAGGACCGTCCGGCGCGTTCGGCCGGTGCAGCACGGAACCACGCAGCCTGCCCTGGCCGCTCGGCAAAACCACCAGCGCTACCGCATCGGGCTCGGCAAGCTGCGAGATGTCGGTAGCCGCAAGCCCGTCGGCAGGCACCGCTATCTTCTTGTCGCTCCCCGCGCTACCGTCGGGACGCACGGAAATTACCCTGGCCTCGGCCGCTCCTCCCTGCGCGTGCAGCACCAGGGAATCCGCCGCGTGATCGGGTACCAGGGGCACCAGAGAGGCACCGACCAGGACTTCCTGAGGGCTGACCGAAGCGATCTCGCGCGCGGGACCGCGCCCCGGACCGGCCGGGGCTGCTGACTGCGCACTCGAGGTGGCGCTCATCCTGACGGGGGTGTTTGCTTCCGCCTGCACCGCCCAGATCCCGGCCGGAAGCGCACTTGCCGGCACCAAAGAAACCTGATTCGGGGAAAGCTCAACCGGTGCCCCGAGGGAAACCTTGCCATTCGTACCCACTGCGGTCAGCGTGACCTTCGCGGGGGTGGCGGTGTCATTAAACAGGTACACGACGGGTTCCGGGGCACCGTCTACCCGCAGCACGCCGGTCGCAATCAACGAGTTTCCGGCCTTGCCAACTCCCGCCAGAGCTTCCGTGCCGCTGGGCGTTATCCCCTCCAGACGGGAAAGCTCTACATGCGCGGACACAGGTGCCCCCGCAGCATTAACGCTAAGCGCCAGCGCATCCCTATCCGGGTGGATCGATTCGATTAGTACGTCTTCCCTGCCGTGCGGGGCGATACGCACGCTGCCGCGCCCCGCAGCATCCAGGGCGCCTTCGCTACCAAACAGTCGCAACGAAACGGTGACGGCGCGCCCCGAGGGGTTTTGCAGAACAAGCCGCGCGCTGGTTCCCGGCATGGTATCTATCCCGGTAAACACGTGGTTTACGGCGGTGTTGTCACAGCTCAGCGTGTTTGCGCCGCGCATGTCCCCGCTATCGGTACGGTTGCTGCCCAGCATGGCCGACGCTGCGGTAGCGGGGGCGGAGACGAGCAGAGATTCTTTGCTTTCTCCCGCGAGTAAAGTATCCACCAGCGGCCCCTGTTTCAGCGGAAGCTGTACCGGGGCAGCGGCGAGATTGGCAACCCGCAGCGCGGGCGGTTCCACCTTTTCTCCAACCACGCCACCGGTCGTGTTAGCCGTTGTAGCGCCGTAGAGCAGAGGCGATTCGCTGGCCAGGGATAGCCCGCGTAGCTGCGCTATCGGGGAGGGCGGCACAGCCTGGTAGGAGGCGTCCGTGCTCTGTGCCAGGTTTTCGCGGGGAGTAAACGGGCCGGGGCAGACGAGGGTCAGGCCGCCCGCTCCCCCGCTCACCTTTTCCCGCTGCTGAGCAGCGAGATCGGCTACCGGGAGTTCAAGGGTGAGAGCCACTACCGCGGCAGCCGGGATAAGAGAGGCCGCGCCCAATAGAAGCCTGCGGCTAGCGGTGCGAATCATGCGTGGTCCTCCTCGTGGGAGCGGCGTAGCGGCAACGCCACCAGGACGCTAACCAACCAGATCAGGTACGCGGCGAAAGCGGTTAGCGCGGCCCCGGTCTCGTAGCGACCGATGTTTACGTCGCCACCGACGCCTGCGGGCAGGGTGAATCCCTGCGCCCAGCCCGCGACTGTCACAGGTTCCAGTTTCTTTCCGTCCGCGTACGCGTACCAGCCTTCGTCCGCGCGCGCCGAGACCCGCACAACGCGTTCGTTCGCCTGCGCCTCTACCTTTCCGCGCGCCTCGATGCCGCCGCGTGAAACCGGCACTATCACGGGCATTTCTTCGCCCTCTACCTGTACGTACCCACTCGGTTTCGCAACTCGCCAGAGACCGAAGTTCTCCCCCAGCGCCACCTTCTGCAACGCGGGCACGGTATCCAACCTGGTACCCAGTTCCTGACCGGCATCAACGTTTCCGTTCACTACGACGTAGCCAACGTTAAGCTGTGCCAACGCGCCCTCAAGCTCGTCATCGCGCCCACTCACCAGGGCCGATACGGTGTTACTGAAGGCCTTATCCGCCGCGTCTTCCGGGCTACGCCCCACTACTCGCCAGCTGCCGTCAATACGTTCTGCGGCGAGATCGGCGTTAACGTCGGCCGCGTCCTTTTTCCCGGTGTAAAGACTCGCGTGCAGGGAGCCATCCTGCCCCACCGTGATAACCAGGCTGCGCTGCTTTTCGGGAAGCTGCTCGGCGTGCACCGAGGCGGCGGGAATGGCCAGCGTGGTTTCCTGCGAGGTCGCCAGTGGCACCAACTGCCAGGCCCAGACCACGCCGGTCGCGGCCACCAGAAAAGCAGCCGTGAAACGCACCGCGCGACGCCAAAGCAGTTGAAAACGGCCCGTCACGCTGGGATAGGGGCGGATCGTGTCGATCGTGGCAGCGGCAGCGGCAAGTAGTCCCAGCATGGTGAAGCCGAGCAAGACGGTGGGGACTCCGGTCAGGTTTCCCGCGTCGCTAACGCCGACCACGGTGCGCGCGGCTACCAGGGCAAGGGCCATGAATAGCGCGCTCGCCACCCAGCTAACGCGCGCCAGCGCCCCCGCCGCGCGAGGCAGAAATACCGCCAGCAGCGCGAAGATCGCTACCGGAATCATTCCCCCACCGAGCATCAGCAGCTGCGGCAAAGGTGCCCCGCTGGCTATCTGCGGCATTCCCTGGGGCCAGAGCAGCAAGATTTCACGCAAGCGTGCCGGGGTATCGGTCCCAAGCACGGCACCGGACGCCGCGAGCGTGCGCGGGTTTTCCCACCAGGAGGAGAAGTTACCTACCACGATGGGCAGGGAAGGCACGAACAGCCACAGCAGCCGCAGCCTGCGTCCCGGTACGAAGGGGAGCATAACCAGGCAAAGCAGCAGCAGAGCGAAGATCGTAGCCGGGAACGCTGCTACGACGGGCACCAACAGCAGGCCACAGGTTGCGGCTGCGGAAAGGCTTGGCCTGCGCGGCGGACGTCCCATGGCGCGCGCCAGCGACCAGGCGGCCCAGGCCAGCAGGGTCAGCGCGAGCGCATCGGCCCAGCGCCCGGCCATCAGGGAAGAAAGCATGGGAGGGGAAAGCGCGTAGCTAAGCGCCAGCAACACTCGTCCGGGAGCGCTGCGGGTGAACATACCGGCGGCCAGGAACGCACCCCAGGTGGCGAACGGGAGCGCGAGCAGTAACAGCCACGAAATATGGACCGTAAACGGCCACAGCGCGATCAGCCTCACCAGGGGATCTATTGCGGCGGAGTTACCCAGTCCCTGCGGAACCCAACCGGTCGTGAACGAGGCGTAGGCAGTATCCGGCAACGACTCCGCGCTAATGTAGTCGCCTCCGATACTCTTCCCGGAAAGCACCAGGGGGGAGAGCCCTACCAGGGAAATAACGGCTGCGAAAAGTACCGCGATCAGCCCTGCAACGGGCTGTACGTTCTGCCCGTGGATCGGACGCTCGTCAACCACGTTACAGATACCTGTACGGGTTAGCCGCCGACGAACGGAGCGGTCGTCAGAAGCCCAAACACTTTCCGTAACGGTCTCCCACCAAAGCGCCCGCGTCTTTGCGCCTGATAGGTAGAGCCGACGCAGCGCGGGGCGGGAAACTTTAGCCCTGTGCGCTTCGTGGAAAGAGCGCACCAGCACCGCGGGGCTGCGTTTTACGACGGTAACGAAGGCGCGCGCGTTCAGCCAGGCGTCACCAATCCGGTGGGCAGCGATACTGAAAAGGATGTGCCACAGGGTCAGGAGGGGAAGAAAAGCCAGGTCCAGGATTGCCCCCGGTGTGCTGCGGCGCTTAAAACGCTCCAGGATTTGGCTAGCGCGGTCCTGTTCACTTCCCGCCTTGACTGTCTCTTCGCGGGCGATAACGCGGGCCTCGGGCGCTACCACAACACGCTTTCCGAAGCGCCAGGCGCGACGGCAGAAGTCGATCGCCATCCAAGGATCGCTAAGCAGCGCGTCTACCCCGCCCATAGAGCGGGCCACCTCGGTATCGAGCAGCATGCCATCGAAGGCTACGGCGAGCACGTCGGCACGATCCGCCAGCTGTCCCTGATCGATTTCGTAGGGTTCCACCTCGGTTACCAGGCGTCCGCCCATGGTCGTAGTGAAACCGACGTCTATCAGATCCCTAGAGTCGTCCGCCGTGCCGCCCTCGGGCAGACCGGCAACCCCGCGTCGGGTGCAGCCGATGATGGCGCTGTCCGGGATCTCCGCCATCGTCCGTTGCAGAGTTTCCAGTGCGGCCGGCCCGGGTACGGAATCGGAAAACAGCACCCACATGGTGTCGCAGTTACAGCGGTAAAGCGCCCCGGTGAAAACGTTGGCGACGCTGGTGTTGCTGGAAACCCTGGTGATCGCCTCAATGCGGCCGTCGGCAAGATCCTGCGTCAACCGCGCTTCTACCTGTTCGGGAAGCGAATCGGAGGCAACCACCTCTACCCGGTCAGGCGCCACGGTCTGGGCCGCCAACGCATCCAGGGTACGCAGCGAGTAGCCGTGGTCACCCAGCAGGATAACCACGGCCCTAGTAGTCAAGCGTGCACCCACGCGCACCTCCGGAAAGTGTTAGATCGCCCTGCGTTTAAGTTTGCGCCGCTCACGCTCCGAGAGTCCACCCCAGATGCCAAACCGCTCATCGTGGGCCAGGGCATATTCCAGGCATTCCGCGCGTACCTCGCAGGAAACGCAGACGCGCTTCGCTTCTCGCGTCGAGCCACCCTTTTCGGGGAAGAATGCTTCCGGGTCTGTCTGCGCGCAAAGCGCCCGCTCCTGCCACGAACCGGCTTCGTCGTCCTGTTCGTCGGCGTCAAAAAAAGACCCGAGATCCACCAGGGAGAGCGCGGCATCCTCGGTACTGGCGTAACGTTTCTGCGTCATGCGATCGACTCCCGTGCAGCTGGCGAAAAAAGACAAAATGCCACGGCGTGCCGCGACCTTCCCTAAATTACACCTGTGTTATCAGCGCGCGTCAAGCCGACAAACGGGGCCGCCTCCCTGCCAGGCGCTTCTGAACAGCGCTTTTACCAAAAGCGACGAAAGGCTCACAATGGTAGGGAACAAGTCATAGGCGAGGGAGCAGGCGTTGCCCGACAAAGCTAGCGAAGCAAACATCCAGATAACGGTCTTGAGCGGCGTGCCCGAAGTGGTTCCCGGAAGCGACCTAGCCCAGCTCATCCTGCAGCATTGCGGCTCCGCCGGCGAGCTGGATGACGGCGATATCGTCTGCGTGGCGAGCAAGATTGTTTCCAAAAGCCTGGGGCTGCAAATCCCGGCCGCGGAGAAAGCCGCGGCCGAGGCCGCGCACTTTTCCCGGATCGTGGCGCGTAGGCGCGGCCCCTCTCGCATTACCAGCGTCGGGGTCACGGTGAGCGGGCCCGTCATGGCGGCCGCGGGGATAGACACCTCGAACACGGGAGGGCAACACCTACTAACCCTGCCCACGGACCCGGACAGCGAAGCAGAAAAACTACGGCAGGCGCTGTCGGCCAACACCGGGAAGCGCCTTGGCGTATTAATCACGGACACCGTTTCACGCCCCTGGCGGCTCGGGATAGCCGACATCGCGCTCGGCGCCAGCGGGGTACGCACGATAGACGATGCGCGCGGCAGCACCGACCGCGACGGGCGGGTACTCGGGATTACTCAGCGCGCCCTGGCCGATGAGGTGGCCTGCGCAGCCGACCTGGCGCGCAGCAAAGCAAACGGCGCGGCGGTGGTGATCGTGCGCGGCCTGTCCGCTCACGTACACGGAAAGCCCGAGGGCGCCAGGCAGCTGAACCGCACCGGGGAGGATGACTGGTTTGCGCGCGCCAGCCTGGAATCTGTTTGGCATGCGCTCGGCTGCCCCGACAGTGACGATGTGGCCTCCCTGGAAGAGGAGGAACCAGAAGCGCGCCGCGCCCGTGCGCTGCGCAAGGCCCTGCACGCGGAGCCCGCCCCGGTTCCCAGGTTCGTTTGGCAAGCGGATAGGCTGATCGTCTATCCGGCGGAGAAAACCAGCGCCGCCCTGATCGCGGCAGCGCGTTTCTGCGCCCGCGCCGAGGCCGCATTGCGCGCCGAGAACCTACCCGCCCTCACGGAGTTAAAAGATGCCTGACCCGAAAACCCTGTTTAACGCCTGCACCGGGCAAGGCCCGCTGCTTACCTGGTACGACCCCAACGAAGGCAGGATGGAACTATCGGGCCGGGTGGTCGGAAACTGGCTAATCAAGCTGGCCAATCTGCTCACGACGGAGATGGGGATGCTGCCCGGCGAGGTGCTGCGGATAGACACCCCGCCGCATTGGAAGAGCTGCCTGGTAGCGCTCGCCGCAAGCAGCTGCGGAATAGTGGTCGATGCTACCTCGCAGGAGCCTGACGTAGTGGTGAGCGATACGCCGCAGGCGGCCGACGACTTTCCCGCCGCACGCGAGGTGCTGTTGCTTGAGGCGGCTTCACTGCCCCTGAAGTATCGCGGCGAGGTCGCCTGGCCGTGCCGTGATCTGCTGGTCGAGGTAAGGGGCATGTCGGATGAGCTGGAGGCGGACCTCTCCCCCGCTTTCGCGGAAATGATTTTGCCGGGCGGCATCCACCTGCGCAGCCCCCTGCCGCAGCCTTCCTCTCCACGCGCCCTAGCCCTGCACGCGCCCTACAGCGAGAAGGTGCTGGCCGCGGCTTTGGCGAACGTCTGCGGGGGCGGCAGGTTGCTGGTGAGCCCAGAGCCGCTCAGCGCCGAGCGTTACGCGGCAGAGGGAACGACTCCCCTGTTAGGAGGCTAAGCCTCCCGCTGTTGCGCTACCGCGCTCAGGACTCGCGCAGGCGGCGAATCGCTTCGCTCGGTTCGCCGTCATACTCGATCCGCCCGCCACGCAGGAATACGATCCGGTTGCAGAGCTTTTCCAGCATGTCTAGTTCGTGCGAGACGATGACCATCGTCTTGCCGTCCTCTTGCAACTCCCGGATACGCGCCAGGCACTTGCGCTGGAACGGTTCGTCCCCGACGGAGAGGATCTCATCGACCAGGAAAATATCGGGGTCGGTGTGCACCGCAACCGCGAAAGCGAGCCGCAGGAACATGCCGGAGCTGTAGTACTTAACGTCGGTGTCGATGAACTCTTCGATTTCGGAGAACGCGACTATTTCGTCGAACTTCGCGTCGATCTCTTCTTTCGTCATACCCAGGATCGCGCCGTTTAGGTAAACGTTTTCGCGGCCCGACAGATCCGGGTGGAAGCCCGCCCCGACCTCGATTAGCCCCGCCACCTTGCCGCGCGTGAGCACGCGGCCCCGGTCGGGGAAGAGCACCCCGGAAATGTTCTTTAGCAGGGTGGATTTACCGCTGCCGTTGAAACCGATCAGCCCGACCGTCTCCCCCGCGTGAACCGTGAGGGAGATGTCGTGTAGCGCCGTGAACTTATCGCGCAGCTTCTTGCCCTGCAGGGCGGCGAATACGAGTTCTTTCAGCGCCCGGTTGTGGTTGAGCACGAACTCTTTAGAGACGTTTTCGATCCGCACCATTTCGCGTGGTGCGTCGCCCGCCGGTTGGTTTGCCACGGGGTGCTCCTTACAGGGACTGCGCGAACTCGCGCTTGGTACGCTCGAACACTAGGTTGCCGACTACGAAAGTGCCCAGGGCCAGCAGCAGACCGACCCACCAGATGCCGTGAATCTGGCTGTAGAGGAGGGCTTCTTCGGGAGGGAAAGTAACTCCGCTCGTGACTTGCCAAAAGCCGTAGTGGAACAGCTCCACCACCACCGTGATCGGGTTTGCGCTGTAGAGCCAGAACAGCCAGCTATCCCCCAGCACGTTCTGCACCATCGTGATCTTGTACATGATCGGAGAGGTCCAGGTGAGCACCATGACGATCATGTCCACGAAGTTTTCGATGTCGCGGAACGCCGCGTTCAGGGCAGCCGTGAGCATACCCAGTCCCAGGGTGAAGATAACCAGGATCAGCATGCCCAGACAGATGGCCGCGAGGTTTGCCGGACCCGGCCGCCATCCGACCAGCAGGGCCCCCACAGCAAGCACCACGACCTGCGGGATGAAGTGGATCAGCGCCACGATCATCGACGAGTACGGGAACAGCTCGCTGGGCAGGTAAATCTTGCGCACCAGGGAATCGTTGCTCGTGATGGCGCGGGTGCAGTTACCAAAGGTTTCCCCGAATAGGTTAATCACCACGATGCCGGAGAAGAGGTAGACCGCGTAATTATGCACGCCCTTTTCGAGCTGCAGGAACAGGCCGAGGGCCACGTAAAAGACCGCGAACTGTACGGCGGGTTTAACGTAGCTCCAGGCCATTCCGAGCGCGCTGCCCCGGTAGCGAACCCGCAGTTCTTTGCGCACCAAAAGGGTGAGCAGGTAGCGGTTAATGAAGGGGTTTCGCCAACCCGCATCCTGGCCGGGGGTGCGCCAGCCCTCCGCGCTTTCCTGCGCGGAGGGTACAACTAGCCGGTTCACTTGGCGCTGCCACCCTTGTTGCGGGCGGGAGCGGGGTTCGCGGCGAAGGTCTTTTCCCATTCTGCGAACGAGGTGATTCGCTCAGCCGCCCGCTGGTAATCCTCACGCAGGCTGTTCCACTGCTTGAACAGCTCCATGTGTGTCCGCGCGGCCTCTGACAGCATTTCGCGAGAGAGCTTCGGTTCCCGCTTGTACCAGGCTACGGCCGTGCCTTCGGCATTGGATACCAGGGCGCTTTCGTAGTAGGCCAGGCGCCACCAGCGGGCGTCCTGGTGCGCGATCAGGGCCTGCGGGTGTTTGCGTCCCGCCTCCTTGACCTTGCCGAACGAATGCTTGGCAATCTGCTTCAGGGTCCACAGCGGCATCACGGTGCGGCGCGGCTCCGAGAACGGACGTCCCTTACGCGGGGGCTTGTCCTGCTTCGCCGGCGGGAATTCAGCCACGTCGGGCTTGTTCTGCGCGTCCGCGTAGTCGGCAGCCATCGCGCGGATCTCGGGCAGCTTCGTGCCGATCACCGGGTGCAGCGCATCCGGGCCGCGCAGCACGTCACGCTGCGCCTCCAGGCGTCCGGCCTCCGTGTAGTACTGCATGCACAGGATGTGCTTGATGTCCATGAAGTTGGACTCTTTGATCAGGCGTCCGCCCCTGTCGTAGGGGCAGTGCAGCAGCGCGGTGATGATGCGGTTGCGCTCGTGGAAGTATGCCTGCCAGCCAACCAGGTCGTCCTTGTCGGCCCAGGAAACGTGCCAGGTACCGGCACCGGGCAGGCTGACGGTCGGGTATCCGGCCTTCTTCGCACGCAGACCGTATTCCGCGTCGTCCCACTTGATGAAGACGGGCAGCGAAAGCCCAATCTCCCTGACGACGGCGGTCGGGATCAGGCACATCCACCAGCCGTTGTAATCGACGTCGCAGCGACGGTGCAGCCAGGGGGTGTTACGCAGGCTGGCCTGTGCGAAGTCGTGCTGCAGGCCCATGTCCTGGTGCGGAACCGCGGGCTGGGTACGCCACGGGTCCACGATCTCGCCGAAGGTGTGCAGGGTGGAGCGGTTATTCAGATCGAACATGTGCGCGCCCACCAGGTTCGGGGTGGTGGTGTAGTCCGCGAAGGTTTTGAGCCTAAGCAGGGACTCCGGCTCGATCACGATGTCGTCATCGGTGTTCACCACGTAGGTGGAACGTCCGTTCGTGGCGGCCTCGTACATGCCGCGCGAGAAGCCACCGGAACCGCCGATGTTGCCCTGTTCGATGATTTCGAGCTGATCGCCCATTTCCGCGCGTAGCGGGGCAAGTTCGTCCTCGTGGTCGGCCAGTCGATCGCTCCCCTGATCCACCACATACATCACGTCCAGAATTTCGCGCACCTCGGGTGAGTTCGCGATGGTGGTGATGTTGTCGATGCAGTAGGAAACCTTGTTCATCGTGGTCATCGCCAGGGAGAGCGTGCCGTTTTCGCGCGCCAAGGAGGCGTCGGCCAACCACTCTGCCCGCGCCACCACGAGTTCGCTCGTGCCGGCGTAAAGATCGAACCAGTACCAGCCACCGTCGCCGAAGGCATTCAGCGGCAGCTTTTCTTCGATCCGAGCTTCCCCGTTTACCGGATAGGTCTTGACCCGCTGGATCGCGCCACGCGCGTTAGAACGGTAGATGATTACCTGTCCCTGGCCAGCGACGTCTAGCGAAAGCGTGACCTCACGCACCGGGGTCCAGCGCCGCCAGTAGGAGGCCGGAAAAGCGTTGAAGTAGGTACCTAGGGAGCGCATGCCACCGGCCTGCACCGTAACCGAATGACGGTGCGAAAGGTCTTCGCTGAGAGAGACTTCGCTGCTGGCAACGGATGCGATACGGGCGGCCGAGGAAGGCGAACGGGTCTCCTCCTCGCTCTGCGATCCCAGGGAAGAGGCCGCGACGGAGGCACCGAAGGCACGCCCCGAATCAACGTACAGGGCGATCACATCGGGAGATGCCTCCAGCGGCGTAATCAGTCGCTGCAGGGTACGCATGGTGGTGGTGGACATTTCGCTCCTCACTTACGCATCAGCGTAGGCAGGTCGTTGTCTGCCATGGTGAGCGCGGAAGCGATCGCCATGTGCATGTCGAGGTACTTGTAGGTGCCGAGGCGGCCACCGAACAGGGTGCGGGGCGCGTCCTTGGCCAGAGCGCGGTAGTGCTCCAGCATTTCGCGGTCGCTCGCGGACGCGATCGGGTAGTAAGGCTCGTCGCCCTTTTCCGCGAAGCGCGAGAACTCGCGCATGATGACGGTCTTGTTCTTGTTGTAGTCGCGCTCCGGGTGGAAGTGACGCGGCTCGATAATGCGGGTGTAGGGGACGTTTTCGTCGGCGTAGTTCATGACGGAAGTGCCCTGGTAGTCCTCGATATCGAGGTGCTCGGTCTCGAAATCGATGGTGCGCCACTTGAGATCGCCCGCGCTGTAGTCGAAGTAGCGATCGATCGGGCCGGTGTAGATCACGGGCAGCTGGCCGGTGACCGCGTCGCGGTTGTAGGGCTGGCTGGTGTCGAAGAAGTCGGTGGAGAGCTTGACCTCGATGTTCGGGTGATCGGCCATGCGCTCGATCCAGGCGGTGTAACCGTCGGTCGGCAGGCCCTCGTACTTATCGTTGAAGTAACGGTTGTCGTAGTTATAGCGCACGGGCAGGCGCGAAATGATCGACGCGGGCAGGTCCTTGGGGTCGGTCTGCCACTGCTTGCCGGTGTAATGCTTAATGAACGCCTCGTAGAGGGGACGGCCGATCAGCGAAATGCCCTTGTCGTTCAGGTTTTCGGGATCGGCCCCGGCCAGTTCGCCCGCCTGCTCGGCGATGAGAGCCTTGGCTTCCGCCGGGGAGTAAGCGGCGGAGAAGAACTGGTTGATGGTCGCCAGGTTAATCGGCATCGGGTAAACCACGCCGTTGTGCACCGTGTAAACCTTATGCACGTAGTCGGTGAAGCTCGTGAAGCGGTTCACGTACTCCCAGACACGCTCGTTGGAGGTGTGGAAGAGGTGCGCGCCGTACTTGTGGATTTCGATGCCGGTTTCGGGATCGATCTCAGAGTAGGCGTTACCACCGATGTGGTCTCGCCGATCGATCACGGTAACGCGCAGCCCGTGCTCGTTTGCCGCGCGCTCCGCGAGCGTGAGGCCGAAGAAGCCGGAGCCTACGACGAGAAGATCAGGAGAGCTCACTATGGTCCTACTTTCCAGGGTCGTGGTGCGGCCACGAAGACCGCCGATGTTGGCCAGATTAGCCTATATTGCTTTTGTTTTTCGTCCGGCCACTCCGCTCCACGAGGGCGTGATATGCCACGTCACGCACCCGGGCGGGGACCAGCCGGTAGGTTGTGCGCAGCCCGAGGTTACGGGCTGCGGTAAGGGGGCCGACGAAACCGCAGGCGACCAGCAAGCGTTGAAAAGCAAGGTCGCTGCGCAGCAGTTTCAGACCGCCACGCCTGCGGTAGAGGGCACGGCTGACGCGGTAATCAACCAGCGCATCCGGCAGGTTTGCCACCTTCGCGCCGGAGGTCAGCATCCTCACCCAGAGCCAGTAGTCCTCCAGGAGGGGCAAGTCGAGGTATCCGCCCGCGGCGGCTACCGCGCTGCGGCGAAAGACGACGGTTGGATGCTGGAACGGATTGTGACTGCGGGCATAGCGAGAGATCTCACCGGCCTCGGTCGGGCGCGTGCGCAGGGAGCCAGGCTCGTACTCCCCCGCCGCGTTTTCGCGCAGTTCCCGCATCGCGCACCCGAGTAAATCCAGCGAGTTTTCCCGCAGATAGGGAATCTGCTTGGCAAAACGCTGCGGGTGGCAGACGTCGTCGGCATCGCAGCGCGCCACGATTTCGTGCTCGCAGGCCGCTAGCCCGCGCGCCAGGGTCTTCGCCAGGCCGCCGTGTTTGTCGCCCCGCACCACCAGTGCGTCTACGGAAACCTCCGCAAGTGCCCGCTCCAGCGCGAGAGTCAGCTCGCCGTCCACGCTGATCACCACCTGCGCCGGTTTCAGTTCCTGCGCGGCGGTGGCGGAGTGGTAGGCCTCCCTAAAATGCGCGGGATCGTCACCGCGCCAGAGGGGCAGGAGGACGGAGAAGGCTTCGCTCATGCGCCGCCCCGCCCCGCTTTGCGTTCGAGCCGACGAATCCGGGCCGCCACTTCGGGGTCCGCAGAGAGCACGCGAGCGCTGGCGCGCGGGCTGCGCGCGATTCCTTCGCACAGGCCGCGGAGGGCGGCCCCGCCGCGTTTGCCGCGGCTGCGCACTAGGGTGGCGAGCCAGGCAAGCACGGTGCGCCCGCCGTAAAGCACGATCTCGGTGCGGGTGAAGGAATCCGTTTTGAGCAGGGCCCAGATCTTGTTACGTACGTCGAAGAAGAAGCGTTCTCCGGGGTCCTGCCGGGCGGCGGCGAACGCCTTGGTGCGGTGTTCGACGATGCTCGTTTGCACGCGCACCCCGTGGCTATCGCGCAGGAGTCGGCCGGTGTGTTCGAAGTCGTCGCTCCAGATGAAATAGTCCGCATTCGGCAGCCCCTTGGCCCTCACGGCATCGGCCCTGAGCAAGGCAGATACGTAGGAGGCGGTGCGGATCGGGCGCAGGCCGCGGCGCGCCATCTCGGCTACCACGGCTTTGGGTGTGCCGACGCGCACGCGGGAGGTATTCATCGGGTGTTCGCACCCATCGGTCCAGACCGCGCGGGAGGAAAGCACGTCGTACGCCGTGTCGCTGTCTTCCTGCGCGCGCAGCAGCGCGGCGAGCGCGTCCGGGCGCGGCACGGTGTCATCGTCCATCAACCAGATCCAGTCGGGATCCAGTTCTTCCAGGGCATGCGCCATGCCCGCCGCGAAACCGCCGGCGCCGCCCACGTTGCGGTGCAGGGTGATCGTTTCACTGGTCACGGGGTGCCGCGCGGCGATATTGCCGCTTTCGTCGGTGGAGGCGTTGTCTACCACCACCACCGCATCCACCGGCCTGGTCTGCGCGGCCAGCCCGTCCAGGCACTGGCCGATCAGGTGTTCACGGTTATAGGTGACGACCACGGCAACTACGCGCCTGCCGCGTTCCTTCCCGCCCGCGATGACGGGCTTTTCCGGCGGTTTGTGCGGCTCGGGCAGCAGCGCGGTCGGCGTTTCGCGATACCAGGCGATCATGCGGCGCAGGCCCTCTGCCAGAGTGCAGGGAACCTCTACCGCGGCGTGTACGCGGGCGGCGGAAAACTCGGTACGGGCCTGGCTCAGCTTGCGCACCCGCTCGGAGGTGATCGGCAGATCTTTCCCAGTCACCTTGGCAAGCGCGTCGAAGGGCTTGGCGGCGGCCATGATCGGCCCGAGGGGAAGCGGCTTCTTCGGGGGCCGCAGGCCTAGCTCGGTGTAGACGATCCGCAGGATTTCCCGGCTCGGTAGGTCGGGCTTATCCGCGTAGTTATAGATTTCCCGGCCAGGTTCCAGAGCGGGCTGGTTTCCCCACAGCCCCAGGATCGCCGCGACGATGTTTTCGACGTACACCATCGATTTCACGTTCTCGCCCGGCCCCACCGGGTAGAAGCGGCGGCGCGCGATCTGATCGATTAGCCGGAACACGTTGGCTACGTTGCGCGGGCCGAAAACGACCGCGGGGCGCATGATGAGCAGGCGGCGCGCGGCGGCGTCCTCCGCCTGCCAGGTACGGTAGACCTCTTCTGCCGCGAGTTTCGTCTTGCCGTAGGTGTTTACGGGGCGCGGCGGGGTGGTTTCGTCGGGCACCATTCCCGCCGGGCTGTCCCCGTAGACGGCCACGGACGAGTAAAAGCACAGGTTACTGATGTTGTTGCGGCGCATGGCGGCGGTGACTATGCGCGCGCCTTCGACGTTCACCGAATGGAAGGTCTCTTCGCTGATGCCGAAATCGTGATGGGCCGCCGCGAGGTTAAGCACCGCGTCGTAATCGGCCATGACTTCGGTGAGCAGTTCTTCGTCGCGAATGTCTCCCAGGTGCGAAACAACCTCGACGCCATCGGGCAGCGGATACTCCACCGGGTAGAGGTCATATACCCCCATCTTGATTCCCGCAGCGGCCAGAGCCGCAGGTAGATGGGAACCGATGAACCCGGCCCCTCCCAAAACCAGCAGCCGAGTACCCGGCGCGAGAGTGGGCATCCGAGTGTGCGATTTTTCCGACGTAGTCACGGCACGCAGTCTACTTTGCTAACCCTGGGCTACGGTAAGAACACACCGTGCACAGGATTAGAGGGCAGGAGGTCTGAGCGTGAGCGATGACTACTTTGATGACATCCCCCGCCAGGCGAGGCGCCCCCGCCCGCCCCGGCGCGACGGCGATACATCGCGCAATAATCCCTCTTCCACGGGCCGCCACGGCCAGGCAGCGCAGCCGCATGTTTCGCGGGCGCGACAGGGCGGTAGCGCCCGCCCGCTGCCCCCGCAGCGTGAGCGTGCGGCAAAGCCCGCACCGTTGGCGGAGACCCGCGCCTTGCCCGCCTACGAACAGCGCGCACGGCAAAACCCACGAGGCCCGCAGCGCAAGGGCCGCCCGCAGGCTGTGCGCCACCGTCCCGGCGCGGCCCCGCTGCCCGCACCTGCCGCGGCGGAATACGACGAAGCGGGTGTAGCTGAGCAGGGGCGCGCGCCCCGCCCGCGTCGGCACCGCGTTCCTCGCTGGGGGCGCTTAGCGATTACCCTCAGCGTGCTTTTTGCGTTAGTTACGGTGTTTTGGTTCGGCGGTTTAACGGTGTGGGCGAATTCCCGCCTGCATCACATCGCGGCGCTTTCCGAGATGGCCGACACCCCCGGTGAAACCTTCCTCATCGCAGGCTCCGATTCCCGCGATCATTCGACGGCGGTCGGGGCGGATGGCACCGTCGGCCAGCGCGCCGACACCATCATGCTTTTGCATAAGGCGCCGAACGGGAAGTCCTACCTGGTTTCCCTGCCCCGCGACACGCTGGTGAACATCCCCGGCAAGGGCTACTACAAGCTGAACGCCGCCTACGCCTTCGGCGGTTCTAAACTGCTGGTTGCCACCGTGGAGCAGCTCACCGGCCTGAAAGTGGATCACTTCATCGAGGTCGGTTTCGACGGCGTGCGCGACATCGTGAACGCCGTCGGCACCGTAAAGCTGTGCATCGGGCAGGACGTGGACGACGTGAAGTCGGGCCTGAAGATGAAGAAGGGCTGCCACGAAACCGGCGGCGATCAGGCGCTCGCGTTCGTGCGTGCCCGCTACTTTGACCCGACGGCGGATTTGGGACGACAAAAGCGCCAGCAGCAGTTCGTCGCCGCGCTGACCAAGAAGGCCCTCACCCCCGGCCTGATCTTTAACCCGTTCGCGCAGGTAAGGCTGGTTTCCGCCGCCACCGGAGCGGTTACCGTGGACGACGATTCCGGCGTGCTCACCCTGGCCCGCGCGGGTTACGCCTTCCGCTCGGCGGCCAGCGAACACCTGGTTTTGCAGATGCCTATCGATAACCCGAACTACCGCACGAAGCACTCTGGGGTAGCCATCAAGATCAATGAGCCGCGGGTGCGCGAGTTCTTCGCCAAGATAGGCGACGGCAGCGCGGAGGCTCCCTCCGGGAAATAAGCGCGCTTATTAAGCGCGATAAAAAGGCTGTGGCCCCACCCCTAGATAAGGGCGGGGCCACAGCCTTTCACGTCGCGTTAAAGGCGAAAGCGCTTTAGCGGAAGATCGAATCGATCACGATGTTTACCGCGTTGATCATCGGTTGGCCCTTTGCCCGCGAATAGTCGGTGTAGAGGATGTGTACCGGATGTTCGCGCACGCTCAGGTTGTGCCTGCCGATCTCGGAGATGATCTCCGAAGCGTGCGCCATCCGGTTTTGTTCGATGGTGATCGTTTCGCAGGCGTGGCGGCTCAGCACCCGCAGCCCGTTGTGGGCGTCGGTCAGGCGTACGCCGGTGGTCAGGTTCGTGTAGGCGGTGGCGGCGCGCAGAATGATCTTTTTCAGCAGCCCAGGCTTGGTTTTTCCCGACAGGAAACGGGAACCGAGCACCACATCCACGCCCTCTTTACGCATCGCCGCGACCATTTCGACCACGTCCGAGACCTGGTGCTGTCCGTCGGCATCGAAGGTGACGACCTGACGCATTTCGGGGTCGCGCAGCGCGTAGTCAATCCCCGTCTTGAGCGCTGCCCCCTGCCCCATGTTGTAGGGGTGACAGACCACGGCTGCGCCCGCCGCGCGGGCCGCATCGGCGGAACCGTCCACGGAACCGTCATCGACAGCCACGACCAGGGGGTAGGTTTCGCGCAGCGCGGAGATGACCTCCCCCACCACGGTGGCCTCGTTAAAGAGGGGGATAACACACCAGGTGTGTTCCCGCTCGGGCGCCTTATCCATGCCCACCCTTCAATAGCTACGATTACTAAGAAAACAAGGATACCGCCCGGCGCGCGCAGCGTACCCTGGAATCGTTATCCGGCAGCACCTCACGAGGAGAATCCAGCCAGTGAAAACCGTCGTTATCGGCATGGGTAAGATCGGCCTTCCGCTGGCCGTCCAGTTCGCCAGCCGCGGCCACGAGGTCGTCGGGGTGGACGTTAACCAGGAAACGGTCGCCACCATCAATTCCGGCCGGGAACCTTTCCCCGGCGAGGCTGAACTCGCGGAGCGCCTGGCCGAGCTAGTGCCTGCCGGCGAACTGCGCGCCACCACCGATTATGCCGAGGCCATGCGCGGCGCAAACACCGTGGTCGTGGTGGTGCCGCTGTTCGTTAACGACGAAACCTGGCAGCCCGACTTCGCCTGGATGGATCAGGCCACCCGCTCTCTGGCCGCGCACCTGGAACCGGGCACCCTCGTCAGCTACGAGACCACGCTGCCCGTCGGTACCCTGCGTGGACGCTTCGTGCCGCTGATCGAAGAAATTTCGGGGCTCAAAGAATCTGCCGATTTCCACGCAGTGTTCTCCCCCGAGCGCGTTCTGACCGGTCGCGTCTTCGCCGATCTACGCAAATACCCCAAGCTTTTCGGTGCGCTTTCCCCCGAGGGCGCGCGCCGCGCCCGCGAATTCTACGAGAGCGCGCTCACCTTCGATGAGCGTCCCGACCTAACGCGCGAAAACGGCGTCTGGGATCTCGGCTCCCCCGAGGCGGCGGAGCTGGCCAAGCTCGCGGAGACCACCTACCGGGACGTGAACATCGCCCTCGCAAACGAGTTCGCGCTGTTCGCACAGGACAACGGCATCGACGTCTACCAGGTGATCGAGGCCTCCAATTCCCAGCCCTACAGCCACATTCACCTGCCCGGCATCGCCGTCGGCGGCCACTGCATCCCCGTCTACCCGCGCCTGTACCTGTCTTGCGACGAAGCCGCCGACACCGTGCGCACGGCCCGCCAAAAGAACGCGGCAATGCCGGAGACGCTGGTCAAGCGCGCAGAGGCGATGCTCGGCGAACTGCGCGGAAAGAAGGCGCTGATTCTGGGGGCCAGCTACCGCGCGGGAGTCAAGGAAACCGCCTTCTCCGGCGTGTTCCCGACCGCCGAAGCGCTGCGTGCGCGCGGCGCGGAGGTAGTTGTGCACGACCCGTTCTACAGCGATGAGGAACTGGCAAAGCTCGGCTTCGCGGCCTGGCACGAGGGCGAGGCGGCCGACCTCGCCATCGTGCATACCAACCACCCCGAATACGCCACGCTGACCTCCGCGCAGGTTCCCGGCATCCAGCTCCTCGTGGACGGGCGCAACGTCACGCGCCAGGAGAACTGGGCGGGCGTTGACTACACCGTGCTGGGACGCGGCGCATGAACTTTCTGACCTCGCTCCCCCTCGGCCCGGTGCTGCTGAAACCAGCGCCGCTTGGCCCCGTGCTGTTTGCCGAGGGCGCGACGGGAGGCCAGGGCTCGCGCACCCTGATCATCCAGGTGCTGCTGATCCTGTCGATACTGGGGATCGCGGCCTGGCTGTTTAAGAAGCGCGGCGCGAAGCAGTTGGCCATCCGCAGGCTCATCATCATCGCGTTCGTCTGCTTCGCGGTGGTAACCGTCATGTTCCCCTCCCTGCTGAGTGCGCTCGCCGCCCTCGTCGGGGTCGGGCGCGGCACAGACCTGCTGCTTTATGCCACTGTCGTGGTGTTGCTCGGTTTCCTGGCGCTGCAGGAGGCCCGCACCAAGAATCAGGAAAAGCGCACCACCTACCTGGCGCGCAGGCTGGCGCTTGACGACGCCGAACAGCCCGCTCAGGTGCGAGAGCGTGCGCTGGGAACGCCGCAGTGATTTCCCTGGGGATTCTTAGCGTCCCCGCCACGGTGCTGGCGCTATTTACGGTCGCCTTCGCCGCCCCCTATCCCCTGCTGCGCAGGCTCGGGTTAAGCCCCCTGCTCGCGCTAGCGGCTGCTCCGGCGGCCGCCTACGCGATTGCCGGCGCAGGCGCTATCGCCTCCTCCTACCTGGGTATTTTCTACGGGCCGGGAAGCTATTTCGCCCTGCTCGCGCTTTGCACCGGCATCGCTTTTGCGCTGCCGCGTATCATCCGTCCGCCGCTTAGCCTTTCCCTGGGAATGGGCCGCTACGGTGCGCTGCTGGTGGCGGGTGCGTCCTTGTGTGCGCTGGTGCCGATCTGGCTTGCCTTCCCCGGCCTAAGCACGGTTTTGCAGCGCTGGGACATGCTGTTTCACCTGAACACCGTGCACGCCATCTTGCAGGGCGGCGACGCTTCCAGCCTGCACCTCGCGGCACTCGCGCGCAGCTCCCGGGCCCCCGGCTTCTACCCCGGTGGCTTCCACGCACTGGCTACCGCCCTGCCCCTGGCCCCCGCTCCGCTGCTCACCAACCTGGCAGCCCTGATCCTGAACTTCTTCCCCTGGGTTCTGGGGACAGCGGCGCTCGCCCGTGCCCTGTGGCCGCGCGTCCCCGCCGCGGCGAGCATCTGCGCGGCCGCGGCCGCGCTGCTGCCTGCCGCCCCGCTGCACCTGTGGCTGTTTGTCGCCCCGCTCGCGAACAGCGCCGGCTATGCGGCGCTGCCGGGCGTCCTCGCCGTCGCGGTATGCGCCTGGCGGGATCTGGTCTCACCGGATACTCCTCACGCCGATAAAGGCACGGCCACCAGGCGGGGAGGGCTTTTCGGGCGCACCCTGCTACTGAGCGCCCTCACCTTCGGGTTGGCGATCGCCCACCCGTCGGCGCTTCTCGCACTCTGCCTGTGCTTCAGCTTCGGCGGCGCGGGCTACCTGTACGCGCAGGGCAGGCTGCGCAGCCGTTACGGGGTGCTGGCGCTGCTGGCTTTCCTGCCCGTGCTGGCGCTGGCCCTTTCCCCGCTGGGGAGTTCCGTTTCGGGTTTCAGCAGCAGCGTCACCGTGCCGCTTTGGCGGGGGGTGGGCGAACTGCTAACCGGCCTCACGAGCGTGTGGCCCATGCCCTTTGGCGTGGCGCTGTTCGTGGCATCCCTGCCCGCCCTGCTAAACCGTGCCGATAAGCACCCGGCCCGCTACGCCCTGCTGTTTTGTCTCTTCGCCTGGGGCGCGCTCTACCTGGATGCTTCCCTCGGCGGACCTTTCCACCTCAGTGGCCTCTGGTACAGCGATCAAAACCGCATGGCCCCCCTGGTCGGCTTGGTTTGCGTGCTGCTGCTGCCGTCAGCCCTGCCCTACTGGCGCGCCCGCACCCGCGCCGGGCTGGCGCTGCTGCTCCTGCTCGGCGCTACGCTGCTGCTTTCCCTGCCTACCCGCTACGCGAATACGGCCGTAAACCTGGATCCCGATAGGGACGACAGGCCCCGCTTCCTGACCTCGGACGAATACCGGCTGTTCGCGGCGCACGCCGAGGAGCTGCGCGGCGGAGGAAAGGTGCTGGCTAGCCCGCTCTCCGGGGCCTCCCACCTGGAGGCGCTGCACGGGGTGCCCGTCTACTTCCCCAGCGCGGGGCTGCATCCGACCGAGCTTGATAAGCAGGTGATGGCGGCGGCAGCCAGCGCCGGGCACGATAAGAGGGCCTGCGCCCTGTTAAAGCGCGCAGGGATCGGCTACCTCTACGAGGAAAGGCGCGACTACCATCAAGGCCCCTATTTCAGCGTTTTCTGGGACCTGCCAAACGATCTGGGGCCGACGCTGTTTAGCACCGACCATTCGCGCATGATCAGGCTGGAGTGCCGCGCAAATTAGTCAGCGCCGCTACCGGTGCTGCTATTTACGTCCCGGTAGACAAGCCAGCACTGCGTCCGCGGCCTTCGCCGCGCAGCCCGCGAGGGAAGCGTTCGCGAGGGTCCATTCCCGCAGCCTGCCGGCGTCGGCCCGGCGCTGCCCGGAGACGGCCTGCCGCATGGCCTCGGCAACCGCCGCTACGTCGGCGCCGCAGGCCCAGCCCAGATCGTTGTCCGCGATCAGTTCCTGCGCGGCCCCCGTGCCGTAGTGAATCACCGGGGTGTCGCAGGCCAGAGCAGCGTAGATCTTGGTGGGGAGGGCGAAGTCGTATCCCTGCCCCGGCACTATCGAGCTGAGGCCCGCGACCGCGCCGCTCAGGTAGCCCGCTACCTCTGCGGGAGATACCTTGCCCCGGAACTCGACCCCCGCGATGCCCTCGCGGCGCACCCTGTCTTCAAGCTGCCGCCTGCCGCTGCCCTCGGAGAAGAACAGCAGCCGCGCCTCGGGATGGGTTTCTTGCAGCTGGCGGAAGGCATCAACGAAGACGTCGGCCCCCTGCCATTCGGAGACCGTACCGGCATACACGAAGTAGGGACCTGCGGGCGGATCGGCGGCCACTGCCGCGGGCTGGAAAGTTTCGGTATCGATGCCGTTACCGACCAGCGCGATGTTCGCATCGTCCCCGCTCAGTTCGCGTACCCGCGCCGCCACTCCCGGAGAAATCGCCAGCACCCGCGCGGCGCGCCGCCAAACGTTTACCTCCAGCCAGCGCACCGTGTTCACCACGAAGTTCGGCACCCCGCCCACGGATTCGCTGGCGTCCGACCAAACGTCGGCGGCGTAAAACACGTAGGGAACCCGTTTCAGGGCGCACACCACGGCGCTCACCGCGCCCGTCGTGGGCGGCGGCTCCACCACCACGGCGGCTACCCGGCGGGTAAACAGCAGGCGCAGCGCCAACGGAATATCGAAGCTCAGGTAGGAGAAGTAGCCACGTACCTGGCCCAGATTGTCGCGCTTTACCGGCCAGCGGCTAACACTCGCCCCGCCGTCGTCCCCCACCATCGCGGCGTGGCCGGGAACCTTGGTGGTCAGCACGGTAACGCGGGCCCCGGCTGCGCCGAGGGCATCCACCAACGCCCTTTCCCGAAAGGCTGCCGCGGCGGCCTCCGGGGTGTAGATACGGGTCGCAACCACCACGTGCGGCTTGCGCTCTGCTGCCATCAGCGGCGCTCCGCAAGCAGGGTTTCGATGGTCTGTTTAGCTGCAGTGCCGTCACCGTAGTAGGGCGGGCGCTGCCCCTCCGGGCGGGGCCGGTGCACCGCGTCGGCGATCTTTGCCGGATCGCTAACCAGCACGTTCCAGCCGTCCTCCAGCGTCTCCACCCATTCGGTTTCGCTGCGCAGGGTGGTGCAGGGCGCCCCCAGCAGGTACGCCTCTTTTTGCAGGCCGCCCGAATCGGTGATTACCGCGCGAGCGTGCTGCAGGCCGTTCATCAGATCGGGGTAGGCCAGCGGGTCAGCCAGGTGCAGAGCCCCACCGGCGAGCGCTATCCCCGCGTCCGCGGCCTTCGCCCGCAGGCGCGGATGCGCGAGCAGCACCACGGGCAGGTCGAGGTTTTGCAGGGAAGAAACTACCGCCGCCAGGTATTTCGGATCGTCGGTGGTGTCTGCCCGGTGCAGCGTGGCCAGCGCGAAATCGTCGCTGGCCGAAATGCCCTCGGGAAGCTGCGGGGCATTACCCGCCACCGCGCCCGCCACGCGCAGGCAGACGTCGGTCATTACGTCGCCGACCACGCGGGTGCGCGCGGCAAGCCCCTCGTCCGCCAGGTGCTTCGCCGCCACCTCGGTGGGGGCCAGCAGCAGATCAGCGGCGTGATCGGTCATTACCCGGTTGTGTTCTTCCGGCATACGGCGGTTGAAGGAGCGCAGCCCCGCCTCCAGGTGCGCCACGGGCAGGTGAATCTTGACCGCCGCGAGCGTACCCGCCAGAGTCGAATTGGTATCGCCATAGACCAGCGTCCAGTCTGGCTTTTCCTGCTCCAGCACCTCCTCGATCGCGGCCAGCATGGCCCCGGTCTGCTTGCCGTGGCTGCCGGAGCCGATGGCCAGGTTGTAGTTGGGCTGCGGAATCTTCAGGTCGGCAAAGAAGGCGTCGCTGAGCATCGCGTCATAGTGCTGGCCGGTGTGTACGATGACGTGCTCTACGTCGTCGCGCCCATTCACTGCGTCGGCTATCGCCGCCAGCTTCACGAACTGGGGGCGGGCACCCACCACGGAAAGTATCTTCACGGTTATTTTTCTCCTTCGCCCGCGAGGTCGCGGGCTACGTAGGCGGCGCGGGCCAGCCAGGTGTTATCGGAACGGGCACGGCGTGCCGCTTCTGCCAAAGAGTTTCGCGCCGCACGGTCATCGCGTAGGCGCACGAGGGCGCGCGAAATGTCTGCCGCCCGGTTCGGCAGGCTGAGCCCGGCCCCCAGGGAGGCCACCACCTCGGCGGCGTGGGTGCCCTCGGAGGCCAGCACGGGACGCCCGTAGCCGATGTATTCGAACAGTTTTACGGGGGCGGCGAAGTCGCGGTAGACGTCGCTACCCATCAGGAGCGAGCAGGCGTCGGCCTGGGCGTAAAGCGCCTTTAGCTCCTCGCCGCTGGCGTGCACGATGCGCACCTTTTCCGGCTCTAGCGGGCCGTAGCGCCAAGAATTATCGCGCCAGTCCTTTTCCCTCGTGCAGACGATCGCGCGCACGCCGTCGGTGGCCTGCACCGCCCGCAGGAACTCGCCGATGTCGTAGTACTCCCCGATGCCGCCCACGTAAAGCACCGTGAGGCCGGGGGTTTCCGGCAGCGCCACCTCTACCTCGGGCGCGCCGGGCGGTAGCGCCCGGCAGGCCTTTTCGGGAAGCTGCGGCAGATAGCGCGCCATCTTCATGCTGGGCAGGTAGATGCGCTGCAGGTGGCGCGCTAGGAAGCGCAGTTCGCTGCGGTAAAGGGCGCGCATGAGGGTGCCGACGCCGCGTCCGACAGCCTCCAGGTAGCGGGGAAACACCCAGTAGCAGTCGCGATAAAAATAGCCGCTCGGGATGCGTGCCGTGCGCAGCAGGCGGAAGAATTCCCTGTCTGCCCAGGGCCTGCGGGGCAGGTGGCGCGGGTCGGTGAGCAGGGCCGGGATGCTGGCGTTTTCGCAGTAGGCGAAGGCCGGGCGCCACCCCGTAGCGAGCCGCTCCCGTAGCTGCCGGGTGCGGCGCAGCCTTTGCGCGCTATCGCCGGTTACCTCCACGACCTCGTAACCGAGTTCGTGAAACGCCCGCAGCATCTGGCGGGGGCGGATCGCGCTGCCGCTGGTGCCGTTCTCCTGGATCGGGTAGGGGGCGTAAAAGACCATGCCGGGGCGTGTGCCCGCGTGCTGGGGGGTACCGTTCACTGCTTGCCCTCTTTCTGCGCTGGCCCGTGCAGAGCCTCCCTGTAGAGCTGCCGGTATCGAGATGCCAGCGCCTCACGCGAAAAACCGCGCACAGTCTCCGCTATCTCCCGACGCGACATTTTACGGCTGCGCGCATAAAGCCCGCAAAGGGCGTCGGCCCAGGCGGAAACCGGTGCGTCCAGCGGCAGCATGCGCGCGGCCGCCTCCGGCAAAAACTCTCCCTGCGCACCGCGATCGCTGGTCAGTACCGGTATGCCGTGCGCGAGGGCCTCCGCGGCGGACAGGAAGAAGGTCTCCCCGCGCGTGGGGACGAAGAAGATGTCGGCGCGTAAAAGTTCACGGGAAACCTCATCCTTGGCTACCGCTCCCCGCAGCCGCAGGGGAACCCCGAGCTCCGCGCAGCGCGCGCGCAGCTCCTCAGCCAGCGGCCCTTCCCCCAGCCAGGTCAGTTCCACGGGCTGGGAGCCCGCCAGCACGCCCAGCACGTCGGCCACCAGGAGCGGGTTCTTCCCCGGCACCAGCCCCCCGACGCCGATCACCCGTAGCGCTCCGGGCTGCCTTGTCTCCGGGAAACTGGCGGGACGGGAAACGTAATTGCCGATCACTTCGATGCGGCTTTTCAGCCCGAGCGTGCGCAGGGCGGTACGCAGGCGTTCACTAACGGCAACGCTGACATAGGCGCCGCGCAAAACCGCGACGACCAGCGCCCCCGCGAGGGAGGGGAACAAAGCCCTGGGGCGCGACGAAACTTCCGAGCTCCGCTCCCCCGGCGGCACCGGCTGCGCCGAGCCTTTAAGCGCCGCTAGGCGATCAATCAGGGACCAGTGTTCCGTGTGCAGCCACGGCGCACGGCGGCGCTGCCAGGGCCTGCTGGCACGCAGCAGCAGGGCGGCGGGGAAAGCCATCGTGTGCACCATATCTGCCCGCCGCGCCTGCAGCGCTATCTGGCGCAGGCACCTGATGATGCTGAGCGGGCTGCGCCAGCGCAGCGGTAGGCGCAGCACCGGCACGCCGTCCACGCGGTCCCAGCCGCTGACGCTGCCCATGGGATCACAATGCACCACGATCAGTTTCGCGAAAGTACCCAGGGTACGTACGTCCTCGCGCACGAAGCTGCCCACGCGCGGGTTATTTTCACTCGGATACCAGGTGGTGATCACCAGAGTGCGCGGAGTCCGCTCGGGTGTGCTGATGGCCTGGCGCCAAAGCGCGCGCAAATTTGCGACGTAGCTGGCCGGGGCAAAGCGCTCACGCGCGTATTCGCTGCGCTCTCGCCGCAGCTCGCGGCTCGGCGGCCCGGACTTTTGGGCGGTCCGCAGGCTCTGCGCGAGGGCGTCCGGTTCGTCCTGCGCTACCAGGGTGCCCACGCCGTCCGACAGTACCTGGCGTGCCCCCCAGGTGTCGCTGGCAATCACATCCAGGCCGCAGCTGAGCGCCTCCGCCAGCACTATGCCGAAGGATTCGCTGCTGCTGTTGAGCACGAAAGCGTCGCTTGCCAGGTAGAGTCGGCGCACCTCGGCGCGCGGCAGCGGGCCGACGAGGGTTACTCCCGGCAACATCTTCTCTGTCACCTCGGCGAGCGTGCGCTCACGTACCGGGTACGCGGCGCGCAGCCGCGCAAGTTTTTCTGGGCTGCCTCCCGCGATCACGAATTCGCAGGTGTCGGCCAGTCCGGAGGCGAGGAAAGCCGCGATTATTTCGGGCACCCGTTTCACTTCCGTCAGGTGCGAAACGTGGCAGAAGCGGTACCCCGCGTGTTCCGGAATCGAATCCGGCAGGGGCGCACCGAAGGCTTCCGCCAGGGGATTCGGCAGGGTCTTAACGCTTTCGCGCGCCAGGCCGAAAGTCTCCGCGAGCCGCGCGGCGAAACCGTCGCTCACCGCGCTCACGGCTGCCGCCTGCCCCAGCACCTCGCGGCTCAGGGCGGCGAGCGCCGGGGAGGCGCAACGCTCCAGCATGGCTGGCCGGTGTTCGGTGATGACCAGGGGCACCCCCAGTTTCCGGGCGGCCCGGGCCGCTATGAACCCGGCGGGCCAAAGCGTATGGGCATGAATCAGATCCGGTTTACCGTTTTCACGCACGTAGCGCGCCAGCACCCGGGACGCCTGCGCCCAAAGCAGCGCCAGCGTCAGGCGCGGCAGTCGCGGCACGTCGGCCCCCACCACGTGCGCATAAACATCCGGGTGAGCGCTGAGCAGAGCGGGACGGCCGTACGCGACAGAAACGGGGAGCACCGCTACCCGCTCCCCCGCCTCTCGCAGGATGCGCACCTGTTCCGCGAAGAACGATCCGGAAAGATCGTCCGCCTGGCGCGGATACCAAGAGGGCATTGTCAGGACGTGCATGCCTGTCCTTTACGTTGGTCGGGGCTAACGGTAAGTCTATGCGTTCGGCCTAGCTCTACGTTCCTTCTAGGCCAGCCCGGAAAGGCGCGCCTGGCGCGCGAAGTCGGCGTTCTCCGCCACCACATCGTCGAAGCTGCCCTGCGCGGCGGCCCGGCCGTCCTTGAGGAACAGGATCAGGTCGCTATCGCGGATGGTGGAGAGCCGGTGCGCCACCGAAATTACCGTGACCTCCCCGTGCAGTTCGTTGATCGCTTCATTGATGTCCTCTTCCGTGCCGGAATCAAGCGCCGAGGTCGCCTCGTCCAAAACCAGGATCAGGGGGTCGGTGTAAAGGGCGCGCGCTATCCCGAGCCGCTGGCGCTGGCCGCCGGAAAGGGACAGCCCGCGTTCGCCGATGCGCGAGTGCACCCCGCCCTCTCGCGCCTCGATCAGCTCCAGCATGCCGACCTTCGCCAGGCACTGGCGCACCTTGGCGACGTCATAATCCTCTCCCCAGGTGAGGGCGATGTTTTGCGCCACCGTGCCGTCGAACAGCTGCACATCCTGCGGCACGTAGCCGACGCGCAGCCGCCAGGCCGCGAGTACGTCGCTAAGCGGGGTGCCGTCCAGCGAAATACTGCCCCGGCTGGGCTGCAAAAGCCCCAGCAGGAGATCAATGAGGGTAGATTTTCCGGCGCCCGAGGCCCCCGCGACCCCGAGCTTGGCTCCCATCGGCAGCCGCAGGTCGAGGTCTTGCAGGGCGGGCTGGGCGGCTCCGGGATAGGTGAAAGAAACCCCGCTAAAGCGCAGCTCTTGCAGAGTCTCGGGCAGCTTCTTTCCGCCCTGCACGGCGTCTGCTGCGGCTGTCCCGGAGAACTGCCTGAAATCGACCAAAACCACTTCCAGGTAGGAAAGCGGGCCCTGCGCGGAGGTGAGCACCGACTGGATACGCACCAGGGAGGGCACTAGGCGGAAACCCGCGACGCCGAACAGTGCCACCCCGGCGAACGCCTCCTGCGGCCCGCCGGTCAGGTAGCCGAGGCCCCCGACCAGCAGGAATCCCCCGACCAGCGCCATCTCTACCACGTACTGCGGCACGCGAGAGAGGAAGTTTGTGTTCGCCCTGGCCCGCGTGGCCTGCCTGCGGTTTGCCTGCACCACGTCGGCCACCTCGCCTAGCTTTCCGCGCAGCGTGATCTCTTTCAGGGCCGCGATCATCTCGGTCATCGTGACCACGATTCGGAAGGAGGCGTCACGGTTCACGCGCCCGGCAACGCGCGCGGGGCGCGCTATGCCGAGGAACATGACAGCGGCCACCAGCAGCAGGTAAAGGATCGTGACGCCCGCAGTGACGGGTTGGGTGATCACGATGACCGCGCCGATCGCGAGCAGGGTGGCAAACTCAGCCACCAGGGATACGCCCGGCAGCACGATGCCGCCGATGGTGTTGCCCACCCCGAGGTCCACCAGCCGCACCAGTTCGGCCGAGTTCCTGCCTACCCGCTGTTCCCAGGGGGCCGACATGTACGTCTTGAAGAGCCGATCGCCCATCTCCTGTTCATAGACCGCCATTTTGCGGGTGACCAGCCAGTAGAGCGCCGTGTTGGCGATCCCCTTGAAGATCAGCAGCCCCGCGATGAGGGCGAGCAGCAGCGGGTAGCTGTCCTGGCCGTAGCTGCCGAGCAGCGGCAGCTGCACGGGGCTGCCCGTGGACATCGCCCCGAGGCTCAGCGAGAGCAGCCCGAAGGCCGCGATGTCGAGCAGCGAGAGCAGGGAGGCGGCCACCATGTAGAGGCGCAGGAAGGTCTGCGCCCCTCCCGGCAGGTAGGGCATTACTTCCCGGATGGCCCGGTAAATCTTTAGCATTAGTGCCCCTCCGCGGCGCGGCCGCTTTCCTGGCCGGTTAGCGTTGTAGTCGTTTTCCCGTTGTTCCGCGCGGTCAGCAGCTTTGCCAGTCGGCCACGCAGCTTGCCCGCGTGCACCGCCAGGCCGTGCCGCAGCCGGCTTTCGCTCGCGCTCAGGTCACGCAGCGGATTACCGCTGGTGAGGGCGCGCAGGCGGCTTTGCGCACCTTCGCGGCGGGCCAGCCTACCCGCTTGCGGCTGGCTGGTCTTCAGAACGCGCAGGCGCTCTTTTTCGTAGAGGGAGAGCGGCTCCTGCGCGCGGGGACACAGCGCGTTTAGCCGGTCCAGGCAGCGCCGTACCTCGGCTATTCCCGCCGCGTCCCAGACGGTGAGTTCTGATTCCGTGGCGGGGATCAGAGTGCGGCGCAGCAACTTCACGGCCAGCGCATCGCGCACGGACTGGGGAAGCTGCGCGAACCAGTCGGATCCCACGATGCCGCGCAGCGCTTCAGTAACCTCCAGGCAGGTGAAGCGCCGCGCCTGGATGCGATCATCGCAGTCGGTGTGCACCGTCAGGTGCGCCCCGCTGCCGGGGGGCGCCACCAGCACTCGGCTGCAGGAATAAAGGCGCGCGGTGAATTCCTGGTCTTCGCCGGTAGCCAGCCCCTCCGCCATGCGCAGTTCGTGCTTTTCTAGCAGCTCGCGCCTGATCAGCGCGCAGGGGGAAGAACGGTAAAAGACGCGATCCGCGCGGATGTCCAGGGCCGCCCCCGCCCAGGGACGCGCCAGCAGCGTATCGAACGGCGCGCCGCTCGCGGTCTGGAAGCGGGCAAAGGTTACGTCGCCGTCGTTTGCCAGGGCCGCCCGCGCCAGTTCCCGCAGCGCTCCGGGCAGCAGTTCGTCGTCGGAGCCGAGGATGAAAACGTATTCTGCCCGGGATACGGCAAGCCCCGCGTTGATCGGCCCGGCGGCGGAACGGATACCATCGCGAAACTCGTGGAAAACTACCTTTTGCGGATCGTGGCCGGGCAGCAGGGCCGACATTTCCGCGGCGCTCACCCCGTGGCAGATAACCAGCGCCCGCACGGCGGTCATGCCCGGCGCGGCGGCAAATACGGAGGCTACCGCGCGTGCCAGAGGACGCGCGGTGGTGTGGATGGGGATGATTACGTCAATGCTGACGTCCGTGACGGCGCTGGGTTCCGTGACAGCTCGGGGCGTGGGCATACGCAACCTTCCTTAGCAGGGATAGTTGATCCTATACAGGCGGTAGTTGCCGCGCTGCGCAACCAGGGTCAGTGCGTCTTCGGGGAAGTCGCTGAGCCGGTTGTATCCCTCTTCCCCTATTTTCTCACGTACCTGCCGCATGCCGTCGGGGGAATCGTCACGGTAGAAGTAGGTGGCCCCGAGCCGCTTTACGTCCCGGCAGAGCTGCGGATCACTGGCAAAGCTATCTGCGCGTTCGGATACCCGTAGCTGAGGCTGGGCATAGATCCAGTGCAGGCCGGGGTAGATCACCGGTACGCCGCCGAGCAGACTGTAAAAAGAGGTGCCGTCGTAGGGATCGCCGATGACTTTGCCGGAGGAGACCAGCGGCGCGGTTTCCCGAATGAATTCTTCTTCTCCCGGGCCGAGCAGGTTCGTGTACGACTTGACCGCTGGATCGTAGGCGTAGCTGGCCAGCTCGTATCGTTCCGCCGCGCGCCAGCCCGCGCTTGTCAGACAGGAAACCGCGAGGGTCAAAATAAGCACTCCCCTGCGCGCCAGCCCGCGCGCTTCCTCGGTGAATAGCCTTGCCAGGCTGCACGCCAGGGCGGAGGTGCCAAAGCCTGCCGCCACCACGGTCAGCAGTACCGCGAGCGGGGCGAGCCTATGCCTGGCCTCGTACCAGGGGGCGGTAATCGCCTTCACCGTCCAGGCCGGTCCCCCGGCCAAAACCACCAGCAGGTAGGCGCAGACCAGCATTGCCGCGAGCGGCAGCAGCTTACGGCGCAGCATAATCAGCCCCGCGGCGGCAAGCAGCAAGACCAGAAAATCACCGTACGGCGTGGGAACAATCAGGCCCGTGTCCACCCTGTCGTTTAAGGCGAGCATGAAGGAGGCGTAGCCGCTCGCGCCGTCGGTTTGGAAGCGGGTCATCGCCCTCAGCCGCAGCAGTAGGCCGGGCAGCAGGAAGAAAAGCGCCACCGCGCCTGCGCCCAGGCCCCCCAGCAGCAGGTAACGGAAGCGATGCGCGATAGCGGGCAGCCTCCGCCAGGGAAGCATCAGCAACATCCAGGGGGCGAACACGACCCCCAGCGAAATTAGTCCCGACGGATGCGCCAGCGCGATACCGCACACCAGCAGCAGCGCCTCCGCGAGCCTTTCGTAACGGTGGTAGCGGTAGACCCCGAGGGAGAACGCCCGCATCAGGGCAGCCAGCGCGGCGGGAAGCATCGCCAGCGAAAGCGTATAGGGCCACAGCCCCACCATTACGCCCAGGTAGGAGTAGGAAACGATGCCGCCGCTCAAAACGGTGCTCGCGATCACCGCGTAGCTCAGCACCCGTCCCCTAACGCGCGCCGCGGAACGCACCAGGGCGGGAATCCCCAGCGGCCAGGCGGATATCGCGCACAGCAGCAGCACGGTGGAGGCGCGCGGCGCGTCCAGCGGGATGAGCGCGCTGACCGCGTGCCAAAGGGCCGGATAGTAGGTCTTTTGGCCTCCGTAGAGTTCGGCCAGAGCGCCATAGGGGAAGGCGTTTTCGCCGCTCCTCACGGCCATGGTGCCCGACATGTGGAAGAGGCTGTCCCATTCCTGTTGCGGCCGATGGTGCAGGTCGGGCTGTAAAAGCAGCGGCAGGATGGCGAACAGCAGCGCTACCGCCACGGCAGACAGCACCGCCCACCTGTCCTTGCTGCGGCCCTTGCCGGTCGGCTCCACCCGTGCGGCGGCGGGCTTGTACCTGCCGTAGGCTGCCGCGGCCAGGAGGAACGCTGCCATACCCGAGCTGACGGTAAGACGCGTGAAGGGGATTTGGAGCACGCCAAAAATGAGGGTCCAGATTCCGACCAGGCTGATCGTTAGGGGGAACCCGTAGGAAAACTTGAAGGGGACGGCAGAGCGGGCAAGCGTCAAGAACAGCACGCCGTAGCCGACGGTTACGGCGAGCGTTGCGACGTAAAAGAATGCCAGCAGCAAGGCCGGTTGTCCTCCCCCGGTGAGCGGCCGCATAGGCACCGCCCCGAAATAGTGCTGCCCCGGAGCAACCGGGGCAGCATCGCTATCTCTGCATCACGCCCGGTTTGCTCCTAGCGCGATCGCATCACTTCTAACTATCCGAGAGTAACAACCGAACGGGTAGCGGCGGAGGTTAAAACGGCTTCTACGGCGCGAACCGTGTTCAGCCCCTCACGCATCGTCACGATATTGCTCGGATCGCCCAGCACCGCATCGCGGAACGCGAGGTGCTCGGTGCGCAGCGGCTCGCGGCGGGTGAGCGCATAGCGCACCATGTCCCCCTCCGTAACGCCGCGGAAGGACTGCATCGATTCCCATTCGTTGGTGATGCTAGAACCGTTCGCGTAGAAGGTGAGGTCGGCGGTGGCGGTGTCCCCCACCAGCGCGCCCTTTTCTCCGGTGACGACGGTGACGCGCTCCTTGAACGGGGACAGCCAGTTAACGATGTGGCTCGTGATGATGTCGTTCTTGAGCCTGCCGGAGACGCTAACCATGTCCTCCAGGTCGCGGCCCGATTCGCTCGCCGTAACAGCGCTGAGGGAGGCGAATTCGCTCTGCGCTACCCAGGCGGTCAGGTCGATATCGTGCGTGGCCAGGTCCTTGACTACGCCGACGTCCGCGATGCGGGCCGGGAAGGCTCCCTGTCTACGGGTGGCAATCTGGTAGATCTTGCCGAGCTGACCGTCGGCGATGCGCCTGCGCATTTCCTGCAGCGCGGGGTTGTAGCGCTCGATATAGCCAACCGCCCCTACCAGGCCGCGCTCCTCAAACGCCGCCGTGATTTCTTCCGCCTCGGCAACATCGAAAGCGAGCGGCTTTTCCACCAGGCAGTGCACACCGGCCTCTGCAAAGGTGAGTGCCACATCGCGGTGAAACGCGGTCGGTACCGCGATCACCGCGTAATCTATCCCGGCCTTAACCAGCGCTTCGGCGTCGGGCAGAATGTCGTAGCCGCGGGCCGCGCCGTGCGGATCGCCGCCCGGGTCGGCCACCGCAACCAGCTCCACGCCCTCGATCGACTGCAGGTTGCGGGCGTGGTGGCGCCCCATCATGCCTAGGCCGATGAGGCCCGCGCGCAGGGTCTTAGCCATCTCTACGCACCGGCCTTTGCCACGGCGTTGACGGCGGCCACGATGCGATCGCGATCGGCGTCGCTGACGCTCGGGTGAACGGGCAGGGAGATAACCTCGCGCGCGGCCTTTTCGGTTTCCGGAAGATCCAGCTCGAGCGCGTAGGAGGGCAGCCGGTGCACGGGAGTCGGGTAGTAAACGCCGCAGCCTACGCCGTGTTCCTCGCGCAGCGCCTGCGCGAAACGGTCGCGTTCTTCTCCGGTGGCACCGGAAACGCGGATCGTGTACTGGTGGTAGACGTGCGTGGCACCTTCCGCTACCGGCGGGACGACTACCCCCGCCAGGTTTTCGTCGAAGAAAGCGGCCAGTTCCTGACGGCGCGCGGTCCAGGCGGGAAGCTTACCGAGCTGCACGCGACCGATGGCGGCGTGAATGTCGGTCATGCGGTTGTTCAGGCCCGCGATCTCGTTCGCGTACTGCACCTGCATGCCCTGGTTGCGCCACAGCTTTACGTTGCGAGCCAGCTCCTCGTCTGCGCAGGAAACCATACCGCCCTCGCCCGAGGTCATGTTCTTTGTCGGGTAGAGAGAGAACATGCCGAAGCGACCGAAAGTGCCAACCTGGCGACCCCGCCAGGTAGCGCCGTGAGCCTGCGCGGCATCCTCCGCCACCAGCAGGCCGTGCTTTTCGGCGATGGCCATGATTTCGTCCATGTTCGCGGGGTGCCCGTAAAGGTGCACGGGCTGAATCGCGACCGTCTTTTCGGTGATCGCGGCTTCGATCTTTGCCGGGTCCATGCAGAAGGTATCCGGGTCGATGTCCACGAATACGGGGGTCGCGCCAATCACGGCAACGCAGTTTGCGGTGGCGGCAAAGGTGAACGAGGGAACGATTACCTCATCGCCCGGCCTGACGCCCGCCGCGAGCAGGCCGAGGTGCTGGCCGCTGGTGCCGGAATTAACCGCCACGCAGGGGCGGCCACCGGCCAGTTCCCGCGAAAACTCTTCCTCGAAGGCGGCCACTTCCGGCCCCTGCGCGACCATGCCGGAAAGCAGCACGCGATCGACGGCGGCCCGCTCTTCATCACCGATGATCGGTTTGGCTGCGGGAATCATGTTGTTCATCTGCGAAAATCCTTCACATTCAGTCGCGGCAGAGGCGGAGCCCGCCCGTGCCCTCGTCAAACTCGTAGGTCTCCGAGGTGACGGGGCAAACCCACCTGTCACCGTCGGCCGTAAGCGGCTCCCCCGCCCTGCCTACCCAGGCGATGCGCTTGGCGGGAACCCCCGCCACGAGCGCGTGCGGCGGCACGTCGCGCACCACGGTTGCTCCCGCTGCCACTAGCGCCCAGGCGCCGATGGTGACCGGCGCTACGCAAACCGCGCGGGCACCGATAGATGCGCCCTCGCCGCAGGTAACTCCGACCGGTTCCCAGTCGTGGGCGCTCTTCGGCGTGAGATCGGGGTTTACCGCGCGCGGGAAATGGTCGTTAGTAAATACGACCGCGGGGCCGACGAACACGCCGTCAGCTAGCTTCGCCGGTTCGTAGACGAGGGCGTAATTTTGCACCTTGCAACCGCGCCCCATCTCGACGCCGCTGCCGATGTATGCGCCCCGGCCGACTATGCAGTCTTCTCCCAGCCGGGCTTCTTCCCTCACCTGTGCGTTATGCCAGATCTTGCTTCCGCGCCCGATCACTGCAGTCTCTGCTACATCGGCGCCTTCCGCGACGCTAAAAGTCATGCCTTGAGCATACTCGCGCAATGTCCCTGAAAACGGTGCGTTTCCAGGTGCCTAGCGGCAGTTGCGAACCTTGTCTCCCTTGGCCTGGGCCACGTTTCGCAGTTCCTCCTGAAAAGCCACCATGCGTCGGCGCACGTCAAAATCGTGCGCCGCGATGATGCGCGCGGCCAGCAGCCCGGCGTTGCGGGCACCGCCGATAGAGACGGTGGCAACGGGAACCCCGGCGGGCATTTGCACGATGGAAAGTAGCGAATCCATGCCGTCCAGGTGCTTCAGCGGCACGGGCACCCCGATCACGGGCAGCGGGGTCAGGGACGCCAACATTCCGGGCAGGTGTGCGGCTCCCCCGGCGCCGGCGATCACCACGCTGTAGCCGCGTTCGGCAACGCTTTTCCCCCAGTCCACCATCTCTTGCGGCATGCGGTGGGCCGAAACCACGTCGGCGTCCCAGGCAATCCCGAATTCATCCAGGGCCTCTCCCGCCTGCCGCATCACCGGGAAATCGGAATCCGATCCCATCACGATCGCTACCTTCGCGCTCATTTCTTTTCCCCTTCACGCACGATGAGTTTTTCTGCCCGGTGCGCGGCCTCGATTAGCTGCGCTAGGTCGTCTCCGCTCAGGTTCACGTGCCCGACCTTGCGGCGATGCTTAACTTCCTTGCCGTAGAGGTGCAGCTTCGCGGCGGGGACGCTGGCTAGGGCCAGCTCTGCCCCTGCGCGCAGATCCTGCCGCGAGTCCCCGAGAAGGTTCACCATCACGGTGTGGCGGGCGCGCAGCCCGGTGTCTCCCAGGGGCAGCCCGGCAACGGCCCGCAGATGCTGCTCGAACTGTCCCGTCACCGCACCGTCCATGCTCCAGTGGCCGCAGTTGTGCGGGCGCATGGCCAGTTCGTTGACGTAAACCTTCTCCCCCACCTGAAACAGCTCCACCGCCAGCATGCCAACCACGCCGATTCTTTCGGCGATCACCGCAGCGATTTCCTTGGCCCGCTTGTCTACTCCCTCCGGGATACCCGGCGCGGGCGCTATCGCGCGGTAGCAGCGTCCGCTGCGCTGCAGGGTTTCCACAGTCGGGTAATGGCGCAGGTCCCCGTTCGGGGTGCGGGCCACCTGCGCCCCCAGCTCCCTGTCGAAGAACACGATTTCTTCGGCCAGCAAAACGCCGTCGCGCGCCAGCCAATCGTCAGCCTCGTGGGCAGTCTTGACGCGGCGCACGCCGTTGCCGTCGTAACCGCCGCGCACCGTTTTTACGACCAGTTCGCCGCACTCTCGCAGCGCCGCGCCGAGCTGTTCGCTGGTTTCGATTCGCCACCAGCGCGGGGACTCGATTTTTAGCTCCGCGAGCAGCTCGCGCATCGCCAGCTTGTCCTGCGCGTACAGCAGCGCCTCCGGCGGCGGGTAGATGGCGCACCCGGTCTCCGCTAGCGCCCGCAGCGCCTCCGGCGGCACCTGTTCGTGATCGAAGGTAACCACGTCCACGCTGTTTCCTAACCTGCGCACCGCCTCCGCATCGTGCGGGCTGCCAAGCTGCACGCGGGCCGCTACCTGGGCGGCGCTTTCCTGCGGGTCGTTTGCGAGGACCGTCAGTTCCAGCGCGAGTTCCGCGGCCGGGCCGACCATCATGCGGGCTAACTGCCCGCCTCCGATAACTCCGATCCTACGGTGCGCCGTCTGCAAGGGGTTACTCCTCTATCTCAACTACTGCGCGAGAGCGGCGGCGGCGGCGCGGCTGCGCGGCCGCCTGATCGTCCTGCTCGGACGGGGCCGAAATCAGGAAGATGCCGAACTTGGCGGGATTTTCGGTGAGCAGTTCGAGGCGGCCGCCGTCGTCTTCCACGAGAGTGCGCGCCAGCGCCAGGCCGACGCCGGTGCCGGTGCTTCCCTCGCCCGAAACGGAGCGCTCGAAAACGCGCTTTCCCAGCGCCGGGTCGATGCCGGGGCCTTCGTCAGACACCTCCACCACGGTGGACTTCGCGTTCTTACGCACCTTCACCAGGGTACGTCCCGCGCCGTGGGTGAGAGAGTTTTCGATCAGGGTCGCCACCACCTGGGTGAGCGGACCGGCGCTGGCCCAGACCGCGGCGCTGCGCGGCACCTGCACCAGCAGCCTGCGCCGGGCTGCCCGGAAAGCGGGCTGCCACTCTTCGCTTTGCTGGGTGAGTACGGAACGCAGTTCGACCACGCCGGGGGTGCGGCGAGCGGAGGAACGGGGCGCGTTGATCAGGTCGTGCACCACGTCTGTCAGGCGGTCCACCTGCTCCAGCGAAATACGCGCCTCTTCGCGCACCCATTCTTCGGAGCTGGTGGCAAGGATTTCATCGAGCCGCATGGAAAGGGCGGTCAGCGGGGTGCGCAACTGGTGCGAGGCGTCGGAGGCGAGCGTGCGTTCCGCCGCGAGGCGTTCCGAAAGCAGCGCGCCGGACTTCGCGAGCTCCTGCGCCACAGTGTCGATCTCGGGAATGTCGCAGCGTTCCCAGCGCACGCGGGAGCGACCGGAGCCGAGTTCCTCCGCGCGGCGGGTGAGCACCGCAAGCGGCGCGGAAATGCGCTGCGCCTGCCACAGGGCCACGGAAACACTGATGGCGATAGCGGAAAGGCCCGCCACGCTAATTAGCACCCAGGCCGTGGCCACGTGCGAGCTGACATCGCTCTGCGGCACCACCACGTTCACCGTCTCGCCGCGCAACCCCGCCAGGGAGCTGGTGCGCACCGGATCGGCCGGGGGCGCGCCGGATTCCACGATGGTTCCCTCGTGTTCGACCGAGATATAGAGGTTCAGCCCCTCCTGCGACTGGGCAAAGGCCACCAGAGTGTCACGATCCACGCTCTTGCCCGAGGCCAGCAGCGAATCTACCTTCTTCAGCACCGCGACGTTAACCTTGTCGGCGCGTTCGTAGACGCTGGTGCGCACGATGGTGAGCCAGGAAACCGCCAGCGGAATGCCCAGCATGAGCACCGCCAGCAGCACCGTGACGACGGTGGCCTGCAGGACCCTCTGCCGCACCGGTTAGTCCGTCTGCTCGGTCTCGAAACGGAAGCCGACGCCGCGCACCGTGGTGATGCGGCGCGGCGAGGTGGCTTCGTCGCCAAGCTTGCGGCGAAGCCACGAAACGTGCATATCCAGGGTCTTGGTGGAGCCCCACCATTCGGCTCCCCACACCTCACGCATCAGGTCGTCGCGGGTAACCACGCTGCCGGCTTCGCGCACCAGCACGCGCAGCAGGTCGTATTCCTTCGCGGAAAGGGAGATTTCCTCGCCGTCCACGAAAGCCCGCCGCGCCGCCACGTCTATCGAAACGCCGTTCACGCTGAGTTCCTCAGGGGCCGCCTCTTCCACCACCTGGGCGCGCCGCAGCAGGGCGCGGATACGCGCCTGCAGCTCCCCCAGGCGGAAGGGCTTGGTTACGTAGTCGTCGGCACCCGCGTCCAGGCCGACCACGGCGTCCACCTCGTCGGCGCGCGCGGTCAGGATCAGCACGGGAGCTTCCAGGCCGCCCTTGCGCAGGCGGCGGCACACCTCAAGCCCGTCGATGTCCGGCAGGCCCAGATCCAGGATGACGAAGTCGACGGGAACGTCTCCGGCGGCCGCAATCAGCGCGTCCCTGCCGCAGGCCGCCCGGGTAACCGCGTAGCCTTCCCGTCCGAGGGCGCGCGAAAGTGGCTCCGAGATTGCGGAGTCGTCCTCAACAAGCAAAAGGTGCGTCACGCGTTCCATGATATGCCCGTTTAGCCGTCCAGTTCGATACGCCGCGAATTGCCGCGCTTAACGCTTACGGGAACCCACTTTCCGATCCCCTGTAGTTCCACGGCCTCCTTGCGAGAAGTCACGAACGCACCGGGCAGCGCCTCCTCGATAGCGTCTGCGGTGTCTTCGTCGCAGATCACCTCGCCGGGGGCGGCGATTCCCTCCAGGCGCGCCGCCAGGTTCACGGTCGGCCCGAACACATCGCCGAAGCGGGAAAACATGTTGCCCCAGCTGAGGCCTATGCGCACGCACGGGAAACGCTCGTCTTCGGCGAGCGCCTCCGAGATCGAAAGGGCGATTTGCGCGCCGTCCTCCGGGGTATCGGCCAGGAACATGATTTCGTCCCCCACGGTCTTTACGACGCGCCCGCCACCCACGGAAACGATGTCGCGGGTGATCGCCTCAAAATCGCCGATCACGTCGGCCAGTTCGGCGCCGCTGAGGGACTGCGCGAGCGGGGTGAAGGCAACCAGGTCGGCGAAGCCGACGACCCGCTTGAGCGGCATCGCGTCGTCTCCCTCGCTGTCGGGGGAGCTTTGCAGGATCTCCGCTCCGGCGCGCGCCGTGTAGGCCGCGAGCTGACGGCGGAAGGCGTAAAGCACGTGCTGTTCAAAGACGTCGATGTAGTCAGGCATGACGTCGAGCATGGCGAGGCGCGCTTCCGCGTCGGGCAGGTTGCGCGCGCGCTTCATGTCATCGACTATCGCTTCGGTTTCCCACATGGCGAGCCTGCCCATGTGGAAGCCGAGGGCGCGCGCCAGGTGCGCCAGGCTGCGGTCGGAGACGATGTCGTTTCCGGATACCTCTTTGAGGGAAGCGAATGCTTCCGCGTCTGCGGCCGTGAATACGGCGGTATCGTCGTCCACGTTGGTGAAGCCCAGCGCGCGCCAGTACATCCGGCTCAGGGCGGCGGGAATGTTGAACTCTTCTTCCAGATCGCGGCGAGAGTATTCGCGGGTGCCCCCGAGCAACTTCTTTTCCAGGGAGCTGACGGCGCGGCGCACCTGGATAAACCGGTGCGCAAACTCGGCGCGATCCGAAGAGTCCGACATTGCTCGGGGCGTCCTTTCAGTTTGCTGGTCGCAGATGGTGCACGTCGCCGACCGCCACGGGAATTATTTTCTCCCGGTTGGCTATCAGCAAACGCCCATTATCGTCTATGTCCACCGCTTCGCCGCTCACTTCGGCACCTTTTACGCTGCCGGAGTAGACGGGTTCCTCCGCTCCGGGGTCCCCCAGCAGGTCCACACGAACCCGCTCCCCTATAGTGACACACATCTCAAGATATCGGCTACGGGCTTCTTCCGGCAGTTCCAGGCGAAGCGCCCTGCGCAAGTGGTTCAGCAGCGGCTGCACCGCCTCTAACGCCGCGGGCACGTCCCGGCCCCGCGCGCCCGCTGCCTGTTCGCAGCTGATCGCGCCGGGAAGCGGGCTGCCGTCGGCCGCGCTCACGCCGCCGCGTACGTTAAGCCCGATGCCGACCACCACCCAGCCGCCGGACGCGCCCCGCTCCGCCACCTTTTCGCACAGCACTCCCCCGGCTTTACGCCACTTTTCGCCGTCGTGCAGCAAAATGTCGTTTGGCCACTTCACGCCCGCTCGCGCGCCGCTGCATTCTGCCGCGGCACCGGCTGCGGCGAGCGCGGCCAGCAGCGGCAGCCACCTTTCTTGCAGGGGCGAGACGTCCGGCACGGTGAACGAAAACGCCAGGCTGTTTACGGCCGGGGCGTGCCACTGGCGTCCGAGCCTGCCCCGCCCCGCGAGCTGCCTGTCGGTCGCGACGGCCACCGTTTCGCCCCGCCGCGCGTAGGCGGCGGCGTCGTCGTTGGTGGACTGCGTGTGCGTGAGCAGCACCAGGTTTGCGAAAGGATCCGGGTTCATTGCCTCACCTACTTGTCGGTTACGGGCTCTGGGGCTAAAGGTAACGTAGTAACTGCCCCTACCTGTGGGCCCCGGTAAGAAAGCGAGTAGCCATGTCTGACGGGAGCGCGACTACCGCGCAAAAGCTAGCAGAACTGAACCTGCGCCTCGCCGAGGGCGGCGACGAGGCGGCGATCGCCCGGCAGCACGCGCGCGGCAAAAAGACGGCCCTGGAGCGGGTGCTTGATCTACTCGACGCGGATTCTTTCGTGGAGCTGGATCGCCTGGTACGCCACCAGGCGCACGGGTTTGGGCTGGATAAGCGCCGCCCGGCGGGGGACGGCATCGTGGCCGGTTACGGCACTATAGATGGCCGACAGGTGTGCGTTTACGCGCAGGACTTCACCGTTTTTGGCGGTTCGCTGGGGCAGGCGCACGGGCGCAAGATTCAGAAGGTGCAAGAGCTGGCCCTGCGCACCGGGGTGCCCCTGATCGGCATTTTGGACGGCGGCGGCGCGCGTATCCAGGAGGGCGTGGCCTCCCTGGCCGCGTTCGCCGGCATCATGCGCAACAACACGCTGGCTTCCGGCGTGATCCCGCAGATCTCCCTGATTATGGGGCCGGCCGCGGGCGGCGCGGTGTATTCGCCCGCCCTCACGGATTTCGTGGTGATGGTGGATAAAACCTCCCACATGTTCATTACCGGGCCGGACGTGATCCGCACGGTGACCGGCGAGGACGTCGGCTTCGAGGAACTGGGCGGGGCGCACACCCACGCGAGTCGTTCCGGGGTTGCCCACTATTTAGCTAGCGACGAGGATGACGCCCTCGAATACGTGAAGGAGCTGCTTTCCTACCTGCCCGCGAACAACCTTTCGGTGCCGCCGCCGATTCCGACGGAGCCGTGCCCCACCGCGCCGGAGGAGAGCGATCTGGCGCTGGATCGGCTGATTCCGGATTCCGCCAATCAGCCCTACGACATGGGCGAACTCATCGCGGCGTTGTTGGACGACGGCTATTTCCTGCAGGTGCAGGAGAATTTCGCCCGTAACATCATGGTCGGCTTCGGGCGCATCGAGGGACACAGCGTGGGCGTCGTGGCGAACCAGCCCGCGCACATGGCGGGGACCCTGGACATCGCGGCGTCCGAGAAAGCGGCGCGTTTCGTGCGCACCTGCGACGCGTACGGTATTCCGGTGCTCACCCTGGTGGACGTGCCGGGCTTCCTGCCGGGCACGGGCCAGGAGTGGGACGGCATCATTCGCCGCGGCGCGAAACTGCTTTACGCCTACGCAGAGGCGACGGTGCCGCTGGTCACGGTGATCACCCGCAAGGCCTACGGCGGGGCCTACATCGTGATGGGATCGAAGGACCTGGGGGCCGACGTGAACCTGGCCTGGCCCACCGCGCAGGTGGCCGTGATGGGGGCGCAGGGCGCGGTGAACATCCTGCATCGGCGCGAGCTACAGGCGGCGGGCGACGCCGAGGGCGAGCTGCGCAGCAAGCTGCTCAACGATTACGAGGAAAGTTTCGCTAACCCGTACGTGGCGGCGGAGCACGGCTGGATCGATGCGGTGATAGCCCCGCACGAGACTCGCTGGCAGGTTGCGTCGGCGCTGCGCGCGCTGCGCACGAAGCGTTCCGATTTGCCCGCTAAGAAGCACGGGAATATCCCGCTGTGAGCGGCGCAGAGGGCATCCGGATCGGGCGGGGCGAGGTAGATCCGGCGGAGCTGACCGCGCTGAGCGTGGCCCTGTATGCGCTGAACCGGGCCTCCCGCGAGGAGGCGCAGGCCGAGGAACTTTTGCGGGGCGAGGATACCCCCGTGGTGCCGCGCTGGCAGCGGCCGCGCGGCCGGGTTTACGGCAGCGAGCCCGACGCCTGGCAGTTTTCGTTGCGCCAAAGGTAGTTTTCGCCCGCCGAAAGCGTTCGCACCAACGGTTCGCCCCGTACACTTTTCCGTATGAGCACCGATAACACCGCAGAACGTACCCCCACCGCGATAGATCGCCTGGCCGACGGCTACCTGGACACCGTGGCCCACATGGATCCCTTCGCGGCTACCTCCATGGGCGTTGCCGGTTACGACACCGAAGTGACCGACTATTCCCCCGCCGGCATCGAGGCGGTCACCCAGGTGACCCGCGATCTGCTGAGCGCGCTGGACGGCGTAGCCGACGAGGACGAGGTGGATGCGGTTACCCGCGCGGCCCTCAAGGAGCGCCTCGGCCTGCAGGTTGAGTTCGCGGAGGCCCTGATCCCCCACACGCAGGTCAACAACCTGACCTCACCGATCCAGGGTGCCCGCCAGGTGTTCGACCTGATGCCGAGCAAGACGGAGGCGGACTGGGAGGTTATCGCCACCCGCCTGGAGAAGCTGCCCCAGTCGCTGCGCAGCTGGCAGGAGTCGCTGCGTTACGGCATGGAGCAGTCGGTCATGAGCTCCCAGCGGATGCTGTTGCTGGGGGCCGAGGACGCCCAGAACCTGGCCGAGGCGGATGGTTTCTTCATGCGTTTTGCGCAGAACGCGCAGGGTAGCGAGGGGCTGCGCGAGCGGGTCTTTGCCGCCGCGCAGGGAGCCGCAGCGGCCTACGGCGAACTGGCCGAGACGCTGCGCGAGATGGCCCCGCACGGGCGCGCGAGCGACGGCGTGGGCCGCGAGGCATACCAGCTTTACTCGCGTAACTTCCTGGGCGAAGAGATCGACCTGGAGGAAACCTACGCCTGGGGCACCGAGGAACTGCAGCGCATCATCGCGGAGCAGGAAGAGGTGGCCGAGCGCATTAACGCCCACTACGGCAACGGCGGCGGCCGTTCGGTGCAGGCCGCGCGCGACAGCCTGGATGCCGACCCGGCCCGCACGATCCACGGCACGGACAACCTGCAGCGCTGGATGCAGGAGCTTTCCGATCAGGCGGTGCGCGAGCTGCGCGGCACCCACTTCGATATTCCGGAGGAACTGCTGGCGCTAGAGTGCTGCATCGCCCAGACCGGCGCGGGCGGCATCTACTACACCGCCCCCAGCGAGGACTTCAGCCGTCCGGGCCGCATGTGGTGGGATGTGCCGACCGGCGTCACCGAGTTCCACACCTGGACCGAGACCACGACCGTCTACCACGAGGGCGTGCCGGGGCACCATCTGCAGCTGGGCACCCAGGTGCTGGCGGGGCGCAGCCTGAACCGCTGGCGCGGCCTGGGCTGCTGGGTTTCCGGCCACGGCGAGGGCTGGGCGCTCTACGCGGAACGCCTGATGGAGCAGCTGGGCTACCTGGATGACGACGGCGACCGCCTGGGCATGCTGGACGCGCAGCGGATGCGCGCGGGCCGCGTCGTGCTCGACATCGGCATGCACTGCGGTTTCGACATGCCCGCGCCGTTCGGTGAGGGCGCGTGGACCTACGACAAGGCCTGGGAGTTCATGGCCGACAACTGGGGCATGGAGGTCAATCAGCGCCGCTTCGAGCTGAACCGCTACCTCGGCTGGCCGGGACAGGCACCGTCTTACAAGGTCGGCCAGCGGCTGTGGGAGCAGTTGCGCGCGGAATCGGAGGCCGCCGGCGAAAGCGCCCGCGATTTCCACGCACGCGCGTTGCGCCTCGGTTCGCTGCCGCTGTCGGTGCTGCGCCAGGCCCTCAAGTGAGGCTCCTGCTCGCCTCCGCCTCGCAGGGGCGCCGCGAGGTGCTGACCAGGGCCGGTATCGCGCACGAAACGCTGCCGGTGGACCTGGACGAAGAGGCGCTGCTGCGCGGCCTGGATAATCCCGGCCCGGAGGATAGCGTGCTGGCGCTGGCGCGCGCCAAGTGCCTGGCGGCGGTGGAGCGCAGCGATTACGACGGTTTCGTGCTGGGCTGCGATTCCCTGTTCGAGGTCGGCGGGCAGCTGCTCGGCAAGCCGCACACCCCCGAGGTGGCGCGCGAACGCTGGCTGGCGATGCGCGGCAAGACGGGGGTGCTGCACACCGGTCACTGGCTGTGCGATAACCGCGCAGACGGTTCGGGCGGCACCCTAGGGGCGACCGCCTCCACACTGGTGCATATCGGTGACGTCAGCGACGAACTGATCGACGCCTACATCGCCACCGGGGAGCCGCTCGGCGTGACGGGCGCTTTCACGATAGACGGCCTGGGCGGTTGCCTGCTCGACGGCGTGGAGGGTGATCCCCATTCGGTGGTCGGCCTTTCCCTGCCCCTCCTGCGCGAACTGCTGTCCGGCTGCGGCGTCGGCATAGACGCTTTTTGGCGCGGCTAACACCCGCGCGGGGGTAACCGAACGGTAATGGGGTACGGGCCTTCTTTCTTCGCTATGCTCGGCGATTGAGCCAGGGAAGGGAAGGCCCGTATGCCCGCCAAGAGGAAACAGCGACGCTCTTTTGACAGCGTGCTGATCGCGAACCGGGGCGAGATCGCCGTTCGTATCGCGCGTGCCTGCCGTGACGCGGGGCTGCGCAGCATCGCGGTCTATGCAGATCCCGACAGGGACGCGCTGCACACGAAGGTGGCTGATGAGGCCTACGCCCTGGGCGGTCAGGGCCCCCAGGATTCCTACCTGGTGATCGAGAAGCTGCTTGACGTGGCGCGCCGCAGCGGGGCGCAGGCGGTGCACCCCGGATACGGCTTCCTGGCCGAAAGCGCGGAGTTTGCCCGCGCGGTTAGGGAGGCGAAGCTGGTCTGGATCGGCCCCTCCCCCGAAGCGATCGAGCTGCTCGGCGACAAGGTTTCCGCCCGCAAGGTGGCGCAGCAGGCGAAGGCCCCGCTGGTGGCGGGCACGGAAAGCCCCGTGGAGGGCAGCGACGAGGTGGTGGCGTTCGCCCGCCAACACGGCCTGCCCATCGCCATTAAGGCCGCCTACGGCGGCGGCGGGCGCGGCCTGAAGGTCGCCTACAAAGAGGACGAGGTGCGCGAGCTTTACGCCTCCGCGGTCCGTGAAGCCACCGTCGCTTTCGGGCGCGGGGAATGCTTTGTGGAGCGCTACCTGGAAAGGCCCCGCCACGTCGAGACCCAGTGCCTGGCCGACGAATACGGCAACGTGCAGGTGATTTCTACCCGCGACTGTTCCCTGCAGCGCCGCCACCAAAAACTGGTCGAGGAGGCCCCCGCGCCGTTCCTGACCCCGCAGCAGGAGGCCGAGCTGTACCGCGCTTCGCGGGAGATACTGCGCACCGCTAAATACGTCGGTGCCGGCACCTGCGAGTTCCTGGTAGCGGCCGACGGCACGGTGTCGTTCCTGGAGGTGAACACCAGGCTCCAGGTGGAGCATCCGGTGAGTGAGGAAGTCACGGGGATCGACCTGGTGCAGGCTCAGCTGGAGATAGCCGCCGGGGCGCGCCTGGAGGAGAGCGATCCGCCGTTGCGCGGGCACAGCATCGAGTTCCGTATTAACGGCGAGGACCCGGGGCGTAACTTCCTACCGGCTCCCGGCAGGCTGAACGAGTTCGTGCTCCCCGCCGGGCCGGGCGTGCGCGTAGATACCGGTTTCCAGGCCGGGGACGAATTGGGCGGCAATTTCGATTCGCTGCTCGCCAAGCTCATCGTTACCGGGCGCGATCGGCAGCAGGCGCTGGCCCGGGCCCGCCGCGCGCTCGCGGAATTCCAGATTTCCGGTATCCCCACCGCTCTGCCCTTCCACCGCGAGGTGGTGCGCGATCCGGCGTTCGCCCCGGAGGATCCGCAGGCGCCGTTCACGATCCACACCCGCTGGATCGAGACGGAATGTACCGCCAAGTTCACCCCGCAGCCGCTGCCCGGCGCGGGGCACGGCGAAGACGAGCGGGAAAAGCTCACCGTGGAGATAGACGGCAGGCGCATAGAGGTGAGTCTGCCCGCCTCGCTGCGCGCCCCGCAGCCCGCCCGCCCGCTGCCCAGGCGCAGGTCGGGGCGCGGAGCGAAGGTCAGCGCCGCGGGCGATGGCGCCGTTCGCGCCCCCATGCAGGGCACTGTCGTAAAGGTCGCGGTCAAGGAGGGTGAGAGCGTCGAGGAAGGCGATCTGCTGCTGGTGCTGGAGGCCATGAAGATGGAGCAGCCGGTGAACGCCCACCGCAGCGGCGTCGTGCGCGAGCTTACGGCAGAGGTCGGCGCGAGCGTTTCCTCCGGCGCGGTTTTCTGTCAGATTTCCGACTAAACCGGCCCGGCTCCCGCCCGCTACCGGCAAGTCCTCGCACAGGGAGATATTCCTGCGCTAGTTTCTTGTCTATGGCAGATTCTTTTGACAGCACCGATCCCTACGCGCTGGCCCAGCGCGCGGCAGAAACCATTGCCCGCCTAAGCGGCGTCCCCCGGCACGACATCGCGGTCGTGCTCGGCTCCGGCTGGTCCCAGGCGGCGGACCTGATCGGCGAGGAAGTTTGGCAGGCTCCCGCCACGGATGTGGAGGGCTTTTCGGCCCCCGCGCTGGCCGGGCACGTCGGCACCCTGCGCAGCATCAAGATCACGGGTACCGACGTGCACGTGCTCGTGCTCGGCGCGCGTACCCACTATTACGAGGGCAAGGGCGTGGAGCCGGTAGTGCACGGTATGCGCACCGCCGCTGCGGCGGGCTGCTCAACCGTGGTCCTCACCAACGGCTGCGGCGGCCTGGACAGGAGCTGGAAACCCGGGACGGCGGTCCTGATCCGCGACCAGATCAACTTCACCGGGGCGACCCCCCTGCGCGGCGCAAACTTCGTGGACGTCACCGACCTCTACACACCGCGCCTGCGCGAGATCGTGCAGCGGGTGCAGCCGGGAACCCCGGAGGGTGTTTACATGCAGTTCTCCGGCCCGAGTTACGAGACTCCCGCCGAGGTGAAGATGGCCGGGATCATGGGGGCGACCCTGGTCGGCATGTCTACCGCGCTTGAAGCCATCGCCGCGCGCGAAGCGGGGATGGAGATTCTGGGGCTGTCCCTGGTCACCAACCTGGCTGCGGGCATCAGCGAAACTCCCCTTTCGCACGAGGAAGTCATCGAAGCCGGGCAGGAGGCAGCCCCGCGCATTTCGCGGCTGCTGGCCGAATCCCTGCTGGCAATCGCCAAGGAGAAGGAGAGCAGCAAGTGAGCATTCAGGCAGAACTGGCGCAGCTCGCCGAGGCGTGGCTGGCGGACGACCCGAACCCGGCTACCGCCGAGGAACTTACCGACCTGCTGAGCGCCGCGAAGGGCGGCGACGAGGCGGCGGTACGCGAGCTGAGCGACGCTTTCGCGGGCACGCTGCAGTTCGGCACGGCCGGGCTGCGCGGCAAGATGGGCCCCGGCCCGAATCGCATGAATCTGGCCGTGGTATCCCGCGCAGCCCGCGGCCTCGCAACCTACATGAACGAGAAGCTGGCCGGTGAGGATCGCCCCGGCCGCGCGGTGGTCGGCTACGACGCCCGCTACAACTCGCGCGATTTTGCCGAGGCGACAGTCGCGATCTTCGCGGCTGCGGGGATCGAAGCGCACCTGCTGCCGAGCACCTGGCCGACCCCGGTGCTGGCCTTCGCCACCCGTTACCTGGACGCGGACGCCGGCGTAATGGTGACCGCCTCCCACAACCCGGCGCAGGACAACGGCTACAAGGTTTACCTGGGCGGCCGCCTGAGCGACGAGGACGGTCGCGGCGTGCAGATCGTTCCCCCGGCGGATGCCGAGATCGCGGCCCACATTGCCGCGGTCGGTGCGGTGCGCGAGATTCCGCGCGCCGACTCCGGCTGGCACATCGTCGGTGAGGAACTGCGCGATGCCTACCTAGAACAGATTCAGGGTGCGCTCGAAAACGGCGGCCCCCGCGAGGTGCGCATCGTGCACACCGCCATGCACGGCGTGGGCTACGAAACCATGTCGGCCGCCTTCCGCAAGGCGGGCTTCACCGACGTGCACCCGGTTGAGGAGCAGCGCGATCCGGACCCCGATTTCCCGACCGTTTCCTTCCCTAACCCGGAAGAAAAGGGCGCGATCGATCTGGCGCTGGCGAAAGCCCGCGCGGTCGCTGCCGACGTGGTAATCGCTAACGATCCCGATGCCGACCGTTGCGCTGCGGCCGTGCTGGACCCGCACACCGAAGAATGGCGGATGCTGCGCGGCGACGAGCTCGGCGTGCTGCTCGGCAGCTACCTGCTGCAGACAGGCAGGCTGCAGGGCACCCTCGCGAACTCGATCGTTTCCTCCCGCTGGCTTTCCGAGGTCGCCCGCGTCAGCGGGGCCGGGCACGCCACCACCCTGACTGGCTTCAAGTGGATCGCTCGCACCCCAGGGCTTGGCTTCGGCTACGAGGAGGCGATCGGCTACTGCGTGCTGCCCGAGGTGGTGCGCGATAAGGACGGCATTTCCGCCGCCCTGGTCGTGGCAGAAATGGCCGCGCTGGCGAAGCAGCGCGGCACCACCCTGGTGGGCGTGCTGGACGATCTCGCCCAGGCCACCGGCCTGTTCGTGACCGATCAGCTTTCGCTGCGCGTGGAGGATCTGTCGCTGATCCCCAAGATGATGCAGCGCCTGCGTACCGCTCCCCCGACCTCCCTCGCGGGCTCCGCGGTTTCGCAGGTGGAGGATCTCGCGGAGGGCAGCCTGGAGACCACCGGCCTGCCGCCTACCGACGGCATGCTGTTTGCCACCGAGGACGGCTCGCGCGTGATCGTGCGCCCGTCCGGTACCGAACCAAAACTCAAGTGCTACCTGGAGGCCGTGCAGCGGGTGGGTAGCGCCGGGGTCGGCGAGGCGCGTGCCGACGGTGCGGAGAAGATCGCGCGGGTGCGCGCCGACATCGCTGCCGCGCTGGGAGTTGGCTAGTCCCTTTACCGCATAGCGAAGGCGGGGTCTCCTTACCGGGAGGCCCCGCCTTTACGCTGCCTGGCCGATGGGTCGGCTAGCGTCTTGCTTAGTAGCTGCCGCCGGCAGCGCCGCCCGCGAGCACGGCGCGGGAGCCGGACAGCCCGAGGCGGCTCGCCCCCGCGGCCACCATTTCCTCGGCAGCCTCGCGGGTGCGGATACCGCCGGATGCCTTGACGCCCATTTCTTCACCGACCGTTTCCCGCATGAGCTTGACCGCGTGGGCGCTGGCCCCGCCCGCCGGGTGGAATCCGGTGGAGGTCTTTACGAAGTCCGCCCCGGCCTGTTTTGCGGCGCGGCAGCAGCCGACGATCTGCTCGTCGCTGAGGGCGGCAGATTCGATGATTACCTTCAGCACGGTCGGCGCGGGGATCGCTTCGCGCACGGCGCGGATGTCGGCCTCGACGGCGGCGAAATCGTTCGCCACGGCGCTGCCCAGGTCGATCACCATGTCCACCTCGTCGGCCCCGCGCGAGACGGACTCGGCGGCCTCGGCGGCCTTCACGACGGAGGTGTGCTTACCGGAGGGGAAACCGCAGACGGTGGCCACCTTAACGGTGGTTTCTACCGGCAGCATCGCCGGGGAAACGCAGACGCTGTAGACGCCCAGCTCCTCGGCCTCGCGCAGCAGCGCGGTGACGTCGGCGCGGGTCGCCTCGGGCTTGAGCAGGGTGTGGTCAATCATCTGGGCAAGTTTCGCGTTTTCAAGGTTCATGCCCCGATTCTCGCACGCCCAAGCGGTAAAATGGTGCCCCATGAGGCCCCACGCTCCCGTCCGTTTCATTCTTCTCGCAGGACCTTCGGGCAGCGGCAAGAGTGTTCTCACCGCCCGCTTCGGCGCCCCCGTGGTCGAACTGGACGATTTCTACCGGGATCTAGACGATCCGGGCCTGCCGCGCCGCTTCGGCATAGTCGATTGGGACAGCAGCGCCTCCTGGCACCGGGAACAGGCGCTGGCGGCCCTGCTGCGGCTCTCGCGCGAGGGCCGGGCGGAGATCCCCACCTATTCGATCCCGCTTTCGCGCCGTACCGGCAGCCGGGAGCTCGTGCTGCAGGGGCAGCGCCTGGTGGTCGCGGAGGGCATTTTCGCGGCCGAGCTGATCCCTGATCTGGCTGCGCGGGGGCTGCTCGCGGACGCCGTCGTGATTTCGCGCCCGCGCGCCCTTAACTTCGCGCTGCGGCTGGGCCGCGACCTGCGTCAAAACCGTAAGCCGCCGCTCACCCTGCTTAGGCGCGGCAGCGCTCTGTTCCGGGAGGAACATCAGAAGATGCAGGCCTGGCGGGGCGCGGGAATGCGCCCGCTCAGCATGTCGGCAGCGGTGCGGCACCTGCGCAGGCTGGAGGACTACTGGGAGGCCGACGCCTACGTTAACCCGCCTCATACGCTGCGTATCGCGGCGCTGTGCATAGTGCGCGACGGCGAACACGGCCCGGAGGTGCTGACCGTGCGCAAGAAGGGCACAGAGGCTTTTATGCTGCCGGGCGGCAAGCTGGAACCGGGCGAAAGCGACAGGGAGTGCGCCGCCCGCGAGGTGGCAGAGGAGCTGGGGCTAACGGTTTCCCCCGCATCTTTGCGGCCGCTCGGATCGTTCAGCGAGTGGGCTGCTAACGAGGCCGACACGCGCGTGGAGGCGGGCGTTTTCGTGGCCCCTGAGGGCGCGGCGGAGCGCGTCGGCGAGGTCCGCGCCGAGATCGCCGAATCGCTCTGGTGCCCGCTGTATGCGCCGCAGGAGGACGTGCGCTTCGCGCCGCTATCGACCCTGCATGTGATGCCGCTGCTAAAGGCGCTCTACCCGCCGCGCTAAGCGTCTCCGCGGCGGGAAAAATCCGGCCGCACAATGAAACGCGGGGCGCCCGGCTTGGTTTGCCGGGCGCCCCGCGTTTCTTTTTGTAAGCGCCGCTTCTGAGTGGTGATCTTTCTAAGCGGTGATCTTGTCGATCACAACGCGGCGTGCGGGGGCCTGCTCACCGTAGCTCCAGGCGCCGGAGATCGCCTGCTGGGCGCGCGCGAAGCGTTCGGGAGTGTCGGTGAACAGGGTCGCGAGCAGATCGCCCTCGCGCACCTCGTCGCCCACGCTCTTATGCAGTTCCACGCC
>JAHUUL010000005.1 GCA_019218415.1 Dermabacteraceae bacterium TAE3-ERU27 | reverse complement strand
CCCCCCCCCCCCCCCCCCCCACCCCCTTCCCCAACCCCCCGCCCTCCCTACACCGCCGACGTGTTCGCCTCCACGCTGCTCATGATCGTGCTCACCGTCTGCCTGGAGCTGCTGGTGCTGGCGCCGCTGCGCCGCAGCGTGCAGCGGCACCTGGGCGGTTAACCCCGGGCGAGGTAAAGCAGGAAACAGAAAAGAGGGGGTTCCCGGCTATAAGCCGGGAACCCCCTCTCTTAGCGTTTGGCGGCGTTAGCCTCTCAGATCACCACGTTGACCAGCTTCGGGGCCACCACGATCACCTTACGGATCGGGTTATCGCCCACCAGCGCCTGGATCTTTTCGACCGCCAGCGCCTGCTTTTCCAGATCTTCCTTGGAAACATCGGGCGAAACCTCGATGGAGGCGCGCACCTTGCCGCGCACCTGGATCACGCAGGTCACCTTTTCCTCCACCAGGTAGCGTTCCTCGGCAACCGGGTAGGGGGCGCGCACGATGCCGCCCTCGTGACCGAGGCGCTGCCACAGCTCCTCCGCCATGTGGGGGGCGAGAGGGGCCACCATCAGCACCAGCGGCTCAATCGCCTCACGGGAAATCCGTTTCCCGCTGCCCGCCTGCTTGGTGAGGAAGTTGACCAGCTCGATCAGCTTCGCCACGACGGTGTTGAAGCGCATGCCCTCCATGTCGGCGCTCACGCCGGCGATGGTCTTGTGTACCGCCTGCAGGGTGGCTTCGGGGGCCGGTTCGTCGCTGACGATCAGCTCGCCGGTCTCCTCGTCCACCGCCAGGCGCCACAGGCGCTGCAGGAAGCGCTGGGAACCGACCACGGCGCGCGTCTCCCACGGGCGGGACATGTCGAGCGGGCCCATGCTCATCTCGTAGACGCGGAAGGTGTCCGCGCCGTATTCGGCGCACATCTCGTCGGGCGTCACCATGTTCTTCAGCGACTTGCCCATCTTGCCGTATTCCTGCTTGACCTCTTCGCCGTTGTAGAGGAACACGGTCTTGCCGTCGCGTTCCTCCTCCACAACGTCGGCGGCGGGCACGTACACACCGCGCGCATCGGTGTAGGCGTAGGCCTGCACGTAGCCCTGGTTAAACAGCTTCTTGAACGGTTCGCGGCTGGAAAGGTGGCCCAGATCGAACAGCACCTTGTGCCAGAAGCGCGCGTACAGCAGGTGCAGCACGGCATGTTCGACGCCGCCGACGTACAGGTCCACGCCGCCGAAGTCGCCCTCTCCGCGCGGGCCGAGCCAGTACTTCTCGTTCTCTGCCGAAACGATCTCGTTGGTATCGCTCGGGTCGATGTAGCGAATCTCGTACCAGGACGAACCGGCCCAGTTCGGCATCGTGTTGGTTTCGCGCAGGTAGGTGCGTTCGCCGTCGCCGAGGTCGAGCGTGACCCGCTCCCAATCGCGATTGCGCGAAAGCGGGGTCTGCGGCTCGCTGTCGGCATCCAACGGATCGAACGTGCGCGGGGAGAAGTCGTCCACCTCGGGCAGATCCACCGGCAGGTGCTCAGCGGGCAGGGCGATCGGCGTGGTCGGGTCGGCCTCGTCGTAAACGATCGGGAACGGCTCGCCCCAGTAACGCTGGCGCGAGAACAGCCAGTCGCGCAGACGGTAGGTGGTCTTGGCGCGGCCGAAGCCCTCCGCCTCGGCGAACTCGGTGGCGCGCTGCTTCGCCTCGGCGATGCTCATGCCGTTCAGGTCCAGCTTGTCGCTCGCAGAGTTGATCTTGGCGCCGTCGCCCGTGTACGCACCGCCCGCGAAATCGGCGGGCGGCTGCACCGTGCGGATCACCTCGATCTGGTACTTCTCCGCGAAATCCCAGTCGCGCTCGTCCTCGGCGGGAACCGCCATCACCGCGCCGGTGCCGTAACCGGCCAGCACGTAATCGGCGGCGAACACCGGGATGCGGCGACCATCCATCGGATTGGTGGCGTACAGGCCGGTGAACACGCCCGTCTTTTCTGTCGCGTCGTCGGTGCGTTCCTCGTCGCTCTTAGCGGCGGCCTGCGCCTGATAGGAGGCAACGGCCTCGGCCGGGGTGGCCGCGCCGCCACGCCACACCTCGGGCACGTCGGCAGGCCACTGCGCGGGCAGGGAGGCGGGATCGGCCAGCAGCGGATGGGTCGGGGTCAGCGCGCAGAAAGTAGCGCCGAACAGGGTATCCACGCGCGTCGTGAACACCTCGAATTCGCCCCCCTCGGGGCGATCGATCTGGAAAGTGACCTGCGCGCCGTGCGAGCGGCCGATCCAGTTGCGCTGCATCGACTTGATCGCCTCGGGCCAGTCCACGTGGTCGAGGTCGTCGGCCAGACGATCGGCGTAGGCCGTGATGCGCATGTTCCACTGGCGCAGCTTCTTCTTAAATACGGGGAAGTTGCCGCGCTCGGAGCGTCCCTCGGCCGTGACCTCCTCGTTCGCCAGCACCGTGCCGAGCCCGGGGCACCAGTTGACGGGGGTTTCCGACAGGTATGCCAGGCGGAACGAATCCACCAGCTCCTGCATGTGCTCCGGGTCGTACTGCACCAGCCAATCAAACGGGGTGTCGTGCTCCGGGTTCCAGTGCTCTTCGGCGGGCTTGCGACCGACCCAGTACTCGGGCAGCTCCACGCCGAGACGTTCCGCGAGAGCCCACGGATCGACGTCGCGATCCTGGATCGCGCCCTTCAGCTCGCTGATCGGGCGGGCGCGGCCCACCGTGCCGTCCTCGTTCTTAAAGTCCGGGTCGTACCAGGAGTTAAAGATCTGCAGGAATACCCACTGCGTCCACTTCACGTATTCCGGATCGATGGTGGCCAGGCGGCGGTGCGGATCGTGCGAGAGGCCGATCCGGCGCAGCTGCGCGGCCATGGTCTCGATGTTGTCCAGGGTGGAGACGCGCGGATGCGTACCGGTCTGCACCGCGAACTGCTCGGCGGGCAGGCCGAAAGCGTCGTAACCCATCGTGTAAAGCACGTTCTTGCCAAGCATGCGTGCGTGGCGCGCCACCACGTCGGTGGCGATGTAGCCGAGGGGATGGCCGACGTGAAGCCCCTTACCGGACGGGTAGGGGAACATGTCCATGATGAACATCTTTTCGTCACTGACCGGCCCCGCCAGCGCGCCCTCCGGGTTAGCGACGGCAAACGCGTCGCTGCTTTCCCATTCGGCCTGCCAGCGTTCCTCGATCCGCCCCGCCAGTTCGGCGGTATAACGGTGCGGTGCTTCGCTCATGATTCCTCGCATGCTGATTGGCGTATATAGCTCTACCGGCTAAGTCTACGCGGGGCCGGGTGGGCGTAACCACCGGGGCGGTGGCGGGGCGGGTCCCGGAAGTAACCGGTGGGGGAGGCAGACGCCTGTCGGCCGAAGCCGGGCGCGGCATTTGCAAGCGAAATGTGACCGTCTTTCCCGGCCTGGGGCCTCCCGCGTGTGATGAACTGGTGGCTATGAGTGATAGCGAAAAATTCTTGCAGCTTGACGAGTTCGTTGCGACCCGGCGCCACACCGGCCTGGCCCTCTCTCCCGACGGGGAACGCCTGATCGCCTCCGTGACGGAACTGAACGAAAAGAAGAACGCCTACGTCACCTCCCTTTGGCAGCTACCCACCCCGCATCCGGGAGCGCCGAAAAAGCCCGTTCGCCTGACCCGCGGCGGCGAGGGCGAGGCGTTTGCCGGGTTCACACCCGAAGGGGATGTGCTGTTCACCGCGAAGCGTCCCGACACCTCCCGCCTACAGGGCGGCGTCGAATACGAAAAGCCCGAAAACAAGGGCGGCAGCGACGATCGCGTGCGGCTTTTCCGCCTGCCCCGCGAGGGCGGCGAGGCCCACGTGGTGAGCCGGCGTCGGCGCGGCTTCGCGAACCTCACCCCGGCCCGCACCGGCGGCCGCGTATTCTTCACCACCGGTTCCTCCCCGTGGGCGCTCAGCTCCGACGATGAGGAAGAGCTCGCCAAGGAACGCGCCGAACTCAAGGTGAGCGGCATCCTGCACACCACCTATCCGGTGCGTAACTGGGATCGCGACCTCGGGCCCGAGGTAAACCAGCTCTTCTTCTTCGATGAACTGGACGGCACCGACGGGGAACTGGTGCTGCACCGCGTCACCGCGCTGTCGGCCAGCGAAAACCTGGACGGCTACAGCATCAATGCCAACGGCACGTTCGCGCTCGCCGCCGTCACCCGTTCCACCACCGGCTATCAGCGCCGCACCGAGATCGTGGCGATTGACGTTAACTCCGGCATGAGCCAGGTAGTGCTTTCCCGCGAGGGGTATGACGTTAGCAACCCGCTGATCTCGCCGGACGGCTCGCGCGCGCTCGTCGGCACCTGCCCCGCCTCCACCGACAAGGTGGCGCTGGCGGTGCGCGTCGAGGTACTCGACCTCGCGAGCGGCGAGGCGAAGCCGCTCAACATGCACTGGCAGGACGGCACGCCGTTCGAGGACTGGCCGAGCGACGTAACCTTCACCCCGGATTCGTCGGCCTTCCTGTTCACTGCCGATCACCGTGGGGCGGGCCTGATCGCCCGCTGCGACCTGGCCACCGGCACCGTCACGAAACTGACCGACGACCGCTGCCACTACACGCACCTCAGCCTCGACGAGGCGAGCGGCGATGTTTACGCGCTGCGGGACGCCATCGACGCCCCGCCGACCCCGGTCTGCCTGCCCGGTGCGGCCCTCGCGGAAGCGGCCGTGGAGCCGGTCACGGTGGAAACCCCCGTTCCCGAGTTCAGCGTGCCCGGCACCCTTACCGAGGTGGAGACGGTGGCGGAGGACGGCACGCCGCTGCGCGCCTGGCTCTGCCTGCCCGAAGGTGCCACCGAGCCCGCGCCGTTCCTGCTTTGGGTGCACGGCGGGCCGTTCGGGTCCTGGAATTCCTGGACCTGGCGCTGGAACCCGTGGACGGCCACCGCGCGCGGCTACGCGGTGCTGCTGCCCGACCCCGCTTATTCGACGGGGTACGGCCAGAAGATGCTGGATCGCGGCTGGGGGCAGATGGGCGGCACCCCGTTCGATGACATCATGCGCCTGACGAATGTGGCGCTCGAGCGGGAAGATATCGACGAAACCCGCAAGGCCGCGATGGGCGGCTCCTATGGCGGCTACATGGCGAACTGGATCGCCGGGCACACGGGCGACTTCTTCGACTGCATCGTCACCCACGCCTCGCTCTACTCGCTGGAGCAGTTCCGCGCCACCACAGACACCTCGTTCTTCTGGGCCGAAAACCTGACCGACGAGCACAACAAGCTCTACGATCCGTGCCTGTTCGCGAAGGACATCGTCGCCCCGATGCTGGTTATCCACGGCGACATGGACTATCGGGTACCGATCAGCGAGGGGCTGCGCCTCTGGTTCGACCTGCTTAAATACGCGAACGCGAGCCCCGAGGAACTTAAGCACCGCTTCCTCTACTTCCCGGACGAGAACCACTGGGTCCTTAAGCCCGGCAACTCGGTCCTCTGGTACGAGACGGTGTATGCGTTCCTGGCCCAACACGTGCTGGGGGAGGAGTTCAAGCGCCCCCGCCGCCTCGGTTAAGGCTGGTTAGTGGCGCTGTAGTGCCGACGCAGGGAGGTGCCCACCCCGGAATACGGGGTGGGCACCTCTTTGTGTTCTGGGTGCTTGACGTTTGGGTGCACTAACCGCTGTTAGACCCGACCCTGTGACGTTTGGGTGCACTAACCGCTGTGAAAGGGCCGTTTAACCGGCCGAAAGTGCACCTGGGCGTAACGCCCGGCAAAAAGTGCACCCAAACGTATGCATCTTGGTTAGCGCGACGCTTTCTGGTCGCTCGCGCCCGGCACCGGCTGCGCCGCGTCGCTGCCCAGCGCCACGATCTTGTTTTCACGATCCACGTGCACCACGTTCGGCACGTGTGCGCGCGCCTCGGCGTCGTCCATCAGGGCGTAAGCCATGATGATTACCAGGTCTCCGGGGGACACGAGCCGGGCGGCCGCACCGTTTAGGCAGATCACGCCGCTGCCCGCCTTACCGCGCAGGGCGTAGGTTTCCAGCCGCGAGCCGTTGTCGATGTCGACCACGCTGACCTTCTCGTTTTCGAGAATGCCGGCGGCATCGAGCAGGTCCGCGTCGATCGTGATGGAGCCGACGTAGTGCAGGTCGGCCTGGGTCACGCTCGCGCGGTGGATCTTTCCGGTCATCATCTCTCGCAGCACGCTGTTCACTATAGGTGCAGGCGCCGCCTCACGTGGTGGTTACACTCACCCGGATACGCCGATGTCCATCACATATACGTGAGACGATAGAGGGGTATGTCCGTGCGCAGTGACCGTTTCGGGCACCTGACGCACCACCCATAAGGAGACCCCATGCCGAAAGCCTCGCGTAAGAAGCGCCCCTCATTTGAGGAGATGGCGCTCCCGCAGGAGCTGCTGAACGTTCTCGCGGATCAGGGGTTCACCCGTCCGTTCGAGATCCAGGAGGCGATCCTGCCCGATGCCCTTGCGGGGCGTGACGTGCTGGCCCGCGCCGAAACCGGTTCCGGTAAGACGCTCGCTTTCACGCTCGCCATGTGCGCCCGCTTCCGGGGCCGTAAGGTGCACCGTCACCGCCCGCTGGGCGTGGTCATGGTGCCGACGCGCGAACTGGCAACCCAGGTGGTGGACACCATTCACCCGTTCGCGCGCGCTGTCGGTATCAAGGCGCAGCTGGTCGCGGGCGGCATGAACGTCGATAAGCAGGCCGCCGCGTTGAAGCACGGCGTGGAGATCATCGTTGCGACTCCGGGCCGACTCATCGACCTGGCCCAGCGCGAGCAGCTTTTCCTGGATCGGGTGGAAACCACCGTGATCGACGAGGCCGACCACATGGCCGACCTGGGATTCCTGCCCGACATCACCGAGATCCTGCAGCACATCCCGATGGGCACGCAGAAGATGCTGTTCTCGGCCACCCTGGACGGCGTGGACGAGATCGTGGACCGTTTCCTGGTGGATCCCGTTTCGCACGAGATGGTTCCCGTGGCGGCGGCGGTAGCGACCATGCAGCACCACCTGCTCTACATCGATCCGTCGGTCAAACGCCAGGTCACGGCCGCGATTGCCGCGCGTAAGGGGCGTACCCTGCTGTTTACCCGCACGCAGCTCGGCGCTGAGCGAGTCGCGCAGGAACTGTGCGAGGTAGGCATTCCCGCCGCGGCCCTGCACGGAAACAAGCAGCAGGGGCTGCGTACCAACGTGCTGGCGGGATTCCGCCAGGGCGCGTTTGACGTGCTGGTGGCAACCGATGTGGCCGCTCGCGGTATTCACATCGATGACGTGTCGCTGGTGCTGCACGTCGATCCGCCGGAAACGATGAAGGACTACGTGCACCGTTCCGGCCGTACCGCCCGCGCGGGCAAGGCCGGTCTGGTCGCCAGCATCGTGCTGCCGCACCAGGTTGATAAGGCGCGCAGCGTGGTGAAAAAGGCCGGGGTGGCGGAGCCCGTCGAGGCCGAGGTGGCTCACGTTCCCCACGACGCGCTGGGACCGCTTGGGGCCCGCAAGCCCGCGGGGGAGCCGTGCGAGGACCCCGCCCTCACCAAATACAAGGGCGCTCCCCGCAAGCTTGATATTCGCGGCGGAAAGGGCGCTAATCAGCGCTACGCCGAGGCGCGCCGCATGAACGAGAAGCTGCGCGAGGTTTACGAGGACGAACCGCAGGGACGCAGCGCCCGCTCGCTCAGCAAGAGCAGCCGCGGCGCAGCCTCCGCGCGCGGTCGCGGTGCGGCCGGCTCCCGCGAGGGAGCGGCCGGTGGCGGTCGCGGCGGGCGTGGCGCCCAGCAGCGCGGTGGCGGGTTCGCCGAGGGGCGTGGCCAGGGTAAGGGCCGCGCGCAGCGCGGAGGCAGGGGAGGCCGCGCTCGATGAGCGTGAGCCTGTTCGACCTTTTTAAGATCGGCATAGGCCCTTCTTCCTCCCACACCGTCGGCCCCATGCGGGCGGCTGCCACCTTCGCTAACGATCTGCTTACGAACCCGGAACTGGGGCCGCAGGTAGCCGACGTCGCCGTGCACCTTTACGGCTCCCTGGCGGCAACCGGGCATGGGCACGGCACCCTGGACGCGGTGGTTTTGGGGCTGGAGGGAAACGACCCGGAAACCATCGATCCCGAGGCGGGCCGCAGGCGTGTGGAAGAGATAAACGCCGACGGCAGCCTACTGCTCGGAGGCAGCCTGCGGGTAAACGTCGCCCCCGAAAAAATTCACCTGCATCCGCTGACCGTGCTTCCCGCGCACCCGAACGGCATGCGTTTCATCGCGTTTGGTGCGTCCGGTGAGGAAGTCCAGAGCCGAACCATGTTCTCCGTGGGCGGCGGCTTTGTCGTCGATGAGCACGAAACCGGCCTGGACATGGTCGAAGTGGTGGCCGAGGACGACGGCCGCGCGGTCTTCACGAGCGGGGCGGAACTGCTCCGGGTCTGCGAAAACGAGGGCATCAGCATCTCGGGTGCCATGCTGCGCCGGGAACTACAGTGGCGCAGCGAACACGAGGTGCGCGCTGGGGCGCTCAACATCTGGCGCACCATGCGCGACTGCATCGAACGGGGCACGCGCAGCCGGGGCATCCTGCCCGGCGGGCTGAACGTGAAACGCCGCGCCGCAGCCTGGTTCGATTCGCTGGACGCGGAGGACCCGGAGCGTTCCCCGCTGAACGCCTTCGACTGGGTTTCCCTGGCCGCGCTCGCCGTCAACGAGGAAAACGCCGCTGGCGGCCGGGTGGTCACGGCTCCCACGAACGGGGCAGCCGGGGTCATTCCGGCGGTCTTGTTCTACGCCTGCAACTACGTTGACGGAGTAGACCCCGACGATGCCGCCGTGCGCTTCCTACTGACCGCCGCCGCCATCGGCTCCCTCTACAAGGAACGCGCCTCCATCTCCGGCGCCGAGGTCGGCTGTCAGGGTGAGGTCGGGTCGGCCTGCTCGATGGCCGCCGCCGGGCTCTGCGAGGTGATGGGTGGTAAGCCCGCGCAGGTAGAGAACGCGGCGGAAATCGCGATGGAACACAATCTGGGGCTGACCTGCGATCCGGTGGGCGGGCTGGTGCAGATTCCCTGCATCGAACGCAACGCCATGGCCGCGATCAAGGCGATCACCGCCGCCCGCTTCGCGCTGCGCGGCACCGGGGAACACCACGTTTCGCTGGATACGGTGATCGAAACTATGCGCCAGACCGGCAAGGACATGTCGGATCGCTACAAGGAAACCGCGATGGGCGGGCTGGCGGTAAACGTCGTGCCCGTCAGCGTGGTCGAATGTTGAGCCGACGCGTTACGCGGTAGACAATGAAACCTATAAACCAGCAGCTACGCGCAGGAGAGGCAATGGCATCCCCTAGGGAAAACGAGGAAGTATTCCGGCCCGATCCCCGCTTCGCGGAAAACGCGAATGCACACGCGGGCCTCTACCAGGAGGCCGCGCGCAACAGCGAGGATTTCTGGCGCATGCGCGCCTCGCTGGTGAGCTGGTCGCGCTACTTCACGGCCGTCCGCGAGGGCGAGGGGATTCGCGGCGTGCGCTGGTTCGTGGGCGGAGAACTGAACGCCTGCTTCAACTGCGTGGATCGGCAGGTCGACGCCGGATACGGCGATCAGGACGCGCTCATCTTCGAGGCTCGTGACGGCAGCCGCACCGTCCTTAGCTATGGCGCACTGCTGTCCGAGGTATGCCGCATGGCGAACGTGCTCACGCAGCTCGGGGCCAGCAAGGGACAGCGGGTCGCGATAGTCATGCCGACCCTGCCCGAAACCGTAATTGCGATGCTGGCCTGCGCCCGCATCGGCGCGGTGCACGCGGTGTCGGCACAGGACACGCGCGCCGACGTGCTCACCGCTCGTTTCGTGGACGCCCGCCCGAGCCTCGTGCTCACCTCCGCCAAGGCGCTCGCCACCTGCCGCGAGGCGCTCAGCGCCGCCGGTGCCGAGGCGGTTTCGCTGCTGGTGCTGGACGGCCCGGCCGACGGCGAAGACAGCCATTCGTGGCCCTCGCTGCGCGAGACGGCGAGCGAGAACGCCCCGGTGGTGCCGGTGGCCGCCACCGATCCGCTGTTCGCGCTGTACGCGCACGCACAGGACGGCCGGGAGGTGGCGCTGTTCTACCCGACGGGCGGATTCCTGGTGCAGTCGGCGTACACGCACCGCAACGTCTTTGACCTGAAGCCGGGGAGCGACGTCTACTGGTGCACCGCCCCGATCTCGACCATCGCCGGTCATTCCTACCTGGTGTACGCGCCCCTGCTGAACCGGGTGCCGCAGGTGATCTGCGAAGAGGACCCGCAGGCCGCCCCCGAACGCACCTGGGAGATCATCGCGCGCAACGGGGTGAGCGGATTCTTCACCTCGCCCGCGCAGCTGCGTAGCCAGCGCGAGCGCACACCGGACCCCGCAAACAGCCACGATCTTTCCAGCCTGCGCGTGCTCGGCTGCGGCGGCGATCCGATCGATCGCGAAACCTGGCTTTGGTACCGGGAAGCGGTGGGCGGCTCCCGCTGCCCGATCGTGAACACCTGGGGCCAGAAGGAAACCGGCACGGCGGTTATTTCCCCGCTACCCGGCGTCACCGCCACCAAACCGGGCTGCCTGCACCGCCCGCTGCCCGCGCTGTCGGCCGAGGTACGCGGTGCGCAGGGCGAAGGGGGAGAGGGAGAGTTGGTGCTGACCACCGCCTGGCCCTCGCTGGCCTTTACCTCCGACGCCGATTCGGACTACTTTGACAGGTTTTTCCCGGAAGGGAAGGACGCCTACTACACCGGAGATAGCGCGCGCTACGATGCGGACGGCGACCTCTGGCTAACCCACGAAAAGAAGTGAAGGAATGACTGACAAAACCCCCGCGCAGAAACGCGCCAGCCTGAAGGACGTAGCCGGCAGCCTCGGCATCACGAGTGCGGTGGCGCTGCGCGCGCTGCGCGGTGAGTCCGATATTTCGCCCAAGATGGTGGAGCGCGCGAAAGAGGCCGCCGAACGCCTCGGATACCCGCTGAGCGAGGTGGAGGCCGAGGAGCACCGCAACGGCGTGGTTGCCATCCTGGTCAACACCATGCGCAACACCTGGATCTCCGATCTGGTGCGCGCCATCCGTATCGAGCTTTCCGCGACCGGGCGCTCCGTGGTTGTGGCGCCGACGCGCCGCCGCGTGCCCGAATTCCCGATTGCGGCAGACGTCGAATCGATCCGCAGCATCCGCGCGCTCGGGGTGGACGGCTTCATCCTGATCTCCGATCTGGCCGACACCGAGAACATCATGGAAGCCATCGGCGACACCCCCGTGGTGGCGCTGGGCGGTTCCCGTGACCTCGTCGGTCGCTGCGACACCGTGCGCATCGACGACGAGATCGGGATGGGCCTGATCATCTCTCACCTGGTCAGCCTGGGGCACAAGAACATCGCGCACGTCGGCGGCGTCGGCTCCACCGTGGCCAAGGAACGCGCGGAGGCTTTCCGCAAGGCGATGGAACACCACGGCCTGGGCGATCACGCCCGCGTCGAACCGGGCGACTTCACCGAGCAGGTGGGGGTAACCGCCGGTTCCATGCTGCTGCGCGGCTTCTCCGCGCCGACCGCCGTCACTTGCGTCAACGATCCCTGCGCGCTCGGCGTGCTGTCGGCCGCGACGGACGCTGGCTATGACGTGCCCAGCAAGCTCGCGATCTCGGGATACGGCAACACCTCCATGGCGGCATCGGGTACCACGCAGCTCACCAGCGTGGACCCGAACTCCGACCGCCTGGGATCCATCGCCGCGCAGTTCCTGGTGGAACGCATCGGCGGCTTTGACGGGGAACCGCGCGACGTCGCGGTGGCCCCCGAACTGGTGGTGCGCCGCTCCACCTCCGCTAGCCCGCGGGTTGACGCTCCCAAGCGTCAGCGTGTTCACGTCGACTGATAGGCTCAACACCATGATTAATTCCTCTCCCGAGCAGCCGAAGCCCTCGCTGGGTCAGCGAACCGTCGGCGAGCTGGTTTCTTCCATCCGTAACGAGCTGGTTGGCATCGTCCACCAGGAAGTAGATCTGGCAAAGCGGGAACTGAAGGTTCAGGGCATCCGCGCCGGTATTGCCTCCGCCGGTTTTATCGTCGCCGCCGTGTTCCTGGTCAGTGCCTGGTTCACCCTGCTGTGCGCGTTCGCCTGGGGCCTGGTTGCGGCCGGCCTCCCCGGCTGGGCATCCTTCCTGATCGTGACCGCCGTGCTGGTGCTGATCGCGGCGCTGGCCGCCTTCATCGGCTACAAGAAGGTGACTTCGATTCAGGCGCCCGAACGCACTATCTCCACGGTGAAAGGTGCGGCGCAGGCCGTGCGCGGACAGGGGCGCAGCTCTCGCGGTGACTACGATTCTGCTTTCGAAGAGCTTTACGGCAAGCAGGTAGAGGTCGAAAAGTAACCTCCGCAAGCGTGTGAAACGGCCGGTTCCCTAACATTTAGGGCCGGCCGTTTCGCTATTCGGGATACCCTGGAGAGGTGACACTTCACCTGTATGACTCCGCATCCCGTACCAACACGCCTTTTACTCCTTTGCAGGAGGGGCAGGTAGCTATCTACGTGTGTGGCCCGACCACCCAGTCGAGCCCGCACCTGGGGCATCTGCGCACCTTCCTGGCATTCGATGTTTTGGTGCGTTGGCTGGAGCACAGCGGGTATCGGGTCACCTACGTCCGCAACGTGACCGACATAGACGACAAGATCCTCGCGAAGGCGAAGGAAAACGGCGCCGAATGGTGGGCCTGGTCGCTGCGTCACGAACTGGAGTTTGGCCGGGTAATGGACGCGCTGGGAGCGCGTCGGCCCGACTACGAGCCGCGCGCCACCGGGCACGTGCCGGAAATGATCGAGTTCATGCAGCGCCTGATAGAGCGCGGCCATGCCTACCCGGACGGCAACGGTAACGTCTATTTCGACGTGCACAGCTTCCCCCGCTATGGCGCGCTGACCAGGCAGGACGTAAACGCCATGCAGGACGGTGGCGAGGCGGAGGCGGGCAAGCGCAACCCGGCCGATTTTGCCCTCTGGAAATCCGCGAAGGCAGACGAACCCGAGAGCGCTTCCTGGCCGACCCCGTGGGGACGCGGCAGGCCCGGCTGGCACCTGGAATGCTCCGCCATGGCAAAGAAGTACCTGGGCGAAGCGTTCGACATCCACGGCGGCGGGCTAGACCTGCGCTTCCCGCACCACGAAAACGAACAGGCGCAGTCCTGGGCCGCAGGCTACGGCTTCGCGAACCTGTGGCTGCATTCCGGCCTGGTCACCGTGGACGGCATGAAGATGGGCAAGAGCCTCAACAACTTCATTACCGCCGAGGACGTGCTCAGCAAGCACTCCGCGGCCGCTGTGCGCCTGGCGCTGGTGAGTGCCTCGTACGGCGCGACCCTGGAGTTCAACGCGGATTCCATCGCGGAGGCCGAAACCGTTTGGGGACGCTTCTGCGCCACGGTGAAGCGCGCCAGCGAAACCGACGGGGTGGAACTGCTGACGGCAAAGGATCTGCCGGAGGCGTTTACCCTGGCGATGAACGACAACCTCAACGCCGCCGGGGCAATGGCGGAGGTACACCGGGGAATCACCGCGCTGAACGCCGCGCTCTCCGGTAACGACGCCGCCGCGGTATCTGAAAAACTGGCTGAGGTGCGCGGCATGCTCGACGTCTTTGGCCTGGACCCGCTGCACGAACACTGGCGCAGCACCGGCGGCGGTGACGATACCGCCCTGCGGGCGCTGGGGGCCCTGGTCGCATCCCAGATCGCGCAGCGCGCCGAAGCGCGCGCGGCGAAGGACTGGGCACGCGCCGACGCTATCCGTGACGCGCTCCAAAACGCGGGCATCCGCGTGGAGGACGGCGCGAACGGGGCGCGTTGGAGCATCGAATCTTAAACATTAGGAGATAAGAAAATGGCAGGAAACTCGCAGCGGCGCGGAGCCGTGCGAAAGGCGGGCTCTAAGAAGGCCCGTACCGTGGGCAGCGGTGGCGTACGTCGCCGTGGCCTGGAGGGACGCGGCCCCACGCCCAAGGCGGAAGACCGCCCGGCACACAAGGCCTACAAGGGAAACAAGCCCCCCAAGGGGCCGGAACGCAGCGGGGGAGGCAAGCCCCGCCCGAACGGTCCCGACTTTGTAACGGGGCGTAACTCCGTGCTGGAGGCGCTGCGCGAGGACATCCCGGCGCTAGAGCTGTACGTCATGAACAAGATCGACGCCGACGATCGCGTACGGGAAATCCTGCGCATCGCTTCGGCTAAGCGCCTGCCGCTGCTGGAGGTTTCGCGCCACGACCTGGATCGGATGACGAACCATTCCGTGCACCAGGGGATCGCGCTGAAGATCCCGGCCTACAGCTACGCGGACGTGGACGAGCTCCTGAAGATCGCGGGCGATCGCTTCGAGGCCCCGCTGCTGATCGCGCTCGACGGCGTGACCGATCCGCGTAACCTCGGTGCGGTGCTGCGTAGCGCGGGCGCGTTCGGCGCGCACGGCGTGATCCTGCCCGAACGCCGCAGCGTCGGCATGACCGCCTCCGTCTGGAAGGTGGCGGCGGGAGCGGCCGCGCGCGTGCGCGTAGCGCAGGTGACGAACCTGAATCGTACCCTGAAGGAACTCAAGGAGCGCGGCGTGTTCGTGCTGGGCCTGGACGCCGGCGGGGACGTTACCTCGCGGGAATGCCAGCTCGGGACCGAACCGGTGGTCGTGGTCGTGGGCAGCGAAGGGCGCGGCCTGTCCCGCCTGACACGGGAGAGCGCCGATCAGATCGTTAGCATCCCGATGAGCAGCGAAACCGAATCGCTCAACGCTTCCGTGGCGACCTCCATCGTGCTTTACGACGTCGCTACCGCGCGCGCAGAAAAGGGCATCGCCTAAAGCGCGTCAGAGCAGATAGTAAAAGCGAGGTAACCGGCTGAAACAGCTGGTTACCTCGCTTTTTACTCCCTAATTGCAGACCGTGCGGCGGGTGCCGTTACAGCCCCTGCATGAAGATCGGGATGGCGGAGGTCTCGGAGGTGACGAGCTGCTTCTCGTCCGGCCGGTAGCGCAGCACTCGGTCGATGTAATCGGTCACCGTATCGCTCATGGGTACGTCGCGTCCCTTGGCCTGGGACAGGTACCACTTGTGCTCTAGCAGTTCGTGATAGAACTCGGCCGGTTCTAGCTTCGCGCGCATATCGCGGGGAATGGCGCGCACCACCGGTTCGTACTGGTTTTGCAGCCACTCGTGAGCCACGAACTCTTCCTCTTCCGCCTGCTGATCGGTGATCGCGCGGTAGTGGTCAAGGTCGTTTAGCAGCCTGCGGGCCTGGTTTTCCTGCGCGTCGATACCCGTCAGCCGCATCAGGCGGCGGGCGTGGTGTCCGGCGTCAACCACCTTGGGCTGGATGGAGACGGTGGTGCCGCCGAGGTCGGTGGTGATCTCCAGTTCGTCCACGTCGAAGCCCAGCTCGTTGAGGCGTTCTATGCGCGCCGCAACCCGCCACTTTTCCTGCGCGGAAAAACTTTCCCGTTCGGTGAGGGCAGACCACAGTTCGTTGTAGCGTTCCACCAGGTAGTCGCCGACCGCGATGACGTCGATCTCTTCCCCGATGAGCTCGCCCGCCTGCAGGTCCATCATTTCGCCGATGATGTTGGTGCGTGCCAGGTCCACGTCATAGTTGCGCTGACCGTCGGAAAGCTGCTCGTAGAGGGTGCCGGTTTCGGCGTCCACCAGATAGGCGGCGAAGGCACCGGCGTCACGCCTGAAGAGTGTGTTGGAGAGCGAAACATCCCCCCAGTAGAAGCCCTCCAGGTGCACGCGCACCATCAGGACCGCCAGGGCGTCGATCAGCCTGCGAGCCGTATCGGGCTTGCTGAGCTGCGCGAAAACGGCACGGAAAGGCAGGGAGAACTGCAGGTGCCGGGTGATCAGGACGGCGTCCAGGGGATTGCCCTGCGCGTCGGTACGCCCGGAGACCACGCCAAAGGGTTCCACGGAGGGAACCTTTAGCTTGTTGAGCACGCGCAGCATTTCGTATTCGCTGCGCGCTAGGCGGGCGTTGATCTCTTTGAGGGCAAGGACCCGGTGGGAGACGCGCACGAACCGCACCACGTGGCGGGAGATGCCGCGCGGCAGCGCCGCCAGCATATCCTCGGGCCAGTCCTCGAGCGGCGTGTCCCAGGGCAGGTCAAGGAGAGCCGGGTCCGCGCGGACGGCCGTGATCTCCAAATTCTGCATGACCCTATAATCTCACGTTCGTCGCCTGCGGCATAAGGGGCCGCGTTAAGTGTTGGTGTAAAGACATAAAGCACGGGGCCGCCGCGCAAAGCGCGACGACCCCGTGCCCTAAAAAGCTACGGTCGCTTATCAGTCGCCGAGGCGCTTGCCGGACTCCACGTCGAACAGGTGCACGTGGCCCTGCTTCGGCATGAAGTGAACCGTCTCGCCCTTCATCGGGGGGCGGCGGCCGTCAACGCGCGCGATGATCGGCTTGGCCGACGGATCGCTACCGGCCAGGCGACCGTAAACGTAAGCGTCGGCGCCGAGTTCCTCGACCACGTCAACCTCTACCGGGAGGCCCTGGCCTTCGCCGGTCAGCTCCAGGTCCTCGGGGCGCACGCCCACGGTGACGGTGCTCTGGCCGGTGCCGGAGAGGGTGCTGCGATCCACCGGCAGCAGGGAGCCGCCGAAGTTCACGCCGCCCTCGGAGAGGGGCTGATCGATCAGGTTCATGGCCGGGGAGCCGATGAAGCCCGCGACGAACACGTTGTTCGGGTGATCGTACATGCGGCGGGGGGTGTCCACCTGCTGCAGCACGCCGTCCTTCAGCACCGCGACGCGATCGCCCATGGTCATGGCCTCGGTCTGGTCGTGGGTGACGTAGACGGTGGTGACGCCCAGGCGGCGCTGGAGCGACGCGATCTGGGTACGGGTCGAAACACGCAGCTTCGCGTCCAGGTTGGAGAGCGGCTCGTCCATCAGGAACACCTGGGGGGAGCGCACGATCGCGCGGCCCATGGCGACGCGCTGGCGCTGGCCACCGGAGAGAGCCTTCGGCTTGCGATCCAGGTATTCGGTGAGGTCGAGGATCTTCGCGGCCTCTTCGACGCGCTTACGGGTCTCGTCCTTCGGGGTGCCCGCGATCTTCAGCGCGAAGCCCATGTTCTGGGCGACAGTCATGTGCGGGTAGAGAGCGTAGTTCTGGAACACCATCGCGATATCGCGATCCTTCGGCGGAACGTTGGTGACGTCGCGATCGCCGATCAGGATGCGGCCCGCGTCGATCTCTTCGAGACCCGCGAGCATACGCAGAGAGGTGGATTTACCGCAGCCGGAGGGGCCGACCAGAACGAGGAATTCGCCATCGGCGATCTCGATGTTGAGGGAGTCGACCGCGGGGCGCTCAGTGCCCGGGTAGATGCGGCTTGCGTTATCAAAAGTTACGGTAGCCATAGGAGACTTACCTTCCCTTCACCGGCAGGTACGTGCCGGACGATCCGTTGTGAAGTGAGTCCGTCAAAAAACTCCGACGAACATCGGCCCGTGGTTAACGGTGACCGACGCTTTGAACTATACCCACGAATCGAATAGGACTCGGCATGGATCTGTCCACCCTCACAAAAAAAATTCTCGACCGGCGCGACGGTGCGGGCGTGCTGCCCATCGTGCAGGCCGGGCATCCCGCCCTGCGCAGGCGCTCCCAGGACTGGGCCGGGCAGCTTTCCGACGAGGTCCTCGCGCAGCTAGTGGAATGCATGATCGTGACGATGCGCGACGCCCCCGGTGTGGGCCTGGCGGCGCCCCAGGTCGGGATTCCCCTCCGGCTCGCGGTCATGGAACACGACGACCCGGAAGACCCCCTGCCGCTGCTCACGGTGCTTAACCCGACCTATCGGGCGCTGGATGGGGAGCGTGCCTATGCCTGGGAGGGCTGCCTTTCGATGGACGGCCTGCGCTCCATCGTGCCGAGGGCCACCTCGGTCGCTTTCACCTGCCTGGTACGGGATGCCGACGGCACGCTGCGTGAACATTCGGCGGACATGCACGGCTGGCCCGCCCGGATCGTGCAGCACGAAACCGATCACCTCTCGGGTGTCCTGTGTCACGATGAGGCTGTGCCGCGTTCGCTCGTCTATGAGGAGTACGTCACGCGCATGCCGGATCTGGAGTCGGCCTGTAAACGACTCGGGCTCTCCGGTGACGTCACCCGCGCCGCCGAAAACGGCGGAGTCTGGGTACAGTAGGCGCGTCCCGCCTAAAGCTGAGGAAGAAATGATGAGCGAAGAAAATAAGCAGCTCGCCGAAAGCGGCGAGAATCAGCAGATCCTGGGCCAGAACCAGATGAAGATCCTCGATACCGCCCTCAAGGTGCAGGGACCGCTCGCGCGCGGCTACGTGAAGCGGCTGCGCGATAAGCACCCCGACTGGAACAACGAACAGCTCCACACCGCGGTGGAAGACAAGTTCCGCAAACTGATGACCGCCACCGGCGCGGGCATCGGTGGCGTGGCAGCGCTTCCCGTGGTCGGAACCGCGAGCGCGGTGGCGCTGACCGCCGGTGAGGGCGTGGCCTTCGCGGAAGGGTGCGCTTTCTTGACCCTCGCGGTGGCGGAAATCTACGGCGTAGACATGGCCGACGCGAGCCAGCGCCAGACGGTGACGATGGCGCTGCTGGGCGGCGAAGAGGGCGCGAAGATCATGACCAAGGCCCTCGGCAAGCAGGGCGTGCAGTGGGAGACCCTGCTGGGCGGAAACGTGCCCCCGGTGGTGCTTAACGCGGTAAATCGCCAGGCCAAGAAGTGGCTGCAGCGTAAGGTTGCGACCAAGCTCGGTAGCGTCTGGTTCGGTCGGCTCCTACCGTTCGGCGTTGGTGCCGTGGTGGGCGGCGTCGGCAACCACATGATCGCGAAGTCCGTGATCGCCGCGCAGCGCCAGGTGTTCGCCTCCGTGGCGCAGCAGAACCCCGAGATCGAAGGGGAAACGGTTTCCGGCGAGGAATCCTAACCTCGGCTCGGAATACTAAAGCGGGCCGGTCGCAGCAGCGACCGGCCCCGCTTTTAGCATCCGCCGGGTTTTCGGCGGGACGCGTTAAGGCTCAGATCTTCTGGGTGAATTCGTTCTCGTGCTCGGTGCCGACAGCGCGCTGGTAGGAGCGGCGAATCTCGGCCTCGGCGTCGGCGCGGCCCTCCCAGTGGGCGCCCTCAACGCTCTTGCCCGGCTCGAGGTCCTTGTAAACCTCGAAGAAGTGCTGAATCTCGAGGCGGTGGAACTCGGACACGTCGGTCAGCTCCTGGCGGCGTACCTGGCGCTTATCGCCGACCGGTACCGCGATGATCTTGTCGTCGCCGCCGGACTCGTCGCGCATGCGGAACATGCCGAGGGCGCGGCAGCGCACCAGGCAGCCCGGGAAGGTCGGCTCTTCGAGCAGAACCAGGCAGTCCAGCGGGTCGCCGTCTTCGCCCAGGGTGCCCTCGATGAAACCGTAGTCATCGGGGTAGCGGGTAGCGGTGAAGAGCATACGATCAAGCCTGATGCGGCCACTGTGGTGGTCCACCTCGTACTTGTTGCGATTGCCCTTCGGGATCTCAATTGTGACGTCGAATTCCACGTAAGACTCCGTTGCCGTGAGGGAAATGCCGCACGGATCCGCGCTGGCAGCTAACGTTAGCTATCATGCCACAGGCTGCAACATTGCTGTTAAACGAAGCGGTGTTGACTAGCACACCGAGGGGAGGATAAATGCGTTTGCGCGACAGGATTTTGCGGGTTCTCGCGGTAGTTCTCTGCGCGGCCCTACCCCTTAGCTTTTATGCGGTTGGCGACGTCACGGACACTTTTCCCGGTTTCCTAACCTTCGTAAAACGCGATTCTGGCAGTGCCCTGGGGGTGCCCGCCAGGGGAGAGCGCTTCCCGCAGCGCAAAGACCCAAAGTTGGTCACGGCAACCGCCTCTGAACGAGATGTCGCCGCCGAAAAGGCCAGCGCGCAAGCCGTGAAACAGGTGGGAGAAACGTTGCCTGCCCCCGGCAGCTACGCGGTTTCCGTGATCGACGCCGACACGGGACAAAGCACCCTGGAACACGACGCCGCAACCCCGCGCACGCCCGCCTCGACGCTGAAGCTGCTTACCGCGATGTCGGCGCTGGAGGCGCTGGACCCGGACACGCATCTGACCACCACGGCCCGCCTGAAGGGAGACACTCTCACCCTGATTGGCGGAGGAGACATGCTGCTTGGCGTAGGCCCAGCCACGCCGGGAGTTAATGGGCGTGCCTCCCTGGCCGCGCTCGCCGATGCCACGGCAGAAAACGTAAAGAAGGCGGGCGGCAAGCCGATAACCCTTCACTTTGACGATTCGCTCTTCGCGAATGCCCCGCTGAATCCCGCCTGGAAGGAGAACGGGCCGGCAGGAGGCTGGGTCGCGCCGATTACCCCCCTGGCGGTAAACAGGGGAGACGTGGCAGGGGTCTACGGGCCGAAGCAGGTTGATCCCTCGCTGCATGCAGCGCAGGAGTTTGCCCGTCTGCTGCGTGAGCGCGGAGTGGCAATAACGGGAGAGCCTACCCGCGCCCCCGCGCCGCGTGACGGCACCGATGCGAGCGTGGCCTCGGCCTCGGTCGGGGAACTGGTATCCCACACGCTGCAACACTCCGACAACACCGTGGCGGAAGTCCTGGGCAGATTGGTCGCGCTACACGACGGTATTTCGCCGACCCCGCAGGGGGCCGTAGAGGCGGTAGAGAAACGCATCGCTGGCCTCGCGAAAAAATACAACCTGCAGCTGGATCCGATCACCCTGTACGACACCTCCGGGCTGAGCGTTGATTCCCGCATCTCTCCGCGCACCCTGGCCAGGCTGCTCGCCCTGGTGGCATCGGGCAAAGACCCGCGCCTTACCCCCATTAGCCGCGATCTACCGATCGCAAAACTCACGGGAACCCTGGCGAAGCGCTTTGATCTGCCAGAGACCTCCCCAGGGGCGGGCCTGGTGCGCGGCAAGACCGGTTATCTGGGGGGTAACACCACCCTCGCCGGTATTGGCATCGGGCCCGGCGGCAGGCTGGTGGCCTACTCGGTGGTCGTCTACGGCTTCGACCCCAAGCTGGGGCTGGAGGCGCGGGCCAAGGTGGATCGGCTTGCCAGCGCGGTCCTGGGCGTGGGTGGCCTGCCGGTTTCTAAACCGGAAAGCCCCTCCACTCCCGTCCCTCAAACGGCGCCTCCCGGGCGCAAAGAACCGGCCCGTCGTGGCGCCTGAAGCCAGCCTGCGCAGGGCGCAGCTAGCCGTGCGGGCCGCCCTCGTCGGCCTCATCGCCGAAGGTGCCGACGCGAGCGACCCAGCCGCTCAACCCCGCGTCCTGGTGGGAGTCAGCGGCGGGGCCGATTCCCTGGCCCTCGCGGCCGTCTGCGCCGACGTCTGCCCGGCCCTCGGCATAGCCTGCGAGGCCGCCATTATCGACCACGCCATGCAGGCGGATTCCGCCGAAGTTGCGGAGCGAGCCGCCGCAGCCTGCCACGAGATAGGTATGACCGCGGTCCACGTCCGTCGCGTCCTGGTGTCGGGTGCTAGCGAGGACGCGGCCCGGCAGTCCCGCCACGCGGAACTGGCAAAGCTGTGCCGGGAACGCGCGGCGCTGGCGGTGCTGCTGGCGCACACGGCCGACGATCAGGCGGAACAGGTACTGCTTTCCCTGGCGCGCGGCTCCGGGGCCGCCGCGCTCGCGGGGGTACCGCGCCGCCGCGAGCATCTGCTGCGGCCCTTCCTCGGCACCGGCAGGGACGAGGTCACCGCGATCGGCAGGAAGGAAACGGAAGAGATCTGCCGCCTGCGGGGGATCGCCTTTTGGCGGGACCCGATGAACCGGGACACGCGCTACCTGCGTAGCCGGGTGAGGCATGAGGTGATGCCTCTGCTGCGCGAAAAGCTAGGGGAACAGGTGCCGGTAAACCTGCGCCGCAGCGCCGATCTGCTGCGTGATGACAGCGATTTGCTGGAGAGCTTGGCGCTGACGCTCGCGGAGGAGGCGGCACTGACGCCGGAGGACGGGGAACTGTTGGCGTTCTCCCTGCCGCGCCTGACGGCGGCCCCCAGGCCCCTGACCCGGCGCGTGCTGCGCGATGCGGCCCGGCGGGCCGCGCAACTGGGAGAGTCTCCTTCGGGGAAAACCCTGGGCCGTAGCCATGTTTTGATGATGGACGCGCTGGTACACGAGTGGCGTGGGCAGGGCCCGGTGCCGCTACCGGGTAGGATCGAGGCGTGCCGTAGCAACGGCCGAATTCGCTTTGTTCAGCCACCCAGTTAAGGAAAAAGCGTGAACGACATGCACAGTGATGTCTCCCATATCCTCTTCGATAAGGAAGCGATTGCCGCCCGCATGGCGGAGCTGGGGGCGCAGATCTCCAGCGACTACGCCGAGGAGCCGCCGCTACTGGTGGGGGTGCTGAAGGGGGCCATCATGGTGATGGCCGACCTGGCGCGTGAAATCATCCTGCCGGTGGAGATGGACTGGATGGCGGTCTCTTCCTACGGCTCCGGCACGAAGTCATCCGGTGTGGTGCGCATCCTCAAGGACCTGGGCGAGGACATCACGGATCGGCACGTGCTGATCGTGGAGGACGTCATCGACTCGGGCCTCACCCTTTCTTGGCTGCGTGAAAACCTGCTGACCCGCGGCGCGAAGAGCGTGGAAATTTGCACCCTGCTGCGCAAGCCCGACGCGGCCAAGGTGGAAATCGACGTGCGTTACGTCGGTTTCGATATCGATCCCGAGTTCGTGATCGGCTACGGGCTGGACTACGCAGAGCGCTATCGCAACCTGCCCTACATCGGCGTTCTGAAAGAGTCCGTCTACTCCTAAGGCGTTACGCCGAGAGCGAGGAAGCGGGCGCGGGCCGTCAGCCTGCCGCTAGCCTCGTCCCAACACACTTTTCCTTCTCACGGAAGTTTTGCTCGTCAATGACCAAAAAGAAGAAGTCCTTTATCGTCGGGCCGCTCACCTTCCTGGTGGTGCTGATCGCGCTGGCGACCCTTTTCGGGGGTATTTTCTCAGGCGGCGGTTACCGACAGATCGATACCGAGGAAGGTCTGAAGCTGCTCGCCGAGAACAAGGTGGAGCAGGCCAAGATCATTGACGGCAACCAGCAGCGGGTGGACCTGGTGCTGGCTAAGGACTACGGGGACAAGGGAAAGAAAGTCCAGTTCACCTACGTTAAGCCCCGCGGTGAGCAGGTCGTGGCGGCGGTGACGCAGGCGAAGCCGAGCAAGGGCTTCACGGACGAGCACGCCGTTAGCTCCTGGTGGAGCAGCCTGCTGGTGAGCTTCCTGCCCCTGCTGATCATCATCGGCCTGTTCTGGTACGTCATGATGAGCGCGCAGGCCGGCGGCAAGGCCATGCAGTTTGGCAAGTCGAAGGCGAAGCTGTTCAACAAGGAATCGCCGAAGGTGACTTTCGCGGACGTGGCGGGCGCGCAGGAAGCCGTGGAGGAGCTCGGCGAAATCAAGGAGTTCCTTGTTGATCCGGCGCGTTTCCAGGCGGTCGGCGCGAAGATTCCCAAGGGCGTGCTGCTGTACGGCCCTCCCGGCACCGGTAAGACCCTGCTGGCGCGCGCCGTAGCGGGGGAGGCCGACGTGCCGTTCTACTCGATCTCCGGTTCCGACTTCGTGGAAATGTTCGTCGGCGTCGGCGCTTCCCGCGTGCGCGACCTCTTCAACACGGCGAAAGAGAACGCCCCGGCGATCATCTTCATCGATGAGATCGATGCGGTGGGACGCCATCGCGGCGCGGGCATGGGCGGCGGTCACGACGAACGCGAGCAGACCCTGAACCAGATGCTGGTGGAGATGGACGGCTTCGAGGCCAACCAGAACGTCATCATGATCGCGGCCACCAACCGGCCCGACATCCTCGATCCGGCGCTGCTGCGTCCGGGCCGCTTCGATCGCCAGATCGCGGTGGAGGCGCCCGATCTGCAGGGCCGCCTGCAGATTCTGAAGGTGCACGCCCAGGGCAAGCCCCTCGCAGATAACGTCGATCTGGAAAACATCGCCCGCCGCAGCGTGGGCATGTCCGGCGCCGACCTCGCCAACGTGCTGAACGAGGCCGCGCTGCTGACGGCCCGCTCCGGCAACCAGATCATCGATAACCGGGCGTTGGATGAGGCGATCGATCGCGTTTCGATGGGCCCGCAGAAGTACTCCAAGGTGATGAGCGAGCGTGAGCGGCAGATGACCGCCTACCACGAGGGCGGCCACGCCCTGGTCGCGGCGGCGCTGCGCCATTCGGCCCCCGTCACCAAGGTGACGATCCTGCCGCGCGGCCGTGCGGGCGGGTACACCATGATTGTGCCGACCGCCGACCGTAACTACCAGTCGCGCAACGAACTGCTGGACCGCCTGGCCTACGCGATGGGCGGCTACGCGGTCGAGGAGGGCATCTTCCACGACCTCACCACCGGACCCAGCTCGGATCTGCAAAACGCCACGAAGATCGCTCGCACCATGGTCACCCAGCTCGGTATGAGCGACGTGGTGGGGCAGGTGTCGCTCGGCTCCGGCCAGGACGAAGTTTTCGTCGGTATGCAGCAGGGCCAGGCCCCGCAGTACTCCGATGAAACGGCGAACCTGATCGATGAAGAGGTGCGCCGACTGATCGATAACGCGCTCGATGAAGCGTGGGCGATCATCAACGAAAACCGCGACGTGCTGGATCGCCTGGTGTTGGAACTGCTCGACAAGGAAACCCTGAACGAAGCCCAGCTTGCGGAGATCTTCAAGGACGTAAAGAAGGCTCCCGAACGCGCGGTCTGGCAGTCCTCTAGCGAGCGGCCCGTATTCCGTGCCCCGCTGGTCGGCGGCGGCAACAATAGCGACGCGGGCGAGCTGCCCCACGCGGAAGCGCCCGAACTGCCGGGGAACGACTCCCCGCACATCCCCGGCGCGCCGGGGGAGCCCGGTCTGCCCGGCCAGGATGCCGGGCCGCACATTCCCGGCGTTCCGGGCGGCGGCCTTGACTGATTCCGCAGCCATCGACCTGCCGCGCATCTCGGCGGCGGTGCGCGAAATCCTGCTCGCGGTCGGGGAGGACCCGGACCGCGATGGTCTGCGGGAAACCCCGCAGCGGGTAGCGAAGATGTACGGTGAGGTCTTTTCCGGTATCGGGGAAGACCCGACCGAGCACCTGGCAAAGACTTTCGATATCGAACACCGCGAGCTGGTTTTGGTGCGCGATATCCGCGTCTATTCGATGTGCGAACACCACCTGCTGCCGTTTTACGGCAGCGCCCACGTCGGCTACATTCCCGGCCAGGGTGGCAAGGTGGCGGGGCTTTCCAAGCTGGCGCGCACGGTGCACGGTTTCGCGCGCAGGCCGCAGGTGCAGGAACGACTGACCTCTCAGGTGGCCGACGCCCTGATGGAAACCCTGGGCGCTTCCGGTGCCATAGTGGTGCTGGAATGCGAACACATGTGCATGTCGATGCGCGGCGTGGCCACCCCGGGAGCCTCCACGATCACCTCGGCGGTGCGCGGCAACCTGCGCGACGCCGCCACCCGCGCCGAAGCGATGAGCCTCATCATGGGGGGAAGAAGAAATGCTTAAAGGCCCCGCCGGTCTGCCGCAGCAGCTCAGCATGCCCGACGAAACTCTGGTGATGGGCATCGTTAATGTCACGCCGGATTCGTTCTCTGACGGCGGGCGTTACAACAGCGCAGAGGCGGCGCTCGCGCACGCTAAGAAGCTGGCGGCCAAGGGCGCCAGTATTTTGGACGTGGGCGGGGAATCCACCCGTCCGGGAGCGCAGCGGGTCAGCGTGACGCAAGAACTTGACCGGGTGCTGCCGGTGGTGCGTCAGCTGGCGGCCGATAACTACGTGGTGAGCGTGGATACCATGCGCGCCGAGGTAGCGGCGGCCTGCGTGGAGGCGGGCGCGCTCATCGTCAACGACGTTTCCGCGGGCCTGGCCGACAGGGAAATGCTCAAAACCGTTGCCGGGCTGCGCACCCGGCTGGGGGAGCCGCCGGTTTATGTGGCGATGCACTGGCGTGGCCACAGCGACATCATGGATTCCCTGGTCGATTACGGCCAAAGCACCGTGCTGAGCGTGCGCGAGGAACTCGCCCAGCGTATCGGTGCGGCGCTCGCTGCGGGGATAGACCCGGCGCGCCTGGTGCTCGATCCCGGTTTTGGTTTCGCCAAAGAGGTGCGGCACAACTGGGAGCTGCTGGCCGATCTGCACGAGATCGCGGCCCTCGGCTACCCGCTACTGATCGGCGCGAGCCGTAAGCGTTTCCTCGCCGCACTAGAGGTAGATAGAGACGATGCAACGGCGGCGCTGACTGCGCTGGTTGCCGCGCGAGGCGTGTGGGCCGTGCGCGTGCACGAGGCGGCGGCAAGTTATGCGGCGGTGCGGGTGGCGGCCGCGATGCGGCAGGCGCAGCGCTAATGAGCCGCGCAGGCGAGTTTGCGCAGGACGCGCCGCTGCCCACGGACACGATTCAGCTAACCGGGCTGCGTGCCTTCGGTAGGCACGGTGTGCTGGCGGAGGAGAAACGCGAGGGGCAGGATTTCGTTTGCGATCTGACGCTGTACCTTTCCCTGGCCCCGGCAGCACGGCGCGATGATCTGAACCTGACGCTTAACTACGCGGAGATCGCGCAGTGCGTACACGCAGTCATCGGCACCGGCAGCTTCGATCTGATCGAAACGCTCGCGGAGCGTATCGCGCAGGAAACCTTGGCTTTTTCGCCCCTGCTGCGCGCGGTAGAGGTGAGCGTACACAAACCGTCGGCCCCCATCCCGGTGGCTTTTTCCGACGTTGCGGTGCGTATCTTCCGCCGCGCTAAGCCGGAACGTGCGGTGATCGCGCTCGGTAGCAACCTGGGGGATTCGCGCGCCCTGCTAGATAATGCGGTGTCGGCCCTGCGTAAGCTCCCCGGAAGCAGGCTGGTCGCGGTATCAGACTGGCTGCGCAGCGCCCCCGTGGGAGGGATCGCGCAGCCGGACTACCTCAACGGGGTGGCGCTGCTGGATACCTGCCTCGACCCCTACGAACTATTGGCAAAGACGGCGGAGATCGAAAACGCCGCCGGGCGCACCCGGGAGGTGCGCTGGGGGCCGCGTACACTGGATTTAGACATCATTTCTTACGGCGGGCTGGAACTGAGCGATCCGGTGCTGACGCTGCCGCATCCGCGTGCACACGAACGCGATTTCGTGCTTGCCCCGTGGCTTTCCCTGGACGCCGCCGCGCAACTGCCTGGCCGCGGCCCGGTGGCAGAATTGCGGGAAAAGCTGATTACGGCTGCGGATACGGCAGCGGAGGGAGAGGAAAAATGAAACGTACCCCCTGGGTGCTGCTGTTGGCCCTGTTTCTCTGCGCGGTTTGTTTCAGCAACGGGGTGAGCGCGCTGCTCACCTCTTTCGGTGTAGCCCTGCCTTTTCCCGGTTACCTATCCAGCGTGGTGCTTTTCGCGGTAGCGGGAGTTCTGCTCTATTTGGGCCTGAAACTGAAGTGGTACATGCAGGAATGCGAGGAACGCCGGGAAAAGCCGACCAGCGCGCCGCGGAAACACGAAATAGACATGACCACCGCCGCAAAAACGGTTGCTTTCGCTACCGCCTGTGCGCTGGCCGGAGCCATGGCCGGGGGAGTATTTTCCGGGGAAGTGCTATTCCTGTTGGTGTCTGCGGAGGTTAGCTTCACGGGGGCGCTTTTACCGACCCTCCTGGCGGCGATCTCTGGAATCGTGCTTAGCGGCATCGGTTATCTGGTCGAGGGGTGGGGCGAGGTGCCTCCCGAACCGGGCGGCAATGCCCGCGCCTAACGCGTAATTTTTACCCCTACGGCGGTACTAAATAACCCCACGGCTAGACGAAAGTATGTGGGAGTTAGCGACCCCTAATTGAAATACTTTGGGCATGGTATTCAACGACTCCCTGAGCGGTATCGAGGTTACGCAGATAGACCAGCGGATCATCAAGGCGCGCTACCTGGCCGCCGCGATATGGAGCGTTCCCGGTCTGGTGGTCGTGGTGCTCTGCGTCCTGGCGGGCGCCTTCTGGGGCTGGTGGTGGATGTACCCGGTCGCCGTCGCCCTGCTGGCGCTGATGGTCTTGAACCTGGTCCTGATCCCGCGCCAGTCGCGGGTGTGCGGCTACGCGGTGCGTGAGGACGACGTGGTGCACGTCAGCGGCCGCCTGTTCCGCGAAGTGGAGATCGTGCCGCTCGGCCGCATCCAGACCGTCAACTTCACCGAGGGGCCGATCGAGAGGCGCTACGGGCTGGCCAGCCTGGACATCGCCACGGCATCCTCCAACCTGAACATCTCCGGGCTGCCGGTAGAGGAAGCGCGCCGCCTGCGCTCCGACATCCTGCAGCGCTCCCGCTCGGTGATGGCGGCGCTATGAGCAAGAAGAACCGCCCCCCGCGCGAAGAAAACCCCTGGCAGCTGAGCCCCGGCTTCTCCCGCACCAGCAGGCTCAGCCCACTGCTCGACTCCTGGCAGGCCCTCGTCGCGCCTTTGGCTCTGCTCCTGTTCAAAGGCGGCGAGGCGGCCCAGAAAGGGAGGGGCGAACTGGAGAATCTCGTGCTGTTCGTCCTGGTTTTTGCTCTCGGGCTGACCCTGCTGGCGATCGGCCTGGGATATCTTTCTTGGCGCCGCTACAGCTACCGGGTGAACCCCGAGAAAGGGCTAGAGGTACGCTCCGGCCTGTTCACCCGCACCCAGTCGCTCGCCAACCGCGACAAGATCGAGTCGGTAGAGATCGGCCGTCCCTTCCTGCCCCGTATCCTTGGCCTGGCGAAAGTGAAGGTCGAGGTTGTGGGGAGCGGCGACGACTTCACCCTCTCTTACGTCAGGAACGCCGACGCGGAACGTATCCGGGAGGAGCTGCTCGACATCGCCATGCGCGACATCGAACGCTCCGCAGGCCAGGAGACCTCGCAAGAGGAATCGCAGGAGAACCTGACGGATACCGATGCGGGGGCTACCGTTGCAGAGTCGGATTTGGCCTCGCCGGTGGACGGCACCGAGGAAATCGCCCCCGCCAAACCGGCCGGGAAACGCGAGGCGCTGCGCAGCGCCATGCGCGACGGCGTCACCGACGGTGTGCTGCTGAGCGAGGTCCCGCAGCGCCGCCTGCTGCTGTCGAACCTGCGCGACATCAAGTTCCTGCTTCTGCTGCCGCTCCAGCTGGCATTGCTGGTTTTGTCCCTTTACTGGCTGCTGTCCGACTGGTTCGATGCCGGTTACGGGGTCGGCGTGGTGTCACTGGTTGTGGTCTGGTCGATCTTCACCAGCATCATGAAACGCCTCAACGCGGGCTGGGGCTTCGTCGCCCGCCTGACTCCGAAATCCATCCGGGTACGGCGCGGCCTCACTTCGACCTCTACCCACAACATCGCGCCCGACAGGGTGCAGGCGGTGGCTATCGAGCAGCCGATCTTCTGGCGCATCATGGGCTGGTATCGGCTGAAGGTCACCGTGGCTTCCAACGGATTCATGGAGTCTCTTGAGGAGGAATCCCTCGACTACCTGCTGCCGGTAGCCACCCGCGAGGAGTTGGAGACCACCCTCGCCTACCTGCTGCCTAAGATCGAGGGGCACCGGGGCGAGGAACTGATGCCGCTGCTGGACACCCTGCTGGCAAGCGACGTCGGCGCGGCTCTCGACACCCGCGCCGTTCCGGGGGCGCGCTGGCTCAGCCCGTTCGATAACCACCGCACCGGCATCTACCTGACGGAGCGTGCCCTGCTCACCACCAGCGGCTGGCTGGTGCCTAAAGTGGAGGTGCTTCCGCGCGATAGGGTGCAGTCGGTGACCCTTTCGCAGGGGCCGCTCGCCAGGCGCCTCGGCAGCGCTACTGTGCTCTCCTACACGGGGGGAGACGAAAACAGCGTTACTGCGCAGGATCTACCCGCCCTGGACGCGCTCAGGTTGCTGGCTGAGATGGAGCGCAGCGCCGCCACCGAGCGTCGCTACCGCGACTACGACAGCTGGCCTCTCCCGGCGCGTGCCCTCCCCACCCACAATGAGATGGAAAAGGCACGTCAGCAGCGGATCAAAGCGGAATCATCCCAGCCCGAAGTTGGTAGCCTCACCTCGTGACTACAGTGCATCCGGCCTCCCGCATGGGGATTGGCATTATCGGTGCGGGCAGGGTCGGGGCCGTTCTCGGCTCCGCCCTGCGTGCACAGGGACACGCGATCACCGGGGCCTACGCCGTCTCCGAGGCGTCCCGGGAACGCGCCGAACTGCTGCTCCAGGGCGTGCCGCTGCTGGACGCCCCCGCCATCTGGGAACGCAGCGAGGTGGTGCTGCTCGCGGTGCCGGACGATCAGCTTGGCCCGTTGGTGAGCGGTGCGGCGGAGGCCGGGTTGATTCCGGGCGGGCAGATAGTGCTGCACACCTCGGGCCGCTACGGCACCCAGGTGCTTGCGCCCGCCGAGAAAGCGGGGGCGATCGCGATAGCGCTGCACCCCGCCATGACGTTCACCGGCACCAGCATCGACCTGCCGCGCCTGCAGGGCTGCCCGTTCGCCGTCACCGCGCGCGCCGCGTTCCTGCCGATAGCGCAGGCGCTCGCGGTAGAGATCGGCGGGGAGCCGTTCACGATTGCGGAGGCGGACCGCCCGCTCTATCACGCCGCCCTCGCGCACGGGGCAAACCACCTGGTCACGCTGGTGGAACAGTCTCGGGAAACCCTGCGTAGCATCGGCATCGACGAACCGGGCCGTTTCCTAACGCCGCTTCTCAGCGCCGCTCTGCAGGAATCCCTGGGGCGGGGAATAGGCGCGCTCACGGGGCCGGTGGCGCGCGGCGATGCGGGCACGGTAGCCAGCCACCTGGAGTGCCTGGGAGAAGTCGCTCCCGATGTGCAACGCACCTATCGCGATCTTTCGCGCGCCACCACCGAGGTTGCCTACGCGGCGGGTGCAATCAGCGCCGAACAGCGCGCGGCCCTGCTGTCGGCGCTGGAAACCGACTAAGAGAAGCCCGTTATTTTTCATTGCCCACGTGTGTAAGGAAACTGAAATGACCAAGGTTGTTACCACGCCCGACGAGTTGCGTGCCGCGCGCGCCGAACTGACCGGGAAGGTGGCGCTGGTGCCGACGATGGGGGCGCTGCACGACGGCCACATGACGCTGGTGCGCCGCGCCCGGGAAATCGCGGATCACGTGATCGTCTCTATCTTCGTGAACCCGCTCCAGTTCGGCCCCGGAGAAGACTTCGAGCGCTACCCGCGCGATCTGGAGGCGGATCTGGCAACTTTGGCGGGAACCGCTGATTTGGTGTTCGCACCGGAGGTGGCCGACATGTACCCGGTGCTGCCGCCGCGCGTCAGCGTCACCTGCGGTGAGATCGCCACCCTGTTCGAGGGCGCGATTCGCCCCGGTCACTTCGACGGGGTGGCCACGGTGGTGACCAAACTCTTCACGCTTACCGCGCCGGACGTGGCTATTTTTGGGCAAAAGGATGCCCAGCAGCTATTTATTATTCGCTCGTTGGTGGAAGACCTTAATCTGCCGCTCACCCTGGAAGCCGTTCCGATTGCGCGCGCTGACGATGGTTTGGCGCTTTCTAGCCGCAATATTTACCTGAGCGCCGAAGAAAGAAAAGCGGCGCTTGGCTTGAGCCGCCTAGTGAGGGCTGCGGAAGCCGCCGCCCCGAATACCGCTGCGGTGCTGCGCGCCGTGGCAGATAACCGTGCTGACCTGGACTGGGATTACACGGCGGTGCTGGATCATCGCACCTTTGCGCAGATTGATGAGTCCTTTAGCGGCGAGGCTTTGGTGATGATTGCCGCGCGCGTGGGAGGCACGCGACTTTTGGATAACACTATTGTGCATTTGCGTGCCGGAGAGTGAGAGAATTAGCCGCATGAGTTCTGCCGAAAATGCCCCCAACCTTAATACGTCCGATCAGATTGCCGTCCGTAAGGCCAAGCGGGAACGCCTGCTGGCCCGCGGCGAGGAGGCCTACCCGGTCGCGGTGCCGGTAACCACCACCATCGCGGCCGTGCGTGCGGAATACGATCCGCAGCTGGCCGACGGCACCCTGCCCGCCGGTGAGGACACCGGCCGGGAGCTGGGCGTGGCGGGGCGCGTGGTTTTCCAGCGCAACACCGGCAAACTTTGCTTCGCAACCCTCCAGGACGGCGAGGGCAACCGGCTGCAGGTAATGCTGAGCCTGGCCGAGGTCGGGGAAGAGCGCCTAGCGGCGTTCAAGGCCGACGTTGACCTGGGCGATCACCTGTTCGTGGCCGGCACCATCGGCACCTCCCGCCGCGGCGAGCTGAGCGTTTTCGCTAAGGAATGGCGTATGGCCGCCAAGGCCATCCGGCCGCTCCCCGTGCTGCACGCGCAGCCCAGCGAAGAGGCGCGGGTGCGTCAGCGCTACGTCGATCTGATCGTGCGTCCGGAAGCGCGTCAGATGGCGCGCATGCGCCCGGCAGTGGTGCGCAGCCTGCGCGAGTCGTTCCATCGCCGCGACTTCATGGAGATCGAAACTCCGATGCTGCAGACCATCCCCTCCGGCGCTGCGGCCCGCCCCTTCACCACGCACATGAACGCTTTCGATCTGGAACTGTTCCTGCGCATCGCCCCGGAACTGTTCCTTAAGCGCGCCGCCGTTGGCGGTGCCGAGCGCGTGTTCGAGATCAACCGCAACTTCCGTAACGAGGGTGCCGACTCCACGCATTCGCCCGAGTTCGCGATGCTGGAGGCGTACCAGGCCTACGGTGACTACCATTCGATCGCGGAACTGACCCGCTCCCTGGTGCAGGAGGCGGCGGAAGCGGCCTGCGGCGGCCAGGTGGTCACCCTCAACGACGGCAGCGAATACGATCTTTCGGGCGAGTGGCAGTGGCTGTCCATGTACGAATCGCTCTCGGAATCTCTCGGCCAGGAAATTACGCCGGAAACGAGCGTCGAGGAACTGCGCGCCATCGCCCGTTCGCTCGAGCTTGACCTGGACCACCCCAAGTACGGTCACGGCAAGCTGGTGGAGGAACTGTTCGAGCACCGCCTCGGCGATTCCCTGTACGCGCCTACCTTCGTCTGCGACTTCCCGGTCGAGACGTCCCCGCTGGTGCGCGCGCATCGCGAGAAGCCGGGCGTAGTGGAGAAGTGGGACCTGTACGTGCGCGGCTTCGAGCTCGCCACCGGCTACTCCGAGCTGGTGGACCCGGTTGTGCAGCGTGAACGGTTCGAGACGCAGGCGCGCCTGGCCGCTGCCGGCGACGATGAGGCGATGCGCCTGGATGAGGACTTCCTGACCGCCATGGAATTCGCCATGCCCCCGACCGGCGGTATGGGAATGGGGCTGGATCGCCTTTTGATGGCGCTTACCGGTTACGGTATTCGGGAAACCATTTTGTTCCCGCTAGTTAAGCCCGCCCAGTCGGATTCCTCCGAAAGCGAAAAATAAACGCTATGGGAAGCGGTTTCTGGTTCGAGCTGGGAGCGTTAGTTCCTTCGCTCGGGGTTGGCCTGCTGTTTTGGTTTACTATGCGCGCCCTGCTCTCCGCCGATAGGAAACAGCGTGAGGAAGATGCCAGGGTTGAAAGTGAGTACCAAGAAGGAAACTCCAAGAGTTCTTAAAAAGATCTATTGTGGTTTCTTTATGGGGTTGCGGAAACTCCATTAGTTGGAGAGTATAGTATTGTACTTCGCCACCAGAAAAAGGAGAATCGCTCATGGCGCGCAAGACGCACGTTGTTCTAGTCGATGATATCGACGGCACCGACGCGGCCGAAACTGTTAATTTCGGTCTGGACGGTGTCAATTACGAGATCGACCTGAACGAAGATAATGCCGCGAAGCTGCGCGAGGCGCTGACTCCGTGGCTGGCTGCGGCTCGTCGCGTGGGCGGCCGTGCCCGCCGTGGCACCGGCCCCGTTTCCGGTGGCGGCTCGCAGAACTCCGAGATTCGCCGCTGGGCCCGCGAAAACAACATTCCGGTATCCGAGCGTGGTCGCATCTCCGCTGACGTACGCAAGATGTACCTGGACGCTCACTGAGTCGTGCTGGGTTAAACCCGGTTCGTGAGGCGGCCGCTCCGACTATGTCGGGGGCGGCCGCCTTCGCTTTGCCGACAAATGTATTTGTTACCAAATGTAAAGGTCAGGCTTGTGTTCTTCCCGAAGAAGCGTTAGTCTCACAGCATGACGACGGTTTCCCTTAACTGGTGGTGGCTCGCTTCCTAGGCGGGCCGCCAAATCTGTCGTACAAAACTGGGCTCGCCGCATGGCGGGCCCGTTTACATAAACAAGCTCCCGTGCGGATTACCCATTGAAGTAATACTTACCGCGAGGAGCTTTTTGTGTATATCGTCCAGCGCGAACTGCGTTGCTCCGCTGACGCTTTAAACCTATTTACCGCGCTTACAGAAGCTGCCCCGGATACGGTTTTGCTGGAATCTGCGGACACCACTACGCGCGAAAGTAAACGTTCACTGTTGGTCCTGTCGGCAAGTGTAAGAATCACCTGTCGGGGAACCAAGGTAAAACTAACCCCCGTTACTAAATCGGGGCAAATGGTTTGTGCTGAGGCGGCCCGCGCTTTCCCTATGGAAAGTGTGGAAAATAGTCTGGTCTGCGAATTTCCACGGGGCGTAGCCAGCGACGAAAATAAACGCTTGCGCGAACCTAACCCGTTAGACGTTCTGCGTTTCCTGACCTCGCTAGGGAACGGTTTGGAAAACGACATCACCCTGCCGCTGTTAGCGGGGGCTTTCGCCTACGAGTTCATAGACAGCTACGAGGCGCTGCCGCCCGTAACCGGCGGAGCGGCCACCCCGGAAGACTGCTACTTCCTTCTGGCCGAAGAGCTGGTGCAAATAGACCACATGGCGCAAACGGCTCGGCTGAGCGTGGCGGCAGAAAGCCCGGAGCTGGCTGAAACAAAACTGTCGGCCCTAGAGGAACGGGTAACCTCTGCGCTAGCCGAATCCCACGCGGCCCCGAGGCTCGATGATCCGGCTCCCCGCCAAGAGCCCGGAGCCGTACTTACCGCCCGGGCCAGTATGAGCGATAGCGATTTCATGGCGCGGGTGAAGCAGATGCAGGAACACATCGCTAGCGGAGACATCTACCAGGTGGTGCCCTCCCGTTCCTTCGCGCTGCCGTGCCCCGATCCCGTGGCCGCCTACCGCGTGCTGCGCCAGCAAAACCCCAGCCCCTACATGTTCCTGCTGCGTACGGCGGACGAGGTGCTGTTCGGGGCCAGCCCGGAGGCGTCCGTGACGGTGAGCGGGGGAGAGGTGAGCATGTATCCGATCGCCGGGACCCGCCCGCGCGGCCTGGGGGCGGACGGTGAGGTCCTGCACGAACTGGACACCCGGCGCGAGCTTGACCTGCGCACCGACCCGAAGGAACTGTCGGAACACATCATGCTGGTGGACCTGGCGCGCAACGACCTGGCCCGGATCGCCAAGCCCGGCACGCGCAAGGTGGACAAGCTGCTGGGGGTGGATCGTTACTCCCGCGTCATGCACCTGGTGTCCCGCGTCGTGGCCGAACTCGATGACGGCCTGGACGCCTTGGACGCGTACAGGGCCTGCATGAACATGGGCACGCTGACGGGAGCACCCAAATTGTCGGCCACCGCGCTACTGCGCGCAGCCGAGGGCTGCAGGCGTGGCTTTTACGGCGGGGCCGTCGGCTATCTAAGCGGCAGCGGCGATATGGACACCTGCATCGTGATTCGCTCTGCCTACGTGCGCGACGGCGTTGCTCACGTGCAGGCCGGGGCCGGGGTCGTGCGGGATTCCGACCCCCGCGCCGAAGCCGACGAAACAGTACATAAAGCAATGGCCGTGCTGGGCGCTATCGCCGCGGCACAGGGACGCACGGTGGAGGTAGTGCGATGAGGGTTCTCCTCTTAGACAACCAGGATTCTTTCGTTTACAACCTGCGTAGCGAGTTCCAAACCCTGGGCTTTGACACGCTGGTCATGCGCAATACCGTGCCCGTTGCGGAAGTGCTGGGGCAGGAGGCCGATCTGATCTGCCTATCGCCCGGCCCCGGCCATCCGCGCCAGGCCGGAAACATGATGGAAGTGCTGGCCCAATCCTGGGGAAAGGTGCCCTTGCTGGGGATCTGCCTGGGGTTCCAGGCCATGCTGGAACACCTCGGGGCATGCGTCGGCCCGGTCGGCGCGGTACACGGCCAGGCCCACCGGGTCACGCTCACCAAGCAGGGCAAACAAGACCCGGCTTTTTCCGCCCTGCCGGGCCTGCGGGTGGCGCGCTACCACTCGCTCGGTTGCACCACCGTTCCGGCGGAAATGGACTGCCTGGCACGCATCGGCGATCTGGTGATGGCCGCCCGCGCGAAAGACGCCCCGGTGCTGGGGCTGCAGTTCCATCCCGAATCCATCCTGACTGACTCCGGCCCGCAGCTGATCGCGGCGGCCGTGCATTCCCTCACCCAGACGAAAGGAAGCGCCGCATGAGCGCCCAGCAGACTGCCCAGCAGACGGCCCAGCAAGCGATAGACCTAGCCCGTGACGCGATCTGCGGCAGCGAACTAACCGCCGCGCAGTCCCGAGCATTGTTCACCGGGATAGCGCAGGGGGAACTGCCGGGCACGGTGCTGGCGGGTCTACTGACCGCGCTCGCCGCCAGGGGAGAAACCCCTGAACTGGTATCGGGGGCGGCCGCCGCGTTCGTTGCGCAGGCGGTGGCCTTCCCGGAGGGCGAAAGCGGCTTCGATTCCTGCGGCACGGGCGGGGATCGCGCGGGGACGATCAACATTTCCACCGCCGCCGCGCTGGTTGCCGCCACGGCCGGTGTGCCGATGCTCAAGCACGGGAACCGTTCCGTATCTTCCCGCTCCGGCAGCGCCGACGTGCTGGACAGCCTCGGCATCGCCACGAACCTGGGTCCCGAGGCCGCGCGTCAGCTCTGCGATGAAACCGGCTTCGCGTTCCTGTTCGCCCCGCGCTACCACCCGGCCATCGCTCGGGTGATGCCGGTGCGCCGCGAACTCGCGGTGCCGACGGTGTTTAACCTGCTCGGCCCGCTCCTCAACCCGGCCCCGCTGCGGGCACAGCTAATCGGGGTGGCCGATCCGCGCCGAGGCGAGCTGGTAGCCAACGCCCTGCTACAGATCGGCCGGGAACGCGCCCTGGTGGTGCACGGGGAGGGGCTGGACGAAATCGCGCTGCACGGGGAAACCGACGTTTGGGAGCTGCGTGATGGGAAGGTTGAACACTACCGGCTAACCCCGGAAGCACTCGGCCTGTCCCGCTATCCGCTCGAGCAGCTGCGCGGGGGAGACGCGGACGCGAACGCCCGGGATCTGCGCGCCCTGCTTGCGGGTAACGGTCAGCCAGCCCACGCGGCGGCGGTATGCGCCAACGCGGGCGCGGTCTTCTACCTTGCCGGGCTCAGCGATAGCATCGCGGACGGCGTAGCGAAAGCCCGCGAAATAGTCGCATCCGGCAAGGGGGCGACCCACCTGGAAAAGATCGCCTCCCGTTCCGCGCAGCTACTCGCGCAAGAGGCCGCCGCATGAGCGGGCGCTTTAGCAAGATCCGGCTGGCCGACGGCGAAAGCGTGCTCGGCAAGATAGTCGCGCAGCGGCGCACCCACCTGAGCGCGATCCGAGAACTGGTGGCAAACAGCCCGCGCCCGCAACGCTCCGCACGCAGCCTGTATCACTCGCTCGGGGCGGGGGAGCGGGGCGGCTCGCGATTCATCATGGAATGCAAGGCGGCCTCGCCCTCCCTCGGCATGATTCGTGAGGACTACCATCCGGGCCAGATCGCCTCGGTGTATTCCCGCTACGCGGCGGGTATCTCGGTGCTGTGCGAACCCGACTTCTTCGGCGGCAGCTACCTGCACCTGGCGACGGTGGCGGCGAGCACCCACCTGCCCGTGCTGTGCAAGGACTTCATCGTGGACGAGGCGCAGCTTTACGCGGCCCGGCTCGCGGGGGCCGACGCCGCGCTGCTCATGCTGTCGGTGCTGACGGACGAGGAATACGCCCGCCTAGCGGACTGCGCGGACTCCCTGGGGCTAGACGTGCTCACCGAGGTTTCCGACGAAAGCGAAATGGCGCGGGCGCTCTCCCACGGAGCCAAAATCATCGGTGTCAACAACCGTGACCTGCGCGATCTCAGCATAGATACCGGCAGAACGCTGGCCCTGGCGGGCAGGGTGGCGAAAGATACCGTGCTGCTATCGGAATCCGGTATCCGCAGCCACCGTGACGTGCGCGCCCTGGCCCCGCACGTATCGGGGTTCCTGGTCGGCAGCCAGCTCACGGGGCAGCCCGACATTGACGCGGCCTGCCGGGAACTCCTCTATGGCGAAACCAAGGTTTGCGGCATTACCGAACCGGACGCCGGCAGGCTGGCCGCGGCCAGCGGAGCGCTCCACGGCGGAATCATCGCCGCCGTCGGCTCCCCGCGTTACGTAAACGCGCAGCGCGCGGCCGAGATCGTGGCGGCCGCCCCGGAACTGCGCTGGGTGCTGGTAAGTACCGCGAAAACCCCGGCGGAGGTGGCCCGCGAATACGCGGCCTACGCCGAGGCCTGCGCCGCTGCCGCCGCCCCCGCACCCTCCATCCTGCAGCTGCATCGCGCCCCGCTGGAAAGCGCCGACGGGGAACGTGCCTTCCTAGATGAGGTGGCGCGCCTGCTGCCCGAAGTGGTGCTCTGGCGCGCGCTCAGCCCGCAAACCCCGGCAGGGAAAGCCGCCGCCGAGGCGCTCGCCGAGCATCCGGCGCTGTCGCGTTTCGTGTTCGATTCGCCCAGCCCCGGCAGCGGCGAGACCCACGACTGGCACCTAATCCCGCAGTCCTTGCGCGAAATCTCCCTCCTAGCGGGAGGTATCGGGCCGGAAAACGCGGCCGCGGCCCGCGACGCCGGTTTCGCGGGGCTAGACATGAACTCGCGGCTCGAATACCCGCACCTGCCCGGCAGCAAAGACCCCTCCCGCGTTAGCGGCGCGTTTCGTAACCTGCGCAGCTATCCCAAGGCCTAAGGAAAGACAATGAAAAAGACCCTCTTACCCGCATATTTCGGTGAGTTTGGCGGCCAGTACGTGCCCGAACTGCTGCTGCCCGCGCTCGATCAGCTCGAGGCCGCGTTCGTGGAGGCGATGGCCGACGAATCCTTCCGGGCCGAACTGTCGGGCCTGCTGCGGGACTACCTGGGCAGGCCCACGCCGCTCACCGAATGTCGCAACCTGCCGCTCACGGGCGGGGCGCGCATCTTCCTCAAGCGCGAGGACCTGGTGCACGGCGGCGCGCATAAAACGAACCAGGTGATCGGCCAGGCGCTGCTCGCCAAACGCATGGGCAAAACCAGGGTGATCGCGGAGACCGGGGCGGGGCAGCACGGCACCGCAACCGCGCTGGCCTGCGCGCTGCTCGGTCTGGAATGCACCGTCTACATGGGGCGGCTCGACGTGGAGCGGCAGCAGCCGAACGTGGAGCGAATGGAGCTGATGGGGGCGCGGGTGGTGCCGGTAGATTCCGGTTCCGGCACCCTCAAGGACGCCGTTAACGAGGCGCTGCGGGACTGGACCGCGAGCTTCGCCACCAGCCACTACCTGCTCGGTACGGCGGCGGGCCCGCACCCGTTCCCGACCATCGTGCGCGAGTTCCACCGCGTGATCTCGACCGAGGCGCGGGAGCAGATCGTGGATCGGATCGGCCGCCTACCCGACGAAGTGATCGCCTGCGTGGGTGGCGGCTCCAACGCCATCGGCATGTTTGCCGATTTCATCCCCGACGAATCCGTTTCCCTGGTGGGAGTGGAGCCTGCCGGGGAAGGAATGGAAAGCGGCCGCCACGGCGCCCCCATCGCGGCCGGCAGGATCGGTATTTTGCACGGCGCCCGTTCCTACCTGATGCGCACCGCAGAGGGACAGGTGGAGGAATCCCATTCGATCTCAGCCGGGCTGGACTATCCGGGCGTCGGCCCGCAGCACGCGCACCTCGCGGCGAGCGGGCGCGCCCGGTACGTGGGAATCACCGATGATGAGGCCCTGGAAGCGTTCCGGTTGCTTTCCCGGCACGAGGGCATCATCCCCGCCCTGGAATCCTCGCACGCGCTGGCCTACGCGCTGAAACGGGCACAGACCGCGGAGGAGGGCACCGTGCTGCTGGTGTCGCTCTCCGGGCGCGGCGATAAGGACCTGGCGCACGTGCATAGGCAGTTTGCCGCCGCGCAAGAAACGCACCCCGGTGAGGAAACGGCGGCGCAGGAAACGGGACATGAGGCGGCAGCGGGTGGTGCGCCGTTGCTTCCCGCGGACGTTCCCGTGGTGGCGAAACCGGCGGCCGAAGTCACCGCGCAGGTGCCGCAGCCGCCGGTGGGGGAGCGCTACGCGCGCGCCTTCGCGCGCGGGGCGGCGTTCGTGCCGTTCGTGATGCTGGGCGATCCCGGGATCGCGGAAAGCGAGCAGATCATCGAGGAACTAATCGCGGGTGGCGCGGATGCGCTCGAGCTCGGCCTGCCGTTCTCCGATCCCGTCGCCGACGGCCCGACTATTCAGCGCGCCCACCTGCGGGCAGCCGCAGCGGGAGTGAGCGGGAGGGACGCCCTCGGCATTGTCGCCCGCGTGCGCGCACGCCACCCGGAGCTGCCGATCGGGCTGCTGGTTTACGGGAACCTGCCGTTCTCCTGGGGCCTGGACGAGTTCTACCAGGCACTCGCGCAGGCCGGGGTGGATTCCGTGCTGCTGCCCGACATTCCGGTGCGCGAATCCGCCGATTTCGTGGCTGCGGCGGAGCGCGCGGGGATCGCCCAGATCTTCATTGCCCCGCCGGGGGCGGACGACGAGACGCTGCGGGCGGTGGCCGAAAATTCGCGCGGCTATGTTTACGCGGTCTCCCGCACAGGCGTCACCGGCGCGGAAGTGGTCTCGCGTACCGAGGGGCTGAGCGAGGCGGTGGCCAGGCTGCGCAGCTACGACGCACCCCCGGCGCTGCTCGGTTTCGGCATCTCCCGGCCCGAACACGTGCGCGAGGCCGTGGGCGCGGGCGCGGCCGGCGCGATCTCCGGCTCCGCAGTGGTTGCGCTCATCGAACGGGCGGTCAAGGAGGGGGACGTCACCGCCGCCTATCCGCGCGTGCGCGAATTCGTGGCCGAGATGAAGGCCGCCACGCGCTAGGCGCATAAGAGACGGCTAGGCCGCGCACGCCCGGAAATCCGGGAGGCACGGCCTAGCCGTTTGGTTTAGCGCCGGGTCTTAGTCGGGCCCTCGGTGGCTGCCTTGCTGCGCGCAGTTACCAGGCGCGGATACGCCAGCTGGCGCTGTGCGCCTGACCGGGGGCGAGGCGAATCAGATCCATGCCGGAGTTGAAGGCGTCCGGCGGACAGGTCATCGGCTCCACCGCCAGACCGAGGCGGTTTAGTTCCGGCTCGGGGCGGTCCCCGGTGTAGATCTGCACCCAGGAACAGTCGTAGCCGAAGCTGACCTCGACGCCGGTGCCGCCGGGGGCGGTGACGGTGACGAACGAATTACCGTCGAAATCGCGCAGCAGATCGCTAAAGGCGGTATCCAGTTTGGTATCGCCGATCACGCGGCCCTCGCCGTGGAAGTCCTGCGGGCTTCCCGGATCGACCGGGCCGGTGCCGAGCGGCAGCAGCCGTTCGGGATCCACCTGCATCTGCGAATGCGCATCGAACGCGAGCGTCCACGTATCCAGCGGTTCCGGCCCGGCAACCAGGTAGGGGTGGGGGCAGCAGCCGTAGGGGGCGGTGCGGGAACCGACGTTCTCCGCCGTTAGGCGGGTGTGCAGGCCCGCCGCTGCGTCGAGTGAATACTCGACCACTAGGCGCAGATGGAACGGGTAGCCGGTGGTGGGGAACAGGGTGGTGGCCAGCACCACCCGGTCGTCGTCCTGTTCCAGCAGTTCATAAGCCTGGAAAGAGACCAGGCCGTGCAGGGCGTTGCCGCGCTCCGGCTCGCTGAGCGCCACCTGGTAGGTTTCGCCATCGCAGGTGTAGCGGCCATCGGCGATCCGGTTCGGCCACGGTGCCACCAGAGCACCCCGGTAGAACCACATCGGTTCGCCCTCGGGGGTCTCCAGGATCACGGGCCGCGAGTCGTAGCGCAGGCGGGCCAGCGTTGCCCCGACCTGCGTTATCTCGGCCTCGTAGGCTCCCGCGCGGATCGTGTAACGCTCGCCCTGCGGGTCGCGTGCCAAGCTCATGCGTTTTCTCCTTGCCTTGGGGCTGTTACCCCTATGGTGCCCGTAAATACCGGGATTTCTAAAGTAGGCCCAGAATCTTTGCCGTGCGCGCCAGGCTCTGCCGGGCTGCGTCGGCGTCCTTGGTCAGGTCCTTTCCGAGGCTGGGCACCATCTTTAGCAGCGTGGGTTCCCAGCCGCCCCACTTTTCCGGGAAGCAGCGCCGCAGCAGATCGCAGGCCACCGTGACCGCGGTGGAAGCGCCGGGGGAGGCCCCGAGCAGACCGCCCAGTGAGCCGTCGGCGGAGGTGATCAGCTCCGTGCCAAACTGCAACACCCCGCGTTTTTGCGGATGGGGCGCTATGACCTGCACCCGCTGCCCCGCGGTGACGCTTTCCCAGTCCTCGTCCCGCGCCTCGGGGAAATACTCGCGCAGGGCCGCCAGCCGTGCCTTGCGGGTCGCGGCAACCTCTCGCACCAGGTAGGCGGTCAGGTCCAGGTTGTCGATGCCGACCTGCATCATCGGCAGCAGATTGCCGGGGCGCAGGGACAGCGGCAGATCGAGCGGGCTGCCGTGGCGCAGGAACTTGGGTGACCAGCCCGCATAGGGGCCAAACAGCAGCCCCTTCTTGCCGTCTATGTAGCGGGTGTCCAGGTGCGGCACGCTCATCGGCGGCGCCCCCACGGCAGCCTTGCCGTAAACCTTGGCCTCGTGCCGTGCCACCACCTCCGGGTTGGTGCAGCGCAGCCACTGGCCGGAGATCGGGAAACCACCGTATCCGCGAATCTCGGCAATCCCGGCCTTTTGCAGCAGCGGTAGCGCCCGGCCGCCCGCGCCGACGAAAACGAACGGGGCACGCACCAGGTGGGAGCGCCCCGCCTGACGGTACATGACTCCCCAGTGACGCTTTCCTACCCGGCGCAGCCCTCTTACCTCGCAGCCGGTCCGGAACGCGGTCGCCCCCGCGTTACCCGCGTGCGCGAGCAACTTACGGGTGAGCGCGCCGAAATCTACGTCGCTGCCCTCCGCGCTGCGGGTCGCCGCCACCGGGGAGCCGACCTCGCGGCCGGAGATGACCAGGGGAGCCCACTCGCTAACCCTGCCCGGATCGTCACTGAACGCAAGGGAAGAAAACAGGGGGTGCGCTGCCAGGGCCGCGTGCCTGCGGCGCAGAAAATCGACGTCGGCAGCGCCGCTAACGAAACTCATGTGCGGCACCGGGTTGATGAACTCGCTAGCCTCACCGAGCGCGCCGTGCTCCAACAGGAACGACCAGAACTCGCGGGAGGCCTGGAACTGGCTGTTCACGCGCAGCGCCTTGGCCGTATCCACGCTGCCGTCGGCAGCCTGCGGTGTGTAGTTCAGCTCGCACAGCGCGCTGTGCCCCGTGCCCGCGTTATTCCAGGCATCCGAGCTTTCCTGACCGGGGGCGGAAAGCCTCTCCAACACCACCACCCGCCACTGCGGTTGCAGTTCGGTCAGCATCGCGGCCAGCGTGGCGGAGGCGATCCCTCCGCCCACCAGCACCGCGTCGGCAGTTTCGATCTCATCTGGGGGTGTCGTCATGCTTGCTCCTCACGTCTCCACAGGCGAGCATAGCCGCCCAAACCGCGCGAGAACCGGGACGCATAATCACGCCGATTGCGAACACGCGCCATCCGGTGCGCGAAAGCCACTAGGCTCACAACGACACTTCATATAGATGGGGAGAAAGATGTTCGAACGCTTCACCGACCGCGCCCGGCGCGTCGTGGTGCTCGCGCAGGACGAAGCCCGCCTGCTCAACCACAACTACATCGGCACCGAGCACATCCTGCTCGGGCTGATCCACGAGAACGAGGGCGTCGGGTCCAAGGCGCTCGCCGCGCTCGGGATCAACCTGGAAGACACCCGGGAGCAGGTGCGCGACATCATCGGTGAGGGCAACCAGGCCCCGACCGGGCACATCCCCTTCACACCCCGAGCCAAGAAGATGTTCGAGCTGTCCCTGCGCGAGGCGCTGCAGCTCGGCCACAACTACATCGGCACCGAACACATCCTGCTCGGCCTGCTGCGCGAGGGCGAAGGCGTGGCCGTCAAGGTACTGGTGCGCCTTAAGGCGAACCCGTCGGCGGTACGCCAGGAGGTCATGGACCTGCTCTCCGGATACCAGGGCAAGGAAACCGTTAACGCGGGCGGCCCCGCCGAAGGCCAGCCCTCCGGCTCCCTCATCCTGGACCAGTTCGGGCGCAACCTGACCCAGGCCGCCCGCGAGGGACAGCTCGATCCTGTCATCGGCCGTGCCGCCGAGGCGGAGCGAGTCATGCAGGTGCTCAGCCGCCGCACGAAGAACAACCCCGTGCTGATCGGCGAACCGGGCGTCGGCAAGTCCGCCGTGGTGGAAGGCCTGGCGCAGTCCATCGTGCGTGGCGACGTCCCCGAAACGCTCAAGGACAAGCAGCTTTACACCCTGGACCTCGGCTCCCTGGTGGCAGGTTCCCGCTACCGTGGCGACTTCGAAGAGCGCCTCAAGAAGGTGCTGAAAGAGATCCGCACGCGCGGCGACATCATCCTGTTTATCGACGAGATCCACTCCCTCGTCGGCGCGGGCGCGGCCGAGGGCGCGATCGACGCCGCCAGCATCCTCAAGCCGATGCTGGCGCGCGGCGAACTGCAGACCATCGGCGCGACCACGCTGGACGAATACCGCAAGCACATCGAAAAGGACGCCGCGCTGGAGCGCCGCTTCCAGCCGGTCCAGGTGAACGAGCCGAGCATCGCCCACACCATCGAGATCCTGCGCGGCCTGCGCGACCGCTACGAGGCGCACCACAAGGTGACCATCACCGACGGCGCTCTGGTGGCGGCCGCAAACCTGGCCGACCGCTACGTGAACGACCGCTTCCTGCCGGACAAGGCGATCGACCTGATCGACGAGGCCGGGGCGCGCCTGCGCATCCGTCGCCTCACCGCGCCGCCGGAACTGAAGGAATACGACAAGCGGATCGAACAGACCCGCAAGGATAAAGAGTCCGCCATCGACGAGCAGGACTTCGAAAAGGCCGCCGCGCTGCGCGACACCGAGCAGAAGCTCCAGCAGGAGCGCGACGCTAAGGAAAAGGCCTGGCGCGAGGGCGACTCGGATGTCGTCTCCACCGTTAGCGAGGACGTCATCGCAGAGGTGCTGGCGGCCGCTACCGGTATCCCGATCGTGAAGCTGACCGAGGAAGAATCTTCGCGTCTGCTCAACATGGAAGCCGAGCTGCACAAGCGCGTCATCGGCCAGGACGCCGCTATTAAGGCGCTCAGCCAGGCGATCCGCCGCACCCGCGCGGGCCTGAAAGACCCGAAGCGCCCCGGCGGTTCGTTCATCTTCGCAGGTCCGACCGGCGTCGGTAAGACCGAGCTGGCGAAGGCGCTCGCCGAGTTCCTGTTCGGTGACGAGGACGCCCTGATTCAGCTCGACATGTCCGAGTTCGGGGAGAAGCACACCGCTTCGCGCCTGTTCGGTTCGCCCCCCGGCTACGTCGGTTACGACGAGGGCGGCCAGCTCACCGAAAAGGTGCGCCGCAAGCCGTTCAGCGTGGTGCTGTTCGACGAGGTCGAAAAGGCCCACGTGGACATCTTCAACTCGCTGTTGCAGATCCTGGAGGATGGTCGCCTGACCGACAGTCAGGGCCGCAACGTGGACTTCAAGAACACCGTCATCATCATGACCACCAACCTGGGTACCCGCGACATCGCCAAGGGCGTGCAGATGGGCTTCCAGGCGGGTGGCGAACTGTCCACGAACTACGAGCGGATGAAGGCTAAGGTGAACGAAGAGCTGAAGCAGCACTTCCGCCCCGAGTTCCTGAACCGCGTGGACGATATCGTGGTGTTCCCGCAGCTGTTGCAGGAGGAGATCGTGCAGATCGTGGACCTGATGATCGCGAAGCTCGATTCCCGCCTGCACGAGAAGGACATGGCGCTGGAACTCACCCCGGCGGCGAAGAACCTGCTGGCGGAAAAGGGCTACGACCCGGTCCTGGGCGCGCGCCCGCTGCGCCGTACCATCCAGCGCGATATCGAAGACGTGCTGAGCGAGAAGATCCTGTTCGGCCAGGTACGCCCGGGCGACAAGATCGTGATCGACGCGCACGGCGAAGGAATCCTGGGAGAATTCGATTTCTCCCGGCGCGGAGCGGACGGCGAGCTGTCGCCCGTCAGCGACGAAGTGAGCGTAGAGGCGATCACCGAAGCGCGCAGCGAAGAGGTGAGCCTGCCCGACGCGGACACCGCAGAGGACGGGCAGGGAACCGAGGCCTAACCTCGCCATGAGCGAGATTAACGTGAGAGCGGCTGTACCGGCCGACGTTGAAGGAATCAACGCGCTGTTACAGCCGCTCGCCGTAGACGGCATCCTGCTGGGTAAGGAACTGGTTACGCTTTACGAGGCGGTCCAGGAATTTACGGTGGCAGTGGACGAGACCGGCCGGGTGGTCGGCTGCGGGGCGCTGCACGTGATGTGGCGCGACCTGGCAGAGGTGCGCACCCTGGGCGTTGCTCCCGAGGTGCGCGGCCGCGGAGTGGGCGGGGCGATACTGCGCCACCTGTTGGAGCGCGCACGCGCATTTTCGCTACGGCGGGTGTTCTGCCTGACTTTCGAAACGGAGTTCTTTTCCCGTTATGGCTTCACGGAAATGGCCGAGCAGCCGATAGACCCGAAGGTGTTTTCTGAGCTGGTGCGCTCGCACGATGACGGGGTTGCGGAGTTTCTGGACCTGGCCCGGGTAAAGCCCAACACCCTCGGCAATACCCGCATGATCCTGCACCTTTAACGGCGCATCCTGCGTTCCCTCTCTACGGGTATAACCTGGGAGGCAAGCCCAAAATCCCTGTCTATAGGTGAAGGGCATATTTATATAGGAGAACGCATGGAAGCTATTAGCCGGATGGCGCTTACCCCCAGACGCGGCAATCTGTGGAGCGCCGTCCTCATACTGCCCTTTTTAACAGGCTCTGACTATCTGGATCTTTCCGGGCGTTCATCTGCGCTCTTATTTCTGGTTTCCCTGCTGAGCGTAATCTTCGCAGCGGGCGGTGAATTTGTATTGCTGATGCAGGAGGAAGCCGGAAACGGGAAGGAGCTAGACACGGATAGCCTCAGGGGGAAGAGCTGCCAGATGTTGCTTTCCACCAGGCGTCCCGCCGCACTGATAACGCATGCCCTCCTGCTGCTTGTGGCTTTCCTCGGGCTTGTTTTCTCCCCGTCAACAGCCACACTGCTGATTATGCTGCTATCGATCGGGGTTTCCGGTTATGGCATGGTAGAGGAAGCCAGATTCGCCGCTTTCAAGGCCGCCTAAGCAGCGTCTCTTAATTAGCGAAGACATAAAAATATCGGCCCTACCCCGTCTCGGGGAGGGCCGATATTTTTATGCGTCTTACTTCTTGAGCAGGTCGCGGATCTCGGTGAGCAGAGCGATGTCGGCTGCAACCGGCTCCTCGCCCTCCTTGATGCCCATCTTCTTGTCGCGGGCGGCCTTGGCCTTGGCCATCGGCACTACGAAGACGAAGTAAACAACGGCGGCGGTGATCACGAAGGTGATGATCGCACCGATGATAGCGCCCAGGTTCACGGTGGTAGCTTCGTTACCGGCTACGAGCTGCCAGGCCAGACCCTTGGGGTTGGAGCCACCGGCAACCGCGATGATCGGGTTGATCAGGTTCTCTACGAAAGCGCCGACCAGAGCGGTGAACGCGCCACCAATGACGACCGCAATCGCGAGGTCGATCACGTTGCCGCGCATAATGAAATCTTTAAAGCCCTTCACGGGGGTGCTCCTTATTTTGCAGAAAAAACTTGTGGGATACGTACATGGTGTTTATATCCATGGAAGAACCTACAGGTAAAACGCGTAATTTAGCCGCTCTTCGCGTATGGCACGCAACACGTCAGGAACGTTCACACTCGGTACGGACACCCAGATGGAAACCGGTGCAACGCTTCCGGGCGGGGTCTGGAGGGAACGGCTTTCGGATATCTGTGCAGGTAACGGGACTATAGTCCCTGAAATGCGGGTTTCCCTTCCCTCTTCCCGCGGACGGTAGATGAGTTCCACCCTCTTTCCGAACGTGACGAGTCTCGCGGGGACTTGCTCGTGCAGTGGGAGCGCGATGACCCGTTCGTCTTCTCGCGGTAGCACGGAAATGTGCGTGCGTGTCAGTGGCTGTCCGGCAGGGAGCGGAAAACTGAGGTGCCGTACGCGGGTGAGATCCTGCGGTGAGAGGGCATCGTCCGGTACCGCGCTGACGGGCAGCGATCGGGTATGCAGCATCTCTTTAAGCACTGCGGCTCCCGGAGGCAGCGCAACCTCGCTAATTAGCACTTCGCGTCGAGGCTCGTCCCGGGTAAGAAACGGTGCGAGCAGACAAAAGAGGGCTAGTCCGCCCAAACCGCAAACGATCAGGTACCGGTATCTGAGTAGCGTGCGGGGCGGCTGGCTCGGTAAAGAAAACCCTTTGCGTAGAGACATGCCTAGAAGCTAGGCGGGCTGGGAATCTCTGGATGTTGTCGGTGGATAAACCGATGAAGGGTGCTTATAAGTCCCTCGTTAATGCCGATTCTGGAAAACCTTTACTTTCCAGAGCCCTTGTCGGTCGAATAGAAGCCGGAACCTTTGAACTGCACGCCCACGCTGTTAAATACCTTGCGCAGAGTTCCCTGGCACTCGGGGCAAACCGTCAGCGCGGGATCGCTGAAGCTCTGGTGCTGCTCGAAGCGGTGCTCGCAGTCTTTGCAGGCGTAAACGTAGGTAGGCACTTGTCCTCGCTCGGGGTCGGTATTGGCCGCGCTAAAACGGCTACAGTTGCGGTGACAGTGTAAACCGTTTTAGTTAGCGGGGTATCCATGGGGCACGGACATTCTCACGGCGGCGAACTAGCTCTCCCGGAGGCGCAGGGAAAGAGGGCGCGGCTGTTACTGGCAGCGCTGACCGTGCCACTGCTGCTCGCAACCCTGCTCGGTATGTTTTTACTCTGGCCCGCGGCGGGGAAGCTTCCCCCAAAAACCGCCCTGTTGGCTCCCGGCGTGAATCTGGAAGTTGCGCGTGTGCAGGAGGTGCCACCGGACAAGAACCCGCGCGAATTCGTGAAAGTTTCGGCGCGCGGCCTGACCGGTCCGATAGCGGGCAAAACCATCGAAGTGAGCGTTCCGCCGGAGGTGTTCGCTAACGGCACTCACCGAGGTAGCGAGATGCGCGTGATGGGGCTGATGGACCAGGGGGAAGACGGCAAACCCGTGACCCGCTATTCCTATTTCGATATGCAGCGCTCCACGCCGATGCTGCTGCTGTTCGGGATTTATCTGCTGGTGGTCGCCGCCGTAGCGCGCGGCAGGGGGCTGCGGGCGGTGGTGGGGCTCGCGGCCAGCGTCGCGGTAGTCGTCTTCTTCATGCTGCCCTCCCTGCTGGCGGGGAATAACCCGTTGCTGGTTGGTTTGGTCGGGGCGTCGGCCATGATGTTCCCTGCGGTTTATTTGGCGCACGGCATTTCGATCCGCACCACAACCGCCCTCTGGGGCACCATCGCGGGGGCGGCAGTCACGCTGATGATGGCGCTCCTGGCGGCCGGGGCGACGGGCATGACGGGTACGCAGGGGGAGGCGCCCTCCCTGCTCTACGGTTCCGGCCTCAACATTTCGCTTAGTACAATCCTGCTCGCCGGGGTGCTTATATCCGGTCTCGGGGCGCTCAACGACGTCACCATCACGCAGGCCTCGGCGGTTTGGGAACTGCGCGCCGCGATGCCGCACGCGAGCCGGGCGAGGGTGTTTACCTCCGCTATGCGGATCGGGCGCGATCATATCGCCTCTACCGTCTACACCCTGGCGTTCGCCTACATCGGTACGGCCCTGCCGGTACTTTTGGTGGCTGCCACCATCGAACGCTCTTTCCTGGACACCCTGCTGGCAGGGGAGATCGCGGAGGAAATCTTCCGCACCCTGGTTGCCTCCATCGGCCTGGTGCTGGCGATTCCCCTAACCACGGGAATCGCGGCGCTGCTGGCCGGGCGCGGGGATGCGGCAGGCGAAGTCCCGCTGCCGACACTGGCTGGGCCCTCCGCGCAAGAGGCCGTCTCGCTTGAGAAAAAGCGGTTGGAACAGAAAATGGAGCAGGCCGGACTCGGGGAAGAAATACCCGCTGTGCCGACGCATGAGCAGGGCGAGGAGAAGATGCTGTCCGCCGCAGAGGTAGCCGTTGAAGCCGCGCCCGCTACGGAACGTCCGCGAGGCCGGCGGGCCCGGCGCTCCTGAGTGGAGGTATTCTCGCCGCGGCGCTGCTTAGGCGAAATTAGTCGGAAACATTGCAGAGGGTAATTCCCGCCGCCGTCACCGCGCCGTCCACTGGGAAGTCGTGTGCGCAGCGAGGAAGTTCTCCCGCCCGCAGCACCTCGTGGGGATGCACGGCGGCAAAGATCGGGGTCTGTGGGTGGCAGTGACGCAAGGCACGGTCGTAATAGCCGCCGCCCTGCCCTAGGCGGGTGCCGTCTTCCGATACCGCTAGGGCGGGGGCTATCACCAGGTCTGCGTATTGCAAGGCGTCTATCCCGATCCGCTCGTCGGCTGGCTCCAGGCCGAACCCCTTGGCCGTGGAGGGGCGGAAGTCGGCGCTGCCGTCCCAGGGGATCCAATCTAGCCCCTGCGGGGAATAGGCCGGGAATAGGAGGATGAAACCGCTGAAAGCGAGGTCCTCCCAGGCGGCCATTAGGGGTGGTTCCGTAACCGTCGGGTGGAACGCGGCGATCACCGCCTGTCCGCCGCTTGCCTGGTTCGGGTCTTGGCTGCCTATCTCAAGCCCCACGGTTAGGCGTGCCAGGTGAGTGCGCAGGGCAGAGGCCGACGCGGTGTCGGCAGTGCCTTGCGGGAGAAGTTCTCGCCTGCGCGCGCGTATGCTGCGGCGCAGGAGATTTTTCTCTTCGCTGGAAGCGTCCATTCCTCGATCGTTTCAGAAAAGGCCGCAGCGCGCAGCAGCAGGGGCATAAAAAGTCTGGCAGACAGGTGATTTACCGCTTTTTTACCGCGACACGCGCACGGTTGAAAGAAAAATGCACCGGTGTTATTTAACGTAGGGAACGTGAGCGATTCCTTCAACCCGGGCGCACTGGCCGTAGTGGCCCTGGTTGTGCTCTGGCTCGGGTATGTTTTGCCGCGCATTGCGCAGCGCAGAAGCGTGCTGGCGGAGATCGAATCGCGCAGAACAGAACATCTGCGACTCGGGGGCAGGGACATAACCCCGCAGTTGCGTAAACGTCAGCAGGAGGTCGCCACGATGCCCGCAAAGCCAACCCAGATGCAGGTTCGCCAGCGCCGCGTGCTCATCCTGCTGCTCGCGGTGAACGCGCTCTGCGCCGTTCTCTACGCTTTTTCCCTGCTGCCCCTCGCGCTGCTGGTTATCGTGTTCTCTCTGCTGGCGGCCTACGTGTTCGCGCTGCGCTCGCTGGCCGTGCGTAAGCGTTCGCGTCAGCCCCTGCGGGCGGCTCAGCCGACCCGGCCTAAGCATCGCAGTTCCCTGCCCGGCTGGGTAACCGCCCCGCACGAGGAGAGGCCCTCCGCGGAAAACAGCGTGGAAGCCGCCGGCTCGCGTGAGTGGACGCCTATCCCGGTGCCGGCCCCGGCCTATCAGCTGCGCGGCGAGGTAGAGGACCTAAGCGCACGCCACGATAGCTACCTGCGTGATGTTTACTCCCGCGAGCTTTCCCAGCCCAAGCCCTTCGCCACCTCTGCGCAGATGCCTTTCGAGGATGAAGACCTCGAAGAGCAGGAGGCGCGCGCGGAATGGGCGGAAGCGGCGGTTGCCTCCCTGCCCGCGGCGGTAGACCTGCAGCTTGACGACGTCCTGGAGCGCCGCCGCGCCTGAGCGCGCACCTGCGCCTTGGCGGGGAGGTTTTCCCGCAGATGCGGAAAGTTGGCTGACTAAAATCCGCAAAACGGCAACGCTTCGCATTTGCGTGCCATATACTCCATTTCATGGCGCATATTCGGATCTCTGACGCATCCCGTTATCTGGGCGTAAGCGACGACACGGTTCGCCGCTGGATTGACCAGGGTGTACTAACCAGGCAAAAGGACGAATCTGGCCGCGCCTGTGTGGACGGCTTGGAGCTCGCTAAGGTAGCGGCCTCTAACGCGGTGCTGCCCGCCGACCCCGCCGACATCGGCCGTTCGGCCCGCAACCGCTTTACCGGCATCATCACCGCCGTTACCTCCGATACGGTGATGAGCCAGGTAGAGATCCAGTGCGGCATCAACCGGGTGGTCTCCCTGCTTTCCACCGAGGCCGTGCGCGACCTGGGGCTGGAGCCGGGAAAGGTCGCCACCGCGGTTATTAAATCGACCAACGTGATTGTCGAAGTCCCCCGTTAAATGACGCCGCGGCAGCCCCGGCGCTGCCCGGAACGAAAAGCCGCTAACGGCTAACGCGCAGCGCGCAACAATCTTTTGGAAGGTGTATTTGTCATGCCCATTTTCTCTCGCCGTAACCTTTTCGCCGCCGCCGGAAGCATCTGCCTGGCCGCAGGTATCAGTGCCTGCTCCGGCAAGGAAAAGCAGCCCGCCGCCGGTAGCGAGCAGACCCCGGCAAGCGGGGCGGGGGAGGGCAAGACCCTGACCGTTTTCGCCGCGGCCTCCCTGCAAAAGACCTTCGCGGAAATCGCAAAGCAGTTCGAGGCGGAAACCGGAGCCAAGGTGCTACTTTCCACCGCGGGTTCCACCGCGCTGGTCACGCAGCTAGAGGGCGGGGCTCCCGCCGATGTGTTGGCCACCGCCAACCTAAAGACCATGAAGTCGGCCCTGGAAAAGGGCCTGATCGTGGGTGAGCCGGAAAACTTCGCCAGCAACCGCCTGGTGATCGCCGTCGCCCCCGGTAATCCGAAGGGGGTGAAGGGCCTGGCCGATCTCACCGGCGCCACCAGCGTGGTGCGCTGCGCCCCGCAGGTTCCCTGCGGCACCGCCTCCGATAAGGTTCTGGCCGACCCCAAGATCACCCTCACCCCGGTCAGCGAAGAAAACTCCGTGACCGACGTTCTGACCAAGGTCACCACCGGGCAGGCGGATACGGGCCTGGTCTATGCGACCGACATCGCCCGCGCCGACGGAAAGGCCGAGGCCGTGCAGATCGCGGAGGCTGGTAAGTTCCTTAACACCTACCCGATCGCGCAGGTGAAAGGCAGCGCTCAGCCGGAGCTGGGCAAACAGTTCATCGCGTACGTGCTTTCGGCCAAAGGGCAGGAAGTTCTGCAAAACGCAGGCTTCGGTGCCCCCGACGCCAAGTAAGTTCCGCTCCGCTCTAGTGGAGCGCAAATAGGAAACCAGATGCCCCGTAACCCCTCACACCTTCCCTGGCCGGTGCCGCTCCTGGCGCTGGCCGGGGCGGGCTTTATCCTCTTGCCGCTGGTCGGGATACTCGCCAACGTGCCCTGGGCCGACGTTCCCGCCCTGCTCACCTCGCCCGCATCGCTGGACGCGCTGCGCCTGAGCCTGCTGACCTCCTTCAGCGCGGCCCTGGCCTGCCTGATCCTGGGGGTGCCGCTGGCGCTGGTGCTGGCGAGGGGTGATTTTCCCGGCCGTTCCGTGCTGCGCGCGCTGATCCTGCTGCCGCTCGTGCTGCCGCCGGTCGTAGGCGGCTTCGCATTGCTGCTCACCTACGGCAGACAGGGGGTTACCGCGCCGCTGCTGGAGCTTTTCGGCGTGCGCATCGCGTTCACCACCGGGGCGGTAATCCTGGCGCAGGTTTTCGTGGCTTTGCCGTTCACCGTGCTTTCTTTGGAGGGGGCGTTAAACGCCACCCCCGCCAAATACGAACGGGCCGCGGCGGGACTGGGCGCGGGCGGGGGGCGCATCCTGGGGCGAATAACGCTGCCGCTGCTCGCACCCGCCATAGTTTCCGGCACGATTCTTTCCTTCGCCCGTGCGCTGGGCGAATTCGGGGCCACGCTTACCTTCGCGGGCAGCCTGCAGGGAACCACCCGCACCCTGCCGCTAGAGATCTATTTGCAGCGAGAGATCGCGCCCGAGGCCGCGGCTTCGCTCTCCCTGCTGCTGGTGCTGGTGGCCGGGGCCGTGGTGCTCGCGGCCTACCGGCCCAGGCGCGCCAAACCGGGCCGCCGCGAGAGCGTGCCGGAAGACGCCGTGCCCGCACTACCGGTGGCAACGGCCCCCGTTAGCGAAACCCCCGCCCGCGCGCTCAATGCGCATATCGCTATTGCGGAAAGAAACGTGGACGCGACGCTGGAGCTCGCTGCCGGGCGCACCCTAGCTATCGTCGGCCCCAACGGGGCGGGAAAATCCAGCCTTTTCGGCGCTCTCACCGGCGCGGTGGCACACTCCGGATATGCGCGGCTGGGGGAGCGGGAATTAGACGGGCTGAGCATGCAAAAACGGCGCATCGCCCACCTCAGCCAGGACCCGCTGCTGTTTCCGCACCTGAGTCTGCTCGAAAACGTGGATTTCGCTACCCGCAGCCAGGGCGCGAGCAAGGAAGAAGCCATGCGGCGGGCGCAAAAACTCCTCGCGCAGGTCGGGCTTGCCGGATATGAAAAACGCCTGCCCGGAGAGGTTTCCGGCGGCCAGGCCCAGCGCGCCGCGATCGCCCGCGCGCTGGCCGGAGATCCCGACCTGGTGCTGCTGGACGAGCCCTTTGCCGCGCTAGACGTCACCGCGACGCCCCCCATCAGGCGGCTGCTCGCGACCCTGCTGCGCGGCCGCACCACCCTGCTGATAACGCACGACATGCTGGATGTTTTGGCGCTCGCCGATGACCTGGCGGTGCTGGAGGCGGGCAGGCTCACCGCGTCGGGCCGGGTGAGCGAGGTGCTCGCCAGGCCGACCTCCCCGTTCCTCGGCAACCTGGCCGGAACGTGCGTGCTGCCGGGGAACTATGACGGCGAAGCGCTGCACGCCGAAAGCGGCGTCACCCTGCGCGGTATTGCCGATGAGGATATGCGAGTAGGCCCCGCCGTGGCCGTCATCGAGCCTTCGTCCGTGGCCCTCTTTACGAGCGATCCCGGCGGTTCTCCCCGCAACGCGATCGCGGCAGAGGTGAGCGAGATCGAACAGCACGGGCGCACCGTCCTGGTGCGCGGGGCTGGTCTGGCTGCCGAGGTGACCCTGCAGGCGGTGGCCGGCATGGATTTGCGGGTGGGTTCCCGCGTAGTGTTTGCGGTGAAGGCGTCTGCCGTGCGTATTCACGCGCTACAGGGGTAGCCAGTTTTTCACTATCGCGAGGAATAGAGCCGTGTCTAACGATCTGCTGTCCGTTGCCGTTGCCGCTTCCGAGGTCGCCGCGCGCTACCTGCGCAGCATCGACCGTTCCAGCATGGGTAGGGAGGCGAAAACCAGCAGTCACAACATCGTGACGGTGCACGATAAGCACTGCGAGAAGCTGATCCGCGAGGAACTGGCCCGGCTCGCCCCCGGCTGCCGGATCGTCGGCGAGGAGTACGGTGCCGACTCGCTGGGGGAGGGCGATACCCCCACGTTCTTCGTCGATCCGATCGACGGCACCAGCTTCTTTGCGTCGGGCATGCCCAATTTCTGTGTCTCCATCGGCGTGGTGCTGGGCGGCCGGATCGTCGCGGGCGTGGTGAACGCGCCCATCCTGGGCTGGCTGTTTACGGCCGACGGAGAGCGGGCCTACCTGAACGGTCGGCCCCTGCGCGCCCCCGAGCCGCGCCGCGAGGCCGACGCGATGGTGCTTTCGCGCTTCCCGACCCTGAACGATCTGGCAGCGGATGAAGACTTTGCCCGCGAACGCCACCGGGAACTGATGGCCGGCACCCACCTGCTGACCGAGGTCGGCCCCGCCGCGCTACAGCTTTGCTACGTGGCCGCCGGATGGGCCGACGCCTGCTTCCACACCGCGATCAAGCCGTGGGACATCGCCGCCGGTATCGCCATCGTGCGTGCGGCGGGCGGGCGCAGCATTAGCTGGCCGGGTGGGCGCGAGGTAACGGGGGAGGGCGAAGCGGCCCTACTGAGCGGCCCCTGCCTGCTGTCCTACAGCGGTAGCCAGGAATATCCGCTGGTGGCCGACACCGTGGCCGGGGCATATCGGCGCCGCTACGAGGACGGCCAATAAAAGATGCGGTGTGATCTGGCACTAACCGTTTCGACTCGGCCCCCGGTGGTGGTAAAGTAGAGGCGTTGCTTCGGCAACGGAGGGGCTATAGCTCAGTTGGTAGAGCGTTTCGTTCGCAATGAAAAGGTCAGGGGTTCGATTCCCCTTAGCTCCACAGTTTTCGGTAGTTACGCCTAAATTAATTTGGTTTTCTTTCCTGGAAAACTGCCACCTCAGATTTGTTGGCTCCCTGGACTTCAAAGGAAAAATTCTCATCCGTCGCCGGTTCTGGACGCGGCGGGGAGAAAGAAATTACCTGCCCCGGACCGCATGGACCGTCGCCAATATTCTTTCCGTTTTTATACAGGATGAACTTTCCGGAGCTGGTGTCGCATACGGGGATGAATACTACCTCGCGAACTTCACCCCATTTGACGGAAACCTGCCCTTTTGCAGACATAAATGATTTCCAGTCGGCATCAATGCTCGCGTACTTGCCCCCGTCCTCATTCTGGAGGTATTCCTTTACGCCCCCTTCTCTCGGATTTGTGTGAATCTCATCCTCGAGACTTGTGGGAGGCGTATTCGATTCGGTGGCAGTTGTTGGCCCCGGCGTCGACGGCGAATCCTTCATCTCAACGCCTCCCTGGGCGGAACAACCGCTCAAAGCGGCAAGCAGCAATGCTGCCACGGCAATCTTTCTAACGTGATCCATGCCTCGTTTTATCATTGGTGAAAAGCTGTGGTCAACAACGAGTTTTTGCGGGCTCCTTATCTTCTGCGGTACATCGGGCAGAGCGGTCTAGTTTTGTAACCCAACCCCAACGGTGCCAAGGCCGCATCGCCTACCTTGCGGGCAAGTTATAGGGGGTAGTCGTAAAATCACCCGCTTGGTAGCGCAGAATTTGCTACCTTCTGCGTGGGATAGGGTGCGGTAGATTTGAGCCGTGAATGAAAGCCGCATCCTCCTCTACTACCGTTTCGCTCCTCTCGCCGACCCGCAGGCCGTGATGATGTGGCAGCGCACCCTCTGCGAAAAGCTGGGGCTGCGCGGGCGCATCATTATCTCCGAGCACGGCATTAACGGCACCGTCGGCGGTGACCTCGCCGCCTGCAAGCGGTACATGCGCGAGACCCGAGCCTACGCCCCCTTTAAGGACATGGAGTTCAAGATCTCCGAGGGCGGGGCCGACGACTTCCCCCGGCTGAGTGTGAAGGTGCGCCCCGAGATCGTCACTTTCGGTGCTCCCGACGAGATCAAGGTGGACGAGAACGGCGTGGTCGGCGGCGGCAAGCACCTCAAGCCGGAACAGCTACACGAACTGATGGCGGAACGCGGGGAAGAGGTCGTTTTCTTCGACGGCCGCAACGCGATGGAAGCCGAGATCGGTCGTTTCAAGAACGCCGTCGTGCCTAACGTGGAGACCACCAGGGACTTCATTTCCGAACTCGAATCCGGCGCCTACGACGAACTGAAAGACAAGCCGGTGGTCACCTACTGCACGGGCGGCATCAGGTGTGAGGTGCTTAGCGTGCTGATGAAGGACCGCGGCTTCAAAGAGGTCTACCAGCTAGACGGCGGCATTGTGCGCTACGGCGAAAAATACGGCAACAAGGGCCTCTGGGAAGGCTCGCTCTACGTGTTCGATCGGCGCATGCATATGGAGTTCGGGGAGGACGCGGCCGAACTGGGACGCTGCGTCACCTGCGCCGCGCCCACGTGTAAGTTCTATAACTGTGCCGATGATGATTGCCGCAAGATGATCCTGCTGTGTGCCGACTGCGCGGAAAGCGAAACCGGCAGCACCTGCGGCGCGGATACGCACCTGGTAAACAGCTAGTCAGCGCAGCCTGGCGTTGGGGGAGGGCGGCAAGCGTAATGATGGATGCCGTCGGCGCGGATGCCCCGTTCCCCAACCTGCGCGGCGGGGACAGCGTCCTCGTTATCGGCGGTACCGGAATGCTCGCCCCCGCGGTTGGCGATTTGCTCGCCGCGGGTCTGCGGGTCGTGCTGGTTAGCCGCCGGGCGAGCGGTTTCGCTGCGGCGCAGCACCCGCTGCTTGTAGCGGTCGATGCGGATTGGGCGGATCCCGGTTTCGCGGCGAAGGCGATGGCTGCGATAGACCCCGATGCCCTGCGAGTGGTCATCCTGTGGGTGCACAGCGCGTATCGAGATAGCGTATCTACCGCCCTGCATTCCGCACTGCCCCAAAACGTGCGGTTCGTGCGCCTCTGGGGAAGCGGAGGCGGCGATCCTCACCGGGCGGCAGTTACCGCCGCCCCGCTTCCGGGGAGGAAAGTGGGCGAAGTGTTCCTAGGCTCCCTCTCGGACGGATGCGGTGGTAACCGGTGGCTTAGCCATCGAGAAATATCCGACGGAACGCTCGCGGCTCTGCGCAGCGAAGCGAGCCGAACCGTAATAGGCAATCTTCGGGCAGGGAGTGGCCTCTAAACGGCTAAATAGTGTCCCTTCTAAAGCGATTTCTGAGGTGTCGCATAGCGCTTAGCTTCGCGTTAGCAATCAGAGTTTGCGACTCACGCATCCGGATCACGTCGGAGAAGGGGTGTGCGGCGTTTGCCCTTACTTAATCAAGTACAATTTACTTGCGGGTAACTCCCAGTTTGGACGGTGACTGATCCACCTTATAACGGGGTATTTGCTCCCATATTCGAGATAGAAGGAACTTTAGAAACATGAACGATAGGACCGAATCGCAGGTTACGCCTTCACGTCGCGCCGTAGCCAAAGGCGCCGTGTGGGCAGCCCCGGCTCTGGTCATGGCTTCTGCCGCGCCGGCGCTTGCTTCCTCCCAGGAATGTGATGTGCAGGTGGCGCGCCCCGTTAGTGCGGGAGATCTGCGCAACGTCACCTTCAACGGTCCGGATGGGCTCAAGGTAACCGGCACCGTCGTTTCATACGACTCTGAACTTAGCGTGCGTCCAATCGGCAGTCCTAATATGTCGGTTACCAGTGGTGGCGGTGTCGCCCTCGGCCAGCGTGCGGACTACGGCCAGTACCAGGAGGTACGCTTCGACTTCTCGAAGCCGGTATATAACCTCCGTTTCGTGATCCGTGACGTCGATAACCAGTGGGAAAACGGCGGCGACGGTTACGTTGATTCCATAGTGATTGAGGGGGATGTGCGGGTTGAACCGGTCCGCCCCGGCATGCTTGAGGTTACGCAGGAATCGACCGGCGGTACCAGGGTGAGCGCTCCGCAGCCTTACAGTCCGCGGGATGTGCGTGGTGTTAGTCCCCGTGATCCGTTAGGGCAGGTACTTGTTACTAACAGAGGTGATGCCCCGGTCACCGGGTTTACTCTGCGCTACGAAAATACGTCGAGCGAGACTACGAAACCGTACGCCCAATTCGTGTTCATCGCCCCCATCGAATACACCAGCAGTAACTGCACCCCGAAGTAAGCCCGTAAATACATCGGAGTAAAGGCGTCAGGGCCGCGAGGATATTCTCCTCGCGGCCCTGACTTTTCGTCTACGCGTGCACGCCTTCGCAACCGCCGGTGCCGTACTTTGGCGGTGCGAACGAAGGGAACGGTGCGTGCTACACGTAAACGGGTCTAGCTAGGGGTGCAATCGGTGCTGGTGTAATTGATGAACGCGATTAGCACCACCTGGTTGCGGCGCTGGTAGCTCGGGCTTAGGTTTTCGTAGCGCACGGTAAAGCTTTTTACGGGGCTACCGGGGCGGTTACTGATACGCACCTGCCCCTTGGGATCCTTGGGGAGAACGCCCTGGGAGTCCCAGTCGTAGCGCGCGAGAGGCGCACTGATGCGGTTACCGCTGGTGCGGAGGTAGCCGGAGGCGACGGGGGCCGCAACGACGTCTCCGCTTACCGAGATGGCGTCGGTGTATCCGCCTCGCTGCTGCCAGTCGTTATCGATATCGCTGATAACGAACTGCAGGTTGTAAACCGGCTTAGAAAACTCGAAAAGAACTTCCTGGTATTCCCCTTGTGCGGCATCCTGCTCCAAAACAACCTCTCCGCTATCCAATACCCAGAGGTTGTTGTTGGAAATTTGGGAATTTCCGCCGACCACACGGCCGGTAACGGTGATGCCGTCACTGCCGTTAAAAGTAATCTGACGGGTGCTGTTGCTGGGAACGGGTTTTGCGTTCTGGATAACGCAGGTAGAGTCCGCGAAAGCGGGGGCGGCCGACGAAACCACCATGGCCGGAGTCGCCCAGAGCGCGCCGCGTGCGATAGCGCGGCGAGTAATGGGGGTGTTTTTCGCGGTTAAGCCGCCCTCGTTAGTCATCGATGTTTCCTTTCCGAAAACTTTTTGTCTACCCCGGGGTAATAGCGCCGGGATAGCGGGTGGTGCATGTGAACGACCACTGTGTATAAGTGGAAATTATGTATTGCTAGAGCCTCGAAAGTTCGAGATGTCAAATATAGGCGCGGGGTGCTAAATGTGCCAGGGGGTTGTTTAGCCGAAGTCTCCCTATTTGGCGCTAAGAAAATCTTTGGGATGCCTGCGCTTTACCATTGAGGTGAACCGGGTCGCCGAAAAACCCCGTTTAACATTCGGTAAATTGCATTTATTTGCCACCCTTGTGCAAATGTATTCGTTCACGAAAAATGTCTGCGTTCACATTTGACGGAGGAGGGGGCGCCTGCCCGTGAATTGCAAAAAATAGGTAAAGCTACGTTCTTTGTTGAATATTGTGTGTAGCGCGTCACCAGGATCTTTGTAGATGCTTTCCAGGTAATGCCAGGAAAAGCCGCTACGGTTTGCTGCAAATATTTGGTTGCACGGAAGGACGAACATGCGCACAGACTTCTCTCGCCGTACCCTGCTTACAGGGGCTTTAGGCCTGGTTGGAGCGGCTGTTGTGCCGGTCTCGGCGGCAGCTGGCCCAGTGTTTCGGGACGTGCCCGCAAGTCACCAGTTCCGCAGAGAGATCGAATGGCTGCGTTCGCGCGGAATTACTAAGGGATGGCCGGACGGCACCTTCCGCCCCAGAGATAACGTTACGCGCGAAGCCTTCTGCGCTTTCCTTTACCGGGCGCAAGAGGTTCGCGGTTATCGGCCTCCCGCACGCTCCCCGTTCCGGGATGTAAAGCCGAATCATCCGTTCTACCGGGAGATCAGCTGGGCCGCGCAGCGGCGTATCTTCCGAGGCTGGCCCGATGGCACCTTTAGGCCGAGGGAAAACATCACCCGCGAAGCGGCTGTGGTGGTTCTTCACCGAGTGGCCGGAGAGGTGCGGGTTAATCCGCAGGCTCCGTTCAAGGATGTGCCCATAAACCACCCGTTCGCCCCCGCTATCTCCTGGGCGAAAGCCAACGGCATCATGCGAGGTTGGCCCGACGGCACGTTCCGTCCAAAGCGTCCTATCAGTCGTGAAGCTACCGCGGCGCTCTTTTACCGTTACTTCAATAGTCGCCCCGCCGAAAAACCGACCCTCTCGGCCCTAGTGTTGCGCGAGGTAAACAGGCACCGGGCAAAGCATAGACTGAAGCCGCTCAAGCCGCACGCCAAGATAGACGCGGTGGCGCAGGCGTGGTCGCGCCAACTATTGGCGCAGCCGGGGGAGGGGAACCTCTCCCACAACCCGGCCTATTCGCGCCAGATTCCCGGCGGCTGGCGCGCGGCCGCCGAAAACGTGCTCTATCGCTACGAAAGGCCTGGCACTAGCGCGGAAACGATTGCGCGCAACATGGTTACGCAGTGGATGAATTCGCCGGGGCACCGAGCCAACATCCTCACCCCGGAATTCACCCACATGGGTTTCGGAGCGGCCAGCGAGCCGTCGCGTGGCTACCCCGGCTACGTCCAGTATTACGGCACCCAAAATTTTGCGACCTGCCGCTAACTAATCACGATTAAAAGCGCCCCGCCCCCGTGACGCTATGTCCGGGTGCGGGGCGCTTTTCCTATTCTTTGCGGCGGGCTGGAAGCCTTGGCCTGGTTAGAAATCCCAGTCCGCGTCGGTCGTATCCTCGCCCTTACCCATCACGTAGGAGGAACCGGAGCCGGAGAAGAAGTCGTGGTTCTCGTCCGCACCCGGGGAGAGCGCGGCCAGGATCTCCGGGTTGACCTCAGTTTCTTCCGGGGTGAAGCGGGCCGAATAGCCGAGGTTCATTAGCGCCTTGTTCGCGTTGTAGCGCACGAACACGGCCACGTCGTCCATCAGACCGAGCGGTTCGTACAGTTCGCCGGAATACTTGAGCTCCAGCTCGTACAGCTCCTCCAACAGGTTGAAGGTGAATTCGTGCATCTCTTCCTGTTCGGCCCGGCTGTGGGTTTCCAGGCCCCGCTGGTACTTGTAGCCCGAGTAGTACCCGTGCACGGCCTTGTCGCGCAGGATCAGGCGGATCATGTCGGCCGTGTTCGTCAGGGTGGCATGCACCGAGAAGTGCAGCGGCAGGTAGAAGCCGGCGTACAGCAGCAGGGAAGACAGCAGGGTGGAAGAAACCTTGCGCTTGAGCGGATCGTCGCCGTAGTAGTGCACCAGCACCTTCTTGGCGCGCTCCTGCAACAGATCGTTGCCGACCGCCCAGGCGTAGGCCTCGTTAATCTCTTTCGTACTGGTCAGCGTGGAGAACACGGAGGAATAGGAGCGTGCGTGTACCGCCTGCATAAAGGCGATATTCGTATAAACCGCCTCTTCGTGATCGGTACGGGCATCCTGAATCTGGGCGATCTCGCCGACGCTGGCCTGCAGCGTATCCAGCATGGTCAGGCCGGTGAACACGCGCATGGTGAGGTTCTGTTCCTCCGGGGTCATCTTGCCCCAGGCCGGGATGTCGTTCGAGAGCGGGACCTTTTCCGGCAGCCAGAAGTTAGCCGTGAGGCGGTTCCACACCTCAAGGTCCTTTTCGTCCTGCACCTGGTTCCAGTTGATCGGGCGCAGGCGAGCGGAGGGATAGTGGCGGAAATGCGGCGGGGTGACTGAGCTTTCCAGGATTTTATTTGGATCGATGTAAACCATGTCTGATTCGCTTTCTGAAAATGCGGAGCGCCCTTGTCGGGGCGATGATGAGGGGCGCGGCCCGTGCGCCTAATACGGGCCGCGCCCACCGGTTACAGTTCGCAGGAAACGCAGTTCTCTACCTCGGTGCCGGTGAGTGCCAGCTGACGCAGGCGGATGTAGTACAGGGTCTTGATGCCCTTTCGCCAGGCGTAGATCTGCGCCTTGTTGATGTCGCGCGTAGTCGCCGTATCGCGGAAGAACAGCGTCAAGGACAACCCCTGGTCCACGTGCTGGGTAGCGGCCGCGTAGGTGTCGATGATCTTCTCGTAGCCGATCTCGTAAGAGTCCTGGAAGTATTCCAGGTTGGAGTTGTCCATGTGCGGGGCGGGATAGTAAACGCGGCCCAGCTTGCCCTCTTTACGAATCTCGATCTTCGCCGCGATCGGGTGGATCGAAGCGGTCGAGTTGTTGATGTAAGAGATCGAACCGGTGGGCGGTACCGCCTGCAGGTAGGCGTTATACATGCCGTGCTCCATTACGTTGGCGCGCAGCTGTTCCCAGTCGGACCGGGTCGGCAGCTCTATTCCCGCGTTGGCGAACAGCTCCCGTGCCCGCTCGGTAGCGGGTGCCCACTCCTTGCCCGTGTACTTATCGAAGTAGCTGCCGTCCGCGTAAGCAGAGTTTGCGAAATCGGCAAACTTTTCGCCGCGCTCGCGCGCGATCAGGTTAGAGGCCCGAATCGCGTGGTAGGTGACGGCGTAGAAGTACATGTTCGTGAAGTCGATGGCCTCCTCGCTGCCGTAGAAAATTCGCTGCGAGGCCAGGTAGCCGTGCAGGTTCATCTGCCCCAGGCCGATCGAATGCGAATGTGCGTTGCCGTTCGCAACCGACGGCACCGCGCCCACGTTCGACTGGTCGGAAACGCTGGTCAGCGCCCGTACAGCGGTCTCCACGGTGGCCCCGAAGTCGGGCGAAGCCATTGCCTGTGCGATGTTTAGCGAACCCAGGTTGCAAGAAATGTCCCGGCCCACCTTGGTGTAGTTGGAGGCTTCGTCGTATTCCGACGGGGTGGCGATCTGCAGGATCTCCGAGCATAGGTTGGACATGGTGATCCAGCCCGCCACGGGGTTCGCGCGGTTCACCGTGTCCTCGAACAGCACGTACGGGTATCCCGATTCGAACTGCAGCTCCGCGATCGTCTTGAAGAAGTCGCGGGCTTTGATGGTGCTCTTGCGGATGTTCGGATTCGCCACCAGCTCGTCGTAGTGCTCGCTCACGCCGATGTCGGAGAGCGGCTTCCCGTATTCGCGCAGCACATCGTATGGAGAGAACAGGTGCATGTCGCCGCCCTGTTTCGCGAGTTCGAACGTGATGTCGGGAATCACCACGCCCAGCGAAAGCGTCTTAATGCGGATCTTCTCGTCCGCGTTCTCGCGCTTGGTATCCAGGAAGCGCAGGATGTCCGGGTGGTGGGCGTGCAGGTAAACCGCGCCCGCGCCCTGGCGCGCGCCCAGCTGGTTCGCGTAGCTGAAGCTATCTTCCAAGATCTTCATTACGGGCACCACGCCGGAGGCCTGATTTTCGATCTTCTTGATGGGGGCGCCCTGCTCGCGCAGGTTGCTCAGCAGCAGTGCCACGCCGCCGCCGCGCTTGGAAAGCTGCAGGGCCGACGTCACGCCGCGACCGATAGATTCGAGGTTGTCCTCCATGCGCAGCAGGAAGCAGGAGATCAGTTCGCCGCGCTGCGCTTTGCCCGCGTTCAGGAAGGTGGGGGTGGCGGGCTGGAAACGACCCGTGATGATCTCATCCACCAGTCGGCTCGCCAAAGATTCGTCGCCGCCGCCCAGGAACAGTGACGTAATCACGGCGCGGTCGGTGAAAGTTTCCAGATACTTTTTGCCGTCGAAAGTGCGCAGGGTGTAGGAGGTGTAGAACTTGAATGCCCCCAGGAATGAAGCGAAGCGGTGTTCAAGTGCGTATCCCTGTCGGTAAAGGTCCTTCACGAACTCCCAGCGGTAGGCCTTGATCGGGCCTTCCTCGTAGTAGTCGTTATCTACCAGGTAGGCGATCTTTTCTTCGAGGGAAGCGAAGCGCACCGTGTTCGGTTCGACGTGGCTGCTCAAGTAGGCGTCCACGGCCTCGCGATCCTTAGCGAACTGAATCGATTTATCCGCCGCGAACAGATTTAGCTGTGCGTTCAGGGCGTGATAGTCCTTGCGGGCGCCGATGCCCTCGCGAACCGGGGAGGGAGAGTTGCTCATGCGGTTTCCTTCAATTGGGTGGTGGTTGATGTGGCTGGGCCGGGAAGATGTAGGCCGGATTCTTCGGCCTCGACCCGGGCGCGGTATTCCCAGAACTCGCCCAGGCCCTCGCGGACCCGGTTGACGTCCCGGCTGGTTCCTAAAAGCTCGAAGCGGTAGAGCTCCGGCACCTGGCATTTGGCGGAAATGACCGGGCCGGCCAGGCAGTAGTAGGGGCCAAAGTTTGTGTTTCCGGACGGGATGACGCCGCGCAGCAGCGCACGGTTCACCGGATCGTTCAGAAACTGAATTACCTGCTTGGGGACTGCCCCCGAACGTTCCCCGCCGCCGTAGGTCGGGACGATCAGCACGAACGGTCGAGAAACCCGGATCTGCCCCTCGCGGCGGGGGCGCAGGGGGATGCGTACCGCCGGCATGTCGAGCTTGTCTATGAAGCGCCGGGTGTTCTCGGAAACGCTCGAGAAATACACCAGGGCGGGGGACTCTTCCTCGTTTAGCAGGCGAACCGGTGGCGTCTCGCCCGGATTCAACGCGGTCACGTTGCTTGGCATGGCAGATCCTTACCCGTCAATGAACTGGCTATATCTTGTGTGTGCTCAATTGCTTGGACACAAGTTCTAGTAGTAGCAGCTTTGGGGAAGGATTTGCTACGACACGCCGAATGTTTAACTACGGCACACCAAACATTAACGTGGCGCGTTCGTGTGCGCGAGGTGGGGTGGGGCGGTGTGAGGGATTTCGCGCCCGGTGGGGGAATGGTGCGCGCGGAGGATGCGGCTGCTATGCCTGAAAACGGCTGGGTGATGGGGCGGAGGTATCACGCAGCCCCCGGAAAATACGCGCGCTAAAACGAAAACCGGCCCGCGCAAAAGCGGGCCGGTGATCTTAACGGCTGTTTTGGTTGCCTCTTTCGGGCTAGGCCTGCGAAACGTAGAGGGCGTCGGTCGCCGCGCGCCCCAGGGGAACCTCTCCACGGGGCGTGTTTACATTAAGCGAATCGCTAAATGGTGCGCCCTCGCTCACCTGCAAAACGGCCCCGATGACAATGCCGTTTTCTTCGAAAAACTGCAGCAGCGCCGGATCGTCGTCGGAAATTCGTTCCACGGTGACGGAACCTCCCGCGCCCACCGCGGAAAGCTGCTTCGCGTCTGGCAGGTGTACGGTGCCGTCGGCGGCCGGGATGGGGTCTCCGTGCGGGTCGCGGGTCGGGTGCTCCAAGAAAGCGTCTATCCGTTCCACCATGAAGTCCGACACCGCGTGTTCCAGGTTCTCGGCCTCGTCGTGCACCTGATCCCAGGTGTATCCCAGGACGCTCACCAGGAAAGATTCGATCAGGCGGTGCCGGCGCACCATCGCCAGCGCGTAGCTACGCCCCTCGTCGGTCAAGCTGATGGCCCCGTAGGGGGCGTGGTTTAGCAGCCCCTGCGCTGCGAGCTTGCGTACGGCATCGGAAACGCTGGAAAGCTTGAGTCCGGTCTTTTCCGCGATCAGGGTGGCTGTCACGGGAGCGTCCGACCATTCCGAGAGCCCCCACACCACCTTCAGGTAGTTCTGGGTGCTGGCAGATAATTCAGAAACGGACATGTTTACAGGGTAGCCGGACAGCAGAAAAGCCCGCCAATCGAGGGGCCTAAATCATTAAAAAATGGCTATTCAGGGCGTGACAGAGGTAGGAAACGGCCTTTCTCGCGGCGAGTTAAAAGCACCTCGTTAAGAGGTGTTACCTCAGCGAAAACGGAGATTTTCATGATTGCTTCACGCAGTGTTTCGCGGGCGGCCAGGTCTTCGTCCTGGCGCGAGGTAGGCGGCACGAAGAAACGAATCACCAGGCGTGGCGTGCCCCGCACAAGCTCTATATCTTTCTTCTCTACCGTGTGCCTGTCGGGTACGCATTCGGCTGCCTGCGCAAGTACGTCTGCGGGAGAAATACGTATCTGGCCGATTGGAATGTGCATGCGGTAACTAGGCATCCGCTACCTCCTCGCAAGAAATCCGCAAGGACCAGCGGGCGGGATCGTCGGGAGCGGCATGCGCCAGCGGAAAGTCCGAGGGCAGATCAACGCCCCAGCCGACGCTCGGCTCTATCCCGATACTGCGATAGGGGGTGCCCTCAGGCCAGCCGTTTAGGTTGCGCCAAACCACAAAGCTAGTTGGCAGCCCGTGGCTGAGGGGCTCTAGCGTAAGGACCAGGCTTAATCCGCGATCCACGATGCGCACCTGGGAACAGCCGAACAGCGAAAAACAGCGTGCCGAGGCGGGGCCGTCACCCAGGCGAGACATCATTTGCTCACTGACCGCGGGATCTTCCTGCTCCCCATCCCAAAAATGGCTGCGCCGGTAAGGGCCGGGAATCAGCCGAGCTGAGGGGGAAAGGTCGAGCAGCAGATGGGCATGATGAGAAAAATCCGCCGGTGCCGCGGCGTCCACCTGATAGCGCAGTACCGCGTCGTTTCCCTCGCGTAGATAGGAGCGCCGCAGCACTAGCCCCTGCGGGGCCGACACGGATTCGCTAATCCCTTGACCGGAAACAGCGCAGCTAGCCTGCGGCGGTAAGCGGTGCCAAGGCCTGCTAAAAACGGTGCCGTGATCATAGGGGGAGCGCAGGCAGGGAAAGCATTCTTCGCCGCCTCCGGCATCCACGAAAGCATCTCCGGGGCGCACTGATTGGCGCGCCTCGCGCAGCGCCTCGTTTTGCCACAGCCACTCCCTATCGCCGCCGCGCAGGGATGTCCAACGTCCGCCCAGTTCGGGGGAGAAGGAGATACTTACGGGAAGAGTATTCATGTCAGCAGAATACTGACGTAGCCTATAGCTAATGGAAGCCTCCACCCAGTAAAGGAGTCGTTATGCAGCAGCAGAACCTAGACCCCATGGCGGGTGACAACGAACGTATGTTGGCGATCCTGGCGCACGGGTCCTGCCTGATCGGGCTGCTGCTCGGTGTCGGCATGCTCGGTTTTGTCGGTCCGCTCATCCTCTGGTTCATGTACAAGGACAAGAGCCAGCTGGTGCGCGGCGCCTCCGCCAGCTCCCTGAACTTCTCTATCACGATGGCTATCGCGAGTTTCGTCATGGTTATTTTCGCGATCACCATCGTGCTGCTGCCGGTGGCGCTGGTTGGCTGGCTGGTACTGGCCGTAATGTCGATCGTGTTCCCCGTGCTGGGCATGATGAAGGCCTCGAACAACGAGATCTACAACTACCCGGTCAACATCCCGATCGTAAAATAGTCAGTAGCGAAAGCGGTGCGCGGCACTTACGCGCACCGCTTTTTCTTTACGTAAAAAGCAGACGGGGGTAGACGGTATGGCGCAGAAAGCGCGTCCCAAAAAACAGCGGGAACAGCGGGAAGAAAAGCAAGAGCGAGTCCACTTGCGGGTCGGTTTCGTACCGGGAGTGGAGCCCGACAGGTTCTCCCGGCGCTGGCGAGAACTGCAGCGCAGCCGTCGGCCCTCGGAACGGGCGGTGCTAGAGTTCGTACCCGTCGCAGCTTCCGCGCAGGAACGGGCGGTACGGGAACTAGACATGTGCCTCCTGCGCCTGCCCTATGAAGCGCCGGACGTACACTGCCTGAAGCTGTGGCAGGAAAGACCCGTGGCGGTATTCTCTGCGGATAGCGACCTAGCGGCAGAAGAGGGAGATCTGCCTACTGCAGACCTCACTCACGGCGGCGTGGAGCTAGCCGCCCAGCACCCGGACGATGCCGAGGAACGAGTGGCGGTAGCAGCCACGGGAGTCGGATATGCCCGCATGCCGCTTTCCCTGGCCCGGCTATACGCCCGTAAAGACGTGCGCCACAGGGTGCTGAGCGAAGAAGAACCAAGCCAGATCGCGCTGGTGTGGCGCCGGGAGATAGATTCTCCGGCCTGTCAGGACGTGGTCGGTATCGTGCGTGGGCGCACCCCGCGCAGTTCGCGCTGATCCGGTAGGCCCAAAATAAAAACTGGCGGGCCGCAACGGGTATTTGCTACCCGCGCGGTGCCCGCCAGTTTTAAATTTTCCTAACGCTGCTTTGCGGCCAGAGCATCATTGACAGTCTGGGCCAGGCTCGCCATCAGGTCGTTGTCGGTCAGATCCTCCAGCATTACGGCCCTGCCTTTTCCGTCGGCCAGGGGAACCATCCAGTTCGGGTATTCCTTGTCGGTTCCCGGCTGATTCTGGATGCGGTATTCGCCGACGCAGTCCACCAGGGAAACGCCAAGCAGCAGGGAATCGCTGGCGGCTAGGTAGGCGTGAAGGGCAAGTAGCGTCTCTTCCTGCGAAGCGCCCTCCTTGAGCAGCCCGCGTTCGCGCAGCCGAGAAAGCACCTTCTCCTGCGCCTCGCGGTCGGCCGCGATCTCCTCTTCCAAGCTACGTTCCAGCAGGCCAAGCTTTGCCCGCAACTTAACGTGCTCTCCCGCCAGGTAGCCGGCGGTGGGCGGCAGGTCATGAGTGTTGACCGAGGCCATGCACAGGCGGCGGTAGTGCTCGGGCGGAATCGGGCCGTTAGCGTCGTTCTCGAACCAGAGAATCGAGGTGCCGAGGATGCCGCGGTCGGACAGATAATCGCGTACCCACGGTTCGAAGGTGCCCAGATCCTCACCAACGATGATGCAGCCCGCGCGCTGCGCCTCCAGCGCCAGCACACCGATCATTGCCTCGTGGTCGTAAAAGACGTAGGTGCCCTCGCTGGCGAGCTGCCCCTCAGGGATCCACCAGAGGCGGAACAGTCCGAGGATGTGGTCGATGCGTAGCGCCCCGGCGTGGCGCATCAGGGTGCGCAGCATGTCGCGCCAGGGGCGGTAGCCGGCCTCGGCGAGAGCGTTCGGGCGCCACGGCGGCTGATGCCAGTTCTGTCCCTGCTGGTTGTACTGATCGGCGGGTGCCCCAACATGTACGCCGCGTGCCAGGGCGTCACCGAGCGACCAGGAGTCGGAGCCTGCAGAATGCACGCCCACGGCCAGGTCGTGCACGATACCGATGCGCATGCCGGAAGCCAACGCCGCGCGCTGCGCGGCCGCGAGCTGCTCGTCCAGCACCCACTGAAGCCAGCAGTAGTAGCGCACCCGATCCGCGCTTTCGGTCAGCAGGCGGCGAGTCTCCGGGCTACGCGGGTCCAGGTAGGCCTCGGCCCAGGGACCGGTGGCATCAGCGTGCATCTCGGTCAGCACGCACCAGAGCGCAAATAGTTCCAGGCCCTCGCCCTCAGCCTTGCAGAAAGCCTCGAAAGCCGCCTCGCGGGCGGGGGAGAGACCGGCCGAATAGACTATGTCCAGCGCCTCTATCTTGGCCTCCAGGCTGGCGTCCCTATCGATGCGCTGCGGGTTGGTGTTGTCCGCCGCTAGCGATTCCTGCAGTGAACGAATCTGCGCGATGTCGCTGCCGGGCAGGTAGGCGTATTCGGGAATGTCCTCCACCCGAATATAGAGCGGGTTCACGAAGCGGCGGGTCGTCGGCAGATAGGGAGAGGCCTCTACCGGGGGGATCGGCTCCGCGGCGTGAAGCGGGTTAATCAGGGTGAAGTCGGCCCCGTAGCGCGCCCCCGCCAGCGTGCACAGGTCACGCAGGTCGCTGAAATCGCCCACGCCCCAAGAACGCTGCGAACGCACCGAGTAAAGCTGCGCCTGCAGGCCCCATGCCTGCTTGCCCGCGAGGCGATCCTGCACGTCTACCCGGTGGGGAACCACCGCCAGGGTGCAACGGAAAGAGCCTTCGACGGTGCGCGCCTCGACCTCGTGCCAGCCGAGGGGGAGATCCTTGGGCAGGTGGAAGCGGGCGCGGCCGTGCAGTGCCCCATCGACCTCGCGGGCCGGGGTGAAATCCTCACCCTGCCAGGCGCCTACGGTGCGGCCGTCCTCGGTGTGAATCAGCACCTCTAGGCCGGTGCCGTCGGGAACGTGCACGGGGAAGGAGAAATCGACGCCGGTGCGGGCAATTAGGCTGGGCGGCAGCACGCGACGCCATTCGTTTAGCTCGCGCTCCGTGCGCACACGTGCCAGATCGGCATCGCTACTTACCTGCCATCCCAGTGCGGCTAGCACCTTCACCAGGGTTTGCGTGCTGACGTCGTGGAGGTTGCCGTCAAAGCCCCAGTATTCGGTGCCGACACCGAGTTCCCTGGCTAGCTGACGAAGCTGTGCTTCATCCACGGTAAGGGCCGTTTTATGCGCTTCACGCTGCTGAGACATAGCCCCAATCGTATAACTAGTTTGGCCCTAGTCCCATGTTGGAAGCCACAGGTGCCACTGCCACTGGGCGGGAGAAATCAACTGGCCCGTCCAGACCGGGTAGAAGAAGGCTGAAACGAGTACCAAGAGGGTTGCGATGCTGCCAACGAAGAGCGCCGTGTAGAAGCGTCGGCCACGTTCCGTGCCCTCGCCACCCAGCATGATGCCCGCGGCGTAAACCAGGCACAGCACCAGCCAGGGGAGGAACACCACCCCGTAGAAAGTGAATACCGTGCGTTCCGGGAAGAAAAGCCACGGCACCCAACCCGCGATGATTCCGCTCAGGCAGGCTGCGGCGCGGCCGTCGCGCCAAAACAGCGCCGCATACACGCAAAATAGCGCGGCCAGGCAGGAAAGCCACCACAGGAGCGGATTGCCGACGCTGCTAATCGCACTAAAGCAGCGCTCCAAGTGGCAGCCGGCCTCTCCCGTATCGTAAGTGCGGAAATAAAACAGCGTGGGGCGAATTTGCAGCGGCCACCCCCAGGCGGGGGCAGCGTACGGGTGCTCGGTGCCAAGCGAAACGTGAAAAGCAAACATTTCGCGGTGGTATTTCCAGAGGGAGGCCAGCGCATCGCTGAGGGGATTGCCGCCCGTCACCCCGTAACGCCCCCAGCCCTTGCCGCTGATAAACCAGCCGCCCCAGGACCCCAGATAGACGAGCGCGCTGGTGCCAACCAGGGAAAGAAAAGCGGTGGGGGCATCGCGCAGCAGGGTGGTGAACGCCCAGCGTGCGTCGCCACTGCGGCGGCGAGCCGCAAAATCCCACAGCACCGTCATGATGCCAAACACGGCCAGGAAATAGAGGCCCGACCATTTTGTGGCGCAGGCGAGGCCCAGCAAAATACCTGCCGCCAAACGCCACCAGCGGATGCCGCAATGCACACCCAGGAGTGGGGGAGGCCCCGTAAGCCGCGAAGAAGTGCGGTAGAGGCGAGCGCGGAAAAGATCCCTATCGCGCAGCAGCGCGGCGAAGGCGGCCAGCACAAAAAATGCTAGGAAATTATCCAGCATGCCGGTGCGGGAGTGCACGATCGCGCTGCCGTCGATGGCAAGCAACAGCCCGGCCAGGAAGCCCAGCAGGTTGGATCGGAAAAGCCTGCGGGCAGCGAGCGCCAGCACTAGCACCGACAGGGTCCCGGCGACTGCGCTGGCGACCCGCCAAGACGCCGGATCCGCCGCCCCGAAGAGGGCCTCTCCCAGCCCGATCAGCCACTTGCCGACCTCCGGGTGCACCACGTAGTCGCCCGTCGGCAGGTAGGAATCTACCTTGCCTGCTTCGAAGGCCTTGTTGGCCCCTTCCGGCCAAGCCATCTCCACGCCCTCGCGCCAGAGGGTCCAGCCGCCCTTTACGTAGTAGGTTTCGTCAAAAACGAGGGTCTTTATGCGTCCGAGTTCCCAAAAGCGCAGCAGCGCAGCCAGCGCAGTCACGCTTAACGCGCCGAGCCAGCCCCATAATGGCGCCGGTAGCGCCCGCCTATCGGTAGCCTTATTCACGGGCCCCACACTAGCGAAGAAAAGAGAAAAACCGTGCAGCACGAAGAAATACGTGAGCAGATAACGGTGCTACGCGGCGGTGTGCTCACCCTGGCTGCCACGCCGATCGGGAACCCGCTCGACGCTTCCGTGCGTCTGCGACTGGCGCTTGCCGAGGCAGAAGTGATCGCCGCAGAAGATACCCGCAGGCTTTCTCGGCTCTGCGCCTCGCTCGACGTGCGCTATTCGGCCCGCGTCTTTTCCCACCACGAGCACAACGAAGAAGCGCGCACCCAAGACATCCTGGCCGCGCTCGCCAGCGGGGAAAAGGTGCTTATCGTGACCGACGCGGGCATGCCGGTCGTCTCGGACCCCGGATACCGCGCCGTGCGCGCGGCAGTCGCGGCCGGGTTTGAGGTGGACGTGCTTCCCGGCCCCTCCGCGCCCCTGACCGCGCTCGCCGCGTCGGGGCTCGCTCCCGATCGCTTTACCTTCGAGGGCTTCCTGCCGCGGAAAGAGGGCAAACGGGCGGCGGCGCTGTCGGCCCTCGCCCAGGAACCGCGCACCATGCTTTTCTTCGAGTCCCCGCGCAGGCTGGGTGAAACCCTGGCGGCCGCAACGGAGGCGTTCGGAGCCGACAGACAGGCGGCGGTTTGCCGGGAACTAACCAAGACTTTCCAGGAGATAGTGCGCTTACCCCTCGGGGAACTTGCCGCCTGGGCGGAAGAAACCGAAGTGCTGGGGGAGATCGTGCTGGTGGTTTCCGGTGCCCCGCAAGATACCGAAGTGTCGCTGGCAGAGCTGGCGCAACGGGCTAGGCGGATAGCGCAAGAGGACGGTGTGCGGCTAAAAGAGGCAGCCAAACGGGTGGCGGCGCAGCACCGGGGAGTGAAGGCGTCGGAAATCTACGACCTGGCCCGCTGAACGGCACAAACTGGCCCGCTGAACGGAACACGTTTGGGTGCACTTTTTGCTGCTTATCCTCGCCCCGCAACGGTCAGGTGCACTAAGCGTTACTAAAACGCGGTTTAACCCACCGAAAGTGCACCCCAGCGTAAGGCCCAACCGAAAGTGCACCCAGACGTTAGCGGGGAAGTGCTCGGGGAGCCTTAAACGACACCCGAAGTAACTGGCGATGCCCAGGGAGAGCCGCGATCTCCAGAGAAAAAGCTGCGCTGTGCGGGGAACGCTTAGGCGAAGCCAAAACTAAAAGGGACTCACCCGTTTGGGTGAGTCCCTTTTAGTTTCTCGCGCTAGGCGAGAGGGATACGCTTAGTCCTCGATCTTGAGAAGGCCGCGCTGGTAGGCCTTGACGAGACGACGCGGAACCGCAGCGGTACGGCCACGAACGGTCACCTCAACGAGGCCCTCCGGGGTGGCCTTCCACTGCGAGCGACGCATGCGGGTGCGAGCCCGGGACATCTTAAACTTGGGCACTGCCATGAGAGAGCTCCTCGTTGTGGAAAAGTTACTGGTGTGCGCATTCAACGCATACTTCTGCGGAATGGCGCGCAACGAACCACCATTCAACCACACCCGGCGGCGCTAGGCGAATGCTCTGGCGGTGAGATGCGACACCGCGCACTTTTTGGGCGTGGGCGGCGGGCGAAAAACGCTCGCGGCGCTCCGTGCACCTCCTACCATAAAGGTTATGAGTAAGCCCGGTACAGACAAGTTCCCGCCGCTGCCGCAGCCGCTGCCCACGCCCGTGGTAGACAACCACTGCCATTTGGACTTCGGTGACCGCGACGGCGGCCGCGCGCTATCCGTAGCCGATCAGGTCGCGGCCGCGCGCGAGGTCGGTGTCGAACACATCATCACCGTCGGCTGCTCGCTAGATTCGGCGCGCTGGACCGCCCGGGCCATTCGCGAACACGAAGGCATCAGCGGCGCCGTGGCGATCCATCCCAACGATGCGGCAGAGATCGCCCGCGAGGGCGGGCAAGCTGCGCTAGACGAGGCCCTCGCCCTGATAGACAAACTGCTGGACACCCCCGGCATGGTCGCGGTCGGAGAAACCGGGCTCGACTGGTTCCGTACCAGCCGCAAGGACGATGTGGCACGGCAGGCCCAGTTCGACTCGTTCCGCGCCCACATCGAATTCGCCAAGAAACGCGACCTGCCCATGCAGATACACGATCGCGATGCGCACCGAGACGTGCTCGACCTCCTGGTAGAGGTCGGCGCCCCGGAAAAGACCGTCTTCCACTGCTTCTCCGGCGACGGCGAAATGGCCCGCGAATGCGCTGAAAAGGGCTACTACATGTCCTTCTCCGGCAACATCACCTTCAAGAACGCCCCGGACCTGCGCGAGGCGGTTATCGCCGCACCGTTAAACAGGATCCTGGTCGAGACCGACGCCCCTTTCATGACCCCGGTGCCGTACCGGGGCAAGGTGAACGCCTCCTACCTGATCCCGCACACCATGCGCCTGATCGCGGAGCTGAAAGAGGTCAGCCTTGAACAGGCCTGCGCGGCGGTACGCGAAAACACTCGCGAGGTGTACGGTGTCTGATCTGCTCAGCGCGGTAGACATCCGCGCGCTCGCCGAAAAGGCCGGGGTTAGCCCCACCAAGAAGCTGGGGCAGAACTTCCTGCTCGATGGGAACACTGTGCGTTCCATCGTCGCGAAGGCCGGCGTTGCGGAGGGTGATGTGGTGCTGGAGGTCGGCCCCGGCCTCGGCTCGCTTACCTTCGGGCTGCTTGCTGCGGGAGCCGACGTGGCCGCGATTGAACTCGATCCGGTGCTAGCACCGCTGCTGCCGCAGACCGCCGCAGAACGCGGGATCACCGAGGGCAGGCTCAGCGTGATGCACGCGGATGCGCTGCAGGTGACCGAGCTGCCCGCGCTGCCCGACGGGCGCCAACCCACCGCGCTGGTAGCGAACCTGCCCTACAACGTGGCTACGCCCATCGTGCTCACGCTGCTGGGGCGCTTCCTGCAGCTCAAAAAGGTGCTCGTCATGGTGCAGATGGAGGTGGCCGACAGGCTTGCGGCCGAGCCGGGATCGCGTATCTACGGCGCGCCCAGCGTAAAGGCGTCCTGGTTTGGCAACTGCGAAAAGGCGGGCAAGATTTCGCGCCAGGTATTTTGGCCGGTCCCGAACGTGGACTCCGCACTGGTGCGCCTGACCCGCTGGGAGGACGGCGCGCAGCCCTATCCGGAGGGGGTTTCCCGGGAAGAGGTGTTTGCCGCGGTTGATGCGGCATTTGCGCAGCGCCGCAAGACCCTGCGCGCCGCGCTGGCGGGATGGGCCGGTAGCCCGGCGCGCGCTGAAGAGCTGTTGCGAGCCGCCGGGATAGATCCGTCGCGCCGCGGCGAGACACTGACAATCGCCGATTTCGTCGCGGTTTGCACGCAGGCCCGTAAACGGGTTGGCTAACGGGTATGGAAAGTCGCGAAGTTAGGGTCAGTGCGCCCGGAAAAGTGAACCTCTCGCTGCGGGTAGGGCCCGTGGACGAGCGCGGCTATCATCCGCTGGAAACGGTGTTTCAGGCCGTATCGCTTTATGAAACGGTCACGGCTTCTGCCGCGCCGGAGGGAACGCTAGAAATTTCGGTATCGGGGCGTGATAGCGAACTCGTTCCCTGCGACGAAAGCAATCTGGTTAGCCGCGCGGCCAGGCTTTTGCAGCAGCACTGCGGGGTGGCCTACGGGGCTCGCCTCGCTATCGCCAAGACCGTTCCGGTGGCGGGCGGGATGGGCGGCGGCTCGGCGGATGCGGCTGCCGCGCTATGCGCCCTGAACAAGCTTTGGGGGCTGTCGGTAAGCGGCGAGGAACTGACCCTGCTTGCCGCGCAGCTAGGGGCCGACGTGCCGTTTTGTCTGCACGGTAAGACCATGCTGGGCACCCGTTACGGCGACGTGCTCGCGCCGCTGTCCGCCGCGGAACCACTGCACTGGGTGATCGTGCCCTCGTCCGCCAAACTGTCTACTCCCGAGGTGTATCGGCGTTTCGATTCCATGTCGGAAAATGCCGCGCTGCCGGAAGGCACCGGAACTCGCGCGCCGCAGGTAGCGCAGGGGCTGCTGTCGGCCATTGCGGAGGGTGACCCGTACAGGGTGGGGGAACTGCTGCGCAACGACTTGCAAGAAAGCGCGCTGGCGCTGCACCCACCGCTGCGAGAGGTGCTGGAGACCCTGCGAGCAGGCGGTGCCCTGGGCGTACTCGTTTCCGGCTCCGGTCCCACCGTGATGGCGCTTGCCGCGGACCGGGAGGCGGCGGATAGCCTGGCGGACTTCTGTTTCGCCGCGGGGCTAGCAGCGATCGCCGTGCAAGGGGGAGTCGCGGGGCCGCTTGCCTGAGGCGTTCCCCCTAGCACCCTTCCGGGTATGTTAACGGCGAAAACTAATCGCCGCCTTCCTCGTCACTCATGCCTAAACGGTGTTACGCTTCACATACCGTAATGGTTTCTCGGTAGCTCTTCCGCAGAAGCAGGTCGGTGGAGTGAATCACCTACGAAGGAGTAACAGTGATCGTTAGTCGCAGGAATCTCATGCTCGGTGCCCTCGCAGGCACGGTCGCACTGTCTGCCACGGCGTGCGGCTCGAACGGGGGCAGCTCCTCCGGCGGTGGGGAACGCACCGGAAATACCCTGACCGTCTGGGCCTGGGACCCGCAGTTCAACATCTACGCCCTGAAAGAGGCCGAGAAGATCTTCAAGAAGAAGAATCCCGACTTCTCCCTCAACATCTCCGAAATCGCCTGGGACGACGTGCAGACCAAGCTGACCACCATGGCACAGTCCGGTCAGCTTGACGGCCTTCCCGACATCTTCCTGATGCAGAACAACGCATTCCAGAAGAACGTCACGAACTACCCCGAGCTGTTCAGCGACCTCGAAGGCTCCAAGGTCGATTTCGGGCAGTTCCCGAAGGCGGTTGAAGACTACTCGACGGTGAACGGCAAGCACTTTGGCGTGCCGTTCGATTCGGGCACCGCTATTAACGCGCTGCGCGTCGATTACCTAGAAGAGGCAGGCTTCAAGATCGAAGACTTCACGGACATCACCTGGGACGATTACATTGCCAAGGGCAAGGTCGTGAAGGAAAAGACCGGCCGTCCGATGATTGCCGCCAACGCCGCCAGTTCCGACCTCATCATGATGATGATGCAGTCCGCCGGAGCCTCGCTCTTCGACAAGGAGGGTAAGCCCACCATCGCGGGTAACGAAACCCTGGTGAAGTCCATTGAAACCTACGTGAAGGCGATTAAGGAAGGCGTGCTGATTCAGGTCAACGCCTGGGATGAGTACGTTGGCGGCTTCGTTTCCGGCAACCTCACCGGCGTGATGAACGGCGTCTGGATCGTCGGCTCCATCCAGACCGCGAAGGATCAGGAAGGCAAGTGGCGCATCACCAACGTGCCCTCGCTCAACGGCGTTCCCGGCGCTACCAACTACACCACGAACGGTGGTTCTTCCTGGGCCGTCAGCTCGAAGGCGAACAAGAGCCTGGCGGAGGAGTTCCTGCGAGAAACCTTCGCCGGTTCGACCGAGTTCTACGACACGATCCTGCCCACCTCCGGTGCAATCGCCAACTGGGAGCCGGCGGGCAAGTCGAAGGTGTACGAGGAACCGCAGCCGTTCTTCGGTGGCCAGCCGATCTACTCGGAGGTCGTGGAGTACGGCACGAAGGTACCCACAACCAACACCGGCGTCTACTTCTACGAGGGCCGCGACGCGGTAAGCGCGGCCATCACCAAGGTCGTCAACGGCGCGCCGATCGCACAGGCCCTGGACGAGGCGCAGAAGAACGTCGAATTCGCAATGAAGTAAGCGGCAGAGCTGCCCGCTAGCTACATGCGGTGTGTGGTTGGCCGGGGCATTGCCCCGGCCAATCGTACGATCCCCTAGCAAAGGAACCTTTCATGACTTCCCTTTCCGTAAAGGGTGCTCCCACCGAGGGCGGGAGGATGCGCGATCGCCTGACCGGGGAACGCCGCCGCAGCCTGACCGGCTGGGCGTTCCTGATCCCCGCGGCCCTACTGATCTGCGTAATGAGCTTTTGGCCGATGCTGCAGGCCGCGCTCCTCTCCCTTAAAACCGGCCGCGGAGCCAACCTGAACTTTGCCGATCCGCTCTGGTACAACTACGAACGCCTAATCGACGATGAACTGTTCCACCTCACGCTAGGAAACACGTTCATTTACCTGATCATTCAGGTGCCGATCATGCTGACGGTCGCGATCGTACTGGCCGTGATCCTGAACAATCCGCGCCTCAAGTTCAAGGGATTTTGGCGCACGGCAATCTTCCTTCCCTGCGCAGTCTCCCTGGTTTCTTACTCACTGGTGTTTCGCACGCTGTTTGCCGATAACGGCTTCATCAACGACGTGCTGATGAACATGCACTTGATCGACGAGCCAGTGCGTTGGCTGGCACAGACCGGCACCGCGCGCTTCGTGCTGATCCTCGGTCTGCTCTGGCGCTGGACCGGTTACAACATGATCTTCTTCCTGGCCGGGCTGCAGAACATCGATTCTTCCACCATCGAAGCGGCGAAGATCGACGGCGCCAACGGCTTCAAGACCTTCTGGTACGTGATCGTGCCGCAGCTCAAGCCGATGATCCTGCTAACCGCGATCATGTCGACCAACGGCACCCTGCAGCTGTTCGACGAATCCTTCAACCTCACCCAGGGCGGCCCGGCCTACACCTCGATGTCGGTCTCGCACTACCTGTACAAGGTCTCGTTCGAAAACAATCCGAACTTTGGCTACGCCTCGGCGATCTCTTACATAATCCTGATCCTGGTGGCGGTTCTGGCACTGATCCAGATGAAAGTAGGCGATAAGCGTGACTAACAGAATGCGCATGGTGCCGCAGTACGCGATCCTTACCGTGTTCGCGGCGTTCAGTATCTTCCCGCTTTACTTCATGGCGGTATCCGCCACCAACACCTCCCAGGACGTGCTTTCCTCGCGGCTGCTTCCCGGCGGCCACCTGATGGAGAACCTGAACAATCTGCTCGCTTCGCAGAACCTGGGGGCGGCGTTCTACCATTCGGCGGTAAACGCCATCGCCACCACGGTGGGCGCGCTCATCATCTGTTCTATCGCCGGTTACGGCTTCGAGGTATTCCACTCCAAGCGCAAGGACTTCGTCATGAAGATCCTCCTGCTTGCGATGATGATTCCGTTCGCGGCCACGATGATCCCGCTGTTCCAGCTGTTCTCGCAGGCCGGGTTCGTTAACTCGACCCTCGCGGTGGTCGCCCCGGCGATTTCCACGCCGTTCCTGATCCTGCTGTTTAGGCAGTCTGCGCGTTCGTTCCCGCATTCGATCCTGGAGGCGGCTCGCATCGACGGGCTTGGGGAGCTGAGGATCTTCTTCACGATCTTCCTGCCCACCATGAAATCGACCTACGCGGCGGCAGCGGTGATTACGTTCATGACCGCCTGGAACAACTTCCTCTGGCCCAAGGTGATCTTGGTAGATAACGCCTACCAGACCCTGCCGATGCTGATCTCTAACCTCAGCGCCGGTTATGTCACCGACTACGGCATGCTGATGCTGGCCGTACTGGTCTCGTCCCTCCCGGCCATGATCGTGTTCCTGGTCCTGCAGCGTTCCTTCGCGGAAGGCCTGACGGGCGCGGTCAAATAGGCGCCAGCTAAAAGGCCGGGGCGGCCGCCTCCCAAATGTGGAGAGCGACTACCCCGGCCTTTTGTTTGCCCGCTGGGGGAGTGCTTAGCCGAGCTGTTCCGACAGCTCCAGCCAGCGTTCCTCCAGGGAGGCCACTTCGTCTTCCATCTCGCGTACTTTCGCCGCCGCCTGCTGCAGTGCGGTGAAATCCGACGGGTCGATGTCGGCCATGGCGGTGTTTGCTTTTTCGATCTGCGCCGACAGCTTCTCCATGCGGCGTTCGGCGGCGGACAGTTCCTTTTCCGCGTTGCGGCGCTGGGCCCCGCTGAGGCCCCCGGGATCGCCCGCTGCGGAGGTTGCCGCGGCCGGTTTTACCTGGGCTGCTTCGTCCTGTTTCGCGCGCAGCCGCAGGTATTCATCTACGCCTCCCGGCAGATGGCGCAGTCTGCCGTCGATGACGGCGTACTGATCGTCGGTGACGCGCTCGGTCAGGTAACGATCGTGGGAGACCACCAGTAGGGTGCCGGGCCAGGTGTCGAGCAGGTCCTCGACGGCGGCCAGCATGTCGGTATCCATGTCGTTGGTCGGTTCGTCCAGGATCAGCACGTTCGGCTCGTCAAGCAGGGTGAGCAGCAGTTCCAGGCGGCGCTTTTGGCCTCCCGAAAGCTCCGCGACGGGCGCCGACAGGTGAGCGCTGGTGAATCCCAGGCGCTCCAGTAGCTGCCCCGGCGTCAGCTCGTCCTTGCCCGCGCTGTAACTGGTGCGGTAATCGGCTATCACGTCGCGTAGCTTGCGGCCCAGATACGGCTCCAGGCCCTCCAAGCGCTGGCTAAGCGAACTGATCTGCACGGTTTTGCCGCGCTTCACGCGGCCCTCGGTGGGCTGTTCCTCGCCCGTCACCAGTTTCAGGAAAGTGGACTTTCCGGCACCGTTTTGGCCGAGTATCCCGATCCGCTGGCCGGGACCGATAGAAATTTCCACATCCTGCAAAACCGGGCGGTCGTAGCTTTTGCTGACCGCCTTGAAGTCCACCACGTCACGGCCGAGTCGGCTGGTGGCGAGCTTGGTCAGCTCCACGGTGTCGCGCACCGGCGGTTCGTTCGCGATCAGCGCGTTGGCGGCGTCGATGCGAAACTTTGGCTTCGAGGTGCGCGCGGGCGCGCCTCGACGCAGCCAGGCTAATTCCTTGCGCATTAGGTTTTGCCGCTTCGCCTCGCTCGCCGCGGCCTGGCGGTCCCGCTCTACCCGCTGCAGCACGTAGGCGGCGTAACCGCCCTCGAAAGGCTCCACGATGCCATCGTGTACTTCCCACGTATCCGTGCATACCTCGTCCAGGAACCAGCGGTCGTGGGTGACCACCACCAGGCCGCCCGCGTTAGCGGGCCAGCGCTTCTTCAGGTGGGCGGCGAGCCAGGCGATGCCCTCCATGTCTAGGTGGTTCGTCGGCTCGTCCAGGAAAAGCACATCGTCATCGCCCGCGAGTAGCGCCGCCAGATGCACGCGGCGTAGCTGCCCGCCCGAGAGGGACGCCAGCTCCGCTTCGAGGTCGAGGTCCCCGAGCAGCCCCTCTAGCACGTCGCGCACCAGGGGGTTCGAGGCCCAGACGTGGTCGGGAACGTCCCCAACCACGGCGCGTTTGATGCTTACACTGGGTTCCGCCGTATCTTCCTGGCGCAGCATGCCCACGCGCACGCCACCGCGCACCGTGACCCGGCCGCTGTCGGGCTGCTGTACGCCAGCCAAGATGCGTAGCAGGGTGGATTTGCCGTCGCCGTTACGGCCGACGACGCCGATCCGATCGCCCTCGTTTACGCCGAGCGTGACCGAATCGAGCAGCACCCGGTTCGGGTGTGCTAGGTGGACTTCGTGTGCCCCGAGTAGGTGCGCCACTTTTCTCCTTTTACCGTTCTTCGTTGAGGGACAGCAGCAAGACGCGCAGGGACGCGGCGAGGCCTTCGCGCTCCGTGGGGGAGAGGTCGCGCAGCATTTCCTGCTCGCGCTCCAGCAGCCGCTCCATGGCCTTATCCACCAGGTCCACCCCGTCGGGAAGCAATCGCACGATCGCCCCCCTGCCGTCTTCCGGGTCGGGAAGCCGCACGATCAGGCCGCGCTTTCCCAGTTTCGCCACCCGCACGGTCATTGTGCCGCTTGTCACAAGGGTTTCGCGTGTGAGATCGCCCGGCGTCATCTCGTGGGCCTCCCCGGCGCGGCGCAGCGTGGAGAGCACATCGAACTCCCACGGCTCCAGTCCGGATTCGCTAAACACCTGCTTACGCAGGGCTTCCATGTGGTGATTTACCCTGGTCAGGCGCGAAACCACGGCCAGCGGCGCGGTGTCCATGTCGGGGCGCACCCCGTACCAGGCGGAGATAATGCGATCGACCTCGTCGGTCTGCGCGCAAGGCTCATTACTCATGCCCGTAAGTCTGACACGTCGGGGTAGAATGCTGTGTGCGTCCGGGCCTAGGTGCGGACAATCCGCCATGGTGTAATTGGCAACACCTCAGATTTTGGTTCTGAAGTTCTAGGTTCGAGTCCTGGTGGCGGAACGACCACGAATAGTGGGGTGTCTATCTGCAGGAGCAGCGCATGAGCGAGCCCAGTTCCGTCTCGAGCCAGTTAGCCGGAGTAGTTGTACTCGCGGCGGGGGCAGGTACCCGAATGAAGTCCTCCCTCCCCAAAGTGCTACACCCGATGTGTGGGCGTGCTTTGGTGCATCACGCGATTGAGGCGGCGCGGGCCGTGAATCCGTCCGACCTCGTGGTGGTGGTACGGCACGAACGGGAACAGGTCGTTTCCCATCTGGCCGACGTCGCCGCTGACGCGCTGATCGCGGACCAGGACGATATTCCCGGCACCGGTCGCGCCGTGCAGTGCGGCCTGGAAGAGGTGAAGGCCGAGGATGGCACCGTCCTCGTTACCTACGGCGATGTGCCGCTGCTGGACGGCGAGACCCTGAACGGTCTCGTTTCTGCGCACGAAGAGGCGGGCAACGCCGTCACGGTGCTCACCGCTCTGCTCGATGACGCTACCGGTTACGGTCGTATCCTGCGTGACGGTGACGCCGTCACCGGTATCGTGGAACACAAGGACGCAACCCCCGAGCAGCTTGCTATCAACGAGGTGAACTCGGGGATTTATGCTTTTGACCTGCGAGTGCTGCGAGATGCCCTCGGCCGCGTCGGCACCGATAACGCGCAGGGCGAGATGTACCTGACCGACGTGCTGGCGATTGCCCGCGAAGCCGGCGGCAAGGTCGGCGCCCTGCCGATCGCTGACGCCCTGCTCGTCGAGGGCGTGAACGACAAGGTGCAGCTTGCCACCCTGGGCCGCGAGATGAACCGCCGCATCGTGGAAAAGCACATGCGCGAGGGCGTGAGCGTGGTCGATCCCGCCACCACCTGGATCGGAAGCGACGTCACCATTGGTCGCGATACCGTCCTGCTGCCCGGAATTCAGCTAAACGGCGCTTGCGAGATCGGCTCCGGCTGCGAAATCGGCCCTGACTCCACCCTGACCGACGTGAAGGTGGGCGACGGTGCCACCGTGACCCGCGTGCACGGCGTGCAGGCGGAGATCGGTCCCGAAGCCACCGTCGGCCCGTTCACCTATCTGCGCCCCGGTACCGTGCTGGGCCGCAAGGGCAAGATCGGTGGTTTCTGCGAAACCAAGAACGCCGTCATTGGTGATGGCGCGAAGGTTCCCCACCTCAGTTACGTAGGCGACGCCGAGGTAGGCGAGGGCACCAACATCGGCGCCGCCACCATCGTCGCTAACTACGACGGGGTCAATAAGCATCGCACCAAGATCGGCAAGCACGTGCGCGTCGGTAGCGACAACGTGCTGGTAGCGCCCGTCACCCTGGGAGACGGCTGCGCAACCGGCGCGGGAACGCTGGTGCGAGAGGAAGTTCCCGCTGGTGCCCTGGGCATCAACGAGGTACGGCAACGAAATATCGAGGGCTGGACCGAGGCGCGTAGGGCGGGTACCGCGTCAGCCAAGGCAGCAGCCGAGAGTCGGGAAAACGGCGAGGGGAAATAAGTCATGACAGGTATTAGCGCAACCGGCGAAAAGCGCCTGGTTCTCGTATCGGGCCGGGCGCATCCGGTGCTGGCCCAGGAAGTAGCCGAGGAACTGGGGGTGGAAGTTCTACCGGTTGATGCGTGGGACTTCGCCAACGGCGAGATCTACGTGCGCTACGGTGAGTCCGTGCGCGGCACCGACGCTTTCGTGCTGCAGTCTCACCCGGCCCCTCTAAACAACTGGCTGATGGAGAACCTGATCATGATCGACGCGCTCAAGCGTGCGTCGGCCAAGCGGATCACCGCCATCGCCCCCTGCTTCCCCTACGCCCGCCAGGATAAAAAGCACCGCGGCCGCGAGCCGATTTCGGCACGCCTGGTAGCTGACCTTTTCCAGACCGCAGGCGCGGATCGTGTGATGAGCGTGGATCTGCACGCGCCGCAGGTGCAGGGCTACTTCGATCGCCCGGTGGATCACCTGATGGCACTGCCCGTACTGGCCGAATACGTGGAGCGCAAGTACGGCAAGGACGACATCGTGGTGGTGTCCCCGGACGCGGGCCGCATCCGCGTTGCGGAGCTGTGGGCCAAGCGCCTCGGCGGCGTCGGGCTCGCGTTCGTGCACAAGTCGCGCGACACGACCCGCCCGAACTCGACCGTCGCTAAGCGCGTTATCGGCGATGTCAGCGGTAAGCGCTGCATCCTGGTGGACGACATGATCGATACCGCCGGCACCATTTGCCAGGCGGCGGAAGCGCTGATGGAACAGGGCGCGACCGACGTTGTCGTGGCCACCACCCACCCGATCCTTTCCGGCCCGGCGGTTTCCCGTCTGGTGCAGGCGCCGATCTCCGAGGTTATCTGCACCAACACCCTGCCTATTCCGCCGGAGAAGCAGTTCGATAAACTGACACAAATTTCTATCGCGCCGCTCATCGCGCGGGCTATCCGTGCGGTATTCGACGACGGTAGCGTAACCAGCCTCTTCGAGGGTGAAGTGTAGGCACATATAAAGGAGTCTCAAATGGCGGCTTTCCCCGCGCGTAGCGAGAAAGAAATGAACGATAGTCTCTCTATCAACCCCCTGTTCGCCCGGCCAGAGGAAGCGGGGGAACTACCTCGTTTCTCTCTCCCCGCCGGGGAAAGCCTGCCCGAGACCGCCTACCAGGTGGTGCACGATGAGGCCATGCTGGACGGCAACGCCCGCCTGAACCTGGCCACCTTCGTCAGCACCTGGATGGACGATGAGGCCCGCAAGCTGTATGTCGAGGCTGCGGACAAGAACATGATCGACAAGGACGAATACCCGCAGACCGCCGCCGTGGAGGAGCGCTGCTGGCGTATTTTGGCCGACCTCTGGCATGCCCCCGATCCGGAGCGGGCGATAGGCTGCTCCACCATCGGCTCCTCCGAAGCTTGCATGTTGGGTGGCCTGGCGTTGAAGCGTCGCTGGCAACACGCCCGCCGCGCGGCCGGCCTGAGCACCGAAAAGCCCAACCTGGTGCTCTCCAGCGCGGTGCAGGTGTGCTGGGAGAAGTTCTGCAACTATTTCGATGTAGAGCCGCGTTACGTGCCGATTTCTCGTGAGCATAAGGTGCTCGACGGCCACGATCTCGATTCTTACGTGGACGAAAACACGATCGGCGTAGTAGCCATCATGGGCGTCACCTACACGGGCATGTACGAGCCGGTGAAGCAGATCGCCGCCGTGCTCGACGAGATCCAGGAGAAGCGGGGACTCGATATCCCCATCCACGTTGATGGCGCGTCCGGTGGCATGATCGCCCCCTTCATCCAGCCGGATCTGGAATGGGACTTCAAGATTGCGCGTGTCGCCTCGATCAGCACCTCGGCCCACAAGTACGGCCTGGTTTATCCGGGGCTCGGCTGGGTCGTCTGGCGCGATACCGACGTGCTGCCCGAGGATCTAATCTTCAAGGTCAGTTACCTGGGCGGAGAGATGCCCACTTTCGCCCTGAACTTCTCGCGCCCCGGCTCGCAGGTGCTCTTGCAGTACTACCTGTTCCTGCGTCTCGGTTTCGAGGGCTACCGGCGTGTGCAGCAGGCCTCCCAGGACGTCGCGCTTTTCCTGTCGGGACAGATCGCGCAGATGCCCCAGTTTGAGCTGTGGAACGACGGCAGCGACATCCCGGTATTCGCCTGGAGCCTAAGGGCGGGGCATACCGACAAGTGGAACCTGCACCACCTGTCCGAGCGTTTGCGTATGAAGGTTTGGCTGGTACCCGCCTATCCCATGCCCGATGACATCTCCGACCTGACGGTGCAGCGTGTGGTGGTGCGTAATGGCTTCAGCCGCGACCTGGCCGAGAAGTTCCTTGCCGACCTGCGTGCGGAGGTCGCCTACCTGGACGCGCTTGAGTCCCCGATGCCCAAGGTGGCGAACCGCGGCAGTTTCGCCCACTGAGCGTCCGCACAGTCGCGTGTGTCACCCGCCGCCGTAACCGGTAGCGGGTGATACTCCCTGTCGCTATCATTAAAGGGTTGCCCCGGCGAGGGAGAGGCGTTTTGTGCCTTGTCCGTCATCGACGCGGCGTTCGTACTTGGTACTCGTTTATCGGTGCGCTACCCGCCTCGCCTTCATCCGTTGTTGGAAGGAGCCGAAATGGCTGAAAATCTTAAGGTCGAAGAGCGTACCGAGTTCGGTAAGGGTGCCTCGCGCCGTCTGCGCGTTGAGGGTAAGATCCCCGCGGTTCTCTACGGTCACGGCATGGACCCGCTGCACCTCGTGCTGCCCGGTCACCAGACCGCGCTGATCGCCCGTAACGCTAACGCTCTGGTTGAGCTGGAGCTGCCCAGCGGCGAAAAGCACGTTGCCCTGCTCAAGGACATTCAGCGTCACCCGCTCAAGCGCAACCTGGCCCACATTGACCTGATCGCCGTTAAGCGCGGCGAAAAGGTCGAGGTCGAAATCCCCGTCACCATCGTTGGCGAGCCGGTTTCCCCCGGTGTTGCTGTCGTCGAGACCCAGCTGGTCACCGTTTCCGCCGAGGCGATCCACCTGCCCGAGGGCATCGAGATCGACGTCGAGGGCAAGGAAATCGGCTACCAGCTGCTGGCTGGCGATCTCCCGCTCGAGAACGGCACCGAGATGGTGAGCGATCCCGAGCTGCTGGTTGTTTCCGTCACCGAGCCGCGTGAGGAAGAGCCGGAAGAGGGCGCAGAGGCAGAGGGCGAAGCTGCTGAGGAGTCCTCCGAAGAGGAGTGATCCTGGCGCTAAGCCAAGCTTTTTGAGCCGTGCCGGGGGCCGCGTTTTTTCGCGTCTCCCGGTACGGTGTTTTTGTCTGAAGTTGCATGGAAAGGAACCCGGCGTGTCCGCCCCCATTCTGATTGTCGGCCTGGGTAACCCCGGCCCCCGTTACGCGGCCACCCGTCACAACATAGGCCACATGGTGCTGGACGCCCTGGCGGAGGAGATCGGTGCTTCCTTCAAGGCTTCCGGGAAGGCGCAGGCCGACGTGATCGAGGGGCGGCTCGGCGGATACGGGGCCGATTCCGTGCGCGTGGTTTTTGCGAAGCCAACCACATACATGAACGTTTCCGGCACCCCCGTCCAGAAGCTAAAAGCCTTCTACGGCGCGGAGGAGCTGGTGGTGGTGCACGACGATATCGACCTCCCCTTCGACACGGTACGGCTGAAGCGCGGCGGTGGCGAGGGCGGCCATAACGGGCTGAAAGACATCAGCCGCTGCCTCGGCACGAAAGACTACCTGCGGGTCCGGGCTGGCGTCGGCCGGCCCGCGGGCCGGATGGAGGTGTCGGACCACGTCCTCGCCCCGTTCACCGCCGAGGAAAGGCAGACCCTGCCGCTGCTGATCGACGATACCGCGCAGGCCACCCTGAAACTGGTGCTTAACGGCCTAACGCAGGCGCAGCAGGAAGTGCACGCTAAGGCGGCCCGCAAGTGAGCCTAAAGCCGCTGCTGGAGGAGCTTGCCCCGGCTTTTACCAGGGTGCGCGAGGCGGAGGGGCCGCTGATTAGCGTCACGGCTCCCCCCGGTAGCTATCCCTTTTTGCTTGCCGACGAAGCCGGCCAAACCCGGGGTGACGGCAGCGATCCGTTGGTCGTCATCACCTCTACCACCAGGGCGGCGGAAGAAACAGCCGCGCTGCTGCGCTGTCTGCTAGACCCGGAAAGCGTGGCGGAGCTGCCTGCTTGGGAAACCCTGCCGCACGAAAGGCTTTCGCCCCGTTCGGACACCATTGCCCGCCGCATAGCTACCCTGCGCAGGCTGGCCCATCCGCGCGAGGCGGGAGCCGTGCGGGTGCTGGTGTTGCCCGTGCGTTCGCTTTTGCAGCCGATGGTCAAGGGGCTGGGGGAGCTGATTCCGGTGACCGCCAAACGCGGTGAGCAGATAGCGCTGGAGGCGCTCGTCGATCAATTGCAGGCGGCCGCGTACACCAGGGTAGACATGGTAGAGCGGCGCGGCGAATACGCCGTGCGCGGCGGTATCCTGGACGTTTTTCCGCCGATCGAAGCACATCCGCTGCGCCTGGAATTCTTCGGGGACGAGGTAGACGAGGTACGTTTCTTCTACCTTGCCGATCAGCGTTCCCTGGAGGAAGCCCCGCACGGCCTCTACGCCCCGCCCTGCCGCGAGCTGCTCCTGACCGACGAGGTAAAGGCGCGGGCAGCCGCGCTTATGAGCGAGCTGCCCGGCGCGCGCGAAATGCTGGCAAAGATCTCGCAGGGCGTCGCCGTGGAGGGCATGGAGTCGCTCAGCCCGGTCTTGGTCGATGGCATGGAATCGTTGCTCGACGTGCTACCGCGCGGTGCCCGTTTCGCGGTGCTGGAACCGGAACGGGTGCGTGCCCGGGCCGCCGATTTGGTGGCTACCACGGACGAATTCCTCGGGGCCGCCTGGTCCAGTGCGGCGGCAGGAGGCAACATCCCCCTGGATGTGCACGCTGCGAGCTTCCTCGAGTATGAGGGCGTGCGCGCTGACATTCTGGCCCGCACCCCGCGACTGCTGCGCTTGCAGCCGTTCGGCATGGCCGACGATGAAGAAAACGACGTGCTCAGCCTCGCGATCTCGGCGCATCCCGGTTACGAGGGCGATGTGCGCCTGGCGGCGGTGGATATTGCACGCCGACGCAGCGAGGGCTGGCGGAGCGTCATCGTTACCGTCGGTGCCGGGCGCGGCAGGCATATCGCGCAGGAACTTGCCGCGGCGGGTCTGCCTGCCCGCTTCAGCAAGGATTTCCTGGCCGACTATCCGCACGGGATAGACAGCGGCGAAGTGGTGGTCACGACCGGCCCCGTCGGGGCGGGTTTCCTGGCGGAGAAATGCCGGACCATGCTTGTTTCGGAGAAGGACGTCACGGGCAAGAGCGGCGCTTACAGGGCGCAGGACGCGCGCATCCCCGCGCGGCGGCGGGCCGTGGTGGATCCGCTGCAGCTACGCCCCGGCGATTTCGTGGTGCACGATCACCACGGCGTCGGCCGTTTCGTGGAGATGACCAGCCGCAGCATCGGTTCCGGCGCGAAAGCCGCCATGCGCGAATACCTGGTGTTGGAATACGCCTCCAGCAAACGCGGCCAGCCGGGGGACAGGCTTTACGTACCTAGCGATCAGCTTGACCAGATCAGTAAGTACGTGGGCGGGGAGGAACCGACCCTCAGCAAGATGGGCGGCTCCGATTGGGCGAAAACCAAGGCCAAGGCGCGGCGCGCGGTCAAGGAAATAGCGGGGGAACTGGTGCGCCTGTATTCCGCACGCCAGTCTGCTCCCGGATACGCTTTTTCTCCCGACACCCCCTGGCAGCGTGAGCTGGAAGATGCCTTCGCTTACGTGGAAACCCCGGATCAGCTTTCCACCATCGATGAGGTCAAGCGCGACATGGAAAAGCCGGTACCGATGGACCGCCTGGTTTGCGGCGACGTCGGCTACGGAAAGACCGAGATCGCCGTGCGGGCTGCCTTCAAGGCGGTGCAGGACGGCAAGCAGGTGGCGGTTCTCTGCCCGACCACCCTGCTGGCGCAGCAGCATCTGGAAACCTTTACTGAGCGCTACGCCGGTTTCCCCGTCAAGGTACGGGCGCTGTCGCGCTTCCAGACCCCCAAAGAGTCCGCCGAAATCGTCGAGGAACTGGCGCAGGGCAAAATTGACGTGGTGATTGGCACCCATCGCCTCATTACGGGGCAGGTCAGGTTCAAGAATCTGGGCCTGGTGGTGATCGATGAGGAACAGCGTTTCGGCGTGGAACACAAAGAAACGCTGAAGGCGATGCGCACCGACGTAGACGTGCTCTCCATGAGCGCCACGCCGATCCCGCGCACCCTCGAAATGGCCGTGACCGGAATCAGGGAGATGTCCACCCTGGCCACCCCGCCGGAGGAACGCCACCCGGTACTGACCTACGTCGGTGCCTGGGAAGAAAAGCAGATCGGCGCGGCGATACGCCGCGAACTGCTGCGTGAGGGGCAGGTTTTCTACGTCCATAACCGGGTTGAGGACATCGACCGGGTGGCCGCGAAGCTGCGCGAACTGGTGCCTGACGCCAGGATCGAGGTAGCGCACGGCCAGATGAACGAGCACCAGCTGGAGCGCGTCATCGTGGACTTCTGGGAAAAGCGTTTCGACGTCCTGGTCTGCACCACCATCGTTGAAACCGGTCTGGACATCGCGAACGCGAACACGCTCATCGTGGATAGGGCGGATCGGTTTGGCCTGTCTCAGCTGCACCAGTTGCGTGGCCGAGTCGGGCGCGGCCGGGAACGCGCCTACGCCTACTTCCTGTATTCGCCGACCAAGCCGCTCACGGAAACGGCGCACGAACGTCTCAGCACCCTGGCCGCGCACACCGACCTGGGGGCGGGCATGCAGGTTGCCATGAAGGACCTGGAGATTCGCGGCGCGGGTAACCTGCTCGGCGGCCAACAGTCGGGACACATCGCGGGCGTCGGCTTCGACCTGTACGTGCGCATGGTGGGCGAGGCCGTGGCCGACTATCGGGGCGAGCGCGCCCCGGAGCGAGGCGAGGTCAGGGTGGAACTGCCCCTGGATGCTCACCTGCCGCACGATTACGTGCCCTCGGAGCGCTTGCGCTTGGAGGCTTACGGCAAGCTCTCGCAGGCGGATACGCCCGAGCAGATTGCCGAGGAACGCACGGAGCTGATCGATCGCTACGGCCCGCTGCCCGAACCGGTGGAGGTGCTGCTGGATGTGGCGCGTTTCCGGGTTGATTGCCGCGAACACGGAGTGGACGAGGTACAGGCGGTCGGCAAGATGATTCGCTTCGCGCACCTGGAACCGTCCGATTCCGTGGTGATGCGGGTGAAGCGCCTCTACCCGGGCGCGATCCTGAAACCGGCTACCAGGCAGGTGCTTTTGCCCAGGCCGGTGACTAAGAAGATTGGCGGCACCGAGCTGCGGGACAAACAGCTTCTCGAATGGTGCCGTACCGCGCTGGAAACTCTCACCTAGGATCCTCCTTGCCGAAGCTAACTATCCTCCCCGTCTCTACCCGTAACGCCCCCGGCCTGCTGACCTGGCCGGGGTGGCAGGCGCTGCACGCCGCCCGTGAAACCGTGCTGAGCTGCCGGGGGAATGGTTGGCAGGAGGCTTTGGATAATGCCGGGGTAGCCTGGCGTGCGGGCCAGGAACCGCCGTCACCGGTAGGCGGCGATGCGTGCTGGCTGCTGGATAGGGAAAGCACCGCTTTTGTCGGTGCCTTCGCCGCCGCGCGCGAGGCGGGGTGGGACGCCGAAAAAATCCTGGTGCTGGAGGCTTCCCCACTCCTACCCGGTGCGGAAGCGATTGAATCCGTACGCGTGATGGACGTTCTGCGCAGTGAGGGAGGGGATCTCTGGAGCGCGCAGCAGACCCACGCGAGCCTGGCACGTTATCTGCTCGAGGAAACGCACGAAGTCCTGGAACTGCTCGATTCTCCCCAACCGGAACGCGAAGAGCTGCTTTCGGAACTCGGAGACATTTTGTTCCAACTGGTATTTCATGCTCGTCTGGGGCAGGAAGCGGGAGGGCCTTGGAACTTTGACGATGTGGCCAGGGCGCTGAACGAAAAAATGTATCGCCGTAACCCGCACGTGTTCCAGGGGGACGGGGGACGGGTCCCGCAGAGCGATCTGAGCACCGACGAAATAGTGGCGCAATGGCACCTGGTGAAAAAGCGAGAGACGAAGGGGAAACAACGCGCGCTGGATGATTCTTTGCCGCTATCTTTGCCCGCGTTGCAGCGCGCCTGGAAGATCGCGCACAGGGCCCGGCAAGAGGGACTTTCTGATGCCCTGTGGCGATCCGCGCAAAAGGTTTCGCGAGAGCGCCCGGAACTGGCCCCGGGGCTAAACCTGCTGGCAGAGGTTATCAAGTTCGAAAGAGAGGATGTAGACCTGGAGTCAAGTCTGCGGGCCCTTCTCTCAAGCGCGCTGCAGGACATGTCAAACGGGACCGGTTCCGCATAGACTTGTGACCGGGAGGTCAGTGCTGACCGACCTGCCCGATCTATCCTCTCTTAAGAAGGAGCACACCCCATGGCAGCTATCGATGCCGTTTACGCCCGCGAGATTCTTGATTCGCGCGGCAACCCCACCGTTGAGGTCGAGGTAGTCCTCGAAGACGGTAGCGCAGCCCGCGCCGCCGTTCCGTCCGGTGCTTCCACCGGTGCTTTCGAAGCTGTCGAAAAGCGCGACGGCGTGAAGTCCCGCTACCTGGGTAAGGGCGTCGAGCAGGCTGTTGAGGCGGTATGCGACCTCGAGCCGAAGCTCGTCGGTTTCGACCCGGCTGACCAGCGCGAGATCGACCAGTTCCTGATCGAGCAGGACGGCACCCCGAACAAGGGCAACCTGGGCGCTAACGCGATCCTGGGTATCTCCCTCGCGGTGGCCAAGGCCGCCGCTGACCAGGCCGATCTGCCGTTCTACCGCTACGTTGGCGGCCCGAACGCTCACGTTCTGCCCGTTCCGATGATGAACATCCTCAACGGTGGCTCCCACGCGGACTCCAACGTTGACATCCAGGAGTTCATGATCGCTCCGATCGGCGCTCCTTCCTTCAAGGAAGCCATGCGCTGGGGTGCAGAGGTTTACCACAGCCTGAAGAAGGTTCTGCACGACCGCGGCCTGGCCACCGGCCTGGGCGACGAGGGCGGCTTCGCTCCGAACCTCGAGTCGAACCGCGCTGCTCTTGAGCTGATCGTGGAGGCCATCGAGAAGGCCGGCTTCGAGCCCGGCAAGGACGTTGCCCTGGCTCTCGACGTTGCCGCTTCCGAGTTCTACGAGGATGGCGCTTACCTCTTCGAGGGCGAGAAGAAGACCTCGGACGACATGGTCGCCTACTACGAGGGCCTCGTAAACGACTTCCCGCTGGTATCCATCGAGGACCCGCTGAACGAAGACGACTGGGATGGCTGGGTAGCCATGCAGGCCAAGCTTGGCGACCGCGTGCAGATCGTGGGCGACGACCTCTTCGTTACCAACCCGGAGCGTCTCGCCAAGGGCATCGAGCTCAAGGCCGCTAACTCTCTGCTCGTGAAGGTGAACCAGATCGGTTCGCTGACCGAGACCCTCGACGCCGTCGAGCTGGCACACCGCAACGGTTTCCGCTGCATGATGTCCCACCGTTCCGGCGAGACCGAGGACACCGTTATCGCTGACCTCGCGGTTGCCGTTAACTGTGGCCAGATCAAGTCCGGCGCTCCCGCCCGCGGCGAGCGTGTCAACAAGTACAACCAGCTCATGCGCATCGAAGAGGAGCTCGGTGACGCGGCTCGCTACGCAGGTGCGTCGGCTTTCCCGCGTTTCACGGTAGCCTAATAGCATGACTTTGAAACGACCGGGCGCCTCGCAGAACGCGAGGCGCCCGGTTGCCGCGTACAGGGCAAAAAAACGCTCGCGCAGAAATGCGGGTGCGAACGCGACCGCGGCCAAGCTGCGCGAAATCGCTGCGACTATGACAAGCAAGTCGCTCATCCTGTTGGCGGTGGTCGTGCTTGCCCTGGTGATAGTGGTTCCCAGGGTTAATTCCTACGTCGCGCAGAAACAGCAACTTGCGGCTGCCCGCGCAGAAGTCGCGCAGCGCGAAAAAGAAGTAGCGGAGCTACAGATAGACGTTAAGCGCTGGGACGACCCCGCGTATGTCGCCGCGCAGGCCCGTGAGAGACTGCTTTACGTGATGCCGGGAGAAACCCAATACCGGCTAACCGACTCGAGTGGTAGGGAACTGCCCCTCACCGAGGAGCAGCGCGAAAAAGCGCGCGCAGAACAAAAACCCTGGTATTCATTGCTTTGGGAATCGTTGGAGGGCGCAGGCTCCATCCAGCAGGTTCCCGAACGAAAAAATTGACCGCTCATAAGCTTGAGGAACGAAATTACGTGACAACCCCCGAACTGCCCGCGCTGCCGTACGAATCCCCGGCCACGGAGCGTGACCTAGAGGTAATGTATGCGCAGGTTGGGCGCCACATGCGCGGGGTGCATTCGATAGCGCGACGCTGCATCTGCGGTAACCCGGCGGTGGTTCGCACCGTCACGCTGCTCCCCGGGGGGACTCCTTTCCCGACCAGCCTGTACCTGACCTTGCCGAGCGTCGTGCAGGCGATGTCACGCCTGGAGGCGGACGGCGAGATGGTCGGTTTGAACGAGCGTTTAGCGAATGATGCGGAGCTGCGCGAGGCCTACGCGCAGGCTCACGCCCGTTACATTTATCGGCGCAATCAACTCGGCGTGGTGGAGCACCTGGCAAACACCAGCGCAGGTGGAATGCCGACGCGCGTTAAGTGCTTGCATGCCCTGGCGGGGCACTCCCTAGCAGAGGGACCGGGGGTGAACCCGATCGGCGATCTGGCCCTCGAAAAGGCCGGCATAGACATGAACGTTTGCCGCTGCGAAGAACCGGGGGAGCTTCAGCTCAAGCCGCGCCGCGTGGCCGCCATAGACTGTGGCACCAACTCGATCAGGCTGCTTATTGCTGATGTACAGGGCGGTCGGATGAGCCAGATCGTGCGGGAAATGCGCGTGGTGCGCCTCGGCTACGGGGTGGATCGGACAGGCATGCTGGATCCCGAGGCCATAGAGCGTACCCTGGCGGCAACCCGCGAATACGCGCAGCTTTGCCGCGATAACGGGGTGGAGCAGGTGCGTTTCGTAGCCACCTCGGCCACTCGCGATGCGGGCAACCGGGACGTCTTTGTCTCTGCCGTCAAGGAAATCCTTGGGGTAGAGGTAGAGGTGGTACCGGGGGACGAGGAAGCACAGCTCTCCTTCCGGGGCGCGGTCAGCACCCTGGCTCAAGACATTCCCGGGCCGCATCTCGTGATCGATATCGGGGGCGGCTCCACCGAGTTCGTGCTGGGCAGCGAGCGTGCCGAGCAGCGCATTAGCACCGACATGGGGAGTGTGCGCCTAAGCGAACGCTATCTGCTTAGCGATCCGCCGAGCGAGAGCGAGGTTTCTGCCGCCGTTGCAGAGATCGATCGTCTCCTGGACGAAGCGGCAGGCGCAGTGGACTTCTCTCGCGTGGCGAGCGTCGTGGGAGTGGCCGGAACGATCACCACCGTGACCGCTTATCTGCTGGGCCTGGAAAGTTACCAGCCCGAAAAGATCAACGGGGCCAGCTTCGGTATTTCCGAGATAGTTGCCGCCTGCCGTGAAATTGCCGCCGCGCCGCGCGAAAAACGCGCCGCGATTAAGGCCATCCACCCGGGGCGCGTAGATGTGATCGCGGCTGGCTGCCTAATCTATTCGCGTATCTTGGAGCGTGTTGCCGAGGCCAGCGGGGTGACCCGCGCCTACACCAGTGAAAGCGACATCCTGGACGGGATCGCCCTGCAACTTGCGTAAAGAGCTTTTCCCTAGCCGGTGAAACTGCTCACTAGGGTGGCTTTTCCCTGTGAGGGTGCGGATTCTTTTGCGGTGCCTAATTGCCGCAGCGGGGCCGTCGGCATACGCTGTATGCATGTCATTCAATGGAAGCAAGCCCCATATTCTGATCCTTGGCGGCGGTAGCGTCGGCATGGGTGTAGCTGAACGTGTCCGTAAAGAACTCGGTTCGCAGGTGTCCATCAGCGTCGTTGACCCGCGTCCCTACCTTACTTACCAGCCCTTCCTCCCCGAGGTCGGCGCGGGGGCGATCGATCCCCGTAACGTCCTGGCCCCGCACCGCAGCGTGCTGCGTGGCTGCAAGCTGATCACCGGTTCCGTAACCGAGATCAAGCATGCCGAGCGCACCGTCGTGGTGAGCACCGAAGAAGGCGAAGAGCTGGACGTTAGCTACGACTACCTCGTGGTCGGCCTGGGCGCGGTGCCGCGTACCCTGCCGATTCCGGGCCTGGCCGAAAACGCCATTGGCTTCAAGTGGGTAGAAGAGGCAGTCGCGGTTCGTGACCGTATCCTCGGTAACCTGGCAGAGGCCGCAACCACTAAGGATCCCGAGATCCGTCGTCGCCTGCTCACCTTCACCTTCGTCGGCGGCGGCTTCGCCGGCGGCGAGGCGATTGCTGAGGCCGAGGACATGGTCCGCGGCGTGCTGCGCTACTACCCGGATCTGCACGCCTCCGACGTGCGTTTCGTACTCATCGAAGCGATGGGCCGCATCCTGCCCGAGGTTGGCGAAAACCTGGGCAAGTACGCTCTCAAGCAGCTGCGCGAGCGCGGTATCGAGGTCAAGCTGGAGACCTTCCTCAACTCCTGCGAGGACGGTATCGTCAAGACCTCCGATGGCGACGAGTTCGCTTCCGACCTGATCGTGTGGACGGCCGGCATCAAGCCGAACCCGGTACTGGCGCAGTCCGATCTGCCGCTCAACCAGACCGGCCGCCTCGACTGCCTGCCCGATCTGCGCGTCAAGGGCGAAAACGGTCCGCTGGAGAACATCTTCGCCGCGGGCGACTGCACCACGGTTCCCGACCTGGCCGCTGGCGAAGGCAAGTTCTGCCCGCCGAACGCGCAGCACGCTGTGCGCCAGGCGCGTCAGCTCGCCGATAACCTGGTGCGCGATATCCAGGGCCGTCCGCTGGTGGACTACTTCCACAAGAACCTCGGCACCATGGCCACCCTCGGCCGTTACAAGGGCGTTGGTCAGCTGATGATCGGCGGCCGCGTGATTGACGTCAAGGGCTTCCCGATCTGGCTGATGGCTCGTGCTTACCACGTTTACGCGATGCCCACCCTGCGCCGTAAGATCTCCGTGATCGCGGGCTGGCTGACCCAGGGCGTCTCGGCACGCGAGCTCGTCGGCATCAAGGAAGGCGAAAACCCGCGCGCAGCCTTCGAAGCCGCTTCGGCCCCGCCGAAGAAGAAGGATTGAGCGCCGACAGGTAGCTGAAAATCTCGCGGCATGCCCCCGTCACATGATGTGATGGAGGCATGCCCGTTTTTTCACAGCTTGAACCGTCAGTAACCGCCCAGCGTAAATCGACCCGTCTGCAGCGGGTAGGGGACATGATTTTCCTGGACCACGTGCTGGACGCTCCCTTGGATTGGGAAAACCCCGCAGATAACCGCCGGATGGACCTGTTCGCGCGTGAAGTGCGCCCGGTGAAGGCATGGCAGAGCCCGCCGCTGAGCGACGCGGAAGTGGGCGATGAGTTCGATGACTGTGACCTTCCGGGACTGGTATTTTTCCAGGGCGGCCCGGGCTGCCCCTCGCCGCGACCACTTAGCGCCGACGGCTGGCTCGGGGAGGCCCTTTCGCGCGGCTTCAGGGTGTTTCTACTGGACCAGCGCGGCACCGGCCGCTCCAGCGCGGTGGATGCTTCCCTGGCGGAGTCCCTGCCTGCTGCGGAGCTGGCGGAGTACCTCAGCCACCTGCGTGCCCCGGATATCGTGCGTGATGCGGAGGCCGTACGTCGCCTGCTGTGCGCGGACCGCCCCTGGATTAGCCTCGGGCAGAGCTTCGGCGGGTTTATCACCCTCACCTACCTACCTATCCACCTTCCCCGATTCCCTCACCGCGTCCCTGTTTACCGGCGGCCTTGCCACTGTTCACGAGGACATCGATGACGTTTACCGGACCACTCTGGGGCTGATGAAGCGCCGCCACGCGGTGTTCGCGGGGCGCTTCCCGTCCCAGGCCCGCGAGCTTTCCCGGATCGCGCATCACCTGGCGGAGAACGAGGAATTTTTGCCGACGGGGGAGCGCTTCACCCCGGAACGCCTGCAGCAGTTGGGCAAGTTCCTGGGCAGCTGGGACGGACCTACCTCCCTGGCCTTCCTGGTAGAGGACGCCTGGGCAGCGCATGGCTCCCGGAAACGGCTCTCGACCCGCTTCCTGGCCGAGTGCGGTAGCGCGCTCTCGTTCGCGAGCGTGCCCCTTTACGGTGTGCTGCATGAGTCGATTTATTCGCAGGGGGCCGCCACCCGCTGGTCGGCGCATCGCATGAAGGACGAGCGCGAGGACTTCTCCCCGCTCGCGGATGAGCTGCTGCTGACCGGGGAATCGATCCATCCGTGGATGTTTGCGCAGGACCCCTCCCTGGTGCCGTTCGCTGAGGCGGCCGAGATCCTGGCCCAGAAGGACGACTGGGGCGCGCTGTACGACCTCGACGCCCTGGCAAATTGCCCGGTACCGTCCGCTGCCAAGGTTTATTTGGACGACGTTTACGTCCCGTACGATTTCTCGCGGCGTACGGCGGAGCTCATGCCGCTGTGCACAACCTCGGTGACTAACCGCCTGCACCACGACGGTTTGCGTGGCGGTGGTCCCGCCGTATTCGCGGAACTTCTAGATATCCTGGAACCCCGCAGGGGTTAGGCTTCCGGGCGCTGCCGCCCGGCCCGTAATTTGTTCATTCTGAGCGTAGGAGCTGCAGAGACACATGGAAATCATCATTCTTCCTACCGAAGAGGCCGTTGCGTCCCGCGTTGCCGACGAGTTCGAAAACGCAATCCGTAACGCTGCCGACGGCAGGATTACCCTCGGCCTGGCCACCGGTTCTTCTCCGCTGAAGAGCTACGGCGAACTGATGCGCAGGCACCGCGAAGAGGGCCTGAGCTTTAAGAACGCACAGGCGTTCCTGCTCGACGAGTACGTCGGCCTGCCCCGCACCCACGAACAGTCCTACTACCGCTTCATTCGCGATAACTTTACGAGCCTGATCGACATTGCGGACGACGCCGTCAATTCCCCGAACGGAGAGGCCGAAGATCCGCGTGCAGAGGCGATTCGGTACGACGAGGCGATCGCTGCTGCGGGCGGGGTTGATCTGCAGATCCTGGGGATTGGCACCGACGGACACATCGGTTTCAACGAGCCGGGCAGCGCGCTCACTTCGCGCACCCGTCTCAAGACCCTGACGGAGCAGACCATTTCGGACAACATGCGCTTCTTTACCGACGGTGAGACGGTGCCGATCCACGTTCTTACCCAGGGCCTTGGCACTATTTCCCAGGCACGCCGGATCGTGCTGACCGCTACCGGTGAAGGCAAGGCAGACGCTATTGCGGCCATGTCGGAGGGGGCGGTATCCGCGTTCTGCCCGGCTTCCGTGCTGCAGCTGCACCAGAAGGTCACTGTCGTGATCGATGACGCCGCGGCAAGCAAGCTCAAGCTGGCTGACTACTACCGCTTCGTGCAGGACAAGAAGCCGCTCGTCTAGGCGTTTTCGCGTCGCAGAATTAGCCAGGTCCCCCGGTTTTGCCGGGGGACTTTTGCGTGCCCGGCCGACATCCGTGGGGAGGCCGTGCCAAACTGGAGCCATGAGCGAACGAGACAGCGCCGCGCAGCGCCCCCGTCTGGACAAGCAGCCGCACGAAGTAAGCGCCATGTTTGACCGGGTAGCGCCGAAGTATGACCTGCTAAACACGATCCTGGCATTTGGTCAGGAGGGGGCTTGGCGGCGGGCCACCACGCAAGCTCTGGAGCTGCCCGCCGGCGCCCGTGTGCTGGACCTTGCGGCTGGGACGGGGACTTCTACCGCCGCGTTACGGCAGAGCGGGCTGGATGCGATCGCGGCCGATTTCTCAGAGGGCATGATGGCTGAGGGGCGCAAGCGCTATCCCGACATTGAGTTCGTGAAGGCAGACGCGATGGCGCTGCCCTTTGCGGACAACGAGTTCGACGGCGCAACCATGTCTTTTGGTTTGCGGAATGTGAAAGACCACCGAGTGGCACTGGCCGAACTGGCTCGCGTGGTGCGACCGGGAGGAGTGGTTGTGATCTGTGAGTTCTCCGGTCCGACCAATCCCGTATTTGCGAAGGTCTACTTCGAGTACCTGATGCGTGCCCTACCGCGCGTCTCGGGACTTTTCAGCTCCGATCCGTCGGCCTACGAGTATCTTGCGGATTCGATCGTGGCCTGGCCGCGCCAGGAGGAACTGCGTCAGGACATGCTGGCTGCCGGTTTGGCGGGGGTGCAGTACCGGAACCTCAGTGGCGGAATCGTGGCATTGCACCGTGGATACGTTCCTCAGTAGCCCAACATAGCCGCAAAACCGCAGGTCAGGGCACGGTGATGGGGGTCACTCCCCGAAAACCCCTTTTCGAGTTGACGGCCCCCACGGAAGTCAGTAATGTTTTTCCTCGTGCCCCGCCGGACGGAGCAGGGAAACGGAAAAACGTTTCCACAGCTCAGACCGACAATTTGGTGCAGAT
>JAHUUL010000004.1 GCA_019218415.1 Dermabacteraceae bacterium TAE3-ERU27 | reverse complement strand
AAAATAAAAAGAAATAACCCTGACAGAAACAAACATCTAGCATTAAAACTAGCTGTCCAATAACTGCCAAAAAACTTTGGCATCAATAAACAAACACGCTATTGAGATTTCAAACAACACCCGCACTTCAAGTATTACCTGCCTAAACAGGCTTTCCTAGAAGGCTTGTTCCGAAGATTTCTCCTCGGTGCGGATCACTACGTTACCAGATTGTTTCTTTCGAAGCAACCCCGCGTAACTTCCGGTTTCCCGAACCCGGCAAGCCGGGCTGTTCCGCTCGCCAACCTCGCGGCTGACAGGTAGAAACATTACGGGGTTAGCCAGACAGCGTCAAACCGGCGCAAACCCTCCCGCAAGCACACCCCCAACGGGAACATAAGTGCAGGTCAGAAGCGAATAATTAACAAAAAGGCGGTGTTTTGGAGGCCTGAAAACCCGCCAAAACACCGCCTTCTGTCGCCGCCGTCACAGGAAAAAGCCGTGTGAGCTGCGGCGCAACCGGGCTTAAAACAGCCCTTAAACCTAGCTGACCTGCAGTTTTACCATTGCGGCAGTCTTGCGTCCCCGCCGTAGCAGCAGCCAACCGCCCTCTAGCGGGGTAACCGAATCCAGGGACGCCTCCGCATCGCTCAGCTTCTCCCCGTTAACCGACAGGCCACCTTCGTTGATCGCCCGGCGCACCGCGCTCTTGGAGTTGACGATGCCTACGCTAACGAAAGCATCGGCAAAGGAAACCTCCCCCGAAAGCTGCGCGGTCGGTAGCTCCGCCGCGACGGTGGCCAGCGCCGCCGCATCCAGCCCGCGCACGTCACCCTTGCCGAACAGGACCGAGGCGGCAGCCTTCACCGCAGCCGTCGCCTCTGCCCCGTGCACCAGGGTTGTCATGTCATCGGCCAGCGCGCGCTGCGCCTTGCGTGCGTGCGGTTCTTCCTCGGTCGCCCGCTGCAGTTCAGCAATCTCTTCCCGCGTACGGAAGGCGAAGAACTTCAGGTAATTCACGACGTCGCGATCGTCGGCATTCAGCCAGAACTGGTGGAACGCGTACGGGCTGGTGAGTTCGGGATCAAGCCAGACGGCTCCCCCCTCGCTCTTACCGAACTTGGTACCGTCGGCCTTGGTAACCAGCGGCGTGGTCAGCGCGTGCACCTCTTCGCCCTGGGTGCGGCGGATCAGCTCCACCCCGCCGAGCAGGTTCCCCCACTGGTCGTTGCCGCCGTACTGGAGGGTTACGCCGTGGCGCTTAAACAGCTCCTGGAAGTCAATCGCCTGCAGGATCTGGTAGCTGAACTCGGTGTAGCTAAGCCCCTCGCCCTGGAGACGCGAGGCCACGATTTCCTTCGCGAGCATCGTGCCCATGCGGAAGTTTTTGCCGACGTCGCGCAGCAGTTCCAGCGCGCTCATCTGGCTGATCCAGTCCAGGTTGTTCACCATCGTGACCGGGTTTTCGCCCTCCATGTCGAGGAAACGCCCGATCTGGTCACGCAGATTGTTAACCCAGCCCTGCACCACCTCTGGCGAGTTAAGCACCCGCTCCCCCGACATACGGGGATCACCGATCAGGCCGGTGGCGCCGCCAACCAGTGCGAACACGCGGTGCCCGGCAAGCTGGAAGCGACGCATCGTGATGATCTGGGTCAGGTGTCCCACGTGGAGCGATGACGCGGTCGGATCGAACCCGCAATAGAGGCCGACCGGACCCGCCGCGAGGGCGGTGCGCAGTTCGTCGATACCGGTCGACGAAACAATCAGGTCACGCCACTGGAGTTCGTCCAGGATGTTTTCCACGTCTTTCCTTCCCGTGGGGAGCCTTTCCCCAACCCCTCCTATTGTGCCCCATGGTGTTCCTTGCACGCCGTAACCTAAGGCAACAAAAGCGGGGACGCCCCAAGGAACGTCCCCGCTTTCGCGATGTGTTTTAGCGCCTGCTAGCTGTCGGCAAACTCGCGCAGCTCGGCGATCACTTCCGCAACCCGCGCTTCCTGCTCCGCCACGCGATCGGGGGCGGTGCCTCCCTTGGCGTTGCGCGAGGCAAGCGAACCGGGCACGTGCAGCACCTCCCGCACGGCGGGAGTCAGGTGCGGCGAAATCTGGCTAAATTCCTCGTCGCTCAGATCCCACAGTTCCCGCCCGCTCTCCTCGCAGACTCGCACGCAGCTGCCGGAGATCTCGTGCGCCTCCCTAAACGGCACGCCCTCGCGCACCAGGAACTCGGCGATGTCGGTCGCCAGGGAGAATCCCTGCGGCGCGAGTTCCTCCATGCGCTCGGTGTTGAACCGCGCGGTAGCCATCATGCCGGTGAACGCGGGCAGCAACAGGGTCAGGGTGTCTACCGAATCGAAGATCGGCTCCTTGTCCTCTTGCAAGTCGCGGTTGTATGCCAGGGGCATCGCCTTCAGCGTGGCCAGCAGACCGGTGAGGTTGCCCAGCAGACGACCGCTCTTGCCGCGCGCCAGCTCGGCGATGTCGGGATTCTTCTTCTGCGGCATGATCGAGGACCCGGTGGAGAACGCGTCATCCAGCGTGATGAACGAGAACTCTTTGGTGTTCCAAAGGATGATCTCTTCCGACAGGCGGGAAAGATCCACCCCGATCATCGCGCACACAAACGCGAACTCAGCGGCGATATCGCGCGAGGCGGTACCGTCGATCGAATTCCAGACGGAATCGCGGAAGCCGAGATCCGCCGCCACCGCCTGTGGGTCGAGTCCCAGAGAGCTGCCGGCAAGCGCGCCGGAACCGTAGGGGCTGACCGCCGCACGCGCATCCAGGTCGCGCAGGCGCTCGACGTCACGCAGCAGCGGCCAGGCGTGCGCCAGCAGGTGGTGGGAAAGCAGCACCGGCTGCGCGTGCTGCAGGTGAGTGCGGCCCGGCATGGCCACGCCGTGTACCTCCACCGCGCGCTCCAGCAAGACCGCAACCAGATCCAGCACCAGGCCCGACAGCGCCCGCGAGTTGTCGCGCACGTACATGCGCAGCAGAGTCGCTATCTGATCGTTACGAGAGCGACCGGCGCGCAGCTTCCCACCAACCTCGCTCCCGGCGCGCTCCAGCAGACCGCGCTCCAGCGCGGTGTGCACGTCCTCGTCCTCCGGGGCGGCGACGAAGCTACCGTCGGCCACATCGGCGGAAAGCTGCTCCAGCGCCGCCAGCATCTGCTCCAGTTCGCTATCGCTGAGCAGCCCGGCACGGTGCAGCACGCGGGCGTGCGCCTTAGAGCCGCTGATGTCGTACTGCGCCAGCGAAAAATCGAAGTGGGTGGAGACGCTGAGCGCGGCCAGCTCGGGGGCGGGACCGCCGCCGAAGCGGCCACCCCACAGGCTGACTCGCTTTTCGCCCTGCGCCATCAGGCAGCGCCCCCGCGGGTGCGATCCTCGGGCAGGGTGAAGTCCTCGCCGTTACCGAAGGCGACGTCGCGGGCGGCGGCCTGCTTCGCGGCCAGACCGTAGATCTCGATAAAGCCGCGGGCCTGCGACTGATCGAAGGTATCGCCCTCGTCGTAGGTGGCCAGGTTGAAGTCGTACAGGCCGCTATCGCTGCGGCGACCGGTGACGGTGGCACGGCCACCGTGCAGGGTCATGCGGATATCGCCGTTCACGTACGCCTGGGTGTGATCGATGAAGGCATCGAGGGACTTCTTCAGCGGGCTAAACCACTGACCGTCGTAGACCAGCTCGGTCCAGCGATCCTGCACCTGGCGCTTGAAGCGGCCCTGTTCGCGTTCGAGGGTAACCCGTTCAAGCTCCTGGTGCGCCGCGATCAGCGCCATCGCGCCGGGGGCCTCGTAAACCTCGCGCGACTTAATGCCGACCAGGCGGTCCTCGACGATGTCGATGCGGCCGATGCCCTGCGCGCCGGCGCGGCGGTTCATGATCTGAATGGCCTGCAGCGGGGTCACTGCCTCACCGTCGATCGCTACCGGTACGCCCTCCTTGAAGGAAATCACCACTTCGTCGGCCACCGGCGGGAAGGCCGGATCATCGGTGTAGGAATAGACGTCCTTGGTCGGCTCGTTCCAGATGTCTTCCAGGAAGCCCGTTTCAATGGCGCGGCCCCACACGTTCTGATCGATCGAGAACGGGTTGTGCTTGGTGGTGGCGATCGGCAGGTTCTTGGCTTCCGCGTATTCGATCGCGCGGTCGCGGGTCAGCGCGAGGTCGCGCACCGGTGCGATGCACTTGAGCTCGGGAGCCAGCGAGGTAATCGAAACCTCGAAACGCACCTGGTCGTTGCCCTTACCGGTGCAGCCGTGGGCCACGGTGCTGGCACCGAACTTCTTGGCCGCGGTCACGAGGTGCTTGGTGATGACGGGGCGGGAGATGGCGCTAACCACCGGGTAGGCGTCCATGTAGAGCGCGTTCGCCTTCAGCGCGGGCATGCAGTATTCGCTCGCGAATTCGTCGCGCGCGTCGGCCACGTAGGCCTCTACCGCGCCGCAATCGAGGGCGCGCTTGCGGATGACCTCGAGGTCCTCCCCGCCCTGGCCGACGTCAACCGCGCAGGCGATAACTTCGGCGCCCGTGGCGTCGGCGATCCAGCCAATAGCCACGGAGGTGTCCAGACCGCCCGAGTAGGCGAGAACGATACGTTCCTTCACAGTGTTTCTCCTCTTTGTTTTGCCACGTTTATGGTCCAGTCTGCCCTGTCACGGCAGCAAAGTCTTGTTTTAGTTAGGCCGTGTCACTACGAGTGCGCCTCCCGTCAGGAGGGCTGCGCCATTTCCCGTAATCGCTGCGCCACGTTTTCTCCCACGCCCCCCGCTTCGGCAATCACCATCACGGTGTCGTCTCCCGCGATGGTGCCGAGCACACCCCGCAGGCGGGAGGCGTCCAGCGCGGCCGCGAGGTAGTGCGCCGCCCCCGGAGGGGTGCGCACAACCACCAGGTTGTCGCTCGCCTGGGCGCTTACCAGCAGTTCCTCGCAAAGCCTGCGCAGGCGCTGCAGTCCCGGCTCGCCCTTGTCCCTGCCGCTATCGCGCAGCACGTATATCAGCTGTCCTTTTTCGCCGCGTACGCGCTCCGCACCCAGCTCTAGCAGGTCCCTAGAGAGAGTCGCCTGAGTGACGACGAACCCGTCCGCCGCGAGCGCGTCCGCCAGCTGCTGCTGACTTCCGTAATCGCCGCCGACCAGCAGTTCACTGATGCGCTGCTGCCGGGAGGCCTTCGTGGTGAGAGAACGGGTCATGCTTCCTTCTCCGCGCCGGTGATCAATTCCGCGAGCGCCTCACAGGCCAGGGACGTTTCCGCCTCGCTGATAGTCAGCGCCGGGGCCAGCCGGATGGTGTCCGGGCGCGGCGCATTCAGGATTAGCCCAAGCTCCGGCCGGGCCAGTCCCGCCGCGACGATATCGGCAGCGCTATCCGCCTCCAGGCCGATCCCCAGCAACAGCCCCCGGCCCCGCACCTCGCGCACCCCCGGCAGCGCAGCCAGCGCGCGCCGGAACTGCTGCCCGCGCAAGCGGACGTTCTCCAGCAGGCGCTCATCTGCGATCACCGACAGCACGGTGAGCCCGGCCTTGGCGGCAAGCGGGTTCCCCCCGAAAGTGGTTCCGTGTTGCCCCGCCGTGAGCAGGGAGGCGTTCGCTTCCCCGTAGGCGATTACGGCCCCGATCGGGAAGCCCCCGCCGAGCCCCTTCGCCAGTGTCATCACGTCGGGAACAATGCCGGCCGCGCGGTGCGCGAACCATTCCCCCGTGCGGCCGATGCCGGTCTGCACTTCGTCCACCACCAGCAGGGTGCAAGCCTGGGCGGTGAGTTCCCGCGCGGCGCGCAGATACTCAGAGCTCAGTTCCTGCACTCCCGCCTCCCCCTGGATGGGCTCGACAAAGAGGGCGGCGACGTCGTTAGCCGCGAGTTCCCGCGCCAGGGCCGCAACATCACCGGCGGGCACGAAGTCCACGCTCTCCAGTAGCGGGGCGAAGGGGGCCCGGTAGGCCTCCTTCGCGGTCAGGGAAAGCGCCCCCAGGGTGCGGCCGTGGAAAGAATCGGACAGGGCGAGCAGGCGGGTGCGACCGGTGCGACGCGCGATCTTCAGCGCCGCCTCGTTAGCTTCTGTTCCCGAGTTAGTGAAGAAAACCCCTGACCCCGCCGGGGCCTCGGCCCGCGCCAGCAGACTTTCTGCGAGGCAGACCTGCTGTTCGGTGGTGAAAAAGTTGGAGACGTGCAGTAGCTGCCGGGCCTGCTCCGCGATCGCTTCGGCCAGGCGCGGATGGGCGTGCCCCAGCGAGTTCACCGCGATACCACCCAAGAGGTCCAGGTATTCGCGGCCGTCCGCGTCCCAGACCCGGCTGCCGCTGCCGCGCACCAGGGCGCGTGCGGGCTTGCCGAAAACGCCGAGCAGGCTGTCTTCGTAACGGGACAGCACCTCCTGCTGAAGAGAGCGCTCACTCATAGTTATCCGCCTTCACCATCGTGCCGATCCCCTTCGAGGTAAACACTTCCAGCAGCAGCGCGTGCGGGATCCGCCCGTCGATAGCCGCGGCGGTGGATACGCCCTCGTCCACGGCGGCCAGCAGCGCCCCCATCTTCGGGATCATTCCCGATTCCAGGGAGGGCAGCAGCGCGCGCAGATCGCTGGCCGTGATCTCCGAAATCAGGGATGAGCGATCGGGCCAGTTCGCGTACAGGCCCTCGACATCGGTCAGGATAACCAGTTTCTCCGCCCCCAGGCTGCGGGCGATACCGGCAGCGGCCGTATCGGCGTTAACGTTGAGCACCCGCCCGGTCGGACGCGAGTTTTCGTCCACCTCGGGGGCCAGCGACGAGATCACGGGAATCCGTCCCGCCTTCAGGGTGTTCATCAGGGCGTCCCGGTGCACGCCAACGATCTCCCCCACCAGGCCAACGTCGACCGGTTCGCCATCGACCAGGGGACGGGTGGCGCGTGCGCTGAGCAGCTGGGCGTCTTCTCCCGACATCCCCACGGCGTAGGGGCCGTGCTGATTTATCAGGCCGACCAGTTCGCGACCAACCTGCCCCATCAGCACCATGCGCACGATATCGATGGTTTCTTCATCGGTAACGCGCAGGCCACCCCGGAACTCGCTCTCCTTGCCCAGCCGCTTTAGCATCGTGTTGATCTGCGGTCCGCCGCCGTGCACCACGACCGGACGCAGGCCCACCGAACGCATGAAAACTACGTCGGCCGCGAAAGCGCGCTTTAGCTCGTCATCCACCATCGCGTTACCGCCGTATTTAACTACCACGATCGCGTGGCGAAAGCGCTGGATCCATGGCAGGGCTTCAATCAGCACCTGAGATTTCAGCTCCGCGTCCTCCCGGGAGTTTTGCGGCATTGCCTCCGGCCCTTTGTTGGCATCGAGCCGCAGGGTGTCGAAAGTGGTGTTCTTTAGGCTCATGACGAGTAGGCGCTGTTCTCTTCGACGTAGTCGTGGGTGAGGTCATTGGTCCAGATGTCCCCGCTCGCGTCGCCATAACCGAGGTCAACCTCGATCAGGCATTCGCGCGGCGTCATATCTACCGTGGCCGGATCTGCATCGGCGGCGCCGTCGTGGCAGACGCTGACCCCGTTGACGCGCACCGAGAGGGCGTTAGGGGAAAACGGTGAGTCTTTTTCGCTGACGCAGCCAGCGGCAGCGACGATGCGGCCCCAGTTAGGATCGTTACCAAAAATGGCGGCCTTCACGAGGTTGCTTCGCGCGATCTCCCGCGCCACGGCGAGCGCTGCGGGGACGCTCGCTGCCCCGGTCACCACCACGTGCACGTCGTGGCTGGCTCCCTCGGCGTCCGCGACCAGGGCGCGCGCGAGCCTAGCGCTCACTTCCCGCAACGCTTCGGCGAGCTCTTCTGCGGGGAGGGAGACTCCGCTTGCCCCCGAGGCCAGCAGAATCACGGAGTCGTTAGTGGACATACAGGCGTCGGAATCTACCCTGTCAAACGTGGTGGAGGTGGCCTCTGCCAACGCGCGCTGCGCTTCCTCCGGCGTGACCACCGCGTCGGTGGTGAGCACCACCAGCATGGTTGCGAGCTGCGGCGCGAGCATGCCCGCCCCCTTCGCCATACCTCCCACGGTTACTCCGTTAGCAAGGGTCACGGAGGTCGTCTTGTGCACCGTGTCGGTAGTCATGATCGCCTGTGCGGCCTCCCGCCCGGCATCGGGCGTATCCGCGAGCGCGGCGTGCGCGGCGCTCGCCCCCGCGAACACCTTTTCCAGCGGCAGCCGTACCCCGATCAGCCCCGTGGAACACACCAAGACATCGTTCGCGGGCACCTCCAGCAGGTCGCTGACGTGCAGCACGCTGTCGAGCACATCCCGTTCTCCGCCCTCTCCGGTGCAGGCGTTCGCACCGCCGGAGTTGAGCAGCACCGCACGGCTGGTGCCGACGCGCTCGCGCGACCATTTCACGGGCGCGGCCTGTATCCGGTTGCTGGTGAATACACCGGCGGAGACATACAGCGGACCGTCGTTAACGACCAGCGCGACGTCCCTCGCGCCGGTGGTTTTGAGTCCTGCGGCGACTCCCGCCGCGCGGAAGCCCTTGGCTTCGGTAACGCTCATCTGCTCACTACTTTCCGTAGGTGGGTAAGGAAGAAAAGGGAGGGTTTAGGGGGCAAGTGCCGTACGCGGCAGGTAGGCGTCCTCGTCCATGCCGAGCGCCAGCTGGGCCGACTGAATGGCGGCCCCCGCCGTCCCCTTGCCAAGGTTGTCTAGCGCGCCTATCACGGTGAGTCTGCCTGTGCGGCGATCGCTGCTGACGCCGACGTGGAAAGAGTTGCTGCCCACCACGTGCTTTACGGCGGGGAACTCGCCCTCCGGCAGGACCCGTATGAACGGTTCCTCGCCGTAGGCCTCTTCCAGGGCCGCCCGCGCCTGCGCCTCGCTCGCGTCGCTTAAAGCGTGGCAGACGGACAAAATGCCCCTGGTGAAGGGAGCCAGCACGGGCGTAAAGGTAAGGCTCGGGTCCGCCGCCCCGGCGCAGCGCAGGTTTTGCAGCACCTCCGGGATATGCCGGTGGCTACCGCCCACGGCGTAGGCGGAGGCAGATCCCATCACCTCGGAGGCGAGCAGGTTTTCGGCGAGCTTCTTTCCCGCGCCGGACAGCCCCACGGGAAGTACCGCGCTGAGGTCGTGGCCGTCTATTAGCCCCGCGGTTACCAGCGGGGCCAGGCTAAGGGTGAGGGCGGAAACGTTGCATCCGGGAACGGCGATGGCGCGCGCACCGCGCAGCCGTGACCGCTGCTTGCTGCCGTCCGCCAGGGTCAGTTCGGGCATGCCGTAGGGGAAGGTTCCCGCATGGTCGCTACCGTAGTAATCGAACCAGTCCTGGGCGCTTTCCAGGCGGAAATCTGCCCCGCAATCGACTATCAGCAGTTCCGGGTTGCGGGAACGCAGCTTCTCCACCAGGGGGGCCGACACCCCGTGGGGCAGGGCGAGGAACGCCACCTGGCAGGTCGCGATCGCCTGCGCGTCTGCGGCCTGCACGCTCAGGCCCCGGTAGCGACTTAGGTGCGGATGGCACTGGCCGAGGAGCTTCCCCGCGCTCGAGTTCGCGGCGGCGATGCGCAGCTCGAAGTTCGCGTTCGCCTCCAGCAGGCGCACGATCTCTCCCCCGGCGTATCCGGAGGCGCCGACCACCGCGGTTGAGACTGGGGCAGAGAAAGTATCCATGCGAAAAACTATACATGCGAGCGCATGAATATTCATTCGGGCGTGTCGGATTGTGCCCGAGGCCTCCCCCGGCGGCAGGCGGGTGACCGCTACTTACCCAGCACCAGTTTGCCGTGCGTGTGCCCGGACTCGATCATCTCGTGTGCCAGCAACAGGTTCGCCGCGTTTAGTTCTCCCACGTGTTTCGCCAGGGTGGAAACCAAACGCCCGTCATCGGCGAGCGCCGCCACTCGGCCCAGAATCTCCCCCTGCGAATGCGCGCGGTAATCGAAGCGGGCCTTCGTAAACATGAACTCCCAGTGCCACGAAATGCTCTTGGGTTTCAGCGGCAAAAGATCCAGCCCCACCGGGTTATCTATTGCCACCACCGCCGAGAAGGGGCGCATGACCTCGGCGAAGAACTCGGCTCGCCCGGCGCTGTGGGGGCTGAAAGCGTAAGCGGTGCCCTGCGGCGCCAGCCTGAGCACCTGTTGCGCGAGATCGGGCGCGGAGTGATCCACCACCTCGTCGGCACCCATCCGCTTTACCCAGGCGACGGACTCCGGCGTGGAGGCCGACGCAATCACACGCACCCCGGTGAGCAGCTTCGCTAGCTGAATCACGAGCGAGCCCACCCCGCCCGCACCTCCCAGAACGAGCAGCGCGCCGTCGCTCTCGGCGCTCAGCCGCAGCTTGTCGAAGAGACATTCCCAGGCGGTTAGCGCGGTAAGCGGCAGGGCCGCCGCTTCAAGGTTAGAAAGGCTGCGCGGTTTGGTCGCGACGAGGCGCGAATCTACCAGTTGCCGCTGCGCGTAGCTCCCGTCCCGATCTACCGCGCCCGCGTAGAAAACCTCATCGCCGGGAGCGAAGCCGCTCACCTGCTCCCCCACCGCCAGCACCGTCCCCACCGCGTCAAAGCCGAAAATGCGCGCGGCGGCGGCATCGTTAGCCATCGCGCGCAGGCGGGCGTCGATCGGATTCACCGAAACTGCGGCAACCTCAACCAACATGTCCGTTCCCACGGGGGCTGCGGGATCGGGCACTTCCTCGTCGCAAAAACTCTTGCCGGGCCGCAGCGGGCCACCCTGCCGGGAAACTATCGCGCGCATGGTTTGCTCCTAACAAAACGGTTGTCGCACAAAGCCACCCCACTTGGCGTCAAGAGCCGGGGCAGACAGCCGATAAAACCACTATATGAGCAGGTAGCAAGGAAAAACAGTGCGCGGCCCCGCATGAAAGCGGAAGCCGCGCACCGTTTTTTATTACCGGGCTTTAGGCTCAGGCGCGCAGCTGCGCACCGGTCGCAGCCTCCACCGCCTTGACGCAGCGGTTGCGTGCCTCCTGGATCTGTTTCGCGCTCAGGGTGCCATCGGCGGAGCGCAGGCGCACCGCAAACGCGAGCGACTTCTTACCCTCATCGAGCTGTTCGCCCCGGTATACATCGAACAGGGAGACCTCTTCCAGGTCGGCCCCGATACCGGAAACGATGGCGGCCTCGACCTCACTGGCCGGGACCTCCTCCGCCACGACGAACGCGAAGTCCTCCTTAGCCACCGGGAAGGTCGGCACCGGGCGGGCAGCGATCACGCCGGGAGCGGTCAGGATCAGGGCGTCCAGGTCGATCTCGAATGCCGAGGTTCGCGGGAACAGGCCGAAGTTATCAATCACCGCCGGGTGCAGTTCGCCCGCGTACCCGAGGGTGTCACCGTCTAGCGAAACGATGCGGGCGCAGCGGCCGGGATGCCAGGGGGCACGTTCCGCCTGCTCGCGAGTAATTTTGGCGCCGACGGCCGCGGCCAGGCGTTCAACCGCCGCCAGGGCGTCGGTCCAGTCTGCCGTGCGCGCCTTACCGAACCAGCTGTCCGCTCCCAGCGCACCGCCTACCACGCCGGCAAGGCGGCGAGGCTGCGCGGGCATGGCCGCGTGCAGGCTGGATAGCTCTTCCTCGCTCGGACGCTTATCGGTCGGGAAGATCGGTGCCGCCACGCTGTCTTCTCCGGGGAGGGTGACCAGGCCAGATTCCATCAGCGCGATACGCTGCGCGCCGCGGGACAGGTTCAGGCGAGCCACCGGCAGCAGGGTCTGCAGCAGTTCGCTGCGCAGCAGCGGTTCCGTGTCGGCCAGCGGATTCAGCAGCCGCACGCAGCGGGTACGCGGATCGTCCTGCGCGTAGCCAAGCTCCGCAAAGCGAGACTCGGGGATGAACGGGTAGCTGAGCACCTCGGTGTAGCCGTACTCCGCGAGGGCGTTCAGGCCGCTGCGGCGTCCGCGCTGCACCCTGGTGAGGCCGCTGCCGCCGGGCGCTTTCACCGGCAGCGAGGGGATCTTGTCGTAGCCGACCAGACGCGCGATCTCCTCGACCAGCTCCTCCTTGCCGGTCAGGTCCGGGCGCCAGGTGGGGGCGGTGACCAGGTAGCCGCTTTCCGTGCGGGAGAGCTCGCAGCCGATCATGCTCAGGCAGGACTCGATCTGCTCGTCCGTGTAGGCGACGCCGATCAGTTTCTCCGCCGCGTCGGCGGGAAGCAGGATCGGCTGCGCCGGGGAGGTTTCGAGCCTCACGTCGGTACGCTGCGGGGCGATCTCGCCACCGCCGTATTCGGTGATGAGCTGGGCCGCGCGCAGCACCGCAACCTCGGCCAGGGCCGGGTCTACGCCACGCTCGAAACGTTTCGCCGCTTCGCTCGGCAGGCGGTGGCGACGGGAGGAGCGCGCGATGCTTACCCGATCGAAGGTAGCCCCTTCGAGCAGGATGTTCTGCGTGCCCTCGCTGACCTCGGTATCGGCGCCGCCCATTACACCCGCGATAGCCACGGGGCGCGCGCCCTCTCCCCCGTGCGAGTCCGCAATCAGCAGATCTTCCGCATCGAGGGTGCGTTCCTTTCCGTCCAGGCTCGTCATCTTTTCGCCCTGGAGCGCGCGGCGCACGACGATCGGCCCCGTGAGGGTATCCGCATCGAAGGTGTGCAGGGGCTGCCCCAGATCGAGCATGACGTAGTTGGCGACGTCCACCACGAGGCTGATCGGACGCATTCCGGCCAGCGTGAGAGCCTGCTGCATCCAGCGCGGGGAGGGACGGCTGGCATCCACCCCGGTGACGAGCTGCGCAACGTAACGGCTGCAACCGGCGTTGCCGCGGATCGGTGCCTCATCGCGCAGCGCTACCGGGAAGCCTTCTCCCTGCGCCGCAGGTACCTCTACCTGCTGCGCCGGATCGGTGAAGCTGGCCCCGGTGGCGTTGGAGTATTCGCGGGCCACCCCGCGCATCGAGAAGCAGTAACCACGATCGGGGGTCACGTTGATTTCGACTACCTGCTCCCCAAGGCCGAACAGCGAGATCGCGTCGTCGCCCGGCTGCGCCGTGATGCCTTCCGCCGCGCCGCGCCCCAGCACGATGATGCCGTCCTCGGCATCCTCGCCCAGGCCCAGCTCCGCGGTGGAGCAGATCATGCCGTCGGAAACGTGGCCGTAGGTCTTGCGCGCCGCGATGGGGAACGGACCGGGTAGTACGGTGCCGGGGAGGGAAACCACTACCAGATCGCCCGGCTCAAAATTGTGGGCGCCGCAGATGATTCCGCGGCTCGGGCGTTCCTCGCCCGGCTGCGGATCCTTCGGGTTGTCCTTTTCCTCGTTGTGCTGCGGGCCGAAGTCTACGCGGCACCAGTTGATGAGCTTGCCGTTCTTCTGCGGCTCTTTCACGAGGTCGAGCACGCGGCCGACCACCAGCGGGCCGGTGACCTGCGCGCCGTAGATGGCTTCTTCTTCCAGGCCGACGCTAACGAGAGCGGCGGCGACGTCTTCTGCCGTCGCGTCTGCGGCCAGTGCGACGTGCTTACCTAGCCAGGAAAGCGGAATGCGAGGCATGGTTTAGATCTCCGTCCCGTAGTGCTGAGTGAAACGCTGATCGCCCTCCACCATGTCGTGCATGTCTTTCACGCCGTTGCGCAGCATGAGGATGCGTTCGATACCGAGCCCGAAAGCGAAACCGCGGTATTCCTCGGGGTCGATTCCGGCCGCGCGCAGCACGTTCGGATTGACCATGCCGCAGCCGCCCATTTCGATCCAGCCGGTGCCGCCACAGACGCGGCAAGCCGGGTCGGCGTCGGTATCGATGCCCAGCTTCGCGTCGCAGGCGAAGCAGCGGAAATCCATTTCCGCGCTGGGTTCCGTGAACGGGAAGTAGGAGGGGCGCAGGCGCGTGATCGCGCTCTCCCCGAAGATCCCCTTAGCCACCGCATCGAGCGTGCCGACCAGGTTCGCCATGGTCAGGTGCTTGTCTACCGCCAGGCCCTCCAGCTGGTGGAACACCGGGCTGTGGGTGGCATCCAGTTCGTCGGTGCGGAAGGTTTTACCGGGGCACACGATGTAGAGCGGGACACCGCGCTCGAGCAGGGCACGAGCCTGCACCGGCGAGGTGTGCGTGCGCATGATCTTTCCACTGTCCTCGGGGGCCAGGTAGAAGGTGTCCTGCATCTGGCGCGCCGGATGATCGGCGTCGAAGTTAAGCGCATCGAAGTTGAAGAACTCTGCCTCTACCTCGGGGCCCTCCGCGACCTCCCAGCCCATGCCAATGAACAGGTCGCTCAGGCGCTCCTGCAGGGTGGAAAGGGGGTGGCGGGCACCGCGAGACGCACGCTCTACGGCAACCGTCACGTCAACGGTCTCTTCGCGCAGACGCTGCTGCTGTTCGACCAGGGTGATTTCTTCCGCGCGCGCCGCAAAGGCGGCTCCGACGAGCCCCTTGGCCTGGCCGACCGCCTTGCCGAGGACCGCTTTCAGTTCGGGGGCGACGCCACCGATGCTGCGCCCGGCGAGGGTGATAACCGACTTATCCCCCAGGTGGGCGATACGGGCCGCCTTGAGTTCTTCGCTGCTGCCCGCTGCTGCGACCGCCACGAGGGCGGCTTCTACCGCCTCCGCGATCTGCGCTTCACTGGGTGCGTTATTTTCGGACACGAAACGCTACTTTCTCTTGCCTGTAGGCCAACCATCCCATTCTACGGGGTAGCCGATCCCTGTCAGCCGCGCGTGTTTAGCCGCGCCAGCCGTTCGTTGTATTCCTTCAGTTCGGCGTCGCCGTCCCTGTCTGCCTTGCGGTCCCACTGCCGGGCTTTTCGGGTGTCGTCTCGCGTCCACTGCAAGACCACCCCGAAGCCGAGTAGCACCGTGGGGATTTCGGATATGCCCCACATGATCGAACCGCCTATCGCCTGGTTAAGCATCAGCTGCTCTTGGCTGTACATGCCGAGCGCGGCATACCAGGACGCGCCGATGAGGTTTACCGAGCTGATTACCGCCACCCCAAAGAAAGCGTGGAAGCTCAGGGTGACTAGCAGGGTGATTAGGCGCAGCGCATGATTTAGCGGGTGCGGCGAGGGGTCTACCCCGATCAGTACCCAGGCGAATAGGTAACCGCTAAGCAGGAAGTGCACCGTCATGAAAACGTGCGCCGCGTGGTAAAACATCGCCAGCGTGAAGAAGCCCGCGAAGTAGAACATGACCAGGGAGCCTGCGAAAATCACGCCCGCCACCGGGGCGTAAGAGAGCAGGCGGGCGTAGCGCGAGTGGAGGATGACCAGCACCCATTCGCGTATCCCGCGCGAACCGTCGGTGCGGGGAGCGACCGCCCGGCTGAGGAGGGTGACGGGGGCGCCCAGCACCAGCAGCGGCGGCACCACCATCATCAGCGCCATGTGCTGCACCATGTGGGCGTGGAACAGCACCATGCCGTAGGCGGCCGGGCCGCCGTTCATTACCCAGCCGAAGGAGAGGCAGCCGAGCAGCCAGAAAATCGTGCGCTTCAGCGGCCAGGCGTCTCCCCTGCGACGCAACCTGAACACGCCGAGCAGGTAAAACAGGGCCATCGCGCAGGCGGCGCCGAGCATCATCCAGTCCGGCTGGAAAGAGGTAAACAAAGTGACGAGGGTAAAGGGCGCTTCCGGAGCCGGATAGCCGAGCAGAGATTCCACGCGCAGGTTTCCGGGAACCGTCTGCGGCACGGGCGGCGCGGAGCGACCGAGTGCTACCGACAGCCCCACCACAGCGGCCATCACGGCGACTTCCCCGGCGGCCAGACGCGCGAAGCCTGCGTCGGCCCGAAGCTGGCGCCTGCGCTGCAGGGCACCGAAGCCCGCCAGCAGCAGCATCCCTAGCAGCTTCATCCTGACCACGTTGCCGTAGGGCGTAGTCATCAGCTCGACCGGGCTGTTCATGCGCACGAGGGCGTTAACCAGCCCGCTAAACGCTATCGCGACGAGGGCGGCGAAAGCCCACGGCGAGAAGCGCTTTAGCGCTATCTCCGCGTGCTCGCCGATGACCCGACGGTGCAGCACCATGACGGCGAGGGGGCCGACCCAAATGGCAGTCGCGGCGATGTGCACGGCCAGGGCGTTTACCGCGTTGGCGTGGTCAGTGCTGGAGCCGGCGTGCCCGGCGAGACCGAGCAGCAGCAGGGCCAGCATGCTGAAGGCGAGCCCCCAGCAGGCCGTGTTGATGCGTTTTGCGAAGAAGAGCAGCTGCGCGGCAACCAACACCAGGAAAGCCGAGACGAGGTAGATCTGCCCCAGTTCGATGGTGGTCGCAAACTCCCAAAACCCGCCCAGGAAACGGGGAAAACTTGCGGTCAGGGGCGTGCCCGTGCCGATCGCCTCCAGGTAGCTGAGCATGTTCATCGCGACGGAGGCGGCCGCCCAGACGAACGCGCCGTAGGAGGCGTAACGGGTCAGCGTGGCACGTGCACCATCGAGATCACCGGCGCGGGCTCTGCTCTGGGCGGGCAGCAGCAGGCAAACCAGCCAGAGGCAGCCGATCACGTAGATCATCGCCGTGTGGTGCACGACCCGCACCAGCGGCAACCCCCAGGTGACGAGGGGCGAGGGCGCGATTAACGCTCCCTGATAAGAAAAAGCGGCCCCCGTCACCACAAGTCCGAGATAGGCCGCGAGGACAGCGATGAGGGGACCAAGTACGCTCACCAAACGGGTTTTCATGGCAGGCTCCTGCGTTGCGCTTCGAAAAGACAGAGTGTGGCGGCCATGGCCAGGTTAAGCGATTCCGCGCTTCCCGTGATCGGAATGGCTACCCGTTTTTCACAGGCAGCCATTACGGTGTCCGGTAGCCCGTGCGCTTCGTTTCCAAATACCCAGGCCAGGCGCTGCGGAAGAGACACGCGGTAGAGGCTTTCCTCGGCGTATCCGGAGGCGGCCGCGAGGGTTAAGCCCGCTTCGCGGCAGGAGGAAATCACCTCGTCCATCTCGATGCCGACCACCAGCGGCAGGTGGAACAGGCTGCCCGCGGTGGAGCGCACCACCTTGGGGGAAAACGGATCGACGCTGCCCGCGGTAAACACCACCGCGTCGGCGCCCGACGCGTCCGCCGCACGCAGCACCGTCCCGGCGTTACCGGGATCGCGGATTTCGTGAAACACGGCGATGCGGAGCGGATCGTCTCCCGCGAGCAGCGCCGACAGCGGAAACACTCGCTGCGCCGCCACCGCCAGTACGCCCTGCGGGTTCTGCGCCCCTCTATCTGCCCCCTGTGCCCGCTGATCGCGCACCATCGCACGCAACACCTCGTCGGTCACGAACACGGGCCGCTGCCCAGCGTCACGCGCCAGGGAAACGATTTCGGGCCGACGCTGCGCCTCTTGCCGGGTAATGAACAGCTCCCGCAAAGACGCGGGCTGCTTTTCCAGCAGGGCGGTCACGCCGTGCGGCCCTTCGACCCGGTAAAGGCCGGTTTTGTTACGCGCAGAGCGCCCAGACAGCGCTGCGATCTTTTTGACCCGTTCGGAACGAACGTTGTCGAGGATCGCGGTGTCTGGGCGCTCTGAGAAAGCGTTATCCGCCATTATCAGGCGGCGGGAGCGTTAACGTCCTTGGGAAGGGCCTTCTTGGCTACCTCTACCAGGGCGGCGAACGCAGCTGCGTCGTTGACGGCCAGCTCGGCCAGCATGCGGCGGTCTACGCCTACACCGGCGAGGGACAGGCCCTGCATGAAGCGGTTGTAGGTCATGCCGTTGGCGCGGGCCGCGGCGTTGATGCGCTGGATCCAAAGGCGACGGAACTCGCCCTTGCGCACCTTACGGTCGCGGTAGTTGTAGGTCATCGAGTGAAGGATCTGTTCCTTCGCCTTGCGGTAAAGGCGCGAACGCTGACCGCGGTAGCCGCTGGCCTGTTCAAGAATTTCTCGACGCTTCTTCTGGGCGTTTACTGCCCGCTTCACGCGTGCCACGTGAATCTCCTTTGCTGGTAATGGTTCAGGGGGTACGTCGGCTCTCGTCTAATCACGATGTGCTGGCCGACGTGTTTGGCCGATCGCTTAATCAGCGACCGAGGAGACGCTTTACGCGCTTGGTGTCGGCCTTGGAAACGCTGGTGTCGTTGCCCAGGCGGCGCTTGCGAGTGGAGGACTTGTGCTCCAGGAGGTGGCGAGCGTTCGCCTTTTCGCGCATCAGCTTGCCGGACCCGGTCACGCGCACGCGCTTCTTGGTGCCACTGTGAGTCTTGTTCTTCGGCATGTCGCCGTTCTCCTTCGTTGTGTTCCGGCCCCGGTGGGTGATCCGTATCCGGGGCGACACCCCCTTGCGGGGGCCGCGTCGTAAATCTATGCGTCCTGCTTGGATTCGGCCGCCTGGGGGGCCTCTTCCTCGCGACGCTTCGCCTTCTCGGCGTCAGACTTGCGCTTGCGCGCTTCGGCTCTCGCCTGGGCTTTCTTCTTGGTGGGGCCGATGACCATCACCATGTTTCGCCCGTCCTGGCGCGGGTGGGACTCCACGAAGCCGTGCTCCGCAACGTCCTCAGCAAGCCGGTTGAGCAGCTTAATGCCCATCTCGGGGCGAGACTGCTCGCGTCCGCGGAAACGAATGGTGATTTTCACCTTGTCTCCACCGGACAAGAAGCGTTCGATGTGACCACGCTTGGTTTCGTAGTCGTGCTTGTCAATCTTCAGGTTCATGCGGATCTCCTTGAGATCCGTGTTGGCCTGATTCTTGCGTGCCTCGCGTGCCTTCATGGCGGCTTCGTACTTGTACTTGCCGTAGTCCATGAGGCGCGCTACCGGCGGGTGCGCACCCGGGGCAACCTCTACCAGGTCAAGATCCGCTTCGCCGGCAAGGCGCAGCGCGTCCTCGAGGCGGACGATCCCTACCTGTTCCCCGTTGGGGCCCACAAGGCGGACCTCCGGTACGCGGATTAGGTCGTTAATGCGTGGTTCGCTGATGGGTGGCTCCTCACCTAGTTTGCTGTCCGAACATAAGAAAAGCCTCCGCGTCTAAGCGAAGGCCTACTAGTGCGTGCCGCAGCCAAACCGGGCACCCGGATTGAATCCGGTGCACTTACCCGAGGCCGTGAGGCCACAAGGTGGGAGAGACTCCACTTAAACGGGAACCGTTATGTTCCAGGGGTCTACGTTACCAGGATCCAAATATTTCCGCAAGGGGCCGTCTGACCAGCGTTTACTTCCTTTGCTAGTCTGCCTAGTGCAAGCGTGCCGGGCAAAACCGGCCACTTAGGTGCCTCGATGGAGAAATTCTACGCTCCTTCGAGTCGGTCTGGAGCCACCAAATGATTAGCTACGAGAACGTCAGCAAGGACTACCCCGGTGGCGCACGCGCCGTCGAGGGCGTAAACCTGACCATCGCAGAAAACTCCATCACGGTTTTCGTCGGCTCGTCCGGCTGCGGGAAAACCACCCTGCTGCGCATGATTAACCGCATGGTGGACCCGACCAGCGGGCGCATCCTGCTTGACGGCACCGACATCGCCGCGCAGGACCCGGTGAAGCTGCGCCGCAGCATCGGTTACGTGATGCAGAACGGGGGCCTGCTCCCCCATCGTTCGGTGATAGATAACGTCGCCCTCGTCCCGCGCTTAAACGGCGCGGGGAAGAAGGCCGCCTGCCGCCGCGCGGAAGAAATGCTTTCCCTGGTGGGGCTGGATAAGCAGCTGGCCAAGCGCTATCCCCGCCAGCTTTCCGGCGGTCAGCAGCAGCGGGTGGGAGTAGCCCGCGCGCTGGCAGCTAACCCGCGCGTGCTGCTGATGGACGAGCCGTTTGGCGCCGTCGATCCGGTGGTGCGCGCCGAGCTGCAGGAAGAACTTCTGCGCATCCACCGGGAAATCGACACCACCATCGTTTTCGTTACCCACGATATTGACGAGGCGCTCAAGCTCGGTGACCGCATCATCATCTTCCGCGAGCACGGGCAGGTGGCGCAGGATGGCACCGGGGCGCAGATACTGACGAACCCGGCAGATGATTTCGTCGCCCGCTTCGTCGGTCTGCAGGAAAGAAAGCTGCACACGGAGCGGATCGGCGATCAGACCGTAGTGCTGGACGCGAACGGGCGCGCTACCGGGGTGCTGGCCCGGTGAACTGGCTAATTAATAACCTTCCGCTGGTGCAGGAAAGGCTCCTCGCGCACCTGGCGCTGACCTTGCCGCCGATCCTGCTCTCGCTTCTCCTAGCAATTCCGATCGGCTTGCTGGCGCAGCGCGTGCGCCCGCTGCGAGGAGCGTTGTTGAGCGGTTTCGCCCTGCTGTATGCGATCCCCTCGCTGCCCCTTTTCATCGTGCTCCCCATCCTCATCGGCACTTCGCTTCGCTCTGAGCTAAACGTGATCGTTGCCCTAACCCTGTACGGGCTGGCGCTCCTGGTGCGCCCGGTGGCGGACGGCCTGGACGGGGTTCCGGCCGACGTCACCGCCGCGGCAACCGCGGTGGGGATGCATCCCGTCGGCCGCTTCTTCACGGTGGACCTGCCCCTGGCGGGACCCGTGATCTTGGCGGGCCTGCGAGTCGTGGCGGTGAGCACCACGAGTTTGGTTACCGTCGGCGCGGTGCTCGGCATCCCCAGCCTGGGCATACTTTTCACAGACGGACTGCAGCGCGGCATCGGCGCGGAAATCATGACCGGCATCGTCGCCACCGTGGCGCTCGCGCTGCTGCTGGACAGGCTGCTCGTTTTGCTGGGCAAGATCGTCCTCCCCTGGACGCGCCACACAGCTAAGGGGGCGGCGAAGTGAACCACTTTGTCCTGGCATACGAGTGGCTGGCAGATAAAAGCAACTGGGCAGGCCCCGGCGGAATCGCTGCGCGCTTGCTCGAACACCTCGGCTACACCCTGGCGGTGGTGGCCATCGCCTGCCTGATAGCGGTTCCCTGCGGCTGGGCCATCGGCCACTTCGGTAAGGGCCGACGCCTGGTACTGGCGCTCTCCACGGGGGCCCGTTCCCTGCCCACCCTGGGTCTGCTCACGCTGCTCGGCATCTGGTGGGGCATTGGCCTGGAGGCCCCGCTCGCGGCTCTCGTGGTTCTGGCCATCCCCTCGGTATTAACCGGCGCCTACACGGGCGTGGAGGCGGTCGGAGCGGAGGTGCGTGACGCGGCCCGCGCCCAGGGGATGACGGGATGGCAGCTTCTCTTCTCCGTCGAGGTACCACTCGGACTCCCCCTGCTTTTAAGCGGGATTCGCGCGGCCACCCTGCAGGTCGTGGCAACCGCAACCCTGGCCGCCTACGTCGGTGCCGGGGGCCTCGGCAGGTTTCTCTTCCTGGGGCTAAAGACCCAGGATTACGGCCAAATGCTGGCGGCCTCACTGCTTGTGATGCTGCTGGCGCTGGCACTCGATCTTTTGCTGGTAGCCGCGCAGCGGCTGCTGGTACCGCGCGGCGTCAGGCCGCTAATGAAAGGACAATCGTCATGACCGCACGTAATTCCCGGCCCGCTGCCGGAGCCAGCTTCGCGCTGGGCCGACGCGCCCTGCTCGGCGCAGCCCCACTGCTGCTGCTCACCGCCTGCGGCGGTGGCGACCCGCTGGCCAAGAACTCCCCGCAGTCCCCTGCCGCCGGCGACGAGATCGTGATCGGCAGCCAGCAGTACTACAGCAACGAAATCATCGCGGAACTGTTCGCGCAGGTGCTGGAGGCAAACGGCACGAAGGTGAAGCGGCAGTACCAGATCGGGCAGCGCGAGGTTTACCTGCCCGAGCTGAAGTCCGGCGCAATCGATCTGATGCCGGAATACGGCGGTAACCTGCTGCAGTTCTTGGATCCCAAGGAAACCGCGAAGAGCCCCGAGGAAATCCAGGCAGCCCTGCAGAAGGTCCTCCCCGAGGGGATCCGGGCACTGCCCTTTGCCGAGGCCAGCGACCAGGACTCTTTCGTCGTCACCAAGGAAACCGCACAGCAGCATTCGCTGTCTTCGCTGGCCGACGTTTCCCGCATGGGCCCCGTCACCATCGCGGCTAACAGCGAATTGAACAAGCGCCCCTACGGCCCCTCCGGGCTGAAGGAGGTTTACGGTATCGACGCCACCGTGCAGCCCGTCGAGGATTCCGGCGGCCCGCTCACCGTTAAGGCCCTGCTTGACGGCAGCGTGAACCTGGCCAACATCTACAGCGCCGATCCGAGCATCGCGGAAAACGGTTTCGTGGTCTTGCAGGATCCGAAGCTGTTGGTGCTGCCCCAGCGCGTCACCCCGCTGGCAAGCCAGAAGGTCACCGCAGAGCAGGCGGAGCAGGTCGGCCGCGTTATTTCTGCCCTGGACAGTGCCAGCCTGATCGCGCTCAACCGAGACAGCGTTAAGAGCCAGGCTCCCAGCTCCGAGGTGGCAAGCCGCTGGCTGAAGGAAAAGGGATTGCTCAAGTAGGCGCTTTTAACCGCGCATAGACACGGCGGGGGCGGGAAGCATTGCTTCCCGCCCCCGCTCTTATGCTCTCTACGCCCTAGGCCAGGTTTTGCAGCGCGGCGCTGGCGGCCAGCCGACGCCTCACTCGCGTCCGGTGCACCCTCGTGGCGATGGTGCCGAACACGGCAACCAGCACACCGGCCAGGCCCGCGATGATGAATCCCCAGGCGGGCGAGGAAGCGTCGATAATCAGGCCGACCACAGGGGCCCCCAGGCCCGCGCCGACGGTGATCGCGGAGCCGTGCCAGCCCATTGCTTCTCCGCGCGCCCGCTCCGGCACCAGGCGGGCAATGGCGTCGCCCGTGGCGGTGATGATCGGGGCGCAGCCAAAGCCCGCCACGAATGCCAGCAGGGCGGCCGAGAAAGCACCCCAGGCGAACGCCAGCGGGATCGTGAGAGCGCCGAGGGCAAACAGCACCCAGAGGGGTTCGATAACGCGTTTGGAGGCGCCGATCGCGAAACCGCCGATTGCCGATCCGAGGCACCACAGCGCCATCACCGCGCCGATGTACTGCTTTTCGTCGAGCGAGATCAGCAGCGCAGTGACCGCCACTTCGCTTCCGACCAGGATGAAGTGGCCGGTGACGGTAGCCACCAGGATCGAGATTCCGGCGGGGCGGGAAAGCAGCTTGCGCGCGAGCCTGCGTTCGTCTTCCGTGTTTTCTTCCGGCTTGGTGATCTGCTCATAAGCAGTCTTTTCCGTGAGGTCGTCGTTGCGCGCCAGCACGGCGGATTCCATCGCGTCGAAAGAGGGATCCAGCTTCGCCGGAATCACGATCTTGCTGCTCTGGGTGGGCGGGTTCACGATCAGCAGGGCGATGCCGACGACCGCGATGGAAAGCCCCACAATCATCATCGCCGGACGGGTGCCGATGGCGAGCGCAATCACCGTGATGGCGGCGGGGCCGATCATAAACACGAACTCGGTTAGCACGGAGTCGAGCGCGTAGGCGGTGCGGCGCAGCGCGGCGGGAACCACCACCGCCAGGGAAACCCGGATTACCGACCAGATCGGCAGGCTAAAGATGCCGCCGATGAAGGACAGCGGCAGCAGCAGAGCGTAATCGGAGTACGGTAGCAACAGCCAAACGATCGCCTCCACGATGATCGTCGGCACCACTGCCCGGCGCAGGCCGTAGGTGTCTACCAGCCTGCCGCGCCAGGGGGACGAGATCGCAGAACCGATGGTGGAGACCGCCACCACCAGGCCGGCGTCCAGATAGCTGCGGTGCAGCGTCGTCACGATGTGCAGGGTCAGCAAAATGCCCATCGTCGAAAATGGGATGCGGGCCAGGAAGCCGAGAATCAAGATGCCGGTCGCGCCCGGCTGCCTAATCACCTCACGGTATTGAGAAATCGCCACGTGGTGTATCGTCTCACGGCGTCGCGAACGCGCGCGCCAAAACCGCGTTATGCGTTTGTTACAGCGAGTTTAATACTGCTCACACGCTCCGCGATCAGCTGCGAGCGGGAGATGAATTCCCCGGCCGCGCGCACGCTCTGGGATAGGCTCTCCCGGTCCAGGCCCGGCGTAATGTGCAGGACGAAATCCACCTCGCTGCTCGCGCCGGGGCGAAGCCGCACGCGTTCGATGTGCGCCGATATCTCAGTAAGGCGCTCGGCCTCGGCGATAACCTCGGCGTCGTCCCAGGGCGGCAGCCAGTCGCGTCCCTGTGCGAGCGCCCACAGCTGGGCGCGCTGCAACACGGCGGTGTGTTCGCTGCCGAGGTCTACCACCAGGCGCACGCAGTCCTCCGCCACGGCCGACTGCGCGGCCTTTTCTATCAGCATCGGCACGGGTCGCGCTTCACTGTTCCAGGCCGACAGCGCCGCGACGCTGGTGAACACGGGCAGGGCGGCTTCCCCGCGGCTGTTTTGCAGCTTCACCATCGCCATGTCGGAGGCATTATCGGCGTGGTGCCCGTGCGCCCCCACCTCCGTGTCGGTGGCTACCGCAACGATGGGCACGAGCACGCGCTTACCGGGGAGCGCGGCGAGCACGCCGCACAGGTGCGCGTCCTGCCCTGCGGCAGCGGCCTGTAGCGCGCGCAGCAGGTTCGTATCCGCCGTGCCATCGTCACCGGCGAAGGGGTTGCTGGTGTAGCCGCGCCCCTCCCAGGGCACGCCCGCCGTGTCGTGTAGCGGGCTTTTTTCGCGGAAGTGCTGCGGCAGCGTGCGCGCCGCCGCGCTGTCTTTGGCAAACACCTTAGCTACCCGCCACCTCTAGCGCCTCAGCCATCGTGAACTGCCCCGTGTAGAGCGCCTTGCCGATGATCGCACCCTCCACGCCGTCGGCGCTCAGGGAGCGCAGCGCGCGCAGGTCGTCGAGGCTGGACACGCCGCCGGAGGCAACCACCGGGGCGGGAGTCTTGGCGCAGACCTCGCGCAGCAAGTCGATGTTGGGGCCGGCCAGCATGCCGTCCTTGGTGACGTCGGTGAGCACGTAGCGGCTGCAGCCTGCGGCGTCCAGGCGCTCCAGAACGTCGAAGAGGTCTCCCGCGTCTTCCGTCCAACCGCGGCTGGCCAGGGTGCGCCCGCGCACGTCCAGGCCGACGGCGATCCGATCGCCGTATTCCGCGATGACTTCCGCCGTCCATGCGGGTTTTTCGATTGCCGCCGTCCCCAGGTTGACGCGCCGCGCGCCGGTGGCCAGGGCACGCTCCAGGGAGGCGTCGTCCCGGATCCCGCCGGACAGTTCAACCTGCAGTTCCAGCTGCGCGCAGACCTCGGCCATCAGCTCGGCGTTACTGCCGCGCCCGAAAGCCGCGTCCAGATCGACGAAGTGCAGCCATTGCGCACCCGCCTCCTGGAACGACAGCGCCGCATCCAGCGGGGTGCCGTAGCTGGTTTCGCTGCCCGCACGTCCCTGCACGAGGCGCACGGCCTCCCCCGCCACGACGTCTACCGCGGGAAAAATGATGAGGGGTTTATCCATCGCTTCGTTTCCTAACTAAAAATTCGCCACAGGGAAATGACGCAGCAGAGCAGGCCCGCCAGAGACAGCAGGGCCACCGACCAAAGGGGATGTTTTTGCCGCGCGAAAGAATATGCGCCGCCGAGCAACATCCCTCCCACCGCGAGCATGATGTATGCGATCAGCATTGCGCTCCCCTCATGCCGCGCAGGTTGGCGCTGCCCGCCGCCCGGTCGTTGCGCGGCAGCGAGTCGAGCCAGTTACGCAGCAGCTTGCCGCCCGCTTCGCCCGACTTTTCGGGGTGGAACTGGGTCGCCGAGAGCGGCCCGTTCTCTACCGCCGCTATGAAGCGCTGCCCGCCGTGTTCGCCCCAGGTGACAAGGGGCGCGCGCAGGCCCGGCAGCGGATCGAAATGCCACTGCGTTATCCCGTAGGAGTGCACGAAATAGAAGCGCTCGTCGGCAATCCCGGCGAACAGACGCGAACCCTGTGCCGGGGAAACGGTGTTCCAGCCCATGTGCGGCAAGACGTCGGCTGCAAGCCGGGTAACGCTCCCCGGCCACTGCGCCAGTCCCTCGCTGAAGATGCCGTGCTCGCGGCCTTCGCTAAACATGATCTGCATGCCGACGCAGATTCCCAGCACGGGACCGCCTCCGGCGAGCCGCCGCTCGATCAGGCGATCCGCCCCGCAGTCGCGAAGCTGCTGCATGGCGGCGGCGAACGCCCCGACGCCGGGAACCACCAGGCCATCGGCCTCCTGCACCAGGACGGGGTCGGCGCTCAGGGTGACTTCCGCTCCCTGGGCGGCGAGCGCGCGTACGGCTGAGCGCACGTTGCCGCTGCCGTAGTCGAGGACCACGACCCTGGGGGCGCGGCTCATTTCTGCCACAGTCCGAGGGTCACGTACTTCATGGCCTGCAGCTTGGTCAGGGAGCGGGGATCCAGGGAGGCGTCCTCTCCCAGATCGGCCGGGTTGACGGCCCCCAGCAGCAGTTCCTCGACCAGGTCGGCGCAGGCACCGAGCACCAGCACCGGGGCTACGTCATCTCCCCTTTCGCCGCTCAGGTAGCGGGTGGCGGTCATTTTGTCGCCGCGCCGCCAAAACAGCACCAGGGGGATGCCGCGCAGCGTGGCCGACACTGCCTGCGCCATTTCGTGCGCCTCAGTTTCCGTGGCGCTGGCGGTTACCAGAGCACCGTTTTCGGTGGCGACGGTGCGGGCCTCGGCGGGGAGCACCCTATCCATCATTTCGCCGGCCAGGGAAAGCCTGAGGGCGCCTGCCAGGGAGGTGTGCCTGGCGATGGGGGTCACGATGACGGCGAGCGCCGGGGAGTCATCCCCCGCCGCCAGCACGTCTTCTACCGTGAAGGGCTTTTCTTCGCCGCCGATTTCCCCGGCATCGTTCTGGGCTTCCTCCGGGACCTCGATTTCGAGGCCCTCCATCATGCGCCGGAACTCGGCGTCGATGTCGTCGCTGCTGCCGTGCGTCGGTTCCGTGGTCACAGGGCCCCCTTCGTGGACGGGATATCGTTCATGCGCGGATCGTATTCGCAGGCGTAGCGTAGCGCCCGCGCGAGCGCCTTGAACTGTGCTTCGACGATATGGTGCGGGTCCCGCCCGGCAAGCACGCGCATGTGCAGGCAGATGCCGGCGTGGTGCGCCAAAGATTCCAGCACGTGACGGGTCAGGGAGCCGGTGAAGTGGCCGCCTATCAGGTGATATTCCTGCCCGGCGGGCTCGCCTTCGTGGACGCAGTAGGGGCGCCCGGAGACGTCTACTACGCAGTGCGCGAGCGCCTCGTCGAGCGGGATCGTGGCGTCGGCGAAGCGGCGGATGCCGCGTTTGTCGCCGAGCGCTTCGCGCAGCACCTGACCGAGCACGATCGCGGTGTCCTCTACCGTGTGGTGCACGTCGATGTGGGTGTCGCCGTGGGCTTTCACGGTTAGATCGAAGCTGGCGTGGGTGCCGAGGGCGGTCAGCATGTGGTCATAGAACGGGACGGAGGTGTCGATCTCTACCTTGCCGCTGCCGTCCAGGTTCAGTTCCACCAGCACCGAAGATTCCCTTGTGGTGCGTTCCTTGCGCGCGATACGCGGTGCGGGATTGGTCATCGGGGGTCTACCTCCTCTAGGGCGGCAGTGAACGCCGCGTTGTCTTGCGCGGTGCCGACGGAGACGCGCAGCCAGCCGTCGGGCCCGACTTCTCTCACCAGCACGGAACGTTCCAGGAGCCCCTGCCAGACGGCGTGCCGGTCCGGGAAAGTACCGAAGAAAACGAAGTTCGCGTCGGAGTCCGCCACCGTGTAGCCGCGCCCTCGCAGGTGCGTGACCAGTCGGTCGCGTTCCCCGCGCAGGAAGGAAACCTGCGCCAGCAGTTCGTCGGCGCTTTCCAGCGCGGTGAGGGCCGCCGCCTGGGTGATGGCCGACAGGTGGTAGGGCAGGCGCACGATCCGTAGCGCGTCGATGATTTCCGGCGCGGCGACCGCATAGCCGAGGCGGGTGCCGGCCATGGCGAACGCCTTGCTCATGGTGCGGGTCACGACCAGGTTCTCGTATTCCGACAGCAGCGTGAGCGCGCTCGGCACGCCGTCGCGGCGAAACTCCGCGTACGCCTCGTCAACCACTACCAGCCCGTTGTGTGCGCGCTGCGCCTTACACGCCGCCGCTACCAGCTCCATTGCGATGGCGGTGCCGGTTGGGTTGTTCGGGGAGGTGAGCAGTACCAGTGTGGGCCGGTGCTCCCGGCAGGCCTGTTCCACCTGCTGCGTGGAAAGCGCAAATTCCGGTGCCGCGGAGCGTGGCACGGTAATGAATTCGGTGAAGGAGTTACGTGCGTATTCGGGATACATCGAATAGCAGGGGGTGAAGCTGAGGGCGCTTCTGCCCTTCCCGCCGAAGGCCGCGAACAGATGCTGCATGATCTCGTTCGAGCCGTTCGCCGCCCACACGGAGCTTGCCGGGGGTGCGCTGATGCCAGATTCGCGGGAAAGGTATTCCCCCAGCGCGGTACGCAGGGGCATGAATTCCCGGTCGGGGTAGCGGTTCAGTCCGGCCGCCGCCGCGCGTACCGCCTCACCCAGCCGCGCGGCCAGTTCCGGTGAGGGCGGGAAAGGGTTTTCGTTTACGTTGAGCGGATGTCGCACCTCAAGCTGGGGTGCACCGTAGGGTTCCAGGCCAGCGAGATCGTCACGAATGGGGGCCCGGAAGGGCTCTGCCTGCCGCTCGATAGGTTGCATTGGTTCATTTTAGTTCAGGAAGAGACACTGCCCTACCCTGTAGGTATGAAAAACAAGAGATTCCTTGGCGCGCTGGCAACAGATTCCGTTCTGGTTACCGCTTTCGCGGCGCTGGGCCGTTCGAGCCACGCCCACACGCTCGACGTTACCGGCATCGCCCAGACCGCCTGGCCGTTCCTGGCCGGGATGGCGCTCGGTCACCTCGCCGTGCGTTCGTGGCACGCCCCCAGTCGGCTCTGGCCCGAAGGCGTGATGGTCTGGGGCACCACGGTAGTTGGCGGGATGCTGCTACGCACCCTTACCGGCGCGGGCACGGCCACCAGTTTCGTGATCGTGGCGAGCAGCTTCCTGGCGCTGTTCCTGCTCGGCTGGCGCGGCGTCGCGGCGCTGCTGGCACGCCGCAGCGCAAAACGGGCCTGACCCGGCGGTTAGTACCGCTCCTGTCTCTAACGGAAACGGATCGTGACGGCCTCGCCGTGGCTCGGCAGCCCCTCGGCTGCCGCCAGGGTCTCGGCGGCGCGGCGGGAGGCGGCGAGCGCGTCCCGGTCGTAGTCGATCACGTGCACGGTGCGCAGGAACGAGTGCACGCCCAGGCCCGACGAGTAGCGTGAGGCTCCCCCCGTGGGCAGGACATGGTTGCTGCCCGCGTCGTAGTCACCCAGGCTGACGGGCGAATAGTCGCCGACGAAGATCGCCCCGGCATTGGTTACCAGCGCGGCCACGGCCTGGGAGTCGGCGGTCTGGATCTCCAGGTGTTCGGCGCCGTAGGCATTTACCACGCTGAGCCCGGCGGTGAGGTCGTCTACCAGGATCAGGGCCGATTGCTTGCCTCCGAGTGCGGTGCGCACGCGTTCTTCGTGCGCGGCCTGCGGTACCTGTCGTTCCAGTTCCGCACGCACCGCCGCCGCGAGTTCCTCGCTGTCGGTCACGAGCACGCTCGCGGCCAGCGGATCGTGCTCGGCCTGGGAGATGAGGTCCGCCGCCACGAATGCGGGGCGGGCACTGTCGTCGGCCAGGATCGCGATTTCGGTCGGTCCGGCCTCGGAATCGATCCCGACTCGCCCCTGCACCAGCCGTTTCGCCGCCACCACGTAAATGTTGCCGGGGCCGGTGATGAGGTCTACCGGTTCGATGTCGTCGCCGTCGCCGTAAGCCAGCAGCGCGATCGCCTGCGCTCCCCCGGCCGCGTAAACCTCGGTTACGCCCAGCATGGCGCACGCCGCGAGGATGGTCGGGTGCGGTAGCCCGCCGTGTTCCGCCTGCGGCGGCGAGACCACCACCAGCTCGGGCACCCCGGCCACCAGGGCGGGGACGGCGTTCATGACGACGCTGGAGGGAAGTACCGCGCGGCCTCCCGGCACGTAAAGGCCCACCCGGCGCACGGGGATGCGGCGGGTGCCGACGTGCCCGCCGGGGATCACCTCACACCAGTCGTCCTCGCGCAGCTGCGCCTCATCGACTTTGCGCACTCGCGAAATGGATTCCTCCAGCGCCGACTTCACCGCCGGGTCCAGCGCGGCCAGCGCCTCACGCAGCGCGCTCTCGGGCACCCGCAGATGCTCCGGACGTACCCCGTCGAAACGCTCCGAGGCGTCTAGCACCGCTGCCGCGCCGCGCTCGGCGACGTCACGCACCAACGGCGCTACCGCTTCGAGCGCTTTGGTTACGTCAAACTCGGCTCGCGGCAGGCTCCTGCGGAGCAACGCCGGGGTGAGTTCCTGGCCTCTAAGGTCGCGCAGAGAGATCATGCCTCAATGTTAAAGCACGCGGCTCCCGGCACCGGCCGCCCCTAGCCGCCTATGCAGCCGGGGCCGAGCAGCGCCTTGAGGGAGGCGTAGAGCGCCGTCGAGGGCGTGACGCAGAGGCGCTTCTCGAGCCGCATGACGGTTGTCCTGCCGGGCTGCTGCAACCGGAGCCACACCTCCACCTTGCCGGGGTGCACGTGCAGCACGTCTCGCAGTTCCTGCGCGAGTTCCGGCGTGCAACGGTTCGCGGCCAGGGAGACCACCAGCGGGGCGTCGTCGGCGCTCTCGGAGACGTCGAGTATCGTCACCTCCATCGCGCGCAGCTCCGGGGTTCCCTTGCCCAGATCGATCCGTCCCGACATCGCCACCACCAGGTCCTCGGCCAGCATCGCTCCCACCGTCTGGTAGGTGCTCGGGAAGAGCAGGCAGTCGAGCGAGCCTTCGAGGTCTTCCACCGTCACGATCGCCCAGGGATCGCCCTTCTTGGTGGTTTTGCGCTGGATGCCGGTGATTAGGCCCGCGACCTTGATCGAGGTGCCGTCGGACACCGCCCCGTCTTCTGCCAGCGACGCGATGGGGTGGGAGGAGTGCTCCGAGATAACGTGTTCCAGGCCCGAAAGCGGGTGGTCGGAAATGTAAAGCCCGAGCATGTTGCGTTCGAAGCTGAGTTTTTCCTTGCGTTCCCATTCGGGCAGTTCGGGCACGTTGAAGAGGGATCCCATCGGGCTTTCCGTGTCCTCCAGGGCCGCCCCGAAGAGATCGAACTGGCCGATGTTTTCCTGCCGCTTCAGTTTCACGACCGACTCGACCGCTTCTTCGTGCACGAGCGTCAGGGAGCGGCGGTTTTGCCCGAGCGAGTCGAACGCCCCGCCCTTGATGAGGGATTCGATGGTGCGCTTGTTGCAGACGGCGAGCGGCACCTTGTCGAGGAAGTCCTCGAAACTGGTGAACGGCCCCTTTTCTTCCCGCGCCGCGATGATGCCCTCCACCACGTGAGAGCCCACGTTGCGGATCGCGGAAAGCCCGAAGCGGATGTCCTTGCCGACAGCGGAGAAGTAGTGCCCGGACTCGTTTACGTCCGGCGGCAGCACGGTTATGCCCAGGTGCCGACAGTCCCCCAGATAGAGGCCTAGGCGGTCGCGGTTGTCCTGGGTGGAGGTGAGCAGCGCGGCCATGTATTCGACCGGGAAGTTCGCCTTCAGGAACGCGGTCCAGTACGAAACCAGGCCGTAGGCGGCGGAGTGCGACTTGTTGAAGGCGTAGTCGCTGAACGGCACCAGGATTTCCCAGAGCGTGTTGATGCAGCCCTCGGAGAAGCCGTTGTCGAGCATGCCCTGGCGGAAGCCCGCAAACTGCTTATCCAGCTCTTCCTTCTTTTTCTTACCCATTGCGCGGCGCAAAATATCTGCCTGACCGAGCGTGAAGCCCGCGACCTTCTGCGCGATCTGCATAACCTGCTCCTGATACACGATCAGGCCGTAGGTGGTGCCGAGGATCTCCGCCAGCGGCTCCTCCAGCTCCGGGTGGATCGGGGTGACCTCCTGCAGGCCGTTCTTACGCAGCGCATAGTTCGTGTGCGAGTTCGCGCCCATCGGACCGGGGCGATAAAGCGCGCCGACGGCCGAGATATCCTCGAAGTTGTCGGGCTTCATCTGCCGCAGCAGGGTACGCATGCCGCTGCCATCCAGCTGGAACACGCCGAGCGTGTCGCCGCGCCCGAGCAGTTCGTAGGTAGCCCGATCATCCGTGCCCAGGGTTTCGAGGTCGGGCGCTTCCTTGCCGTTGGCCTTGATGTTTTCCAGCGCATCGGAAATCACCGTCAGGTTGCGCAGCCCCAGGAAGTCCATCTTCAGCAGGCCGAGCGTTTCGCAGGTCGGATAGTCGAACTGGGTGATGATCTGGCCGTCCGAGGCGCGGCGCATCATCGGAATAATGTCGATCAGCGGATCTGAGGACATGATGACGGCGCAGGCGTGTACGCCCCAGCCGCGGGTCAGGCCCTCCACGCCCTTCGCGATGTCGAACACTTTCTGCGCGTCCGGATCGCTGGCGTGTAGCTGGCGGAATTCTTCCGCCTCGCCGTAACGCTTGTGCTTTTCGTCGAAGATGCCCGACAGCGGGATGTCCTTGCCCATCACCGTCGGGGGCAGCGCCTTGGTCAGCTTCTCCCCCATCGCGTACGGGTAGCCGAGCACGCGGGCGGCGTCCTTTAGGGAGTTCTTCGTCTTCATGACGCCGTAGGTGATTACCTGGGCCACGCGGTCGTCACCGTACTTGCGGGTGACGTATTCGAGCACCTCACCGCGGCGGCGATCGTCGAAGTCCACGTCGAAGTCGGGCATCGAGACGCGATCGGGGTTGAGGAAGCGCTCGAAAATCAGGGCGTGTTCGAGCGGGTTGAGGTCGGTAATGCGCATCGCGTAGGCGACCATGGAACCCGCACCGGAGCCACGGCCCGGACCCACGCGAATCCCGTTTTCCTTGGCCCAGTTTATGAAGTCGGCCACGACCAGGAAGTAGCCGGGGAAGCCCATCTGGGTGATGATGCTGACCTCGTAATCGGCCTGCTTTTGCACGTCGTCCGGGATACCGTCCGGGAAACGGTAGTGCAGGCCGTTTTGCACCTCTTTGATGAACCAGGAGTGTTCGTCCTCCCCGGGCGGGCAGGGGAAGCGCGGCATGAAGTTGGCGCCGTCCGAGGTGGTGCAGAACTGGACGTCGCACATTTCCGCGATGCGCAGGGTGTTATCGCACGCCTCCGGCATTTCGCGAAACAGCTCGCGCATTTCTTCGGAGGTTTTCAGGTAGTAGCCCGAACCGTCGAACTTGAACCTGCCGGGCGTATCGAAGGTGGAACCGGAGTTGATGCACAGCAGGGCGTCCTGGATCGAGGCGTCCTGCGCGGTGACGTAGTGGAGATCGTTCGTGGCCAGCAGTGGCGCCCCGATCTTCTTGGACAGCTCCAGCAGCTGCTTGGTGACCCGGCGCTCTAGCTCCAGCCCGTGGTCCATCAGCTCCACAAAATAATGTTCCTTGCCGAACATGTCCTGGAACTCGCCCGCGGCCTTTACCGCTTCGTCCCACTGCCCCAGGCGGATCCTGGTCTGGATCTCTCCCGACGGGCAGCCGGTGGAGGCGATCAGGCCCTGCGAATACTTCGCGAGGATCTCCCGGTCCATGCGGGGCCACTTGCCCATCTGGCCGTCCAGCGACGCGCGCGAGGCCAGGCGGAACAGGTTGTGCATGCCTTCGGTGCTGCGCGAGAGCAGGGTCAGGTGCGTGTAGGCACCGCGCGCCGATACGTCATCACCGGCGGCCTGCTGCTCGGGAGTGCCCCACTGCACGCGGGTACGGTCGTGACGGGAGGTGCCCGGCGTAACGTACGCCTCCACGCCGATGATCGGCTTAATGCCCGCGGCTTTCGCCTTCGCATAAAACTCGTAGGCGCCGAACACGTAACCGTGGTCGGTGATAGCGATGGCCTTCTGGTTTTGCTTAACGGCTTCATCGACCAGTTTAGAAATCTTGGCCGCGCCGTCGAGCAGCGAGTAGTCCGTGTGGGTGTGGAGGTGAACGAAATCGCCGGCAGACATGCCCCCTAGCCTAACCGGCGCGAAGCACCTCTAGGGCGTGCGCTAGGTCCTGCGGGTAGACAGAGGTGAAAGTAACTTTCTCGCCGCGCGTCGGGTGCGTGAACGAAAGCTCGACGGCGTGCAGCCACTGCCGCTCCAGCCCCAGTCGGGCCGCCAGGCGGGGGTCGCTGCCGTACAGCGGATCGCCCGCGAGCGGGTGCCGCAGCGCCGAGAAATGCACCCTGATCTGGTGCGTGCGCCCCGTTTCCAGGTGTACCTCGCAGAGCGAGGCGGCGCGGAACATCTCCAGCACCTCGTAGTGCGTCACGGAGTGCTTGCCGCTCTTCATCACGGCGTATTTGTAGTCGTGATTCATGCTGCGCCCGATGGGAGCCTCGATGGTTCCCTGCAGCGGGTCGGGGTGCCCCTGGCAGAGCGCGTGGTAGGTCTTGGAAACCGTGCGCTGGCGGAAAGCGTTTTTCAGGATGGAGTAGGCGAGCTCCGATTTCGCCACCACCATTAGCCCGCTGGTGCCGACGTCCAGGCGCTGCACGATGCCCTGGCGTTCGGCGGCACCGGAGGTAGCGATGCGCACGCCCGCGGCGGCAAGGTGGCCGACAACCGTCGGGCCTTCCCAGCCGACGCTCGGATGCGCGGCTACGCCGACGGGCTTATCCACCACCACGATGTCGTCGTCCTCGAACACGATGGTCATGCCCTCGACCATCTCCGCCTTAACGCTGAGGGCGGGTTTTTCCTGTTCGAGCGTCACGTTCAATATGCTGCCGGGGCTGAGGCGGTCCGATTTGCCCGGTACCGCACCGTCCACCTCTACTTTGCCGGAGAGCACCATTTCTCCCGCGCGGGTGCGGGAAACGCCGAGCAGCCGGGAAAGCCCGACGTCGACGCGTTCTCCCGCGAGTCCGTCGGGAACGGGAAGCGTGCGATACTCACTCATCGCGCGGTCCAGCGGAAGCTGCTCGCGCCGCGGCCCGGCTGGCAGGACGGTTCGAGAGAACAAACAGAACGATCAGGCAGCAACCGGTGACGATGAAAACGTCAGCCACGTTGAAGATCGGCCAGTGGGGCAGCACAAAGAAGTCGACCACGTGACCGTGCGCGAATCCAGGAGCGCGGAAGAGGCGGTCGTACAGGTTCCCGAACGCGCCACCGAGCATCAGCCCGAGGGCGATACCCCAGGCGTAATCGTCTACCTTGCGGAAAAGATAGAAGGAAATACCGCAGGCGAGAAGCGCCTGCAGGATCGTCACCAGCCAGGTGGAAGAGCCTCCCAGGCTCCAGGCCGCGCCGGGGTTAAAAACCAGTTGCAGGCCAAAGAAACGCCCGAGAATGTCCACTCTCTGGTATTCGCTCAAAGAGGAAAGCGCCCACGCTTTACTGGCCTGGTCCGCAAAAAATACGAGCAGGGCCAATGCCAGCCCGGTAAGCGAAACCCGCAGTCCCCTCTTGTCACGGCAAACGCCGGGCGCAATGCGCCCGGCGTTATGCGGTGACGAAACTTCGCCGGTCACAGACCGAAGTTAGCGTGCTGTTCCTGCGTGCCGCTGGTCTCCAGTTCACGCATCTGGTTCTCCAGGTAGGTGCGCAGACGGTTGCGGTAGTCACGCTCGAAGGTGCGCAGCTGCTCGATGGTCTTCTCGAGGCCGGCCTTTTCGCTTTCAAGGGCCTGCAGGGTGGTGCGGGACTTCTCTTCGGCCTCGCCCACGATCTGGCGGGAGCGCTCTTCGGCCTCGCCGACCAGACGGCTGTACTCGACCTCGCCCTTCTGGACGTGCTCATCGTGCAGACGCTGAGCCAGGGCGATGATGCCTGCGGCGGACTGATCGGCAGCAGCCGGAGCCGGGGTAGCGGCCGCGAACGAAGCGGAGGTCTTCTCATCAGCGGTCTCGGCCGGAGCCTCAACCTCTGCCACCTCTTCGTCTTCCTCAACGACGGAGACAACCGGGGTCTCACCGGTGGCAGCTTCCGAAACCGGAGCAACCACGGTCGGTTCGTCATCAACGACGACCTCTTCGCGCTTGGCTTCGGCGGAAACCGGGGCAGCACCGGACTCGAGCTCGGCAATGCGCCCACGCGCCTCTTCCAGCTCCTTCTTGAGCTGGGAGTTCTCCGCCATGAGCTCCTTCATGCACGGAATAAGCTCGTTGTCGAGGTAATCATCTACCTCGTCCATGTCATAGCCTTCGGTGAATCGCACCGTGCCGAACTCTTTGTTGAAGAGCTCATTAGCAGGCGTGTGAACCATAGGACACCTTCTCTAGTCGGTACACGATAGGAATAGCCCCGTAGGGCGGTACGTCTCCTACCTTATCTGAATACAACTATACGCGACCACAGGGTCACGCACGTCACGTACTTTGTAAGCATGCCACGTAACAGGTTACGCGAAAAAATCTAGGTAAGCGAGATCAAAAAACCACGCAGCAGACCCATTCCCAGGGAACAGGCCAAAAGCAACACCAGAATGCTTAAATCTAGCGCCACTCCCCCAATCCTAAGCGGCGGAATTACCCTGCGGAGAAAAAGCACCGCGGGGTCCGTCACCGTAAAAATTAGTTCGCAAAACACCAGCGCAGGCCCGGTGGGGGCAAAGCTCGGCGAAAACGAACGAATCCAATCGATCACCAGGCGGGCAATGACCGACATGGTGAAAAGCAGCGCCGCGATGTAGCAAACGGCGACCAGGGCGTAGGGCATGCGCGCTCAGCTCTGGTTATAGAAGGCGCTGTCGTCTCCCGAGACGTCACCCTCGACCGAAACGTGTTCCGGCGAAAGCAGGAAAACCTTGCTCGTGACCTTCTCGATCACACCGTTTAGACCGAACACCAGGCCCGCGGAGAAGTCCACCATACGCTTAGCGTCGGCGTCGTCCATGTCGGACAGGTTCATGATCACCGGAATGCCGTCCCTGAAGGACTCTCCGATGGAGCGGGCGTCGTTGTAAGAACGCGGGTGAATGGTGGTGATGCGCTGCAAGCCCATTTCGACCTCCGGCTCGGATACAGGGGCAATCTGACGGTTACGCAGAGGCGCCACGGGGGCCTCCCGTTCATCGCTATCGGTCACTCGCTCCAGCGCGCGACCGGCGGCGGGACGCGCCGATTCTGCGTCAGAGCGCGATTCGTAATCCTGTTCGCTCTCATCTGCCAGGCCGAGGACGACCATGGTCTTATGCCAGGCGTTAGCCATCGAAATATCTCCCTCGTATGCGGTAACTGTTGACCCGGTGACGGAACCCTAAGGTCCGGGGAAGACACCTGGAGGTCGTCGAGGTCTTGCCAAGAAATTACCCGACTAGATCAATCTTACGCGGCATCCTTGCGGCGTGTCGCATAGAGAAACAAAACAAAAGCCGTAAAAACGGCAGCTTAAAGCAGGCGGATCGCCCCCACGAAACGGCCGGTAACGTTTTCTCGACGATAGGAGAAATACTCCAACGCCTCCCCCGTGCAGGGGTAGGAGTCATCGATGGCCGACTCCGCTAAGCCCGCCGAAACCAGCTGCGCGCGCGCCCCGGCACGCAAATCCAGGGAGTAGCTGCCACGCGGAGTGCGCGCAGAAAGTTCCGGCACCCGCGCCACCGCTTCGTCGTGCATCTGCTGCGGCACTTCGTAGCACCTACCGCACATCGAGGGGCCGATGAGGGCACGCATGTTTTCCGGGAGCGCGCCGAACCGCAGCATCTCCGCTATCGCTGCCGGCAGGATCTCCCCCAGAAAACCGACCCTGCCCGCGTGTACTGCGGCGGCCACCCCGGCATTGGTATCGGCCAGCAAAATAGGCATGCAGTCCGCCACCATGATGGCCAGAGCCACGTCTCGCCGCGTAGTCACCAGAGCGTCGGCGTCATTGACCGCAGCAAAGTCCCAATCCGGTCCCACCTCAGCCACGCGCGCGGAATGGGTTTGGTTCACGAACGCCACCGGGGCACCAAGATAATCGCTTAACAGGCGGCGATTTTCGCGTACAGCCGTGTCCTCATCCCCCACGTGTAGCCCCAGGTTGAAATCGCTGAAGGCCTCGCGCGAGGCGCCTTTCCGGCCGACGCTAGCCTGGCCACTTTTGGTCGTAAATATGGCGCGAGCGCCGGGAATTACCCCGGCGCTCGCCTCAGAAAGCGATATCACTTAAGGAAATCCGGGATGTCGAGGTCGTCCGCGTTGCCACGCACGGGCTCGTCGATACGCGGCACCCGCAGCGGCTGCGGCCCACGGTTCGTCTCTTCTTCCTGGTTTTCCTGCTGCTGCGGCGCGCTCTGCTGCACGGGCTGTACCGGCTGCACGGGCTGGGCACCCCAACTGCCCCAGACGGACTGGCTCGCGGCAGGCTGCGGTTCCTGCGGCGTATCGGCCTGCTGCTGCACCGGAGCGGCATAGCTCTGGGACTGCTGCGCGGAAGCCGAGCGCAGCTCCACCGGAGCCTGGCCACGCTGCTTGGACTCTTCGGCCTGGCGAGGAGAGTTTTCCTCAAAACCGGCGGCGATAACCGTGACCCGCACTTCGTCTCCGAGCGCATCGTCAATCACGGCGCCGAAGATGATATTGGCATCCCTGTGCGCCGCCTCCTGCACGAGCTGTGCCGCGTCGGCGACTTCCTGGATACCGAGGTCGCTGCCGCCCTGAATCGAAAGCAGCACGCCGTAGGCGCCGTCGATGCGCGCTTCCAGCAGCGGGCTGGAAACGGCCATCTCAGCCGCCTGCAGAGCGCGGTCCTCGCCGCGCGCGGAACCAATACCCATGAGGGCGCTACCGGCGTCCTTCATGACCGACTTAACGTCCGCGAAGTCCAGGTTGATGATGCCGGGGGTGGTGATCAGGTCGGTAATGCCCTGCACACCGGAGTGCAGCACCTGGTCGGCAATCTTGAACGCATCGAGCATCGACACCGTCTTATCCGCGATGGAAAGCAGGCGATCGTTCGGAATAACGATCAGGGTGTCTACCTCTTCGCGCAGGGCCGCGATACCGGCCTCAGCCTGCGAGGAGCGGCGGCGCCCCTCGAAGGTGAACGGGCGGGTTACAACGCCGATGGTGAGGGCACCCAGGCTGCGGGCGATACGAGCTACAACGGGAGCGGCGCCGGTACCGGTGCCGCCGCCTTCGCCAGCGGTAACGAACACCATGTCGGCACCGTTCAGCACGGATTCAATCTCTTCGGCGTGGTCCTCGGCTGCGGTGCGGCCAACCTCGGGATCGGCACCGGCACCGAGCCCGCGCGTAGCCTCCTTGCCCACGTCAAGCTTGACGTCGGCATCGCTGCCCAGGAGCGCCTGGAAGTCGGTGTTGATGGCGATGAACTCTACGCCCTTAAGCCCCGCCTCAATCATGCGGTTAACGGCGTTAGCACCGCCACCGCCCACGCCTACTACCTTGATTACCGCGAGGTGGTTCTGGGATTCGTCCATAGCCTGATCCTTGCTCTCTAGTGCCCTTGCACTTGTCTATCTCCGACGAATACACAAAGCCTCAACCTCAACTTGAGGGTTAGGGTTTTGCTTATTCGCTCCTGTTTTTGACGCTAAAGGTCGTAACGCCCCCATGCAACTATTAGGGCGCGTGTCGGAAAAAAATCTCCCGAAAGTTATTTCTCGCGCGTCACCGGCGCCGTAGGCGATGACACGTCGATCACCGGCGCGTCCACCTCTAGGAGCGCAGCCAGCACGCGCGCTTTCAGCTCCCCATCCTTCGCGTTGCCCCAAACGACCCGCTTCCGGCCGTGGGACTCGCTTTCCACGATGAAACTTACGTCATCACGGGAGGAGGCCGTCATTTCGCGGGCGCGCTCACGTAATGCTTCGGGAAGCGCTGCCAGGGTTTTCAGCATGGTTTCGGTAGCCGCCGTCGGATCCTGCGATTTCTCTCCGACCGTCAGCACGGGAAGCTGCCCCGCGTTCTCGGCGGAAATCGGGAGCCGCACGCCCGTCTCATCGATCACCGTGGCCTCGGCGCCCGGATGCTCGACCACCGCCGCGGGCTTGCGCTCGCTGACCTCCACGCGCAGCGAATCCGGCCAAGAACGGGTAACCGATGCCGCTTTAACCCCCGGAACCTTGGCGATCTCCTCCTCCAGCGCAGAGGTGGGGACACGGTAAAGGGGCTTGCCGAAGGCCTTTCGGGCAATGCCGTCCACCGCGGTGGCATCAACGTAACTAATCCCGCTCACAGAGGCTTTTTGCGCCCTCAGGAACGGCGCTTTTTCCAGCGCCAGGCCTGCGAGCAACAGCAAAACCAGGACGGCGGCCAGGATCAGCCACCCCTTTTGGCGCTGGAGCCAACCCTGCTTTTTTACCGGGAGCGGCAACGGGGTATTTTGACCTATCTTCGCGAAGCTCTCCGGTGCCGCGGCCCGCTGGCCTTTTTCCTCGCGGGCAAAAAACCGTAGCGGAGTCTCTGGCTTCTTCGGGTCCGTAGCCGCACGCTTGGGCTCTTCTCGGCTCGGCGTGAGCCGCTCGGGTTCCTTGCGCGGCTCAGCCTTTTCTTTCTGCTCAACCTGCGGGCGCAAGTGTCGGCCCCCGTGCGACGCCGGACGCGGGGGATTTTTCCTCGGCGGGCGGCGCGGAGTTACCGGCCTGCGCGGTGTCGCCGCCACTCAGTTCCTCGTTCCGAGGGCAGCCAGCACGCGCGAGCTTTCCGCAACGATATCGCCGGCCCCCAGCAGGAGCACGATATCGCCGGGCTTCGCTAGCGCAGAAATCTCATCCGGCAGCTGTTCGCGAGGACCGGCCGTGCGAACGCGTTCGTCACCACCCGTGTATTCACGCACGATGGTTTCCGCACTCACGCTTTCGTCCAGGTCCTCCCTGGCCGCATAAACATCCAGTACCAGAGCGGTATCCGCCAGGGAAAGCGCCTGCGCAAACTCTGCCGCGAAGGCTTTGGTGCGGCTGAACAGGTGAGGCTGGAATACTGCGATAACGCGACCTTCGCCTGCCACCTGTCGCGCCGAAGAAAGCGTGGCCTGCAGTTCGTTCGGGTGGTGTGCGTAATCGTCATACACGCTCACCCCGTCTACTTCGCCCTTCAGCTCAAAGCGCCGCGAAGCGCCGTGGAAGCGGGACAGCCCGGACAGCAGCCCGGTTACGTCTCGTCCCAACTCTGCGCAGGCAGCGAGCGCCCCCACGGCGTTTAGCACGTTGTGCGCCCCGGTCACGGCCAGTTCCAGCACGAGTTCACCGTGACGGGCGTGGCTAACCCTGGCCCGCGCACCGGTAGCCGCCGTGGTGACATCGCTGATCCGCCAGTCGGCGTCCTCCGCGTTTCCGTAGAGAACGCTGCGACAGGGGGCGGCCGCAGCAAGCGCTCGCGCGCCGGGGTCGTCGGCACATGCCACCAGCACCCCGTCGTCACCCATACCCGCGACCAGCGCCTGGAAGGCGGCGGTGACGTTTTCTGCGGTTTCGTAGAAGTCGAGGTGGTCGGCTTCCTGGTTAGTCACCAAAACCACGCGGGGGCGGTAGGCCAGGAAAGAACCATCGGATTCGTCCGCTTCGATCACGGCGGCGCTCTCCCCCAGCGCCGCGTTTCGGCCCAGGTCAGCAACCGCTGCGCCGACGGCGAAGGCGGGATCTTCTCCGCAGCCGCGCAGCGCCATCACCGACATCGCGGTGGTGGTGGTCTTACCATGCGTTCCCGCGACGGCAATGGTTTCCCGCTCGCCGATCAGTCCCGCGAGCGCGGTAGCGCGGTGCACGACCGGAATGCCTGCTTCGCGCGCCGCGATTACTTCCGGGTTGTCGGGGCGTACCGCGGTCGAAACCACTACCACGTCCGCGTCAGCGGGGAGCTGTTCGCGCGCGAAACCAACGTAAATACGCGCACCTGCCTCGCTCAGGGGAGGCAGGAACTGGCCTTCCTGCGCGTCGCTGCCGCTAACCGTGCATCCCGCTTCAAGCGCGAGCCGGGCGACCGCCGACATTCCCGCGCCGCCAATGCACAGCACGTGCACGCGCCGCGCGTCCTCGGGCCAGACGTTGCTGTTGACCACCGCGCCGGGGCGCAGAATGGTGCGTACCTGAGCGGGGAAGTTCATGCTTTATTCCTGCTTTCTGCGGCGGTAAGGATCAGGGTTGCCAGTTGCTCGTCTGCATCGCGCACACCGTGTTCGCTAGCAAGGCGCGACATGTCTGCGAGGCGCTGCTGATCGCGCAGCAGCGGTAGCACGGTTTCGCGCAAAACCTCGGGCGTGAAATCTGCATCGTTAACCATCAGGGCAGCCCCGGCGGAGACCAGGTCTTTGCCGTTTAACGCCTGTTCACCGTTACCGATCGGCAGGGGTACAAACATGCACGGCAGCCCTATCGCGCTAACCTCACAAACGGTTCCCGCCCCGGAACGGGTGATCGCGAAATCGGCGGCGGCATAGGCATCCTCCATAGCGGAGACGTATTCGACCACGTGGTATCCGGGCCGGGATGCCGCCGCGGCCTTGCCCTTGCCCGTGACGTGCAGAATCTGGCAGCCACTGGCAACGATCTCGTCCGCTGCGTCGGCTACCGCGTCGTTGAGCCGTTTCGCTCCCAGGGAGCCTCCCGTCACGAGCAGCACGGGAGCATCCTGCGCCAGCCCAAAGCGCTCCCTAGCCGCCGCGCGGGCCGCCTGCCTGTCGAGCCGCGAGATAGCGGTGCGCATCGGCATGCCCAGGGTTTGCGCACCGGGTAGCTGGGTGCCTGGGAATGCCGTCGCCGTGGCTGCTGCGAAGCGTGCCCCCAGGCGGTTCGCCATCCCCGGCTTCCGGTTTGCTTCGTGGATCACCAGCCCTAGCCCTGCCGCGCGTGCAGCGAGGTAGGCGGGCGGGCAAACATAACCGCCGAATCCGGCAACCGCCGCGACATCTCGCTCTTTAACCAGTCGCGCAACTTCCCGCACGGTGCTAACAAAACGGAACGGGAAACGCAGCGCATCCAGGTTGGGTTTGCGCGGGAAAGGAACTTTCTCGATGGTCAGCAGCGGGTATCCGGCGGCCGGAACCAGATCGGCTTCCAGACCGCTGCTGGTGCCTAGCACCAAGATTTCGGTATCGGGGCTTTGCCTGCGGATCGCCTCCGCGGTGGCTAACAGCGGCGAGACGTGGCCAGCCGTGCCGCCGCCCGCCAGCAGGATGGTTTTGCTCATGCTCTCGGCTTCCTACCTTTCGCGCCATTACCCAAGTTTTTCTTCGCCTTCGGCGCGCGGGTTTTGCTTCCTCGCGCGGGTTTAGCGTTACCGGGAGTGGACTTTTTGCCGCCCGTTCCGGAGGCAAAAACCCCCACGCTGCCGCGCGCGCTCTTCCAACTCGCCTGAATCGCCTGCTTCGCTCCCGGTTCGTTGCGGGCAAAGGAGAGCAGCATCCCGAGCGCTCCCATGGACACCGTAAGGGCGGTACCACCGGCGGAGATAAAGGGCAGCGGCACGCCGATTACGGGCAGCACTCCAGCCACTACGCACATGTTGATGAGTGCCTGGCTAAGGAACCACGCCGCCACGCCAGCCGTGGCTACCTGGGTGAAGACGTCCCCCTTGTAGCGCCTAACCATGTTGGTGAGCAGGAAAAGCAACGCCACATACAGGAACACCACGAGCAGGGTTCCGAGCAACCCTATTTCTTCACCGATGATCGCAAAAATGTAATCGTTGTCCGGATGGGGCAGCAGGCCCCACTTTTGGCGAGACTCTCCCAGCCCGACTCCGAACCAGCCTCCTTCGGCAAGCCCCATCAAACCGTGCCGGGGCTGATAGCAGCCCTCCGCCGAGCATTGATAGCCGGAAAGCCAGTGCGAGATGCGTTCGCGTCGATTAGAGGTGCCAAAAGTAAGCCCCAGCACCGCCAGCACACCAAAGAATGCGGGACCAGCCAGTATTCGCCGGGGAACGCCTGCCACCCACAGGCAGGTACCGATCAGCGCCACCAGCACAAGGCCGGTGCCAAGGTCCTTACCAATGAGAACGGCCCCCAGACCGATAATGGCCGGAAGCACCGCGGGCATGATGGCCTTTATCCGGTGCAGGCTGGGTTGACGGTTGGAAAGTGCCAGTGCCATCCAAACTATGAGGGCAAGCTTCAGCATCTCCGAGGGCTGGAACGATTGCCCACCGAACTGCAGCCAGTTGCGGTTACCGTTGATTTCTTTACCGATAAAAATCACGAGGGTCTGCAAACCGAGCCCGGCCAGCAGCGCCAGGGGGGCTATTTTGCGGTAAAACCCGGGCGGAAGGACGGCCGCAATCGTCATCAGGACGAGACCGATAAGCACCAGCAGGAAGTGCTTTATGGCGCGCCCATACCCGCTTCCGCCTCCGGCCACATCTAGCACGAACGAGCTGGAAAGCACCATCACTATGCCAAATACGATCAACAGCACGCCGACCGTGAGGATGCCGTAAAAATCCAGTACCGGCGACTTCAACCAAGGGCCCACGGCGCTGCCAACACGGTTTAGAAACCCGTTCTCGGCGCGTCCGCCTTCCCGCTTAACTACCCGCTGCGGCTTACGCGTCATTGCGGCAATCCCGGACTGCCTGTGCGAACAGCTCTCCCCGCTGCGCGTAGCTGCGGAACTGATCCATGGAGGCGCAAGCCGGTGCTAGCAGCACGGCGTCTCCAGGCTGCGCCAGGGAGCGCGCGTATGCCACGGCATCGTGCATGATGCGCGAGGAGTCTTCCCCTTCTGCCAGGGGCCGCACCTTTTCCACCGGGGTGTCGGGGGCGTGCTCTGCCAGTGCCGCAGCCAGCTCTCTCTGGTCCTGCCCGATCAGCACTACCCCGCGCAGGCCCTGTCCCGCGTTCGCGACGAGATCGCCAAAATGCGCGCCCTTGGCGAGGCCTCCCGCGATCCAAACCACGCTGCCGTTTTCCGGCCGATTGCTGCGCAGAGAGGCTGCGGCGGCATGCGGGTTAGTGGCCTTGGAGTCATCGATATAAAAGATTTCCTCGCTGCGGGCGACCAGCTCGCTGCGGTGTCCGCCGAGGCCGTAGCTGCGCAGACCGTCACGCACCGCCTGCGCGGGCACGCCGTAGCTGCGGGCGAGCGCGGCGGCAGCCAGCGCGTCTAGCACAACGTGCGGCGGGGCGCCGTGCGCACCCAGGTGCGCTATATCTTCCAGGGTGCACAGTTCGGCGGCGTGAGTCGCCCGGTTCTCAACGAAGGCGCGATCAACGAGGAGACCGTCTACCACACCCAGTTCGGAGAGTCCGGGGCTGCCGAGGGTGATACCGATTGCCCGGCATCCCTCTACGACGTCCGCTTCTTCAACCGCGCGTAGCGTGCGCTCGTCTGCCTGGTTGTATATGACAGCCCGCTCGCAGTCATCGTGAATCTTGCCTTTTGCGGCGGCGTATTCGTCCATGCTGCCGTGCCAGTCGATGTGATCCTCGCTGACGTTAAGCACGCAACTCGCGGCGCACATCAGGTGCTCGGTCCAGTGAAGCTGGAAAGAGGAAAGTTCCAGCGCGATCACGTCGAACGGTTCCGGATGCAGCACCGCTTCGATCAGCGGCTGGCCGACGTTCCCAGCGGCGCAGGCACGCAGCCCCGCAGCATTCAGGATCGCCTCCAGCATGGTTACTACCGTGGTCTTGCCGTTGGTTCCGGTCACCGCGAGCCAGGCGGGGCCGTCAACCGGCTGCATCCTGCGTGCCAGCTCGATCTCCGACCAGATCGGAATATTCTGCTCCGTCGCCTGTAGTAGCAGCGGCTGATCCGGGCGCCAGCCGGGGCTGGTAACCACTACGTCGGGCGCAACGTCTGCCGGAAGTGCCTGGGTATGTTCCTTTCCCAGGCGAACATCTACCCCCAGGTTTTCCAGGATCCGCTTCTTTTCCAGGTTCTCTTTGCTCGCGTTCGCATCTACCACGACAACGCGGGCACCGCGCTGCATGGTTTGGTCTGCTACCGCGTAGCCGGAAACGCCAAAACCGGTAACGAGGATGGTGGCACCGGAAACATCAAGCCCGGGCCAGGCGCGTTCTACGAGCGGGGTGTTCACGAAGCCAGCCTAGGAATTGCGTCGAGGTAGAAAATGCCCATGCCGGTGGCCGCGCAGAGCGCTGCCACTATCCAAAAGCGCACCACGATGGTTACCTCTCCCCACCCCTTCAGCTCGAAGTGGTGCTGTAGCGGGGCCATGCGGAAAACGCGCTTGCCGGTCATCTTGAAGGAACCGACCTGGATAATCACGGAGAGGGAGATGATGACGAAAAGACCGCCGATGATCGCGCCGAGGGTCTCTGTCCGCGAGACGATGGTCAGGCCCGCCAGCGCGCCACCGAGCGCGAGGGAACCGGTATCGCCCATGAAGATCTTCGCGGGGGAAGTGTTCCACCAGAGGAAGCCGATGCATGCCCCCACGATGGCGGCAGCCACTACCGCCGTATCCAGCGGATCGCGCGCGGTGTAGCAGAGGCTGGAAAGGCTGGTGACGCAGCTCTGGCGCCACTGCCAGAAGGAAATAAGTACGTAAGCGCCAGCGAAAATGATGGTGGCACCGGTGGCCAGGCCGTCCAGGCCGTCGGTCAGATTTACGCCGTTAGACCAGGCAGCCACCAGGAAGTTAGACCAGATAGCGAACAGCACGATGCCTATCCCGGTGCCCGCGAAAGCCAGGTTAATGGGCAGGTCGCGGATGAAGGAGATGTTCAGCGATGCCGGCGTGAGGCCAGCGGAATCTGGGAACTGCAGTGCCAGCACGGCGAACACAGTCGCGATCAGGAACTGTCCCGTCAGCTTCGCTTTCGGAGTCAGGCCGAGGCTGCGCTGGCGACTGATTTTAGTGAAGTCGTCGGCAAAACCTACCGCGCCCAGGCCCGTCATCAGGAACAGCACCAGCAGGCCCGACGGCGTCGGCCAGGAACGGGTAACCGCGTGCGCTATCACGTAACCGGCGAGCACGGCGAAGATGATCACCGCACCGCCCATCGTGGGGGTGCCGCGCTTGGTCGAGTGGGAAGTCGGGCCGTCGTCCCTAATGAACTGGCCATACTTCTTCGCTACCAGGAAGCGAATGAACAGCGGGGTGCCCCACAGCGCGATAAACAGCGCGCAGCCACCCGCCACAAGAATGGGGATCATTCCTCTGTTTCTCCGTCCATAAGTGTTGCGAGGCTTTCACCGAGGGTGAAGAGCCTTGCACCGTGCGAGGACTTGAACAAAACCACGTCCCCGGGTTTCACCGTTGTCTCTAAGATATCGCGTGCCGCATCGTTATCGGGTGCATAGAGGGTGCGTTCTGCGTAACCCGTGACCTCTAGCGCCCCCTCGTAAATCTCCCGCGAACCCACGCTGAGCAGCAGAGAAACTCCCAAATCGGCAGCTTCGCGACCAATTTTGCGATGTTCCTCGGCGCTTTCCTCACCGAGTTCCAGCATCGTGCCCAAAACTGCTACCGTGCGGCGTTCTTTCCCCAGGTGAGACAGGGTTTCCAGGGCCGCCCGCATGGAATCGGGATTGGCGTTGTAGGCATCATTGATGATCGTCACGCCATCGCTGCGTTCGCTCACTTCCATCCGATAGCGCGAACGCGGCTGTGCTTTGGCTAACACCTCGACGGCATTTTGTGCCGAAACACCGGCAACGAGCGCCGCCGCAACCGCCGCTAGGGCATTGGCCACCTGGTGCTTCCCCAGTAGGGAAAGCTGGACGTGGCCGCGGTAAGGAGAAATTTCCTCCCCCTGCAGCGTCGTCATTCCCGGCTCTACGATCAGTTCGAAGCCTGGCGCGCCCGCCTCGTTCAGCGTCACGTTTTCCGCCCTTACCGGCGAATCCGTATCTCCCCAGAAAATAACCGGGGCGGCAGAAACGTCTGCCATGGCGCGCACACGCGGGTCTGTCGCGTTCAGGATCGCCCTGCCCGCAGGGCTAAGCGCGCTAATTATTTCCGACTTGGCGCGCTGGGTAAATTCGATTCCGCCGAACTCACCCGCATGAGCGGAGCCGATGTTGAGTGCCAGGCTGATATCCGGCGGGGCGATATCGGTTAGATGCGCGATGTGTCCGATGCCGCGCGCGCCCATCTCCAAAACCAAGAAACGGGTAGTTTCGTTGATACCGAGCACGGTTAGCGGCAGCCCCAGTTCGTTGTTGAAGCTGCCCGCGGGCGCGATGGTTTCTCCGCTGGTGGCGCAAAGCTCGCCCAGCAGGTCTTTGGTGCTCGTTTTCCCCGCGGAGCCGGTTACCGCGAGCACAGTCAGGTCGTGACGTCGTGATCGTTCACGACGCAGTAGCTCACGAGCCAAGACCGTGAGGGCCTCCAGCATGTCGGGCACGACGATGCTGGGGGCAGCCACCTCGCGGGTGCTAAGCACCAGGCTCGCCCCCTTTTCCAGCGCTACCGGCACGTAGTCGTGACCGTCCACGCGCTCCCCCACGAAGGCCGCGAAAATATCGCCCTCGCGCAGGGTACGGGTATCGATGCTGACCGCCCCGGAGACGCTGGCACCGGGATTGTTCACCCCGTGGATCCTGCCGCCTACGATCTGCGCGATCTCGGCAATGCTTGCGTTTACCATTTCTGCCCCAGCGCCTTCCTGAGTTCCACTCGATCATCGAACGGGTGCACGGTTCCCGCTACGTCCTGCCCGGTTTCGCTGCCCTTTCCCGCCACCAGCACGGTATCCCCCGGCTGTGCCAGCGAAACAGCGTGGCGGATCGCCTCGGCACGGGAAGGCACCTCACTTACGCGGGTGCGCTCCTGTGCGGGGATGCCAGTCATCACGGCGGAGCGGATCTGCGCGGGGTCTTCGCTGCGCGGGTTATCGTCGGTCACCACCACGAGGTCGGAAAGTTCCGCTGCCGCGGCCCCCATGAGGGGGCGCTTTGTGCGGTCGCGGTCTCCGCCCGCTCCCATCACGGTAATTATTTTGCCGCCGTCGCTATGGTGACGCAGCGCCTCCAACGCGCTGCGCAGGGCAGCCTCCGTATGCGCGTAATCAACCACCCCGCGCACAGGGGCGCTGGCAACTACTTCCATCCGCCCCGGCACCGTAGCGGCGCGGCCGACGGCTTCCGCCGCTTTCGCAAGCGGTTCTCCGCCGAGGTGCGCCAACAGGGTTACGGCGACCGCGTTCGCTATATAGTGCCGCCCAGGGATGGGACAAACCAAAGAAACCGTTTCCCCGGTTTTGTGCGAGTTCAGCCGCACCCGGTGCCCGGTGGGAAGCACCTCGATGTCGCTCACCGTGTAATCGGCAGCTATTCCCTCGCGGGTAGCAAAAGTGATGGCCTCTATCTGGCTCTGCTCGGCTAGGCGCGTGCCCCATTCATCGTCCACGCAGATGACTCCAGCAGCTGCACGTTCCGGGGTAAAAAGGGACGCCTTAGCCTGGAAGTAATCTTCCATGTCGCTGTGGAAGTCCAGGTGATCCTGGCTCAGGTTCATGAAACAGACGGCATCGAAACGCAGCTCGTCAACCCGATGCAGCACGAGCGCGTGCGAAGACACTTCAAACGCTGCGGTGTCTATCCCGGAGGCCGCGAAGCGGGCGAGCATGGCCTGCACGTCCGGGCTTTCCGGGGTCGTACGCACGGTCGGGATACGCACGGTTTCGCCGTCCCGATCGTAAAAAGTTCCGTTCGTGCCGACGACGGCGCAGGACTTGCCGAGTTCCCTAAGCGCCCCCACCAGCATCGTCGTAACCGAGGTCTTACCGTTCGTCCCGGTCACTCCCACGCAGCGCAGCTTGCTTCCGGCATATCCGTATATTTTCGCTGCCGCCAGCGCCATGACGGCGCGCGGATCTGCGCAGACCAGCGCGCTCAGCCCGGCAGCGCGGACGCTTTCCAGACCGGCCTGATCTGTCAGTGCGGCACTTGCACCAGCCTGCGCAACCTGCGCGGAAAAGTCAGCACCGTGCGCACGCGCACCGGGCAGGGCGCAGAAAAGATCACCGGGAAGCACTAACCGGGAATCTAGGGTGCAACCGTGTAGCTGCACCTCCTCCCCTACGTGCTTAGCCCCCAGCAGCGCAGCCAGCTCAGTGGAGGCAACGCCTGCGGTATTCTCCGGACGCATCTGGCGTGCCATCTGCGTAAAAGTGTTTTCTACGGTGCTCATCTTCCTCACCAGGTGGTAGGTAGCTCGGTACCGGGTTTCCCGGTAGGGGCGATGCGCTGGCGATCCAACGTAAAGCGCATGATGTCGGCAAAGGCGGGCGCCGCAGCGGTATTGCCGGAGATAAATTCCTTCAGCCCGTACACGAATACGCCCACCACGATTTCCGGGTTATCGACCGGAGCAACTCCGATGAAGGAAGCCGTGTAGGTGTGATCCGCAGCCTGGGCGGTGCCCGTCTTGCCACCCACCGCATAGCTAGCCACATAGGCATTCTGTCCCGGCTTATCCGGCACGTTCGTATCCATCATCTGCAACATTTGGTGCGCGGTTTCCTCACTCACCACGCGGTGTTGTTCCTGCTCCGGAGTCGGATGCAGACCGCGACCGTCGTCAACAGCCTTGACGATAGTGGGGGTGACTCGCACGCCGCCGTTCGCCAGCGCGCCGACCGCGGCGACCATCTGCACCGGGGTAACCGCGTATCCCTGCCCGAAGGTGGTCGTGAGCTTGGTACGACCGTGCCATTCCGAGGGCGGATGCAAAATGCCGGGAGATTCGCCGGGAAGTTCGATCCCCGTCTTGGAGCCGATTCCGAACAGCTGCAGGTATTTGTAGCGTTCGTCGGGATCGGAACGTTCCGAAGCCATAACGGTGCCGACGTTAGAACTTTCTTTCAACACTCCCGCAAGGGTTAGCCGCTCCACCGGGTGGGAGTGTGAGTCCTTGATGCGCTCTCCGCCAAAGTTCTTTTCCCAGGGCACCGTATAGGTGTCGTCAACCTTTCCCTTGCCGGTATCGAGCAAGCCGGACATCGTAAATAGCTTGCCAGTAGAGCCCGGCTCGAAAACGTAAGAGACAGAGGGAATAGCCAGGGTGTCCTTGCGGCTCAGACGGTTCGGGTCGTAGCTACCGGAATCGGCCAACGCAAGGATCTCCCCCGTACGGGAGTTATAGATAACGGCGCTGGCAGCCTGCGCTTTAAATTTACGCGCGGTTTCGCTCACCACGCCCTGCGCATACCACTGCAGATCCCTATCTATCGTCAGCTGCACGTCGCGGCCGTCCTGTGCCGGGGTGACCGCCCGTGCCGCGCTCGGGATTGCCTGACCCTGCGCACCGCTCTCGTAGCTGATTGTGCCGTCCACGCCCTTCAGGGTCTTATCCAGGGATAGCTCCACCCCGGCAGCGGGTTTGCCATCTGCCTGCACTACTCCCAGCAGAGAGCCAGCAACCTTACCGTTCGGATAGATACGAATGCTGCGGTAATCGGCTGTGATACCCGGCAGCCGCATCGCGATGATGGCCCGGCACTTGTTGGCGTCCATCCCCTTCTTTAGGTAGCTGAACCCCTTTTTGCCCGTCAGCATGGAGATGGTTTCTTCAACGGACTTACCGAGCAGCGGAGCCAGCTTGCGCGCAGCACCAGGAATGCCCTTGTCCCCGGGAGCGGGTTTCTTAGTTTTTTCCTCCGCCTTACCGACGTACTGGTCGATCTGAAGCTGGTTAACCGCAAGGTCGCATAGCTGACTGGAGCTCACAAGTACCTGTCCGCTGCGATCCAGGATGTCGCCGCGGGCAGCTTGAATTACCCTGTGCCGTTGGCGTTCGGAACGCGCATCATTCGCCAGTTCGCTGCCGCCCCATAGCCCCTGCACCCAAATTAGGCGCAGCACCAGGATCGTCACCAGCGCCATGATGGTAAAGAAAAACAGCCTGAAACGGTTTTCAGGCTTACCTACACGCGCGGGACCAAGCTGCATCTAGACGCTTCTCCTAAACAAGGGCAGAAATGCTCGCACACTCACCATAGTGCGAAGTCTTAGCCGCGCTCGTTACCCATGCCGTAATAGGTCGGTCCGGTGCGATAGATCGCAGCCACCGGCACCACGTTACTAGCCGGACGGCGCTGTTCCGCCTGTCCCGGAGTTTCCATGATCGTGTTGCTATTCAGATCAATGTAAGAGGCTCCCGAAGCGGGAACCATGCCGATGCTTTCCGCGCGGCGCGCAAGCTCCTGCGGGGTGGAAAGACGCTCCGACTCTCGCACGAGTTCGGCCTTGGTGTTTTCCAGCGCCGCAGACTGGTGCTGCAGGGCACTTAGCTCGTAGCTACCGTTCGATAGCGAGATGTTCAGCAGCAGGCAGATTGCGAGCGCTGCGCCGAGGATCGCGGTGGCAAGGAGCGCGGTAACCGTATTCCCCCGCCTGCGCGAGGGGGAAGAAACAACGCTCAACCTGGGGCGCTCGGCGACCCGCAGCGGCCGTACTGTCTTGGCTGCGACTGACATGCCTAGTTCCTCCTCCGGTCTTCGCGGATTCTTTCCACCGCACGCAAACGCACCGATGCGGAGCGCGGGTTAGTTTCCTGTTCTGTTTCGTCTGCCTGTTCCGCTCCCCTGGTCAGGGTGCGGAAAGTTGGTTTGTGTTCCTCTAGTTCGAGCGGCAGCCCAGCCGGGGCGCTCGAACGGGTACGGGAAGCGAATGCCTGCTTTACACGGCGGTCCTCAAGCGAGTGGTAAGACTCGATGACCAGCCTGCCGCCGACCTTAAGCGAGTCAAGCGCGCAGTTGAGCGCGCGGTCGAGAATCTCGAACTCACGGTTAACCGCGATGCGCAGCGCCTGGAAGGTGCGCTTCGCCGGATGCCCGCCGCTGCGCTTGCTCGCTGCGGGGATGGCACGGTCTAGGAGTTCCACCAGCTGCCCGGAACGGGTTAGCGGCTGCGTCTCCCTCTGCGTAACGATGCGCCTAGCGATCTTGCGCGCGAAACGTTCCTCACCGTATTCGCTGATGATGTGCGCCAGTTCCGACTCATCCAGTTCCGCCAGCAGATCGGCCGCGGTAGGGGTGTCCGATTCCTGGTCCATGCGCATGTCCAGCGGGGCATCCACCCGGTAGGCAAAACCGCGTGCGTCATCGTCTATCTGCAGGCTGGAAAGCCCGAGGTCCATCAGGATGCCGTCAGCGGCAGCGAAGCCGGCCTCGGCAAGCGCGCGCGGGATTTCGTCGTAGGTGGCGTGCACCAGGTGGAAGCGCCCCTCGTGCCCGGCAGCGAGCAATCTTTCTTTGGCTACGCTTAGCGCCTGCGTGTCGCGATCTATCCCAACCAGGAATGCCTGCGGATAGGCCGACAGCACGGCGCCGGCGTGTCCCGCCAGTCCCAGGGTGGCATCAACGTAGACGCCGCCCTCGCGGAGGTTGCCGCCGAGGAGTTCCACGCAGCGATCACGCAGCACGGGAATATGCGTGGGCATCCGCTCCTCCTCAAGGCTCGCAGTGGATAAATCGGTAGATATGCCAGTGATGCGAGATCAGATCCCTGCCGCTTCAGTCCCGCCACCGGGGAAGATGCGTCGGGGCTAAAGCGGTAGAGATCTCATCTCGCATCCGTTGTTGCCAACTGGCTGTTTAGTTTTAGAAGAGTCCCGGAACCACTTCCGTGGCGGTCTCCGCGAATTTCTCTTCCTTTTCCCGCAGGTAGGCCTCCCATGCGGTGGGCGACCAGATTTCCAGCCGGTGACCGGCACCGATCACGGTGCATTCCTTTTCCAGCTTCGCGTAGTTGCGCAGCTCCGCCGGAATGGTGATGCGCCCCTGCTTGTCCGGGGTCAGGTCCTCCGCCGCAGAAAGCAGAATGCGGACGTAATCCCGAGCGTCGCCGCTCGTGACGGGAGCCTTGCGCAGGTCTTCGTGGATCCGCTCGAATTCACGGATCGGATAGACGCAGATGCAGTGCTCCTGCCCCTTGGTCACCACAAGCCCCGCAGCCAGCTGGTCACGGTACTTGGCCGGAAAGATAAGCCTGCCTTTGTCGTCCATGCGGGGCGTGAAGGTGCCAAGAAACATGGCGCTTCACCTCCCGGCGGATTCCTGGAGCGACTCTCGTCAGAGCCTCTCTTCCCGATGCCCCCACTTTACCCCACTCCACACCACTTGGTAACCCATGAATCCCAAAAAAGTTTCTACACACAGCAAAAGCGCAGGTAGATAGCGTGGAGTGATGTGGAGCAATTATTTCCCAAAGCCCCCGCAAGCAAATCCACTCCACCGACCCCCACCCTTTTGACCTGCAGTTTTATCCGAATATGGGGCTTAGTGGGGGCAAAGTGGAGGGACGAGTGGAGCGGGGTGGAGGGATTTTTCCATCCCTGGGCTCAGAACACGGTCTAGAACGACAAAAGCGGGCGGTTCCCGACAGGGAAACCACCCGCTCAAGCGCGCCTATTTGGTTTTGTTCTGCACCGCCCAGGACCGGGAGGTGCTTAGCCGAGGCGCTATTGCTCCCGGCTCTCCCAGCGCTTTTGCATCGTATCCATGAAGCTACCGCCCTGCTGTCGCACATCGCGCTGCGCAAACTTCGCTCCGCCAGCCGCCCCCATCACTGTGGGGGCCAGGATCGCGGTGAGCGCGCCCGCCAGCATCACCAGGAACGCCAGCATGCCAAGCCAGATCTGCTGTGTGGCCATGCCGGCGATAAGCAGGCCGAAGCCGCAAATCGCTATCGTTACGCCCAGCACCACCCGTTTCTTATCCCTGCGCGGGGTCGCGTCCTCGCGCAGCGCGGAGGCAAGCTCAGGGTCCTGCTCGAACAGGTGCTTCTCCATCTCGGCGAGCACGCGCTGTTCGTATTCAGACAGTGGCATCGCAGTCTCCTTATGCGTTGACCGGGTGAGCTTCCCCCAAGGATACGCCTAACCGCCCCGCTAGAAAATGTGGCCTTAACGCCAGCGCGTGACTACGCGCCTCAAAGGAGGGTAGAGCCGCGCCGCAGGGTCGCCTCCCCGAAACGCTGCCTGGCCCTGTCCATGGCGGCTTCTAGTTCGTCCCATCCCTCGCGGCTGGCTAGCTCCATGCTCGCGGCCGGGCCCAGGTTTTCCCCGCGCACGCCGAGCAGGCGCACCCGCTGCCCCGCTAGGCCGAGACGCTGCCAGAGGGCGAGCACGTGCTCACGGATTCTTTCCCCGCTGGCGGACGGTTGCGTCATGGTAACGCTGCGCGTGAGGGTCTGCCCGTCGCCCAAACGGACCTTGATGCTGACGGTGCGGGCGGCGGTGCCGTGGCTGCGCAACCTGGCCGCTACCGTGTCGGCCATGTCCACGAGCTGCGCGTGAATCTCGCGGTAACCGACCAGGTCTTCGTCGTAGGTGCGTTCCATGCCCATGCTCTTATCCACCCGCTGAGTGCCTACCGGCGCATCATCGAGCCCCTGCGCGACGCGCTGCATGGGAACCGCCTGCACGCCGACTATGCGCCGCAGCGTGGGTAGCGGCACCGCAGCCAGATCCCCCACGGTGTGGATGCCCATGTTGCTGAGTTTGCCGGAGGCCACCCGGCCGACGCCCCAAACCGCGCCGACCGGCAGCGGCGCGAGAAACGCGGCGCTTTCCGCCGCGGGAACCACGAGCAAGCCGTCCGGTTTCGCCTTGCCGGAGGCTATCTTCGCTATCGATTTCGCGGCGGCCACCCCTACGCTGCAGGGCAGTCCCACTTCTTGGCGTACGCGCGCACGGATTTGGGCCGCGATCTTGCCGGGAGAGCCGAAGTGGCGCAGCGCCCCGGAGACGTCCAGGAACGCTTCGTCCACGCTTACCTGCTGGACAACCGGCGTAAACGATTCCAGTATCGCCATCACCTGTGCCGAGATGGCGCGATAGTGCGCCATGCGTGGCGGGATTGCCACCAGTTTGGGGCAGCGGCTCTTGGCTATCGCCATCGCCATCGCGGAATGCACTCCGTAGGCGCGTGCCGGATAGCTGGCCGCCGCCACCACGGAGCGTGGACCGTCGCGGCCGACAACCACGGGCAGGCCGCGCAGGGCCGGGTTATCGCGTATTTCTACCGACGCGAAGAAGGCGTCCATGTCTACATGAAGAATGTTGCACCCGTCGTCATTCACACCCTCACCTCCCCGAATCGGCACCCTAAACAATCTACCCTGCAGGGGTGGCAAGAAAAGCAGAGGGAAAGAAAGCCGCGGGCGGCGCCCCGTTGGAGCAAGACATTGAGATAGGGACGGGAACGGCCCGTATTACGCGGGAAACCGACGGCACGCTCACCCTGTTCGTTAATGGCGTACCCAGTTCGGAGGTGCACCCGGACCCGCTCACGCTCAGCTTCGAATACATGCGCTGGATCCGCTGCACGGTGGATGAACTCCACGCTCCCCCCGCACCAGTGCGGGTGACGCACCTGGGCGGCGGCGCCTGCACGCTCGCGCGCGCTATCGCCGCGGGGCACCCCGGCTCTAGGCAGCTGGTAGTGGAGCTGGATCGCGTCCTGGCAGAAAATGCGCGCGCCTGGTTCGATCTGCCGCGCTCCCCCGAGGTGCGGGTGCGTGCGGCGGACGCGATAGCCACCCTGCCGACGCTCCCGGAGGCGGGCTGCGACGTGCTAATTCGGGACGTCTTTGCGGGGGACGAAACCCCGACCTCCCTCACCACGCTGGCCGCAGCGCAGCAGGCCCGGCGCGCCGTCGGGCAGCAGGGAAGCTATCTGGTTAACTGCGCGGCCAAGCCCGGCACGACGCTGCTGGCCGACGAATACGCAACCCTTTCCGAGGCCTTTAAGCAGGTTCACGTGATCGCGGAGCCGGGCGTCTTTAAGAAGCGTCGCTACGGCAACTGCGTGCTGCTCGCCGCCGATGTGGCACCGCCCGCAGGGCTGGAGCGAGCGTTGCGGCGGGACGCCGTCACGGTAAGGCTGCTGAGCGGCGGCGATCTGGCGCAGCTAGCGCGTCAGGGCAACGTGATCACCGCGTAATCCCGGGGTGGCAACTCCTAGGGCAAGAGCCCTAGGCGCATTTGGAAAGAGACAAAAAGCGAGCGGGGCCCGTCCTTTCGGACGAGCCCCGCTCTAAAGTCTCTGGGGTAAATCAGAGTGCGCGGACGTTTTCCGCCTGCGGGCCCTTGGGGCCATCGGTTACATCGAACTCGACTCGCTGGCCCTCATTGAGCGAGCGGTAGCCGGTCATATCGATGCTGGAGTGGTGGACGAAAACGTCCGAGCCGCCACCATCGGTTTCGATGAAGCCGAAGCCTTTTTCTGCGTTGAACCACTTAACGGAACCCTGTGCCATGACCGTATCTCCTTGCGTCTGGCGCTGCCGCCGTTCGGCGACATTCTTGCCGCATGTGTCGTCCCTGCCTGTTTCTTCCTAGACAGGGCACGAAGGTGCGACCTCAGGTCGAAACTCCGCGTGCTCTCCTTGCGAAGAACACATCACTGCAACGAGATCAATCATTGCACGTTTTCGCCGTCCTGTCCCCCCTCATCAGGTTTTTTGCCCATTTCAGAGCCATTTTCGCCATTTTCGGAGGGTTTTTCGCCCTCCTGGGAGGCGAGGAAACGCTCGAAACGGGTAGCGATTTCGTCCCCTGTAGGCGTGTCTTGCCGTACTCGCAGGGGTGCGGCGATCTCATCTTCGAGAGCCTCGTCATATATTTGCTCAAGTTGCGCCACATGGGCCGCAACTTCCTCGTTTTCTCGCGCCGACTGATCGGCCTGCGCGAGCACCACATCGCAGTCGTCGCCGAGATCCACGAGCTGCAGATCGAGCCCGGCGGACTCGCTGAGCCTGCGCAGCAGCGCGAGGGTAGCCGGTTCAAAGTCGCGCCTGGCCATGTAGTGCGGCACCTGCGCCACATAGCCGAGGGTGTCTATCCCGTGCCGGGCCAGTTCCGTGCTGAGGAAAATGTTGAACGGCGTCGGGGCCATCATCTGGCTGAGCTGATCGAGCGAATCCGGGGGCGTATCGACCACCCCGGCGTATTCCATGACCCGAATCGGGCGGGTGTGCGGCACGTTCATCGGGAATGACATCAGGGAAACCACCCGGCGTACGTCGAAGATGTCGATCAGTTCGATGACCGCATCGCGCAGCCCGAGCCAACGCATGTCGGGATCGGGGCCGCTCAGGAAGAGAAACGGTTTGTCGGACTCGTCACGCATCAGCTTCAGTTCGATGCGCGGAATCTGAATCGGGGCGAAGCCGCCGTCCACGAAATAGGCCTGTAGGTAGGTGCCGCGGTAGTCGAGCAGTTCGTCGGTATCGAACTCCGCCAGGGTCTGCGGCAGGCAAGTTCCCTCAAGAAAACTGGTCAGTAGCTTGCAGGTGTTACCCGTGTCGGTCAGCCCCGGAAAGGCGTGCACGAGCGTTAGCGGCTCATTCGGCACGCGCGCCAGCACTTCCTGCGCGGCAAAGCGGTAGAGACGTCGGGGCTCCATTCGCTGTTCTCCTCACGACCGGGTTTCCTGGATCGGACTAATCAACCATAATGGAACATTGCCTAAACTTACGCGCGGCCACGGCCTTTGCGCGCAGGGAGAGGCTCGCTTTCACTTCACAGACTAAGGCGGAATACACCGTTGGCGACAGAGAACCGTGACCTGCCGGCTGAACAGGCCTACGTTGATCGACTCTATTCCCGGCTCGATGAGCTGACAGAGACGCTGCAGCAGCGGCTGGACGAGGCGCAGGCCTCCCAGTCGGCCACGACGCACCAGAACCGTTCCGAACGGGACGCTTTCGTGGCGCGCTACGAGGACCGCCTTTCCCTGCTCGCTTCCGTGCGCGAGAGGGTCGTCTTCGGCAGGCTCGACCGCGAGGACGATTCCCGCCTCTACATCGGCCGTATCGGCCTGTTCACGCCCGAGCGCGAACAGCTGCTGGTTGACTGGCGCGCCCCCGCCGCCGCCGCTTTCTATCAGGCGACCTCCACCGAACGCCTGGGCGTGACGCTGCGCCGCCACCTGATCACGCGCGGTCGTACAGTGCTGGGGCTGGAAGACGACGTGCTGGACGCTTCCCTGCTGGACGGGAGCGACGCCGACGGCGCTTCCCTGCAGGGCGAGGGCGCTCTGCTGGCGGCGCTCAGCAGCCAGCGCACGGGACGCATGGGCGACATCGTCTCCACCATCCAGGCCGAACAGGACCGCATCATCCGCGCCGACGTACGCGGCGTGCTGGTGGTGCAGGGCGGGCCGGGCACGGGCAAGACCGCCGTGGCGCTGCACCGCGCCGCCTATCTGCTTTACACGCACCGCCGCAAGCTGGAACACGCGGGCGTGCTGATCGTGGCTCCCACCGATGGCTTCCTGCGCTACATCGAACGCGTGCTGCCCTCGCTCGGCGAATCGGGCGTGGCCATGCTGACCCCCGGCCAGTTGCTGCCCGGCATGGTGACCGACGTGCACGATTCCCCCGAGGCGCAGCGCGTTAAGGGCGATCTGCGCATGGCGAAGCTGCTTAAACGCGCGGTTTCGCAGCGGCAGCTGCGCCTGGAGGAGCCGGTGCAGGTGGCGATTAATTCGGTGGTGCTGACCATCGAGCCGAAGGACGTGGCCGCCGCGCAGCGGGACGCGCGTTCCTCCCACAAGCCGCACAACGAGGCGCGCGATATTTTCGTGCGCATCATGCTGGACAAGCTGGCGGATCAGTACCTGGAGCGCCTGCGCGCCGCCGGTCACGCGGTGCTGGAGGAAGACCGCGCCACCATCCTGGGCGATCTGCCGCTTAGCCGCGAGGTGCGGGTGACGCTGAACAAGCTCTGGCTGCCCTACACGCCGCAGATGTTCTTAAAGATTCTGCTGGCGCACCCGGAGCGCCTGCGCGCGGCCGATCGGGGCCTTTCCGAAAAGGACATCGCCGCGATCGTGCGGGAAAAGGACTCCCCGTTCACGGTGGAGGACGTGCCGCTGCTAGACGAGCTTGCCGAACTGCTGGGCGAGGACCCGGCGGGGGCGTCGGCGCGCAGCCGCGCCGAACGTGAGGACCTGGACGCGGGCCGCGAGTACGCGCAGCAGGTGATCGATTCCTGGGACGGCGCGGCCGCGACTGTGGATGCCGACACCTTAGCCGCGCAGATGCGCCAGGGATCACGTTACGTTTCCCTGGCGGAGCGCGCCGCTGGCGATCGCACCTGGGCTTTCGGGCACGTGGTGGTTGACGAGGCGCAGGAGCTTTCCCAGATGATGTGGCGGCTGCTGATGCGCCGCTGCCCGACGAAATCTTTCACCGTGGTGGGCGACGTGGCGCAGACGTCCTCACCCGCCGGGACGCGTTCGTGGCGGGACACTTTCGCCCCGCACGTGGAGGAGCGCGCCGTGGTGGAGGAGCTGACGGTTAATTACCGTACGCCGCGCCTGGTGATGGATGCGGCGCAGCGGGTTGCGGCTGCCGCCGGCGTGGTGACGACACCGGTGACTTCGGTGCGCGAGGGCGAGCACGAGATCGAATACGTTTCCTGCGCTGCGGACGAGGTGGCGGCGGAGGCCGTGGCGTGCGCGCTGCGGCAGAAGCAGACCACGGGCGGCCGGATCGCGGTGATCTGCCCGAGCGATGATGTGGCGGCTATCGGTGCCGAGTTCGCCCGTGCGGGGGTAAATGCGGGCCTGGGCAGCGGCGGCATCGACAGCGAGGTCGCGGTGATGGACGCGGAGGCCGCTAAGGGCCTCGAGTTCGACGCGGTGACGCTGGTGGAGCCGGGCGCTATCGCGGCCGCGCATTCACAGGGCGCGAGCGACGTGTTCGTGGCAATGACCCGCCCCACCGCGATACTGGGCGTGGTCTATTCCGGGGAACTGCCCGAGGGGCTTTAGCGGCATCGTTACGTTTGGGTGCAGAAACGTTAAGTCAAAAGGCGTTTTCACAGCGTTAAATGCATCCAAACGTTAGCCCGTTAAAAATAGGCCGCCCTAACCCGGGACTGCCATTTTCTAGAATCCTGGTTAGAAAATCGCTTTAGGGGAAGGACACGGCCGACATGAAGGTGGCAGACGCGAGGGCCGAGTCCCTGCTCGAATCGCTGCGGATACGGCGCTTTGTTGTGGCGGCGCTCTGCGGCGCGGCCCTGCTCTACCTACAGGGGGCGTCCTACATTAACGGCGAAATCCAGATTTCTTCGCTACCCAAGTTGGGGGCGTGGACTCTGCTGGTATTTTTACCGCTGGTTTCCGCGGTCGTTTCCCCTTATGTGACGGGATTCCTATCCCTGCGCAAATCCTCCCCGCGCGATGCCTCTGCCGAGTCCCTCGCGGCGCAGCCGAGCATTACCGGGCGTCTGGCAGTCTTCGCAGCCACGTATCTGGCGTTTGCCGCCCTACTAGCGCTGCTGTTTTTCATCTTTCGGATCGATTTTTTACACAGTCCGAGCGGTCCGAAACAGCACCTCTACGCCCTTAACCTGGCGATCGGTGTGGGCCTGGTAGCGCTAATCACGTATGCGGTCCAATCCCGCCTACTGGATGGAGTCTGCGCAAGCCTGGTGCAAAAGTGCATAGAAGGCTTCTGCACTGCCCTGCTGGCCCCGTCTCTGGTCCTGCTGGTGGGAACATCGGCCGCCTTTCACCGCCCGCTTGCGGAAAAGACCTACCTCGCCCCGCACGCCTTAAGCGTTATTTCTGAGTCTCCACTGCTTTACGACTGCCTCTGCACAGCGCTGTTCGGAATACTTTTGGGATGTTCGGCGCTGCGCACGCTGCGTTGGTAAACCCATAAAAGGCATAAGGTAAAGCCCGAGGCGACGGCTTCCCCTCCGCGTCCCGGGCTTTACAAAGAGAATCATACTACGCGGTAGCCGCGCAGCGGTACCCCTACGCTTCCGCTTCCCCCTCGGCGCGCAGCTCCGCGATCGCCTTCTCGAAATCGTCCAGCGACTCGAACGAACGGTACACGCTCGCGAAGCGCAGGTAGGCCACCAGATCAAGTTCTTTCAGGGGCTGCAGGGTAGCCAGGCCGACGTCGTGAGAGTCGATCTCCGCCTGCCCCTTCTGGCGCACCGCATCCTCAACGCGCTGGGCCAACATCGCCAGCTGATCGTCCGTAACAGGGCGGCCCTGGCAGGCCTTGCGCACACCGCTCACTACCTTTGAGCGAGAGAAAGGTTCGCTGGCACCGGAACGCTTAACCACCGACAGAGACGCGGACTCAACCGTGGTGAAACGCCGCGAGCAGTTGGGGCACTGGCGGCGGCGGCGAATCGAAACACCATCATCAGAGGTGCGCGAATCGACCACGCGGCTATCTTCGTGTCGGCAGAAAGGGCAATGCATACCCCTATCGTATATGGGTCGGGAAAAGGGCCCTAATGGACAGGGAAAATCCCCGAATAATTAACGCCTAATTAACGCCCCTCGACGTCGTTAGGCAGTACCAGAGTGGTGCCGGCAACCAACTGATCGCTGCGCAGATCGTTTACGCTGCGCACCTTCCAGATCGCCTGTTCCGGGGCCAGATCGGGGTAATGGGAGGTGGCAATCCCCCAGAGGGTCTGCCCCTCCTGCACAACCACCTTGGCTTCACGTTCGACCGAGGCCTCCGCAGCACCTACCCCCCAGGCCAAAACCACGAACAGTGCAAGTAGCAGCGAAGCGATAGCCACTAGCGAAGACAGCACCATGCGCCCCCGGCGGGTGATGCGCAGAGCGGGGCGAGCCACGTAAGCATTGGCGGTGAAAGTCTGAGTAGTCATAGCTTTGCGAACTCCTGTTCGATCGAATACGTGTTCGAGTTTAGAACGGGTGTTCGAGAAAAGCAAGCAACCCTCGAACACTTGTTTGCCCGGCGCGGCAAAAACGCCTAACCTGGTACAGAGACAACTCCACTACAGGGGTACGACAACGTAAGGTCGCCAAACGAAAGCGGGCGTCCGGGCAAGGAGCAGTAAATGGCTAACGATCGGCTACTGGCAGATTCCGGCCTGGACACTTCTTCCGGCCTAGACACTTCCCAGCTCACCCCGCGCCAGCGCAAGATCCTCGCCGTGATCACGGAAAACATTCGCAAGGACGGCTTCCCGCCCACCATTCGCGAGATCGGGCAGCAGGTCGGCCTCACCTCCCCCTCTTCTGTCTCCCACCAGCTACAGGTGCTGGAGAAAAAGGGATTCATCCGTCGCAACGAGCGCTCCCCGCGCGCAATGGAGGTAGTTCCGCTCGACGAAGCCGACGAACCGCAGGCGCGCGAGGTACCCGAATACGAGTCCTCCCCCAGTGTGCGCGCACCCGTGCTGGGCCGGATTGCCGCCGGTGTGCCGATCACCGCTCAGGAACAGGTGGAGGACACCTTCACCCTGCCCGAACAGATAGTCGGCAAGGGTGAGATGTTCCTGTTGAAAGTGGTGGGAGATTCCATGGTGGATGCCGCCATCTGCGACGGTGACTGGGTGGTAGTACGCTCCCAGCGCGAGGCCCAGGGCGGAGATATCGTGGCCGCCATGATCGACGGTGAAGCCACCGTAAAGACTTTCAAGCGCCAGGACGGTCACGTCTGGCTGATGCCACATAACCCGGCCTTCGCCCCCATCCTCGGGGACAGCTGCGAGGTGCTCGGCAAGGTGGTAGCGGTGCTGCGCTCGGTTAACTAAGCCATTCGCCCGCTAGTCTTTTTCCGCAAACATTCCCGCAGATAGCCTGTGCAGGGCCGCCAGCGCGGCCTGCGCGTCGTAGGTACGCCACAACGGCGGCATGGCCGATATCAGGTAGCTGCCGTAACGCTTCGTGGCAATGCGCGAATCGAGCACCGCCACCATTCCCCTGTCGCTGCTGGAACGAATCAGGCGGCCCGCGCCCTGCGCCATCAGCAGCGCGGCGTGGCTCGCGGAAATCGCCATGAAGGCGTTACCGCGCTGACTGGTGATGCGCTCCTGCCGGGCCGAGGTAAGCGGATCGTCGGGCCTCGGGAACGGGATACGATCCATCACCACCAGGCGGCAGGAATCTCCCTGCACGTCCACTCCCTGCCACAGCGAAAGCGTCCCGAACAGGCTCGCGTGCGGATCGTCCCTGAAAGCCGACACCAGGGCGTTCAGGCCGTCTTCCCCCTGCACGAACACCGGGGTGTCCAGCACCCCGCGTGCGTAATCGGCAGCTTCTTCCGCCGCACGGCGGGAAGAAAACAGGCAGAGCGCTCCCCCGCGCGAGGCGCTAATTAGCTCACATAGGTGGCGCAGCGTATCCGGGTGCAGCCCGTCTCGTCCCGGCGGCGGCAAGTGCCGCGCCAGGTACAAAATTCCCTGCTTGTTGTAGGCGAACGGGCTGCCGACGTCTATCCCCGCCCATAGCGCGCAGTCCTTGTCGGCGCTTTCTCCGCTGCGAGCAAGCTGCGTAAGTTCCCGGCGTTCCTCGGAAAACAGGCCCACCTGCCTGGCGGGCTGATCGAAGTTACCGCCAAGGGCCAGGGTGGCCGACGTCATCACCAGCGTCTTAGAGGCCAGGATCTTGTCTCGCACGGCGTAAGCGACGCTGAGCGGCGCCACGTACAGGGCACGGCTGCCGCTCTCGGATTGCGACACCCACAGCACGTCGCTTTCACGCTCTTCCAGCACGCGGCGGCAGAGGGTGGTTACCTCTTGCAGCGTCGCCCGGGCAGTCTTGCGGGCACCCGCGAGAAGGGGATCGTCGGACGCCTCCTGCACGTCCCTCGCCGCGCGGCGCGCCTGCGCTTCGAGCAGCGTTAGGGCATCCTGCAAACGCGGCGGCACGCCGCCGCTTAGTCGGCCCTCCGGCAGGTCGGCGAGCGCCAGCGCGTAGGAGTCTGCCGCGGTTTCCAGCTCGCTGCTGGCCACCCCGAGGGAGCGCATCACCTTTTGGGCGCTGCGCAGCGCCGCCGGGTGCAGGTTAAGCGTCACGGCGGAGGTAATGCGGGAGGCCAGTTCGTGGGCTTCGTCCACGATCACCGCATCGTGTTCGGGCACGATGGATAGTTCGTCGAAGGCGTTGATGGCAAGCAGCGCGTGGTTGGTGACCACCAGGTCTACCTCTTGCGCGATGGCCCGGTTGCGTTCGGAAAAGCATTCGTTCACCAGCGGGCAGCTCGTGCCGATGCACTGGCTGCCGGTGACCGACACCTGCCGCCAGGCCCTGTCCGTGACGGGCATGTCCAGGTGGTCGCGGTCGCCGGTTTCCGTTTCTTCGGCCCACTCGCGCAGCCTGCGTACCTGATCGCCGAGGCGTTCGCTCTGTCCGCTGCCGGGGTCTACTACCTCCTGGCTAAACAGCGTGCCGGGCGGGGCCTCGTCGGGGTAACCGCCCGCGAGTTTTTGCAGGCAGAGGAAGTTACTGCGGCCCTTGAGCAGCGCGAAGGAGGGTTTACGCGGCAGCTTATCGCCCGCCGCCGCGATCAGGGCGGGCAGGTCTTTGCTGACCAGCTGCGATTGCAGGGCGATGGTGGCGGTAGAGACGATCACCGGCCTGCCGCTTTTCACGGCGTGTTCCAGCGCGGGTACCAGGTAGCCGAGCGATTTACCCGTGCCGGTTCCCGCCTGCACCAGCAGGTGGTGACGCTGCGAGAGCGCGGCGGATACCGCTTCGGCCATGCGCCGCTGTCCCTCGCGGGGACTACCGCCGAGGGTGCTTACAGCGGCATCCAGCAGCTCCAGCGTCACCGGGAAATGGCGACCAGCTCGTCAGCCAGGCCCGCGCTCACCCTGGCGTGTAGGCGCGTGCCCTCGGCCAGGTGTTCTTCTGTCATGATCAATCCGTGCTCGTGCACGCGCGCCACCAGATCGCCACGGGAATAGGGCACCACGACGTCCACGGTGCGTTCGGGGCTGGGTAGCTGGTCCGCGATCATTTCGCGCAGTTCGTCTAGGCCCTGCCCGGTGTGAGCGGAAACGGCGATGGAGTTTTCCACCTGGCTGCGTACGCGCGCCAGGTCCTCCGGCGCGGCCAGGTCCGCCTTGTTGAGCACCACGATCTCGCGTACCGCGAAGTCCTCGATGTCGTTCAGAACTGCCCGCACGGCGGCGATCTGCCCCTCCGGATCCGGGTGGGAGGCGTCGACTACGTGCAGCAGCAGGTCGGCGCCCGCCACTTCCTCCAGGGTCGAACGAAACGCCTCCACCAGTTCTGTGGGCAGGTAGCGCACGAAACCTACGGTGTCCGAGAAGGTGAACTCGCGCCCGTCCGGGGTCTGCGCCCGGCGCGTGGTCGGGTCCAGGGTCGCAAACAGCGCGTTATCGACCAGCACTCCCGCCCCGGTGAGCCGGTTCAGCAGGGACGACTTGCCGGCGTTCGTGTACCCGGCGATGGCTACCGACGGGATGGCGTGGCGGCGGCGGTCAGCCCGCTGCGCTTCGCGCGCCGGAGCCATCTCCCGGATTTCGCGGCGCAGTTTCGCCATGCGGGTGCGGATGCGGCGGCGGTCGAGTTCGATCTTGGTTTCGCCGGGGCCGCGGGAGCCGATACCGGCGCCGCCCGCGACCCGGCCACCGGCCTGGCGCGACATGGATTCGCCCCAGCCGCGCAGGCGGGGCAGGAGGTATTCGAGCTGCGCCAGTTCTACCTGGGCTTTGCCCTCGCGAGACTTTGCGTGCTGGGCGAAGATGTCGAGGATCAGCGCGGTGCGGTCAATCACCTTGACCTTCACGACGTCCTCCAGCGCGCGGCGCTGGGAGGGGGCTAGATCGCCGTCGCAAATCACGGTGTCGGCCCCCGTCTCGGCGACGATCTGCGCGAGTTCCTTCGCTTTACCGGAACCGAGGAAGGTGGCGGGATCGGGGTGCGCGCGGCGCTGCATCAGGCCGTCTAGCACCTGCGAACCGGCGGTTTCGGCGAGCGCTGCGAGCTCGCGCAGGCTGTTTTCCGCATCCTCCACCTTGCCGGTGGTAAAGAGGCCCGCGAGCACCACCTTTTCCAGGCGGAGCTGTCGGTATTCGACCTCGGTGACGTCCTCGAGCTCGGTGGAAAGGCCGTGTACGCGGCGCAGCGCCTGCCTATCGGCCAGGTCGAGCTGTTCGCCGTCCGCGTCCGAATGGTAGTCAACATCGCTCAGGGAAGCGTCTTTACGCGCGAAGATACGCCGGGTGATCCGGGTGGCTTCGCTGACGTTTTCTTCCCCGCCCTGCTCTTCCCCGCCGATGTTTTCTTCCTGAAACGTGATCCGCACAGGCCCTCTTTCGCTCGCTTTAACTATGCCTCCTAGTCTCTCAGCCCCGGCCGTGAAAATGGGATAGAAGCGCCGTAATGTGTACGGCGAGTCTCCCCCGCTACCGCTAGGTTGGTGAAACGCCGCCGGGGTGGGAAAATTACGGGGTGAGCCACTACTTCACCTCCACCCCCCTGTCCGAGGGCGAAACCTCAGAGCTGCACGTGGAACTGGCGGGAGAACCGCTGGTTTTGCGTAGCGCCCACGGGGTTTTTTCGCAGCACGGCCTCGATAAGGCCACGGCGATCCTGTTGGATCGCACGGATCTCATGATGGATCTGCCGGACGGCGCGGTGGTGGCCGACGTCGGCTGCGGCTGGGGGCCGATCGCGCTCAGCCTGGCGCTTTCGCGGCGCGACATCACCGTGTGGGCCGTGGACGTAAACGAGCGGGCACGGCAGCTCACCGCCTTGAACGCGCAGCTGGCGGGAGTCGCGGAGCGGGTGCGCGTGTGCGCGCCCGAGGAGGTCCCGGCGGAGCTGACGGTGGATGCGATCTTCTCTAATCCGCCGATCAGGATCGGCAAGGAGGCCCTGCACGAACTGCTGCGGGAATGGCTGCCCCGCCTGGACACGCGCGGAGAGGCCTACCTGGTGGTCGGTAAAAACCTGGGTGCCGATTCCCTGCAAAGCTGGATCAGCGAACACGACGGGACTTTGACACGGCTGGCCTGTAACCGGATAGATTCCGCGAAGGGTTTTCGTATCCTGCGCGTCTACAACCGCTAAAGCGCGTTTACCTCGGCCACGATCACCGCGGGGCCGGTAAGCACCACTTCGTCCCAGAGCAGGGATACGGTGACGCTGCCGCCGGGCACGTCTAGCCGCCACTTTTCCGGCGGATTTTCGCCCTTTGCACGCAGGCTATGCACCAGCGCCACGATCGCGGCGCAGGCCCCCGTGCCGCACGAACGAGTCTCCCCCGCACCGCGTTCGATGACCCGCATCCGGGCGTAACCGGGCGCTACCACCTGTACGAATTCCGCGTTTGTGCCGTGCTCCGGCACGGGAGTGACCTGCGGCTGATCGCTCAGGTCCAAGGCATCCAGATCTACCTGCGGATCTAGCAGGGTGACGGTATGCGGGTTGCCCATATCCACGTTGCGGGCGGGCAGTTCTTCGCCCGCCACCCGCACGCTAGCCTCGTCAAGTAGTTTGTAGCGGTGCATATTGACGCTGATCTGGCCGTCCGCCAGCACACTCACGCTCTTGACGCCGGCGCGGGTGCCGATCGTGAAGTTGCTGCGTTCCTCGTGGCCGCGGCGCTGTAGTTCCCGCGCGAAAACGCGCACGCCGTTACCGCACATTTCCGCCAGCGAACCGTCCGCGTTGCGGTAGTCCATGAACCAGACGGGCAGGGAGCCGTCCGGCAGGGTGTTGAGCTCCTGCAGCTCGCGCGGCATGCGCGCGGTCGGCACCAGCCTAATTAGGCCGTCCCCGCCCAGCCCGGCGCGGCGATCGCACAGGAAACGCACGTCTTCCGCCGTGATTTCCAGCTTGCCCTGCGGATCGTCCACCAGCACGAAATCGTTTTCGGTGCCGTGCCCGAGCGCCATCGGCCAATCTGCGTAGTTTTTATGCGACATCCCGGGCGATCCTCTCCAGCACGGCGGTCTTGTTTTCGGCTTCGTACCAGGTTATCCGATCGTCACGGCCGAACCAGGTGTCCTGTTTGCGCACCAGCTTGCGGGTGAGCACGGTGGTGCGGGCTATCGCGTCGGCCTCGGACATGCTGCCCGACAGCACCTCCATCGCCTGGGCGTAGCCGATGGCGCGCGATGCGGTGCGGCCCTCCGCGAGCCCCTCGTCGAGCAGGCGGCGCGTTTCTTCCAGCAAACCGTCCCGGTACATGCGCTCCACGCGCAGCGCCACCCTTTCGTGCAGCTCGGGACGGGGCCGACGAATGCCTATCTGCAGCGTGGCCGGATCGTGGTATTCATAGCGCGGCAGGAAAAAGGTGTACGGCTTCCCCGTCACCTCATGCACTTCGAGCGCACGCACCATGCGGCGCGGGTCCCGGATGGCCTCGGCAGCCTGCGGGTCCCGCTCACGCAGCAGTTCCCGCAGCGCGGTTTCGCCGTGATTTTCCAGGTACTGCTCGAAGCGTTCCCGCACCGCCCTGTCGGTGCCGGGGAATTCGATGCGGTCGAGCAGCGCCCGCACATACAGCCCGGACCCTCCCACCACGATCGGGAGTTTGCCACGCGCGCGCACCTCGGCCACCTTTTCGCGGGCTAACCGCTGGTAGTCAGCCACGCTCGCCTCCTCCCGCACGGAAAGGAGATCGAACAGATGGTGGGGCACGCCCCGCATTTCTTCGCGGGGCACCTTCGCGGTGCCGACGTCCATGCCGCGGTAGAACTGCATGGCATCGCCGTTAATGACCTCGCCGTCAAAGCGCAGCGCGGCCTCGATAGCAAGCTCACTCTTGCCGGTAGCGGTGGCACCCACTACCGCGATCAGCGGCAGCATTCTCAGCGGCGGCGCAGGGTAGGAATGCCGAGCGTAACGGGGCCGCCGGGCTTCTTAGTCCCCGTGCCGCAGCCGCTATCGCCGCTGCCACACGAATCTGCGCCGGTCATGCCCTTCTCCCAGGCGTCTCCCGAACGGGTACGGCGAATCCGGAAGGAGTCACGCCCCTCGGGGGTGAGGGCACTATCGGCGATCAGGTAGTGCGGGGCACCGTGGGTGACGGTGGCCGTGACGACGTCGCCGGGGCGCGGCCGCTCGCTTGCGGCGAGACCCTCCGGCAAGGCGACGTGCACCAGGCGGTTGTCTTCCGCACGCCCGGACACGCGGTTGGTTTCCCGGTCGCGTTCCCCCTCGCCCTGCGCGATGAGCACATTGACCTCGCGGCCCTCGATAGCCTGGTTTTCTTCGTGCGCAATGCGATCCTGCAGGGCGATCAGGCGCTCGAAACGTTCCTGCACGACCTCCTTCGGCAGCTGGCCGTCCATAGTCGCGGCGGGGGTGCCGGGGCGGATCGAATACTGGAAGGTGAAGGCGCTCGAGAAGCGGGATTCTTCCACCACTTCCAGGGTGCGCTGGAAGTCTTCCTCGGTTTCGCCGGGGAAGCCGACGATGAGGTCGGTGGTGATGGCGGCGTGCGGGATGCGGGAGCGCACCTTGTCCAAAATTCCCAGGAAGCGGGTGGAACGGTAGGAGCGGCGCATCGCCTTCAGGATCCTGTCCGAACCGGACTGGAGCGGCATGTGCAGCGACGGCATTACGTTGGGGGTTTCCGCCATCGCCTCGATCACGTCGTCCGTGAACATCGCGGGGTGCGGGGAGGTGAAGCTCACGCGCTCCAGTCCCTCGATCTCGCCGCAGGAGCGCAGCAGCTTCGCGAACGCGCCGCGATCGCCGAATTCCACGCCGTAGGAATTAACGTTTTGCCCGAGCAGGGTTACCTCGATCGCGCCGTCATCCACTACGGACTTGACTTCCGCCAGCACGTCACCGGGGCGGCGATCCTTTTCCTTGCCGCGCAGGGACGGCACGATGCAGAAGGTGCAGGTGTTGTTGCAGCCGACAGAGATGGAAACCCAGGCGGCGTAGCAGGACTCGCGGCGGGTCGGCAGCGTGGAAGGGAATACCTCCAAAGATTCCAGGATCTCTACCTGCGCCTCGCGGTTGTGGCGTGCCCGCTCCAGTAGCACCGGCAGGGAATACATGTTGTGCGTGCCGAACACGACGTCCACGTAGGGGGCCTTGTCCACGATCGTGGAGCGGTCCTTCTGCGCCAGGCAGCCGCCCACGGCGATCTGAAAACCGGGCGTCACCTGCTTCGCGGGCAGCAGCCGCCCCAGGTTGCCGTAGAGTCGGTTCGCCGCGTTCTCGCGCACGGCGCAGGTGTTGAACACGACCACGTCCACCCCGCCCTCGCGCGGATCAAGGTTCGGATCGGCGGCGACATAGCCGGCGTCTTCGAGCAGACCGGTGAGCCGTTCGGAATCGTGGACGTTCATCTGGCAGCCAAACGTGCGCACCTGGTAGGTGCGCGGGGTGCCCTGCGGAGAGGTAGTTGTCATAGCCCCCTAATTCTAAGGGGTTTTATATGCTCTCACTTGAGTTCTGACAAGATCGCGGAGGTAGTTATTTCGCGTGAGAATCCTCGCCTCATGAGCTGAGCTTCGAGCCGCCGTAGCAGGTTTTTGCGTTCGTTTCCGCGCGGCGCGGCTCCCCCTGGCATTCGCTTACGCACCAGTTCCCGCGCGCGTTCGTATTCCGTTTCCGGTTCGTCCGCCTCGCGTAGTGCACGGGTTATGTCGGCTTCCGCCACTCCCCTGCCGCGCAGTTCGCGAGCGAGTTCCCGGTCCGCTAAGCGCTTATCCCTGCGCCGCTGCTGCACCCATTCCGTAGCGAATGCAGCATCGTCTATCAGCCCCGCCCGCTCTATGCGGGCGAGCGCCTCCGCGCACACCGGGCCGGGAACTTCGCGCGCGGCTAGCGCGTCCCACAGCTCGGAGCGAGAACGCTTACGCAGCGCCAGCAGGCGCATCAGGTAACGGCATTCCTTTACCGCCTGACGGTCCAGGGCCGCATCCTCCGCACTAATCACGGGGGACGCGGCCAGGATCCGTTCGCTACCGGCCCGCAGCCGGTCCAAAACCTCAGTCTTGCGCGAGCTCTGCATCGTCCGCGAAGTCTAGGTCTTCTTCTACCTCTTCCGGCACGTTCGCGTATTCGCCGATACCCAGCTTCTGCAGGATCTTCTGTTCGATCTCCGCCGCCAGGTCGGGGTTGTCCTTGAGGAAGGTGCGTGCGTTTTCCTTGCCCTGGCCAAGCTGATCCCCCTCGTAGGTGAACCAGGAACCGGACTTACGCACGATCCCGTTTTCCACGCCCAGGTCAATCAGGCCGCCTTCGCGGGAGATGCCGACACCGTAGAGGATGTCGAACTCAGCCTGCTTGAAGGGCGGGGCCATCTTGTTCTTAACCACCTTGACGCGGGTGCGGTTACCCACCGGGTTCGAGCCCTCCTTGAGGGTTTCGATGCGGCGAATATCCATGCGCACGGAGGCGTAGAACTTAAGTGCCTTACCGCCGGTGGTGGTTTCCGGGCTGCCGAATAAGACACCGATCTTTTCGCGCAGCTGGTTGATGAAGATAGCGGTGGTGCCGGAGGACGACAGCGCGCCGGTCAGCTTACGCAGCGCCTGCGACATGAGCCGGGCCTGCAGGCCGACGTGGGAATCGCCCATTTCGCCGTTGATTTCCGCCTTGGGCACCAGGGCCGCCACGGAGTCGATAACCACGATGTCGAGCGCACCGGAGCGGATCAGCATGTCCGCGATTTCGAGCGCCTGCTCGCCGGTATCGGGCTGGGAAACCAGCAGCGCGTCGGTGTCCACGCCCAGCTTTTTAGCGTATTCCGGGTCCAGCGCGTGTTCCGCGTCAATGAACGCGGCGATGCCGCCGTTGCGCTGCGCGTTAGCTACCGCGTGCAGGGCCACGGTGGTCTTACCGCTGGATTCCGGGCCGTAAATTTCTACGATGCGGCCGCGGGGCAGGCCGCCGATCCCCAGGGCAACATCCAGCGCCACCGAGCCGGTCGGGATTACCTCCACCGGGGGCCGGGTATCGTCCCCCAGGCGCATAATCGAGCCCTTGCCAAAGGCGCGGTCGATCTGAGCGAGCGCGGTCTCAAGCGAAGCCTCGCGGTTCTTCGGGGCAGCAGCCATGTTGTTCCTTCCGGGATGTTTTTAAGCGTTACCCAAAAGATTAGGGGCTGGGACCGACACTCTAAGCCGGAGCCAGCCGTTCGTGTGGATAACGTTGGGCGAAACGGCCACGCACAGCGCGCAGCGCACCGCCCAGGAACAACTATAAACCGAACATGTGTTCGAGTGTCAATCTGTGGTGGCGACACGCCGCTAGCGGCGCTTTTTAGCGTCCTTCTGGCTCTCCCAGCGCAACCGCTCGGGAACGTCGTGGGCGTCGCAGAGGGCAACCCACACCTCGCGTACGGGAACGTCGGATTCGAACGCCTCGAGCGCGGTCAATCCACCCAGCTCGGTGAGCACGGTGTCCCGTTCGTAGGCGCGCGCCAGATGGGAGCCGAAGACCTCGTCGGCCAGGGCGCGATATTCGCTAAGGCGCACTTCTAAACAGTCTGTTCAGCGGGTAGCGGCGCAGCTGCGCGCGAGATCGTCGGGCACGGTGTCCGGCACGGCAACCCCCTCGGCGAGGGCGATGCGTTCGGAAACTTCCCGCAGCAGGAACGAGAGCGGGATGCCCAGCGCCTGGCAGATCGACGAAAGGAGTTCGGAAGAGGCCTCTTTCTGGCCGCGCTCGACCTCGCTCAGATAGCCGAGCGACACGCGGGCCTCCTGCGAGACCTGGCGCAGGGTGCGACCCTGGCGGCGGCGGACGTCGCGGAGAACGTCGCCGAGTTCGTGGCGAAAAACGATCACCTGCTGTCCTCCTTGCTGTAAAGCGGGGGCGGGCTTAACTATCCCACCCGTTCCATACCGGCCCAGCGGGCGCGGTCCAACCTGAATACTACGGGCACTGCGAGCGTGGGGCCGCATGTTAGCTGTCTGTTTCACAACTATGACAACCCCGCGAGCACAGTGAATATTCCTATGCCGGGCCAAGAAATGCTTATTTATGACCCGGTTCACAAGGTTACGATTTTGCGAGAGCCTCCCGGCGCAGGGCCATGCCGTCGCGCACATTTAGCCAGCCCGACCAGAGGGTGAGCACCAGCGCAACCAACATCAGCGCCACGCCCAGATAGCTGGCGGCAGGCCAAACTACCTCGAACGGCAACAGGCAGTAGGTAAGGGCAACCGACTGCACCATCGTTTTCGCCTTGCCGGAGAAATTAGCGGGCAGGGCGCCGTAGCGCAGAATCGTGAACCGCATGATGGTAATGCCGATCTCGCGTACCAGAATCAGCACGGTGATCCACCAGGGAATGTAGGCCCAGACGCTCAAAATGATCAGCGCTGCGCCCGTGATGGCTTTGTCGGCCAGCGGATCCATGACCTTACCGAAATCGGTAATCAGCCCGCGTGCGCGGGCGATCCTGCCGTCGAAATAGTCCGTCGCCATCGCCGCCACGAAGAGCAGCGTCGCGGCTATGCGCCCGCCGATGTCTACCGGGTAGGCGAGCGCCACCACCACAAACACCGGCACGATCGCGATACGCAGCATCGTCAGTGCGTTCGGCAGGTTCCACAGTTCGCTGCGGGCGTTTTTAGTCATGGCACCCACTCTAGCGGCGGTCCGTCAGTTGCCAGGCGTCAAACTCGCCGGGCTCTTCCGAATCTCCGTAGTCTGGAGCAACCTCGACCCCGTCCAGCGACAGCGGGTCCTCGCCGTAGCGGTCCTGCTCTGCCGGCGCTGCCTGCTGCTGCGGCGCGGGCGGTTCGTCTCCCCGAATCAGCGCCAGCGCCGCTGGAAGATCGTCCGGGTGCACCAGTACGTCGCGTGCTTTCGAGCCCTCCGAGGGGCCGACGATTTCGCGCGATTCCAGCAGGTCCATCAGCCTGCCCGCCTTCGCGAAGCCTACGCGCAGCTTGCGCTGCAGCATCGAAGTGGAGCCGAACTGGGAGGTGATGACCAGTTCGGCGGCCTGCAGCAGCACGTCCATGTCATCGCCGATGTCATCGTCGATCTGCTTCTTGGCGGCTACCGTCTGCACGTCCTCCCTGTAGGAGGGCTTCATCTGAGTCTTCACGTGCTCCACCACGCGGTGGATCTCGGACTCGTTGACCCAGGCGCCCTGCACGCGCATCGCCTTCGCCTCCCCCATCGGGTGGAAGAGCGCATCGCCCTGGCCGATCAGTTTTTCCGCGCCGGGGGTATCGAGGATGACTCGCGAATCCTGTAGCGACGAGGTGGCAAACGCCAGGCGGCTCGGCACGTTTGCCTTGATGATGCCCGTAACCACGTCAACGCTGGGACGCTGGGTGGCGAGCACCAGGTGAATACCTGCCGCGCGGGCAAGCTGCGTGATGCGCTGGATGGAGGCCTCGACGTCTCGCGGGGCAACCATCATCAGGTCGGCCAGCTCGTCTACCACCACCAGCAGGTACGGGTAGGGGGCCAGCTTGCGTTCGCTGCCTGGCGGCACCTCTACGCTGCCGGAGCGCACCGCCTGGTTGAAATCGTCAATGTGCTTGAAGCCGAACGCGGCCAGATCGTCGTAGCGTGCGTCCATTTCCTTCACCACCCATTCGAGTGCCTCGGCGGCCTTCTTCGGGTTGGTGATGATCGGGGTGATCAGGTGCGGGATGCCCTCGTAGATGGTCAGTTCCACGCGCTTCGGATCGACCAGCACCATGCGCACCTCTTCCGGGGTAGCACGCATCAGGATCGAGGTGATCATCGAGTTAACGAAGCTCGATTTACCCGCGCCGGTAGCGCCCGCCACCAGCAGGTGGGGCATCTTGGCGAGGTTCGCGGTGACGTATCCGCCCTCTACGTCCTTGCCGATGCCCATCAGCATCGGGTGCGGGTTCTGCGTGGCCAGCGGGGAGCGCAGCACATCGCCCAGCGCGACGTTTTCGCGGTCCGCGTTCGGAATTTCGATACCGATCGCCTTCTTGCCGGGGATCGGGGAAAGAATACGCACGTCGGCGCTGGCCACCGCGTAGGCAATGTTCTTGCTGAGCGCGGTGATCTTCTCGACCTTGGTTCCCGCGCCGAGCTCTACCTCGTAGCGCGTCACCGTCGGGCCTCGGCTAAAGCAGGTTACCTGCGCGTTGATACCGAACTGCTCAAACACCTCGGTGAGCGCGTCCACGACGCGATCGTTCGCGGCGGAGCGGGTCTTGTGCGGCGGTCCCTCCAGCAGGAAATCGGCGTCGGGCAGCGTGTAAACGATGTCCCCTGCCAGCTCCAGCTGTTCCCCGGCCCGGGGCAGATCGCCCTTCGGCGGCGGTAATTCCTCCACAGCGTCGTTTTCGAGCGCGGCCAGTTCGCGGGTTTCCTGCACCATCTGGGGCAGCACAGCGGTCTTTTCCTCGCTCGCGGCGTGCGCCGGGGCGGCGGAACGCGTTCCCGCGCGCGGGAACAGGCGCGGCGTGGTGTTTACCTCTTCCACCGCGTCCGCTACCTCGTTGGCAATGAGGGGCATACCGGCGCTTTCGGGGCGCGACTTCGCGGCGGCTTTCGTAAACGCCTCGTCTCCCGCGTAGGCGGCGGTTTCCTCGTTCACGGCGGACACGGTGCGCCTGCCCCTGGGGCGGCGCGGCTTCTCGACGGGAGCATCGTCCAGGATCTCGCCCGTTTCCGTATCCACGCTGACGCGCTGGGAACGTCCGCGCGCCTTTTCGCGCAGTTCACGGCGCGAGGACAGGCCGAAAGCGTCACGCTCCTCATGTTCTAGATCGCTCTGCCCCACCAGCAGGTCATAACCATCGCGCAGCTTCGCGGGCAGCGCCTCCACCGGGGTCGCGGTAAGCACGAACAGCGAAAGAATCGCCACCAGCACGTACAGGAAGGTGATCAGGAAGCCCGGCAGGAACACGCTCAGGGGCGCCGACGCCAGGTAGCCGATCACACCGCCGGCACCGGCCAGGGCATCGACCCCGGCGGAGGGCGCGGGGACTCCCGCGTGCACGGAAGTGATCGCGGCGGCGGCGCTCATCAACATCGCGATGCCGAGGCTAATGCGCACGTTCGCGCGCACCATGTCGGGCTGTCGGAACATGCGCAGAGACCAGACGATCAGCAGCAGCGGCAGCACCACCGAAATGATGCCAAAGCTGCCCGCCACCACCGTGTGCACGGCGTTAAAGAAGCCGCCCCTCACCTGCCACCATTCGGGGATCGTGATGAGCACGCCGAGGAGAAGCAGGAATAGCGCGTAACCATCGCGCCGCGCCTCGTAGTCCACTTCGCGCGAGATCGGGCCGACCGAGCGCACGAAGCCGCCACAGGCGCGGGCCGCGCTCAGGTAGGCCGCGCGGACCGCGCGGAAAGGAAGAGGAAGCACCGACGGATCGCGTTCTTCGGCCTGGGTTTTCTTGGCCGGAGAACGATTCGAGCCTTTCGGGGCACGTGCCGGGGAAGAAGTACGTGACGCCATAGGCACCAATCTACCGGGTTTTCCCCGCCCGCACCGGCTTCGCGCGCCGGGCGGGAGGGGCGTCACTCAGGTGCGGCGAGGCTTACGCCTCTACCACGACGGGGATGATCATGGGACGGCGGCGCAGGCGCTGGGACACCCAGCGGCCCACCACGCGGCGCATGACCTGCTGCAACTGCCGGGTAGAGCGATCGCCGGATTCCGTGACAGCCTTGCGCAGCGCCTTCACGATATCGGGCTTGATCTCCTCAAATACCGTGTCATCCTCGGCCATGCCGCGGGCGTGAATTTCCGGCCCGGCGATGATCTGGCCCGTTTCGGAATTAACTACGGCGAACAGGGAGATGAAACCCTCGTCGGCCAGGATGCGACGGTCCTTGAGATCGCGTTCGTCGATATCGCCGACGCTCTTGCCGTCCACATAGACATAGCCACATTCGACCTCGCCGACGATCTTCACTTCACCGTCGGTCATGTCCAGCACGGAGCCATCGCGCGCCAGATGCACGTTTTCGGCGGGGATGCCGGTGCGCTGAGCGATCTTGCCGTTGGCGATGAGGTGGCGTACCTCGCCGTGTACCGGCATCACGTGGCGCGGCCGCAGAATGTTGTAGCAGTAGGTGAGCTCGCCCTCGGAGGCGTGCCCGGAAACGTGCACGCGGGCGTTCGCCTGGTGCACGACCTCCGCGCCGAGCGCCATCAGGCCGTTCACCACGCGGAAAACGGCGTTCTCGTTGCCCGGAATGAGGGATGAGGCCAGGATGACGATGTCGCCCTCCTCCACCGAGATGTTGCGGTGGTCGCGGTTCGCGATCCGGCCCAGGGCGGCCATCGGCTCCCCCTGGCTGCCGGTGCACATCAGCACCACCTTGTCATCGGGCAGGTTCTCGAGGTCGCGCACGTCAACCAGCACGTTATCGGGGATGTTCAGGTAGCCCATTTCGTGCGCGATGGTCATGTTACGCACCATCGAACGGCCGACGAAGGCCACCTTGCGGCCGTGGGCCGCCGCCGCGTCGAACACCTGCTGTACGCGGTGCACGTGGCTGGAGAACGATGCCACCACGATCTTTTGTTTGGCGCGCGCGAAAATACCGTCCAGCACGGGGCCGATCTCGCGTTCCGCGACCGTGAAGCCGGGAACCTCCGCGTTGGTGGAATCGACCATGAAAAGATCGACGCCCTTCTCCCCCAGCCGTGCAAACGCCCGCAGATCGGTGATTCGCCCGTCGAGCGGCAGCTGGTCCATCTTGAAATCGCCGGTGTGCAGCACGGTGCCTGCGTCGGTGGTCACGGCCACGGCGAGCGCGTCCGGGATCGAATGGTTGACGGCGACGAACTCGCAGGAGAACGGGCCGAGTTCCTCGGTCTGTCCCTCCTTCACCGCGAGGGTGAACGGGGTGATGCGGTGTTCCTTCAGTTTCGCTTCGACGAGGGCGAGCGTGAGCTGTCTGCCGACGAGCGGGATGTCTGGTTTGAGGCGCAGCAGGTAGGGCACGGCCCCGATGTGGTCCTCGTGGCCGTGGGTCAGCACAACCGCGACCACGTCGTCCAGTCGGTCCCGGATCGGGCCGAAGTCGGGCAGGATCAGATCTACGCCGGGCTGGTGTTCCTCGGGGAAGAGCACGCCGCAGTCAACGATCAGCAGGCGTCCCCGGTACTCGAAAACGGCCATGTTGCGGCCGACCTCGCCCAAACCTCCCAGCGGAATGATGCGCATGCTGCCGTCTGCCAGCTGCGGCGGCTGGGTGAGCTGGGTTGAAAAGAGAGACATGGGTTCCTTAAACGTGTCGTTGCGGCTCGGGCGCTGAGTCTGACTACTGCGCTAAGCCTGGTTATTAAGAAAGAATTTCCTGGTGCTGCGTGAGCACCCCGATGAGGGCGCGTTCCTGGTCGGAAGAAGCCTGCACGAGCGGGAGACGCATCGCGGCGTTGGCGAGCACCCCGGCATGGCGCAGGGCCAGCTTCGCGGCCACCGCGCCGGGCATTTTGCCCATCACGGCTTCGACCACGGGGGCGAGCGCGCGGTGGATGCGCCCGGCTTCGGCGTTGTCGCCGGCATCGAACGCCGCCACCATGCGGGCGTAGGCGGGCGATGCCACGTGCGCTACGACGGAGACCATGCCTGCCGCGCCCATCGCGAGCCAGGGCAGGTTCGCCGCGTCGTCACCGCTGTAGTAGGTGATTTCGCCTTCGTGCAGCAGCACGCCGGACTCCTGGAAGTTGCCCTTGGCGTCCTTCACACAGGTGATGGCCGGGTGCTGAGCCAGTTCCCGGATGGTTTCCGGCGCCAGCGCTACCCCGCTGCGGCCGGGGATGTCGTACAGCATCACCTGTTTGTCGGCCTGCTGCGCGAGGTCCGCGACGCGCAGGGTGTGCGCGATCAGTCCCGCCTGGCTCGGCTTCGAATAGTAGGGGGTGACGACGAGCAGGCCGTCCGCTCCCGCCGCGATGGCCCGCTCGGTGAGGGAAAGCGTGTGCGCGGTGTTGTTGCTGCCAACTCCCGCCAGCAGCGGTACGTCGGCGCCGACCGCGTCGCGCACGGCCTGCAGCAGGGCGATCTTTTCATCGTCGCTGGTGGTGGGAGATTCTCCCGTGGTGCCGTTGATTACCAGGCCATCGTTGCCGCGCTCGACGAGGTACTTGGCGAGCCGCTGCGCGGCGTCGAGATCGACCCGTTCACCGTCTTCGCTAAACGGGGTGACCATCGCTGTGGTGACGGCTCCGAAGGGGCGTGTCATAGTGCTCATTTCTTTCCTTCCCGGCACGCCTTACGGCGCTACCCGGCCGTTCTTTTCAAACGCCGCGTGGGTGAGCGGCATTTCGCGGGCGAAGAACTCCTCGATCTTCTCGGCCACCATCTCGATCTCACGCTGCGGGAACGAGGGGAAGGTCGAATCCGGGCGCTTGGTGCGCAGGGACAGGAAGTTCATCATCGAGCGGGCATTGACCGTGACGTACATGGAAGAGAACAACGACACCGGCAGCACGCCGCGCGCCACCTCGCGGGCAATTCCGGCGTCGAGCATCTTCTGGTAAGCCGCGTAGGCGGCGGTGCAGGATGCCTTCGTCTGCTCCGTAACGAGTCGGTACTGTTCCTCGCTGCCGGGCACGAAATCGTATGCTCCGGGCTTGCCCTCCTGCACCAGGTTACGTTCCGGGCCGGGCACGTAGAAGATGGGGCGCAGCTTCCGGTAGCGACCCGATTCTTCGTTGTAGGAGGCGATCCGGTGGCGCATAAATTCGCGGAAAACGAAGATCGGCGCCTCCACGTAGAAGGTGAACGAGTTGTGTTCGAACGGGCTGCCGTGGCGGTCGCGCATCAGGTAGTTGATGAGACCGGCAGAGCGTTCCGCGTCGGCATCTACGGAGCTTAGGGACTGTTCTCCCTGGGTGGAGACGCGGGCGGCAAAAACGACATCGGCGTCGCGTGCCTGGGAACGCACCATTTCCACGGTGACGTCGCTACGGAAGACGATTTCCTGCGGTTCAGACATGGGTCAAGCCTAACGGGTAAAAGTTACGGCCAGGTTGTTATCCCGCACCGCGACGGACAGATTTGCAAGTGTCTCCACGACATATGTGGAGTGCGGGGCGACGCTCTCGCGCCGGTTGGTGTTCAGCACCGCGAGCGGCACCGTCCCGGCGTCGCGCGCCGAGGCGAGCCCCAGCGGAGCGTCTTCCAGTGCCAGGCACTCCCCCGGTGCCAGGCCGAGCTTTTCGGCCCCGAGCAGGTAAGGATCGGGGTGGGGTTTACCGTGGGTTACGTCATCCACGGTGACCAGCACCCCCGGCTCCGGCAGCCCGGTGGTCGCCCAGCGGGCGTTAAACAGCGCCCGCGTGCAGGAGGTGACTATCGCCCAGCTCGGACGGCCCAGGGTCTCCTGTGCGCGATCCAGAGCGGCCAGTATCTCACGCGTACCGGGCAGGATTTTGATGTCGGAAACGTCGGCCAGTTCCAGTTCCTGGCTGCGTACCAAAGCCGCCGCAAGTTCGCTTTCCGACGCATCCGGCATCGCCATTTTCACCACGGAACGCGCGGGCTGGCCGTGCCAGTGCGGCTCGAAACGGCTGTCCAGCCCGAGTTCCTTAAACAGAAGGTTCCAGCAGCGCACCACGGCGGGGCCGGAATCTACCAGGGTGCCGTCCATATCGAACAGCATGCCCTTGCCTATCCAGGGCGCATATTCCTGCGGCGCGGCTACCTGCGGGGTGGGGGTGTGTGTTTCTTTCACGATCAGGACAGATCCATGAAGTTTTCCAGGCCGACGCTCAGGCCGGGGCGCGAAACGATCTCGCGGCAGGCCAGGACGACGCCGGGCATGAAGCTGACGCGGTCGAAAGAGTCGTGGCGAATCGTTAGCTGCTCACCCGTCTGCCCGAAGAGGATTTCCTCGTGCGCGACCAGCCCGCGCAGGCGCACAGCGTGCACCGGAACGCCGTCTACCAGCGCGCCACGCGCGCCCGGCAGCGACTTTTCCGTGGCGTCCGGCATTTCCCCGAGGCCGGCCTCGCGGCGCGCCTCGGCGATGCCGCGCGCGGTGTGCTGCGCGGTGCCGGAGGGAGCATCCACCTTGTTCGGGTGGTGCAGTTCGATCACTTCCGCGCTTTCGTAGAAGCGGGCGGCCACCTTCGCAAAGTGCATAGCCAGCACGGCGCCCAGGGCAAAGTTCGGGGCAATCAATACGCCGACCTCGGGTTTCGCGGCGAGCGCGGTGCGCAGTTCGGCCAAATCATCTTCCGACCAGCCGGTGGTGCCAACCACGCAGTTGATGCCGTTTTCGATGGCCCACAACACGTTGCCCTTGGTCACGGAGAGCACGGTGAAATCAACCATCACGTCTGCCCCCAGGGCCGCGTCGCGGCTATCGCCACGATCCACGGTGGCGTGCAGGGTTAGTCCTTCGGCTTCCTGAACGGCGGCGACCACGGACTGTCCCATGCGTCCTGCCGCGCCAAAAACTGCAACCTTCATTTTTCCTCCTCAGGCCTTTGCTGCGGGACCGACGTCCACGCGGGTGTTTATGTTGGCGGCGAGCAGCGCGGCCAGATCGCAGACCTGCTGCGGCTCTACCGCCGCGATCATCTGTAACGCTTCGTCTACGCTGCGGTACTTTCCGTGCACCAGTTCAGCGGAGCCCAGCCGCGCCATGCGCGATGCGGTGTCTTCCAGGCCGAGCACCAGGGAGCCGCTCATTTGGCCGAGCGAGCGGCGCACTTCGTCTGCGCTTACCCCGCCCGGCTGCGCCATGCTTTCCAGTTCTGCGACCATCAGCGAGGCGACCTCGTCGGCACGCGAAGGGCGGCAGGCCGCATATAGACCGAACACGCCACTTTCGCGGTAACCGGAACCGAACGAATAGACCGAGTAGGCCAGGCCCTTTTCCTCGCGCACCTTCTGGAACAGGCGGGAGGACATGCCCCCGCCGAGGATCGATTGCAGCGTGGAAAGCACGTTGCGGCGCGGGTCGGTTGCGCTCAGGCCGAACCCACCCACGAAAACATGGGTCTGTTCCGTGTCTCGCGCCAGGCGGGTGTGCTTTAGCTTCGCGCCGGTTCCCCCGGGGAGGGCGAGCTGCCCGGACAGTTCCGCGACGGCGGCGCGGCGCGGCCTGGGGGTGGCTCCCTCGCGCAGCTCCCATCCCCCCTCGGTGAGGCTCTGCGCGAGCCTATCCGCCACCTCGTCATGGTCCACGTCTCCGACCGCGGTAACAACCAGATTGTCGGGAGCGTAGTGGCGGGCGTAATGCTGTTTGACGGCTTCCAGATCGAGCGCCCGGATGATCTCCGGCGTCCCACCTACGGGTCTACCCAACGGGTTGTCCCCGATTACGCGGCGCAGGAACTCCTCGTGCCCACTGTCGGTGGGATCGTCCTCCGCCATCGCGAGCTCTTCCAGGATTACCTCACGCTCCATGGCGTAGGCGTCTTCCGCGAACGCCGGGGACGTCACCATGTCGCACAGCACGTCCAGCGCCAGCGGCAGGTCGCTGCTGCGCACGCGCCCGTAGTAGCAGGTGTGTTCCTTCGCCGTGATGGCATTGGACTCGCCGCCGATTTCATCGAAAGCGGTAGCGATCTGCAGCGCGGTGCGCTTACGGGTGCCCTTAAACAGCAGGTGTTCCAGCACGTGGGTGGATCCGGCGTGGCGGCTCTCCTCGTCCCGGGAGCCGACGGGCAGCCACAGGCCAAGGCTGACCGAGCGCACATTTGGATCGCGTTCGGTTAGGAGACGAATGCCGCCGGGCAGGACGCTGCGGCGTACTTCCGCACCGTCCCGCCCGAACAACACTTCATCAAACCCACTGGAGAGCGGTAGATCTATAGCCATTCCCCTAGTTTTTCACGAACCGTGAGGGTTACTCACCTTTGGTGGCATCGCTCTCCGATTCTGGAGCGGAAGTCTCAGTGCCTTCTTCCGTCCGCGTCCAGGGAAAGGAGCCTTCCTGGCTAGCCTGGCCCGCCACCCAATGCTCAGGATAGGAAGGGAGCGGCTGAGTCAGGTTGTCATTCGTCGGAGGAGCGATATCCAGTCTCTCGGTCGGATAGTCACTGGGAACCGGCTGTTGCCTGTCCTCCAGCGGCTCTTCGGAGTCAGGACTCTGCGCGCCTACGGCACTGGTTCCTGCACCGAGAGAGTTTATTTTCTTCCTGATGAGGAGGAACGCCACCAATGCGGCAACGAGCACCAGTAGCAAGCTCCCCCCGAGCGCAAGCCAAATCACCCAGGATCGGTTAACCTCTGCAGAGCCGGAGTAAATAAGCGATTGAGGGCCGGAGAAAGTGATTACCCCATCCTTGTAGGAAAGCCCCGCATCTAGGTATTCCTTGCTCGGCTCATCAAGCGAAAGCCCGTCGATGCCGGTGAGGGTAATAGGCACCCCATCCACGGCCGTAATGGTGTAAGCAGGGATGGGCAAGCCCATGGCTACCTTGAGCAGATACTTGTCCGAAACAATCCCCCCGTTTAGCTTGCTAAGTACGACGGGTTGGTCACCGTAACCGTAGTTACGCATAGCCGATAGGAGTCCTGCGGAATCTTTCCCGCTCACCGTAGCGGTGTAAACAACGCCGCTCTTGCCAGCCTCACGTTTAATCACCACTCCCGGGTAAGACTTTAGCCAAGAGGAAATTAGCTTCTCGGCCAGTTTGTCGTCTTTCTCAGAAAAAGTCACCGAATAGGCGGCCTTGCCACCACCCTGCGGGTTGATCTCAACCGCGACACTCTGCTTCAACGGGGCAACGCGTTGCTTGAAGGGATGCTCCTCACTGCTTACAGGAACTATCGTCTGTCCTTTAAAAGTGTCAGTCCTGTAGCTAGTTTCCCAGCCTTCGGGAAGAACCACGAAAGAATTCGCCGTAACCCCGTCATCGCACACCACCTCGCAACTCACGGAGTCCTGCACCGTGATCGCGAAAGCCAGTGGCTCCTCCACATCAGGAAGCGGAGCGCTAACGGTAAACGAAGCATCCTTCTCTAGCAACAGCTCATTCGTGTACTGATTAACCTGTGCATCGTCACCGACGGGGAATTTAACCTCCCAAAGCAGGTTCTGTTCGTCGGTCTTTTTTACCTCACTCCCCTTAGGGGCGTGCTCCGCAACGAACTTGTCATACCCTTCAGGGTCACGCAGGTAAACAGCCTTGTCCAGCGCTAGGTATATAGTGCGCTGATACTGGTGCGCTCCATTGCCCAGACCAGAAGTAATTATCGAAACCTTATCGAAACCGTATCGCTCAACCTTCCCCGAAGAAATAGGTTGTTCTTTTGCAGGCATTTCTTTGCCGCCAATAAAAAGCTTCGTTTCACGCCCTTCAAGAACGTTGGATTCCGAAATCTTTCCCTGCTTACGCAGTGCTTCCGGGAGCCAGTACAGCAGATCCCGCGAACTGAAGTTTTCCTTGTATTCAGTCCCCTTAGAGAAAGGCTCGACCCCCTTCACCAATATGGCCTTAGCCATCCAGGATTCGGATCGAGTAGCGCCTTGCGCCTTCACGATCTCAGTGGCTTTAGTGGAATACTCTTCAAGGCTCTTAAAGGGTAAGGAGAAGGTAAACACCACGTCGTTGCCGTTCTTTTTCACCCCTTGATACTCAAGCTGAGCGGGTTTCAGATCGGCGATCAACTTTTCGATACTGGCTTGACCTCCCTGCACCTTCTGCATATCTTCAGGAGAAACCGAAACCGTCATTGTACGAATACCACTACCATCGTCGTTAATGGTGAGGTTAGTGTCTATCTTTCCGCCACACCCGGCAAGAAGTAGCACGGCGAACAGCGCTCCCAGGAACCAGCCGAGCCCTCTCGCTCGCGAGAGTGAAATGCTCATGTTAAACCTTTCAAAATAGAAATGCCATCTAGACATTAGCACCATTAAAGAGGGAAAAAACAGGCCCCTCAAAGGAGCCCGGGACAAAAGGCTCAGTCATTCTTCGGGGATAGAAAAGGGCGGGTACACAGTCACGCTGTGCACCCGCCCTGATCACTCCGGCCGCTTCCTACATGGCGGTAGCAGCAGCCCTAGAAGCTCACTCGGAGTCGGACTCTTCGCTCTTTTCGGCCTTCTCCTCTTCGTCGGAAACGACAGCGAGGGAAATCTTGCCGCGGGCGTCGATCTCGCGGATCTCGACCTCGATCTTGTTGCCTACCTGAACCACGGCCTCGACGTTGTCCACGCGCTTGCCACCGTTGAGCTTACGCAGCTGGGTGACGTGCAGCAGACCGTCCTTGCCGGGGGTCAGGGAAACGAACGCGCCGAAGTCAACCACGCGCACGACGGTGCCGACGTAGCGCTCGCCCACCTCGGGGAGGGTCGGGTTAGCGATCGCGTTGATGGCGGAACGGGCGGCCTCTGCGGAGGGGCCGTCGGCTGCACCGATGTAAACGGTGCCGTCGTCTTCGATCGAAATGTCGGCGCCGGTGTCCTCCTGGATCTGGTTGATCATCTTGCCCTTCGGGCCGATGACCTCACCGATCTTCGCAACCGGCACGGTAACGGTGATGACGCGCGGAGCGGTCGGCGCCATCTCGTCCGGGGTGTCGATGGCGGAAGCCAGCACCGACAGGATGTGCAGACGGGCCTCGCGGGCCTGGGTCAGCGCACCGGCCAGCACGGAGGCGGGGATGCCGTCGAGCTTGGTGTCCAGCTGGATGGCGGTGACAAACTCGCTCGTACCGGCAACCTTGAAGTCCATGTCGCCGAAGGCGTCCTCGGCACCGAGAATGTCGGTGAGGGCGGCGTAGCGGGTTTCCCCATCAACGGTGTCGGAGATGAGGCCCATGGCGATGCCGGCGACGGGTGCGCGCAGCGGCACGCCCGCGTTCAGCAGCGACAGGGTGGAGGCGCAGACCGAACCCATCGAGGTGGAGCCGTTGGAGCCGAGTGCCTCGGACACCTGACGGATCGCGTAGGGGAACTCGGTGCGGCTCGGCAGCACCGGGACGAGGGCGCGCTCGGCAAGCATGCCGTGGCCGATCTCGCGGCGCTTCGGGGAGCCGACGCGACCGGTCTCGCCGGTCGAGAACGGCGGGAAGTTGTAGTGGTGCACGTAGCGCTTGTGCTTCACCGGGGAGAGCGAATCGATCTGCTGCTCCATCTTGAGCATGTTCAGGGTGGTGACGCCCAGGATCTGGGTCTCACCGCGCTCGAACAGGGCGGAACCGTGCACGCGCGGCAGCACCTCGACCTCGGCCGAAAGCTGACGGATGTCGCGCAGGCCGCGGCCGTCGATGCGCACACCGTCGGTCAGGATGCGGCGGCGTACGACGCTCTTGGTGAGCGAACGGAACGCACCGGAAATTTCCTTCTCGCGCTCCGGGAAGCGCTCGGCGAGCTCTTCCTTGACGATTGCCAGCAGCTCGTCGGTGCGGGTTTCGCGCTCCTGCTTGGCAGCGATGCTCATGACCTCGGCCAGACGCTCGGTAGCGGTCTCGGCAACCGCTTCGTAGACGTCGTCCTGGTAGTCGAGGAAGAGCGGGAACTCGCGCACGGGCTTGGCGGCCTTCGCGGCCAGTTCACGCTGCGCGAGGCAGAGCGAGCGGATGAATACCTTGGAGGCTTCCAGGCCCTCTGCCACGACCTCTTCGGTCGGGGCGATGGCACCCTGGTTCTTGATCAGATCCCAGGAGTTGTCTGTGGCTTCGGCCTCGACCATCATGATCGCGACGTCGCCCTCGGAGCCGTCCTCGTCACCGACGATGCGGCCCGCGACGACCATCGAGAAGACGGCCTCGTCAAGCTGCGAGAAGGTCGGGAACGCGACCCACTGGCCGCCGTCCTTGTTCGGCATCAGGGCGACGCGCACGCCGCCGATGGGGCCGGAGAAGGGTAGGCCGGAGATCTGGGTGGAGGCGGAAGCGCCGTTGATGCCGACTACGTCGTAGGCGTCGTCGGGGTTGATGGCCATAACGGTCAGCACAACCTGCACCTCGTTACGCAGGCCCTTCACGAAGGCCGGGCGCAGCGGGCGGTCCACCAGGCGGCAGGCCAGGATCGCGTCGGTGCCGGGGCGGCCTTCGCGGCGGAAGAACGAGCCGGGGATGCGGCCCGCGGCGTACATGCGCTCTTCCACGTCCACGGTCAGCGGGAAGAAGTCGAAGTGCTCCTTCGGCTGGCTGGAGACTGCGGTAGCGGAGAACACCATGGTGTCCTCGTCCAGGTAGACGGCCACGGCGCCAGCTGCCTGCTGTGCCAGACGGCCGGTCTCGAAGCGCACGCTGCGCTTGCCGTAAATGCCGTTATCAATAACTGCGGTAGTGGTGGTGATTTCTGAACCTTCCATTGAGGTTCCTCCTTGCGGTAATGCTTTGTGACACCCCGTACCGGTCATCGTCAGTCATCGTCGCGTATGCGTATATCGCGGCGGTCACTGCCGAAGACCGATCCAGCCGGTGTCCTTCTGTCTTGCTTTTTCTTGCGGTGGAAAAACCGCCGCTCTCCCGTGCGGGAGGGCGGCGGTCTCTAGGTTATCGGCGCAGGCCGAGACGCTTAATCAGCGAGCGGTAACGCTCGATGTCTACTTCCTGCAGGTAGCCCAGCAGGCGCTTGCGCTGACCGACCAGAAGCATCAGACCACGACGCGAGTGGTGATCGTGCTTGTGAGTCTTGAGGTGCTCGGTGAGGTACTTGATGCGGTGGGAAAGAAGAGCCACCTGAACCTCGGGCGAACCGGTGTCACCCTCAGTAGTCGCGTATTCCTTCATGATCGCCTGCTTAGCTGCAGAGTCGAGGGCCACTCGGTTCTCCATTCATCTTGTTGCGCGGCGCTACGGGGCCTGTTCACCCGTGCTCTCTCTGTTTGTCCGCCCCCATTTACTGGGCGCGAACCATCCGCGGCCGATCTAACGGCTCTCTAACCCTATCAAGCACGCCCGCCGAGGCCCGGGGCCAGCTCCTCTATCGTGCGTGAGGTCACAGCCTTATCTTCCGCCATCTGCGCCACCAGGGATTCCACTGACGGAAAACGCAGCGTCGGTCGCTGATAGGCCAGGAAATCAATGCGAATCACGCTGTCGTACAGGTCCAGATCGTGCCTGCCGTGGACGTACGCCTCCACCGTGCGCGCGGGACGCCCCTCCGTCTCGAAGGTCGGGTTCGTGCCGATGGAAATGGTGGCGGGAGCACCCGCGATGTCGTCTCCCCGTTCCGCGCAGCCCGGAGCAGGCTCCGTGACGGTGACCAATCCTGCGTACACGCCGTCGGCGGGGATCAGCCCGTCCGGCAGGGAGCCGAGATTGGCGGTCGGGAATCCCAGCTCGCGGCCGCGCTTGTAGCCGTGGTGCACCGTGTCGCTTACGCTGTGGGGCCGCCCGAGGAGCTCGTTCGTCAGGGCGATGTCCCCCTCCAGCACGGCTTCGCGCACGCGGGTCGAGGAGTAGCGCTGGCCGCACGCGTCGAGCAGGTCCTCCACCACGACAGTGGTGAAGCCGTATTTTTCGCCCAGTTCACGCATCGTTTCCACGCTGCCCGCGTTACGCCTACCGAAGCGAGCATCCTCCCCGAGCACAACCACCTTCGCGCGCAGGGCCTCTACCAGGTAGCGGCGCACGAAATCTTCCGGCGTGAGCGCCGCGAATTCGCGGGTGAAGGGCAGCTCCAGCACTGCCCGCATGCCGTAAAAGCGCAGCAGTTCGTTGCGCTGCTCGTAGGAATAGATCAGCGGCGGCGCGCCCGTCGGCCCCATCGCGTGCCGCGGATGCGGCCGGAAGGTGACGGCCACGGGCCAAAGCTCTTCACCGTCACCGTCGGTCTCTTCCACCCTGCGCAGCACCTGCTCCAGCAGGTGCTGGTGCCCCCTGTGCACGCCGTCGAAGTTGCCTATCGTGACAACGCTGCCGGGGATCTGCGGGGTTACGTCCGCGGCGTCAAGCCACAGGGAAAAAGTGCTCACGTTGTTTTCCAGTCGTTCGGTTGCGGGGCCTGCACCACTGTAGCGCGCCGTTTTCCTGTAAACGTGATCAGAACTGCAGCAAAGCGGGGTGTGAGGTCATTAGCGCTCGAGTAGGCTGGTAAAAGTTTCCCTATAGAGTCATCATGAAGTGTAAAGAAACCTTCAAGATTGCGAGTACAAATGACGCAGCAGTTCGACAACGGTCACCTCGAGCAGCCCCTGCCCGAGGGTGAAGGCCGCCGTGGAAAGCGCGCCCTCCTGATTCTCCTGGCACTCCTTCTGGCGGGTGCTGTGGCACTGGTTGGCGGGGGTATCGCACACGCCCGCCAGTTCGATGGCCGGGCCCTTCCCGGAACCCTTTTCATGGGTACCGATGTGGGCGGCCAGAGCGCTGCCGAGATCGAGCAGCTCGTTGCCAAGCAGGCTGAATCCACCAAGGTCACGGTTAACGTGGACGGCAAGGAACACACCGCGAGCTTCAAAGACCTCGGAATCTCCGTCGATAACGCTGCGACCGTGCAGGGACTAATCGCCAAGGACCCCTCAATTACGGAAGTGTTTTCCAGCTACCTGGGGAAGGGCCGCGAAGGCAAGCCTGTCGTCAAGGTAGACGAAAAGACCCTTGCCGCCTGGGCGCAGGGACTGATCCCGGCCGACAAGAAGAAGGCCCAGGACGCGGCCCTCAAGTTCAATGAGGAAAGCGGTGCCTGGGAAGTCGTCCCCGGTCAGGCAGGCCAGGGACTCGACGTTGACGGCCTGACCGCGCAGGTACGCGATAACGCCGCATCGCTCAAGGATTTCAGCCTGAAGGCTGATGTGCGCGAGGTTAACCCGCGCCTGAGCGACGAGGCGGCCAAAACCGCCGCCGCAGAGCTTAACCAGACTTTCGCCACCAATCTGCGTCTGAGCGCTGGCGACCGTTCCTGGCATGTCGGACCGAAGCAGATGGAAAGCTGGATCAAGGTCGATACGAATGCCGAAGGCACCGGTTTCGTGGCCACCGTTGATCGCTCCGCCATCGCGAGCGATGTCGCCTCCTTCGCCCGTAAGGCCGCAGTCAAGCCGGTAGATGGCAAGGAACTGGTTGATGACTCCGGCAAGGTGGTCAAGGTAATCACCCAGAAGAAGGACGGTGTCGAGGTAAGCGGCGAACAGGAGCTGGTAAACCAGATCGTCACCGCGCTCGAAAACAAGACCCCGCTAGCTGCCGGACTCGTCACCAAGCCCGTTAAGGCGAAGGTGGTGCAGGAGAAGGCACCCAAGGAAGACGAAAAGAAGAAGGCGGAAGAGGAAGCCAAGAAGAAGGCCGAGGAAGAGGCCAAGAAGAAGGCGGACGAAGAAGCCAAGAAGAAGGAAGAAAAGCAGCCCGCGGCGGAGGAAGAAAAGACCGAGCAGGCTTCCGGCGTGCAGGTTCCCAAGGAAGTAAAGCCGGGCGCTAACTGGGTAGACATCGATCTAACGAAGAAGACCCTGACCGTCTACAACGGCACCAACGTGGTGTTTGGTCCCCGCAAGATCGTGGACGGCAAGAAGGACTGGGAAACCACCCTGGGCACCTTCAAGATCTACCACCGCCTCGAGAAGCAGGACATGACTAACGAGGCGCGCTACCCGAAGGATCACCCGCTGTACTACTACACCAAGGACGTTCCCTGGGTCATGTACTTCAAGGGCGGTTACGCGATCCACGGCGCATACTGGCGCAAGTCGTTCGGCTACTCCGGTTCCCACGGCTGCATCAACATGTCGGTTTCGGACGCCAAGTGGGTCTACGACCACACGACCTACGGCACGGTAGTACGCACCCACTTCTAAGCGGTTACACGCCCGCTAGCGGGCAAAGCGAAAGGGCGGCTCCCCAGAATTGGGGGGCCGCCCTTTCGCAGTTAAAAGCCGTTTTGCGGGCTGCTGCTTGCCGGGGTTAGCTACGCGCTTCTTCCGGGATAACCAGCTTCGGTGCCAGCTTGTCCTCGCGCACTCGGGCGATGCTCACGAGCCTGCCCTCGGTGTCCAGTACGGCCACCGTCTGCGCCCCGGCAGGCCCGCTGTAGGCGGGACGCTGACCGAACGTGAGGGCCCTCGCGTCGGCCTCGCTGACGGTTACGGAGGTGAGTACCGCAGCCGCCGTCTCCCCCAGCCCCATGACGGGCAGGGTTACATCGTCCTCGCCGCGCGGCGGTACCGGGCTGGCCTGCGCTACCGTAAACGGACCTACCTGCGTACGCCGCAGCGCGGTGAGGTGCGCCCCGCTACCGTCCAACGCCTGCCCGAGGTCGCGCGCTAGCGCCCGGATATAGGTGCCGGAGCTGCACGAAACCTCGACGTCTAGGTCGAGGAACGGCCCCTCTTCGCGTCTGGCCGACACCGCAAACCCATGCACCGTAATGGGGCGAGCGGCGAGCTGCACGTCCTCCCCCGCCCGTACCCTGGCGTAGGCGCGCTGACCGTCCACCTTGATGGCGGAGACGGCGCTGGGCACCTGCATGATCTCCCCGGTCAGGGCCGACACCGCGCTGGCGACGCGCTCGTCTGAGAAGCCGGTGGCGTCCACCGCTTCTCCCAGCGCTTCACCCTCGGCATCATCAGTGGTTGTGGCTTGGCCGACGCGGATGGTGGCGGTGTAGGTTTTGTCGGCGCCCACCAGGTAGGTGAGCAGGCGGGTCCCCTGGCCGATACCGGCAACCAGCAGCCCGGTTGCCATCGGGTCCAGGGTGCCTGCGTGGCCGACCTTGCGGGTGCCTGCCACTCGGCGCATCCTACCAACCACGTCGTGGCTGGTCCATTCCTGGGGCTTATCGAGCAGGCAGATGCCGTGCGCGCGCGTAACAGCCACTACGCCTCGTCTTCGTCGTCCTCTTCGGCGACCCGGTAAGGATCGGCGTCACCGGCATAGCTCCCGCCCTCGCGGGAGCGTTCCAGCTCGGCGTCACGCATCCGGGCCTGCACCAGCAGGTCGTCGATGTGAGCGGCGTTTTCCGGGATCGCGTCGGCCACGAACTCAAGGCTCGGGGTGAGGCGAATACCGATCTGCTTGCCGACTTCGGAACGCAGCATTCCCTTGGCGGATTCGAGGGCGGCGGCGGTCCCCGCGCGCTCTTCCTCGCTACCGAAAACGGTGTAGAAGAGGGTGGCGTGCTGCAGGTCTCCGGTGACGCGGGCGTCGGTAATCGTGACGAACCCGAGGCGCGGGTCCTTCACCCGCTTTTCCAGGGCGCGGGCAACTATCTGCTTGATGCGATCCGCCAGGCGGGCGGCGCGTGCCTTATCTACCATCGGGTGTCCTTTCAGTTTGTGGTCTGTGCGGGGTAGTCGTCCCTGACGAGCAGGGAGATGTCCCTTTCAATTGCATTATCTACCCGGTGGCGCATTTCCCCCACCCGGTCCGGCCAGCGCGGTTTTAGACCGGCCTCCGCGCAAACTGCGTACAGTTCGTCGTGCGGCGTGGTTTTTAGGTTTACCGCCAGTGCCATCGCGCCGCCCTTGCGGAGCGCGCGCCGCCAGCCCGGCAGGGCGCGACTCAGCAGTTCTAGCGGGCTGCGGCTGAGCTTGTCGGTGCGCGCCCCGTGCTGCACGCCGTAGGGAAGGTCGGCCACCACCACGTCGGTTTTCCCGGCTGGGAGCAGGGTGCCGACCAGGGTCGTATCGCAGGTGTGCAGCGTGAGGTGCTGGGAAAGACCGGCCTTTTGCGCGGCCTTGTCCTGAGCGAATTCGGCCTGGAAGGTTTGCCCGTGCACCTTGCCGTTGCTGCTGAGGCGCCCCGCCTGCGCGGTGTGCTTATAGCGGTGATTGCGCAGCCAGGTGGTGAGAAACGCGCGGTAGGCTTCCGCGTCTTTGGCGTCGATGTCTACGCCTACCGGGCTGAGCCCCAGGGAGAGCGCCACGTTCAGGGTGGTGCCGCGGCCGCAGACGGGGTCCAGCAGGCGCAGGCTGCCGTCAAGCAGGGCCGACGGGTTATCGCTCGCGCAGGCGGCGGCGTTGACCATCATCTGCGTGAACTGCTCATTGGTTTTGCCGACGTATTTGAGCTGGGAAATCAGATCGCTCGGATGGTTTACGCGGCGTTCTAACGCCAGCGGTAGCAGCCTGCCGTCGGTTTCCTCCACAAAAAGCGCGTAGGCGGAAGAGTGGTAGGCCAGGGCGGTGCGCAGCTTGTCGTCAGCTTCGCTTTCACCGGGCACGGTCAGCGCCAGGTATTCGACCCCCGCAACGGTAGCGGGTGCGGCATCGAGCATCCGGGAGGTGAACGCCTCCCCCAGCAGGGCCGCCTCCCTGGCACCGATGGCCGCGGCTTCCGCCGTGTAGACCCGGTTGCTGGAGGGTGCCCGCAGTAGTAGCCAGCGCTGCCCCATGTTGTTTTCTCTCCCCCGCCTGTCTTGGTATAGGCCGCGGCCTTCCTCCCTCGGGTGTTGAGGGAGGAAGGCCGCGTCTTCTGCCGTGGTCCTGTCAGAGGACCGGGACGGCTACTTCTTCTTTACGTCGGTGCGCGGCTTTTCGCGCATCTCGTAGGTGGTGATCATGTCGCCGACGCGCAGGTCGTTGAACGAGCCCAGGTTGATACCGCACTCGTAACCGTCGCGTACTTCGGTGACGTCGTCCTTGAAGCGACGCAGGCCCGCGATCTCCACGTTCTCCGCGATGACGACGCCGTCGCGGGTGATGCGGGACTTGGATCCGCGGCGGATCTCGCCGGAGCGCACGATCGAACCGGCGATGTTGCCGAACTTCGAGGAGCGGAAGATCTCGCGGATTTCCGCGCTGCCCAGCTCGGTCTCTTCGTAGATCGGCTTGAGCATGCCGGTGAGGGCCTGCTCGATCTCGTCGATCGCCTGGTAGATGACCGAGTAGTACTTGATCTCCACGCCTTCGCGATCCGCGTAGTCGGCGTTCTGGCCCTCGGCGCGCACGTTGAAGCCAACGATCACCGCGTCCGAAGCGACGGCCAGGTTGATGTTGTTCATCGTGATAGCGCCGACGCCGCGGTCGATGATGCGCAGCTGCACTTCCTCGCCCACGTCGATCTGCAGCAGGGCCTCTTCCAGCGCCTCAACGGAGCCGGAGGCATCGCCCTTCAGGATCAGGTTGAGGGTCTCAACCTTGCCCTGAGCCATCGCCTGGTTGATGTCTTCCAGGCTGATGCGCTTACGGGTCTTGGAGAGCGCGGCGGCACGCTGCGCGGCGGCACGCTTCTCCGCGATCTGACGGGCGGTGCGCTCGTCGTGAGCCACCAGGAAGCTGTCGCCCGCGCCGGGAACGGAGGTGAGGCCGAGGACCTGCACCGGACGCGCCGGGCCTGCCTCGTTCATGTTCTCGCCGTTCTCGTCCAGCATGGCACGCACACGGCCGTGGCCGGAGCCACAGACGATCGCGTCTCCGACGTGCAGGGTTCCCTGCTCGACCAGGACCGTAACGACCGGGCCGCGACCGCGGTCCAGGTTCGCTTCGATGGCCACGCCACGGGCTTCCTTGTTCGGATTGGCGCGCAGATCCAGCTCAGCGTCTGCGGTCAGCAGAACGGCCTCGAGCAGATCGTCGATGTGCAGACCCTCGCGGGCGGAGACGTCGACGAACATGACGTTGCCGCCGTACTCTTCCGCAACCAGGTTGTACTCGGTGAGCTGCTGGCGGATCTTTGCCGGGTTGGCTTCCGGCTTATCGATCTTGTTCACCGCAACCACGATCGGCACGTCGGCAGCCTGCGCGTGGTTGATCGCCTCGACGGTCTGCGGCATTACGCCGTCGTCCGCCGCGACAACCAGGATCGCGATGTCGGTCGCCTTGGCACCGCGGGCACGCATGGCGGTGAACGCCTCGTGACCGGGGGTGTCGATGAAGGTGATGGCGCGTTCTGCACCCTCGTGGTCAACGGAAACCTGGTAGGCACCGATGTGCTGGGTAATGCCGCCCGCTTCGCCGTCGATCACGTTGGCGTGGCGGATGGCGTCGAGCAGGCGGGTCTTACCGTGGTCGACGTGACCCATAACGGTTACGACCGGGGGACGCGGCAGACGATCCGCGTCGTCCTCCTCCAGCAGCTCGTCTTCCAGGTTGATGTCGAACTGCTCGAGCAGTTCGCGCTCTTCGTCCTCGGGCGAAACGAACTGGATCTTGTAGCCCAGTTCGTCGCCGAGAAGCATGAACGTATCTTCGTCCAGCGACTGCGTGGCGGTAGCCATCTCACCGAACGCAAACAGCACGGTGATCAGCGACGCGGGGTTTACGTCGATGCGATCGGCGAAGTCGGTCAGGGTCGCGCCGCGACGCAGACGCATGACGGTGCTGCCGTCGCCGCGAGGAATCTGCACGCCGCCGGGAGCCGGCGACTGCATCTGTTCGAATTCCTGACGCTTCGCGCGCTTCGACTTACGTGAGCGGGCGGGCTTGCCGCCACGACCGAAGGCACCCTGGGTGCCGCCGCGACCGCCGCGACCGCCGCCACCGGGACGACCGGCGAAACCGCCGCCCGCCGGGGCTCCACCGCCACCGGGGCGGGGACCGTTGGCGGGAGCGCCGCCACGACCGCCGCGAGCACCGCCACGGCCACCTGCGCCGCCGCGACCGCCGCGACCGCCGGCCTGCTGGGAATCAGCGAGACCGCCGTGCGCGTGCTGCTGCATCATGGCGGGGTTCGGTCGGGGCATGCCCGGACGCGGTGCGGGACGCGAACCGTCCTTGCCGCCGCCCTGTGCCGGACGTGCTTCGCCGTCGCGCTTCTGCGGACGCGGACCGCCCGGACGGGGCATACCCTGGCTGGAAGCGAACGGGTTGTTGCCCGGACGCGGACCGCCCTGGCCGCCCTCGCGCTTCTGTGGGCGGGCACCGCCCGGACGGGGCATACCCTGGCTGGAAGCGAACGGGTTGTTGCCCGGACGCGGACGACCTTCACCGGCGCGCTGCGCGGGCTTCGGTGCCGGCTTAGCGCCGGGCTTGGGTGCTGCCTCGGCGGCAGCGGGCTTCTTAGCGGCCGGAGCCGGCTTGGCCGGAGCGGCCGGCTTTTCCTCGGCCGGAGCGGGCTTCTTGGCCGCGGGCTTCGCGGCGGGCTTGGCAGCCGGCTTCGGTGCTGCCGGAGCGGCCTTAGCCGCAGGCTTCTCAGCGGGCTTCGCCTCGGCAGCGGCCTGGGTCTCCTTGGGGGCGGGCTTCGCGGCTGCCTTCTTGGGCGCTGCGGGCTTGGCCTCTTCCTTGGTTTCCTGCTGCGGGAACGCATCGCGCAGGCGGCGCGCCACGGGTGCTTCTACGGTGGACGAGGCGGAGCGCACGAACTCCCCCATGTCCTGCAGTTTCTGCAGGATCACCTTGCTTGTCTGACCGAGCTCTTTCGCGAGCTCGTGAACGCGGACCTTAGCCACATTTCTCCTGTCTCGGTCCGGCCGACAGAAGGGCGCGGACCATTAGTGCCTCTGGGTACTCATGCCTGAGAACTCATCGGATGTCCATTGGTGTTACCAGCTTTCGGATGTTCCTTCACTGATGTCTGGCCGCTCAGCCAGACCCGCGGGGTCCACTGCGCACCGGAAGGCGCGCGCCAGATTTCCACGGGACTGGGCGAGTTCCACACAGGTCGGATCGTCATGTACCCAGGCACCCCTTCCGGGGGCCGAAGCGCTAGGATCCCAGCGGGCTAGCGGGTGCTGCCCGTCGGATTCCCTCACCACGATCCGTAGGAGCTGTTTGCGACCGGCAACCTTGCGGCAGCCGATGCATGTGCGTTCCGGTGAGCGGGGAGCCAGGTGCAAAGCTGATCCCCTTCCCTCCGACGCGTGGGTGCGCGCCACACATAAACAGCGCTTTTAAGTCTATCCCCAGCGCGGGCTTCGCGCTGTGACCCCGCCTATTGCGGGCGGGTGAGAGAACTCACCGCCCGCTATGGCGGAGATCACTCAGACGGCTGGGAGCCGTCCGCGGAGATCGGACGAATATCGATCCGCCAGCCGGTCAGCTTCGCCGCCAGGCGGGCGTTCTGCCCCTCCTTGCCGATGGCGAGGGAGAACTGGTCCTCCGGCACCTCGGCGCGGACTGTGCGCGCCACCTCATCAACCACGGTGACGCGGTTTACGCGGGCCGGGGAAAGCGCGTTACCGACGAAACGCGCCGGATCCTCGTGGAAGTCCACGATATCGATCTTTTCGCCGCCCAGCTCGTTCATGACCGCGCGCACGCGGGCACCCATCGAGCCGATGCAGGCGCCCTTGGCGTTCAGGCCGGGGACGGCGGAACGCACGGCCATCTTGGTGCGATGGCCGGATTCGCGGGCCAGCGCCACGATCTCCACCGTGCCGTCGGCCACCTCGGGCACCTCGAGCGCGAAGAGGCGGCGCACGAAGTTCGGGTGCGTACGCGAAAGCGTGATGGCGGGGCCCTTCAGACCGCGCCGGGCCTCCACGACGTAGGCGCGCACGCGCTGACCGTGACGGTAGTCCTCCCCCGGCACCTGTTCGTGCGGCGGGATGACGCCTTCCACGGTGCCCAGATCGACGTAGACCATGCGGGAATCGCGCCCCTGCTGGATAACGCCGGAGACGACGTCATCGGCGCGGCCGGAGAATTCGCCCAGCACGGCGGCGTCTTCCAGCTCGCGCAGGCGCTGGAAGATTACCTGGCGGGCGGTGGCGGCGGCGACGCGGCCGAAGCCCTCCGGGGTGTCATCCCATTCGTGGGTGACTTCGCCCTCTTCGTCCTTTTCCTGCGCCATCACGGCAACGCGGCCGTTCTTCGCGTCAATGTCTACGTAGGCGTAGCGGGCGGGGTTAGCGGTGTGCTGGTAGGCGACGAGCAGCGCCTGCTTAATCGCGTCGAGCAGCGCATCAAAGCTGAGATCACGCTCCCTCTCGAGGGCGCGCAGGGCAACCAGGTCAATATCCATTTACTCGTCTCCTTCTTCAGTTGTAGGGCGGTTGAACTCGAGAACCACCCGGCCCGATGCCACGTCAGCGAAGGCCACGCTGCGCGGCTGCCACTTCCCGTGCGGCTTGGCGGGCTTGACCTCCAGGGAAAGCAAGCCCTCCGCGTCCACATCGATAATGCGCGCGGTAAAAGATTCCCCCGATACCAGGGTGAACGATGCGAGGCGGGATCGGGAACGACGAACGTCCCGCAGCCTGGAAAGGGAACGTTCCGCTCCGGGGGTTGTCACCTCGAGTAGATACTTTTCGTCACCGAGGGGATCGTGGGCGTCTAACAGGTCGGAAATCTCCCGCGAAGCGTCGGCCAACGAGTCAAGATCGGCGCTGCCGACCTGATCCTCGGGCAGGTCAAGCACGATCTGCAGACGCGTGTTGCGCGGGCGTCCGGTCAGGCTGACCCGATCAACTTCGAGGCCCGCACGCGAGACGGCGTCAGCAATCAGCGCGCCAATCTGCTCCTCGCATTCGGTGGCATTGTTGGGGTTCATGCTGCGCTATTCCTTTGTCCGACGTTGTAGCTGGCCCCTACTCTATCGGGTTCGTGGCACAATGTCCGCGTGCCACCCTCACCAGCAACCAACCCGTTACGAAACGCACCCACCCGGCGTGCCCTGCTTATCGCGGGCGCACTCGCCCTGAGCGGGTGCGGAGTCGTGCGCGTCGGACAACCGGAGGAATACACCCCGCCGCCGCCCGGCCTGGACGAACTGGTGCGCAAAGATCTACTCGCCCGCTCCTCAGCCCTGGCCGCCGCCGCGCAGCGCGACGGTAACGCGGAGGCCAAACGGCTGGCCGAACAGTACCTGTCGGCGCTGGCTACCGGGGCGGAAAAAGACGCTGGCCGCCGCCCCTCCCCCGCATCCGCCCCGCCTGCGCTGGCGGAGGCCTGCGGCGCGCTGCGCGATACCTGCGCGCAGGCATGCCTCGTCGCCTCCGATTCGCTGGCCAGGCTGAGCGCGGCCATCGGAGCGTCGGCCACCATGCTGCTGCACTCCCTGACCGGCAGGGAGGTGCCCCCGCCCGGAAAAATCAGCGCCCCCTGGAAAGACCCCGGCCACGACCCGGTCACGGTGGCCCCCAAGAGGGAATACGAGACCGCGCTGAAAGGCCTTACCGAGGTGCTCTACGAAGGTGCTTACGCGCTCCAGGCCGTAGCTGCCGGGATCCCCGACGCCACGTTAAAGGCGCGCTACGCCGCCCGCGCGGAAAAGTATCTTTCGCAGGCAGACGCCCTCACCGCGCAGGCCCGCCGGGACGGGCTTACCGCCGCGACTCCCCGCGCCGCCTACCGGCTGCCCGATTCGCCGCAGTCCCCCACCGAACAGACGGAGGTTCCCCGCCAGGTGGCAACCGCCGTGCTCGACAACTGGGTTGTTTGCGCGGGGGCTTTCCCGGCGGCCAAGCGCGCAGAGGCGGTGCGCGGGGCCTATTCCGAGGCCGACTATCTGGCAAGCCTGGGGGTGGCCCCGGATCCGCTGCCCGGCCTGCGGGAGGACTAAAGGAAGCGCCCTGCACAGGGGGCGTACCAGGGTAGACGGCCCGCAGGAACAGACACAGAAAAAGGCCCCGCCCGCCCCCAGCAACTTAGGGAACGGACGGGGCCTTTAATTAACGGCGATAAGCCGACGCTATCTCACTTGCGGGTAGCGACCAGGGCCGCGGCCTCCACGAGCGGCACGTTCTCAGATTCGCCCGTGGCGCGGTTCTTCACCTCGACCACGCCGTCGGCCAGCCCACGCCCCACCACCACGATGGTGGGTACGCCGATCAGCTCGGCGTCCTTGAACTTCACGCCGGGGGAAACCTTGGGGCGATCGTCGAAGATCACGGTCAAGCCCTTGGCTTCGAGCTCCTGCCCCAGCTTCTCGGCGGCCTCGAACACCGCGGCGTCCTTTCCGGTAGCCACCAGGTGCACGTCGGCCGGAGCCAGCTGCGCGGGCCAGCACAGGCCCTTCTCATCGTGGTTGCCCTCGGCGACGGCGGCGAGCGCCCGGGAAACCCCGATGCCGTAGGAGCCCATGGTGACGGTGGCCTGTTTACCGTTTTCGTCCAGCACCTTCAGGCCCAGGGCCTCCGCGTATTTGCGGCCCAGCTGGAAGATGTGGCCGATCTCGATGCCGCGCGCCAGTTCCAGCGGACCGGAGCCGTCCGGAGACGGGTCGCCGGCCTTGACCTCTGCCGCTTCGATAGTGCCGTCGGCCACGAAGTCGCGCCCGTAAACCAGGCCGTAGACGTGGCGGTCCTTTTCGCCCGCGCCAGCCACCCAGACGGTGCCGGGGACCACGCGGGGATCAACCAGGTAACGGATGCCGGTGGCGGCTTCCTCGCCCAGGCCGTCGGGACCGATGTAGCCCTTCTTCAGCGCGGGGTACTTCTCGAAGTCGGCGTCGCTGAAGGGCACGGCTTCGGCGGGCGCGAGCGCGGCTTCGAGGCGCTTTTCGTCCACCTCGCGGTCGCCGGGGATCGCGATTACCAGGGGTTCCTGGCTGCCGTCCGGGTTAGTGACCAGGTAGACGAGGTGTTTGAGCATCTCGTAACGGGTCCAGGCGCCGCTTTCGCGCGGAAAGTTTTCGTTAGAGAAGTCGGTCAGCGCGGCGATGCTGGAAGCGCCGGGGGTGTCCTCCACGTGGGAGGCGGGCAGCTTGGCGATCTCTTCCTCGCTGAGCGCTGCCGGGGCGACGGTCGTGACAGCCTCCGCGTTCGCGGCGTAGCCGCCGGGGGAACGCACGAAGGTGTCCTCCCCGATGGGGGTCGGGTGGAGGAATTCCTCCGAGCGGGAACCGCCCATGGCGCCGGAGGTGGCGCGGCAGATGACGTATTCGAGACCGAGGCGGTCGAAGATGCGCTGGTAGACGCGGCGGTGCGCTTCGTAGCTGGCGTCCAGGCCCTCGTCGTTTACGTCGAAGGAGTAGGAATCCTTCATCACGAATTCGCGGCCGCGCAGCAGGCCCGCGCGGGGGCGCGCCTCGTCGCGGTACTTGGTCTGGATCTGGTAGATCGACTGGGGCAGGTCCTTGTAGGAGGAGAACAGGTCCTTCACCGTGAGGGTGAACATTTCCTCGTGGGTCGGGCCGAGCAGCATGTCGGCGTCCTTACGGTCCTTGAGGCGGAACAGGTTATCGCCGTATTCGGTCCAGCGATTGGTCAGTTCGTAGGGTTCGCGCGGCAGCAGGGCCGGGAAAAGCAGTTCGTCCGCGATCGTGTCCATTTCCTCGCGTACCACCTGCTCAACCTTGCGCAGCACGCGCAGGCCGAGGGGCAGCCAGGTGTAAATGCCGGGGGCGGCGCGGCGAATGTATCCGGCGCGCACCAGTAGTTTGTGGCTGTCTACCTCGGCGTCGGCGGGGTCTTCGCGCAGGGTACGCACGAAATAGCTCGATAGGCGGAGCATTACTGGGCCTTTCCGTTCATGGCATAGGAAACAACACCTAGCAGTTTAGCCCTCGGCACGCTGCCCGGCGTTATCTAGAGCAGAAGCGTGCTCATCTCGCCTATCTGTCGGTAACCGGCCTTTTCGTAAACGCGGCGCGCCGCCAGGTTGTAATCGTTTACGTAGAGGGATACACGCGGCGCATGCGTTTCCATGACCACCCTGGTGGTGGCGACTATCGCGGCGCTGCCTAAGCCTCTGCCGCGCAGCAGCGGATCCACCCAGACCCCGTGCATTTCGGCGCGGCCGTCCACCACCGCCCCGATGTCGGCCTTGAAAACGATCCTGCCCGCCTCGCGCACTATGTAGGTGCGTCCCAGCTCGATCAGGGAGCCGACGCGGGCGCGGTAGGAGCGCCCGCCGTCGTGCCTGCAGGGGTCTACGCCGACCTCTTCGATGAACATTTCTACCGAGACGCGAAATACCTCGTCGGCATCGTCCTGGTTGGCGGGGTGCAGGCCGGGATGGTCCGGTACGAGTGGGTTTGCCAGCGCCTCCAGCAGCGGCTGCGACCAGCGGTATTCGCGCACGGGAACGCGCCCCATGTGGGCGAAGAGGGCTTCTGTGGTGGCGCGGTCTCCGAATATGGCGCTCGCCCGTGGCACGTGGCGCTGCGCGGGCAGGGCCAGCATCCGGATCGCTTCCGGCTGGCTGGCCACCGCGCAGATGTTGGCGTCGAGCCAGACCAGGCCTGCCAGTTCGCCGTCGATTTGGGCGGCGTAAAACTCGCGGGCGGTGCGCCCGCGCGTGCCCTCCAGTTCCCGGAGGCGGTTGGCAAGCAGCATGTTGGCGGGCAGGTTACGCGCCGCGAGCCGCTGCGCCTGGGCTAGCTGCGCCGAGCGCAGGGGCCGCGCGTAACGCCCCCCGAACATTGTTTAGCCCGCCACCATGATCTGCGGTTCGCCGCCCTCGGTCTCGTCCATCTGCGCAGCGATACGGTGTGCCTCTTCGAGCAGGGTCTCGACGATCTCGTCCTCCAGGACGGTCTTGATGACCTCGCCCTTAACGAAGATCTGGCCCTTGCCGTTACCGGAGGCCACACCGAGATCGGCCTCGCGGGCCTCGCCGGGGCCGTTCACGACGCAGCCCATCACCGCGACGCGCAGCGGCACGCTGAGCCCCTTCAGTCCCTCCGTGACCTTTTCCGCCAGGGTGTAAACGTCCACCTGGGCGCGGCCGCAGGAGGGGCAGGAAACGATGTCCAGTTTGCGCGGCTTCAGGTTAAGCGACTGCAGAATCTGGTTGCCGACCTTCACCTCCTCCACCGGCGGGGCCGAAAGAGAAACGCGGATCGTATCGCCGATGCCCTGCGCCAGCAGGTGGCCGAAGGCCACTGCGGACTTAATGGTGCCCTGGAACGCCGGCCCCGCCTCGGTAACGCCGAGGTGCAGCGGCCAGTCGCCGCGCTCCGCCAGCATTTCGTAGGCCTTGATCATGATGACCGGGTCGTTGTGTTTGACGGAGATCTTGAAGTCGTGGAAGCCGTGCTCCTCGAACAGGGAGGCCTCCCAGACGGCGGAATCTACCAGCGCTTCGGGGCAGACCTTGCCGTACTTTTCGAGCAGGCGCTTGTCGAGGCTGCCCGCGTTTACGCCGATACGGATGCTGGTGCCGTGGTCTTTGGCGGCGGCGGCAATTTCCTTCACCTGATCGTCGAAGCGGCGAATGTTGCCGGGGTTTACACGCACAGCGGCGCAGCCCGCCTCGATCGCGGCAAAGACGTACTTCGGCTGGAAGTGGATGTCGGCGATAACCGGAATCTGCGATTTCGCGGCGATGGCGACCAGCGCGTCGGCGTCCTCCTGACGCGGGCAGGCGACGCGCACGATGTCGCAGCCCGCCGTGGTCAGCTCTGCGATCTGCTGCAGGGTCGCGTTGATATTGTTCGTCGGCGTGGTGGTCATCGACTGCACACTTACGGGCGCGTCTCCCCCCACGTAGGTGCTACCCACCTTGATTTTGCGCGACTTTCTGCGCGCAGAAACCACCGGGGGTGCCTCCTTGACGGCCGGCATACCAAGATTCACGGGAATACTCACCCAGCCATTATGTCGGTTTCTGTGTCGGCTTGCCCGCAGATACGCCGGTAGGATCGGTCACGGAAAGGAGACGATGTGACCTCCCCCCTATATAACCGACACTTATTAACCCTCACGCACCACACCCGCGACGAGGTGAACTACCTGCTAGAGCTGTCCCATGCGGTGAAGGCCGCGAAGCGCGCCGGGCGTGAGCGCCAGCTTCTGCGCGGCAAGAACATCGCCCTGATTTTTGAGAAAACCTCCACTCGCACCCGCTGCGCGTTCGAGGTGGCCGCGGCGGATCAGGGCGCGCACACCACCTACCTGGGGCCGACCGGCAGCCAGATCGGCGCGAAAGAATCCATCCCCGATACCGCCCGCGTGCTGGGGCGCATGTATGACGCGATCGAATATCGCGGCTTCGGGCAGGAACGCGTGGAGGCGCTGGCAGAATACGCCGGGGTGCCGGTTTTCAACGGGCTAACCGACGAATACCATCCCACCCAGATGATCGCCGACATCATGACGATCCAGGAGCATTACGACGGCCCGCTGACAGAGTGCTGCCTGGTTTACCTGGGCGACGGGCGCAACAACATGGCTAATTCGCTGCTGCTGATCGGCGCGAAGCTGGGCATGGACATTCGCATCGCCGCCCCGCGCGAGCTGCAGCCCGAACAGCAGTATGTAGAGCTGGCCCGGCGCGAGGCAGCGGAAAGCGGCGCGCGTGTCACCGTTAGCGACGACGTGGCGGCCTGCGTCAAGGGAGCGGATTTTCTCTACACCGACGTTTGGGTGTCGATGGGCGAGCCGCCCGAGGAGTGGCAGCGCCGCATCGACCTGCTCACCCCCTACCGGATCGACGCTGAGCTGGTTGCCGCGACCGGTAACCCGCAAGTGAAGGTTATGCACTGCCTGCCCGCGTACCACGACCTCGGCACCGAGGTGGGACGTCAGGTGGCGGCGCAGCACCCGCGTTTCAGCGACGGTATCGAGATTAGCCACGAGGTTTTCGAGTCCGCACGCTCCATCGTGTTCGATGAGGCCGAGAACCGGATGCATTCGATCAAAGCGATCATGGTGGCGTCCCTCAGCGCGGAGGCCACCCCCGAGAGCGTCTACAGCGACTGAAAATACTGGAAATAGCGAGCGGCCCGCCCCAACCGGGGCGGGCCGCCAACCATTACGGGTTAAAAAGGCTGACCGGTTTCACGATGTCGGCATACACCAGCACCACCGTCATGGCCAGCAGCGCCAGCACTATAGCATTGGTGAGCGGGATCAGTTTCGACATGTCGGTCGGGCCGGGATCGGGCCTGCCGCGCAGCCGGGCCCGGAATCGCCGCAGCCCCACTACCAGCGCTCCGGCGCCGTGCCCCCCCGCCCCC
>JAHUUL010000037.1 GCA_019218415.1 Dermabacteraceae bacterium TAE3-ERU27 | reverse complement strand
CGGCTGATCTCCCCGGCACTGAGTACACCGAGAACGTAGGACTGGTCCTTGTTCGGGTCGACCGCGCGCCGCAGGTAGCCGTCCCCTCCGTCGCACGGCTGGGTGAGCCGGGCGTAGTGGCCGGTCGCGACGGCGTCGAATCCTAGCGCCACGCCCCGTTCCAGGAGCGCGGTGAACTTGATCTTCTCGTTGCACCGCAGGCAGGGGTTCGGGGTCTCCCCGTGGGCGTAGGAGTCGATGAAGTCGTCGATGACCTCGGCGCGGAACCGCTCGGAGAAGTCCCAGACGTAGAAGGGGATGCCGAGTGCGTCACAGACACGACGGGCGTCGGCGGAATCCTCCAGCGAGCAGCATCCGCGGGCGGATTCCCGGACGGTCTGCGGGTCCCGCGAGAGCGCGAGATGGACTCCGGTGACGTCGTGCCCGGCGGCCTTCGCCCGTGCGGCGGCGACGGCGGAATCGACACCGCCGCTCATCGCCGCAAGTACTCGCATCGTCCCTGTCCTCCCGTGTCTCCCTGTTCCCGTTCACGGCCCGGTACCACGCTGACCGCGGAGTGGGCCGTGCCCCAGGGTAGCGGTCGATGGAGGGATCCTCCCAACCGCGTCAGACTCATCTCCCGCAGGACAGTTCCGGTTCTCCCAGGACCGTCGCGGCGAGCAGGGACATGTCCGCGGGGAGGACGACCGTACCGAGGTCCGCGGTGCACGTGGTGTCGTCGGGATCGAACGCCGTCACGGAGAACGTGCCTGTCGACGGGTCACCGCCCCAGGCGACACCGAGCGCGCGACCGTCACCGCCACCGGTGACCGTGGCGCCGGCGATCCCGGTGAGTTCGGAACCGACACTGCGGAACCGGGGCTCCGGGGTGAAGGTGTAGCTCTCGATCAGCCCATCTCCGCTGATGCGGTGGATCGAGCCGTCGGCTGCGGTGCCCCCGGAGGTGTCGATGCCCCGGACCTCGGACGCGGGTCGGAAGGTGTCGACGGTGGTGCGGGTGGCTTCACCGCCGTCGACGGTCA
>JAHUUL010000036.1 GCA_019218415.1 Dermabacteraceae bacterium TAE3-ERU27 | reverse complement strand
CGTTCTACTCCCCGGATGACCTCACGGTGGACACCGTCGCGATCCCCCTGACAGCGACGGACCGCGTCAGCGAGGAACAGACCAGGGCCGCGGCGGATCTCGCCCGCTACGTCTCCGACCACGTCGCGCAGAAGGAACCGGATGATGCTCAGCGTCAGGTTCTGGACACCGCGGACATCATCAGCGAACGGTTCGCCGCCGCACCGGAGCAGTCGAAGGGCTCGGTGGACGACGGAACCGACACACTCGTTCTCCTCGACACCTCGACGAACATGGACGCCGTCGTCGACGGCCACCGCATCGCCGGTCACATCGCGAGGTTGCTCGATCCCCTGATGCTCTCGGTCGGGCGGGCCGGCGGCCGGGTCGCCCTCTGGAACTACTCCTCGCCCCTGTCTCCCGGGGTGACCAGGGCCTGGCGTGACAATGTCACGTTCCTCGATGATTCCGCCGGCCGGAACGCGGCGGAAACCGTGAAGGGAGTCGGCACCGGGGGCGATCCGTTGACCCGGTCCGCAGTTCCGGCCGCGCTCGACGCCGCGTCACAGCGTTCCGCCGAAACTGGTCGCCCGGTACGGCTCGTCATCATCACGTCGGGCACCGCAGACTCCATCGACGACAGTGCATTCAGGGACGCTCTCGACAGCAGTGATTCAGAGCAGGTCATTCCGCAGATCGTGCACGTCGGAACAGCCCCGGTGGACCCGGTGCTCGCGGACTGGGCGACGAGCAAGGGTGCTACAGCGTACACCACAGACATGACCGTTCCCTCGATGGCCGACTCCCTCCAGCAGGCTTTCGGAGTGGCGCGACCCTAGAATCCTGACCACCGCCCGCCCGACGTTTCCAACCCCCAGGGGATCGGACGGCGAGGTGGGAAGATCCGCACCGGCCAGTGGCACGGGCGGGAACAACGGGGCACGGGCGCCGTCGTGTGGGATGTACGGCACACCGGGCTCGACAGGTCCCGGACGGCTCACCACATCGACGGGTTTGCCGGACCCCGCTCAGACACGCCGGAC
>JAHUUL010000035.1 GCA_019218415.1 Dermabacteraceae bacterium TAE3-ERU27 | reverse complement strand
GGCGCCACGTACTGGTCTACTTCTACCCGAAGGTCGGCACCCCGGGGTGCACGAAGGAAGCGTGTGATTTCCGGGACAACCTGTCCGACTTCACCGATCTCGGTATCACGGTCCTGGGTGTCTCCCCGGACTCTCCTGACGCACTCGCCGCTTTCCGGGAGGACGAGGACCTGCCGTTCACCCTTCTCTCCGATGAATCGCAGGAGACGATGGCGGAGTGGGGCGCGTGGGGCGAGAAGAAGAACTACGGTCGTGTCGTGCAGGGGGTCATCCGCTCCACGATCATCGTCGGTACCGACGGCCGGGTGGAGTCCGCGCAGTACAACGTTCGCGCCACCGGCCACGTCGCGCGGGTTCTCCGAGGACTGTGACCGGGATACGCCGATGACACCTCGTTCCACTCCCCCGAGCGACCAGAATTCGACGGAGATCCTCGTCCCGCGCAGACGCCCGGCTCAACAGCGGTCACGCGAGAGGTTCAACCGCATCCTCACAGCGGCACGGAGTGTCCTCGTGGATGTCGGGTTCGAGTCCTTCACCTTCGACGAGGTCGCGCGGCGCGCAGAGGTCCCCATCGGCACGCTCTACCAGTTCTTCGCGAACAAGTACGTCCTGATCTGTGAGCTGGACCGCCAGGACACCGCCGGTGTCGTGGCCGAGCTCGACACCTTCGCCCACCAGGTACCGGCCCTCCAGTGGCCCGAGTTCCTCGATGAGTTCATCGAGCACGTCGCGAAGCTGTGGCACGACGACCCCTCAAGACGAGCGGTCTGGCACGCGATCCAGTCCACCCCGGCCACCCGGGCCACGGCCGCTGCGACGGAGTCCGAGGTACTCGAGATCATCGCGGAGGCGATGCGCCCCTTGGCGAGTCACGCAACCGACGAACAACGGGCCGAACTTGCGGCCATCCTCGTCCACACGGCAAGCTCACTGCTCAATTTCGCGGTCCGTGACCCCGGCATCGACAACAGACGCTTCGACTACACGGTGAGAGAGATCAAGCGGATGCTCGTCGCGTACC
>JAHUUL010000034.1 GCA_019218415.1 Dermabacteraceae bacterium TAE3-ERU27 | reverse complement strand
AGAGCTACTGGGAGAACGGTGCGAAGTGGGACGGTCCGGTCAAGGCCTGATCGTCCCGAGCACCTCCATCTGAACCGGAATTCCTGATTCTGAAGCCCGGTCACCCGTGCACTCCACGCGGTGACCGGGCTTCGTTTCGCCGGTACCGGGAGGACCCCGGCCTCCCGGTACCGGCTCCGGTCAGCGGATCGCGCGTCTGGTGTCGGACCACCACGCGATAGCCCCCAGAACGACCACCCAGCAGGCCAACGCGACACCACCCTGGAGCGGCGTGGCCGTGATGCCCGGAATGGAGCTTCCGTTGGCTATCTGTCCCGAGAGGAAGGGCAGGACCCAACCGACGTCCTTGAGCGCCTGGACGGGCAGAGCGTAGACCATCGCCTCGATGACGAAGACATCGGCGGCGAAGATCAGGGATGCGAGCACCGTGGAACGGGTGATCACCGCGAGAAGCGCGGCGAGGACAACCGCGGTGACGAACTTGATCAGGTCGAACCGGAACTCCCGGAGCTGCTCACCCGGGACATCGGCGGGGAGGGTGTCTCCGATGAGGAGAACGGCACCGCAGGCGAGCGCCAGTCCCAGCGCAAGCCCGGCGAGAGCACCGATCAGCACGACCCCGACACGGAGGGCGGTACCCCGGCCTCTCCTGTTGTCCATCATCCACATCCAGGCGATGGAGTGGTGCCGGTAGGTGCCCCCGATGATCGCCGCTGCGGCGAAGCCCGCGATGAGGAATGACAGATCGGTGCCGACCGTGAGGTCGCGGAGAGTCAGCGGCCCGTCATTCTGGGCGAGCCGTATCGCTACCGAGAATGCCGGAATCACCAGTATCACGGCCGCGAGGAAGACCAGGTGGCTGCGCACCGAGGTCAGTTCGGTGATGACGGCGGCGAGAATTCCTCCGTACCCGGGACGCCGGTATGTTCCGGTGGTCGGGAAATCTGAGATTGAGGCGGTCATGATCAGGCGCTCCTGTAGGTGGTGGTGTCGGCTGTCGCGGTGAGGAAGACGTCTTCGAGGGACTGCTCCCG
>JAHUUL010000033.1 GCA_019218415.1 Dermabacteraceae bacterium TAE3-ERU27 | reverse complement strand
CCTTGTGCGCCTTCTCGATCTCGTCGAACAGCACGACGGAGAACGGCTTGCGGCGCACCTTCTCGGTGAGCTGGCCACCCTCCTCGTAGCCGACGTACCCGGGGGGCGCACCGAAGAGGCGGGAAGCGGTGAAGCGGTCGTGGAATTCGCCCATGTCGATCTGGATGAGGGCATCATCCTCGCCGAACAGGAAGTTCGCCAGCGCCTTGGACAGCTCCGTCTTGCCGACACCGGACGGGCCCGCGAAGATGAACGAACCACTGGGGCGCTTCGGGTCCTTCAGGCCGGCACGGGTACGTCGGATCGCGCGGGAGACGGCCTTGACCGCGTCATCCTGGCCGATGATCCGCTTGTGCAGCTCATCCTCCATGCGCAGCAGCCGGGAGGACTCCTCCTCGGTGAGCTTGAACACGGGGATCCCGGTCCAGTTGCCCAGCACCTCGGCAATCTGCTCCTCGCCGACCTCGGCGACCTCCTCGAGGTCACCCGAGCGCCACTGCTTCTCCTTCTCCGCACGCTCCTCACCGAGCTTGCGTTCCTTGTCGCGCAGGCCGGCAGCCTTCTCGAAGTCCTGCTCGTCGATGGCCGCCTCTTTCTCGCGGCGCACGTCGTTTATGCGCTCGTCGATCTCGCGCAGACCCTCGGGCGCGGTCATCCGCTTGATGCGCATGCGGGCGCCCGCCTCGTCGATGAGGTCGACCGCCTTGTCGGGGAGGAAGCGGTCGTTGATGTAACGGTCCGAGAGATTCGCCGCGGCGGCCAGTGCACCGTCCGTGATGGAGACCCGGTGGTGCGCCTCGTAGCGGTCGCGCAGACCCTTGAGGATCTCGATGGTCATCTCGACACTCGGCTCGGGGACCTGGACGGGCTGGAAGCGACGCTCGAGGGCGGCGTCCTTCTCGATGTGCTTGCGGTACTCGTCGAGCGTCGTCGCACCGATGGTCTGCAGTTCACCTCGGGCCAGCTTCGGCTTGAGCAGGCTGGCGGCGTCGATCGCGCCTTCCGCGGCACCTGCACCGACGAGGGTGTGGATCTC
>JAHUUL010000032.1 GCA_019218415.1 Dermabacteraceae bacterium TAE3-ERU27 | reverse complement strand
AAATCGACCCTGACGGGCTCGTCGGAGTAGTTGCCGACGAACACGACGTCGCCCCGGTCCACCGCCACCCACCGCTCACCGTGGGTGACGTCGATGTCGTACAGCCACGGGCGCGCGAGGCGCTGCTCCCGGCGCAACCGGAGCAGCGTGCGGTAGGCGCCGAGGATGCTCTGCTGCCCGTCGGTGAAGTCCCAGTCCAGCTTCGAGGCCTCGAACGTGGCGGGATCGGAGGGCTCCGGGATCTCCTGCTCGTCCCAGCCCCAGCGGGTGAACTCCCGCTTCCGGCCCTCACCGGTGAGTCGATTCAGTTCCTCGTCGGTGTGGGAGCAGAAGAAGGCGAACGGGGTCGTCGCACCGAATTCCTCGCCCATGAACAGCATCGGGGTGTACGGCGAGGCGAGGATCGTCGCCGCCTTGAGCACCTGCTGGGCGGGGGATAGGTGCATGCTCGGGCGGTCGCCGGTCGCCCGGTTGCCCACCTGGTCGTGCGTGGTGGTGTAGGTGACGAAGCTGCTGGCCGGCGTGAATTCCCGGTTCACGGGACGACCGTGCCGCTTGCCGCGGAACGTCGACATCGTCCCGTCGTGGAGGAACACTTCCCGCAGCGTCTTCGCCAGGACCTCCGTGGTCCCGAAGTCCGCGTAGTAGGCGTGCCGTTCCCCGGAGACGAGGGTGTGCAGCGCGTGATGGATGTCGTCGTCCCACTGGCCTGCGATACCGTAGCCGCCGGCCTGTCGGGCGGCGACCAGACGGGGGTCGTTCTGGTCCGATTCCGCGATGAGGCTGCGCGGGATCCCCGTCGCGGCGGAGACCTCGGTGGCCATGATCTGCAGCTCCTCCAGCAGGTGCAGCGCACCGGGATCGTGGTAGGCCTGCACCGCGTCGAGGCGCAGCCCGTCGACGTGGAAGTCCTCGAACCAGGCCCGCGCGGCATCGATGACGTACCGGCGCACCTCGTTGCTGTCGGGGCCGTTGAGGTTGACCACGTCACCCCAGCCGGTGGAGCCACCGGTGGTGTAGGGGCCGAAGAAACCGTTGTAGTTCCCGT
>JAHUUL010000031.1 GCA_019218415.1 Dermabacteraceae bacterium TAE3-ERU27 | reverse complement strand
AGGGCACGCAGGGAGTTGCCGTGCGCGGCCAGCAGAACGGTCTCGCCGGCCAGTGCGCGGGGCAGGATCTCCTCGGTGAAGTACGGAACGAAGCGCGCGACGACGTCCTTGAGGCACTCGGTGTCCGGTACCTTGTCGAGATCGGCGTAGCGCGGGTCGTGCGCCTGGGAGAACTCGGCGTCCGCGTCGAGGGCCGGCGGCGGGGTGTCGTAGGAGCGACGCCACGCCATGAACTGTTCCTCGCCGTACTTGTCCTTCGTCTCGGCCTTGTTCAGGCCCTGGAGGGCGCCGTAGTGGCGCTCGTTGAGGCGCCAGTCGCGCACGACGGGGATCCAGTGCCGGTCTGCGGCATCAAGGGCGATGTTGGCCGTGTTGATGGCGCGACGTTGCAGTGATGTGTAGACCACGTCCGGGAGAATGTCGTTCTCGCGCAGCAGTTCACCACCGCGTCGGGCTTCGGCGCGACCCTTGTCGGTCAGGTCGACGTCCACCCACCCGGTGAACTGGTTCGAGGCGTTCCACTGGCTCTGGCCGTGGCGGAGCAGAATTAGCTTTCCAGTACTCATACCGTCCATTGTTCCACGCCCGGCGTGATCGTGCCGACGACGGTCAAAAACCCCGGCAGGATTCACCGGAAGTTCACACGGGGGCCACCGGTGACGGCGTCACCCGGCCGCCCTCCGTGAGTAGCACCGCCCCGGGGTGTGCTCGATGACCCCGCGGTAGAGTTCCGCGAGATTCGCGGCGGTCCGCGGCCAGCTGAATTTCGCCGCATGGCCCACCGCCGCTTCCCCCATCGCGATCCGCGCCGCATCGTCGTCGAGCAGACCGGCGAGAGCATCCGCCCACGCCGACGTCTCATGCGAATCGACCAGGACACCGCTATTCCCGGCGGCGACGGCGATCGGGAGGCCCCCGACCCGCGCCGCGACGACCGGGGTTCCCGCCGCCTGCGCCTCGACCGCGACGAGACCGAAGGACTCGTTGTAGCTGGGGACCGCGACAACGTCCGCCGCCCGGTAGACGGTGACCAGTTCCTCCGGGGGCCGGG
>JAHUUL010000030.1 GCA_019218415.1 Dermabacteraceae bacterium TAE3-ERU27 | reverse complement strand
CGGTCATGGTCACCCTGATCGGTCTCGGCGTTCTGGTGATGTCGGTGATGATGTTCGCGATCACCATCGGCTCCGCGGTCATCGAGGAGAAGTCCTCCCGGGTCGTGGAGCTCATGGTCGCCACGGTCCGTCCCCTGGACCTGCTGTGGGGCAAGATCATCGGCGTCGGCGGCGTGGGGTTGGTGTTCGTCGCCACGCTGTTCGCCGTCACGGCCGCGGGGATCGGCCTCACCGGGATCGGCGAACGCTTCGACGTCGAGATCGACCTCACCGTTCTCCCCGTCCTGCTGCTGTTCTACGTCCTCGGATACCTCTTCTTCTCGGTGCTCTACGCGGCTGCCGGGTCGCTGGTGTCCCGGATGGAGGATTTCCAGGGTGTGCAGACACCGGTGATCCTGCTGCTGATGGCCGTGATGTATGTCCCCTTCTTCGGTCTGACGCAGGTCGACTCGACGTTCATGCGGACAGTCGCCTGGGTGCCGCCGTTCTCCTCGTCGACGATTCCCCTGCAGTACGCGGTGGGCAACGTCGGTGTCGGAGGGGTCCTGGGCGCGGCCCTCATCCTCGCCCTCGCGACCGTCGCCACGAGCTGGCTGGCCGCCCGGATCTACCGCTCGTCGATCCTGCACACCGGTTCACCCGTCGGGTGGTTGAAGGCACTGGGTGGGGTACGGCGGGGCTGACCCGGACCAGCCCCGGGCGGCCGCTCCGGCGGCTACAGTGTCAGCCATGACGAACACCACCTCCCACGACCTCATCGATCAGGTTCTCGACCCCGGGTCCTTCATCTCCTGGGACACCCCACCCGTGTACGGAGACATCAGCGACGACTACCGGGCGACCCTCGACCGGGCCCGGGAGAAGTCGGGGGTGGACGAGGCGGTGATCACCGGCGAGGGAACCGTCAACGGGGCGCGGGTGGCGTTCGTCCTGAGTGAGTTCGGGTTCCTCGGTGGTTCAATCGGGGCGGCGACCGCCCGCCGGATCATCGACGGGATCCACCGGGCGACGGAGGGTGGGCTCCCGTTGCTGATCTCGCCCGCGTCCGGCGGAACACGGATGCA
>JAHUUL010000003.1 GCA_019218415.1 Dermabacteraceae bacterium TAE3-ERU27 | reverse complement strand
TACTCGGCGTGGAGATGGAAGCGTCGGCCCTCTACACCCTGGCCGCCCAGTTCGGTAAGAAAGCGCTTGCCGTCTGCACCGTTTCCGACCACCTGATCACCGGCGAGGAGACCAGCGCCCAGGAGCGCCAGGAAACCTTCGACGACATGATGGTGATGGCCCTAGACGCGATCGTGGAGATGGACAAGAACCGCGCCTGAGCCGGTTTAGCAAGCTAAAAAGCAAGTGGCCCGCCCCTTAAGGGGCGGGCCACTTGCTTGCGTCTGGCTTATTTCGCCTCTAGCTGCGGGCTCGCACTACTTGGTGAAGTGGTGCGGGATCAGATCGAAGGCAATGTAGAGGGAGACCAGCGATGCGGTCAACCCGCCCATGAACCAGTACGGATTCGGGAACAGGCCCATCATGTAGAGCCCGGCCAGGAACAGGCCGAAGGTCGGGATGAACAGCGCCAGGCTGGAACCGAGGCTGTTGCCCTCGTCGGTAACTACCGGCTCGCCCTGCTCGTATGCGGCGACCTCGGCGTCGTGAGCGGTGTGAGACATGGGTTCCTCCGTGGAATGTTTAACGTTTAACCCCTTCATCCTATGGCAAACAGCGACACGGGGTGTAACGAACGGGCGGCGTGAGACGCGCGTCCCAGCAGAATGCGGCGGGGCGGCTCAGGCTTGCGCGAGCTGCCTGGCGTCGATCGCACGCCCCAGCATTACCAGCAGTAGGACTAGCCCGACGGTGAGAGCAACGTGCCCCAGGCCGGCGATGCCCGCGAGCGCGGGCAGCGGAGCGTCGTTACCGAGGGCCTGCAGGGTGCCGCGCACGGCCATCGTGGTCCCGGTGACCGCGAGTCCCGCGTTATAGAGCCAGAAGAAGGCATTGAAACCCTTGGCGCTGTGCATGGAGAACACGCCGTCGAGCAGCAACACGATCAGGAAGAAAATCATGCCGAGCGCAAAAAAGTGCGTGTGCAGGGTGGAAAGCTGGGTGTAGCCGGTGAAATCGAGGGATTTGACGATCTCACGGTAGGCAAAGCCCGAGAGAACGCCGATGACGGTGTAGGTGACGACTGCGTAGTAGAGCTTCTTCATGCAAACATTTTTATTACACCGTGTCAGATAAATCTAGGCAGGTGAGGCTCAGCTTTTCCGCCCGGCCCCCTCCCTCTGGCCACCTCGCACACTCCCTTTTTACATTTGGGTGCACTTTTGGTTGCGCCTTACACCTGGGTGCACTTTGCGTGGCTTAAACCCCCTTTTCGCAGCGTCTAGTGCACCTAAACGTGAAGGGGGTGGGGATAACAGACGGTTTGTGCACCCAGACGTAACCACGGTGACCCCACCCCATGAGCGAGCGGCTTCCACAGGAGACGTCGTTCACCGGGCCCACCCCCTCTCTAGCCTCGACGCGCCAGGTCGGGAACAATGTCAGGGTGAACGACTCTCCCGCACCTGTCCCCGCCCCCACCCGGGCGCAGATCTCCCGCTGGCGCGGCTACCTGGCCGACGAGATCGCGGAGGCCAGCATCTACCGGGAGTTCGCCGCCCGGCTGAGCGGCGAGGACAGGGCGATCCTGCTGGCGATAGCGGACGCGGAGAGCCGCCACGAAAACCACTGGCGGCGGCTGCTGGGCGAGCATGCCAGCCCGGAGCCGTCCGTCGCCGGGAAGCTGCGCCGCTACCGCCTGCTGCTGCGCCTGTTCGGCCCCCTGTTCGTGCTGGTGCTGCTGCAGCGCGCCGAGGACCGCTCCCCCTATGAGGCCGACGAGAACGCCACCCGGCAGATGGCGGCCGACGAAAAGATCCACGGTGAGGTGGTGCGCGGCCTGGCCGCGAAGGGTCGTTCGCGCCTTTCCGGAAACTTCCGCGCCGCCGTGTTCGGCATGAACGACGGCCTGGTATCGAACCTCTCGCTCGTGATGGGCATGGCGGGAACTGGCGTGGCCAGCGGCTATCTGCTGGCGTCGGGCCTGGCCGGGCTGCTCGCCGGGGCGTTCTCGATGGCGGCCGGGGAGTACGTCTCGGTGGCGTCCCAGCGCGAACTGCTCGAGGCCTCGGCAACCGACCCGCGCGCCTCCCGCGCCGTCGATGACCTGGACCTGAACGAAAACGAACTGACCCTGGTCTACCGGGCGCGCGGCATGTCGGAAACGGAGGCGCAGGCGAAGGCCGATCTGGTGATGGCGGGCCGCGCCACCCTGCATGAGGATGCGGCGCTGGCCGCGCAAGCCACGGAGGAGGTCGGCTCCGGTGCCACCGCCGCGCTAAGTTCGTTCCTGTTCTTCGCCTCCGGTGCGTTCCTGCCGGTGGTGCCGTTCCTGTTCGGCATGAGCGGCACGGCGGCGCTGGTGTTCGCGCTCGCCCTGGTGGGCGGCGCGCTCATGCTGACCGGCGCGGTGGTGGGTCTGCTTTCGGGCGCTCCCCCGCTCGCGCGGGCGCTGCGCCAGCTCGCGATCGGCATGGCGGCGGCCGGGGCCACCTATTGCCTGGGGCTGCTGTTCGGCACCGCCATCGGCTGATCCATCGGATAGGCGGCAAGCGCCCAGCGGGAACCCTTTAGGCGGGAGCCGCCGCTACCTCGCGCCGCCCCCAGCCCCGCTTCACACGCAGGCCGCCGATGCCCCAGCAGATCAGGTAGATCAGGAACGAAACGCTGGTCACGTAGGGGCTGATCGGCATGCCTGGGCCGAGGGAAAGAATGATGCCGCCCACGGCAGAGACCACCGCGAAAAGCACCGACAGACCGATCTGCATGATAGGCCGAGCGCTCACTCGCGCGGCCGCCGCCGCGGGGGTGATCAGCAGGCTCATCACCAGCAGGGCGCCCACCAGCTGCACGGCCATCGCCGAGACCAGGCCCAGCACGACCATGAAGAGCAGGCTGAGGGCACGCGTCGGTACTCCGTGCACGCGGGCGGAGACGGGATCAACCGCCGCGTACCACATGGGTTTACCGAGGATCAGGGTCATCACGATGACGCCCGCGGTGATCGCGACCAGCACGCCCACGTCCTGCGTATCCACGGAGACGATCTGCCCGGTGAGCAGGCTGAACTTGTTTGAGGTGCGCCCGCGATAGAGAGCCAAAAACAGCATGCCGACGCCGAGGCCGAAGGGCAAAAAAATACCTATGACAGAGTTTCTTTGCCTGGCGCGCACCCCCATGGCCGACAGCAGCACGGCGGCCGCCACGGAGCCGAGGATGCTTCCCGCCGAGACGGACCAACCGAGGAACAACGCGATACCGGCCCCGGCGAACGAGAGTTCGCTAATGCCGTGCACGGCGAAGCTGAGGTCGCGCGATAGCACCATCGGGCCGATCATGCCCGCCGCGACGCCGAGCAGCGCCCCCGCGAGCAGGCTGGAGCTGACGACGGGCAGCAGCCGCGAAACGTCGTCGAAATTGATGATCTGGTGCAGTATCTCTAGCAGGGTCACTGCCGCTCCTTGTCGCTGTCGCGGCTTAACCCCGCATCCGGCGCTGGTGCGCCCGGGATTTCGCAGGGGTCCTCGAACGGGTGGGCGTGCGAATCGTGTTCGTCGTGACGCAGGCCGTCGTCGGTCAGCACCAGCAGCGCGCCCGCGTGCCGAATGACCTCAACTTTCTGGCCGTACAGATCGCTGAGCACGTCGGAGCGCATCACCTCGTCCACCGTGCCGATACGGGCGCTGCCGCGCGCCACGTACACCACACGGTCCACGTAGGGCAGAACGGGGGTTATTTCGTGGGAAACGAACAACACGCCGGTGCCGTTCTTAGCGCGCGTGCCGACAACCCGGCTAAGCACGCTCTGGTGACCGACGTCTAGGCTGGCGAGCGGTTCGTCGCAAAGCAGCAGATCGGGGTTGCCGACGAGCGCCTGCGCCATTCTGAGCCGCTGCATTTCCCCGCCCGAAAGCATGGTGATGGGGGCGTCGGCGTAGCCGAGCGCGCCGACCTCCGCGAGGGCGGCGTAAACCCTTTCGCGTTTCTCCCTGCGTAGCTTAGGGCTGAGGGTAATACCGTAGCGGGCACCGTCCACGCCCAGGCCCACCAGGTCTCGCCCGCGCAGCGGCGCGGGCGGGGCTTCCTGGCGAGCCTGGGGGACGTAGCCGATCCGGGTGCCCGGCGTAATCGTGACGCTGCCCGACTTGAGCGCTACCTCCCCGAGGAGGGCGCGCAGAATCGTGGTTTTACCGGCCCCGTTGGGGCCGAGGACGGCCACGAACTCCCCGCGTTGCAGGGACAGGTTGAGGTTCTGCCACAGGTCACGGGAGCCGTAACCGCAGCGTGCGTCAGTGAAAGACGCCAGGACGGTGTTCACTAGACGGAAGCCGCGTCCGTGATCTGCTTAACCGCACCCTCCAGGAAGGCCTGGTAGGTGGTCACGCCGTCGGGGAAGGTCTCGTAAACCTTCGCCACGGGCACCTTCTTCTCGGTGGCGGCCTTCAGCAGGGTGTCAGAGGTGGCGTCTTCGGTCTGGGCGTTGAGCACCAGGATCTTTACCTTGCCGTCGCGGATCAGGGTGACGGCCTGCTGCGCGACCGCAGCGGAAACACCGGCCTCGGTCTCGGACTGTTCAACGAACTCTTCCGGGGTGACGTCCTCGATGCCGAGGTCTTCGAGCAGGTAGCCCACCACGGGCTCGGTGGCGAGCGCGGTCAGCCCCTTGTGTTCGTCGGCAAACTTCTTCATGTTTGCGCGCACCGATGCCAGGGAGCCGACGAACGCTTCTGCGTTCTGTTCGTACTCGGCCTTGTGTTCGGGGGCCTGGTCGGAAAGCGCCTTGGCGATGTCACGGGCCACCTTTTCCACGGTGTCGACGTCGTAAAAAACGTGTTCGTTGAACTCTTCTTCGCCCGGCTTCTTCAGTCCGGAGACGGTCACGGCGTCGATCCGCACGGCGGAATCGGAGGCCATCTTCAGTACCCAGTCGTCGTAGCCGCCGCCGTTAAGCAGCACGATGCTGGCTTCCTTGGCGTCCGCCAGCTGGCGGGCCGACGGCTCGTAATCGTGCGGGTCCTGGTCGGCCCGCTCGATAGCGGAGGTCACCTTGGCATATTCGCCGCCGACGGCCTGCGCAACAGATCCCCAGACGATGGTGGAAGCAAAGACGCCGGGCAGCTTCGCGTTCGCCGCGCCCTGCTTTTCTTCCTGCTTGTCCATGGCGGGCTTACCGCTTGCGGCGGGCTTCTTTTCTTCCTTACCGGAGCAGGCGCTCAGCAGCCCGGCGGCGCCCAGGCCGAGCGCTCCGAGCGCGAATGTGCGGCGGGTGAAGTTGGGGGTAGGCGAAGTCATCGTCTCACTCCTGTGATCGTATGCGGCAGCGGCCTGATGGTCGCCCTCTGTCTACCCGCAATCCTAATCAATAATCGTTCTCGAACAGGGTTTTTGCACCACAAACCGGTGAACTGGCTCACGCCCAGCGTTTGTTTGCGTGAGCCAGCTCTCCGCTACTCGCTTTCGGCGAACGCCTCCGGGGACGGGCAGGAGCAGGCCAGGTTCCTATCGCCGTAGGCGTTATCGACGCGGCGCACCGGAGGCCAGTACTTGCCGCGCACCGCGCCCTCTCCCGCCGGGTAGACAGCCTCTTCCCTGGTGTAAGGGTGGGGCCACTCCCCCGCGACCGCGCAGCGCGCGGTGTGCGGGGCGTTAACCAGCGGGTTGTCGTCCACCGGCCATTCACCCGCCGCGACCTTTTCGGCTTCGTCGGCGATAGCCAGCATGGCCTCGCAGAAACGATCCAGTTCCGCGAGGTCCTCCGATTCCGTCGGCTCCACCATCAGGGTGCCCGCGACGGGGAACGACATGGTGGGGGCGTGGAAGCCGTAGTCGATCAGGCGCTTGGCCACATCGTCCACGCTGATATGGGTGCGTTTGCTCCATTCGCGTAGATCCACGATGCATTCGTGGGCCACCAGCGAGTTCGCCCCCCGGTAGAGGATGTCGAAACGCTCGGAGAGCCGGTGCGCCACGTAGTTAGCGGCCAGCACTGCCGACGCGGTGGCGTAACGCAGCCCCTCGGCACCCATCATGCGCACGTACATCCACGGGATCGGCAGCACCGATGCGGAGCCGTAGGCGGCCTGCGCCACCGGCGGCCCGCCGTGCACCACTTCCCCGCCGTCCGCGAGCGGGTGGCTGGCGTCTGCCGCCGCCGGATGCCCGGGCAGGTAGGGGGCCAGGTGCGCCTTCGCCGCCACCGGGCCGACGCCGGGGCCGCCACCGCCGTGCGGGATGCAAAAGGTCTTGTGCAGGTTCAGGTGGGAAACGTCGCCGCCGAACTCGCCGGGGCGCGCCACCTCGAGCAGCGCGTTCAGGTTCGCGCCGTCCACGTAAACCTGGCCGCCCGAGGCGTGCACCAGCTCGCATACCTCGCGCACCCGCGCCTCGTAGACGCCGTGGGTGGAGGGGTAGGTAATCATGATCGCGGCGAGTTCGCTGCCGTGCTTTTCCAGCTTGGCGCGCAGATCGTCCACGTCGATGTTGCCCTGTTCGTCAGAGGCGACGACCACCACCCGCAGCCCCGCCAGCACGGCGGAGGCCGCGTTGGTGCCGTGGGCGCTGGCGGGCACCAGGCAGACATCGCGCTGCCCATCGCCGCGTTCGCGGTGGTAGGCGCGGATCGCCAGCAGCCCCGCGTATTCTCCCTGGCTGCCAGCGTTCGGCTGCAGGGACACGGTGTCGTAGCCGGTGACGTCGGCCAGCCAGGACTCGAGCTGACGGGTCAGCTCCCTGTATCCGGCGGCGTCCTCGGCGGGCGCGAGCGGGTGCAGGCCGGAGAATTCCGGCCAGGTGAGGGCGTTCATTTCCACCGCGGCGTTCAGCTTCATGGTGCAGGAACCGAGCGGAATCATGCCGCGATCCAGCGCGAAGTCCATGTCGCTGAGGCGGCGCAGGTAGCGCATCATCGCGGTCTCGCTGCGGTAGCTGTTGAACACCGGGTGGGTGAGGAAATCGCTTTCGCGATTGAGTTCGTCCTCCCAGGCCAGGTAGGTTTCCGGGGCCTGTTCGGCATCGCTCAGGGCGTCTACCTCTCCCAGGGAGACGATGAGTTCCGCGAGCTCGCGCACCTCGGCCTCCGTGACGGTCTCGTCCAGGGAGATGCCCACCTCGTCGTCGCTCACGCGCAGCAGCAGGTAGCCCGCGTCGGCGGCGACTGCCACCAGTTCGTCTGCACGGCCCGGCACGCTCACGCGCAGGGTGTCGAAGAAGTTTGCGTGCAGCGGCGTGAAACCGCCCAGGCGCAGGAGCTCGGCCAGCAGCACGGTGCGTTCCGCGACACCGCGTGCGATACCGCGCAGCCCCTCGGGGCCGTGATAAACCGCGTACATCGAAGCCACGACCGCGAGCAGCACCTGCGCGGTGCAGATGTTGCTGGTCGCCTTGTCGCGGCGAATGTGCTGCTCCCTGGTTTGCAGCGCCAGGCGCAGGGCGTCACGCCCCTCCGCGTCGCGGGAAACGCCGACCAGTCGACCGGGGATCTGGCGTTCCAGGCCGGAGCGCACCGACATGTATCCGGCGTGGGGCCCGCCGTAGCCGAGCGGCACCCCGAAACGCTGGGTGGAGCCAACCGCGATGTCTGCCCCCATCTCGCCGGGGGCGCGCAGCAGGGTGAGCGCCAGCAGATCGGCGGCGATTACGGCCTGCGCCCCGGCCTCGTGGGCTGCGGCGATGACCGGTGCCGGGTCCCAGACGCGGCCCGACGCCGCCGGGTATTGCGCGAGCACGCCGAACGCGCCGGCGGCCAGTTCGCGGCTCAGGGTTTCGGGGTCGCTGAGGTCGGCGCTTACCAGTTCGATCCCGACCGCCTCGGCGCGTGCCCGCATGACGGCCTCGGTGGCGGGGAAAACGTCGCTATCGAGCAGGAAACGAGCGGACTTGTTGCCGCGCGCCGCTCGCCGCGCCAACAGCATTGCCTCGGCCGCCGCCGTGGCCTCGTCCAGCAGGGACGAGTTCGCCACGGGAAGGGCCGTCAGGTCGGAAACCATCGTCTGGAAGTTCAGCAGCGCTTCCAGCCTGCCCTGCGAGATTTCGGGCTGGTAGGGGGTGTAGGACGTGTACCAGGCGGGATTTTCGATCACGTTACGCACGATCACGTGCGGCGTGCGGGTCCCGTAATAGCCCTGCCCGAGCAGGGGGCGGCGCAGCCGGTTGCGGCCCGCGATAGCGCGCAGTTCGGCGAGCGCGGCGTCCTCCCCCACCGGCTGCGGCAGGAGCGAGGGGGCGTCGGCATCGAGCAGGATGCTTCCCGGGACGGCCTTTTCCAACAGTTCGTCGAGGCTGCGCAGGCCGAGGGCGGCCAGCATCTGTTCCTGCTGGGCGGGGCGCGGGCCGACGTGCCGGCTTAGGAACTTTTCTTCGTGGCTAGCCATACTTCACTCACCGATCAGCGCGCGATAATCGTCAACGCTAAGTAGCTCCGCCGGCAGTTCGCCGCAGGCTACCTTCACCAGCCAGGCGGCGTGGAACGGGTCCTCGTTCACCATCTCGGGGCTGTCCACAACATCCTGGTTCACCTCGATTACCTCGCCGCTGACGGGGCTGAGCAGATCGGAGACGCTCTTGGTCGATTCGACCTCGCCCATCACCTCCCCCGCGGTCACGGTGTCGCCAACGGCGGGAAGCTCGACGTAGACGACGTCCCCCAGCTGCTGCGCGGCGAAAGCGGTGACGCCGACGGTGGTCACTTCGCCGTCGGTGACGGCCCATTCGTGGTCGGTGGAATAGCGGTAGTCCGCAACCAGTTCGTGCATTTTTTGCTCCTTGAATAACGTTTTGTGCTGTTTGCTGTCTTAACCGCGGGAGTAGAAGGGCAGCGCCACGACGGTGGCCGGAAGCGCCTTCCCGCGCACGTCGATCGCGACCTCGGTGCCCGCCTGCGCGTGCTCCGCAGTCACGTAGGCCATGGCGATGGGGTAGCCGAGGGTCGGTGAAAGCGCACCCGAGGTGACTTCGCCAATCGCCTCGCCCTGCGGGGTCTGCACCGCATACCCGGCGCGACCGGCGCGGCGGCCGTCAGCGCGCAGGCCGACCAGCACCGGCAGCCCGGAGGTGTCGGCACCTTCCAGCGCGGCGCGGCCGACGAAATCGCCCTTGGTCTTGTAGTTGACCACCCGTCCCAGACCGGCCTGCGCAGGCAGGGTTTGCGTGTTCAGTTCGTGCCCGTAAAGGGGCATGCCCGCTTCCAGGCGCAGCGTGTCGCGGCAGGCTAGGCCGCAGGGTACGAGGGTTTCCCCGCCGTGTTCCGTGAGCAGCTGCCACAGGTTTTCCGCGAGGGCGACGGGGACGTAAAGCTCGAAGCCGTCCTCCCCCGTGTAGCCGGTACGCGCGAGCAGGAGCGGCGCGTCGGCGTAGGTTCCGGCCAGGAAACGGTAGTAGCCGAGGGCAGAGATCTCTGCGGCCGTGAGCGTGCTCCCCACAGCTGCGAGCGCGCGGGTCACGATGTCTTCGCTGTCCGGTCCCTGCACCGCGATCAGCGCGGTCTGCGCGGATTCGTCGCTCACCGTGGCGGCGAATCCTGCGGCGCGTTCGCGCAGGGTGGCGAAGTCGGTATCGGCGTTGGAGGCGTTAGCCACCACCAGGTAGTCGTCTTCGGCGAGGCGGTAGACGATCAGATCGTCGATTACCCCGCCCTCGGGGGTGAGCAGCAGCGTGTACTTGGCGCGGCCGTTCGGCATCGCCGAGATCGCCCCGGCGAGCGCGTAATCGAGCGCCTGTCCGGCCTCGCTACCGCGCACCCGGATCTCTCCCATGTGGCTGAGATCGAAGATTCCGGCCCTCTCCCTGACGGCGCGGTGTTCCTCCAGATCGGAGGTGTAGCGGACGGGCATCTGCCATCCCGCGAAATCCGTGAAAGTTGCTCCTAGCTGCGCGTGCACCTTAGCGAGCGGGGTCTCTTTGCCTGGCCCTGCGGCGGCGTTCACCATGGCGTCTCCGTTTCGGCTAGCGGCCCCACCATCGGGGCTGGATGTGAACTGGCTCCTACTCTAGCGCGGGTTTGGGTGTGTGAATGACAACTTCGCGTCCGCGCCCCCCGTAACGGGATAAAACGCGAGGAAAAGCTGACAAAACCGGTAAAGACACCGGGAATCAGGCACGCTAGGCTACCGGTTGTGGCACGCGAGGGAACTAGTGAATGGCCCGTTGTGGTGGAAACCGATCGCCTCAGGATTAGACCTCCTGCGGAACGCGACCGGGAAACCAATATTCGGCTCCATACCGACCCGCACACCCGCCTCTACATGGGGGGTGCGTTGGAGCATGCCTCGCTGCAGGCGCTGAAGCTTTCTCCGCTCGGGCTGACCTGGGGGCAGTGGATCATCTGCGATAAGCAGAGCGACGAAATGCTTGGCTCCCTCACCCTCAGCTACGACCGGGGCGAACTGGAACTGAGTTACGCGCTGCTGTCCGAAAACGAGGGGCGCGGTTACGCGGCGGAGGCGTGCCAGCACATGCTGGCCTGGGCGGCGCGCGAGCTCGAGGACGAACGCATTATCGCCATCACCCAGTCTCACAATAAGCGCAGCGTGCACCTGTTGAAGCGCCTGGGTTTCGAGGTGCGCAAGGGCCTGGAGGAGTTTGGCAAGCAGCAGTTCCTGATGGAGCGTCCGCTGCAGCCCTCCGCCGCGCAGCCCCGGGAGTAATCCTTTTTAAAGCAAACCGTAGGAGAGGTTGGCATATGACGGAGCGAGAAGTCTTTTTACGCGACGGCACCTCCCTGCCGCTGATCGGGCTCGGCACCTACGGGCTGCGCGGCGACGCGGGCGCACGCGAGATAGCGGCGGCCCTGGCGGAGGGGTATCGCCTACTCGACACCGCCGCGCAGTACGGCAACGAGGCCGCGGTGGGCGAGGGCATGCGCCGAAGCGGCCTGCCCAGGGAGCAGGTGCTTGTCACCACCAAGGTGGCGGGCGGGGACCAGGGGCGCGGGGCGACCACGCGCGGGGTCAGGGAATCGCTGCGCAGGCTCGCGCTCGATTACATAGATATTCTGCTCATTCACTGGCCGAACCCGTCTCGCGGGTTGTTCGTGGAAACCTGGCTGGAAATGCTGCGCCTGCGCGAGGAGGGCCTGGTGCGTAGCGTCGGTACCTCAAATTTCCGTCCCGAACAGCTTGCGCTGCTGCACGCCGAGAGCGGGGAATGGCCGCAGCTAAACCAGATCCAGCTCTCCCCCGTGCTGCCGCGCAGCGAGGCGGTGGCATTCCACCGCGAGCACGGCATCGTGACGCAGGCCTGGGGCCCGCTCGGGGTGCGCGAGGGGCTGCCGGGGCAGATCCCCCTGGAAAAGGTGGCGCGCAGGCACGGCGTCACCCCGTCCCAGGTGGCGCTGCGCTGGTCGATCGAGCAAAACATCGTGGTTATCCCGAAGTCGTCCTCCGCCGAGCGCCGCAAACAGAACCTGGATCTGTGGGGCTTTAGCCTGAGCGACGCCGACCGCAGCGATCTCGCGGCGCTGGCCCTGGGCGAGGAGCACGCCTGGGACTCGCGCAGCCACGAAGAATGGTGAGCGCTTAGCCGACGAAAACGAGTGCGCTCAGCGGGGGCAGCCGCCATTCACGCACTCCGGAAACCGGTTGCGCGGGGCGTAGTTCCCGGTAGCGCGGGTCCGCGCCGCCGCGCAGGGAACTGCAGAGCATGGCCGACGCGGGGAGTTGCAGGGGCGTCTCCCGAGCGGAAACGTTGCAGGTCAGATAGGCATCGGCCTCGCCGCGCGCGCTATCTGCCGCTATCCGCATCACCAGTAGCTCCGGCGGGGTTTGCAGGAAGCTGACCCTGGCCAGTACCTTTTCGGCGCTGCCGAGCCTGAGCTGCGGCACCTCCCGCAGCGTGCGCAGCACATCGAGCGCACAGTCGCGGGCATGGCGCACCTGTTCCGGTGTGGGCCGCAGTTCTTCCCGCGCTAGCAGCGGTGCCATGTAGCGCCAGCGTTCCTCGTTGTCCCAGGCCGGCGGCAGGCCGCGCGCGAAGCCGTTATCCGCCCAGGTCACGTCGTAACGGTTGAACCAGTCCCCCGAGTCGTAGGAGTTGCGGTCAAGCGATTTGGAGCGCAAAAGCTCCGCCCCGGCGTGCCAGAGGGAGGCCGCCTGGCCCCAGGTGGCAAGCGCCAGGCAGAGGGTGTTCAGGCGGATCCTGTCAGCCATTTCCGCCTCGGCGGGCAGCTTCAGGGTGAGCGCGTCCCAGAGGGTTTCGTTATCGTGCGCGTCCACATAGTTCACGGTGTCGCAAATGTGGCGTGCGTAGCCGCAGGGCTGGCCGTTGTAGTCAATTTCGCGGGCGGGCACGTCTTTGCCGCCGTACGGCACCCGCGCATCGGCCAGGTTTCCGGCCAGGCCCGCCGCGATCCAGGCCCGCAGGAGCGCGATGTCTTTTTCTCCCGTGCCGCGCGCGGGGTGCGAAAAAGCGCCGCTGCCGTAGCCCTGGATAGTCGGGTCGGCGTCGCTCGGGCCTCCCCCGCGCACGCCGTCGCGCAGGCGGTCGGAGAAGGTCGCGATGCCGCTCCCGGCCAGGCCGAACTGGCTGGCCTGCACGAACTGGCGGCCGTCGGCCACCTCCCCGAAGTTCCAGCCCTCGCCGTAAACGGTCTTTTCGGGGCCGAGGTCGGCCACGATCTGCTCTAGCAGCGCGGCGGGCATGTGCCCCATCAGGTCAAACCTGAAACCGTCCACCCGGTAGGCATCGGCCCAGAGGCGGCAGGCATAACGCACCAGGTGCGCGGCCATCGCGCGTTCCGTGGCGGTGTTGTTCATGCAGGTGGACTGCTCTATGTTTCCGTCTGCGTCGAGCCGGTGGTAGTAGCCGGGAAGCACCCTATCCAGCACCGCATCCGGGTGGTTTCCCGCCGCGAAAGTATGGTTGAAAACGACGTCGCACACCACGCGCAGGCCCGCTGCGTGCAGTGCCGCCACCATTTCCCGGGTTTCGCGCACGCGCCGGGCGGCGGCGGGAGGTTCGTCCCCCGCGCAGTAGGCACCGCAGGGCACGGCCCAGTGGCGCGGGTCGTAGCCCCAGTTGAAGGCGTCGCTATCGCGCACCCGCGCGATGGCGTCCTGCTGCGCGCGGGAGGCGGGGCCGTGCGCGGCCAGCGCCTCCGAGCTTACGCGCAGGGGTGTGGGAGGGATGCTCGCGATGTCGTAGCCGGGCAGCAGGTGCACGGTGTTCATACCGGCTTCTGCCAGTTCCCGCAGGTGGCGCATGCCATTGCTACCTGTTTCGGTGAATGCCAGGTAGCTTCCGCGCAGGGCTGCGGGCACACTTTCATCGTCGCGCGAAAAGTCGCGGATGTGCAGTTCATAGGCGGTCATGGCCGACGTATCGCGCAGCTTTGGTGCCGGGTGGGTGCACCACCCGGCAGGCGCCAGGGCGGGGTCCGCGAGGTCGAGCGCCACCGACCAGCGCGAGTCCGCGCTAAGGCCGACGCTATAGGGATCGCTCACCTCAACCGTCTCTACCTCGCCGCTCACGTGCGACTGCCGCACGATACGGAATCGGTAGGCGTCCCCGACGGGCAACGGCTCCGAAAGGTAGCTGCCGTCTGCCTCGCGGCGCATTTCCTGCACGCGCGGCTTGGCGCGGCCAAGCTCCGCCTCCGGTAGCGTCAGCAGGCTAACCGCACGGGCCGTCGGTGCCCAAAGGCGCACGCGCATGCCGCCCGCTTCGCGCACGGGCCCGTAGCTGCGGGTCGGTGCGGCAGGATAGAGGGCGTCCAGGAGCGGCCCGATCTGCAAGGCCTCATCCCCTACCCGCAGGGGGCCGGTGCGCACCAGTTCCGCTGCGGGCGCCGACACGGCATAGGCCCTGTAACCGGCCAGGTGCGGGTGGCGCGCCGCCACGTTCGCGGGCAGGTCGCCCAGCGGGGTCAGCGGGTAGCTAGCCCCGGGGGCCTCCAGGTTGGCGGGCGCGGGAAGGTCTGCGGGAAGCGCTATCAGGTCTGGCAGCAGCCAGAGGGCGCGGGCTGTTACAGGCACCCAAAGAGCCTATATCCAGAGGGCCGGATCCGTGCATTCCGCCACCCGATCTGCGGGTAGGCGATTACTGGCGGGAATACCGATGGCGGTGGCTCCGGCGGGAACGTCCTTCACCACGACGGCGTTGGCCCCGATCTTTGCGTGGCAACCGACGTTGATGGGGCCGAGCACGCGCGCGCCCGCCCCGATCACCACGCCATCGCCGACGGTGGGATGCCGCTTCACGTGCTTCAGGCTGCGCCCGCCCAGCGTGACGCCGTGATAAAGCATGACGTCGTCGCCGACCTCCGCCGTTTCTCCGATCACCACGCCCATGCCGTGATCGATGAAGAACCTGCGGCCGATCCGCGCCCCGGGGTGTATTTCGATTCCGGTCAGCGAGCGGGTGAGCTGCGAGAGGCAGCGCGCCAAAAACTTGCCGGGAAAGCGCGCACGCCAGAGGCGGTGATTGAGCCTGTGCATCCAGATGGCGTGCAGCCCCGGATAGGTCAGCACGATCTCCGCGAACGAGCGCGCCGCCGGGTCGTGGCGGCGCGCGTTCGCAACATCTTCGCGCAGGTGGCGCAGGATTTTAAGCAATGGGTCAGTCCATGTATTCGGCATAAAGCTCGGTGGACAGATAGCGTTCCCCGAACGAAGGAATAATAACCACGATGGTTTTGTCTTTCATCTCGGGGCGGCGACCGACGGCGATTGCGGCCTCCAGCGCCGCGCCGGAGGAGATCCCCACGAGCAGCCCCTCGGTGCGCGCGGTGACGCGGGCGCGCTCCATGGCGTCGGCCCCCGCGACCGGGATTACCTCGTCATAAATCTCGGTATCCAGCACCTCGGGAACAAAGTTCGCGCCGATGCCCTGGATCTTGTGCGGGCCGGGCTTGCCGCCGCTGAGGATCGGGGATTCCGCCGGTTCCACCGCCACCACCCGCAGATCGCTCTTGCGTTCCTTGAGCGCATTCCCCACGCCGGTGATGGTGCCGCCGGTGCCGACGCCCGCCACCAGCACATCTACCTGGCCTTCGGTGTCGCTCCAGATCTCCTGCGCGGTGGTGACCCGATGGATGGCCTGGTTCGCCTGGTTCGCGAACTGGCTCATCTTGACCGCGCCGGTGGTCTCGGCGATCTCGTTCGCCTTTTCCACCGCGCCGCGCATGCCCTTGGCGGCCTCGGTGAGCACCAGTTCGGCGCCGAACGCGCGCAGCAGGGCCCGGCGTTCCTTGGACATGGATTCGGGCATGGTCAGGGTGACCTTGTAGCCGCGCGAGGTGCCGACCATGGCCAGCGCGATACCGGTGTTACCGCTCGTGCCTTCCACGATCGCACCGCCCGGCTTGAGCTGCCCCGACTTCTCGGCGGCATCGATCATGGCCACCGCAATGCGATCCTTGACGGAGTTCGCGGGGTTGTAGAACTCAAGCTTTGCGACGACGTTTGCGACCACGTCCGCGGGCAGGTGGTTCAGGCGCACCAGCGGGGTGCGGCCGACCAGTTCGCTGACGTTGTTGTAAATGACCATGACGTGTCTCCTTCTTCGGAAAGTGCCTACCAGCCAACCCTGCCAAAGTTTTCCTTTTGGGCTTGCCAAGTTCTTCTTTAGACTAGGCGGTTTCGCAGCACTCTTCCAGCCGCTCACTCCCCTCCTGTGGCTAATTTCGCAGCCAGCCAAAGGCGGATAACGCAAGGGTGGCCCCGGCAAACGCCGGGGCCACCGCAAAACTAAACCTGCGCCTAGTAGACCATTCCCATGTGCTCGCGCACGGCCGCGAGGGTACGGTTCGCCTCTTCGTTGGCGCGCTCGTTGCCTGCCCGCAGCACGCTCAGCAGGTAATCGGGGTTATTTTCCAGCTCCGCGCGGCGGGCGCGGATCGGGGCCAGGTGCGCGTTCAGCGCGTCGGCGCACAGCATTTTCAGGGTTCCCGCGCCCTTATCGCCGATCTCCTCCGCGATGCTTTCGGGGGTGCGCTCCAGGCATTCCGCGGCGATGGTGAGCAGGTTGGCCACCTCGGGACGGTTCTCGGGATCGTAGGTGATGTTGCGATCCGAATCGGTCTTGGCCCGCTTGATCTGCTTGGCCGTCTCCGCCTCGGTCATGCGCAGCATGACGGTGTTGTTGCGGGACTTGCTCATCTTGTCGCCGTCCAGCCCCAGGATCACCGGGGTGCGGGTCAGCAGGGCGTCGGGCTCGGGGAAGTAATTCTCCCCGCCCGCGTAGCGCTCATTGAAGCGGCGCGCGATCAGGCGGGTCTGCTCGATGTGCGGGAGCTGATCCTTACCGACGGGAACCAGGTTGCCGTGGCAGAACAGGATGTCGGCCGCCTGGTGCACCGGATAGGTGAGCAGCAGGCCACCCAGCGCGGTCTTGCCCGCAGCCTGCATTTCCGCCTTCACCGTGGGGTTGCGCTCCAGCTCGGGGGCGCTTACCAGCGATAGGAACGGCAGCATGAGCTGATTCAGGGCGGGCACGGCGGAGTGGGTGAAGATAGTGGTCTTTTCCGGATCCAGGCCCGTAGCCAGGTAGTCGGTGAGCAGCTGCAGCACGTTACCGCGCACGTCGCCGAGCACCTCGCGGTCGGTAATCACCTGGTAATCGGCCACAAGCACCCAGGTATCAACCCCGAGGTTTTGCAACCTAACGCGATTCTTGAGGGTGCCGAAGTAGTGCCCGATGTGGAGGGAACCGGTGGGCCTATCCCCCGACAACACTCGGAACTGCTCCGGCTTTTCGGCCAGTGCCTGTTCGATCTTCTGGCTGCGCTTCAGCGCCTGTGCGTAACTATCCTGAGAAATCTCGTGGTTCACGGCACAAGACTACCGGGTAAGTAACGGGTGCGTAGTGAAATATTAAACAGACAAAGGCAAGCCTTCCCTTATCGGACATAACCTAACTGGCGTCGCCCCGTAGGTCCCCGGCACGGCCCCGGACCCGACCGCAGGCATAGGCACCGCCGATCCCGCGCCGGGGCGACACACAACCAGATTCGTTTAAAGCAAGGAAACTTAACGATGCGCCGCCGTACGCTACTTTTCTCCGCCCCCGCTCTCGCAGTCGGCCTGGCCGCCTGCGGCAACGATAAGACCTCCGACAAGAAGGCCGACTCCGCCGCTAAGCAGTCCGCAGGCAGCGCCGATTCGGGCGAGGGCTTCACCCTCACCGACATCGCCGGCCGCGAGGTCAAGTTCGCTAAGCAGCCGACCCGCATCGTACTCGGCGAGTCCCGCCACATTTACTCCCTGCTGTTCCTGAACAAGGAAAACCCGACCGAGAACATCGTGGCCTGGGGCCAGGACCTGCAGCGCGCCGCGGGCGACATCTACGCGAAGCTGCTCGAGGTACACCCCGAGGTGAAAGACATCCCCACCATCGGCTCCGTGCACAAGGGCGACCTGACCGTCGAATCCCTGCTCAGCTTCAAGCCGGACGCGATCCTGTTCACCCTCGACGCCTACCACGCGGGCCAGAAGAACGGCCTGGTAGAGAAGATGGACGCCGCGAAGCTTCCCTACGTCGTGACCGACTTCCGCGAGAACCCCCTTGAGAACACCCTCAAGAGCGTGGATCTGATCGCGGCAGTCTGCAACCGCCGCGATCAGGCCAAGGAGTTCGCCGCCTACTACAAGCAGGCTGTGGATCCGCTCCTGGAGGCCGCGAAGAAGGTAGAGAAGAAGCCGACCACCTTCCTCTGGCGCGCCCCCGGCCTGGCTCCCGCCTGCGCCACCTTCTCCAAGGCGAACCTGGGCCTGGTCGTCACCGCGACCGGCGGCGATAACATCGCCGATCCGCTGCTCGAGGGCGACAGCGGCGTGCTCACCCCGGAGCAGATCATCGCCTCCAACCCGACCAACATCATCGCCACCGGCGGCGAGTGGGGCTCGCTCAAGATCAACGAGAAGGCACAGACCAGCTACGTGCACCTGGGCTACCAGGCAAGCGAGGCGTCGGCCAAGAAGAGCCTGGAGGATCTGCAGAAGCAGCCCGGCTTCGACAAGCTGAAGGCGTTCACCGAACGCAACGTGTTCGGCGTCTACCACCAGTTCTACGATGCACCGTTCAACTTCGTCGCGTTCCAGGCGTTCGCCAAGTGGCAGCACCCGGAGGTGTTCAAGGACCTCGATCCGAACAAGAACTGGGAAGAGTTCAACGATAAGTACCTTCCCTGGAAGGCATCCGGCGTATTCATCACCGGCATCCGCTAATGTCGGCAGCGGATACCTCCGCTGCCGCGCAGCCGCAGGCCGGTGACGCCCACGGCGCTTACCTGGCCTATCGGCGCCGCACCACGGTCAGGGTGGGCATTCTGTTCGCCCTGGCCGCGGTCGTCGCGGTAGTTTTCGTTTATTCGCTGACGGTGGGGCCGATCCCGTATACCTTCGGCGAGGTCGTGCACGGCCTGCTCAATCCCGGCGAGGACTCCCAGCTGGCCACTGTCATGAACAACCTGCGCCTGCCCCCGGCGTTAATCGCAATGCTGGTCGGCGCGGCCCTTTCCCTCGCGGGAATGCAGATGCAGACGATCCTGAACAACCCGCTGGCGGAGCCTTTCACGCTCGGCATCTCCGCGGCCGCCGCGCTGGGCGCCTCCGTCATGATCGTGACCGGCATCGCGCTACCCGTGATTCCGCATTTCACGCTGCCGGTGGCGGCCACGGTCGCGGCGCTCGGGGCCTCCGGCATCATCGCGGCGGTAGCGCGCATGCGTAGCGTCACCAAGGAAACGGTGGTGCTGCTCGGCATAGCGCTGGTGTTTACCTGCCAGGCGCTGCTCGCGCTCATGCAGTACCGCGCCACCACGGAGAGCCTGCAGCAGATCGTTTTCTGGTCCATGGGCTCCACCATGCGCGGCACCTGGCCCGCCGTCTACACGGTGGGGCTGGCGCTGCTGGTCGCCACCCCCCTGTTTTGGATTAACGGCTGGCGGCTAACCGCCATCACCCTCGGGGATTCCCGCGCCGCCGCGATGGGCGTGAACATTTCCGCCGTGCGTTCCTGGACGCTGGTCGGGGTTTCCGTTCTCGCCGCACTGTCGGTCGCGTTCGTCGGCATCATCGGCTTCATCGGTCTGGTTGGCCCGCACATAGCCCGTTCCCTGGTGGGCGAGGATCAGCGTTTTCTGATCCCCGCTTCGCTGCTCACGGGGGCGGCGCTGCTAAGCGGGGCGCACGTTGCCAGTCAGTTACTGGTTCCGGGCGTGGCGCTGCCCGTGGGAATCGTGACCGCGCTGGTCGGCGTCCCCGTGTTCCTGAGCATCCTGCTGCAGTGTCACCGTAGCGCGCTGAAGGGGGCGGCATGACCCTCAAGGTAGAGTCCCTCTCTTTCAGCTATGGCCGACGCCTCGTGCTCGATGAACTTTCGCTGGAATTCGCCGGCGGCCAGCTGGTGGGCCTGCTCGGGCCGAACGGCTCGGGCAAGTCCACCCTGGTCACCTGTCTGGCGCAGCTGCGCAGGCACAGCGGCTGGGTCAGCTACCGGGGCGCACACGGCAAGGAACTGCTGGAACAGCTCGGCTATATGCCCCAGGGGTTGCCGGGCGATGCTTCCCTGACCGCGCTCGAATCCGTGCTCGCGGCGTCGCGGCGGGGCATGTCCTGGCACACCGGCAGGGCCGACGTGGAGCGGGCCTGGCACGTGCTGCGCGACCTCGGCGTGGGGCATTTGGCCGACCGCCTGCTGGGGCATCTCTCGGGCGGCCAGCGGCAGATGGTGGCCCTCGCCCAAACCCTGGTGCGCGATCCTAACCTGATGCTGCTCGACGAACCGACGAGCGCACTGGACCTGCACCACCAGGTTTCCGTGCTTTCGCGGGTGCGTCAGATCTGCAGGGCGGACGAGCAAAAACTAGCCGTGGTGGCCCTGCACGACCTCAACCTGGCGGCGCGCTTCTGCGACCGCATCGCCGTGCTTTCGGGCGGCAGGTTGATCGCCCAGGGCACCCCTCACGAGGTCCTGGTGCCGGACGTGTTGCACGAAACCTACGGTGTCCGCACCCGGATCGTGGCCGACGGCGACTACGTGATGGTTGCCCCCGAAACGGATTAATTCGGCCACCAAAACGCCGCGGCTTTGCCGCCCCCGCTCGCGGTTAATCGGCGGGCGGGGCTGTGGAGCCGCGCACCACCAGTTCGGGACGCACCAGGATGTCGGCGCGCGGCGCGCGCCGGTCCTCGGTGTCGGTCGCGATAACCGCGTTTACCGCCGCGCGCGCGATCACCGGCACCGGCTGCCTGATGGTGGTCAGGGCGGGCGAGGTGTAGCGGCCGAACGCGATGTCGTCGAAGCCGACCACGGAAATATCGCCCGGTACGCGCAGCCCCATGCTGGCCGCCCCCTCGATCACCCCGAGGGCCATCACGTCACTGCCGCAGAGGATGCCGGTGCAACCGCGCCGCACCAGCTCTAGCGCGGCCTGGAAGCCACCCTCGTGGCTGAAGTCCGTGTAAGCGATCTGCTTCGCCGGGGTGTTCCCACGCTCTATGAGTTCGTTGAACGCGCGGGTCTTTTCCCGTACGGGATAGGTGTGTTCGTCGCCCACGGCCAGGCCAACGCTGCGGTGCCCGAGCGCAGCGAGGTGCTCCACGGCCGCAGAAACGGCATACGTTTCATCTACGGAAATAAAGGTTCCCGAAAGGTTTTCACGACGCCCGTTGATGTAGGCCAGGCGCACGCCGCGCTCCAGCAGCAGGCGGTAGTGGTCCACCGGGGAGAGCGAGTTTGCGTGATGCCCCGAGAGCACGATCAACCCGCAGGCGCCCGCCGCCACCAGACTCTCCAAGGCGTCGCGTTCGCGTTCCACGCTAAACGCGCGCGCCACGATCATGCTACTCATGCCCCGCGCCGCCAGCTCGTCATCGATGGCGCTAATCATCTGCGGGAATATGGGGTTCGTAAGATCGGGGGCCAGGATGCCCACGATGTCCTCACTGTGGGCATAGACAGAAGAAGTATCCCTACCGAGACGCGCCGCGACGCTCACCACGAGCCTGCGCGTCTCCTCCGTAACGCCCGGTTTGCCATTGAGCACACGGGATACGGTGGCTTCACTGACCGCCGCTTCGCGCGCAATGTCGGCCAACCGGACCTTCATCTTGGGACCTCCTCTTCGAACCCACAATCGGTCTCTATGAAACGAAATCTACCAGCAAAACTTGCAGACTTCGATAAAAATTTACGCATTCTTGCGCAAGGGACCTTTTCTGACTTACAGTCAAAAACAGCGGGGCTGCAACGGCGCCCCTGCATTCCCTCGACAAAGGAGAACTACGGTGCTGATCCGTCGTAAGACCTTCCTGTCCATGGCCGCCGCTTCCGGTGCCGCCCTCACTCTTGCCGCCTGCGGCGAAGAGAAGAAGGCAGAGCCCAAGGGCGAAGCCAAGCCTGCGGAAGGCAAGCAGGACGATAAAGAGGCAAGCCCCGTCCGCGACGCAAACGCGGACCTCGTCATTTGGGCCGACGAGAAGAAGGCGGCTTCGCTGAAGGAGCCCGCCGCCAAGTGGGGCGAGAAGAACGGCGTCAAGGTTGCCGTGCAGACCGTTGCGGTAGACCTGCAGCCGAACTTCATCACCGCTAACCAGGCCGGCAATGGCCCGGACATCCTGGTTGCTGCCCACGACTGGATCGGCAACCTGGTGCGCAACGGCGCGATTTCGCCCGTGCAGCTCCCCGCCGACGCAGCCACCAAGAACGCCCCCATCGGCATTTCCGCCGTCACCTACGAAAACCAGACCTACGGTGTTCCCTACGCCGTCGAGACCCTGGCTCTCTACGTGAACAAGGACCTGACCGAGAACGAGGCCCCCAAGACCATCGAAGAGATGATCGAAGCCGCGAAGAAGGGCAAGGGCGGCAAGGTCGCAGAGAACGTCCTCTCCCTGCCCGTCGGCGAAAAGGGCGACGCCTACCACATGGAGCCCCTCTACACCTCCGCGGGCGGTTACCTGTTCGGCGAGAAGAACGGCGTGCTTGACCCCAAGGACGTCGGCGTGGGCAAGGAAGGCTCCATCAACGCTGGCGAGAAGATGTCGCAGCTCGGCAAGGAGGGCGTCCTCAAGACCTCCATCACCGGCGACAACTCGATCGCGCTGTTCGCTGACGGCAAGTCCGCTTACCTCGTCTCCGGCCCCTGGGCCCTGGCCGACGTCAAGAAGGCCGGCATCAACTACGCGGTAGTGGAGATCCCCGGCTTCGCGGGTATGCAGAAGGCCATGCCGTTCGCTGGCGTCAACGCTTTCTACGTTGCCAGCAAGGGCAAGAACGCCGGCTTCGCCAGCCAGTTCGTGAACGACGTTGCCTCCTCCCCGGAGATCGCGGAGGCCATGTTCCCGGTGAACGAGCTGCCCCCGGTGAACCTGGAGCTGCAGCAGAAGCTCGCCGCCGACCACCCGGAGATCGTCCAGTTCGCGAAGCTGGCCGAGAACGCCTCCCCGATGCCCGCGATCCCCGCCATGGCGGAGATCTGGGGCCCGCTGGGACAGGCCGAGTCCAACATCGTTGGCGGCGCGGACCCGAAGTCCACCATGGAGTCCGCAGGCAAGGAAATCTCCTCCAAGATCAAGTGATCTAACGGGTGGGGGCGTGCCGCAGGCGGCACGCCCCCACCACCATCCGTTCTTCCGTGAAAGGCAACGCCGCCATGTCAGCCCAGCAGCAATCCGCGCAGCGCGAACGCTCGACTACGCTCACCGGCATCCTCGTCAAGGTCATCCTCCTAGGCACGGTACTCGCGAGCGCGCTCTACATCCTTCCCGTCCTCTTCGCTCTCAAGCTGTGGACCTGGGTGGCAATCGTCATCGCCACCACGGTTGCAATCTTCGTGCTTTACTCCACGAAGCGTTTCATTCCCGGTAAGTACCTCTTCCCCGGCACCGCCCTGCTGGTGATCTTCCTGATCTCGCCGATCCTGCTGACCGTCACCTACTCGTTCACCAACTTCGGCGACGGCTCGCGCGGCACCAAGGAGCAGGCGATCACCGCCATCACCGGCAACTCGGTGCAGCAGGCGGCGGATTCCCCGCGCTACAACCTGACGGTTGCCACCAAGGGCAGCACCGAGGCGGGGCCTTTCGTGTTCTACCTGGTAGATCCGAAGACCGAGCAGCTCTTCCGCGGCGAGGTGGGAGAAAAGCTGGAGCCGATCACGGCGAGCGACGTGAAGGTGGAAAACAACCGCATCGTCGGGGTGGAAAAGGGTGAAAAGATCCTTACCCCGCGCGAGGTAAACAGTATCTACCAGACCCTGCAAAACGATGCGTCGGTCGAGGTAAACGAGAACACCGCGATCCGTCCCCTCGGTACGAACCAGGCTTTCGCCGGCACCAAGTCGCTGGTTTACGACAAGGACACCGACAGCATCAAGAACCTCACTAACGGCGAGGTTTACAAGGTCGGCAAGATCGACGGCCAGGAATACTTCGTGAAGGCCGACGGTTCCCGCGCCTTCGCCCAGTCCTGGCTGCAGAACGTCGGTTTCGATAACTACAAGCGCCTGTTCACGAACTCCGCTATCGGCGGCCAGTTCCTGAAGGCCTTCGCCTGGACCCTGGTGTTCGCCTTCGGTTCGGTGTTCCTCACCTTCGTCCTGGGCCTGTTCCTGGCGCTGGTGCTGAACGATGAGCGCATTAAGGGGCGTCGCCTCTACCGTTCCTTCCTGCTGCTGCCCTACGCGGTGCCGGGCTTCATCGCCCTGCTGGTCTGGTCCAGCTTCTACAACCGCGACTTCGGCCTAATCAACCAGGTAACCCACCTGAACATCAACTGGCTGGGCGATCCGACCTGGGCAAAGGTGGCCGTGCTGCTGACGAACCTGTGGATGGGCTTCCCCTACATGTTCATCGTCTGCACCGGTGCGCTCCAGTCGATTCCGAACGACGTGCGTGAGGCCGCCCGCATCGACGGTGCCTCGCGCTTCCAGACCACGGTCAAGGTGATCACCCCGCTGCTGCTGGTCTCGGTGGCTCCCCTGCTGGTCGCCTCCTTCGCGTTCAACTTCAACAACTTCAACGCGATCAAGCTGCTCACCGACGGCGGCCCGTTCCCGCCCGGAGAGTACGTGCGCGGCGGCACGGACATTCTGATCTCGATGATCTACCGCATCGCGTTCGGCGGTTCCGGGCAGGACTTCGGCTTCGCTGCCGCCGTCTCCGTGGCCCTGTTCGTCCTGACGGGCGTGCTGGCTGCCATGCAGTTCCGTTTAACTAAGACCCTCGAAGACGTCAACTAGGAAGGACCGGACCCATGTCGAACAACGCTTCCACCGGTCCCGTGACCACGAAGGAACTGAAGCCTTTCACCTCCCACTGGTTCAAGGAGGTCGGCTGGCGGCACATCGTCGGAATCCTGGCGCTGATTTTCGCGGCGTTCCCGATTCTCTACGTCATCTCCGCCTCGCTGAACCCGCTCGGCAGTGTCTCTACGACCTCGCTGATCCCGAAGCAGATTTCGTTCGATAACTACACGGAGCTGCTGTCGGGCAAGCGCGGCCCGTTCTTGCGCTGGTACCTGAACACGGTCATCGTCTGCACCGTGGTCGCCGTGATCCAGGTGTTCACCTCCCTGCTCGCGGCCTACGCGTTCAGCCGTTTCCGCTTCAAGGGGCGCCGTGGCGGCATGCTCGCCCTGCTGCTGATCATGATGTTCCCCGCGATCCTGTCCATGATCGCCATCTACATCATGATTTCCCAGATCGGCGAGGCGGTACCCGCCGTCGGCCTGAACACCCTGACCGGCTACGTGCTGGTGCTGCTGGGCGGTTCGCTCGGCCAGGTGTGGCTCATCAAGGGCTTCTTCGACACCGTGCCGAAGGAGCTGGACGAGGCCGCCACCCTGGACGGCTGCACCCACTGGCAGACCTTCTACATCATCCTGCTGCCCGCCATGAAGCCGATCATCGCCACCACGCTGCTGCTTTCGTTCGTGGGCGTGATCAGCGAGTTCCTGCTCGGCTCCCTGCTGCTCAAGGATGACAACCTGAAAACCCTGGCGATCGGCCTATACGGCCTGCTCTCCGGCGATAAGTCCAACAACCTGGGCGTGTTCGCCGCGGGTGCCGTGATGACCATGGTTCCCGTGATTGCACTCTTCCAGTACCTGCAGCGTTACATCGTCGGTGGCTCCACCGCCGGTGCCGTAAAGGGCTGAGGACGCCGAAACTATCGCAGCGGCGCCCCCGGAAAGTTCGGGGGCGCCGTCATTTATTGGCCGCAAGCAAAACTCAATCGATACCGAAAGGTGTTTGCTGTAATGACTGCCCCCTGGTGGCGTGACGCCGTCGTATATCAGGTCTACCCCCGTTCCTTCGCCGACGCGAACGGCGACGGCATGGGAGATCTGAAGGGAATCACCTCCCGCCTAGACCATCTGGAAAAGCTCGGGGTCGACGCGATCTGGCTGTCCCCGTTCTTCACCTCCCCGCAAAACGACGGCGGCTACGACGTGGCCGACTACTGCGACGTCGATCCCCGCTTCGGCACGCTGGCCGACTTCGACGAGATGCTGGCCCGCGCCAAGGAACGAAACATCCGGATCATCATTGACCTGGTGCCGAACCACTGTTCCTCCGAGCACCCCCTGTTCCAGAAGGCGCTCGCTGCCGCTCCCGGCTCCCCCGAGCGCGAAATGTTCATGTTCCGCGAGGGGCGCGGCGAAAACGGTGAACTGCCCCCGAACAACTGGGAGTCCATCTTCCACGGCGACGCCTGGACCAGGGTGAAAGAGGCCGACGGCAGCTACGGCCAGTGGTGTCTGCACCTGTTCGATACCAGCCAGCCCGACTGGAACTGGGAGAACCCGAAGGTGCGGGAGATGTTCCGCGGCATCCTGCGTTTCTGGCTGGATCGCGGGGTGGCCGGCATGCGCATCGACGTCGCCCACGGCATGATCAAGGCCGAGGGCCTGCCCGACACCGAGGTTAACGCCAAGGGCCTGCTTTCCCTCGATTCCGAGAAGGCTCCCCCGTACTTCGATCAGGACGGCGTGCACGAGATTTACCGTGACTGGCGCAAGATCATCAACGAATACCCCGGCGATCGGGTGCTGGTCGCGGAATGCTGCGCCCCCCGCCACCGGATGCCCCTCTACATTCGGCCCGACGAGCTGCACCAGGCGTTCAACTTCTCGTTCCTGCTGGCCCGCTGGGACAAGCACCTGCTGCGGGACGCGATCGAAAAGCCCATGCAGCTTTCCCGCGAGGTAAACGGTTCCAACACCTGGGTGCTTTCCAACCACGACGTGATCCGCCACGTTACCCGTTACGGTTACGCCCCGGATTACAAGTTCGGTGAGGGGCTTTCGCGCGACGAACCCGCCGCCGACCGCGAACTGGGCCTGCGCCGCGCCCGCGCCGTCAGCCTGGCGATGCTTTCCCTGCCCGGTTCCGCCTACCTTTACCAGGGGGAGGAACTCGGCCTGGAAGAGGTGGCCGACATCCCGGACGAGCTGCGCGAGGACCCGGCGCACAAGCGCGCCGGGGTTCCCGGCCGCGACGGCTGCCGCGTGCCGATGGCCTGGCAGCACGACGCACCGGCATACGGGTTCAGCGAAACCGGCAAATCCTGGCTGCCCCAGCCCGCCAGCTACGGCGAGCGTGCCGCAGACCTGCAGGTGGGGGTTCCCGGTTCCACGTTCGAGATGTATCGCGCCGCCATCGCGCTGCGCCGCGAGCTGAAGCTGGGCGAACAGGAGTTTGCGCTACGCGAGACGGGAGAGGACACGCTGGTCTTTTCCCTCGGGGCTGTCACCGTGGTGATCAACCTGGCGGATAAGCCGCTGGCGCTGTCGGCACTGGGACTGGAAAACACCCGCATTGCGCTCTCCTCCTCCCCCGTGGAGGAGAGCTCCGGGACCATTCCCGGCAACTGCGCAGTATGGCTCACACCCGAGCTTTAACGGATGGCCCCCGCCGTTTTTGGCGGGGGCCTTTCTGGTAGGTTTGGTGACGATTACCCGGCTTGTGCCGTGGCTTTGCACGTAGAAAGGACCCGTGTACGCATGTGCGGTTTCGCAGGTTTTGTTGACCCCTCCATCGGCGATAAGCGCCCCGTTATCGAGGCCATGGCCACGGAGATCATCCACCGCGGCCCGGACTCGGACGGTTACTTCATCGATGATGACGTGGCGCTCGGTTTCCGCCGCCTTTCCATCATTGACCTCAGCCACGGCCACCAGCCGATCGTGAGCGACGATGCCAAGCGCGTGATCTGCTTTAACGGCGAAATCTATAACTACCGTGAGCTGCGCGAAGAACTAATCGCGGCGGGCCACGAGTTCCGCACCGGTTCCGATACCGAAGTCATTCTGCGCGGTTACGAAACCTGGGGCGAGGACGTACTGCAGCGCCTGCGCGGCATGTTCGCTTTCGTCATTTGGAACACCGAAACCCGCACCCTGTTCGGCGCCCGCGATCCGTTCGGCATCAAGCCGTTCTACTACCAGCACAACGGCGACAAACTGATCTTCGGTTCCGAGGTGAAGGCGTTCCTGCCGCAGCCGAACTTCGTAAAGGAAGTAAACACCGACGTCCTGCCCGACTACCTTTCGTTCGAGTACATCCCGAGCAACGAAACCCTGTTCAAGGGCGTCAAGAAGCTGCTGGGCGGCGAATGCTTCACCTTCAACGGCAGCGAAATGCGGGTCAGCCGCTACCATTCGCTGCGTTTCAGCCCGGACGAAACGAAGGACCTCACGCACTGGACCCGCGAGATCCAGAACGTGGTGGAGGACTCCGTGGAGGCCCACCAGGTGGCCGACGTCGAGGTGGGCTGCTTCCTGTCTTCCGGTATCGACAGCTCCTACATCACCAAGGAGATGACGAAGACCGGCAACAAGATCAAGGCGTTCTCCGTCGGCTATGCCGAACAGAAGTACAGCGAGCTTTCCTACGCCCGCGATTTTGCGCAGAAGATCGGTGCCGAGTTTCACGAGCGCGAGATCGGCGCGGACGAAACGTTCAACGCAGTGCCGCGCATCCAGTACCTGATGGACGAGCCGTTGCCGAACCCGTCGGCCCTGCCCCTGTTCTTCCTTACCGAGGAGGCCGCGAAGCAGGTCAAGGTAGTGGTTTCCGGCGAGGGCGCCGACGAACTGTTCGGCGGCTACAACCAGTACCGCGAACCGATCGATTACGCCCCCTATCAAAAGGTCCCGGCACCTATCCGCAAGGCCGTGGCGGCGGTCGCGAAGAAGCTGCCCGATTTCCGTGGCAAGCGCTTCCTGCTGCGTAACGCGCAGCCGCTGCCGGAGCGGTTCTTCCGCAACAACTACGTGTTCTCCCCCACCGAGCGCGAGCAGGTGCTGGCCAAGCCGATCGCGGCCCCCAGCACCGCCGAGCGCGTGCGGCCCCTGTTTGACGAGGTGGCGGACATGGACGATGTGACGCAGATGCAGCACGTCGATATCCACACCTGGATGCTTTACGACATTCTGCAGAAGGCCGACAAGATGTCGATGGCGCATTCTCTGGAGCTGCGCGTGCCGTTCCTGGATCTGCGCGTGTTCGACGTGGCCCGCAAGATCCCCTCGCGTTTCCGCGTCACCAAGGAAAACACCAAGATCGCGCTGCGCCGCACCGCCCTGGCGGAGATTCCGGAGCGTACCGCGAACAAGAAGAAGCTGGGCTTCCCGGTGCCGCTGAACGACTGGCTGCGCCAGGAGCCGTACTTCAGCACGGTGCGCGATCTGTTCGCGAGCGACACGGCCGCCGAGTTCTTCAACCGCGAGCACATCCTGAACATGCTTGAGATTCACCGCAGCGGCGTGGACGGCTACATGAAGCGGATCTGGTCGATCTACTGCTTCCTGGTGTGGCACGACGAGTTCTTCGTTAAGCGCTAAAACCAGCCGCAGCTTTCGCCGCCAGCACCTACCCGCAGGAGTTTTACAGTGACAGGCACCGACGCCCCCTTCGACGTTGTGTTCATCGGTTCCGGGCTGGGCATTTACGCCCTCACCCGGGCCTTCCACGAGCGCTACGGCATCGTTAGCACCGTGGTGGCCATCGCCGCCCCGGAGCCGTTCGCTCGCTCCATCACCTGCACCGTGAAGGACGTTCCGGCGGGTGCCGACGATGCCGCCTGGCTGTCGGCCCTGACGGAGGTCGCCGGGCAGCGCCCGGCCGGGCGCAAGGCGCTGCTGCTGTGCAACACGGACGGCGATGTCGAGTTCATCGCCCGCAACCGCGAGGTGCTCGATCAGCACTACGAGATCCGCATCCCCACCCTGGAGTCGGTGCAGGAGCTGTCGGACAAGGCCGAGTTTGCGCGGCTGTGCCGGGAGCTGGAGATCGACACGCCCCGCACTGAGGTGCTGGAATTCCGCGACGGCAGCCTGCCCGCCGTGGACGGCCTGGACCTGCCCTACCCGGTGGTGGCGAAGCCCGCGGTGAGCACCCCGCACGTGAACATCCGCATGGCTGGGAAGAAGAAGGTCTACTTCATCTCCTCCGCCGACGAGCTGGCCGACCTGGCCTCCCGCCTGCACGGCGCTGGCTTCCGCGACCGTTTCGTGGTGCAGGAGCTGATCCCGGGCGACGACACCACGATGCGTTCCGTGACCGCCTACCGTGATTCGCACGGCGAGGTGACGCTGCTGGCCAGCGCAGCCGTGCTGCTGGAGGAGCACACCCCGGACGCGCTGGGCCGCCCGGCCGCGATGATCTCCACGACGTTCCCGGACACGCTGGAGCAGGCGCGCCGCATCCTGGACGCGACCGACTACGTCGGCTTCGCGAACTTTGATGTGAAGGAGGACCCGCGCACGGGTAAGCAGCACTTCTTCGAGGTGAACCCGCGCATCGGCCGTAATAGCTACTACGTGACCGGGGCGGGCGCGAACGTCGCCGAGTTCGTGGCCGACGACGCGATCTACGGTCGCCGCCGCGAGCCGGTGGTGGGCATCGACGAGGTGCTGTACACGATCGTGCCGAAGACCCTGCTGATGCGCTATGTGCTGGACCCGGAAAAGCGCAAGTGGGTTAAGCGGGTGGCGCGCAAGCGCACCGTGAACCCGTGGCTGTACCGCAAGGAGGGCGCGTGGATGCAGTTCCATGGCCTGGCGAAGGCCGCCAACCACGTGCGCAAGTTCCTGAAGCATTACCCGAAGCCGACCGAGACCGGCTTCTAGGTAGGTACGAAAAGGCCCGGCGGAAAAGTTATCCGCCGGGCCTTTTCGTATCGATAAAACCAGGTCAAAAACCGGGGCGCAGGGGCTTCCCGGCGCGGGCGACGGTGGCGCGCACCAGCGCACTGAGGGAATCGACCAGGAACGGCAGGCCGCGCGCGGCGCGGGCCAGGTTTTCGGCCCGGTAACCCTCCCGGTCGTAGATCACCGACAGCTCGGTGCAGCCCAGGATCACGGCGTCGGCACCCTGCCCGGAGACGGTGCGCAGGGCCGACAGGAACAGTTCGTTATCTACCGGCCTGCCCGCCTTCACCTGGTCGTAGATCAGCTCGTTCACGGCCGCCTGCGTGGCCGCGTCCGGCACCAGGTGGCCGACCGCCAGGGAGTCGAGCGCGTCCTGGTAAACACCGGCGTTGATGTTGCCCTCGGTCGCGAAGATCGCGACCTTACCGACCGGCCCCGCCGCCTCGCGGGCGGCCTCGGCGGTGGCGGCGACGATGCTGACCAGCTCGATGCCAATGCCGGACTCGATCGCCTCGCTGTAGTGGTGGGCAGTGTTGCAGGGCAGCACCAGGAACTCGGCCCCGGCCCGCTCCAGGAAACGGGCGTCGGCGGCCAGCACCGGGCCCGGGTCGGCGCTGCCTGCCGGGTTGAGGATGTGCGCGGTGCGGTCCGGCACGCCCGCGTGCTGGGTGACGAGCGCGTTGATGTGGCCCTGGTCGGTGTCGCTGTCGGTGGCCCGCACCAGCAGGTCCATGAACAGCGCGGTGGCGGCGGGGCCGACCCCGCCGAGCACGCCGACGAAACCCTCGCCGGGGAAAACCTTACCGTCCATCTCAGGCGTTACCGTGCTCGCCAGCGTCGGGCTGGGGGCGGTAGTAGCGGCGGAACTTCTTAACGTAGTTCGCCATCGCCAACGCGATGTACGCCCAGCGCTTCGGGCTTTTCTCAACGCCCCGGTAGATGAGCGGGTTCTTCACGTTCTTGCGGGCCGCCGCCAGCTGGCGCTTCGCGTCCGGCAAGGTCGTGTAGTGCTTTACCAGCGCCACCGGCACCACGGTGTAGAGCGCCACCTCCTGCTCCTGCAGCAGCGAGTCGCTATCTTCCAGCGTGCCCTCGATCAGCTCTCGCACGTAGTAGGTGACAGGGTTATTGCCGCCTGCGGTGACGTAATAGTTGGAGCGACCCAGGCGCGGGTTCAGCTCGAAGAACTTGGTCTTACCATCGCGCGGGTCGTACTTCAGGTCGAAGTTCGCATACCCGGTCCAGCCGAGCGCGCTCACCAGCTTCTGCGCCTGCGCCACCACCTCGGGGTTGACGTCGGTGACGATCGCGGCCGGGTTGCCGATCGCGCCGGGGCTGTGCTCCTCCAGCAGGGTGCGACCGTAGGAGGCGAAACGTACCCGCGATTTTTCGTCGCAGTAGCAGGTCAGGATACGCATGTTCTGGTCATCGCCGGGAATCATGTCCTGCACGATGATGCTCTCGCGATAACCTGCCCCGCGAATGGTGGTCAGCAGCTGACGCAGCTCGGGTAGCGAGGCTACGGTGTGCACCTTCTGTTTGCCGGGGAAGTCCGCGCGCTTCCATTCGGAAACCTCGGCCGGTTTCGCGATCACGGGGAAGGCGAACGGCACCGACTCCGGCAGCGGCCCGTCGCTACCCAGATCGACCACTACGGTGGCGGGGTGGTCCACCCCGAGGTCCTGGCAAAGCCGGGTGAAGTTCTGCTTTTCGGTGCCCGCCCGGAACGTTTCCATATCAACGTAGGGCGCTAGCCAGCGTTCCGAGAGTCCCTCCCGCGCGCCGATGATCGCCTTCACCGTGGCGTCAGCGGAACCGAGCAGCAGGAACTTGCCGGGGCGGGTATTTTCCAGTTCCCGCAGCACCGGCAGCAGCGCGTCGGCACTGAACGGATCGGGGCAGGAAACGTTTTCGATGATCGCGGAGTCGCTGACGTGCCAGCCCTGCAGCTTGGAGACGACGACGGTTTTTATCCCGTATGCCTCATGGAACGCGCGGGCCAGGGAGTAGGCACCGATATCTCCGCCGACTACTACGGGGGTGAAGCGCTCTCGCAACTGCTGGGGGGCTGTAACAGACATAGCCCCTATGTTACCCGCGCGTTACGTTCTCACACGGGTAGCGGGGTGTGGCGCTTGCCTAGCGGGGACGCCACACCACCAGCGCCCCGGAGCCGTTCACGGAACGGCGGGGACGCTGCCCCTGCCGCAGCGCGGTGATCTCGCCCTCCTGGCTGGTGGCGAATACGCGGCGGGTCGGCACGGCCCTGCCGGCCGTTTCCGCGATGTGCGCCTGCGCGGCAGCCAGCTGCGTATTTAGCTGCGCTACCTGGCTTTCCAGTTCCAGGATGCGTTTGATCCCGGCGAGATTTATGCCTTCTTCCTGCGATAGCTGCTGCACCTGGCGCAGCTGGGCAATGTTGCGCGCGGAGTAGCGCCTACCGCGTCCCGAGGCGCGCGAGGGCGAAACTATGCCGAGCCGGTCATAGGTGCGCAGGGTTTGCGGATGCATACCGGCCAGTTCGGCGGCCACGGAGATCACGAACAGGGGTGCGTGTTCGTCTATGCTCACCTGTTTTCTCCTTACATCGATGCGTTACAGCCCGGCGCGCCCGCTGTTTCGGGGCGCGCCGAGCCTGTGATTAGAGCGCTGCCGCTTCGTCCAGGCCCGCGCGCGGGTCCTGTCCGGCGGTCGCCTCGGCGTATGCCGCAAGCGCCTCTCGCGCGGACTCGCCCAGTTCTTCGGGCACGGCCACCTGGAGCGTCAACAGCAGGTCGCCCTGTCCCTTGGCAGTCTTTAGGCCCTTGCCCTTGAGGCGCATGACCTTGCCCGACTGGCTGCCCGCGGGGACCTTGACGCTCACGTGGGAGCCGTCCAGCAGCGGGATGCGCACGGTTGCGCCGAGCACCGCCTCGGGGAACGTGATCGGCACGTTCAGGCAGAGGTTGCCCGCTTCGAGCGACCAGACGGGGTGCTTGGCCACCTTCACCTTGATGATGAGATCGCCCGCAGGAGCGCCGCCGCTGCCGGGCTTGCCCTTGCCGCGCAGGCGAATCTTCTGGCCGTCCTGCACGCCCGCCGGGATGCGCGCCTTGACGGTGCGGGAGCCGACGGTGATACGCAGCTCGCGCCCGTTTACGGCCTCCGCGAAGGACAGGCTGGTGGAGGTGGTGATGTCCTCGCCCGGTTCGGGCCGGGCACCGGGGAACGGTCCACTGGCCCCGCCGGGGAAGCCTCCGCCGCCCCCGAACATGTCGAAGATGTTGGAGAAGCCGCCTCCGGACTGCTCGAAGCGCATGCCGCCGGCTCCCTGGCCGTTGAACATGGCACCGAAGATGTCCTCGAAGCCGGCACCTCCGCCGCCGGGACCGGAGGCGAAACGCGCGCCGCCCGCGCCCATGGCGCGGATCGCGTCGTACTGCTGGCGCTGTTCGGCGTCTTTCAGCACGGCATAGGCCTCACCGATGGCCTTGAAACGTTCTTCCGCCTGCGGATCGTCGGGGTGACGGTCCGGGTGTAGCTCCTTGGCTTTCTTGCGGTACGCCTTTTTGATTTCGTCGGCGCTCGCGTCCTTGGCTACTCCGAGGACCGCGTAGAAGTCTTTGTTTAGCCAGTCTTGGCTCGACATAGCGGTTCTCCTCGCTTTTGGTATTTCTGTAAAAGTCTATTTTTGTGTTCGCCCCGCCGGGCTTGTGCACGGCGGGGCGAAACAGGTGTTTAGCGGATCGTCATTAACGATTCGCGGCTACTGCGGGCCTTTCGTGGCCACACGGGCCGGGCGCAGTACGCGCTCCTTCAGCATGTATCCGGCTTGGAGGACGCTGGCCACGGTGGTGGTTTCCGCTTCCTCGTCGCTTTCGTGCATGAGCGCCTCGTGCAGGGTGGGATCGAATTCGTCCCCGACCTCCCCGAAGCGGGTCAGGCCGTGCTTGGCCAGGGTGTCCACGAGCTTGTTGGCCACCGGGTAGAACGCGCTATCCTCCGACAGTTCGCCGTGGGCGCGCCCGCGGTCGATGTCGTCCAGCACGGACACCAGTGAGGTCAGCACACTGCCGACGGCCTGTTCGGTGCGCAGCTGGGCGGCTGCCTCGATGCGGCGGCGCGAGTTCACATACTCGGCCTGATCGCGGCGGCGCTCCTCCTCCAGTTCGGCCAGCTTGGCGCGCAGCTGCGCGACTTCGTCGGCCTCCTGTTCTTCGGCGGGAGCGTCGGTGTTGGCCTCCTGCTTGGCGCGTTCGGCGGCGATCATTTCCTCGGCTTCGCGCTCAAACGAGTCGGTAGGCTCCGCGGCAGCCGCTTCACCCTGCCCCGCCGGGGCGGACCCGGATTCGCGAACGCTGCCGCTTTCCGGGTCCACCTTGCGCTTGTCGGTGAAGGAGAAGCCGAGCTTCTCCTCCCCCTCGTGGGCGTTTTCGTTGGCGGGCGAGGTCACTTGGTTTCCTCGTCGTCCACGATCTCGGCATCCACCACGTCATCGTCGTCGGCTGCGGGGGCTTCCTGGCCCTCGGCGGCCTGCTGCGAGTAGATCGCGGTGCCCACCTTCTGCAGCTGCTCGTTCAACTTATCGCGAGCGGCCTCCAGTTCCTCGGTGCTGGCCTCGGCGTTCGCAAGAACCTCCTTGGCCTCCTTGATCGCGTCCTCGGCGGTTGCCTTGTCAGCGTCCGGCACCTTGTTGCCGTTGTCCTTGAGCAGCTTCTCGCCCTGGTAGGCCAGCTGTTCGAGGGTGTTGCGGGCGTCGGCGTTCTTGCGGCGCTCCTCGTCCTCTGCGGCGTGGGCCTCGGCGTCCTTGATCATGCGCTCGATGTCCTCTTCGGAGAGGGCGGAACCGCCGGTGATCTGGATGGACTGCTCGTTGCCGGTGCCGCGGTCCTTAGCGGTGACGTGCACGATGCCGTTCGAGTCGATGTCGAAGGTAACCTCGATCTGCGGGATACCGCGCGGAGCCGGGGCGATGCCGGTCAGCTCGAAGGTGCCGAGCAGCTTGTTGTCGCGGGTGAACTGGCGCTCGCCCTGGAAGACCTGGATGGCGACCGACGGCTGGTTGTCGTCAGCGGTCGAGAACACCTCGGAGGTCTTGGTCGGGATCGCGGAGTTGCGCTCGATCAGCTTGGTCATCACGCCGCCCTTGGTTTCGATTCCGAGGGAAAGCGGGGTGACGTCCATCAGCAGCACGTCCTTGCGGTCGCCCTTGATGACGGCGGCCTGCAGGGCGGCACCGACTGCCACTACCTCGTCCGGGTTTACACCCTTGTTGGGCTCCTTGCCACCGGTGAGCTGCTTAACTACCTCGGTGACGGCCGGCATACGGGTGGAACCGCCGACCAGCACAACGTGGTCGATGTCGCTCACCTTGACGCCCGCGTCCTTGATGACCTGGTGGAACGGCGCCTTGGTGCGCTCGATCAGGTCGGAGGTCATGGACTCGAACTTGGGACGGCTGAGGGTGAACTCGAGGCTCACGGGGCCTTCCTCGTTCTGCGCGATGAACGGCAGCGAAATGTTGGTGCTGGAAGCGGAGGAGAGTTCCTTCTTGGCCTTCTCCGCCTCTTCACGCAGGCGCTGCATGGTCATCTTGGCGCCGGTGACGTCCACGCCGGACTCGGCCTTGATCTGCTCAACCAGCCAGTCAACGATGCGCTGATCCCAGTCGTCGCCGCCCAGTCGGTTGTCACCAGCGGTGGCCTGCACCTGGATGGTGGCGAAGCCGTCCTCGTCCTTGGAGACCTCGAGCAGGGAGACGTCGAAGGTGCCGCCACCCAGGTCGAATACCAGGATGCGCTCGTCTTCCTTGCCCTTTTCGAGGCCGTAGGCGAGGGCCGCAGCGGTCGGCTCGTTGATGATGCGCAGCACGTTCAGGCCGGCGATCTGACCGGCGTCCTTGGTGGCCTGACGCTCGGAGTCGTTGAAGTAGGCCGGGACGGTGATAACCGCGTCGGTTACGGTCTCGCCCAGGTATGCCTCGGCGTCGCGCTTGAGCTTGCCGAGGATGCGGGCGGAGATCTCCTGCGGGGTGTACTTCTTGTCGTCCACGGTCATGGTCCAGTCGGTGCCCATGTGACGCTTTACGGACGAGATGGTGCGGTCAACGTTGGTGACCGCCTGGCGCTTTGCTACCTCACCGGCAAGCACCTCGCCAGACTTAGAGAATGCGACCACCGACGGGGTGGTGCGCAGGCCTTCCGCGTTAGCGATAACGGTGGGTTCGCCGCCCTCCAGTACCGCAACGCAGGAGTTGGTGGTTCCGAGGTCAATACCTACTACTCGAGACATATCTGTTCGTCCTTTCCGGATCTGACGATCCTCATCCGGGGCCGTGCGGCCACGGGAAGTCTTTATGGCTCCGCTCCGGTTCGTGGCGGCCCCTCTAGCCGTCCGCCCTGAGCGGGCTCGACTCAAGTACACCGAGGAGCCGCCGACCTGTCAACGTGAACCTCACTAAACTTGAGTTCACTAGACTCAACTAATGCCTAGGGGGCTTTATTCCCGTCCGGAGCATCTGTGTGCAGCGCCACAATGTGGGGGCTGTATTCTTCGGTTAGCAAATACCTAGAAAGGCGGCCACCGAGCATGTACCCGGCTACCCATCCGCCACTTTCGCGCCTGGTAAACGGCGTGGAGCGGCTGGCCGATCCCGTGCGCCGACCGGTCACGCTCGCCGCTCTTAACGGGCCGTTCCTCGCCGCACACCCAAATTGGGACCCGGCGGGGATAGACCTCTCCCCCGCCGCCCTGGCCGCGCAGCACGTAGAGCAGGGTCCGACGGGCAACTGCTGGTTCCTGGCCGCATTTTTGGCGCTCAGCCGCTCCCGCCCCCGCGACGCGGCGGCCCTCTTCAGCGAGGTTCCGGGGCGGGGCAACCTCCCAGCCTGGGAGGTGCGCCTGCACCTGCCGCTTCCCGGCCCGCGCCGCAGGCTGCGCCCGCACACGATCCGCGTCGGCGCCGACGAGCTGCCGCTGCGCGGTGCACTCACCCGCTATCAAAACAGCGATGGCTCGCTGAGTTCCGCCGCTCCCGGCGGGGTAAGCATCGCCGAGGCCGCGCTACTCAAGGCGTTTCGGGGCAGGCCGTCGGCCATCTGGGCCGACACTCCGGCGGGCGGGCTGAGCCTGCTGACGGGGAAACGGGTCAGGGACAGAAAGACTCCCCGCCTGCCGGTCAGCGAAGATTTTGCCGCCGCGCTGCGGGCGGGCGCCGCTATCACGGTAATGACCAACCCGCTCTTTACGTTGCCCGGCAGCGCGCTCGTGCCCGCGCACGTTTACGCGGTAGAAAGGGCCTCCGGCGGCGACGTTGGTCTGCTTAATCCGCACGGCCCGGCGGCGCGTAGCCGCTATCGCCCCAGCTTCGACCCGCAAACGGCCAGCGGCCGCTGGCACGTCTGGCTCGCGGCGGCGGCCTAATTAAAGTGGCCGTCTAGTTAAAGTCCAGCGCCTGCGGGAACATTTCCTCCAGGGCGCGCGCGGTGCTGCGGTAGGTCAGGCCCAGCTCTTCGCGGCTTCGCGAGGTGTCACAGACGAGGCGCTTGCCGACGTTACCGCGCGCGAAGCGGCGCTCCACCCCGGCCAGGGGCGCCAGCAGATTAAACAACCAGGCGGGCAGCGGACCGCGTGGCAGCGGATAATCGTCCCCGTATTTTGCCTGCAAAGCCAGCCCAATCCCGAGCAGATCGCTATCGCTGCCCGAAACGATGTAGCGCCCGTGCGCCTGCGGCCTCTGCGCGGCGGCCAGGTGCGCAGCGGCGACGTCGCGCACGTCCACCAGGCTGAGCGCGAGCTGGGGCGCGCCAAAGCGCAGCTTCCCGCTGCCCAGCTCTTTCACGATGCCGAAGCTCTCCGAGGTCGGGTGCGCGGAAAGGGCGGGGCCGATCACCAGCGAGGGGTGGATGGTGACCAGGTCCCACCGCTCCTGCTCCCCCGCAATCCGCCAGGCTTCCTGCTCCGCGAGCCGCTTGGAAAGGTAGTAGGGCTGGTAGTCCAGCGTGGCGCTGCCGTTCCAGCGGTCCGGAGTGAGTAGTCCGTCCGGCAGTTCTGCGGCTTCGGTGAACATGGCAGCGATGGAGCTGGTGAGCACCACGCGGCGCACGCTCGGGGTTTCGTTCACCGACGCAAGCACGTTGCGGGTGCCCTCCAGGGCCGGGTCTACCAGGTCCTTTTGCGGATCGCTGATTTTGCTGGTGAACGGGGACGCGGTGTGCATAACCACCTCGCACCCCGCCATCGCTTCCCGGTAGCTGCCGGGGGCCAGCAGGTCGGCCTGAAACAGCCGCAGCGTGCCGGGATGCTGTTCAGCGAGTTTTTGCAGGTGCGCCACCTTGGCGGTGTTTTCCGGATCCCGCACGGCGGCGTGCACGGTATAGCCGTCACGGAGCAGGTCGTTTACGATCCAGCTCGCCACGTACCCGGTGGCTCCGGTGACCAGAACGGGGGCGGCGGCGCTCATGCCAGCGAATTCACTCATGCCGGTAAGTCTGTCACGCGCGCCAGGCGCTTTGCACGCCGGTGACTACCGCGCCGGGATCCGGGGCCGACATCACCTCTCGCACCATCGCCACCGCCGCTATGCCGGTGGTGCTGAGTTCGCTCACGTCCTCCAACCTGACGTCACCGATGGCGACTAGCGGCAGGCTGCTGGCGGCGACCAGCGGCGGGTATCCCGTCACCCCGAGCGGGGGCCTGCCGGAGTCCTTTGTGGGCGTGGGCCGGTAGGGGCCCGCACCTAGATAGTCGAGCACGTCGGCGTCCGCCTCGGCTGCGCGCACCAGTTCCAGGGTGCCGGTGGTGAGTCCGATCAGGGCCTCTGGGCCGAGCAGCTCGCGGGCGGCGCGGGGCGGCAGGTCGTCCTGTCCGACGTGCACGCCGTGCACGTGCAGCCCGGCGCGCATGGCCGCGGCCGCCACGTCCACCCGGTCGTCCACCACGACGCGGGTGCGGGGCGATACCTCCGCCACGGCGCGCGCGATCTGTTCGGTGAGCGCATAGAGCGCGCGGGCCTCCAACTGCTTGGCCCGCACCTGCACCACGTCCGCGCCCGCCCGCGCGGCGCTGCGCGCGGTGGCGACGGTTCGTTCGCCGGTGCCGGACGTCACCAGGTAGCAGTGGCTCACCCACAGGTCAGCGCTATTTTTCCTTACGCGCACGGTTTCTTTCACGATTCCTCCCTGGTGATTTCTAGCCGGGCGTCACGGCAAAGGCCGTCTGGGTTTAGCTCGTGCAGGGCGTCCAGCAGGTGCGGCACGAAGGTGCCCGGCCCTGCGGCCCACGCCTGCGCTCTCTCGGCGGCGCGGGTGAACCAGAGCGTAGCCGTGAGCGCCGCCGTGAACGGCTCCGCAACCGCCGCGAGGGCGGCGGTGAGCGCCCCGAGGGAGCAGCCGGTGCCGGTGACTAGCGGTAGCAGTTCGCTACCGTGCGACACGCGAGCAACGCGGGAGCCGTCGGTTATCAGATCCTGCTTGCCGGAAACCGCCACCACCGCCCCGGTCAGTTTTGCCAGACGGCACGCCGCCGCTGCCGCGTCGGCCACCTCACGGGTGGTGTCCGGTCCGCTGCCTCCGCCTGTCCCTCCCGCCAGGGTGATGGTTTCGGACGCGTTCGCGCGCACCAGCGCGGGGCCGTTTCGCAGCAGCGAAAAGGCCAGCGGGGTGCGCACCGGGGCAGCGCCGATCGCGGCCGGGTCTAGCACCCACGGCAGGCCCTTTTCGCGGGCGGCGGCGACGCACGCCCGCAGGGTCTGCGGCCCGTCCGCCGCGAGCACGCCCAGGTTTACCAGCAGCGCGGCGGAATGCGGGGTGAGGGCCGGGGCTTCGGCCTTGCTGTGCGTCATCATGGGGCGCGCGCCGCAGGCCAAGAGCACGTTCGCCACCAGCGGCATGGTGGGTGAGGCCGACGGGCAGTGGATTAACGGGGCGGCTTCCCTGAGCGCGCTCAGCGCTCGCGCACATTCGCCTAGCAGCCGCGTTTTCTCCGCCGTCCCGTTCACGCCGACTCTCCGCGCCAGCTTTCATCGGCCACCGCATCTAGCGGCCGGTCAATTTCGTCCCTGCCTAGCCGAGGCCCGAACGCGGCAGCAACCCCCATCAGCAGCGCCCCTGCGGCGATCACCAGCATGGGGGCGGCGGTGCGCCCCACCAATCCTTCTATCCAGGGCAGGTAGATCACGTAGAGGGCGGGGAGCACGATGGAGGTGCTGTAGGCCGCGCCGTATCCGGTGGCGCGGACTGCGCGCGGGAAGCGCTCGTTCAGGTACGCCCCCACCGGCCCGTAGGCGGGCACGGTCAGCACCTGCAGCCCGAGCACGGCCAGCGCGGCCTGCAGCGGCGTGCTCGCCTGTAGCGCGAGCAGCCACATGAGCGGTCCTCCCAGCAGCGCTAGCCCGGCCCAGCCGAGGAAGAAGACGCGCCTGCCGGTGAGGGTGGAGAGGTGCCCGGTGACCGACATGGCCAGCGCCTGCCCGATGGAGGCCACCAGCATGATGAGGGATACCGTCTCCCCGTCCCAGCCGCCGTCGCTGCGCAGGCGGGAGACGATGAGAATGGCGACCATCTGCGTCATCAGCCACAGGCCGCTCATGAGGGCGAAGGTGAGCCAGAAGGGGCGGCGCAGACGGCCGAAGAAGAGCTCCCGCATGCCGGGGCGCGGCCCGGCGGGTTTTGCCGCGGGTTGATCGCTAACGTGCCTGCGGTAGTAGAAGAGCATGGTCAGGGAGCCCGCGGCGCCTGCAGCGAAGATCACCCGCCACCCCCAGGCGGCATACTGCTGGGGGCCGAGCCACCAGAGCCCCAGCAGGGTGGCCCCGGCGATGCTGGCCTGCGCCCAGGGTGCCATGGCCATGATCAGGCCGGAGAAAAACCCGCGCCGGTTGGGGCGCGCCCATTCCATCGCGAGCGGTATCGCGGCGCTGTATTCGCCCGCCAAAAACACCCCGGCGAGGAAACGCAGCAGGAGGAGCAGCACGGCCGCGGCGGGGCCGGGCGGAAGGAGCGCCATGCCGAGGGTGCACAGGGCGGTACCGGCGATGGCTATCTGGGTGGTGGCGGTGCGGGAGGTGGCGTCGGCTATCCGCCCGAAGATGAGGGAGCCGACGGGCCTACCGAGCAGGGTCGCGGCGATCACCCAGGCGGTAAAGGAGGGATCGATCTGGCCCGGTTTGTCCCCGTTCCCGATCAGGGTGCTGAGCGCGGGGGCGATGGCCACCACGGGCAGGAAAATGTGGATCTGGTCTACGTAGTTTCCCCACACCCCGCCTTTCACGGCGGCGCTCCCGCCGTTCCCCGGCGACGTGCCCGGCGGATAGCTAGGCGAGGTGGTCAGCGGGCCGCTTTTGCTCGTATCGTCGCACGTCACGTTTACATATTAGGTCTGCCGTCAAGAGGCCCCCGGCGAGCGCGAGGGCCGTTCCCGCGAGGATGTCGCTCACCCAGTGCACGCCGAGGTAGGGGCGGGAAAATGCGACTAGAACAGCGAGCGGTGCCAGCAGCACGGTTCCCATCAGCGCCGCGCGGCGCGAGGCGCGCAGGAACAGGAACAGGATTACCAGGCAGCACCAGAAGGTGGTCATGGTGGCGTGCCCGGAGGGGTAGGAGAAGGTTTGCGGGGCTTCCAGCAGGGCCAGCGCGCGCGGTGGGCGGGGGCGCGCGAATATAGCTTTTAGGGAGAACATGAGGGCCGACAGGGCGATCATGGCTCCCGCGAAGATGCCCGCGTCCTTTGCGCCGCGCGCCAGTTCCGAATCGAGCATCCCGGAGGCGAACAGCGCCGCGCAGGCCGCCACGGTGAGCCAGGTGAGGGTACTCATTTCTCCTATCGCGGTGAGCGCGCGCAGGATGTGGGTTGCCTCCGGCGCCCGCTCGGCGGCAAACCAGGTAGCGGCGGGGCCGTCCCAGCGATCCGCGTAACCGCTCGCCTGGAGGGCGGTAAGCATCACAAAAATGGCTGCGCACAGCCCGCTAACACGCCGCATGACGGCCTCCGCGAGCGCTTTCCTTATTTTGCGGCATTCGGGAAAAGTACCATGAAGGCATGTCTTCGCCTGAACGCATCGCTTTGATCTCTTTGCACACCTCGCCGCTGGCCGAACCGGGCCGCGCGGACGCCGGGGGTATGAACGTGGTGCTCAAGCACACCGCGCAGGCCCTGGGAGAACTGGGGATCGCGGTGGACATGTTTACCCGGCGCAGCGATGCAGATTCTCCCGATGTCGAGTCAGTGAGCGCTAACGTGCGCCTGATCCGTCTCCCGGGAGGGCCCGCGGCGCCGCTGCCGAAGAGCGAGATGGAGCAGGCCATCGAGCCGTTCGGGCGTGCCCTGCAGGAGTTTTATGACGGCCCCGGCGCAGACGCGCTTCCCACCCTGATCCATTCTCATCACTGGTTCAGCGGCGTGGCGGCGCTGCCCGTGGCGAAGCGCTTGGGCGTGCCGCACGTGCAGTCGTTCCACTCCGTGGCCGCCCCGGCCGAGGAAACCTCGCTGAGCGGCGGTGAGCCCGCGGAGTCTCCGGGCCGCATCGCCGGCGAGCGCCTGTCGGCACGCGAATCTGACCTGGTGGTGGCGGTTTCGGAGGCGGAGCGGCGCACCATTCACGAACGTTACGGCGTGTGCCCGAGCCGCATCCGGGTGGTGCGTCCGGGGGTGGACGTGGAACTGTTTAGGCCGCTGGCTAAGGGCGAGGAGCGGCCCGCGCAGCCGTACCTGATGTTCGCTGCCCGCCTGCAGCCGTTAAAGGGACCCGATCTGGCGCTGGAGGTGCTGGCACGGGTGCGGGAGTCGTTCCCTGAGATGCGTTTGGTGTTGGCGGGAGAGGCTTCTGACGACTTCGCCGAGTTCCCGGCCCAGCTGCGTGAGCGCGCCCTTGAGCTGGGCCTTGCCGACGCGGTGAGCTGGCAAAATGCCTGTTCGCGCCAGCAGCTCGCGGAGCTTATGCGCGGCGCGGCGATGTTCTTGGCCCCCAGCTGGTCAGAGACTTTCGGTTTGGTGGCCCTGGAATCGCAGGCCTCGGGCGTTCCCGTGGCCGGTTGGCGCTGCGCGGGTGGCCTGGCAGAGGCGATTGATTCTTCCGGCGCGCTGCTGACCACGCGCGATCCCGACGTGTGGGCGCATGAGATCTGCACCCTGTTAAGCGATCCGCAGCGTTACGCACAGGCGTGCGCTGCCGCTCGTGAGGCGGCCTGCCGCCACACCTGGGAGCAGTCCGCCGCCCGGTTGAGCGATGTTTACGCTTCGCTTGCTAAGACCGCCCTGCCGGGCGATCCGTGGGCTTACCTGACCAGCAGGCGCAGCGTGATGGTGGTGCACGCGCACCCCGACGATGAGGCGCTGGCGACCGCTCCCCTCATCGCTTACCTGGTTTCCCTCGGGATAGAGGTTTCGTTGGTGACCGCCACCAGGGGTGAGCGCGGCGAGGTTGTGCCGGGGGCTATCGCTCCCGGCGATGAGCGCCCCCTGGAGCAGGTGCGGGCCGACGAGCTGGCCGCCTCGGTTAAGGCGCTGGGGATCAGCCAGCAGTACATGCTGGGCGGGGACGACATGATCTTCCGGGATTCCGGCATGCGCTGGATTAGCGACGGCGTGGCCGGTCCCGCGCTGGACGTCACCGAGGACGCCTTGACCGCCCGGGAGCGTTGCCTGGCGGAGGCGGCGCTGGCCGATCTTATCGATAGGGTTTCTCCCGGAGCGGTGCTTTCTTACGACATGGCGGGCACCTACGGGCACCCGGATCACGTGCGCATGCACGAGGTTTCCCGCGCGGCCTGCGCCCAGACCGGGGTGGCATGTTTCGAGTTCGCCTCGGAAGAAAACTATGTTGCCGATGCCGACGCGCCGCGTGTGCTCCCCGCGCTTCCGGCCGGGGCCAAGCGTTCTTTCGCCTGGCGCGAACTACCGGAGACCGCGCCGCAGATGTTGCAGGCGCTGGATGCTTACCGCACGCAACTTACCGTGCTTGAGTCGTTTACCGCCTCCGGGCTGCCCGTGGTGCGGGTGCGGCACGTCGGCGGGCAGGTGCAGGATGTGGTGGGCCGGGCGGGGATTCGCGGCCAGTAACCGCCCTAGTCACGTGTAACACGCCCGGTGTCACGGGCGCTGTCGCTGGTGGCGCGACTTCCCTAGACTGGGGGGATGCGCACCTCAGATAACGCAGCAATGACCGTTTTCGATCCGAGCGAGTTCTCCGCCGTGCTGTTTGACCTGGACGGAGTGCTTACGCCCACCGCCGAGGTCCACATGCGTGCCTGGCGCAGCATGTTTAGCGACTATCTGCGCGCGGCGGGAGTGAGCGAGCCTTACACGGATGACGACTACTTCGCCTACATCGACGGCAAGCCGCGCTACGACGGCGTGCGTTCCCTGTTGGCTTCGCGCGGGATTTCCCTGCCCGACGGGGAACCGGAAGATTCCCCCGAGACCCTGAGCGTTTGTGGCCTGGGGAATCGCAAAAACGACCTGGTGCACCGGCTGCTAGAGGCGGAGGGGGTAACCCCTTACGCAGGCTCCGTGGCTTTCCTGGACAGCCTGGGCCAGGAAACTCCGGTGGCGGTGGTTTCCTCCTCCAAGAACGCACCGGAGGTGTTGTCGGCCGCGGGTCTGCGTGATCGCTTCACGGTGATCGTGGACGGGCGGGTTGCCGCCGAGCACGGCCTGCCGGGCAAGCCGGCCCCGGACACCTTCGTTTACGCGGCCGAGCTGCTGGGCGCGGATCCCGCCCGCGCGGTGGTGGTCGAGGACGCCGTCTCCGGCGTGCGCGCGGGCGCTGCCGGGCCTTTCGCCCTGGTTATCGGGGTGGATCGCGGCGTGGGCGGCGAAACGCTGCGCGAGGCGGGGGCCGACCTGGTGGTGAGTGACCTGGGCGAACTGGTTCCCGCTGCGCATGAGGAGGACGCCCGATGAGGTTTGTTACCGGTGATCCCGTAAGCCGCGAGGACCTGCCCCTGGATCCGTGGGCGCTACGCGAGTCACGGCCCCCGCAGTCCGCCGATCTTGGTGTCCGCGAGACGGTATTTGCCCTCTCGAACGGCTACCTGGGTATGCGCGCAACCCCGGAGGAGGGCCGCGATGCGGTAGACCACGGCACCTTCATCAACGGCTTCCACGAAACCTGGGATATCAAGCACGCCGAGGAGGCGTTCGGTTTTGCCCGCACCGGGCAGACGATCGTGAACGTGCCCGACGCGAAGATCATCAAGCTTTACGTGGACGACGAACCGCTGCTGCTTTCCCTCGCGGACATCGACGAATACTCCCGGGTGCTTTCTTTCCGGGACGGCATCTTGCGGCGGGAACTCATCTGGCACACCCCGAGCGGCAACCGAGTGCGCGTGGTCAGCAGCCGCATGGTTTCCTTCACCGTGCGCCACCTGGCGCTTTTCACCTTCGAGGTGACGCTGCTGGACGCCGACGCCCCCGTGGTGATCAGCTCCCAGATTCTTAACCGCCAAGACAGCAAGGACGATTTCGCGGACGCGAACTCCCCGCAGACCGGCTTCGATCCGCGTAAGAGCGGCAAGTTCACCGAACGGGTGCTCCTGCCCCGCGCCCACTGGCACTCGCCCCGCCGGATGCTGCTCGGCTGGCGCACCGCCCGCAGCCACATGTCGCTCGCGGTCGGGGCCGACCACGTGCTCACCACCGACTGCGAGTTCGAGACGATCACCGACACCACGGAGGACCAGGGCCGCCAGGTGTATCGCATTCGCGGTAAGCAGGGCGCACCGATCACGCTGCAAAAGTCCGTGGCCTACCACAGCTCCCGCTCCGTGCCTGTGCGGGAACTCTTCGACCGCTGCCGCCGCACCCTGGATCGGGTGCGCGAAGAGGGCTTCGCGCACTACGAACAGACGCAGCGCGAATACCTGGACGATTTCTGGCTGCGCAGCGACATCGAGCTGCCGGGGAAGGAGCAGGAGGCGGACCAGCAGGCAACCCGCTGGTGCCTGTTCCAGCTCGCGCAGGCGTCGGCCCGCGCCGACCAGCAGGGCGTGGCCGCAAAGGGGCTGACCGGCTCCGGCTACGAGGGCCACTACTTCTGGGACACCGACGTGTACGTCGTACCGTTCTTGACCTTCACGAACCCCGGCTGGGCGCGCAACGCCCTGCGTTTCCGCGTGAATCTGCTCGACCACGCCCGCGAAAGGGCGCGCGATCTGACCCAGCGCGGCGCGCTATTCCCCTGGCGCACCATCAACGGCGAAGAGGCGTCCGCCTACTACGCGGCGGGCACCGCCCAGTACCACATCGATGCCGACGTGGCCTACGCGTTCACCAAGTATGCCGATGTCACCGGAGATAGGGACTTCATGTTCCGTGACGGCGCGATCGTGCTCGCGGAAACCGCGCGTCTCTGGGCCGACCTCGGTTTCTGGCGGCAAAACGGCGGCGCGGCCTTCCACATTCACGGCGTGACCGGCCCTGACGAATACACGACGGTGGTAAACAACAACCTGTTCACCAACGTTATGGCGCGCCACAACCTGCGCCGGGCGGCCGATCTGTTCACGCGCATGCGTGAAGAAGACCCGCAGGCATACGCCCGCGCTGTCGCCGCCTTGGAACTGGACGAACGCGAGATCGCGGAGTGGGCGCGCTGCGCCGACGGCATGGTGATCCCGTTCGACGAAACCTTCGGCATTCACCCGCAGGACGAACACTTCCTGGAGCGGGAGATCTGGGACCTGGCACAGACCCCGGCCGAAAAACTGCCGCTGCTGCTTAACTTCCATCCGCTGGTCATCTACCGCTTCCAGGTTCTGAAGCAGGCCGACGTGGTGCTGGCGCTGTTCCTGCGCAGCGGCGAGTTCACCGCCGAGGAAAAGCGGGCCGACTTCGAATACTACGACCCGATCACGACCGGCGATTCGACCCTTTCCGCCGTGGTGCAGTCCATCATCGCGGCGGAGGTCGGCCACCAGCAGCTCGCGCTCGAATACTTCCGCGCGGGCCTGTTCGTGGACCTCGCAAACCTGCACAACAACACCTCGGACGGTGTGCACATCGCCTCCGCCGGTGGCGTTTGGAACTGCCTGGTGCACGGCTTCGGCGGCATGCGGGAAAACGACGGCGAGATCTCGTTCGATCCCCGCCTGCCCGCCGCCTGGCCCGAGCTGCGTTTCCCGCTCACCGTGCGCGGCAGCCGCTTCCGGGTGACCCTGCGTCGCGAAGAGATCGTCTTTGCGCTCGAAGAGGGTGCCCCCGTGCGGGTCAGCGTGCGCGGGCAAGAGGTGCTGATCGCCGGGCCTGAGGTGCGGGTCGCGCTCGCCGATCAGGGACCGCTGCTGCACGAGATCCCGAACCGGGTGCCTTCCCTCGGCGATCATCGCGCCGACGGTTCGCTGGTGACGAGCACTGTCCCCGACGTGGACGGCCCGCTCAGTTTCCCGGCCCCCGGCGAGATCAGCGAGGACTAAACCTCCGGTGCTGCCCGCGCATTTTCCCGGCCGCCTCTGCGGCGGCGTGCACGCCCTCCCCGCTGGCGGCTGCCTGGAATGGGAGATGGTCGGGGCGGCCCGCGGGGAGACGATACTGCACTTTCACGGCACTCCTGGCGCGGCGGACGGGGTCGGCTTCTTCGCCAGCCAGGCCGCCGCGCTCGGGGTGCGGGTGATCGGCGTGTCCCGCCCGGGCTACGGCCGTTCGCTGCCGGGAAGCGGCCCCCCGGCCACCCCTGCGCGGGTGGTTGATGCGCTGTTTTCCCTGCTTTCCTGCTTGGGGGTAACGCGCTTTGGGGTTTCCGCCTGGTCGGGGGGCGCGCCCTATGCGCTGGAGCTGCTTTCGCGGCCAGAGGTTCCCCTGCTGGGGGCGTCACTGGTCGCGCCCGCCGAACACATCCAGGTGCCGCTGCGCCTGGCCCCGCGGGGATGGCGCAGGCAACTGCACAGCACCGCCGGTCACGCCCTGCGCGTTCCCGGCCTGCGCGGCCTGCTTTCCGCCGCGGCCGCCCTGGGCCACGGCGCGAGCCGCGACGGGGTGCGCGCCCTCATGCGCGGCAACATCGCGGCCTTTCGGCAGGGCCCGGCCGCGTATCTTCGCGAGCTAGACCTCATCGAATCCGACGATTGGACTGAGGCCATCTCCCGGATAGATTTTCCCCGCGTGCACGTTTTCCAGGGCATGCTCGATACCGCCGTCGATCCGTCGGCCTCGCTTTCCCTGGCCGAGGTGCTGCCGCAGGGCAGGCTGGTGCGGGTGGAGGACGCCGGTCACACCGATATCCTGGTTCGCTACAGTCGTGAAATCTTGCTCGCCGCCGTGGGAAAATAGGCCGGTTAGCGTCAATACTTTTGGAAAGGTAGTCCATTGCCTACCCGCGAAATCACCATGATCGGCCACAAGGCACTGCGCCAGCGCACCAAGAAGGTGCGGGAGGTGACCCCCGAAATCCGGCAGCTGGTGGCGGACATGATCGAAACCAACCGGGCGGCCGACGGTGCCGGGCTGGCCGCCACCCAGGTCGGTTCCCGCTGGCGCCTGTTCGTTTATTCCTGCACCGACGGCAAGGGCCGCCTGCAGGAGGGGCACGTCATTAACCCGGTGCTGGAAAAGGGGCCGACGGTAGCCCTGGAAGAGGACATGTGGGAGGGCTGCCTGTCCGTCCCCGGCGAGGGCTTCCCGACCGCCCGCGCCACCTGGGCCCGCGTCACCGGAACCGACCTGGACGGGAACGAGGTAGTGGTGGAGGACGAGGGTGGCACCCTGGCCCGCTGCCTGCAGCACGAGGTGGATCACCTTGACGGCAAGCTCTACGTGGACCGCCTCACCCCGCAGTACCGCCGCGAAGCGCAGGACGCCGTGACGGCGCGCGGCTGGCGCGCCAAGGGGATCCTTTCCTGGGACCCGGTGACCACCAAGGCGGAAGACGTCTAGTCGCCCCCACCGCGACTAACCGCTCACACAGAGGCTAACTGTCAGGCGCAGCCCACCCGGGTAGCCATATTCTGTGCTCATGCGTGATAACAAGTCTTCGTCGTGTTGCGGCGCAGCCGCGCGCCGGCGCACAGTTTTGAAAGCGCTCGGCCTGACGGGGGCGGGCGCCGCCATCCTCGCGGGCTGCGGCCCGGCCGACGGCGGTTTTTCTGACGAGGTCGCGGCCGGAAAAGACGGCGGCGTCCCGCTCTCGGAAATCGCGGAAAACAGCGCGCGCGTGGTGGCCTTCGGCAAGGAGCGCGTGGTTGTGGTGCGCGGTAGCGGTGACGAGGTGCGCGGGCTGTCGGCCTACTGCACCCATCAGGGGTGCGTGGTGGCGGCCAGCGGCGACGGCCTGACCTGCCCCTGCCATCATTCGACCTTTGAGACGGCCACCGGGAAGCCGACGGGCGGACCCGCCAAGGCTCCCCTACCCCCGGTGAAGCTGAGTGTGAATAACGGAGTGGTGCAGCTTGCCTAACCAAGAATCCAGCGAACGCCGCCGCGCGGTAGTTTCTTTTGTGCGGCGCGGCTCGCGCCTCACCCGTTCCCGCCAGGACGCCTGGGATCGGCTTAGCGAACGCTACGTGCTGCGAGTCCCCTCCGGGGTGCGGGAGACGGCCGCCCACCCCGATGCGCGCCTAAACCCGGTGGAAATCTTCGGGCGCGAAGCGCCCCTGACAGTGGAGATCGGTTCCGGGCTCGGCGAAAACGTGGCGAACGCCGCGGCGCAGCACCCGGAGCGCGACTTCCTGGCTTTCGAGGTTTACCGCCCCGGCATCGCACAGACCCTGGACCGGCTGGAACGGCTGGGCCTGCCGCCGAACGTGCGGCTGGTGGAGCTGGACGCCCAGCATTCGCTTCCCGTGCTGCTGCCCGACAATAGCCTCAGCGAGGTGTGGATCTTCATGCCCGACCCGTGGCATAAGACCCGCCACCATAAGCGCCGCATCGTGCAGCCCGAGTTCGCGAGCGAACTTTCCCGGCTCCTTGTTGCCGGCGGCACCCTGCGTTTGGCCACCGACTGGGCGGCCTACGCGCAGCACATGCGCAGCGTCTTGGATAACCATCCAAACTTCCAAAACGCTCACCCTAAGGGGCCCCGCCCCGAGGGCACGGCCGCGGATCCCGTCGGTGAGGAAATGCCCCTCACCGGCTGGGCACCGCGTTTTTCCGGCCGCGTATTGACCTCTTTCGAACGCAAGGGACGCGAGGCTGGCCGCCTGGTCTGGGATATGACCTATCTACGTAAGACAGTGAGTAACGTATGAGCGAGAATCCGCTAGATATTTTCGAGGCCGAAGAGGTCTCTCCCCCGCCGCCCAAGAAGCGCAAGAAGCGTGGCGTGCTGCTGCTCGCTTTCGCCCTCGTTTTCCTGCTGATCGGCGGCGTGGCCGGCCTCTACCTGGTGAACCTGTGGCGTAACTTCGACAACGGCGTTACCCGCGTGAAGATCGCCAGCGTGGAAGAAGAAAAGCAGCGCCCGGCAAACCTGGGCAAGGGGGAAAACTACCTGCTGCTCGGTTCCGATAAGCGCGACGAGGAGGAGGCCAGGCTCTCCGGCGTCTTCGGCCAGCGCTCCGACGTGATGATGCTGGTGCACGTGAGCGCCGACAAGAAATCGGCCTACGTGATGTCGTTCCCTCGCGACCTGTACGTTGACATCCCCGGCAAGGGCACCGACCGCATTAACGCGGCCCTGGCCTACGGCGGGGTGCCGCTGACCGTTAAGACCGTGGAACAGTACGTCGGCGTGCGCATCGACCACGTGGCGCTGATCGACTTCCACGGCATAACCGGCATGGTGGACGCGATCGGTGGCGTGGACGTAAACGTTTCCAAGACCATCGAGGCTGCGGGATACACCTTCACCAAGGGCGTAGACCACATGGACGGCGCCAAGGCCCTGGTATTCGTACGTCAGCGTTACCAGTACGCGGACGGCGATTTCCAGCGCAACCGTAACCAGCGCGAGCTATTGAAGGCCATCCTCGCCAAGACCCTGAAACCGGAGACGCTCGCCAATCCGGTGGCCATCAATAACCTGGTGTCGGAGCTTAGCCCCTACCTGACGATTGATGACGGGCTGACCACCTCCGCCCTGGTTTCTACCATCTTTAGCCTGCGCGACCTGCGTAACTCGAGCATTTTCTACCTGAGCGTTCCGCACGGCGAACCAATGGTAGGAAAGGGCGGCGCGAGCGTGGTAGGCACCGATGAGGCACGCATGGATATTCTGCGAAAAGCCCTCAAAGACGACACAATGGGTACGTACTATTCACAGTACGCCGGCACCTAGAGCGGCGTGCGGCTGTAAGGAGAAAAGCATGAATCCTGTTCTGCGACTCGCGACCGTGGCTGCCTCGATGGGGGCCGCCGCGCTTGGCAACAAGGTGCTGTCTTCCGGCTGGCGTGCGATCTTCAAAGAAGATACGCCCACCGATAGCGCCCGTAAGGGGGCCGCTAAGGCGGCCCGCAAGGAGGGCACGGAGCCGGAGGACTTCCCCCTGTGGAAGATCCTGCTGTGGACCGTCGCCTCCGGTGTCGTTTTGCAGTCCCTGCAGTACTACGCGCAGAAGGGCGCTACCCGCGCCCTGAACCGTCGCCCCAGCGCTAACCGGGGCTGATCTCTAAAGCAAACAGCAGCGGGGGCCGCCGTACCGAAAGGTGCGCGGCCCCCGCTGATTTTTCTAAACCGTTTAGATGACCTCTACCTCTGTGGCCGGGCTGTGCGGGTCCAGCGTGCTGCCCGTGACCAGGAAGCCAATGCGGCGCACCAGCGATACCGCGTGGTCGCCAAGGCGCTCGTAGAAGCGCGCGATCAGCGTTAGGTCCACCGCGTCCTGCACGCTGAGCGTGCTTTCTGCCGCGTAGAGCAGCTTGAACACATCCTGGCGCAGGGCATCGAGCTCTTCGTCCCGGGTGGTTACGAGGGCCGCTAGCTTGAGATCGCGGGTTTCGATCACCTGCGCGGCATCTTCCACCGCACGCAGGGCGAGCGCGGCCATCTGCCGCACCGTGTCCTGCGCGCAGGGAGCGATCACCTGTTCGGGGTAGCGCCTGCGCGTGGTCAGCGCGATATGTTCGGCGAGGTCACCCATGCGTTCCAGGCTGGCGCTCATGCGCAGGGCCGACACCACGGAACGCAGGTCGGTGGCCACCGGATGCTGGCGGGCGAGCAGCTCAACTGCCAGTTCATCGATGGAGATCTGCATTTCGTCTATTTCCTGATCGGACAGGATGACGCGTTCGGCCTTTTCTAGGTCCTGCGCGAAAAGCGCTTCCGAAGCGTCCCTAACCGATTCCGCAACGGTGCGGCACATTGTCACCAGGTTGGCACGCATCTCCGAGAGGTCGGAGTTGAAAGCGTTGCGCATGGGAGTTCTCCTTTAGAGGTTTGAGCGGTGCTACCCCCAAATGCTCACATCCGTCGGTTAACGCTACGGCTCGCCCGAGTAAACACTTAGAAACTTGTCTTTTGCGGCAGCCTTTACCGCGTAGGCTATTTTTGTGCGCACCCAAATGATGCTGGCCCTCCTGCTGGCGGGACTCGTCGGTCTCGTCATCGGGACGGTTGCGATGACCGCATTCATGTGGAGCGAACGCCGCCGCCTCCCCTCCAATCCCCCGCTTAGCCCGCTGGTGCCGGAGCCCGTGGCGGAGGTCCTTTCCATCGTGCGCTCCGCCTACGTGGTGCTAGATAGTGCCGGGGACGTGCTGCACGCCGCGCCGCTCGCCTATTCGCTGGGCTTAGTGCACGGGGTGGGCGGCGACTATCCCCGCTTGGCCACCAGGGAACTGATCGCTCTCGCCTCACGGGTAGGGCAGGACGGCGGCTTGCGCGAAGAACGCATGACGCTGCGCCGCGCGCACCAGGTGGACGGAGACGCGATCCTGGACGTGCGCATCGGCATGCTCGGCTCGGATCGGGTGCTGCTGCTCGCGGAGGACCGCACCAGGGAGATAAAACTGGAAGCTACCCGGCGCGATTTCGTGGCGAACGTTTCCCACGAGCTAAAGACTCCCGTGGGGGCCATCTCCCTGCTCGCGGAAACGGTCGAGGACGCGGCCGACGATCCGGACGCGGTACGCCGTTTCGCGGGCCGCATGCGCCGCGAATCCACGCGCCTCACCCGTCTGGTCAGCGAGATCATCGAGCTTTCCCGCCTGCAGGGCGGCGCGGCCATTCCCGACGCGAGCGCGGTCCGGCTCGACCGCGTGGTGGGCGACGCGCTCGCCTCTCACCTCACCGTGGCGTCGGCCCGCGGGATCGAGGTCTCCGTTTCCACCCGGCCGGGCCTGATCGCCTTCGGTTCGGCGCAGCTGCTTACCACCGCGGTGTCTAACCTGATCGCGAACGCCATCGCCTATTCCTCCCCCGACACCAAGGTGACGGTGAAGGCCCGCGCCCGCGGCGGCATGGTTGAGGTAAGCGTGAGCGACCAGGGCATCGGCATTTCCCCGGAAAACCTGGAGCGCGTCTTCGAGCGTTTCTTCCGGGTCGACCCGGCCCGTTCGCGCGCCACCGGCGGCACCGGCCTGGGCCTGGCCATCGTGAAACACATCGCCACCGACCACGGCGGCGAGGTCGTGGCCCAAAGCACTCCCGGCAAGGGCAGCACCTTCACGCTGCGGCTACCCGCTTATTCTCCCGATAACCGGAAATCAACACTGACCTCCCAGTCAGGGAAAGGTTTAGCGAAATGACCAGGATTTTGATTGTGGAGGACGAATCTTCGTTTTCCGATCCACTTTCCTACGTTCTGGAAAAGGAAGGCTGGCAGGTCAGCGTCGCGGCCGACGGCGGCGAGGGGCTGAAGCGTTTCCAGCAGGACTGCCCAGACCTGGTTTTGCTCGACCTGATGCTGCCGGTGCTGAGCGGCACCGACGTCTGCCGGGAGATTCGCAAGGTATCGGATACCCCGGTGATCATGCTGACCGCTAAGGACGACGAGTTCGATAAGGTGCTGGGCCTGGAGCTGGGGGCCGATGACTACGTCACCAAGCCGTATTCCTCGCGCGAGCTGGTGGCCCGTATCAAGGCGGTGCTGCGCCGACGCGGGGGCGAGCAGAACGCCGAGGACGACAGCGTCCTCACCGTCGGCGGGCTGCGCATGGACGTAGATCGCCACAGCCTGACCGTGGACGGCGCGGAGGTCACCCTGCCCCTGAAGGAGTTTGAGCTGCTGGAGATTTTTCTGCGTAACCCGGACCGGGTGCTAACGCGCGGACAGATTCTGGACCGGGTCTGGGGAGTGCACTACGTGGGCGATTCCAAGACCCTGGATGTCCATATCAAGCGCCTGCGCTCCAAGATAGAGGCCGATCCGAAGAACCCGACCCTGCTCCAGACGGTGCGCGGCCTGGGCTATCGCATGTCGCATCCGAAGCGGGAGCACTGATCTATATACACATACGTGTGGGGCCGAGCATCATTTGCTCGGCCCCACACGTATATAAAAAGTCTTTAGTTATCCGCGCCCGGCAGCTCGATATTCTTGTATTGATCGAGCTTGTTGGACATTACGGGGAGCGTGAACTCCTTGGATTCGGAACCGACGGTGGCGGTGACGGTCATGACACCGCCGGGGATGACCGGCGTGTTGTCAACAAACACTCGCGTACCGCTCACGTAGCCGATCTCGGCCAGTTCATGCGGCTGCACGGTGAGGGTCGCGGTGAACACGCTGCTGCCCTCGTAGGAGCCGGTGATGGTGACGGATACCGGCTCATCGCCAAGCCCTGCCACCGCGCCCACCAGGGTGGCGGGCTTGCCCTTGCCCGCGCTGATCAGCACCAGGTTGCGAAGCTCCGCGTTGCCCACGTTGGCGTTGGTGCCGTCGGCAGCCTGATAGAACTCGCTGGTCTGCACGGCGTTGAGGTAGGTGCATCCGGAGAAACCGAGGGTTGCCGTAGCAATCAGCGCAACCGCGGCGAAGCGGCGCGTGGCGGAACGGACCGTGAGCATTTGGCTTTCTCCTGACGTGTTTTGGGCTTTCGTCTTACGCCCGTGCGGGGACTACGTTCCAGAGTACCGGAATTTCGTTTGTTCTGACGCCTCGCCGTAAAAATACGCACACAGGCAACAAAATGCGAAAAATTTCGAAATTATAACACATAGGTAGAGTGGTAAACTAATGGGGACGAAAGGAAACCAAGCATATGACTTTCAAAGTCGGCGAAACCGTCGTCTACCCCCATCACGGCGCGGCACGCATCGAAGAAGTAAAGACGCGCGTGATTAAGGGCGAAGAAAAGATCTACCTGAAACTCAAGGTGGCACAGGGCGATCTCACGATCGAGGTACCCGCAGCCAACGTTGGCATGGTGGGCGTACGCGACGTGGTCGACCAGGACGGCCTGGAGAAGGTTTTCGACGTCCTTCGCGAAACCGATGCCGAAGAACCCGCGAACTGGTCGCGTCGTTATAAGGCAAACGTGGAGAAGCTGGCCTCGGGAGACGTCATCAAGGTTGCCGAGGTAGTGCGCGACCTGTGGCGCCGAGATCACGATCGCGGCCTCTCGGCCGGGGAAAAGCGCATGCTTTCCAAGGCGCGCCAGATTCTTGTTTCCGAGCTTGCGCTGGCGGAGAAGGTAGAGGAGGCACGCGCCGAGGAGATCCTCAACGACGTGCTGGCCTGCCACGACGTCCCCGCCAAGGAAGAAGAAACGGAATAACTTTCCGTGACCTACCCGCTTAGGGTGTTCGTCGTCCTCACCGAGGTGAGCGCCGACGAACACCTTCCACTTTTCCCTGCCCTTAGCGCACTATCCGGCGTCAGCCCCCTAACGCGGGTTTACCGCGCGGCACGGGATCTTTACGGTTCCTCGGTGACGGTGCTTGCGCCCGCGCAGACCCGCCCCGAGCTTGCCGCCCACCTACCCGCCGATGCGCTGGTTCATACCTGGCAGCAAAAAGACCGGGGAGAGCTGCGGCTCAATGCGGTGCGCGAGGCCGCGCGCCTGAGCGGAAAAGACGAGGCCGTGCTACTGGTGGACGCCGAACGCGCGCTCTGTGATTCTGCGGCGCTGCGCAGCGTCAGCGAGCTAGCCCCGCACCTGGGCAGGTGCGCCGCAATTGCGCCGACGGTGGACGTCACCGACTCGGTGAAGGAGGTCACCGCGACCGGGTTGCGTAACGTCGATCGCTCCCGACTCGGCGTGGTGCAGGGGCCGCGCCTCTTCGCTCCCGGGGTTTTGCAAGACCTGGTACGGGACGCGCGCGGGGAGGGCTGGGACGAGATACACGCCCTGGCCTCCGCCGGGGCCGAGATAGCCACCCTGCCGGGGGCGTTCGCCTATTTTCCGGTGTTAGACAGGCTCAGCCTGTGGCAGGCGGAGATTTCGCTCGGCCACACCGCGCACGCGGCACGTTAGCGCCGCCAGACCAGCCACATCTCCCGCAGCATTCGCAGCGGCTTGGTGAGCAGGTGAGCGGGCAGAGAACGCATCAGGGTTACCGGGGAGGCCAGGAGCCTCCGCCAGACCCTTTTGGGTTTGCTCTTTATGCGCTCCCCCAGGTCTGGCAGGTACTCTTCGCGCACGTCAAGCCGGGTGCGGGCACCGCAGCTGGTGCACTGGACCTCGCTAACAATCCGCCCGACGTAGATAACCACGTGTTCCGAGGGCAGGTTGCAGTTGATGCAACGCAGGTGACTCTGGTGCAGCGGGGCATTCATCTGTCTAGTCCTAACGCGTTCACAACGTTCTGAGCGAGCAGCAGATCCTGGGCGTAGGTGATCTTGAAGTTTCTATCCTCCCCCCGCACCCAGGTCACCTCAAGGTCACTGTATTCCTCGGCGCAGGAGGCGGTGTCGGTGCCGTTGAAGCCGTCCCGCGCCGCCGCCTCGTAGGCGTCCAGTAGCGGTGCGGCGCGAAAGCCCTGCGGGGTCTGCACGCGCAGCAGCTGGCCGTCGGCACCGGCGGGCGCCAATTTGCCGTCGGCGTTAAGCAAAAGATCTGCGGCGGGGATCCCCGGCACCGCTCCCCCGGTTTCTGCCGCGGCGTGCATTACCGCGTTCACCAGTCCCTGGCTGACCAGCGGCCGCGCGGCGTCGTGGATCAGCACGGTACGCACCTTGCCCGCGTCTATGCGTTCCGCCAGGTGGCGCAGCGCGCACAGCTCCGACTCCTGACGCGTGGCCCCGCCGTGAATGACCTCCACCTTGATGCCGGGCAGTTCGTCGCGCACCATTTCTTCCGCCTGTTGGCGGTCCTCCGGGCGAACAACGAACACGAGCGGCCCGAGCCGTTCGATACGCGACATGGTGGCTAGGCTCCAGGCCGCGATAGTGCGCCCCTTGAGCTGCAAAAATGCCTTGTTCACTCCTGCCCCCACCCGCGTGCCGCTGCCTCCGGCCAGCACGATGGCGGCCGTATCCGCAACGGTCGGTCGGGGTCGGCGCAGGGGAAGTAAGCGAGCGTTCACGCTCGCAATCCTAGCGCGCCAACGCTATCGGCCAGCCAGCGGATGAAAGAATGGCGGCATGGTTGCAACGCTCCCCCTCCCCCGCGTCGGCATCGGGACCGACGTTCACGCCTTCTCTCCCGCAGACGCGCCGCGCGAAATGTGGCTGGCCGGTCTGCACTGGCCCGGACAGCAGGGACTAGCCGGACACTCTGATGCCGACGTTGCCGCGCACGCCGCCTGCGACGCGCTGTTTACCGCCGCCGCCATCGGCGATCTGGGCAGTCACTTCGGGGTGGATCGCCCGGAACTGGCGGGGGCTTCCGGCGTTACCCTGTTGGCAGAGGCGTCCCGTCTGGTGCGGGAGGCGGGGTTTGAGATCGGCAACGTAGCCATTCAGGTAATCGGCAACCGGCCCAAGCTGGCAAAGCGCCGCAGCGAGGGAGAAGCGGCCCTGAGCAAGGCTTGCGGCGCACCGGTTTCCCTTTCCGGCACCACAACAGATTCGCTCGGTCTGACGGGTCGCGGCGAGGGCGTCGCCGCGATCGCCACCGCCATCGTGTTCGCCCGCGCCTAGCCCCGTCTCCCGGCGCACTTGCACGTAAACGTAGAGGTCGGGCCGCCGCGCTTGCGCGCGACGGCCCGACCTTCGTTGTCTCTGCCGTAAATCAGCGGGCTTCGACGGCCGAACGCACGATGTCGTCCAGCGTCTTATCGCTCTTCCAGCCCATCTCTTCCTCGATGCGGCTGGTGGCGCAGATCAGGCGAGCCGGATCGCCCGCGCGGCGCGGCCCGATCTCCGGCTTGATCTCGATACCCTTAACGCGCGCGATCGATTCGATCACGTCGAGCACGCTGGAGCCCTTGCCGGTGCCCACGTTGAATACGCGGTGCGCGCGCTCGTCGCGGTCGAGGTAGTCGAGCGCCGCCAGGTGCGCGTGAGCCAGGTCGAGCACGTGCACGTAGTCGCGGATGCAGGTGCCGTCCGGGGTCGGGTAGTCGTCACCGAACACGATCGGGGCTTTGCCCTTTTCGAGCGCGTCCAGGATGATCGGCACCAGGTTCATCACCATGGTGTCGGCCAGTTCCGGCCAGCCCGCGCCCGCCACGTTAAAGTAGCGCAGCCCGACGGTGCGCATGCCGTAGGCACGCTCAGCGTCGGCCAGCATCCATTCGCCGACGTACTTGGTGGCTCCGTAGGGGTTGATCGGCTTCGGATCGAGGGTCTCTTCCACCAGGTCAACGTCGGGCATGCCGTAGACGGCGGCGGAGGACGAGAACACGACCTTCTTCACCTCTGCCGTGCGGGCAGCGCTGATCACGTTTGCCAGGCCCGCGATGTTGTCGTGCCAGTACATCATCGGTTCCGCAACGCTCTCGCCCACCTGCTTGTGGGCGGCGAAGTGGATCACCGAATCCGCGCCGGACTTACGCATCGCGAAAGCCATCTTCTCGGCGGCGTCGGGCTGCGTGACATCCAGTTCGAGCAGCTCGGCGTCTCCGATACGGGAGGCGAAACCGGTAGAAAGATCGTCTACGACGATGACCTTATCGCCGCGTTCCTGTAGCAGGCGTACCACGTGGGAGCCGATGTACCCGGCTCCGCCAATCACCAGAGTAGTCATGGCTAAAACTCTATCTTTCCGGATCAGGACCAGGAACTATCGAGCGGGCGTCCCTCGGCGTAGCCGGAGGCGCTCTGCAGCCCGATGCGGGCGCGGTCGCGGAACTCGTCCAGGTTCGCCGCCCCCGCGTAGGTGCAGGAGGAGCGCACGCCGGCGGTGATCGAATCGATCAGGTCCTCGACGCTGCCCGCTCCCGGACGCAGGTACATGCGGGAGGTGGAGATGCCCTCCTCGAACAGCGCCTTGCGCGCCTGCGCGAAGGCGTCCTCGCTGGCGGTGCGGTGCTTGACCGCGCGCTTGGAGGCCATGCCGAAGCTTTCCTTGTAGAGGCGGCCGCGTTCGTCGCGGCGCATCTCGCCCGGCGATTCGTAGGTGCCCGCGAACCATGAACCGATCATCACGTTGGAGGCACCGGCGGCGAGGGCCAGGGCGACGTCGCGCGGATGGCGCACGCCTCCGTCGGCCCAGACGCGCGCGCCGATTTCGCGCGCGGCGGCGGAGCAGTCGAGGACGGCGGAAAACTGGGGGCGGCCCACGCCGGTCTGCATGCGGGTAGTGCACATGGCGCCCGGGCCGACACCCACCTTGAGGATGTCCGCTCCGGCGGCCACCAGATCGCGCACGCCTTCCGCGGTGACGATGTTGCCGGCCGCGATGCGCACGCTGTTAGTGTCGTTCGGGTCCTCGCTGCGCGGGCCGACCACGGCGCGCACCTTCTTGAGAGCCTCGATCATCTTTTCCTGGTGCCCGTGCGCGGTATCGAGCACGAGGATGTCGGCACCCGCCGCGATGAATTCTTCCGCCTTGCCCGCAACGTCACCGTTAATGCCGAGCGCGATGCCGATGCGGAAGCCGCCGTTCTTGTCCAGGGCCGGGCGGTAGATGGAACTGCGCACCACGCCTTTCGCGGTGAGCACGCCGACCAGGGTGTCGTCATCGTTGGTGATGAGTGCCAGGCCGTGATGGGTTGCCTGCAGGTTCACGTAGAGCGAGGGATCGCCCGCGGAAACGTCGCTGCGGCGCAGGGTGGGGGCCTTCTGCGTGGCGAGATCCCCCACCTGGGTGAAGGCGTCTCGCGCCTCGAGGTCTTCCTCCGCCACCACGCCGAGCGGGCGGTTATTTTCGTCTACTACTACGGCTATACCGTGGGGGCGCTTCGGGAGCAGGCTACGCACCTGGCCGACGGTTACGTGCGAGCGTACGGTGAGCGCCTTATCTACCAGCACGTCGCGTTCTTTAAGGGAGCGGATGACGGAGGTGAGGCGTTCATTGCTGAGGTCCTGCGGCAGGATAGCGACGCCGCCGCGGCGAGCCATAACCTCGGCCATACGGCGACCGGAGACCGCGGTCATATTGGCCGCGATCAGCGGGATCGTGGTTCCCGTGCCGTCGTCGGAAGATAGGTCTACGTTAAAGCGGGAGGGCACGCTGGAGCGCGAGGGTAGGAAAAATACGTCGTCGTAAGTGAGATCGTGCTGAGGCTGATGGCTAAATTCCATACCCATAGCCTACCGAGTGTGACCGCCTACGCAGTAGTTATCGTGCGACCTGGGTAAACCGGCCTATGATGGCCCTCATGACGGATTCTCCCGACACTTCTTCCCCCAAGGGACGGCGTCGCCGCGCAGGTGGTGAAGCCCGCCAGGGCGCACCGCGCCCGCGCGCACGCGGCAGGCATGTACGCCAGGATTCGCGCTATGACGCCCCCCGACAGGGAAAGGCCCAGGAAACGGAAGTAAACCCCGCCGCCCGTACGTGGCCGGCGGACCCCTTCCCGCTAGCCGGACTTCCCCTCACCGACGGGGAAACTCGCACTCCCACGAACACTCGCCGCGGACGGCACGCACGCCGCGATTCCTCGCCCTTGCCCGCACCGAAGCCGGTGGAAAGCCTGCCGCAACAGGCTTCCGAAGAAGCCGAAAGTTTTCGGGCAGCCAGGGAGATAACGCAAGAAACAGCCTCCCCCGCGGTTGAAGAGCCGCATGCGTCGTTCGGCACGGAAGAGCCTTCTGCGGAGGCCAGGCCGACAGAGCCCGAGAATGTTACGGTTCCTGGCTCAGTAGCCACAGAAGAGTCCGAAACTACGCCCCCGCACAGGGACGGCAGTCTCCGCCGCGCCATCTTGGGGGTGCTAGCCTCCGGCATTCTTCCCGGCTCCGGCCTGCTGCGCACTAGACGGCGCACCGTCGGCCTAGCGCTCACCGTAATCAGCGTTCTGCTGGTGCTCACCCTTTTGCTGAGCGCCGTCATCGTCAGCAATTCACTGAGCACCTTGCTCGCCATCGGCACCAGCCGCACCCTGCTCATTTTGTTCCTCGGCATGCTGCTAGTGGGCGGCCTGATTTGGCTCTGGCAGCTTGCTCTGACCAGCCGGGAACAGCGGCTATCGCAACGCCTCTTCGGTAAGGAACGCACGGCGCTGCTCGTCGTCACCGCGCTGATCGCAACGATAGCCTTTGTGCCCTTCGCGACCGGTGCCCGTTATCTCTGGGTGGGTCAGCACCTACTTGGCTCCGACACCGTTTTTGGCGGTAAGAACGGCGGCCAGGCAACGGACGGGGCGGGAGCTATCTGGAAGAAGGAGCGCATTAACGTTCTGCTGCTCGGCCAGGATGCCGGTGCGGACCGCACGGGAACGCGCCCGGACACGATCATGGTGGCGTCCATCGACACCAAGACCGGACGCACCGCGCTCTTCTCCATTCCCCGTAACGTGCAGCGGCCAAAGTTTCCGACCGGAACTGCCGCCGCAAAACGCTGGCCGGAGGGCTTTGGCTACTTCAAGAACCCGGAAAACATGATTAACGCGGTTTGGAGCTGGGCAGAGGACGAAAAGCAGCTCTTCCCAGGGGACCCGAACCCCGGCCTCACCGCCACCGAACAGGCGGTAGAAAACCTGACCGGCCTAAAGATCGACTACTACGCGATGGTTAACCTCAAGGGCTTCGAGGACGTCGTAAACGCGATCGGCGGCGTAAACCTTGAGGTGGAAAGGCGCATTCCGATCGGCGGCGGTAAAGATCCGGGCGCGCGGCATCGCCACCCGATCACCGGTTGGATCGAGAAGGGCTGGCAGCACCTGGACGGCTACCACGCCCTCTGGTACGCACGCTCTCGCGAGGGGGCGGACGACTTCAACCGCATCTGCCGTCAGCAGCGCATGATTCGCACGCTCAGCAAGGAAGCGAACCCGCTCACCCTCGCCACCTCTTTCCCTGCTCTTGTTACCGCTACCGAGCGCAATATCGAAACGGACATAGCGCAGGATCAGGTGCCCGCCTTCGCGCAGCTCGCCCTCAAAGTTAAGGAAGGGGGCTTCCTCAGCTTCCCGATGGACGAGCGCGTGTTTAACACCGCGCATCAGCCTGACGAGAAGAAGATTCGCGCCTGGGTGCAGCAGTCCATTAAGGAATCGATGGAGGCCACCAAGGTAACCAGCGTTACCGGCGGTCCTACCGAGAAGCCCGCTGCCCCGGCAGCCCCTGCTACGCCGAAGGCCGAGCAGCCGAGCGAGAAACCTGCCGCACCGGCCAAGCCGGGCGCAGATAGTGCTCAAAATACTGGCGGCGATGGTTCGGCCACGGAAAAGCAGCAGCCGTTTAGCCAGGAAGAGGCTCTCAAGTCCTGCCTGCCCGGTTCTTCCGAGGAATACCCGGTAAGCAGCGCCTACAACCAGTAGCGGCATAAAACTAAAGTGGCGGTCCCCTTTTCAGGGGGCCGCCACTTTAGTGTTTTATTGACGTGCGGGGTCAGGCCCCGGCGCGTTCATCGGCCTGCGCTACGAGGTTAAGCAGCGCGTTTTCCAGCAGTTCCGGCATAGCCGGGTGGATCCAGTACTGCGTGGCGGCAATATCGCGGGCACTCTGCCCGGTGCTCATCGCCTGAATCAGAGTCTGGATCAGGGTGGGTGCGTGCGGGCCCATGATGTGCGCGCCGAGCAGCTCCGTGGTTTCGGCGTCCGCGACAAGTTTCGCGAAACCGTTCTGGTCTTCCATCGCCCAACCGTAGGCGATGGAGGCGTAGGGCTGATTGACCACCAGGATTTCGCGGCCGCTTTCTCGCGCCTGCTTTTCGGTCATCCCCGCAGCCGCTATCTGGGGGTGGCTAAACACGGCGTGGGGAACATAGCGGTGATCGCTTGCCCGCAGCGCGTTTTCGTCCTTCACTAAAAGGTTGTGCTTTACCGTTCGCGCCTCGTGGTTCGCCACGTGCTTGAGTTGGTAGCGGGACGAGACGTCCCCGAGAGCCCAAACGCCTGCGAGCGGCGCTCCCCCGCCCAGCACGCGCTGGTATTCATCCACCGCAACGCGGCCGTCGTCGGTCATGTCGATGCCTGCTGCGGCAACATTCAACACATCGCCATTCGGAGTGCGGCCGGTAGCGACCAGGATTTCCTCCACCCGGATAGTTTCGCTGCCATTCACGGTATCCCCCGTGATCTTCACGCCCTCGTCATCGCGCACCACGGAGGTGGTGGAGAAGTTGCTGCGCACGTTGAAGCGTTCGCGGGCCAGCTTTGTGAAGGCTTCGCTGACGTCGGCATCCTCTGCGCGCAGCAGCGCCCCGGAGCGGGCCAGCAGGGTCACCTCAACCCCTAGCGAGGCAAAGATGTGCGCCATTTCGGCGGCGATGAAACCGGAGCCGAGGATCGCCATGCTGGCCGGGAGGGATTCCATGCGCATCACATTGTCTGAGGTCAACGGGTTAGCGTCGGCCAGGCCAGCGATGTCGGGGATCTGCGGGCGCGCCCCCGCCGCGATAACCACGGTGTCGGCCGTGACCGTGGCGGTGCCGCCGTCGTTGAGCGTAACCTCGATGGTTTTTTCACCCGTAAAGCGCGCGGTGCCGCGATAAACCGTGACGTTGTCGTTATCGGGGTTGCTTACCCGGTATTCCTCACCCGCCGCCGCGATCGGATCAATCCGACCAAAGACGCGATCGCGCACATCTGCCCAGCGCACGCCGTCCAGCGTTTCGTCCACACCGAAGCGACCGGCCTCGCCGGGGGTGGCGGCCAGATCGGCCGTGTAGACAAACATTTTGGTGGGTATGCAGCCAACGTTGAGGCAGGTACCGCCAAAGACCGACTTCTCTACGAGGGCGATCTTTTTGTCGGAAAACTCAGGCCCCAGGAGGGAATTTCCCGAGCCCGTGCCGATGATGAGCATGTCGTAATGGGTCATACGGCCAGATTAATACCTGACCAGGTAATACATAACTGGTAAGAGTTTGCTGTCCGCTCGCGGCTGAACTGGGAAGCAGTGTTACAGCCCCAGCGTCCACTCACAGGAACATTTCATCTTTCCCCACCCTGACCTGCTAATATTCGTTTCTCTATAGGTTTCACCTATTCTCCTAAGGAAAAGTTTTGAGCACTCCTGCACAGTCTCGTCCCCGCCAGTCCTGGCTTCCCTGGGTTATCGGCTACATAGCCATCATGGGAGTGGGCATGGCCGTCACGTTCCATGTCTTTGCCGTCCCCTACGCCACGCCTTATTTCGCCTTCACCTTCTTGCCCTGGATGGTCGTTGTCGCCGGATACACCGCTTTCGCGGCAAAGAAAACCCGGGTGCGGCTAACCGCCGAGGATAGTTCCGCCGCCGCCTCCTATGCCTGGGTAAGCCCCTGGCTGCTGTTGGAAGCGTTCGACCTGGTTGGAGTGGCGGCGGCCCTCTACGCAGACAGCGAAGCCCTATTTTCCATCGCCATAGTCGCCATACTGACCGCACTCGTCGGCTACGCGGAAGAAACCATGTTCCGCGGCGTCATCCTGCAGGGGATGCTGCGTAACAGGTCTAACCCGCTGCTGGCGGCCCTGGTCTCCGCAATCCTGTTCAGCCTGCTGCACGCGGTAAACGTGCTGGGCGGCCTGCCCGTAGCCGGCGTCGCGGTGCAGCTTGGACACACCCTGCTATTCGGCCTGGCCATGGGGCCGATTGCGCTGCTTACCCGCAATCTGAAGCCGCTGATCCTGGCGCACGCGCTCTGGGACTTCATCTTGCTTTCTTCCCTGAACGCCCCCGTATCGCCCAAGTTGATCGCCACGATGCAGTCAGTGGAAGGCGCACTGATAGTAGTTTTCGGGGCAATCGCCTGGGTGGTTCTCTGGCGCAAGCGCGCTAGCGTAACCGCCTAGGAACAGCGAGGCATTGCAAAGTGGGGTTCCCGGTAGATACCGGAAACCCCACTTTGTTTTCCCCACAGCTACTTACTCGCTACAACCAGAGTATTGGCAATCTTGTCGTGCCAACCTTGGCGGCGTCCGGATGAATCGAAGGTGGGAGATATCAAGAAAATCAGAGTGCCCAAGAGACCGATGAAAGGAATCAGCGGACAGAGGGCGGGAATCAGAAAGCGCATAAATCCTGCGCCGGGCCCGGGAAGCTCGGCATTTACCGAGTTCACCACCTTTACCCCGAAAAGCAGCTTGCCCACGGTAGCTCCCCAGAGCGTAACCATGATCGATTCGTAGAGGTAGCCAAACAGGAACATGAGCGGCATCAGGTAGAGGTTAAAGATAACCATCAAGCCCAGGAAGGTGAAGATGAAATCGGAGGCGTCGTCGCCGCTTCCCAACGACAACACCCCTGTCAGCATGAAAATGATCAGGGCGTCGACGGCAAGAAAAATTCCCAGATCTATCACCCGCGCCAGGAAACGCTGTGTAACCGAGGCTAGTTTCACCGGTTCGCGGCCGGGAATGTCGACATATTCGACCACCTTCACCGCCTCCGCTACGGCGGGCGCCGTCGGCTGCTGAGGCTGGGGCTGTTGCTGGTAGTACGGAGCCTGGGTTGGCGGCTGGTAGCCGTCGCCCTGCGAGCCTGGCTGGCTATTGGGTGAAAACGACGGGAGACTCATGGTTTTCCTTGCTGCCTACGAACAGTGGGAAGATCATGACAGATTTTACTGTAGGAACCCTGGCTCAGGCAGAACCGCCAGTCGGTCATCCTTACGACAAACCTTTGGTTCTGGCGGGTGCACCAATGGGTGCACCTTCCACACTACAAACGCAAAAACCGAGCATTTGCCCTGGTCACACGGTGGGCCCCGTGGGGATCGAACCCACGACCCGCGGATTAAAAGTCCGATGCTCTGCCAACTGAGCTAGAGGCCCGCGCTACCGAAGCAGCGTTCTAACTATATCGCAATGTGCGCGTCAGCCCCAATGAGTGCTATACCGCAGTCCCCCTGGCAAGGAACGCTCGCACCCAGCTAGGCGCATCGCGCTAGCGAAAGGGGGCACCGGTCTCCCGATGCCCCCTGGCTTTGCTTCCGCCTCAGCGGAGCGCAACTTCTAAAGTCAGTTCTTCTTGCCGGTGAAGTAGCCCCACACAGCGAGAACGATCAGCGAACCACCGATGGCCAGAGCCCAGGTGGAAAGGCTCCAGAAGGTGCTCAGGTCGACGTTGAACAGGCGGCTGCCGATGAAGCCACCAACCACGGCACCGACGATGCCCAGAATCATGGTCGCGAAGATGCCGCCACCCTGCTTGCCCGGCATGATCGCCTTAGCGATAGCGCCAGCGAGAATACCGAGGATGATCCAACCGATGAAACCCATTTATAAAACCCCTTTAGATCACAACGCGCCATCGTCTGGCGCGGAAGTCCGTACGGTTCGACTCCACGGTCGAACCTCTGCGACTCTACCCGCAAAATCGGCTTCTACCAGGGGGTACATCCAATACAGAGACGCAGCCCACCCCTCGGGGGTGAGCTGCGTCCGATGTTGCGATCCGGCCGTGAGGATTAGTCCTCGCGAACGTCGGCGTCCTCTTCGTCAGTTTCAGGCCGCTCTGCCATAGTGGAGTCTGCCTCGTTCTCCTCTGCCGATGCCTCGGCATCTTCCGGAGAAAGGCTGTCCGCTTCGGCTTCGGTTTCCGCTTCGAGCATGGAATCTTCCGCCGGAACGGTCTCTTCCTCGTTTCCTCCACGCGGGGCGTCATCGGCCAAAACCTGTTCGATGCCGGGAGTGGTGGCGCTGTAGAGCGCGGTCTCCGCGATGCGGGCCCCCTGCAGGGCGATCTCTGCGCCCGCGCGTCCCTCGCTAACGGTGCCGTCCACGAGGCCCAGGAACTCGTCCAACGCGGCCGCCAGGAAGTCGGTGCCGAACGGAATCCAGAAGCTCTTGGCGCTGGCCCGCTCGAAACCTGCCAGGTGCTGCGCATAGGGCTCCACGTCAATCGTGCCCTCGCTGCCCATCACCTGCACGGTGAGTTCGCGGTCCGTCGGCGCCGTGTCCGGAATGGTCCAGCTGCAGTCGACGGCCGTAATCGGGCCATCCTGCGGCACCACATCGACCAGCGCACCGGTGGGCACGTCCAGGCCGTCGGAGGCACCGTGCACGATCCGGTTGGTGGTGACGTAAACGTCTGCGCCGACCGCCGCCAGGTCGCGGCCCGTCAGCAGCGAGGCCACATCGATTACCGGAGCCAGGTGCTCGCCGATGCAGCCGCCCTCGGCGGCTTCGCCAAACCAGGCGCGTTCGGTGAGCGGCAGCTTCGAGGTGTGCGTGGCGGTAATGCCGAGAACCTCGCCTACCGCGCCGGAGGCGATGGCCTTTCGGGCCGCCTCTACCGCGCGCGAGAACCTGAGCGGGGCCACCACCTGTAGTTTCACGCCTGCCTCGGCGCAGGCCTGCACGGCCTCGCGCGCTTCGCTAACACTCAGCGCGAGGGGCTGTTCGACCAGCACGTGCACGCCGTGTTCGGCAGCCATTTTCACGGCTGCCGCGCGGCGGCTCGGCTTCTCGCAGATGATCACGGCGTCAGGGCCCCAGGCAAACATTTCGTCGTAGGAGCCGACCAGCTCAACCTCGAAATGCTCGGCCAGTTCGTAGCCTCGCATCTCCCCTACCGCGTCGCCCTCTTCCAGCGGATCCGCCAGCAAGAGTTCCACGTCGGGGCGGCCCAGCAGGCGTTCCGCGTGATCGATCGCCCTGGGATGGGCTAGCGACATGAGCGCGATTTTCATGCTTCCTCCTCGGTCAGCATGTCGGCAAGGCGCACGGCATTACCGCTGCGCAGCGACTCGATAGCGGCCAGGCAAACCTCGACGCTATAGATGCCCTCGTCAAGGCTGGTGCGCACCTCGCGCCCCTGGGTGACGGCTAGGTAAACGTCTCGCAGCTGGGTCAGGAACGGGGACTCGGTGAGACGGTCGGAAGGCACGTAACCGCCGCTGCGGCGCGTGTTTTCGAGCGCCGCAAAGTCCAGCCGCACGCCGGAGTGATCGCGCGAATCGTGTTCGATCACGCCGCCCGTGCCGTACAGGCTGAACGCGCTGCGAATCGTGGTGCCCTCGGCTCCCCACAGGCCACGCACGTGGCTGACGGTGCCGGATTCGTGGGTCAGCACGACGTGCGCAGCCTGGATCTGGCTGTGCTCGTCGCTGCCCAGCCCGCGCCGGGTGGCGTGCACCGAGGTGACGGGACCGGCGTTCCAGATCGCCTGGTCGATGTCGTGAATCATCAGGTCCATGACGATGCCGCCGGAGGTGCTTTCGTCGGCGTACCAGGCGCTCTTCGGAGCCAGCCCGCTGCGCTCGTAGCGCAGCACGGCGAGGTCACCGAGGCGGCGCAGACCGATTGCCTTGTGCACCGCGTGGTAGGCCGGGTCGTAACGCACCACCTGGCCGGGGAAAAGCTGGCGTCCGGTGCGCTGCGCGGTCTCGCGCAGCGCGTGCGCGGAGGTAAGATCGGCGGTGAGCGGCTTCTCGCAGACTACGTCCTTGCCCGCTTCGAGAGCGGTGGTGACCAGTTCCGCGTGGGTTGCGGTGGGGGTGATGACATCCACCAGATCGCTGCGGTCAAGCAGTTCATCCAGGGTATCGGCCACCTCAGCCCCGTGGTCGTGAGCCAGTTCCTTGGCTCCCGCCACCGCGTGGATGGTCAGTTCCACGCCAAGTTCGCGCCAGGCGCGGGCGTGTTCTGCGGAAATGTAGCCGGCACCGATCATGCCGACGCGCACGGTAGACATTTAGAACTCCCAGTCCTCGTCCTCGGTTTCCACGGCCTTACCCATCACGTAGGAGGAACCGGAGCCGGAGAAGAAGTCGTGGTTTTCGTCGGCGTTCGGGGACAGCGAAGCCAGGATCGCCGGGTTAACCTCGCAAGCCTCCTGCGGGAACAGCGCCTCGTAGCCCAGGTTCATCAGGGCCTTGTTAGCGTTGTAGCGCAGGAACATCTTGACGTCCTCGGTCCAGCCGACCGGGTCATAGAGGTCCTCGGTGTACTGCTCTTCGTTGTCGTACAGCTCGTTAAGCAGATCGAAGGTGTATTCCTTCAGTTCGGCCTGCCGCTCCGCCGAGGCCTTCTCTACGGCCTGCTGGTACTTGTAGCCAATGTAGTAGCCGTGCACGGCCTCGTCGCGGATGATGAGGCGGATGACGTCGGCGGTGTTGGTCAGCTCGCCGTGGCTGGACCAGTACATCGGCAGGTAGAAGCCGGAGTAGAACAGGAACGATTCCAGCAGGGTGGATGCGACTTTGCGCTTTTCGGGATCGTTGCCCTCGTAGTAGGACATCACGATCTGCGCCTTCTTCTGCAGCGCCTCGTTGTGCTCGGACCAGCGGAACGCTTCGTCGATTTCCTTGGTAGAGCAGAGGGTGGAGAAGATGGAGCTGTAGGACTTGGCGTGCACGCTCTCCATGAAGGCGATGTTGGTGTAAACCGCCTCCTCGTGCGGGGTGATCGCGTCGGGAATAAGCGATACCGCGCCGACGGTTCCCTGCACGGTATCGAGCAGGGTCAGGCCCGTGAACACTCGCATCGTGAGGGTCTTTTCCAGATCGCTCAGGCGCCCCCAGGAGGGAATGTCGTTAGATACGGGCACCTTTTCGGGCAGCCAGAAGTTACCGGTAAGGCGATCCCACACCTCCAGGTCCTTCGGGTCCGGGATGCGGTTCCAGTTGATCGCCTGGACAGAGTGCTTCAGGTGGTCATTGGCGGGCGTAGTCACGATATTTCTCTCGCGTTCAGTCCGAGGGCTTTAGGTCGCCTCCAGTCTAGTACGCAGGGGCGGGTAAAAGCGGGCAAGAAAAGGCTTACACAATTTTGCTGTGCCGCTGCGCGCCCCAGTTAAGGCGCGGGCCCACGAACAGCGCATCTATCAGGCGCAGGCGTCTCATAGCCACGAAAAGCACTCCCACGCCCACCAGGATCGCCGTGAGCATGCAGAACGCGACGCCGTTGGGCATCCGGGAGGTGATGCCGGTGGTGCTACCCAGGTGGCCAAGCAGCATTCCCGCCGGCAAATGGGTGACATAAAGAACCAGGGAATTCTTTCCCAGCCAAGCAATAGGGGCAAAAAAGGGCAAGTCCTGAATCCATACCGTAACCCCAACCATACTTACGAACCCAATTAGCGTAAGAAGCAGCCACAAAAGCGTACTCTTATCATAACTGCCGCGCCAAAATACAGTCACAGAGCCGATCATGAAGGTCACTACAACAAAAGCCCGCGCAACCCACCCAGCAAACAAACCGGAAATCTTAGGGTACCACTTCCCAAACAAAGCCCCAAAGCTGAACATAACCCCAAAAAACATAAAAGTTTTTATTCCACCAGAAATAAACACCCAATCCTGAGAGGCTGTTAGAATATCGCCCGCCACAAAGAGCGCCAAGAAGAGGAATCCGGATACAAATCGCAATAGAGGCGCCCCTAGGAGCATCAGAGATAAGAAGAACAGGTACCACAGATATGAAACAGGGTCCCAATATTTAATAAAAGGTCGCACTTCCTCAATGTTGCCAGAGAGCGATATTAAAACCAGTAAATATATCGTTTGCCAAACTAGGTACGGCCAAACAATTGAGCGGAATTTACCTACATAATATTCCTTAAGCGGCTTCTCTACCGAGCGCACAATAAAAAACCCAGATAATATCATCATCATCGGCATCATATATGGGGTGAAAAAACGGTTTATCAACCTACCCAGAAGAAAATTTCCCGGAGCATCCTCAATCCAAGCCGGAACATGGAACATGACTACCACAAGAATCATGAAACCGCGAATAATGTCTACCCAAACATAGCGAGAGCCGTTCTTTTCAGCAGATTTCCCCGCGTCTGCGAATGATTTTTTCATACCAACAATCGTATCTCATGCTAACCTTCCCGCTTGCACGCGATCTGACAAATGTCATGTCTAAACCGTTACGCCCCTCCCTACCCCCTTTTTTCGGCCCGCGCGAAGAATTAACGCCATGAACACATACGCATGGGAACTAAGGAACGTCACGCAGCGTTTCGGCGACTTCACGGCGGTGCGAGACATCAACCTGGCCGGGCGGCAGGGCAGCGTGACCGCGCTACTCGGGCCGAACGGCAGCGGCAAATCGACCACCATGGATATTTTGCTGGGGCTACGTAAACCAACCAGCGGCGAGTCCCGCATGCTCGGCATGACACCCGCAAAGGCAGTCAACAAGGGGCTGGTCGGGGCGATGCTGCAAAACGGCGGCATGCCGCAAGACCTGCGCGTAGCGGAAATCCTGCGCACCATGTCGGCCATGACCGTCAACCCCGCCCCGCTTTCCGAGGTGGTGGAGAAAGCCAACCTGGGATCGCTCATGAAACGGAAGCAGGCCTCGCTTTCTGGCGGCGAGCGCCAGCGGGTGCGGCTCGCACTGGCGCTGCTGGGCAGGGCCCGCCTGCTGGTACTGGACGAACCGACGAACGCGATGGACGTCGGCGCCCGGCGCGATTTTTGGCGGATGCTGCGCGAGGAGGCGGCCAGCGGCGGGATGACGGTGCTGTTTGCCACCCACTATCTCCAGGAAGCGGCAGACGCGGCGGATCGGGTGGTGGTGCTGGCGAAGGGAAACGTGATTTCGGATAGGCCGCTGCAAGAGATGTTCACCAGCCAGGTGGTTGTTTCCGGCAGCCTTCCCGGGGGCGCTGACGAAAGTTCGCTGGGTCGGCTCTGCCCTGCGGGTACCCGGATCGAGACGCACGGCGAATCTTTCCGGCTACTGGTCACCGAATCGCCCCAGGACGCCCTGTCCGGGCAGCAGACTTCCGACGCGCTACTGCGCCGCCTGCTCACCGAAACCCGAGCGAGCGGGCTGCGGGTGAGCGCCCGCAGTATCGACGACATCTACACGGAACTTGTGGAAGGGGAAAACAAATGAGGGGCCTTGGAACTTACACCCGCACGGAGCTGCTAAGCACGCTGCGGGATCCGAGCGCGATGTTCTTTACCGTGGTGATGCCGCTGATGATGTTCGCCATCTTCGGCGTCAACTCCTCTTTCGCGTCCGAAACCATCAAGGAGGGCCTGAACGTTTCCGCGGTGATCCTGGTATCGATGGCAACCTATAGCGCTGCCGCAGCCGGGGCCGCGTTTGCCGCCCAGATGGCTGTCGAGCTGAGCACCGGCTGGGGCAGGCAGGTCGCGCTTTCCTCGGGGGGCATGAAGACGTACCTGACGGCGAAGCTGCTCTCCACCCTGTTCCTGTCGATGTTGCCCGTGGCGGTGCTGTTCACCGTGGGGGCCGCCACCGTGTCCCGGATGCCTTCCCTGCAGCTGTGGCTGACCTGTGCCGCCCTTTGCTACCTGGCTGCCCTGCCGTGCGCGCTGTTCGGCATCCTCATCGGAATGGTGGTGCCGGCTAATTCGGCGGCGGGCATAGCGGCTTCCGCGATCAGCCTGTTCGCGTTCCTCGGCAACATGTTCATGCCGCTGGGCGGGAAGCTACTCCAGTTCAGCCAGTTCACCCCGCTGTATGGCATCAACCGTCTGGTCCAGTGGCCGCTGGTCGGTGGCACGTTCGCATCAATCGACGGTCTGGTCACCCAGGGAATCGGCCAGCAGGTAGCTAACCTGGTGGCATGGATTCTGATCTTCGCCGGGGCCGCGCTGCTGGCGCTGCGCCTGCGCGGAAGGAAAGCGTGAAAGACGCTCGGGCAGCAATCAATCCTGTCTCCCCGGTCCCCCGCAGCGAGGGCCGGGAGGCGGGTGCCGCGCTCGCGCAGAGGCGCAGGAACCAGTCTTTCTGGGACAAGATTTTTGCGGTTTTCTGGACGGTGTTCCTGCTTTTCCCTCTGGTGGCGATCTTCCGCTCCCCCGCCCCGTTCGGCTACCGAGCCCTGGCGTTCACCGGTTTTGCGATTTTTGCCGCGCTATATGTGCACAGCATCCTCTTCACCGCGGAACGCGATAAGTCGGAGCCGGTGTTCAGCGCCTACCTGCCAAGCACCCCACTGCGCACCCAGCTCTATCCGATTCGCTTCATCCTGCCGCTGCTGATACTTTCCGCAGTCTCAACTTTCCCGGTAATCGGAGAGTTCTCGCTGTTTTTCCTGCCCTTCGTCTGCGCGCTCGTGCTGTTCACCACCAGGCTTCGGCAGGGCATCTTCTTTAGTGCCTTCCTGATCTCGCTGACCGCGCTTGCCGTGTGGCTCTTCCTTCCTACGCCTGCGGGAATATGGACACTGGTCGGCAACATTGGCGGGGCCGTCAGCGCGCTGCTGGGCCGTCTCGGCATGGAGCAGGGAATGCGCGAGACCAGCCTGGCACGGGAGCTGGAGAGAACCGAGATCAGCCGGGAGGTGCACGACATCCTGGGCCATTCCCTCACAACCCTGACCCTGAAGGCGGAGGTGGCACTCAGACTGATAGACACCCGCCCGGAGGACGCCAAGCGGGAGCTGACGGAGGTGCTGCAGATTTCCCGGCGCAGCCTGGCCGACGTGCGCGAGACCGTGACCCGGCTACGCGCCCCGAATCTGGCCTCCCAGCTGCTGGCCAGCGAGACCGCTTTCACAGCCGCCGGGATCTCCCACAACCTGCCTCTGCCGGATAGCGAGGTGACCTCCCTCCCCCCGGAAAGAAACGAGATTTTCTCCTGGGCGCTGCGGGAATTGACCACCAACGTGGTGCGCCATTCCCTGGCCAGCCGGGTAGAGGTGACCCTGACCCCGAACCTGCTGCGGGTGCGTGACAACGGGGTAGGCTGCGCCGAGGCGCCCTACGGAAACGGGCTTACGGGGATGCGGGAAAGGCTTCTCTCACACGGGGGAATGCTTACCCTGGAACCGGCTTTCCCCGGCGATTCGGCGTCCCCCGGCACCCTGGCGGAAGTGAGGTTTAAGTGAGTGATAACGGGATGTTTTCCACAGGCACACCGGCCACACCGATCAGGGCGCTGATCGCCGACGATCAGCACCTGGTGCGTGGCGCGCTGGCAACCCTGCTCGGGCTGGAGGAGGACATCGAGGTGGTGGCCGACGTCGGCACCGGTCGCGAGGTGCTGCCCGCAGCCCAGACCGCACGGGCGGACGTGGCCCTGGTGGATATAGACATGCCGAGCGGAGACGGCTTCTGGGCGCTTTCCCAGGTGCGCCAGAACTACCCGGCTTGCCGGGTCTTGATGGTGACGACTTTCGGCAGGCCCGGCTATGTTTCGCGCGCCCTCGCGGAGGGCGCATCGGGATTCCTGGTGAAGGACACCCCACCCGAGAAGCTGGCGGAAGCAATCCGACGGGTGCACACCGGGGATAGGGTGATCGACCCCAGCCTCGCGGAGGAAACCGTGTTGCTCGGCCCAAGCCCCCTCACCGCGCGCGAGGCGGATGTTTTACGCGCTTCGCGCAACGGGGCGGACGTTTCGGAGATCGCCGCAGAACTGCACCTGAGCGAGGGGACCGTGCGTAACTATGCTTCGTCGGCCATCGCTAAGACGATGGCGCGCAACCGCACCGAGGCCGCTTATACGGCGGAGAAAAACGGCTGGCTTTAGCCCCTGCCGGCGGCCTCGCGCCGTTCGCGGCGCAGCTTTTCGACCTGCGCGTCGGCGCTTCGTGCGCCCCGCAACTTACGCAGCAACTTGGTGGGGGATTTCCAGAGCCAGGCGGCAAGCAAAGCGATTACCAGCACGACGGGCGCGAAAGTAATACCCAGTACGGTAGCTTCCCAGAGATCTATGCCAGGCATGTCCACGCCCTCCTTAAACATCACTGTATATGTCTGTACATACTAAGTCGCACGGGGGACGTCGGGCAATGGTTTCGCCGGGATTTTTGCCGCGAATTATTCCGCTCTAGCACTGTCCCGCATCGAAGTATTGTCGCACCTCAGCGGCCAGCGGGGGCACGGGTAGCATGCCGCCGCCCGCGCGCAGCGAATCCGCGCCGACGCAGCCGGTGGCCACCGCCTCCCGTGCAGCAACCGCCGACACCTCGGTGTGCCCACCCGCGCGCGCAAACCGCAGGAACTCCGCTACCAGGCTCGGATCGGCCCCGCCGTGACCGCCGCTCTCGCGGGCGATCACCTCCACCGCGTCCGGCTTTCCCGCTCCGCCCCGGCGGCTGTCCCACAGGTAGATGAAGTCACCGCCGTTATCTCCCATGTTTTCTATCCGCCCGGCGTCACCGATGATCGTGTAGTTGCGCCAGTAGTCGGGGGTGAAGTGACACTGCTGGTAGGAGGCGAGCACCCCGTTATCCAGCTCCATTTGCAGCATGGAGATATCTTCAACATCCACCACCGGGTTTAGTTCCTTTTGCGCGGTGGGCGGCCAGTTGTCAGCGCTGTACCAGTCCCACATGCGGCGGTCGCTGTTGTCGCGGCGATCGGTGATGTCTCCGTAAACGGCCAGCTTGCCAACGCCTGACACGCGGCGGGTGTAGCCGCCCGCGAGCCAGTGGATCACATCTATGTCGTGCGCCCCCTTTTGCAGCAGCAGGGTGTTTACGCGCTCGCGTTCGGCGTGCCAATCCTTGAAGTAGAAGTCTCCCCCAGCACCGACGAAGTGGCGGCACCAGATAGCGCGCACCCTGCCGATCCGCCCCTCATCGATCAGGCGTTTCATCTGCCGCACCACCGGCATGTGGCGCATGTTGTGGCCGACGTAAAGCCGGGCCCGGTGCCGCTTGGCCAGATCGAGCAGATCGTCAGCGTCCTCCAGGCTGATGGCCAGCGGCTTCTCGCAGAACGTGGGCAGGCCCGCGGCGAGGGTGCGGCGGGCGATGCCTGCATGGGCGTAGTCGGGCGCGAGGATCATCACCGCGTCGAGTCCCAGCGCGAGCAGTTCGTCTAGTTCCCCCACGTAGGCGGCGCTATCGCCGAATACTTCGCGCGCGTCGGCCAGCCCTCTCTCGGTCGGGTCGCAGACCGCCACCACGGCGCTGCCCTCCCCCGGCTTGTGGGCGTGCTTGGCAAGACCGCCACGCGCGCCGTAACCGATAACCCCTATGCGCAGATCCGCCATGTTCTTCCGGCCTCCTTTGCTCGCGAGGCCCGCCCAGTCGGCAATCCCGGGCACCGTAGGCCTCTTCCTCAGTCTATTGCGCGAGCCGCGCATGTCTCTTTACTGCGCGGGGCGTGCATGCACTTTGAGGGCGGGAAAATCGTTCCTGGCCGACGCCACCGCGCGGGAAAACACGCCGTCCCAGCCGGGCGAATCGCGCAGGGCCTCCCTCAGCGCCGCAGGCGCGCCGTCGGCACGCGCCTGCTGTAACACCACTTCCGTGACGCCCGCCTGCGCGGCCACCGCGAGGACCTGCGGTACCTGCGCCACCAGGCCGGGGGTGACGGTCATGCGCACCTCGTACGCGACCCCGGAGGCGACCAGAGCGCCGAGCGAGGTCGCCACCGGCCGCCACGAATGCACCCTTCCCACCAGTTCCGGGTATCCGGCCGGGGATGCTTTCAGATCGAACCCCACCCAGTCCACCAGCCGCGCAGATAGCAGTTCAGCGAGCCGTTTCGGATAGGCCCCGCAGGTGTGCAAGCCGACCAGGAAACCCATTTCCTTGGCCTCGCGCGCGGCGGGCACGAGGGCCCGCTGCAGGCACGCCTCTCCCCCGCTAAACACGATCGCGTCAAGCAGTCCGGCGCGGCGGGAAAGCAGGGAGCGCACCTTTTCCCAGGGCACACTGCCCGGTTTGCGCGGGTCGATGATGTCGTGGTTGTGGCAGTAGAGACACTTCCAGGGGCAGCCCTGGCAAAAGACGCTCAGCGCTAACTTTCCGGGCCAGTCCACGCTGGAATAGGGCACCATTCCCGCTATGCGCAGCTCGTTTGCTGCGGCGCTGCGGTTATGCCCGCCCGCCCACGGCGTTTGCGCGGGGGCGGGCGGTGCCACGGCTTGCGGCGACATCAGACCAGGTGGGCGCTGGCCGCGGCCTCGGTGAAGAAGCGGCGCTCGGCGTATTCGCCCTTCTTGCCGATGTTGAACGATTTAACGGGACGGAAGTAACCCATCACGCGCGTCCAGACCTCACATTCCGCCTCGGCCTCAGACGCCCCGGCTGATAGACACTTCTCGCAGCTCTTGTGTTCCCCGGCCAGGTAGCCGTGGGAGGGGCAGATAGAGAAAGTGGGGGTGACGGTGATGTAGGGCAGGTGGAAGTTCGTTAGCGCGCGGCGCACCAGCTCCCGGCAGGCGGCGGGGGTGCTGACACGCTCCGGCATGTACAGGTGCAGCACGGTGCCGCCGGTGTATTTGCTTTGCAGGTCCGCCTGTTCTTCGAGCGCCTCGAACGGGTCCTCGGTGGCTCCGGCGGGGAGCTGAGAGGAGTTCGTGTAGTACGGGTTAGTGTCGGTCCCGGCCTGCATGATGTCCGCGAAGCGGGCACGGTCCTCCTTGGCGAACCGGTAGGTGGCCCCCTCCGCCGGGGTCGCCTCCAAGTTGTACAGGTTCCCCGTTTCCTCCTGGAACTCGACCATGCGATCCCGGATGTGATCGAGCAGGCGAGCACACATTTCGTGGCCTGCCGGGTCGGTGATGTCGAGGGCGTCGCGGGTAAAGTTGCGCACCATCTCGTTCATGCCGTTCACGCCGAGGGTGGAGAAATGGTTGTTCAGGGTGCCCATGTAGCGCTTGGTGTACGGGTAGAGCCCCTGGTCGATCAGTTTTTGCACCGTGACGCGGCGTGCTTCGAGGATCTCTTTGCCAAGTTCCAGCAGCCGGCCCAGCTCGCGCAGCAGCGCGGCCTCGTCCCCGGAATACAGGTAGCCGAGGCGCGCCATGTTTACGGTGACCACTCCGATGGAGCCGGTGAGATCCGCCGATCCGAACAAACCGTTGCCGCGCTTGAGCAGCTCGCGCAGGTCCAGCTGCAGGCGGCAGCACATGGAACGGATCATGCCGGGGTCGAGCTCGGAGTTGATGAAGTTTTGGAAGTAGGGCAGCCCGTATTTCGCCGTCATCTCGAACAGGGCTTCAACGTTGGGGCCTTCCCAGTCAAAGTCCTTGGTGATGTTGTAGGTGGGGATCGGGAACGTGAATACGCGCCCCTCGGCGTCCCCTTCAGTCATCACGGAGATGTAGGCGCGGTTGATCATGTCCATCTCCGCCTGCAGCTCACCGTAGGTAAAGTCGCAAAGCTCCTCGCCGATCAGCGGGTACTGGTCGGCCAGGTCTGCGGGGCAGGTCCAGTCGAAGGTCAGGTTCGTGAAGGGGCACTGGGATCCCCAGCGGGAGGGCACGTTCAGGTTGAAGATAAGCTCCTGCATGTTCTGGCGCACCTGCTCGAAGCTCAGGTTATCTAGCCGCACGAAAGGTGCCATGTAGGTATCGAAAGAGCTGAACGCCTGCGCCCCGGCCCATTCGTTTTGCAGGGTTCCGAGGAAGTTCACGATCTGCCCGCAAGCGGAAGAGAAGTGCCTCGGCGGGGCCGACGCGATTGCGCCGCGCACGCCGTTGAAACCTTCTTCGAGCAGACGGCGCAGGGACCAGCCAGCGCAGTAGCCGGTGAGCATGTCGAGGTCGTGGATGTGGATATCCCCCTCGCGATGGGCGCGCCCGGCCTCTGCGCTGAAAACTTCGTCCAGCCAGTAGTTGGCAACCATCTTGCCCGCACTGTTTAGCACGAGGCCGCCGACGCTGTAGTCCTGGTTTGCGTTCGCGTTCACGCGCCAGTCGGAACGGTCCAGGTATTCGCTGACGGTGCGCACGGGGTCCACGGTGCGGCGCGGACGGGGGGCGGGGGTATGTGTTTGTTCTGCCATGCCTTAGACGTTAGGAGTAAAACACAGTCAAACACTATATCTAGTGGTTACGACACGCCGTAGTTTCCAGATATTGTGGTTTTGTGTCGATACGTCCGGGACGATGGTCCCAGCCGTAGAAAACTAGGGCGCCACCCCGCAAACGAGGTGACGCCCTATATCTGACGGCCGAGAACTCAGGCGGCAGCTAGATCACGCTTAGCTTCGTCGCGCTTCCAGTTCCAGGGCGCCCAGGACCTGGGCATCTCGAACAGGATCGAGAACGGCATTTTGTAACGCAAAGCACCCGCAGCAAAACAGATCAAATAGGTCGCTAACAAAGAAGCGAACCAGAGAGTCGGAGTTTGTGGGATGTTCGCCTCGATAACAAATTCCTTAGTGTAAATAAATATTGGGATGTGGAGCACATACAACACGACGGATCGCCTCCCAATCCAAGCAAAAAGTTTCATCGTACGATTTTCTGGTAGCGACGCAAAAATAATTAACATTGCTACCCCACCAAAAAACCCCAATAAAAGGAACTCAAAAGTTCCCTTAAGCACCCCCCTAGAGGCCAAAACCATGCAACAGAGAACGACCGTGCCAGCAAATAGAATTTCACTTTTGCTAGGCCTATAGTCCCGGATCCTCTTAAAGGTTCCAGCCCCCAAATAAAAGAAGAAGGAATAGAAGGCCATCTGATTGGGAGTAAACCTATACGGACCAAGTAAATCAGGCAGAGCCTCAGCAGGAATAACCGCCCACAACCCCAGGCCAATAAGCGCCATAACAAACCACCCAAAATACTTATATAGCGGCGCCAAAGCATAATATACAAGCAGGAAAAATAAGAACCACAGTGTACTCAAAGTCCCCCAGTACACTATATTAGCCAATCCCGCCAAGGATCCAACCATGACTATATACTGAGCCTGCCAACCAAGGTAGGGCCAAAGGACATGCCTGACCCTGGAGTCAAAATAATGTTTAATGCCACGCCTAATGGCCCCCGGAACCATGCAACCGGAAACAAAAAACAAAAGCGGCATACGGAGTGCTATAACAGCCTCGTCAACCGAAGTTAAAAATGTCGAAAAACTAGGCACCACTATGAAAGAATGATGAAAAACAACTAAACAAATTGCAACACCCCGCAAGGCGTCCACCCAGAGCAATCGCTTAGAGGTCCCAGAAATTACCGATGCAGTTGTCATAAAAAATTCCCAGTTAATTAAAGTTTATATTAAAGCAAGCTTTCGTCGAAGATTACACAAACCATCCACAACGAAGGTTTCGTACCATTATCACCCTAGAACATAAAATACCAATTTCTGCTTATTCTATCCGCAAAATATCGCGCTTATGTTTCAAAACTAGCCACCGCGCTAAACATGACTATTGCCTGAGCCTACCATCAAATACAGGGCCACATAATCTCTCTCACACCGGAGTCAAGATAGCGGGCGGTCCTCTTAATCATTTCAGGAACCAACATGCATCCGCAAATATAGAAGAACGCAGGAATCGCAAAATAGCGAAAAGACCTCAGGAGCGGGCTTAACTCTTTTACCGATACAACCAGTTCGGAATGGTGAAGGAAGATCAGTAAGATTGCCACTCCGCGCAGCACATCAACCCAGAGGAGCCTCCCTCTCCCCACATCCTTTTGGGCAGTATCAGACATGCGTTTTGCCTCCCATAGAACAGAAATAAATCGACAGCTACAAGGAAAACGGTGCACCCGTCTGCTTACAGCGCCATAAACAGGCAAGGGCGCAGCCAACGCCACACCCTTGCCACTTAACATCTATATAAAGCTACAGCATGCAGCTAACGCAGCCCTCTACCTCCGTACCGGAGATAGCCATTTGACGGAGTCGGATGTAGTAGAGCGTCTTGATGCCCTTGCGCCAGGCGTAGATCTGCGCCCGGTTCACATCGCGCGTGGTGGCCGTGTCGGGGAAGAACAGGGTCAGTGAAAGGCCCTGGTCCACGTGCTGGGTAGCCACCGCGTAGGTGTCGATGATCTTCTCGTAGCCGATCTCGTAAGCGTCCTGGTAGTACTCCAGGTTGTCGTTCGTCATGAACGGCGCCGGGTAGTAGACGCGCCCGATCTTGCCCTCTTTACGAATCTCGATCTTGGAAACGATCGGATGGATGGAGGAGGTCGAGTTGTTGATGTAAGAGATCGAACCGGTGGGCGGCACCGCCTGCAGGTAGGCGTTGTACATGCCGTATCGCATGACGTCGGCCTTGAGCGCGCGCCAATCATCCTGGGTCGGGATGTGCACGGAGGAATTCGCGAATATTTCCTTCACGCGCTCCGTCTGCGGCAGCCATTCCCCGTCGATGTACTTATCGAAGTAGACGCCGGTGCCGTAGTCGGATTCCTTGAAGTCAGCGAAGGTTTCGCCGCGTTCCTTGGCAATCGCGCAGGACGCCTTGATGCACTGGTACACCACCGCATAGAAGTACATGTTGGTGAAGTCCAGGGCTTCTTCGCTGCCGTAGAAGATGCTTTCCCGCGCCAGGTAACCGTGCAGGTTCATCTGCCCCAGGCCGATGGCGTGCGATTTACGGTTGCCGTTCGCGATGGTCGGCACGCTCTCGATATCGGAATGATCCGACACGCTGGTGAGGGCGCGAATGGCCGTTTCGATGGTGTTTGCGAAGTCCGGGGAGTCCATCGCCTTGGCGATGTTTAGCGAACCCAGGTTGCAGGAGATATCGCGGCCCAGCTCCTTGTAGGAAAGATCCACGTTCATCTCGCTCGCGGTGGCGATCTGCAGGATCTCCGAGCACAGGTTCGAGTGCGTCACCTTACCGGGGATCGGGTTGGCCCGGTTTACGGTGTCCTCGAACATGATGTAGGGGTAGCCCGACTCGAACTGGATCTCGGCCAGCACCTGGAAGAAGTCGCGCGCACGAATCTTCTTCTTGGAGATGCGCGGATCGTCCACCATCTCGCGGTAACGCTCGCTGACGTTGATATCCGCGAACGGCTTGCCGTAGACGCGCTCCACGTCGTACGGGGAGAACAGGTACATCGGTTCGTTGTTCTTCGCCAGTTCGAACGTGATGTCGGGAATCACCACGCCCAGCGAAAGCGTCTTAATGCGGATCTTCTCGTCCGCATTCTCGCGCTTGGTATCCAGGAAGCGCAGGATGTCCGGGTGGTGGGCGTGCAGATAAACGGCGCCCGCACCCTGGCGCGCGCCCAGCTGGTTCGCGTAGCTGAAGCTGTCCTCGAGCAGCTTCATAACCGGAATAACGCCGCTGGACTGGTTCTCAATCTGCTTGATCGGGGCACCGTACTCGCGCAGGTTGCTCAGCAGCAGCGCCACACCGCCGCCACGCTTGGAAAGCTGCAGGGCGGAGTTAATGCCGCGCCCGATGGATTCCATGTTGTCTTCCACGCGCAGCAGGAAGCAGGAAACCAGTTCGCCGCGCTGCGCTTTGCCCGCGTTCAGGAAGGTGGGGGTGGCGGGCTGGAAACGGCCATCTACGATCTCGTCTACGAGGCGTTCGGCCAGGGCGGTATCGCCGTCGGCCAGGGTGAGCGCCACTGCGCAGACGCGATCCTCGAAACGCTCCAGGTAACGCTTACCGTCGAAGGTCTTGAGCGTGTACGAGGTGTAGTACTTGAAGGCCCCCAGGAAGGTGGGGAAGCGGAACTTCTTCGCGTATGCCCGCTGGAAAAGACGCTTGATGAACTCGAACTCGTACTTTGCGAAGACGTGCTCCTCGTAGTACTTGTTTTCGATCAGGTAATCGAGTTTTTCTTCGAGGGTGTGGAAGAAAACGGTGTTTTGGTTGACGTGCTGCAGGAAGTATTCCCGCGCCGCCAGGCGATCCTTATCGAACTGGATCTTGCCGTCCTCGCCGTAGAGGTTAAGCATCGCGTTCAGGGCGTGGTAATCCAGTTTGCGCTGGTGATCGTGCCCCGGCATTTCGGTCAGTTTCGCCAAAATTCTTCCAATCCGTCGTGGACCTTCTGCACGTCACCAGGGGTGCCGAGCAGTTCGAACTTGTATAGGTGCGGGACCCGACACTTGGCGGAGATGATGTCCCCCGCCTTGCAGTAGGCCTCGCCAAAGTTGGTGTTCCCGGCCGAGATTACGCCCCGGATAAGGGAACGGTTGTGCTCATCGTTGAGGAACTTGATTACCTGTTTGGGGACGGCACCGCGTTCGCTGCCGCCCCCGTAGGTGGGGACTATGAGGACGTATTCCTCCTCCACCCGCAGCATCTCCTGCTTGGGGTAGAGGGGGATGCGCTGCGCGGGCAATCCCAGCTTCTCCACGAAGCGGTGGGTGTTACCGGAAACCGACGAGAAATAGACGATGCTGCCCATCAGCCGTTAGCTCCTTAGCGCGCCGCGAAAACCAATCAGACCGCTGCCGCCATGCGCTCAACGCTGCGGGTGAGGGCCTTGATCTTATCGGGGCGGAAGCCCGACCAGTGATCGTTTCCGGTGATCACGACCGGGGCGGCCATGTAGCCGAGGGACTTCACCTTGGCGAGCGCCTCGGCATCCTCGGTCAGATCAACGACGGTGTAGTCGAGGCCGGCCTTGTTCAGCGCACGCTTGGTGGCATCGCACTGTACGCACATCGGCTTGGAGTACACGGTGATTTCCATGGCGGTAGTGCCTTTCCACGGTGAGGATCAGGGGGAATTTTCCTTTTGGCCCTTGTGGAGGACCAACGTCGATAACACTACACCTTGTGGCCACGGCTGTGCACCACCACTAGATGTACGGAATTACACAGATGTTATGTGCATAGCCTGTGGATTCTTCTGTGAACTCTGGGGACACTCCGCCTTTGACCGGGAGAAACCCTGTGGAGGAAACGAAAAACCCGCCCCGCAGCCTGTGCATAGTCGGCTGCGGGGCGGGCGAAAAAATTTTTGTGACTTGTTCAGTCTTGCGCTGGAGCGCGATTCTCAGTCCTGTTTGGGGGCGGTTTCGTCCTTGCCCACCTCGGCATCGTCCACCTCGGCATCGTCCGCAAGCATTTCCTGCCTGACCGCGGCGTCCAGCTCCTCCTCTGCGGGGTCTGCCGGGACGGCGGGTGCCGCGCTTTCCTCGGCCGCTTCCGCGGGTTTTTCCGAGGCCGCCCCTTCCTGCTCTTCCTTTGCCGCGTCTTCTTCCGTCGGCGCTTCTTCCGTTTCCACCACGGGAGCAGGTTCTAGTTCCCGCCCCTCGGCGCTCGCGTAGCGCTCGAGCAGATCGCGCGCCAAGGCCAGTTCTCGCTGCGCCTCCGCGACCCCGGCGAGGGGGAGTTCCAGGTTCACCGCCATGCGGTGGAAAGCGTCCCACATGGCGTCTGCACAGCCGCGCGTGTCTTCGTACCCGTTTTGGCTGACGGCGCTAGCCCCGTCCTTTTCCCGTACGGTGAGCTTCGCGCTCCTATCGCCCAGGGAGGGGGCGTAGAGGGAAAGCTCCGCGAGCTTGCGCGAGGAGATAACGCGGATGGTTTCCCGGTATTCGGGGAAGAAAGGCAGGTAGTGCCAGGTCAGACGCACCTGGGCACCGTTTTCTAGCCGTCCCAGCAGTTCCAGCGAGCCCGGCATGACGCCCTCGGGCCACTGGCGCAGATAGTCGATCTTTTCCAGCTTGCCGTAGGCGGTTTCCAGAGTTAGCACCTGCTGGGTGAAACCGGTCAGCAGGCCTTTCACGTACAGGTCGCGATCTCGCTGCGTGGAGGCGGCTCCGGCTCCGTTGTTCAGCTCGGCCTCGAACGCTTCGCGGCGCGCGTTGCGCAGTTCTACGTCTACGTCGTAAGCCGACGCGGTAACGCAGTGCGGCTTAAATAGCGGTCCCGTAGAGGGCATGATGGTTTCGTATTCGATCAGGCGGGCATCGCTGCCGGCCACGGCGTCGGTGAGCTTATCCAGCCCGGCGTCGTAAAGCTGTGCGTACGCGGTCATCACCAGCGGCCGGCCGAGCATTTTTTCGAATCCGGCGATCTTCTTCAGTTCCTGCTTGCTGTAGGCCAGCGGCGGCTCTACCAGCACCGGGATGGCGCGCTTGAGCAGCGCCAGCACGTCGTCGGCACGCAGCCCGTCGGTGGCGATTACGGCGGCATCCACCGCCACTTCCCGCGCGGAGACCGCCCGCATCAGGTCGGCCACGCTTTCGTATGTGTGTTCCTCGGGGATGCCGGTCAGCGCCCGCACATCATTGCGACGCCGCTGCGAGATGTCCACCAGCGCGGACAGCTCGAACAGGTCCCAGCGCCTGCGGATGGTTGGGATGTGCACCGACTGCGCCATTGCGCCCAGGCCGATGACCGCTACCTTCAGGGGGGCAGACATGAAGAACCTCCAGAGAGAAAGTGTGTTGGGGAAATCGTAGCGCGCCGCGCCTCGCACCAGTTCCAAGGGGGCCGACGTGCACTATCGTTGGCTTGACCGACAGTCATTCCCAGCAGCGAAGGAACCGCAGAGGATGCGCGAATTAGCTAGCCGCCTGTTCTACGACTCCGTGCGCCGGCTCCTGGTCCCGGTGCTTTACGGTTTCTGGAGCCCGCGCGTTAGCGGCCTGGAGAACATTCCGCGCGAGGGTGCCGTGATCATCGCCGCGAATCACCTGGCTAACGCCGACAGCGCAGTTTTGCCGATCCTGACCCCGCGCCGCATCCATTTTCTGGTCAAGTCCACCTATTGGCACGACGGGGGGCTAAGCAATCTTGTGCAGAGGCTATTTTTCACCGCCGCCGGAGCAATTCCCGTGGATAGGGGGACCCTACATTCCGCACAGGGCTCACTCGAGGTCGCGCTGAAGTACCTGCGCCGCGGCGAGGCTTTCGGCATCTATCCGGAGGGCACCCGTTCCCGCGACGGCCGCCTTTATAAGGGGCGCGGCGGGGCCGCCTGGCTGGCGTTTGAGGCCGACGCCCCCATCATCCCCGTGGGTCTGCGCGGGACGCAGCACTTCTGGCCCTCCGGCAGCAAGCATCCCCTGCGCCACCCGTTCACGATTCGTTTCGGGGAGCCGATCTTTCCCTCCGAGGTAGCGCCCGGAAAACCTAAATCCGTGCGCCGCAGGGAGCTGACAGAAACCCTGATGCGGAGGATAGCGGAGTTAAGCGGCCAAGAATACGTGGATCGTCTCAATACACCCGCCCCTCAGACAAAGTAGGATCGACCGTAAAGCTTTTGCCAAAACGCACGAAACGAGGGAGAGACCGTGACTGTCCTGGTGGGGTTCATCCCGACGCCGATCGGGCATCGGGCGCTTGACGCTGCATTGCAGGAGGCGGGCCGTACGGCCGAGCCGATCCTGGCCGTCAATGTGCTGCGCCCGAGAAGCCCGCAGGACGATCCTCGCCGGGCGAGCGATAACGATTTCGCGTACGTGAAGGAAAAGGCGCGCAGCGCCGGCATTCGCTGCGAGATTCGTACGCTGGAGGCGGAGGATGTCACCGACGCCCTGGTGGACGTCGCGGCAAGCGAGAAGGCCCGCCTGCTGGTTATCGGCCTACGCCGCGAAAAGGCCGTGGGTAGGCACCTTATGGGAGCCACCTCGCAGGCCCTGCTGCTTTCAGCCCCCTGCGATGTGCTTACGGTCTGAGCGTGTCAGGCTTTTTCCGTCCCAGTACCGGCACCGGAGTGCGCCCGCTACGCCGTCTGCGCGGTAGCGTCGCTCCGTTTTCGCCTCGGCCGCAGAAGTTCCTTTCCGTCGGGGTGGATATCGGCGGCACTCACGTCAAGGCGGGCGTGGTCGCGCCCGACGGAGCCGTTTTGCAGCGCCTCAGCGTGCCCACGCCGACCCGTTCCCCGGAGGCCACCGAGGAAGCCATAGTCGAGGTAGTTTCGCGTCTGCGCCAGAACTATCGCGTGCGCAGCGTCGGTATCGGCGCGGCGGGCTTCGTTGATCGCGACCGGGCGAAGGTGGTTTTTTCTCCCCACCTCGCCTGGCGGCACGAGCCTTTGCGCGAACGCGTGCAGTCCCGTCTGGGGCTACACGTGGTGGTGGAAAACGATGCCAACGCCGCCGCCTGGGCAGAGTCTCGTTTTGGGGCCGCACGCGGCGTTAGCAGCGTGGTCATGGTGACCCTGGGCACCGGCATCGGCGGCGCCGTGGTGAGCGAGGGGCGATTGCAGCGGGGGCGCTACGGCATGGCCGGGGAGTTCGGCCACATGATGCTGGTTCCCAAGGGGCAGCTTTGCGCCTGCGGCAACCGGGGTTGCTGGGAGCAGTATGCGGGCGGTAGCGCATTGATCCGTTCCGCGCGCGAACTGGCCGAAAGCAATTCCCCGGTGGCCTCTGCGCTGCTCTCTGCGGTGGGCGGGGATATAGGCCTGATCACCGGCCAGACTGTCAGCGAATGCGCGGCCGAGGGGGACTCGGCGAGTATTGAGCTGCTGCACGAAATGGGCGGCTGGCTGGGCATCGGTCTGGCTAACGTGGCCGCGGCGCTGGACCCGGCAGTCCTGGTCGTCGGCGGCGGCGTCAGCGCGGCCGGGGAGATGCTGCTCTCCCCCGCCCGCGAAGCATTCCACCGTCAGCTCACCGGGCGCGGCTTCCGCCCCGCCCCACCGCTGCTGCTGGCCCGCCTGGGGAATGATGCCGGATTCATCGGTGCGGCCGATCTTGCCCGCCTAGATCTGTCGGGCGGGAGGTAACAAAGATTGTTATGCCTCACAAGGAAACCACAACAAAAGCCCCTGACCTGCGCATTTAGGTAAACCTAAACACAGGTTGGAAGTATTCTCTTATTTGATTTAGTCCAAAAAAGCCCGTAAGGTGACATTGTGTCAGAAAGCATGAACGCCCACTTCAACCCCGCCGCGCCGCTGCGCGCAGCGGGTCTGCGCGTAACGTTTGCCCGCACCGCAACCCTGCAGGTGCTGACCGGCGCTCCGCACAGCAGTGCCGACGCGATCCACGCGGCGGTACGCGAAATGGGTGGCAGCGTTTCTAAACAGGCCATTTACGACGTTCTCCACACGCTCACGGGGGCAGGTATCCTCCGTGCGGTACAGCTGGACGGAAGAAGCGTCCTCTACGAACTGGAAAAGAACGACAACCACCACCACATGGTGTGCACGTCGTGCTCCAGGTTCCTGGACGTTCCTTGCGCGATCGGGCACAGCCCGTGCCTGACGCCCTGCGATTCGCACGGCTTCGAGCTAGAGATAGCCGACGTCATCTATCGGGGCGTCTGCCCCGAGTGCCGCGAAAAGGCCTAAAGAAACCACCTCACCGCCATAACCGACAGGGGCTAATTCCCCTGCCGGTGGTCGAGTTCATCCTTCTGACGGTTGTTAAACACCTAGGAAAGGGACGCAACGTGACCACTCACCCCACCACTCCCGGCGAAAGCCCCGACACCACCGTTAACCACGTGGCAGGCGTGGACGCCTCCGGCTCCACCACCATCACCGGAGCTCCCGCGCAGAGCGATCGTAACTCCCTCACCGCGGGAGCCGACGGCCCGATCATGCTGCAAGATGTCCACTTCGTGGAGCAGATGGCGCACTTCGACCGCGAGCGCGTCCCGGAGCGCGTGGTGCACGCGAAGGGTTCCGGCGCCTTCGGCTACCTGGAAGTGACCGAAGACGTGTCGGCCTATACCAAGGCCGCCGTGTTCCAGCCCGGCGCGCGCACCGAAATGCTGGCGCGCTTCTCCACCGTGGCGGGCGAGCTCGGCTCCCCCGATACCTGGCGTGACCCGCGCGGCTTCGCGCTAAAGTTCTACACGACCGAGGGCAACCTGGACATCGTCGGCAACAACACCCCGATCTTCTTCATCCGCGACGCCATGAAGTTCCCGCACTTCATCCGTTCCCAGAAGCGCCGCGGCGCTTCCGGCCTGCGCGATAACTCGATGCAGTGGGACTTCTGGAGCCTGAACCCGGAGAGCGCGCACCAGGTCACCTACCTGATGGGCGATCGCGGCATCCCCGCCACCTACCGTCACCAGAACGGCTACGGCTCCCACACCTACATGTGGATCAACGCCGAGGGCGAAAAGTTCTGGGTCAAGTACCACTTCATCTCCCAGCAGGGCGTTGAGACCCTCACCAACGAAGAGGCCGACCGTCTGGCAGGCACCGACGCCGACGCGCACCGCCGCGATCTGTTCGAGGCCATCGAGCGCGGCGACTTCCCGAAGTGGGACATGTACGTGCAGGTAATCCCCTTCGAGGAGGGCTTCACCTACCGCTACAACATCTTCGATGTCACCAAGACCGTTTCGCAGAAGGACTACCCGCGCATCAAGGTTGGCACTTTCACGCTGGACAAGAACCCGGTCAACCACTTCGCGCAGATCGAGCAGGCCGCGTTCGATCCGAGCGCCCTGGTCCCCGGCACCGGCCTGTCCCCCGACAAGATGCTGCTGGGCCGCGTGTTCTCTTACGCCGATACGCACCGCCACCGCATCGGCGCGAACTACCTGCAGCTGCCGGTGAACCGCCCGCACAACGCGAAGATGAACACCTACGCGGCGGACGGCCCAATGGCTTACGACCACAACGGTGACGCGGCTCCTTACGCTCCGAACTCGGAGGGCCGCCCGTTCTCCGATAACCCCGGCGCGTCCGAGGATTCGTTCCACGTTTCGGGCGATCTGGTGCGCCGCGCCCAGACCATCCGTTCCGCCGAGGACGACGACTTCACCCAGGCCCGCGATCTGCTGATGAACATCTTCAGCGATGAGCAGCGCGATCGCTTCGTGCAGACCGTTGCCGGGCACATCGCGGGCGTTTCCCGCGAGGATGTCGCGGAACGCGCGTTCCAGTACTGGGCGAACATTGACGAGGGCGTTGCACAGCGCATCCGCGAGGCGCACGCCGCGCTGAAGGCCTGAGCCGAGCGAGCCTTTAGGGCCGGCTAGTCGGCCCTGTCGTCAGGCAAAAAGGGTGGGCGGTTCCTAAAAAGGGAGCCGCCCACCCTCGCTTTTGTCCGGTGCTTTTAGTGGGCGGGCCCGCGCCATACGCGGGGAACGGTGACCGGCGCGGTTGCTCCCGGCGGAAGCGCCGACACGACATCCCCGCTAATGTCTTCTTCCCTTACCAGGTATTCCCGGTTGAAGAGGATCTCGCCACCCGGCAGCCTGATATCGAACACCAGAATGTCTCCCGCGGCTATCTCGCGCCGCGCGGTTTCTTTCAGGGAGTCGCGATGCCTAATCACCTGGGGGCCGGGGGAAACGATTTTGTAAACGCCCTCCCCCCATTCGTTCTGCCCGGGTAGAGCCAAATCCTTTTCCCCCTGCGGGAGGGGTGCGGGCACGATGTGCCGCAACGAAACAGCCGGGGTTTCGTCGGGCAGTATCGTGCTCAAGCCGCAGGCGTGCGCCTCCACCCGGGTAAACACCAGGGAGCGACAACCGCCAGCCTCCCACAGCACACCGAGCGCCCCGTCGGGCAATACCACCGCGGTGGAATAGGCGGCCTCCGCTTCTGTGATGATGACGCACCTGCGCCAGGTCTCTCCCATGTCGGGGGAAATGTCTACCGCCAGGCAACGCCTGAGGGCGGGGTCCGCTAGGTGGGTTGCTACCAACAGGTTTCCCCAGCGCAACACGGAGCCGTTACATCCCGGATCGCTCAGCAGCGGCTGGTCTTTCAGCTCTGCGTAACCGTCACCGCCGTCGCGGGAAGACTTGCGGCAGCCAATGGCACGGGAATGGTAGACGAAACTACCGTCGCTTGCCTGGGCCAGGGCGGATTCGTTGGTGCCGGGCCCAAATATCTGCCCCACCCGCCAGGCTTTACCGCCGTCGCTGCTGCTCAAGATGCAGGTGTAGATCTCTTTGCCAACAAGCATGACGATGGTGAAGTGCGCGCTGCCGTCTTCCGCGCAAAGGCCGGTGCCGGAGCTGGGGAAAACGCCGCTCACTCGCTCGGCCAATTCCGGGGCAGCCTCGCGCAGAGCGGCGTGGAAAGCGGCGGTAAGCCGCTGCGCGGGCTGCCAGCTCTTGCCGCCATCAACGCTGCGCAATAGGTCGAGCTGCAGGATATGCGGGTCGGAATCTATCTCCGGGCTTTCCGACAGGCGGCGCGATTCAAAGAACCCCGCCCGCTCGGAAGCCGCATGCAGCAACAGAATGTCACCGTTTTCCAGGGTCAGCAGGCAGGCGTCGCCGTACCCCTCGTGCCCGCCGCCCACCCGTACCGGTAGCTGCGGCCCCCAGCTCACACCGCCATCGGCAGAGCTGCGCGAAACCAGGTCAATAGGGCCGGGCAGGTCGTCCACTCCCCCGCGCGCGTCATAGACGGCGAGCAGTTCTCCCGTGGCGGTTAGAGTGAGCGCGGGAATGCGGTAGCGCGCGTATCCGTCCTCACCTTCGCTAGCGATGACGGTATGACTGGCCATTCATTTCCTCCTAATACAAGGGCCTGCCAAACAACTATTCAGTTTTCCCCGCCGCGTTTTGCTTCCGCCACGGCGCAACGGAATCCCCCCTAGTTGGCGCTGGCAGCGGCGCGCTCGATAGCGCGGCGCAGGGGCAGGTAGTGCGCCCCCACGGCCTCCAGGTATGCGTCTAGGTCACCGGCCTCTATCGCGTCCAGCATGTGCCCGTGCGCGCAGACCGTTTCGTCTATGTCGTGCGGGGCCTGGATGCCGAGCTGCGGCACGACCACGGTGTGCACTTCCCAGAGGGCCGTGACTATCTGCGCCAGCAGGCCGTTACCCACGAATTCCAGCAGCCGCGCATGGAAGGCGCGATCAATCATCATGAAGCTTTCCCCGGCGGCGGACTGCTCCCGCATCTCCTCCACCAGGCGGGACAGTTCCGGATCGCGCTGGCCGCTGCACCGCGCGATGAGGCTCTCTCCGATCGCGCGATCCACGCCCTCGCGCAGCTGCACAACTTCCGCCAGCTGGCTGAAGCGCCCGTCTTCGTTAAGCAGCGTGCGAAAAGCGAGCCCGGCAATGAACGGGGAGAGGGAAAGCCCACCCACTGTGGTGCCGCGCCCGTGTTTTACCTGGACGATGTCTAACGAGGACAGCGTGCGCATGGCCTCACGCACGGAAGAACGAGAAACCCCTAGGTCACTACAGATTTCCGATTCGCTCGGCAAGGAATCTCCGGGGCGCAGCCCCTCTTCCAGGATGAAAGATTTAATCGCATCAACGGTGCTCTCACCGGCGCGTGACCGCATTCCAGCCATGCTCTGCTCTCCCTTGATACAGCCCATTAGCTATCGCTAAATCGTCTCTACTAGCGCTTCTGTACCGACTTTTACTTTCGACTTGACCGCCCGTTTACGCGGTCGTAGAGTCATTCTAAACACATCAGACATCAGACGTCTGTAGATAGTTTTGGAAGGCCGTGGCACCCCGTCACGCCATCATCGCCGAGTCTCCCCAGGCTCGGCACGACGCAAAGGAGCTCACCGATGGTGTCCCCCCTCAACGAATCCCGTTCACGCCGTGAATTCTTTGGGCTGTCTGCGAAGTTCGGCGTTGCCGCCGGCCTCGCCGCAACCCTCGCCGCCTGCGCCCCGAAGTCGGGCGATGCGCCTAAGACCGACTCGAAGGGGGCAGCCCCCGCAGCCGGCAGCGCCAACAAGGACGGCAAGATTTCTGCCGCTATCTCTTACGAGCTCGGCACCAATGGCTACGACCCCATGACCACCACCTCGGCTCTGACCATCGCCGCCAACTGGCACACGATGGAGGGCCTGACCGAGATCGATCCGGTTTCGCGCGAAACCTACGCCGCACTGGCTAAGGACCTCCCGAAGGCCGACGGCACCAGCGTTGACGTCACCCTGCGCGACGACGCTAAGTTCCACGACGGCACCCCGGTTACCGCCGATGACGTCGTGTTCTCCTTCGAGCGCGTCATGAACCCGGAGAACAAGTCGCTCTACGTCGCCTTCATTCCCTTCATCGAAAAGGTTGCGAAGAAGGATGACAAGACCGTCACCTTCACGCTGAAGTACCCGACCGGCGTGTTCGCGGATCGCCTCGCGGTCGTCAAGGTTGTCCCGAAGGCTCTGGTCGAGAAGGATCCCAAGGCGTTCGACGCCAACCCCGTCGGCACCGGCCCCTTCAAGATGACCGACAACGGCGCTTCCTCGAAGAAGGTCGTTTTCGAGCGCAACGATCTCTACAACGGCTCCAAGCCCGCCCTGGTGAAGAGCATGGAATGGCAGATCATCCCCGACGCCTCCACCCGCACCAACGCGATGCAGTCCGGCACCGTGCAGGCCATCGACTCGGTTCCCTACCTGTCGATCGACCAGCTCAAGGCCACCAGCACCGTTGAGTCCGTGCAGGGCTTCGGTCTGCTGTTCGCGATGTTCAACAACAGCAAGGACAACCCGTTCGGTGACGTCCGCAACCGCCAGGCGTTCATGTACGCGATCGACATGGACAAGGTGATCAACACCGGCCTGCTCGGCCAGGCAGAGGCTGCCACCAGCTTCCTGCAGACCTCGCACCCGGACTACAAGAAGGCCTCGACCGTCTACTCGCTGGATGCGGAGAAGGCGAAGAAGCTGTTCGCCGAGACCGGCCTGAAGAAGTTCCGCATGCTGTGCACCGACCACGACTGGGTAAAGAAGTGCACCCCGATCATCCAGGAGTCGCTGAAGGCTGTCGGCATGGAGGTCGAGTTCGAGCAGAAGAAGTCCTCCGACGTCTACAACACCATCGACGGCAAGCCGGAAGCCTACGACGTGGTGATCGCCCCCGGCGACCCGTCGGTATTCGGCAACGACCCCGACCTGCTGATGAGCTGGTGGTACGCCGGTGACACCTGGACCGACTCCCGCATGCACTGGAAGGGCACCGAGTCCTACACCGAGGCGCAGAAGCTCCTCGCCGAGGGTCTGCAGGCCACCGACAAGGCCAAGCAGAAGGAATCGTGGGACAAGATGTTCAACCTGCTGTCGGACAACATCCCGCTGTACCCGCTGTTCCACCGCAAGACCCCGACCGCTTGGGATGCCAAGACCCTGGTTGATTTCAAGCCGATCTCGCTGACCGGCCTGAGCTTCATCAGCGTCGGCTCCACCAAGTAAACAAAGCCGAGGAAGGCGGCACCGGGAATACCCGGTGCCGCCCCTCCCCCCTAACGCGCTTTTTATCCGTTTAACCGCAACCTCCTGTAGAAGGAGACGCCCTCGTGTCTAATCTGCTTCGGCTTATTGGCAGGCGACTAGTTGCTCTCCCCATCATGATCCTTGGGGTCACGCTGCTCGTTTTCGTCGTCATGTCGTTCTCTCCCGCCGATCCCGCGCGCCTCGCGCTGGGTGAATCAGCATCCCAGGAAGCCCTAAACGCCTACCGAGATGCAAACGGCCTCAACGATCCGCTGCTCGTCCGCTACGGCCACTTCCTTGCGGGGATGGTGCAGGGAGACCTGGGCACGACAAGCGGTAACACCCCCGTGACGGAGGTAGTGGCCAAGGCGTTCCCGATCACGCTGCAGCTCACCTTCATCGGCCTCATCATCGCCGTGGTGCTCGCGCTCGTGTTCGGCGTGCTGGCCGCCCTCTACCGCGATACCTGGGTTGACCAGGCCATCCGTATCGTTTCCATCGCGGCGCTGGCGACCCCCTCCTTCTGGCTGGCGATTCTGCTGATCCAGTGGCTGGGCACCGTTCCCGGCGGTTGGCAGATGTTCCCGGCGCTGATCGTGAACTGGGTTCCCTTCTTCGAGAACCCGCCGGTTTACACCAACAACATCTTCCTGCCCGCGTTCGCCCTGGCCGTCCCCGTCGCAGGCTCCCTCACCCGCGTGGTGCGTACCGCCATGGTTGAGGAGCTGGATAAGGACTACGTACGTACCGCCATCGGCTCCGGCATCCCCTACCCGATCGTGGTGGCTCGCAACGTGCTGCGTAACGCGCTCATCACCCCGATCACCGTGCTTGGCCTGCGCGTCGGCTACCTAATGGGTGGCGCGGTCATCATCGAAATCATCTTCAACATCCAGGCGATGGGCCAGCTCATCCTGGACGGCGTGACCCGTAACGACGTCTTCCTGGTGCAGGGCGTGACCCTCACGGTCGCGATTGCCTTCATCGTGGTGAACATCGTGGTGGACATGCTGTACGTCCTCGTCAATCCGCGGATCAGGAGCATCTGATATGCGACGCAAACTCTCTTCGCGCCTCGGCTCTGTGCAGGGGGCACCGCTTTCCGGCCTGCGTAATCTGCCGATGGCTTCCAAGATTGCGCTCAGCTTTCTGGCGCTCGTTGCCCTGCTGGCCATCTTCGCCCCGCTGATCGCCCGTTTCGATCCGCTCGCCACCGGTCTTTCGACCGATCCGAACGTTGTCGGCAAACTTCCCGAGGGTGCCATCCCGCGCCCCGACGTCGCCCCGAACGGCACCTTCTGGTTCGGCACCGACGCCACCGGCCGCGACGTTTTCTCGCGCGTGCTCTACGGTGCGCGTTCCTCGCTGCTGATCGGCCTCTGCGCCACCGGCGCCGCCCTGTTCGTCGCAGCGGTCCTCGGCTCGTTCGCCGCCACCGCGCACAAGTGGGCCTCCGAGGTGCTGATGCGCGTGCTCGACATCATCATGTCGTTCCCCGGCATCGCCCTGGCCGCCGTGTTCGTCGCGGTGTTCGGCACCTCCCTGCCGGTCATCATCTTCGCGATCGGCTTCCTGTACGTGCCGCAGCTTTCCCGCGTGATCCGCGCTAACGTGCTCGCCCAGTTCGGCGAGGATTACGTGTCGGCTTCCCGCGTGATGGGTGCCTCTACCACCTGGATCCTGATTAAGCACGTGGCCCGTAACTGCATGGCCCCGATCATGGTGTTCGCTACCGTGCTGGTGGCCGACGCAATCGTGTTCGAAGCCTCGCTGTCCTTCATCAACGCCGGTGTGAAGCCGCCGAACCCGTCCTGGGGCAACATTCTTGCTGAGGGCAAGCAGCTGCTGCTTGCGGGCGACTGGTGGCCGACCTTCTTCCCGGGCCTGATGATCCTGCTGACGGTGCTTTCGCTGAACGTCCTCTCCGAGGGCCTGACCGACGCCCTGGCCAGCCCGGCGATCCGCCGCGGCGTTGATGTGGAGGCCGACGAAAAGGCCCTGGCCGAGCAGAAGGATCGCGCCGCTAAGAGCGCCATCCTCGGCCAGACCGACCAGGCCACCGCGCAGCGCCTGCTCAACGAGTCGCTGAACCGGCTGCACGTTAACGAGTCGGCCCGCAACGATCGCCTGGTGCTGGAGAACAAGGAAGCTAAGCCGCTGCTCGAGGTGAAGAACCTGAGCATCGCATTCCCCGCCGCGCACGGCGACGTGAACATCGTCGATAACGTTTCCTTCACCGTCCGCGAGGGCGAGACGATGGGCCTGGTTGGCGAATCCGGCTGCGGTAAGTCGATCACCTCGATGGCCGTGATGGGCCTGCTGCCCAAGACGGCGCGCATCACCGGCGAGATCCTGTTCGACGGCAAGAACCTGCTGGAGATGGGGCCGAAGGAACGCAACGCCCTGCGCGGTCACGACATGGCGATGGTTTACCAGGACGCGCTCAGCTCCCTGAACCCGTCCATGCTGATCCGCACCCAGTTGCAGCAGCTCATCAACCGCGGCGGCACCCGCAGCGCGGAGGAACTGATGGAGCTGGTGGGTCTGGACCCCAAGCGCATGCTGAACTCGTACCCGCACGAGCTTTCGGGCGGCCAGCGTCAGCGCGTGCTGATCGCTATGGCGCTGACCCGCAATCCGCGCCTGGTGATCGCGGACGAGCCGACCACCGCGCTCGATGTGACCGTGCAGAAGCAGGTGGTTGACCTCCTGAACAAGCTGCGCGAGGAGCTAGGCTTCGCAATGGTGTTCGTCAGCCACGACCTCGCCCTGGTGGCGCAGCTCGCGCACCGCATCACCGTGATGTACGCGGGCCAGGTGGTGGAGCAGGCCGACACGAAGGAACTGCTGACCGATCCGCGCCACGAGTACACTCGCGGCCTGCTCGGTTCGGTTCTCTCCATCGAGTCGGGTGCCTCCCGCCTGCACCAGGTGCAGGGCACCGTTCCGTCCCCGCGCGAGTTCGTGAAGGGTGACCGTTTCGCCCCGCGTTCGGTTAATCAGGGAGTCGGTGCCGACGTGAAGCCGGTGCTGCGCCCGATCGCGGGCACCAACCATGTAGTCGCGACCACCACGGATTCCGTGCCCGCGCCCCTCAGCGCATCCGAAGGAGCGAAGTGATGACTAACCAGACTGACGTTCCGGTTCTTGACCTGCGCGACATTCACGTTGTGCACCGGCTGCGCACCGGGAAGCTGCTGAAGCCCGACACGATCCGCGCGGTGAACGGCGTTAACTTCACCGTCTCGCGCGGCGAGGTGGTCGGCATCGTAGGCGAGTCCGGCTGCGGCAAGTCCACCCTGGCCCGCGTCATGGTCGGCCTGCAAAAGCCCACCGAAGGCAAGGTGTTCTTCAAGGGCGAACCGCTCGGTTCGTCCCGTTCGGCCCGTAAGGTGCTGGGGCGCTCCGTGTCGGTGGTGTTCCAGGACCCGGCCACCGCGCTTAACCCCCGCATGGTGGTGCGCGATCAGCTGATCGATCCGCTCCGGGTGCACGGTATCGGTTCCCCGAAGGAACGACTCGAAAAGGTGCGCGATCTGCTGCACATGGTGGGTCTGCCCCAGTCGGCCCTGGACGTTCTGCCCCGTCAGATCTCCGGCGGTCAGCGTCAGCGCGTGGCCATCGCCCGTTCCCTGGTGCTCGATCCGGACATCATCGTGGCCGACGAACCGACTAGCGCGCTGGACGTATCGGTGCGCGCGCAGGTGCTTAACCTGCTCACAGACCTCAAAGCGACCCTGGGCCTCGGCCTGGTGTTCATCTCTCACGACATCAACACGGTGCGTTACGTATCGGACCGTATCGCGGTGATGAACAGCGGTCGTATTGTGGAAACCGGCAGCGCTGAGGAAATCTTCGCCAATCCGAAGGACGAGTACACACGCACTCTTCTCTCCGCTACTCCGTCCCTTCTCTAAAACACATTTCTTTGCCGTAACGAAAGGTTTGTCATGGCTACCCCGTTGCGCGGCGTTGTGCCGCCGCTCCTCACCCCCCTCACCGCTGACGGCCAGGTTGACCGCCCCTCGCTCGAAAAGCTGGTAGCACACCTGGTTAACGCCGGTGTGGACGGCATCTTTGCCCTCGGTTCCTCCAGCGAGGTCGCGTTCTTCACCGATGAGCGCCGCCGCGAAGTGCTGGAGACGGTCACCGGCCTGGTCGCCGGCCAGGTTCCCGTCATCGCGGGCGTGATCGATACCCAAACCGATCGCGTCATCTCTCACGTGCGCGACGCCGAGCGCGTCGGCGTGGACGGCGTGGTTGCCACCGCCCCGTTCTATGCGATCACCGGCCCGGAGGAGATCGAACGTCACTTCCGCACCGTGGCCGCCGCCACCGAACTGCCGCTGTACGCCTACGACATTCCGGTTTGCGTACACGTCAAGGTCGCCCCTGCCCTGCTCGCGCAGCTGGGCGCGGAGGGCGTGCTGGCCGGTGTGAAGGATTCTTCCGGTGACGACGTTTCGTTCCGCCGCCTGGCCGCGATGAACCGCGCGAACGGTTCCCCGATGTCGCTGCTGACCGGGCACGAGGTGGTAGTGGACGGTGCCTACCTGGCAGGTGCCGACGGCTGCGTTCCCGGCCTCGGTAACGTCGATCCCGCGGGCTACGTGCGTATGCACAAGGCCGCCATGGCGGGCGACTGGGCAACCGTGCAGTCGGAGCAGGATCGTCTGGCCCGCCTGTTCGAGATCGTCTTCCAGCCGGTCGGCAAGGTCGGCCCCGCCGCTGGCGTGGGTGCCTTCAAGACCGCGCTGCGCGAAATGGGCGTGTTCTCGACCAACACGATGTCCACCCCGATGAGCCCGATCGAGGGCGATTCGGTGGCGCGCATTCGTGCCCTGGTCGAAGAGGCCGGGCTGATCTAAGGCTCGCCCCATGCAACGTTTTCTGGCTTTAGACCTGGGCGGCACCAAGACCACCGCTGCGGTGGTTGAGCTGCAAGGTCGGGACGCACGCGTACTGCACAGCGCCAGCCAGCCCACCCCCGCCAGGGAGGGGGCCAACTCCGTGCTGGTCGCTTCCCTGGCGCTGACTCGGCGGACGCTCACGGAGTGGGGCGGCGACGCGGATACCGTGGCCGGTGTCGGTATCGCCTCTGCCGGGGTGATCGACCCGCAGCGGGGCCTCGTCACCCACGCCACCGACGCCCTGCCGGGCTGGCCGGGGACCGAACTGGCCGCCGCTTTCGCGGGAGAGTTTTCGCTCCCCGCACGCGCCCTGAATGACGTGCATGCGCACGGTTTGGGAGAGGCCCTGTACGGCGCCGGTAACGGCCATTCCTCCATGCTGATGGTGGCTGTCGGGACCGGCATCGGCGGCGCCATCGTGATCGACGGGCAGCCCTTCACCGGTTTCTCTCACGCCGCCGGGCACGTCGGCCACATTGCCGTGCCGGAGGCGGAGGGCGTGCTCTGTTCCTGCGGCCGCACCGGCCACCTGGAGGGGCTGGCTTCCGGTCCCGGTATTCACGCGCTCTACACCCGCCGTGGCGGGCAGGCGGTGGACACCAAGGAGGTGGCGGCCCGTGCCCGCGACGGCGAACGGCTCGCCGCCGAGGTGCTGCGCCTGGCGGGGTTCGCGACCGGCCGCGTGATCGGCGGGCTGCTGAACGTGATCGACCCGGCGGTGGTTACCCTCACCGGCGGGGTGGCGCAGATCGGCAACCTGTGGCGCACGGCGGTTCTGGACGGGATCGAATACGACGCCATGGACGTAGTGATGAACACCCCCGTGCTTGACGCTACCGCCGGGGTGGAGGCCGCCCTGTTGGGTGCCGCCGCCTGGGCTGGGAAGGATATCTAATGACTGCTATTCACCCGCTGGTGGCCCCGTTAAAGGACACCCTGATTGTTTCCTGCCAGGCGTACCCCGGCGAACCGATGCGCGATCCCCGCACGATGGCGCAGATCGCGGCGGCCGTGGAGATCGGCGGCGCTTCCGCCGTCCGGGCACAGGGCCTGGAGGATATTCGCCAGGTGAAGGCCGCCGTGAAGGTGCCGGTTATCGGTATCTGGAAGGACGGCAAGGAGGGCGTGTTCATCACCCCCACCTTCGAACACTGCAAGGCCGTGCTGGAGGCCGGAGCCGACATTCTGGCGCTGGACGGCACGCTGCGGGAGCGCCCGGACGGCCTGACTTTCGCGGAGACGGTGCGCCGTGTGCGGGAGATTTCCGACGCGGCGATTATGGCCGACTGTGACAGCGTGGATTCTGCCCTGGCTGCTGCCGAGGCCGGTGCCGACATCATCGGCACGACCCTGGCCGGTTACACGGGGGCGCGGGAAAAGACGGTCGGCCCCGACCTGGAGCTGTTGACCACCCTGGTGGAGAAGCTACCGGGGCGGGCCGTGGTTGCCGAGGGCCGGATTCATACCCCGGTACAGGCGCGCGCCGCCGCCGATACGGGCGCATTCGCCGTCGTGGTCGGCACCGGCATTACGCACCCGACCAGCATCACCGGCTGGTTCCGGGAGGCGCTGGCCAACTAAAACTTCGCGGTCTCCTCGGTCCCCACACAGCCGGGGAGGCCGCGATTATTCTTCGGGAGTTTCTTGCGGGCCGTTTGCGCTCTGGTGCTCCCGTGAATGCCTTGACGGCGTCGGTAGAGAGTTTGGCTCCCGGCGCCGTCTTGTTTTGCCCCGCTTCTCCCGCGTCCTTCCTCATTTCCTACATCCCCCGTGCTGCCCCCTCCTTTTCCCTCCCTCACGGACGTTTGGGTGCACTTTTGGTTAGGGGTTACGTTCGGGTGCACTAAGTGATGGTTAAACCGGGTTTTAGCAGCAGTTAGTGCACCTGAGCGTCAGCAAGGCCGGGAAACAGCCAAAAGTGCACCCAAACGTAATGAGCAGGTCCGTTTAGGGGGGCGGCCCCGGCCTAAGACGCACCAAAACAAACCAATAGGGCGGGCAGATCTGGACCTAGGCATACCGGGGCACGCATTAGACCAACACCGGGCAACTCCAGCGCCATGCAGCGACCGCACATCACCGTATCGGCCGCCTCGCTTCGGAGCGGAAAACCACAAAAGGGCAAAAGAAAAACCACGGCGTGGACCGTGGCTTCTCTAGTACCCCCAACGGGATTCGAACCCGTGCTACCGGCGTGAAAGGCCGGCGTCCTAGGCCGCTAGACGATGGGGGCAACACGTCAATAGTACCCATATTGGCTGCCGCTCGCCAAAACGAGGGGCGGCAAGTGATGCAGTTCGCACGTTAGAGTTGCTTCATGCCAAGCTTCTCCCCCGTTCACCTGCCGGACGGTTTCCTTTTCACCGAAGTGAGCACGCCGCACGGCCCTTTCGCGCTGCTGGCGGCGCACGGTGCGCTGGTTTCCTGCGGTTGGGGTGAGGGGCCGACGCAGCTGCTGCGCCGCGTCCACGCGAGCCTGCTCGCCCCCTGCGGGGAAGAGGTTTCCTCCACCGCTGAGGCTCTCCGGCAGGCGGCCGAGGCAGTCGCCAGTTATTACGCCGATCCCCTCTCCCCCGCGCTGAGGGAGGTGCCGCTAAAGCAGCCCGGCGGCGATTTCACCGGGCGCGCCTGGCAGCGCCTTGCCGATATCGCTCCCGGCGATACGGTCAGTTACGCGCAGTTGGCCGCGCTCGCTGGTAACCCGCGCGCGTACCGGGCGGCGGCGAATGCCTGCGCCCGTAATGCGCTGCCGCTGTTCATTCCCTGCCATCGGGTCACCGCCACGGGCGGCGCGCTGGGCGGTTTCCGTTACGGCAGTGCGATCAAGACGGCGCTGCTGGAGCGGGAGGATGCGGCCTACCGGGCGGCGCATCCCGGTTCCTGATTCCCGCCCCGCCCGGCGGCTATTCGTCTGCGGTCAGGCCGGCTTCGTGGGCGATGATCGCGATCTGCACGCGGTTTGTGCAGTCCAGTTTCGCGAAGATCTTGGACACGTGTGCTTTCACGGTAGCTTCGCTCATGAAGAGTTTGCCGCCGATCTGGGCGTTGGAAAGCCCCGCCGCGACGCAGCCGAGCACTTCCCGTTCCCTGTCCGTGAGCTGGCAGATCAGATCGTGGTGGGCGTCGTTCCCGGACGCCGGGGTGGCGTCGGTGAAGTGGCTAAGCATGCGCCGGGTGACGGCGGGGGAAAGCATCGCGTCGCCGCGCGCCACCACCTTGACGGCTGCGATCAGGTCGCGCGGCGGGGTGTCTTTCAGCAGGAATCCGACGGCCCCGGCCTGGAGCGCGGAAAACACGTATTCGTCCATGTCGAACGTGGTCAGCATGATGACTGCGGGCGGGTTCGGCAGCTCTCCGAGCTGCTGGGTGGCGGCGATGCCGTTCATGCGGGGCATGCGCACGTCCATCAACACCACGTCGGGCCTGTGTGCCTGCACGGTCTGCACAGCCTCGCTGCCGTCGCCCGCCTCTCCCACGATGTCGATTTCGGGGTCGGCATCCAGGATCATGGACAGCCCGGCGCGCACCAGGGAGTCGTCGTCTATCAGTACCAACCTGAGCGGGCGGTCCATACCGGTTTCTGCTACTGCGGCTGCATCGGCCACGGAATAACCGCCTTAACTTCGAAGCGTTGATTGTCCTTTACACCGGAGTGTAGTTGACCTCCGGCGTGGGCTACGCGGGCCTGCAGCCCGGCGAGCCCCATGCTAGCGCCGGGCAGCTGCGTTTCGTACCCGATGGGCAGCGGGTTGCTGACCTCCACCGTGAGGTCACGGCCTGGCTCCCCCACGAGTGCTACCCGGGCTGCCGCGCGCGGGGCGTGCTTGTGAATGTTTGTGAGGGCCTCCTGCACCACCCGGTAGACGGTGCGCGAGAGCAGATCGGGCACTTCCCCATCCACGAAATCGTAGAGTTCCACCTGGATTCCGGCCTCGCGCGATTCCTGGATGAGCCGTTCGATGTCGCGCCAGGTGGGTTGGGGCGAAAGCGGTTTTTCGTCCCCGCTTTGCCGCAGCACGCCCAGCACCATGCGCAGTTCTTGGAGGGCCGACGTGGCAGTGGCGCGGATTAGGGCAGCCGATTCTTCTACCTTGTGGCGGGGGATGCCGGCGTTTACTTCAAGCGCGCCCGCCTGGAGCGCGACGAGCGAGATTTTGTGCGCCACGACGTCGTGCATTTCGCGGGCGATCCTGGTGCGTTCCGCGCGGCGCGCCTGCGCTTCGTGGGTGGCCCGGTTTTCTTCCGCGTTCACCGCGCGCTCGCGCCACTGTTCCAGCAGCATCTGCCGCGAACGCATGTTCATCCCCGCCGATCCCGCCAGCCCGCACACCAGCAGGGCGAACGCTACGCGCACCACCACCACGTCGTACGGGCCGGGCACGGTGAGCGCGTTTGCCACGGTGACGCAGGCCCCGAGCAGGGTAATGCCGACTATGCCGGGGCGGCGTTTCGCGTTCACCACGCCGCTAAAAACGGCCACGCTGGTGACGACCAGGGAGTTCGGCAGCAGGTTGGCGAGCAGCACGATGGGCAGCAGCCAGCGGCGGTGTCGGCCCTTACCTACCAGCGCCAGCGCCAGCAGGCAGCCGAGCAGCGCCGCGATTTTCGCACTCGTTGCGACGTCGGGCATCAGGTGCAGGATCCCGTGCGGGGTGAACATGCTGAGCGCCACGTAGACGTCTCCCGGCATCATTTTTTGGGAGATGAACAGGAGGGTCAGCATTTCCCCGCAGCCGAGCACCGCTATCAGCGCATCGATCAGGTGCACGCGGCGGCGTTTACCGGGGGCGGGGGCGGTTTTGGGCGTAGACACAGGTACAGGTTATGCGTGTGGTTTACACGACGAAAGTCGGAGGTTAGCGCTCAGGCGTTCCCCCTAGACTTAAAGAAACGCTTTTCGGCCAGCTAGAGGACGGTAGATATGCCCGCAGCCAACACCCCCCGCCCACGTTTGCTGACCCGCTTGGGGGTGGCCTCTGCGGCGCTCGCCCTGCTGCTTTCCGGTTGCGTGCCGCCCGGCCTGCAAGCGAAGAAGGGCGGTAACTACAAGCCCGACGCGCCCGCTTCCGCCGCTCCGAACGCCGGTTCGGGGCAGCCCGGAGATGAACGCGAGACGGTGAAAGCGGGTAAGAGCGCCGCCCTACAGGTGGCGGGCGATCCTGCCACGCTACCCGCGTACAGCGCTTTCTATAAGCAGCAGCCGGACTGGAAGAAGTGCGAGGGCGAATCCGAGTTTCTGTGCGCGAAGGTGAAGGTGCCGCTGCGCTGGGACGCCCCGGATCAGGACACGATCGAACTGGCTGTGTTGAAGGTGCCCGCGCGCGGTGAACGCAAGGGCAGCATCCTGGTTAACCCGGGCGGGCCGGGCGGTTCCGGCGTGGAGTTCGCTGCGCAGGCGGCAAACACCGGTTTCTCGGCCGACATCCGCGACGCTTTCGACATTGTTGGCTTTGATCCGCGCGGCGTTTCTGCTTCTTCCCCGGTTGATTGCGTGGATGATGCGGAGCTGGACAAGCTGCTTTCCGACGAAGAGGCGGAACCTGTTTCGGACGAGAAGGGAACGCTGGACGAAACCGAGTTCGCGGAGACTCGGGAAAAGGCCAAGGACTACGCGAAGAAGTGCCAGCAGCGTTCCGGCAAGATCCTCGGCTACCTGGATACCTGGTCTGCCGCGCGCGATCTGGATGTTTTGCGCGCCGCCGTCGGCTCGGAGAAGCTGGACTACCTGGGCTACAGCTACGGCACCTACCTGGGGGCTTCTTATGCGGAGCTGTACCCGCAGCGGGCTGGCCGCATGGTGCTTGATGGTGCGCTCGATCCTAATGTTTCGTCCGCGCAGCTGACGGAAGCGCAGCTTGCCGGATTTGAGGATTCCCTGCGCCGTTACGTGAAGCATTGCCAGGCGAACGCCGATTGCCCCCTGACTGGCAGCGTGGAAGACGGCATGAAGCAGATTTCCGATTTCTTGGAGCGCAGCGAAACCGCCCCGTTGACCGGCAAGGACGGCCGTAAGCTGACCCTGCCGCTGGCATTGACCGCGGTCATCCTCCCCCTCTATTCGGATTCTTCGTGGCCGTTCCTGACGCAGGCGCTGCAGGGGGCGTTCAAGGGCGATCCGGCCCTCATGTTCTATCTGGCCGATCTGGGCAATAGCCGTAACCCGGACGGTTCTTTCAAGGACAACTCCAAGGAGGCGATAGGGGCGATTAACTGCCTGGACCATCCGGTGATGGCGCGTAAGGAGGACATGGACGCGCAGTCGAAGAAGATGGTTAAGGAACACCCGTACCTGGGACGCTACTTCGTTTACGGCTCGCTCGGCTGCCTGGACTGGCCGGTTGCCCCGGTGCGTGAGCCCGCACCGATTCACGCGAAGGGCACCGGCCCGATCCTGGTGATCGGCACTACGCACGATCCCGCCACCCCTTACGCCTGGGCCGTGGCGATGCATAAGCAGCTGGAAAACTCCCGCCTGATCACGTTCGAGGGTGACGGCCACACCGCGTACGGGCGTTCCGGCGGCTGCGTAGAAAAGGTTGTGGACCGCTTCTTCCTGACCGGCCAGGCGCCCGACGGGGACGTACGCTGCGACGGCAAGGGGCAGCAGCAGAACGGCTAATCTGCGCGGGCGGCCCGCCACGCATGTCACACCCATAGGGTTTTGCGTGGCGGGCGCCCCATCGCGTACAGTTGACCTGTCTGTTTAGACAGGCCGCCTTAGCTCAGTCGGCAGAGCGATTCACTCGTAATGAATAGGTCGGGGGTTCGATTCCCCCAGGCGGCTCCACTTAAGCGCCCATTTGGATACAATGTTTCGACTGGTTATTCGAGTAGGTTTTTGCTTGATATAGCGGGTTTTCCTAATGTTAGGCGAAGCGTGGCTAGTCGTGGTGGGTCAGCGATCGCCCCGTATCGAGGCTGTCAAGCGCCTGACTTCGGCCTCGGTATCTCACTTCGACCGATGGGCGTCAAAAGGTATACGGAATCGTCAAAAGGTTCGGTTGTGTTCACACAACCTATGAGTTAGCGTCGAATATGGAACTGGGGACTTGCTGCTTCGACGATTGCGCGTGCACTTGGGCCAGCGTTCGTTACAGGAGCGGGTAAAGTTCTGGGTGGTTCAGCGGTAATTGCAGGAGTGGGCATATGCGGAGCAAAACAATTCATCTAAAGTTTACGATTTTGTTCACGCTAGGAGTGTTTTTTGGAAATTTCCTAGCATATTTGGGAATCGCGCACTTTTTACTTGAGCTAGAGATTAGTTTCAAGACGCTTCTAGTAGTCTTTTTGGCAGCCATGCTGGTCACTTCGACCATTGCTTGGACTTTCTTTCAGAGCAGACTTCTTCCAACCGGTCCGACCACAAGCGATTAGGGTCTATTGGAAAAATCGTTCGAGAGCCATTGTCTGATATTAAAGAAGTTCTCTTTTCTAACAGGCAATGGCTCTTGATTTTCTACACATTTCGCCCTTATCTAAAAAGAACCAAACCCAACGAAGGAGAAATCCCCCAATACTACGTCATCGGCAACCACGAGCCGATCATCGAGCCAGCAACATGGGACTTGGTTCAAACCGAAATTGTCAGGAGAGCCAAACCTGCGACACCACCGAGCTAGAGGAACAAGTAGCACGAGAAGCACTCGCCCGTGATGCAGTATTAGCCAGACTCAACCAGCTCATCACCGTCAACGCCACCCACGCCCAAGACCAAGACACCTACCAACACACCTTCGACCAGCTCCAAGCTGAATATGAACGCCACGCGCAGCGCTGCGACGACCTCGAGTCGCAGATCCGCCAGACTCAAGAAAAGCGCCACCGCATCGAACAAGCCCACGCCTACCGAACCAACCACCCCACCCTTAAATACAGCGACGACGCATGGAACGCACTTATTGATCACGCCACCGTCCACACAGACGGCACCATCACTGTCACGTTCAAGGATGAGTCAAGAACAGACTAGTCAGAGGCAAGAGTTTATAGGATCAATATAGGCACACCCGTGTTTTGATATTGGGTATTCAAGAGGCGTATATGGATAATGAAAAGCTCTTCGGTTTGAACCGAAAAATGACACTAAATAAATATAGAGAAGATAGTCTTTGCCTATTCCCTGGATGCATGGATAGGGCGATTCGTTCCCACACTTACCCGCGGTCATTCCTTGTTCGATATCCTGAATCGAACAGTCTTCTTACTCTCAACTTAGACGAGGCATTCACTAAGGGAAGACAAGTTGACTCCGAGAAATGGCTGACATCGGTAGCAGCAAAATCCGCCGGTGTTGAGAGACTGTTCTGTGGAGTCCATGACGACAAGATATTTCACCGTATTGAAGATCCAGAAGAACGTCTCAGGATCGACCTCGAGGTCTACCTGTTTCTTTACGGTTACAGGCTTTTCCTGCATGAGTTTTATTTGGAGAGCCTTGTAAAGGATGATGCTATAAATGCGCAGATCCATCCGGGCACGAACTTTGCTGGGCTGTTCTCTGAAGAAGCAGAAGCAACATTCATTGAGGAGGAGAAGGATGCAAGCATGCTGGGCGCGCTGTATCCGTTGGAGATTTCACAAGCTCTGAAAGACAAGTTCGACAACGACGTGCCATCGAGCAGCAATTCGAGTGAGACACCGAGTGTAATAAATCGGGTACGTCGGATTCTAAGACTTCTCTCCGGGCGTGTGTAGGAGGTGGTTGCATGAGAACCGCGATTTTGCACCCATCCAGTCTGGTTTTGCACCCACGCAGCCCCTTGTATCCAAATGGGTCACTAAACATCCGCTCTCTCTCAGGCCCTGTCCGCCTGGTCCTAGCCGCGGCCGCTCGGCGCTGCTCTTTTCTCCCCTTCCCTGCCTGACCTGGCTGGCTTTTACGGCAACCGGTATTTCTGCGGGCAGGCCTGGGCTAGGTAGTCGTCGTGGGTGGCGACGATGACGCTCATCCCTCGGGCTGTGGCGAGGCGGAGCAGTTCGATGATCATGTCTCGGTTGGCCGGGTCCAGCGAGGCGGTTGGCTCGTCCGCGAACAGGACGTGGCTGTCTTTGTACATTGCCCGCGCTATTCCTAGGCGCTGTTTTTCGCCTCCCGATAGCACCGAGGCGTGCTCTTTTTCTCGGCTTTGCAAGCCAACTATTTCTAGGACTTCTTCTGGCCTTTGATAGGTTGCGCTTTTAAGCTGCCCACCTAGAGTGATGTTGAAGCTGAGGGTTTCCGCCTCAATAACACCGTAGTCTTGGTAGATGAACGCGGCATGCTGCTTCCAGAAGGCGAACCGTTGTTTGTCGCTCCAGTTTTTGGTGCTTACGCCGTCAACTAGAACATCACCCACCGATGGCGGCAGCACCAGTCCGAGGGCGTTCAGCAGGGTGCTTTTGCCGCACCCGCTCGGACCGGTTAACGCCATCATGACTCCAGGCCCACATTCTAGAGTTACGTTTTCGAAAACCGAGTTGCCTTCAATAGCGATACCAAGATTTTGTGCGCTAATGTTAACCATTTTTACGCTTTCCTTCGGATAGTTTTCTTGAAGGTGAGCCTCGTGTTGGAGGCGTAGGCCTGTGCGGACAGTGACCAGAATGCTCCCATCATGACCATTGCGGTAAGCATTGCCGTAATGGCGTCTACGTACCCGGAGGTGAGCACGGAGGTTAATGCGCCAGCTGTTGCTGCCACCAGGGTCAGAGAGAGAGCCTTGTTCAAGGTCTGTCGGTACAGTGTTTTAGCCGCCACCCCCGACATGGTTGCAACCAGGATATGTTTTCGATGGCCGGCTGCCCAGATCATCGCCGACTGCCACGCTGTTACGGCAATCAAAATGAATGAGACGATGATGGCGCTCAGGTAGGAGATCGCTTGCCCTTTAAAGTATTGCGCCGAAACCAGGCCGGCGTCGGCTATACGATCAATTGAGCGTACGCTCGGAGCGATAGGACTGGAGTATATTTTATCTCTCAGCACAACCGGGTCGGTAAAAATCAGGTTACTGCTTGAAATTGCCGGGATCGAAAAGCCGCTAGTGTCCATTTTGGCTATCGGCATAGTGGGGACAATTATCAAGGGGTGCGCGGGTCGGTTTACCTGCCCTCCCTGGCCAACGTTAGGGTCTAAAGAAATATACCCACTGTTTTCCGAGAGCGTGTAGAGCCTGAAAGCCTGACGCACATCGCCCCCCTGGGGTATCCAGAGCTCTAGTTGACTGTTGAGGAATTTGGCGGTGGGGTCTGGCAGGGACTCCCATTTCACGGGTAGCAGAGCTTTTTGGGGTAGCTTAATTAGGTCTAGGAAGGATTGGTTTGCAATGTCGATCTGGTCGTAGCCTCCCAGTTCTTGCATTGTCAGCTCAATCCCGGCACCAATGTTCATTGACAATGCTGCGGATCGGTCAATTTCGGGCTGCGCCAGAATTTGCTCAACTCGGCTAATGCCTTCTTGGGTATCCAGGTAGTCGAAAGTTTTGAAGGATACGGCGACAGACTGTCCCATGGCCTTGGTGGAGACCTGTTGCTGGTAGGCGATGAACACGTTTTTTCCCAGGGCTGCCGCGGACCCACTAGCCATCACGCAAACAGCCACCGCCACGACCTGTAGGGTCAGGTTGACCCGGCGGTATAGCTTGGTGGGCAGGGAGCGCGTGCGGATCAAGTCTACGTTTGGAGCAAAAATGAGCACGCTTGATACGGTGGCGGCAACCATCGCGGCTAGTCCTGCACCCAGGTAGGGGGAGGCACTGAGGGCAACGTTTGCGGCCACGGCCGCCGGCAGGAACAGCGTTGCGTACAGCAGGCTCAAAGCAAGCCCTATGGTCACGCCTAGTCCGCCCCAGCGAAGCACGCGCGAGATCTGCTGCAGGTTGATTTTGGCTGTATCTACGCCATTGAGCAGCTGGATGGACCGCAAGTATGTTCGGTTTAGAACGTCCGTGACGACAAGTGCTAGAGACAGAAGCAGCACTGCGACAAAAGATATTCCCAGACCGGTTTGTGTTGCCAAAATATGCAGTTGCGCTAGCGTGGATTCTGGCTGCCGGTAGCGCAGGGTCAAGCCTTTGTCTGCTGCCCACCGCTCCAGAGCTTGCTGCGCTTGGGCACTGTGGGAGACGTGGTAGGTGCCAGATATGGGCGCATCCCCCAAAGCTGAGGCCGGAAGCAGGTCTCCAGTCATCGAGTCTGTGAACCACTCTAGTTTCCCACCAGGCCCTACACTGGGGAACCCGCCAGATGGGGGTGACGGCGAGAAATAGTACAGGTTTCGCACCGAACCATAGCTTTTAGAATCCGTGTTCGGTTTAAGCAGAATAGCTTTATTAGCTGCCGCGATCTGCTCCAGGTCCTGAATTACCTGATCTCGGGAAACCCCTGCGTCACCCAGATACAATTCAAATGAGGTGGAAGTGCCCAGCGGGGTAAGCAGCTCGTTTCGCTTTAGGACCTGACCGCCAAGCAGCACAGAAACTAAAACTATAAGCACAAAAGCGAGCGAAAAATACTTTTTCACACCCTTCCCCTTAACAAACATAATGCGTGGCGAGGGAAATGATTATGAGAGCCTCACACGCCCCTCGCCACGCCCCTTACGAGCCGCACACAAAGACTAATCAGCAGACGCGATAGTAGTACTGCGGGTTAGCCCACGGATTATTGATTGTCCAAAGTTCCGCCACAGATTTCTTACCTGCGGCAGTTTTGGTACTACGAGAAACCCGGCTACCACTCTTCACCGTGGTGCCGTGACACCTTCCCACAGTGTAGTAGGAACGGTACTTTAGGTCCCAGAACCCATATTCCCATACCCCGCCTTTATTGGGGTACTGAATGTGCCTACCTGGAGCCACCCAAAGCGGTCGAATACCAGTAAGCCCACTAACCTCCTGAGTGGGATGGGGTACATCCGCGAAAAACACAGATTTTTCAGCCGCAAATGCAGCATTTGGGGAAAGCGCCACCATAGAAGCTACAGCTAGCACTGCAGCCCCAAAAGACGCACGTTTTACAAACATAACAGGCCTCCAATCATCTTCGATTGAATAGGGTTGAATCAAGGGGGACGCCTTGATGTATATGTATTACCACGAAGGCCACAGGATTATTGTAAGTGTGACACACCTCACATCGGAAAATTTTGCGCCCTCCCCGCTTCTTAAACAGACTTAATGGAACAGACTTAATGGGTGGACGTGTCTGAATGAAAGGCATGGAGGCCCTGGTTAGGGGCGGTATAGGCATGCCCGAGGGTCAGCTGCGGGAGCTAGTGCGCGGCACCGGGGTCGGCGACTGGGACCCTGACGAGTTCTGGGACTGGAAGCGGGAGAACTTCGGGCTGTTCGGAGACTTCATCGTCCGCGCGGTGCGCTCTTTTGACGGCGGTGAAGACGTCAGGCTGGTGGAGGCCCTCATCAGCAACCTTCACGTGACCATCCCCTATTACGACGAGAACATCGCGGAGCTATCCACGCTGCTGCTGGAGGAGTTCGTGGCCAAACAGCTGGGCCGAATCTCGGCCGTCATGGACTCTGCGTGGGACGCGTTCAGCGGGCACCCCGACTTCGGTAAGGACGGAGCCGAGATCCTCTCCGATCTCGACGCCTTCAGGGCCACCCTCGGCGCGCTGCGGTTCTCTTACCTGGAGAGGTATCAAAAATGAACGCAAATCCTTTCTCTGAGCTGCGCCTGCTGCTCAACGTGCTGTGCGCACCCCGGCTGCGGGCCGCCCTGGTGGAGGTCTTGCAGGGCAGCTCCACCGAGAGCACGCCCGTCAGGCAGCTTTCTTTCGTGGATAGCGAGGGCGGGCTTGATACCGAGGCGCTTTTGACGCTGCGCGCCGCGTTGAATGACGCGCTAGGCCCCGAGTCGGTGTTCGAGCGGGGCAGGCTGGAGCTGCCTGTCTCGGCGGAGTCCCGGCTACCGCTGAGCGAGCGGGCCTGCCGAGAGGCATTCGCACGCAACGGCTGGGATTCCTGTACGGAGCCGCAGCTCAACGCCGCGCTAGGAATGTTGGTGGACGATGTGGCGCTGGCCCGCCGGGACTGCGTGGATACCGGCCTGCTAGAACGCGATACTCAGGGGGCACGCTACCGGCTGGCCCGGCCCGACAAAGCGTAAATTTCCCTAGATAGACCCTGAGGCGAACCTCTATATTAAAAATAGAGCGGCTGAAGCCGCGCTTAGGTAATGGGAGGGTTTTCTTCGGGGACCGTCTATGGGAACACAGCTTCCGCGCAGCCAGCCTCAAAGGGGGGGGCACAAAATAGTTTTGCCAAAACCACCTAGGTCCCTAAACAGATCAACCCCAGGCGTTTGTGATACAGGGTCAGCGTAAATAGCCATCTGGCGGCCCCGGAGCTGCCTCTCTCCTGCGGGAACTGTTCACGACCGCCGCGATGGCAAGCCACGCGAACGCGACCAGCGCCAGCGTATACGTCGGGTCATCAACGGTGTGCAGCCAGTAACCGATCTGTAGGCCGATCAGCGTGCCCACCGCGCCGAAGCTGTAGGACCAGCTCATGATCCGCGAGAACTGGGTGCCCTTAAAGAACACCTGCCGGTGCGTTTCCAACACCACCATGCGGGAACGGTTCAGCATCACGTTCACGAAAACGAACGCGATTCCGGAGGCAAAGCCGGCGCTACCGTAAAGCACCTGGGCAAGCAGCACCAGCGCGTTCACCAGGGAAAGCAGCGCGGTTACGCGCAGCACCGGGCCGGTGTCCCAGCGGCCGCGCAGCCTGCGACCCAGCAGCGGGCCGAGCGTCGCGGCCGCGCCGAACACGGCCAGCACCAACCCCATGGCGGCGTGCGGCTCCATCGCGGCGCGGGCCGCCACCCACAGAAACAAAAGCCGCCCCGTCAGCTCCCCCACCAGATCCAGTGCCAGCGAAAGTAGGGGCGAGGCGGGGCCGGAGGCCAGCAGATCGTGCAGGAACTGACGCCAGGGCAGCCTCTCCCCCGTCATGGTGAACTCTTCATCGTCGGCATCTATTGCCGGCGGCATCGGTGCCCGGCTGCGCGCATACCCCCTAAAAGCGGCACCTGCCAGGGAAAGCACCACGTTTGCGGCGAGCAGCACCACGGTAGACAGGCCCGACAGCACCGCTCCGAGCGGGCTGGCCACCACCAGGCCGAGCAGCCCCAGCAGGGCGTAAAGGGACGAATTGAAAGCGAGCGCCTCATCCTCGCCATAGTCGGCCAGTTTCGCGCCGTAAAATTCCTCCGCAATGTCAGATACGGGAGCTAGAAAGAGATCGATCAGCACGTAAGCGACCACCGCCGCCGTGCCATATTGCGGTGCCGCTAGCGTCACCAGGATCGCCACCAGGGAAAGCAACGCCTCCAGCAGATCAACGGTAATTAGCGCGCTATCCGGAGAAAACTTCTTCAGCCAGCGGGCGTAGGCGGGAAACGCCATTACGGAGACGGTGGAAAGGCTGGAAACCACCACCAGGGTGGTAACGGTAATGGCTCCGGCGGCGGTGAGCGCCTCAAAGCCGCCGTCGATCAGGCGGTTGCCGAGCACGGTCACGACGAGGCCCACCACCATCAGGCGGCGGGCACGTAGGACCGCTCTTTGGGTAACTAGGGACACGCTGAGAAAATATATCCCAAATCAGTCCGCGCTTTTAACCGTTCTTATTCGCGTATTCGCGCCGGACATAGCGCTATCTCTGCTTCTTAGGGTGCAGCATTTTCTCTACCCCGGCGATGGTGGTTTCCACAACCAGGCCGTAATAGTGGTTGCCCACCCTTTCCGCCGCCTCGTTTCCCTCCGCCAAGGGAACCACCATGCGTTCGGTCATTTCACCGAGCGCCTTGCTTGTTTCCGCATTACGCAGGAATTCGTCACGAATCGTGGCGTGATCGCGCGGGCCGTCGTCCTCGTGCAGAAGTCTCTCGTCTGCCACCATCAGCGCGGCCACGCAATTATTCAGGATCAGGGAGTAGGCGTAGATGGCGTTATCGCCGAACCCCGCGTCCTTCAGTTTTTCCACCCCCGCGTCGATTGTGCGCAGGGAGTCGGGGAACATCGGCCCGTGCAGCATCACCCACTTGGCAACGCCGGGATATTCCCGCATCACGTCCCGGCCGGAAATAAGCAGCGCGCGAAACCATTCTTTCCACTCAAGGGAAAGGTTGGGCATGGCGATCTCGGGGATCACCCTGCCCACCACCCGCCTAGCCAGCAGGTCCTTTCCGCCCACGTGGTGATAGATAACGGACGGTGCCACCCCGAGCCGCTTCGCCAGATCGCGGATGGACCAGCCGTACAGGTGGCGTTCACGGGTAAGCTCCAGCGCGGCGTCAATCACCGCGTCCGGGGTAAGCCCCGCGCGCGCATTTAAATCCCTGTTCACAGCCATCATTAACACCTCCGCGCTTCTATCTTCTCCCGTATCGGCCCAGATTAGCGGCAGCGAAACAACCCAACCTATTGAGGGTTGCCTTACCTTGCATTAAATTAGCCCAAGTAGAACAGCGTTCAGTATCGCGCGGTCGCCGTGCGCGCCTAGGAAGATAACCCCATGCCAGACGTTCGCAAAAAGTCACTCACCGCGAAGGACCTCGTCACAATCGCTATCTACGTGGCGCTCTATTTCGTCACGATGTTCGCGCTCGCGATTCTAGGGTTCCTCGGCCCGCTCGCCATGTTCATCTCCCTGACGGTGGCGGCGGTGCTGGGCGGCATTCCCTACGTGCTATTCCTTTCCAAGGTGCACAAGCCCGGCATGATTACCCTGTTCGGCGTTTCCTACGCGCTGCTGTTCGTACTAATCGGGCACCCGCTGGTAGCGCTCCTGGTCACGCTGATTTCTTCGGTTTGCGCCGACGTTATCTATTCGACCGGCGCGCACACGCGGCTGCGTACCGCTCTCACCTACGCGGTATTCACTTTCTGGTATATCGGCCCGATGGTGCCTTTCATCCTCGATCGCCAAGCCTACCTAAAGGTGCTCACCGCCCGAAAAGGCGGCAGCGAATTCGCGCAAGAGTTCGATGCTTTCTTCTCCCCGCTCATGCTCTGGGTTTCGCTCCCCACCCTTTTCATCTCGGGCCTGCTCGGTGGCCTGCTCGGTTACGCCATGCTGCGCAAGCACTTCTCCCGCGCAGGCCTGGCCTAGTAGTCATCCCTTTTCCCGAAACGAGTTAAGGACTCCCCTTGCCTACACAGAATCAGTCGGTCTTTCAGCCCATTAAGGCGAAGGACCTGATTAACGTCGCCGTTTTCGCCGCCATCTTCAACGCCCTGACGTTCTCCCTGGGCGTGCTCGGTGCCATCAACCCCGTGGTTTGGTTGCTCATCACCATAGTCATCGTTTTCATTAACGGCACTACCTTCATGCTCTTCATGAGCCGCGTTAACAAGGCGGGCCTAGTCACCCTGTTCGGGACCAGCTACGCACTGATCTACCTGCTCATGGGCGCGCCCCTGCAGAGCAGCCTGCTCGTAATTTTCTGGTCAATCATGGCCGACATAGTTGCGGGAATCGGCCGCTACCGCAGCGAAAAGTTCGCGATCGCCAGCTACTGCACTTTCGGCCTGGCCATCTTCTCCTGGTTCGCCCCCGCGATCCTTAATCCGGAGGCATTCTTCACCGGTTCCCAGTGGGACGGCCTCAGAGCAGATTACGTTGTGGACGCACGTGCACTCCTCAGCGCCCCCGTGGTGTGCGGGTTCTGCGTGACCATAATCCTGGCCGCCCTGTTCGGTGCCATGCTGGGGCTGAAATACACGCACAAGCACTTCCGCAAGGCCGGCCTTGCCTGAGGTAACCCGCAGCAGTTTTCACTTGGATCCACGCACAAAGCTGCTGCTCACGGCGGCCGCCAGTTCCGTTGTGGTGGCTCCCGGCGGGGAACGGTTCCTGCTGCCCACGATACTCATGGGCACCCTGTTGCTCGCGCTTCACACAAGAACCCTGCGCGGCACCCTCGGGTTTCCGCTCACCATGCTCGCGTTCTTCGTGCTGAGCTGGGTGCTTCCCACCTACATGCCGGGGGCGCTCACCAACATCTTCGCCGTCGGCTTCGCCTACATGCTGCGCTTTGGCGCGGCGGGAGGACTGGGCGTCTACATGATGATCTCAACCAGCCCCGGCGATTTCAGCGCGGCGCTGCGCGCCATGCGGGTGCCGCGCGTGGTGAACGTGCCGTTCACCGTCATGCTGCGTTTCTTGCCCACCGTGGTGCAGGAATCCGCGTCGGTGCAGGACGCGATGCGGCTGCGCGGCATTTCCGGCCCCGGCGGAATGCTGCGCCACCCGCTGCTGGCCATGGAACGTTTCATGGTGCCGATGATCGCCTCTAGCCTGCGCGCGGCAGAGGACCTTTCGGCATCCGCCATCCTGCGCGGGCTGGGCTCTCACCGTAAGCCGACCGTGCTAGTGCCGCCGCGCTTCACGGTGCAGGACGCACTGATCTTGGCACTTGCCGTAATCCTCGTTTTGGCCAGCCTCTACCTGCCGCTAGGGAAATGATGATCCGCCTAGAAAACGCCACCTGGTCCTACCCATACGCGGAAACCCCCTGCCTCGAACAGATCAACCTGCACATTCGGCCCGGCGAATTCGTGGTTCTCTGCGGGGCCAGCGGCAGCGGGAAATCCACCGTGCTGCGCATGATGAACGGCCTCATCCCCCATTTCCAGGAGGGCGGCACGCTCACCGGGGATATCCACGTGGCCGGGCTGGAAACGAAAAAGGCCGAAATAGACGAGGTCGGCCTGCTCACCGGCACGGTGCTACAGCATCCGCGCCGCCAGTTCTTCGCTGACTACGCGGCGGAAGAGATCGCCTTCGGCCCGGAAAATTTCGGTCTGCCCCGCGAACGGATCCGCGAAACCGTGCAGCGGCTGGTTGCAGAGCTTCGCTCCCACATGGACGTCACCACCCGGTTGCAGCACCTTTCCGGCGGGCAGCAGCAACAGGTTGCGCTCGCGTCGGCCCGCGCACACGGACCGGAAATCTTGCTGCTAGACGAACCCAGCTCCAACCTTTCCCGCGATGCCGTGCAGCGGCTTGCCGCCGCCCTCGGGGAACTGAAACGCCTGGGCACAACCATCGTCGTGGCAGAGCATCGCCTCAGCTACCTGAGCGAACTGCTGGATCGGGTGGTGGTGATGCGTGACGGCCGCATAGACCGCATCTATACCGCCGCCCAGTTCGCCCAGATCAGCGATGAAGAGCTGGCCAGCGAGGGGTTGCGCGGCAAGCTGCGCGACGCCATCTTGCCCTCCCTGCCCGCGCGGGGTGCCAGCGTGGTGCCGCCGCAGGAGGGCAGCGAAACACTGCCGGCAGATTCTTCCCCGGCTGGGTTGGAGCTGCGGGACGTAGCGGTGTCGTTCCAGGGGAAGCGCGTAGTGGCGGTAGAGCACGCCTTCATCCCGGCGGGTATCGTGTGCGCCCTGCGCGGCCCGAACGGCTGCGGAAAAACCACCCTGGCCAGGGTCATCACGGGGCTGCAGCGAAGCACCGGCAAGGTGCTGCTAGACGGCAGGCAGGTGAGCCGACGGACCCGGCAGCGCACCAGCGCATTCGTCATGCAGGACGTGCAACGGCAGCTCTTCACGGATTCCGTGGCGGCGGAGATCGAACTTGCCGCCCCACGCAGCGCACAAAACGACGAGGTGCTGTCAGACCTCGACATAGCGCACCTTTCCGATAGGCACCCGCTTTCGCTATCGGGCGGGCAGCAGCAGCGCCTCGTGGTCGCCACAGTCCGGGTCAGCAACCGGCGCATAGTCATTTTCGACGAACCGAGTTCCGGCGTGGACCGGCGGCACCTGGTTTCCATTTCCAGCCAGATCAGGCAGCTTGCTGAGTCCGGGGCCATCGTCATTTTGATCAGTCACGATGAAGATCTGCTCACCCTCGCGGCGGACGCAGAGATCAGGCTGGCTCCGCGTCCAAAACAGGCGTAGCCTGCCCACTGGCCCATTTTCGGGCCTCTCCGCAAACCTTTAGACAGGCATGTAGCAAGACATGACTTCCGCAGAAAGCACCTCCGCAGAGCCACTCGCCGCCCCCGCATCGCAGATAAAACTGCTGCTCGGGGCGGTATTTATCGCGAACCTGGGGAAGGTGACCCTGAACCCGATCATCGCGCCGCTCTCGCGCGCCGTGGGGCTTACGGAATGGCAGGTCGGCGTAACCATCAGCGCGGCCGCCGTCATGGTCGTGGTGACCAGCGACTTCTGGGGTCGCAAATCGCAGTCCTGGGGCCGCAAGCCGGTGCTGGTCACCGCCTACGCGCTGTCGGCACTGTCGATGGGGCTTTTTGCACTGGTCTCCTGGCTCGGCATAAAGGGCCTAGTTACCGGCTCCCTGCTTTTCGCCGGGTTTATTTTGCTGCGCGGCGTCGGCTTCGGCAGTTCCGTGACGGCGGTTGCCCCCACCGTGCAGGCATACATTGCCGACATCACGCCGGACGAAGCCTCGCGCCTGCGCGGCATGGCCGGGATCGGCGCGGTTTCCGGCATGGCCTCCATCGCGGGCGCGATGCTGGGCGGTCTGCTTTCCGCTTTCGGCCTGATGGCGCCGCTGCTGGCTATTCCGCTGATGCTGTGCGCGGGTCTGGTGACGCTCCTGCTGCTGCTCAAACGGGAAGAAAAACACGAACTCATCGCGCAGCCCGCAAAGATCAGCCCGCGCGATCCGCGCGTGTGGCCGTTCCTGGTGACGGGCCTGGCCATGTTCACCGCGCTCGGCTTCGTGAACTTCGTGCCGGGGTTCTTGATCCAGGATCGTTTCGGCTACGACCAGGCCACCACCGGCCTGGTAACGGGCATGGCCATGTTCGTGAGCGGCCTGGGAATGGTTTTTTCGCAGATGGTGGTTGTGCCCCGCTGCGGCCTGCTGCCCGCCTCCCTGCTGAAACTTGGCGGCCTGGTGGCGTTCATCGGTTTCGCGCTGATGAGCTTCGCGCCCCAGATGTGGCTCTTCCTGATCGGCATAGTCGCTGTCGGATTGGGGCTGGGCATGTCCATCCCCGCCTACGTCACCGGCCCCACCCTGCTGATGAGCCGCGAGGAACAGGGCGGCATGGCGGGGCTGATAAACGCCACCAACGGCCTTTCCTGGGTGATCGCCCCCACCGCGGGCACCCTGCTTTACGGCGTTTGGGAACCGCTGCCCATGCTGATCGCGGCGGTTTTGGTGGGCGGCATGTCCCTGTTCGTGCTGGCGCACCCGTTCTTTAGAAAGCCGCAGCTGGCCGACTAACGGCAGCACCTAAAATGCTCGTGCCCCTCCCGCGCGGCGCGTTCCCCGGCGCTTAATCCACAACCGCCGTTACCGCCAGTATTAGCCCCGCTACACGGCAGGGTTTTACACAGCCCCCGCTTGCGCTATTTATTTCCGGGGCAGGCTTTCCGGTATGGAAACACCCACCTGTCACCTGCACGGCCTGCCCGCTCACGGCGCCCTCCCCCAGGCGGTCAGGGACCATGTGCAGGCGCTCGGTTATGCGCTAGTGGCCGACCCCGCGCAGGCCGACATCACGGTGGCCTCGCTACAGAGCCCTGCACCGCAGGTCAGCTCCCGGCTGATCTACGCCACCGATACCCCTCCCACTGCCACCGATTGGGCCAGGGCGCTACGCGATGGCGCCGCCGCAGTGGTGCGCCTGCCCCAAGATTCCGCGCTTTTTCTTACCGCGCTGCGGGAGGCCGCGTCAGCGCCCGCGAAACGTTCCCCGCTGGTGGCTATCGCGTCCGGGCACGGCGGCGCGGGAGCGTCCTCTTTCGCCGCGCGCCTGGCAGGGGCTGCGGGGGCCAAAAACGTTACGTCGGCGCTGATAGACCTCGATCCGTGCGGCGGCTACCTGGATACCCTCACGGCCTCCGGGAACGTTCCGGGGCTGCGCTGGCCGGAGGTTAGCTCCCTGGCCGGGGAGGACCCGGCGGCGCTGCTCGCGGCTCTCCCGCTCGTGGACGGGGTGCGTATCCTCACCGGCCCTCTCCCCCGGGACGCCGCCGTGAGGGATTCCGCGGCGAGCGCGCTGCGCAGCGTCTGCGACCTGGTGGTGGTCGACTGCAACCTGGCCTGCCCGCCCGCTTGCCTCGACGAAGCGTACCCGCTGCTGCTGGTGACGGGGGATGCCCTTAACCAGGTGGCGGCGAGCGCCCTGCGCTGCCGGGAATTACGCCGGAATGGATACCGAGCGGGGATCGTGCTGCGCCGTAGCAGGCTGGGTTTACCTGCGGCGGAGGTTGCCAAGGACTGCGGCTTTCCGGTCTGTGCGGATTTTCGCGATAACCGGCGCGCGCTGGTGCCGCTCCTGGACGTTTCCCGCAGGCGAACCGGGGCCGACGCCGCCTGTCGCTCTCTGCTGGCGGAGCTTGGGGGCGTGCACGGTGGTTTTTAGGACGGTGGCGGCGGAGCGTGCGGCGGTGGCGGAGGTACTCCCCGCGCTGCGGCTAGATTTGGTGGCCTCGCCTGGACAGATAGATGTGCCCAGGGTACGCCGAGTGTCTCGCCAGGCCGGGATGGTGCTGGGCGCGCAGGGGCTTATGCGTTTAACCGTTTTGCTGCGCGAGGCCGTGTTTGGGTTGGGCGATTTGGAGCCGCTGCTGGCACCGGGAGTGAGCGATATAAACGTGAACCCGGACGGCAGCGTGTGGGTTGATGATGGCGAGGGTCTGAGGCGCACCGATATCAGGCTTAGCGCCGTGGCTGCGCGTGAGTTGGCGGTGCGGCTCGCGACCTCTGCGGGGAGGCGGCTGGACGATGAGCTGCCTTACGTTGACGCGCACCTACCTGCCCGGCTTGCGTTGCCTGCGGGGGCGCGGCTGCACGCCACTTTGCCGCCACTTAGCGAGGCTCCCACGATTTCCCTGCGCCTGCCTTCGGGAACCGCGTTCACTTTGCGTGACCTGGAGCGGGCGGGCACGCTTTCTGCCCTTTCCACGGGTCTGTGCAGGGCGATTATTGCCAGCGGGGTTTCTTTTCTGATTAGCGGCGGGACGGGCAGCGGGAAAACCACGCTGCTTACCGCGCTGCTGGGCCTGGTGCCCGCGCGGGAGCGCCTGGTGCTGATAGAGGACGCGCGCGAGCTACAGCCCGATCATCCGCACGTGGTTTCTTTGCAGGCCCGGCACGCCAATGCGGAAGGTAGCGGAGAAATCGGGCTAGAAGTTCTTGTACGGCAGGCGCTGCGCATGCGGCCAGATCGCATAGTGGTCGGGGAATGTCGCGGCCGGGAGGTGCGGGAACTGTTGCAGGCACTCAATACGGGGCACGACGGTGGCGCGGCTACAGTGCACGCTAACTCGTGCGGTGACGTGCCAGCCAGGTTGGAGGCGCTAGGGGCGTTGAGCGGACTGGATCGCGCCGCCCTGGCTGCGCAGGCAGCCGCCGCGCTGCGGCTGGTGCTGCACATGCGCCGGGATGGTTCCGGGCGGCGGTATCTGGCGGAGGCGGCTGTGCTACGTCGTGATACTGACGGATACCTCGCCGTGAGCAGCGCCCTCACGCCGGAGGGGGTCGGTCCCGCCTGGGGTGAGCTGCGGGGATTGCTGGGGAAACATGGCGCTCTCTTGCCCGCCGCGTTGGCACCTGCCGGGAGGGGTGAAGAGTGATGTTTTCTCCCTGGTATCTACTGTCAGCCACCGTCTGTTTTCTGGGCTGTCTGTGGCTCCTTGCCGCGCCCAATTTTTCCGTTTTGCCCCGTGGCGAAATGCGCGCGGCAAGCGTGTGCCCGCGCAAATGCGGGCTGCTGGGAACGGCCAGGCTGACGCAGTCGCTGGCGGCGCTGCTGGCGGCGGGGGTGAGCGAGGCGAAAGCGTGGCACCTCCTGGCGGCGCAGCACGCGGTGGCCGAACGGGTTTCGCGCCAACTCGCTTCGGGAGGGCAGGCTGCCGTGGCGCTACGGGAGGAACCGCACGCGGGGAGGGCGCTGGGGGCCGCGCTGGAGCTTTCCTGCACGGCGGGCATTTCCCGCAGCGGCATCTTGGCGCGTATCGCCGCGCAGCTACGCGCGTTGGACGACGCAGAGCGTGCCCGGCAGGCAGCGTTTGCCGGGCCGCGTGCCACGGCCCGGTTGCTGGCCCTGCTGCCGGTGGCGGCCCTGGGCCTCGGCTACCTGCTCGGGGGCAGCCCGCTGGTTTTCCTGTTCGGTTCCTCCCTGGGCCTGTTTTGCCTGTTGAGCGGGGTTTCCTGCTACCTGGCGGGCACGTTTTGGATCTTCCGCCTGTTGCTGGCGGCGGCCCGTCCGCAGCCGGGAAACGATCCGGCGCTGACGCTCGAACTGTTGGCCGCTGTGCTCGATACGGGGGCTGCGGTGCCTGCCGCGCTAACGATAGTGGGCCGGGTGTTGCAGGAAGATTCCTTGACCAAAGCCGGGCGCTCGCTGCGTCTGGGGCTGTCTCCGGAAACAGCGTGCCAGCATTTGCCCGCAGAGCTAGCTTCTGCGCTCGCCCTGTCCCTCGCGGCGGGAGCGAACACCGGCGATCTGTTGCGATCCGCCGCCCGCGACGCGCTCTCGCTGCGCTCCCGTGAGGCCGAGGGCGCGGCGGCCCGCTTGGGGGTGCGGCTGGTGGTGCCCCTGGGGTTGCTGCTTCTGCCCGCGTTCGTCGCCCTGGGGATAGTGCCGACGGTGGCCTCCCTGATAACTGACGTGCGCTGGTGATAAACGTGCGCTGCTGGGAGCGGCGCACCGGTAAAAACCGAAAACACAAAGAGAAAAGAAACAGAGAAAAAGAAACGGAGAACGAAAATGTATCTTCACGAAATCACCCGCTGCGGCAACCGCCGCTTCCCGGCTTCCCGCCACCCTGAGAGCGCGCCCTGTTCTCTGCGCGGGCTGCGTTCGCGCCTGGCGGCGGACGACGGCGCAACCACCGCCGAATACGCGATCGCTACCGTTGCCGCATGCAGTTTCGCCGCTCTGCTGGTGGCGATCGCGCAGTCGGGAGAGATGAAGAAACTGCTGTTGGGAATCATCCGTTCCGCGCTCGCCCTGGGAGGGGTGTAGCGGCGTGAGCGGGAGCAATCCTAACGCTGTGGCGAGGCGGGATTACCGGCCCGCCGCAGCGGTTTACCTGAAACGGGCTGCCACCAGCGATACGGGTACGGTGACCGCCGAAACCGCGCTCGTGTTGCCGGTGGTGGTGCTTTTGCTGGCCGCGTTGGCCTTCGCCGCCGGGGCTTTCGCCGCGCAGGGCCGTCTGCAAGTGGCGGCCCGGGATGCGGCCCGGGAACTGGCGCGCGGGGAAGGCCCCGCGCGGGCGGAACAGATAGCCGCGCAAACGGCCGAGCCGGGCAGCCGGGTAAAGAGCAACCGGGTAAAGATCAGTGGCGGGGAATCGGTCACGGTGCATATAAGCCGCGAATACGCGCCCCTGAAAGGCTGGCCGGGGCTGCGGCTAGACGCTAGCGCCACCGCCCTGCGCGAAACCGCGCCTCCGCCGGGAGGAACGCCGTGACCTCCACCGGCACCACATTGGCTTTTGCCGGCTTCGGCGCTGCCCTGCTGGCCTCCCTATCGCTCTGGGGGCAGGCGGCGCAGGCTAGGACCGGCGCGAACGCCGCCGCAGATCTGGCCGCGCTTTCTGCGGCCACCGCCTACCGGGAGGGGCAGGAGCCGTGCCGCGCGGCGAAACGTATCGCCGCCGCAAACCGCGCCACCCTGGTTTCTTGCGTGCCCGTTCCCGGCGGCGACGTAACCGTGCGGGTCGTCTACTCCCTGGGCTGGGCCGAGGCGGAATCTTCGGCCCGCGCAGGCCCAGCCGCACCGGGAGCGTCTGAGCCGGGAACATCCGGGCCAGGGCGGTCCGCAAACTCCGGCCCCGCCGAAAGCAGCGTAAGCGCCCCCGGTTTGGAAAGCGGTTCGTTCCCGTTGCCGCATTTGGGCGAAACCACGCAGGCGGGGCAGCCCGCCGCGCAGGGGCAGTGAGTGAGCAGTTCCGTGGTGGCCCGCCACCAGGCGTCCGCCTCCCGGTGCCCGCGCTGGCTGAACCCGGCACCGCCCGCCGCACCGTCGTAAACAAAAATCGTGGGGTGGCCGGTGTCCGGGTGCAGGGCGGTGGATACCCCGCCGATGTCCCAGCGGTCGCAGGTGGCTACCAGCGGCAGCAGGGAAATCAGGGCGTGCTCGGCGGCGTGCAGCGCCCCCGGCAGGGTTTCCGCGTCTATCCCGGCGCAGGCGGTTTGCTCCGGCAGCACCCACCAGACGGCCTTGCTGCGCAGGGTACGTTCGGGCAGGTCGAGTGGATTTTGTCCCAGCACCGCCTGGGTGTAAACATCCCTCACCTGGTAGCCGGTAACCCTGTCGCGCACCTCTACGCTGCCGTAACAGCGGCGCACTCCCCCGCCCAGTTCCACGGTTTCTTCCACGCCGATCACACGGATCTCGGAAACGTTTTGCGGGTGGGTGCTCACCAACGGGTTATCACGGTGCGCGAAAGCCACGGCGTTTTTCACATCCAGGTGATCTATCACGAACGTTCGCCCCCGGTGCAGGTAAACCGCCCCGTCATGCACCTGTTCGTGGGCGCTGCCCGCATCGACCGTGCCGAGCATTTGCCCGGTGCCGGTTTCGATGATGCGCACCGGCTGCCCGCCGCTGCCGCGCAGATCAGTTAGCGCATGGGCGCTTTGCGCGTGCGTCCAAAACCAGCCGTGTGGCCTTTTGCGGAGCGTGCCTTTCTCCCCGAGCAACCGCAACACCTGCGCGGTGCTTTCCGGCCACACCCCGAGGCGCGCGCTTTCCGCCCCGTTCTCCCCGGCCGCTTCTGCCACCTCCGCCGTGCTGATCGGTAGTTCGGCAGCCGCCGCGCACAGGTGCGGCATCAGCACGTAAGGGTTGGCCGGATCGAATACAGATGCCTCCACCGGGGCCGCGAAAACGGTTTCCGGATGGGAAACCACGTAGCTATCCAGCGGGTCCTCCCTGGCCACGAAGACGGCCAGCGCGTCCGCCTGGGCACCGCGCCCGGCCCGCCCCACCTGCTGCCACAGGGACGCCCGCGTGCCCGGCCAACCGTTCACTATCACCGCATCCAGGCTAGAAATGTCTATCCCCAGTTCCAGCGCATTGGTTGACGCCATGCCGCGAATCTCCCCGGCGCGCAGGGCCGCCTCCAGCTCGCGGCGTTCGCTCGGCAGGTAACCACCCCGATAGGCCGATACGCGGTCGGCGAGCGCCAGCAGCGGCGCGCTGGCGCTTTCTTCGGCCCGTTCGCGCAGCAGCCGGGAGGCGGTCTGCGCCACCATTTCGGCGGCGCGACGGGAACGGGTGAAAGCCAGGGTTTGCGCGCCCGCCGCCACCAGATCGGCCAGCAACGCGGCGCTTTCCGCGCCGCTGGGTCTGCGCTTAGTTTCGTCTTCCGGGTCCACCGGGTCCCAGAGCGCGAACGTAAGCCCGCCGCGCGGCGATCCGTCCTCGGTGATGGCGGCCACTGCGCGCCCGATCAGCCGGGAAGCGCTCAGCGCCGGGTCGGCGCTGGTGGCGGAGGCCAGGATGAACGTCGGTTCCGCACCGTAGCGGGCGGCTATCCGCCGCAGCCTGCGCAGCACCAGGGAAACGTGCGCCCCGAACACTCCCCGGTAGCTGTGGCATTCGTCGATCACCACGTATTTGAGGCCCCGCCAAAAACGCGTTGCCTGTTCGTGCCCCGGCAGCAGGGCGTGGTGCAGCATGTCGGGGTTGGTGAGCAGTAGGTTTGCGTGTCTGCGCGCCCAGCGGCGTTCCTCGCTGGGGGTGTCGCCGTCGTAGACGCGGGCGCGTACCCCGCCCAGTTCCCCCGCCGTGATGAGTTCCGACATCGCCGCATACTGGTCTGCGGCGAGCGCCTTGCTCGGCGAAAGATAGATCGCGCTGGGCGCCCTGCCGTTTACGTCTCGCCCGCCCTCCTGTAGGGCGCTGAGCACCGGCAGCAGGTAGCCGAGGGATTTGCCGGATGCCGTCCCGGTGGCGATCACAACGTCCCTGCCCGCGTGGGCAAGCTCTGCTGCCTGCGCCTGGTGGCTCCATAGCCTTTCCACGCCGCGTGCGTGCAGCGCCCGGCGCAGGCCGGGGCTAACCCAGTCGGGAATGTCGGCGTAGCGGGCCGATCGGGCCGGAACGTTCTCCACGTGTCGCAGGCAGCCGCGCCGCTGGGGTGGCGCGGTGAGCATGCGCAGCAGTGGGTTTCTGGCTTGCATGCGGTTACTTAACCTGCCTTTTGCTCGTTTACCTGCCGTCCGGTGCCGCGTTCTCGGCCCGGAGGCAATTTATGGGAAAGGTTATGTGTGGCGTACCGGCCTGACAAACCGTTATGTGTGCACAATTTAAGTATGCCTCTAGCTACCTCCTGCGACCTGCTGGCCGCCCTGCGCGCCGATCTGACAGCGGCACGCTACACGGAGCTTTCCCTGCGGATGCAGCTCGGGGAAAGCGCGGCCGACGCCTACGCGCAGGAATTTACCGCGCCCGCCCTGCTCGCAGCGCGCGCCGACGCCGCCGCACCGTGCCTGCGGCTGCTGGCCCTTTTCACCTTGGGAGAGGAACTGAGCGGCGCGGAGATAGATTCGCTGCTGCCCACGTTAACCTCCGCGGGAGCACAGGAACTGGGGCTGCTTTCCCACACCGAGAACGGTGGCTGCCGCGCCCTGGTGGAGCTGCGCCCCTACCAGGTGCACGACGAACTGGGAGAGGCCGACTGGTGGCTGGCCTCCGACCTGCGCGAGGTAGCCACCGGCAAACCTCTCGGCCCCGATCACGTGATGGGTGTGGGCGGGGCGTCGCGTACGCTTGCGCAGCTCACGCCGCGCACCCCCGTATCTAGCGCGGCCGACGTCGGCACCGGTTGCGGCGTTCAGGCGCTGCACCTGGCACGCCACGCGAAGCGCGTGGTGGCTACGGACGTTTCGCGGCGTGCCCTCGGCTTTGCCAGCTTCAATGCGGCCCTGAACGGGCTTGCTATCGAGACGCGCCTCGGCTCCCTCACCGAACCGCTCACGGGCGAAGAGTTCGCGTTGATCGTGAGTAACCCGCCGTTCGTGATTTCCCCTCCCGGGGAAGACAAGCACACCTATCGGGAGACTTCCCACGCGGGGGACGCGCTGCTGCAGGAACTGCTTACCGCGCTGCCGAAGCATTTGGCGGTGGGCGGCAATCTGGTTTTGCTCGGCAACTGGGAGATCCCGGATAACGCGGCCTGGGATACGCACCCCAGGGCCTGGCTGAGCGCTCCCGGCCTGCCGCCGCTGGTTTCCTGGGTGGTGCAGCGCGACGCGCTGGATACGCTTTCCTACGCCCGGCGCTGGCTGCGCGATGGCGGGATCACCGATACTTCCCCGCAGCTACCCGCGAGACTTTGCGCCTACCTGACCGACTTTTCCTCCCGCGGCGTTTCCCGGATCGGCTTTGGTTACCTGTTCGTGCGTCGGCTCGCCGCCGCACTGCCCGGGGAAAACATCACCTGCGAGGAACTGACGGGGGCTCTGGCTCCCCGCATGGCCGCGCACGTTACGGCCACGCTGGATGAAAGCGTGCGCCTGGCGGCGCTTAGCGATCACGATTTGCTGGCCGCGCGCTGCGTGCGCGCGCAGGACGTGATGGAGCGCCGCCACCTGCTGCCGGGCCGTCCCGACAGCCCGCTGGTGATCGAACTGGTGCAGGGCGCGGGCTTTCACCGCACGCTCGCGCTGACGCCGGAAGAGGCCGCATTGCTGGGGGCCTGCGACGGCGAACTTAGCGTCGGCCAGATTCTGGCGGCGCTGGGGGCGCTGCTGGAAGAGGACGACCTCGCCCCACGGCTGCTCCCCGCCGTGCGCGCCTGGCTGCGCTGCGGCGTGCTCACCCTAACGCAAACGGAAGCGCCAGCGAACGGGGAAGCATCATGAACCACGGCCGAAACGCCCTCTACGCGTTGCTGGGCAGCGTGGCTGCGGCGGGAACCACCGCCGCGCTGGCCTGGGCGGCGGTAAAAACCCCGCGCGGCCAGCGGCTCGACGAACTGGCCATGCTCGGGGCGCGCGCCGATCGCGGACCGCTGCACGAACTGGTGTATCCGGTGCTTAACGTGATCGGGATTCCCTTCATCGTGGGCGCGCTGGCGGTGGCCGTGCTCTGGGCCCTGCTGCGCGGCCGGGTGCCCCTGGCACTTTCCATGCTGGCGCTGGTGGCGGGCGCAAACCTCTCCACCCAGGTGGTGAAAAGGTTCGTGCTTTCCCGCGAAACCCTCGCCACCGGGCTGGAAGCCACGCCCAATTCTTTTCCCTCCGGACACACCACCATCGCCGCGTCCATCGCCACCGTGTTCGTACTGGTCTCCCCGCCCAAGCTGCGCCCCTGGGTGTCCCTGTTGGGGGCGGCCTGGCTGACCCTGACCGGCACGGCCACCATGATCGACGGTTGGCACCGCCCGAGCGACGTGCTGGGCGCGATAGGCGTGACCGCGTGCTGGTCGCTGCTGTTCCTGGCGTCCGCGAGCTGGATCAGGCGGCGCGAATCGGCTATTTCCGCGTCTTGCGTCACCACCGCGAGCGACGTCGCCCTGACCGCGCAGATAGCCTTCGCGGCGCTGACGATCCTGGCCGGTGTCCTCGCCCTGGTTATCTTCGTCCCCTCTCCGCTGCTGCTCACGGACCCCGCGCAGCGCTTTACCGCCTACCTGGCAACGTTGCTTTTGCTGGCCGGCACGAGCGTGCTTTACCTTTCTGGGGTATCCCTTTTCCGTACCGCAGCCGATGGCGTCCCCACAGGCGCGCCCACCGTTACCCCGCAAACCGTGTACGGTGAAAGCATTGAGTGAACACCGTTTAGTAAAGGAAGTGCCGCTCGTGACCTCTGGTCGGCATCTAGTTATCGTCGAGTCTCCCGCGAAGGCTCGCACCATCGAGAAGTATCTGGGCAAGGACTACATGGTGGCCGCGTCCGTCGGCCATATCCGGGATCTGCCCCAGCCTTCCGAGCTACCTGCCGACATGAAGAAGGGGCCTTTCGGCAAGTTCGCTGTCGATGTAGACAACGATTTCGAGCCCTACTACGTGGTTAACGCGGAAAAGAAAAAGACCGTCGCGGAACTGCGCAAGCTGATGAAGCAGGCCGACGCCCTCTACCTCGCAACAGATGAGGACCGCGAGGGGGAGGCTATCGCCTGGCACCTCCTCAAGACGCTCAAGCCCGCTAAGAGCCTGCCGGTGCACCGCATGGTGTTCCACGAGATCACGAAGGAAGCCATCCAGCGCGCGGTGCAGGAAACCCGCGAGGTAGACGACCGCCTGGTGGACGCGCAGGAAACCCGTCGCATCCTGGACCGTCTCTACGGCTACGAGGTCTCCCCGGTGCTGTGGCGCAAGGTCAAAGCCGGCCTTTCCGCCGGCCGCGTGCAGTCGGTAGCGACCCGCCTGGTGGTTGAGCGCGAACAGGAACGCATGGCGTTCGTGGCCGCCAACTACTGGGATCTGACCGCCACGTTCTCCCCCGACACGCAGCCTTTCACCGCGCGCCTGAGCGCGCTCGACGGCGCGAAGGTGGCCACCGGCCGCGACTTCAACGACGCGGGCGAGCTCAAGACCAAGGGGGCCCGCGTACTGAGCGAGGCCGACGCGAACGCGCTGCGCGACGCCCTGGCAGGGGCCGCAGGCAAGGTCGCGAGCGTCGAAACTAAGCCCTACACCCGCCGCCCCGCCGCCCCCTTCACCACTTCTTCGCTGCAGCAGGAGGCGTCGCGCAAGCTGCGCCTCGGGGCGCGCCAGACGATGCGCACCGCGCAGTCGCTGTACGAAAACGGTTACATCACCTATATGCGTACCGACTCGGTAACGCTATCGGGCGAGGCGATCCGTGCGGCGCGCGCCCAGGCCGCGGAGCTTTACGGCGCGGATTCGGTGCCGGAGAAGCCGCGCTACTACGCCAACAAGTCGCAGAGCGCGCAAGAGGCGCACGAGGCGATCCGTCCGGCTGGTGAATCGTTCCGTCGGCCCCAGGACACCCCGCTGACGGGCGACGAACGCCGCCTCTACGAACTCATCTGGAAGCGCACCATCGCTTCTCAGATGGCCGACGCCAAGGGTTCCACGGCTTCCGTAAAAGTTGACGTGCCCGCCGCAGGCCAGACCGCCACGTTCTCCGCGTCCGGCACCGTCATTACTTTCCGTGGCTTCCTGGCCGCCTACGAGGAGGGCCGCGACGTCTCCCGTTACGGCGATGACTCTGATTCCGAAAAGCGCCTGCCGGAACTGGCCGAGGGACAGCAGCTGCCGCTGGGAGAGGTCACCAGCGATGGCCACGTGACCTCCCCGCCGCCGCGCTACACCGAGGCCTCCCTGGTGCGGGCGCTGGAGGAACGCGGCATCGGTCGCCCCTCCACCTACGCCGCCACCATTTCGGTGATTCAGGACCGCGGCTACGTGCTGCGTCGCGGCAGCGCGCTGGTGCCCAGCTGGCTGGCTTTCGCCGTCGTTCGTCTGCTGGTGGAGAACCTGGCCTACCTGGTGGATTACGACTTCACCGCGCAGATGGAGGCGGATCTAGACCAGATCGCAGAGGGCAGGATGCAGCGCGCCGCCTGGCTGCACAGCTTCTACTTCGGAGACGGCGATTCGCTGCAGGGCCTTAAACACATCGTGGAAAATCTGGGCGATATCGACGCCCGCGCGGTGAACTCGATTCCGATCGGCGAGGGCATCACCCTGCGCGTGGGCCGCTACGGTGCCTACGTGGAGCGCCAGGTGGAGGGCAGCGACGATCCCGTCCGCGCCTCCGTGCCGGACGACATCGCGCCCGACGAACTGACCGTGGAAAAGGCCCAGGAGCTGCTGGAGCGGCAAAAGGACGACGGCCGCGTGCTGGGAACCGACCCGGTGAGCGGGCACGATATCGTCGCGAAGGACGGCCGCTACGGCCCCTACGTCACCGAGGTGCTGCCGGAACCGGACGACGCCACGCCGAAGTCGAAGCGCCCCAAGCCGCGCACCGCTTCCCTGTTTAAGTCGATGGACCTGGCCACCGTGAACCTGGAGCAGGCGCTGCAGCTGCTTTCGCTGCCCCGCGTAGTCGGCACCGCAGCCGACGGCACCGAGATCACGGCACAGAACGGCCGCTTCGGTCCGTACCTCAAGAAGGGCACCGACTCGCGCACGCTCGATGCGGAAGAGAAGCTGCTGACGATCACGCTGGAAGAAGCCGAGGCGATCTATGCCCAGCCGAAGCAGCGCGGCCGCGCCGCCGCGAAGCCGCCGCTGAAAGAGCTGGGCGTGGACCCGACCAGCGAAAAACCGATCGTGGTTAAGGACGGGCGTTTCGGCCCGTACATTACCGACGGCACCACCAACGTGACGCTGCGCAAGGACGATGTTCTGGAGGAGCTAACCCACGAGGTAGCGGTGGAACGCCTGGCGGAAAAGCGGGCTAAGGGACCGGCCAAGAAGCGCACCACCACGCGCAAGAAGGCCACCACCAAGAAAAAGACCGCTACCGCTAAAAAGACCACCGCTAAGAAAAGCACCGACTCTAAATAGGTTCGGGAAAATAGCAGGTTTTCGTATGCGCCCCACGCCGGGCGCACACGTTGAGCAGATTGGATAACGCCATGACCGCCTCTTCCCGCCACGGCCTGTTCATCAGCGTCGAAGGGGGCGACGGTGCCGGTAAGACAACGCAGCTAGGTCTGCTGCGGGACTGGCTTTCCGGGCCGGGCAGCCCGCTGCGCTACCCGCCCGTGTTTAGCCGCGAGCCCGGCGGCACCCCGCTCGGCGCGGCGGTGCGCGAGACGCTGCTGCATTCCGAACACGTGGACCCCCGCGCGGAGGCGCTGCTGTACGCGGGCGACCGCGCGCACCACGTGGCTACCGTAATCCGCCCGGCGCTGGAACGCGGCGAGGTAGTCATTACGGATCGCTACCTGGATTCCTCCATCGCCTACCAGGGGAGCCGAGGCGAGCTATCCCCCACGGACATCGAAGAGATTTCCCTCTGGGCCACCCAGGGGCTGCTGCCCGACGTCACGGTGCTGCTAGACATTTCCGCGGCAGACGCCCGCGCCCGCAGGCTTGCCGGGCGCGGTGAAACCGAGGATCGGATCGAATCTGCCGGGGACGATTTTCACGAAGCCGTGCGCCGGGTTTTCCGTGAGCGGGCCGCCGCCGAGCCGCACCGCTGGCGGGTGATCGATGCGAGCCGCAGCGTGGAGGAGGTTTTTGCCGCGCTCAAACTGGTCTTCACCACCGAGATCGAAAAGTGGGCGGAACGCCCGTGAGCGTCTGGGAGAACGTGATCGGCCAAAAGCAGGCCGTGCACACCCTCCGCCAGGCCACCCGGCCGGGTGGCGCCATGGCGCACGCCTGGCTGCTGACCGGTCCTCCCGGTTCGGGCCGCTCCGTGGCAGCGGCCGCTTTCGCCGCCACCCTGGTCTGCGAGACGCGAGAGGGCTGCGGCCACTGCAACGCCTGCCGCACCGCGCTCGCGGGCACGCACCCGGACGTTTCCCTGGTGCGCACCGACAAGCTCTCGCTCTCCAAGGACGAAGTGCGCTCGCTCATCCAGGTGGCGCAGCGTTCCCCCGGCACCGCCGATTGGCGCGTGATCGTGATGGAGGACGCGGACCGCATGACCGAGGGCACTTTCAACGTGCTTTTGAAATCGATCGAGGAACCGCCGCCCCACACGGTCTGGGTGCTTTGCGCCCCCAGCCCGCAGGACCTGGCGCAAACCATCCGTTCGCGCTGCCGCGTGGTTTCCCTGGTGACGCCGCCGGTGGAGGCCGTGGCGGATCTTTTGGTGCGGCGCGATGGCGTGGAACCATCGGCCGCGGAAAGGGCAGCGCGGGCGGCGCAGGGACACATCGGGCTGGCTAGGCGCTACGCGCTGCACCCGCAGGCCTGGCAGCGGCGCGAGGCGATCGTGCGCATCCCGTTCAGCGTGCACACGGCGGGCGACGCGGTGCTGCGGGCGGCGCAGCTGGTGGATGACGCCTCCCTGGAGGCGGGAGAAACCTGCGATGAACTGGACGCGCGCGAACGCGAGGATTTCCTGCGCAGCGCCGGCGTGGAGGGGGGCGCTATCCCGCCCGCCCTGCGCGGCCAGTTAAAGACTTTGGAGGACGACCAAAAGAAGCGCCGCACCCGCACGGTGCGCGACGTGATCGACCGGAACCTGATCGATCTCTATTCCGTTTACCGCGACATCTCCGTGACCCTGTTCGGGGGCGACGTGCAACTGGTTAACACCCAGCTGGCCGACGAGGTTCGCTCCGCGGCAGAACGCGAAAGCGCTCGCAGCGTGGTGGCCAAGATGGAGGCGGTGCAGACCGCCAGGGAAAGGATCGCCGGAAACGTGCCGGTGCTGCTGGCGCTGGAGGCGCTCCTGGCCAGGAACGCCGTTTCCTAAAGCGAAAAACGCCCGCGCGGATTCTCCCTATGCGTCCGCGGAGTCGTTAGCTTTTTCCGCCGTTTCGGGAGACTCTTCTTCGCCCTCGCGCGCTTCGGGGCGCGCGGACTCCTGGGCGGGTTCCTCTTCCTCTCCCCTATCGACGAAGTCCACCTTCATCTCATCGAGCACAACATGCTCTTCCGGGGTGTCGCGGGAGTGTTCCGGTTCGGTTTCGGAATGCGCGCCGCAACCGTAGCCCAGGGAAACCACGCGGCCGTCGGCCGGGGACCATTCGTTGGAGCAAACCCCGAACGCCTGGCGTAGCGAACCCGCGATCTGCAGCAGGAAACCGCAGGCGGCGCACTGCCCGGCAGCGTGTTCCTCGCGCCCGCGCGCGGAAATCGCCCGGGGGCCGAATTCGCCCTCGTCCCAGCGGGTGGCGGCCATCTGACGGCCGATCCGGTTGAGCACGCGCTTGCGCCCCAGCCCGATCTCCCAGGTGGTGGCGGCGTCCTCGTCTTTTTCGTCGCGCGCGGACTGCTCGAACGCCTGATCCAGGCGTTCGTCCTGCGCGATGAAGGGAAGCTCATCGTCCACCCCGACGTCCGACGGGCGCAGCCGCTTAGCCCACGGCTCCCATTCGGGTGCCAGCAGTGCCCCTTCGCCCGGCATCAGCATCGTTTCGCAGACGGTGGCCGTCTTAGCGCGGGGAGCCCGCGCCAGGGTAGCCACCCAGTGCCATCCCCGGTAGCCGGGCATAGTGCACTCGAAAACGTGGTTCACGAGGCGGTCAGGCCCCGGTTCCACGCGCACGTGCGCACCCACCTGGCCCGGCAGGGTGACGTCGGCGAGCGCCTGCGCGGCGATCTCCACCGCTTCGGCACCGATCGCATCAAGCTTGGGGGTTGCCATTATTTAAGCCTCGAAATCGTCAGCGACAGCGCGCAGCACGGAAGCAATCTTCTCCGCGTTGCGACGCTCCGGGTAGCGCCCGCGGCGCAGGCTATTGGATGCGCCGTCGAGCAGTTTGATTAGGTCTTCCACGATCACAGCCATGTCTTCCGGCTTCTTGCGCTTGGCGCGCATGATCGAGGGGGCGGGTTCGAGCAGTCGTACCGAAAGCGCCTGCGCACCGCGTCGACCATCCACCACATCGAATTCGACCTTGGCGCCGGGGCGCAGGTTGGTTTGACCGGCGGGCAAAACGGAAGCGTGCAGGTAGACGCTGCCGCCCTCTTCGTCGGTGATGAAGCCGAAGCCTTTTTCGGAGTCGTAGAACTTAACCTTGCCGCGCGGCACGTTAATCCCCCACCTTTCCCTCGTTAAAGTCGCTAGTGAACCCATCTTACCGGCTTACAGCGCCCCGGCGGCTCGTTAAAGTGCGCACGCTAACCGCGCCGGTTACGCCCTCAGCATGACCGCAGGCAAAACGTTCATTAAAGCCGGGGCAGGGGAAGCCAAATAGTGGCTTCCCCTGCCCGTTTAATCAGCCCCTCACCGGCCCGAGTCCGGGGGCACTGCGCGCCCTAATAACGCTGGCTCAGCGATCCTTTTCCGACAGGTACGCGATACCCGCCTTTTCCTTCGCCCGGTACAGGAACGCGGCCGTGGCGTCACGGTTTGTGCCGCTGGCGGGCCGGTAGGTGCCGTCGGACCAGCCGGTGCTTAGGCCCTGCTCCTTCATCCAGGCGATTTCCCGCACGAAGGGGTGGCTTAGCGGTACGTCCTGGAACGGCGCTGCCGCGGGCATTTCCAGCTCGGGGCTGCCCGAATAGCGGTACAGGAACGCGGCCATGGCATCGCGACTGATCGGCGCGGTCGGGCGGAAGGTGCGATCAGGGTAGCCGCGGGTGATGCCGTTCTGGTGGGCCCAGATGATCGCGTCGTAATGCTCCATGCCCGGACGGACGTCCTTGAAGGGCTGGCTGCGCGGCGGGGTCACCTGCGGGGAGCCCGCCAGACGGTACAGGTATGCGGCCATGGCATCACGGTGCACCGCCTCTCCCGGACGGAAAGTGCCGTCCGGGTAGCCGGTGGTGATACCGGTGCGGGCCAGCCACATGATCTCGTCGTAGAAGGCGGTTTGCGGGCTGACGTCGGTGAACGATAGTTCTTCCGCTTCCTTCGGCGCACGCACCTTGAGGGTAAGGGTTTCCCCGCTCGCTTCCACCGCGCGAGAACCGTTAGCGGCGCTCACCCGCGGCGCGTCCAACACGATCTCGCCAGCCTTTGCGTCCGCCTCCGTGACCTCGTACTCACGGGCGGCCTCAACGCTCTTGCCAGCGGCCAGTTCATCGGCTTCCACCGCACCGGCCAGACCGGTCAGGCGCACGTTACCGGTGTTGGTCGCCTTTTCGGTGATGGTCACGCGCTGGCCCGGCTCAAGCTGTTCGCCCACGGGCTGGCCGGCAACGGTAACGGTTCTTTCGACGCTCACCGCGGGTTTGCGTTCGCGCAGGTCAACCTCGCCACCGGGAACTTCCAAGCGCACGTCAGCGAAGCCGTCGGCGCTCAGGGTCCAAACGGTGTCGGCGCTAAAGAAGCCGTCGGCTAGGTCGGCCTCGGTCACGGTGTGGCGAGGGGTGTTACAGGAGTACGCCTGGCCTGCCCCCAGACCGCGCCAACGGCAGTTGCCCCTGTTGGGCGGCAGCAGCGGGGCGAAATCGCCCTCGCTCGGGGCAAAGGTGGCCCCGGTGTTGCCGGTGTTGGTGACGCGGAAGGAATAGGGAACCTTCTCCCCCACGGTGTACGGCTCGCTCGCCACGTCACGGTCGGCGTCGGCACGCTTGCCTGTGATTTGCCCGGCTAGCGTCGGCGCGGTCCCCTTAGCGATATTCACTTCGGCGTCGCCGCGCAGGCTCACCTCTCCCGCGCTCACCCGCACCTCACCGCGCACGGTGCCGACCTTCGCGGAAAGGCCAACGGTGACAGGCACCTCGACTGTAGCGGATTTGCCGGGGGCAAGCTCCGGCGTCGGCACCGACCGCGACTCCCAGCCGCCGGGGAAGGCCGCGGTGGCGGTGCCTGCGGGCAGCGGACGCTCGTCGTCATTGCGCAGGGTCACGCGCAGGGTCGCCTGTTCCCCGGCGTTAGCGGTTGCCGCGACGGGAGCGAAATTAGCGCAGAACGGCTTGAGCCACTCCTTATCGAAGGTGGTAAACAGCATCCGGTTGTCCTCTCCCTCGAAGAGGGAGCCCCACCTGTTATCGCCCAGCGCCACCATGTCGGAATAGGCGTGGCTACCCGGCCGGTAGGTCTTTACTACGGGCCAGGTCTGCCCGTCGTCGCAGGAGTAGCGGATACTGCCGTTGCTTCGCCCGCCGCTGCTGTTGGCGTTGGAGAACAGCAGTTCGCGCGCCTGTTTACTTCCTTCCTTGGCGTCGGGGTACATCGCAATAATCGCGGCGTTGTTACGCGGGTCGGTCAGGGTGTGATCGGCCTCCACACCGCTCCAGGTCTGCCCGCCGTCGGTGGAACGCGCCACGTAACGCGCTTTGCCGCCGCTGTGCATCCGGGAGTTAAGCATCAGCGTGCCATCGCTTAGCTCGACCACCTTGTTCTCGTCCATGTTCGTGCCGATCGGCTTACCCATCTGCCAGGTTTCGCCGTGGTCATCCGAGTAGACGGAGTAGGCGCGCACGCTACCATCGCGCCACTGCCCCGCGTACTGCAGGATCAATCGCCCCTTGTGCGCGCCGCGCTTGAGCTGGATACCGTGGCCGCTGGAGGCGAAGGTCGCCCGCACACCCTCCGGCTTCACGATCTCGGTAACGGAACGCGCCTTCCAGGTGTGCCCGCCGTCGGTAGACACCGAAACGGAGGCACTCATTACGCTCCGGTCGGAATCGTCGTTGCCGTAGCCGCTGTTCCAGAAGCCGGTGTCCTTTGAGAACACGTGGAAGTTAAACAGCGTGTTTGTCTCCGCGTCGTAGACGTAGGAGGGATCGGAATAGCCGACCTTATCGGCCCCGCCACGCCCCGCGGCCACCACGGTCTGTTCGCCCCAGGTGCGGCCGCCGTCGGTGGAGCGCCGCTGCAGGATCGAGTTGGGGCCGGGGGCGTCGATCCCGGTGGGCCGACCATCATACGAGGCCAACAGGTCCCCGTTGTTCAGGCGGATAATCGCGGGAATGCGATAGTTCGGGAACACGCCGTCCCTTCCCTTGGCGAGCTGCACCGTGGGCAGCGCCTCGGGAGTCTCATCCGCCTGTGCCACGGGGGCCGGGAGGGTCACGGCGAGCGCCGCCGTGAGAACCCCGGCAAGACCGAGCGCGCAGGCGCGGCGGGCTTTCTGCAGGGGTGGCCGATCGCCACCGAAGACTGACTTGTGAACTTGGGGTTTGCTCATGAAGAACCTCCTGGTCCAACCTCCGCCCGGGGCCGCTCTGCCCGGGGCACGATAACAACGTTGTCATCAGACGTCATACGTCTTGCCGACGATTATATGATTGTCCCCATGTCGGGGAAAGGTTACAGAGCTTTATTAAGTACTTTTTCGCCGCTGAGCGGGAACTTTAGGCAAACCACCCACCCCCTACCCCCACCCCCACAAAAGATTACGGGCGACCAAACATTCATGTGTGGCACGGGTTTTCAAGGCCTACGTTGGACACCTCACGTTGTGTGACGCATTATGTAGGGAAGAACTTTTTAATAACTTGGAGGATTCGTGGACGAGAATATCGTGCGTTCCGCGCCGCTGTTTGCCGCGCTAGATGACGACGCGAAGGCGGCAGTGCTGGCTTCCATGCAGCAGGAGGACTACCACCGCGGGGCCGTACTGTTCCGCGAGGGCGATCCCGGTGATCGCCTCTACATCATCGCTTCCGGCAAGGTTAAGGTCGGCCACGCCAGCGGCGACGGCCGCGAGAACCTGCTCGCCGTGCTCGGCCCCGGCGAAACCCTGGGCGAACTTTCGCTGTTCGATCCGGCCCCCCGTAACGCCACCGCCACCGCGGTTGCGGAAAGCACCGTTTACGGCCTGAGCCAGCAGGATCTCTACCGCGTCCTGGCCCAGCGCCCCGAGGTCGCGCGCCACCTGCTCGCCAGCCTGGCCCGCCGCCTGCGTAAGACCAACGAATCGCTGGCCGACCTGGTATTCGCGGACGTTCCCGGCCGCGTAGCCAAGAACCTGCTCGACCTCGCGCAGCGCTTCGGCCGCCCGACCGAGGACGGCGTGATGGTCTCCCACGGCCTCACCCAGGAGGAACTGGCGCAGCTCGTCGGCGCATCCCGCGAGACTGTGAACAAGGCGCTGGCCGACTTCGTGGGCCGCAAGTGGATCCGCCTGGAGGCCCGCGCGGTGCTGCTGCTCGACATCGAGCGCCTGCGCCGTCGCGCCCGCTAAGGTTCGCGCTTAATTAAGACAGCCGCAAGAGCCCGTCACCGGGGCAGGTGATCGATGATCACCCGCAGATCCTCGGTGGCGGGTTTTTCTTGTCCCGCCTGCAAAAGACCTTCCTTCTGCAAAGAGTCGATTATGCGGGCAAAGGTAAGTACCCCCCTGCCACGCAGCCTGGCGACGGCCGCCAAGCGATCTTTCAGGTTCTGCTGCGCGCACTCCAACGACTCCAGGACCGTGAGCGGATCGTCCAGGATTTCCCCCGTGCGCGGGTAGATTCCACTGATTCCGCCGTCGCGACAGATGGCAGCCAGCGCCGCCAGCGTCTGCGTGAGCAGGTGCGGGTCTCCGCCCGCGCTAGTCAACAGGGTCGGCCCCGAGGTGTTAAAAGCCCTGCCGGTGAGCATTTCTCCGCGAGCCGTCAGCAGGCCCATCCCATCCGCGCTCACACCAGGCAGGTGGATAACGTGGGCAGCCACCTCTATGTCGCCCTCGAAATCGTCGGTTAGCAGGAAATCTCCCGGTAGTAGCACCGCTGGCGGCGGGGCGGCCCCGTACACCTGCAGCGGTTCCCGCGCCCAGAGCGAGGGCACGCACCCCGTTTCCGATTCGATCATGCGCCGCAGGGTTCCGGCGCTTTCTCCGGCCTCCGCGTGGGTGAGGAAAATGCCGCGGATACGCCTACCCGCGCAGCGCGATAGCAGCGCCTCAATGTGCGGCGGATGCTTAGCGCCGGGATCGATGATCCAGGATTCGCCCTCGCACGTCAGAATGTAGCTGGCTCCCCCGTCGGGCGAAACGAGCCTCTCCAGCGAGGTGACGAGGGGGTTCAAGCGACCTCTACCACCAGTTCCACTTCCACCGGGGCGTCTAGCGGCAACGCCGCTACGCCTACCGCGCTGCGGGCGTGCTTACCGGCCTCGCCAAGCACCTCCTGCAGGAGGAGGGAGGCACCGTTGATAACCGCGGGCTGCCCCACGAACGCAGGATCGCTGGCCACGAAACCGGTCAGCTTGACCACGTTTTTGATGCGGGAGAGATCGCCGATCACACTCTTTACGGCGGCGAGCGCGTTGAGGCAGGCTACCTCCGCGCATTTCGCGGCTTCGGTTTCGGAGATCCCCGCACCGACCTTGCCCTTTGCGGCGAGTTCACCGTTTATCAGGGGAAGCTGTCCCGAGGTGTAAACGTAATTCCCAGTCACTATCGCAGGAACGTAAGCGGCAACCGGCGCCGCCACCTCAGGCAGCGGGGTGCCGCGAGCGCTGAGCTTTTCTTCCGGCGTCTGGCGCATGGCGTTAGCCAGCCAGGGGGCGCTTGAGGTAGGCGACCAGGGACTCGGGGTTGGGGCCAGGTACTACCTGGACCAGTTCCCAGCCCTCGGAGCCGTAGTTATCGAGAATCTGCTTGGTCGCGTGTACCAGCAGCGGAACGGTGAGGTATTCCCATTTAGTCATGTTGTAAGCCTATCGGTGCTATCAGGCGGAACGGTGGGACCGGGACTGCTCCGCTTCCTGCAGAAGCGAAAGCCAGTCGCTTACGTTCGGGGTCTGCCGCAGCAGCCTGCGGCGCTCGCGTTCGGTCATCCCTCCCCAAACGCCAAATTCCATACGGTTCTCGAGGGCGTCGGCAAGACACTCCAGGCGCACCGGGCAGGGGCCGCAGCGCGCCTTTACCTGTTGCTGCTCGGCTCCCTGAACGAAAAAGGCGTCCGGATCCAGGTTTGTGCACAGACCGCGACCGGCCCAGCCCATACCATCATCTACTCGGCGCATGCGGTTCCATCCTCGTCGACATGATTCACTGACGCTTACTTCCTTCGGTTTGTGATTGAGCATACGCGCGCACCCGGTCAGCTTCAATAAATAGCGCCGTTAACGTGGTTTGTCAGCCACACACCACATAGGCTAACCCCATGCACGGTAGTTCTTCGCGAGCGACGAATGTTGCTTCACAGACAATCACGCGCCTTGGCGCCCTCCTTATTGTGTGCCTGCTCTCGGGTATCTTGCTGGCTGCCCTCTTCCTACCGGCAGTCACCGTCGCCTCCGCCGTGGCCGACCAGGGCGTGGAGACGCTGGAGGAATTTCCGAGCGAGCTAGATGTACAGTCCCCTAACGAGGCCTCCCGCATTGAGGCCGCCGACGGCTCCCTGCTCGCGGTGTTTTATTCGGAAAACCGCATCGTGGTGCCGATGGAAGACATCTCCCCCTTCATGCGTAAGGCCGTGGTGGCCATCGAGGACCGCCGCTTCTACGAACATTCCGGGGTGGATCCGAAGGGCATCGCCCGTGCATTGATCTCAAACTCCTCCGGTGGTTCCACCCAGGGTGGCTCCACCCTCACGCAGCAGTACGTTAAGAACGCGCTGCTGGTAGACGCGGTACAGCGCGGGGACGACGACGCTAAAAAGGATGCCGTGCGCGCCTCCTACGCCCGCAAACTGCGCGAGGCTAAACTGGCTCTCTCCCTGGAATCGAAGCTGACGGAAAAGCACGGCGGCGACCAGAAGGCGGCTAAGGACGAAATCCTGACCGGCTATCTGAACATCGCGCAGTTCGGCCCCTCCCAGTACGGGGTGGAAACGGCCTCGCGCCACTTTTTCTCTAAGCATGCGAAGGATCTGACCCCCGCAGAATCCGCGCTCCTTGCGGGCCTGGTAAACGGCCCCAACCTTTACGATCCGGTAAAGCACCCGGAACGCGCCCTGAAGCGCCGTAACGAGGTGCTGTCGGACATGCACAGCATCGGCTACCTGAACGACGCGGAATACAAGAAGGCGAAAGACACGCCGTTGGAAGCGATGCTGAAGATCCAAAACACCCGCGCGGGGTGCCAGGACGCGGGCGGCGCGGGCTTCTTCTGCGACTACGTGACCCGCTCCCTGCTGCACGATCCGAAGTTCGCACCGACTGCCGCAGAACGCAAGCGCCTGCTCTACGGGGGTGGCCTGACGATCAGGACCACTCTGGATAGCAACAAGGAAAAGCTGGCGCTGGAGATCCTGGAACGCCGCGTTCCCGCTACCTCCGAGAGCGGTTTCGGCCACTCGATCGTCACCGTACAGCCGGGAACCGGCAAGATCCTGGTGATGGCTCAGAACCGAAAGTTCAACGCCCGCAGCAACGTGCAGCCCGGCGAGACGGCACTCAACTACACCGCCCCCAAGGCCCTGGGCGGCGGCAACGGCTTCGAGGTCGGCTCTACCTTCAAGCCCTTCGTGCTCGCGGAGTGGCTCAAGTCCGGGCACTCGGTGTGGGACCAGGTGGAAACCAAGCGTGAACCTATGAAGCGCTTCCCCGCGAAGTGTCTGAAGGGCGGGGCCTGGCAGCAGACCAACGATCCCTACAACCCGGATAACGCGGTTTCGGTAAAGCTCGGCCCGACCCAAACCGTGCTTGATGCCACCAAGTATTCGGTAAACACCTCCTACGCCCGCATGGCGCGCGAGCTGGATCTGTGCGACATCGCAAATACCGCGATTTCCATGGGTGGTTACCCGACCGATTTCAACCGCAATGCGGAAGATAACCGGGGACTGCCCGTTAACAAGATCTTCCCGCGCGAGATCGCCCCGTCAGTGATGGCGCTCGGCCAGGTACGCATCTCCTCGCTCGACATGGCGGCCGCATACGCGACCTTCGCTGCCGACGGCGAGTACTGCAAGCCGCAGGCTATCAACGAGGTGACCGACCGGAACGGCAAGAAACTGCCGTTCACCGGCACCGAGTGCAAGCGGGTAATGTCCCCCGAGGTTGCGCAGGCGATCCAGTACACCCTGAAGCAGGACCTGGAAGATCCCCGTGCAACCGGTAAGGGCATGACCATTCCGGGACACGAAGCGGGCGGCAAGACCGGCACCTCTAGCTTCCAGTACCACACCTGGTATGTCGGTTTCACGAAGCAGATGAGCACCGCCGTTTGGTTCGGTCACCCGAACGCAAACGTACGCCCCGGCGGCTTCCAGGTGGATGGCCAGTACCTCGTTCCCAAGAAGGTTTGGGGCAACACCGTTTCCCTGCCGACCTGGCACGAGTTCATGACCAGGGCCAGCGAGGGCACCCCGAACATTCCGTTCCCCGGTCCTCCGGCAAAACCGGCTGGGGCTAGCCAGCCCGCCGCAGCGCCTCGCGACGACGACTCACGCGAACGTGAACGCCCCAAGCGCAGGCAGCAGAGCAACAAGCGGCAGCAACAGAGGGAACAGAAACCGGCCGCGGGAAATAAGCCCGCTCCCGAGAAAAAGCCCGAGCAGAAGCAGGAAAACAAGCCGGCGGAAAAGCCTCAGGAAGGAAATAATCCCTGATGCCTAGCCTGCGTACCTGGGCGGCGGGCGGAGCTTTCGCTGCCGCGGCTGCCGGACACGTCTGGGCGCGGCACGTAGAGATAGATCTCTTCACGCTGCGCACGCTGCGCCTGCCCCTACTTCCGAGCGGCAGCGAAGAGCTGCGAGTGCTGCATCTGTCGGACATTCACCTGCTCCCTAAGCAGACGGAGAAGATTGCCTGGCTGCGGTCCCTGGCTGCGATCGAACCGGATCTGGTTATCAACACCGGAGACAACATTTCCTCCCCGCAGAGCGTGCGCCCGCTGCTTGCCGCGTTGCGCCCCCTCCTGGAGAGGCCGGGAGTGTTTGTGCTCGGCTCGAACGACATGTACGCCCCGCACAGACGCAGCCCGCTGCGCTATTTCCTACGCGACCCCCGCCCCGAGGGGTACGCCGACGAACGGCCGTTTACGCTACCCACGCGCGAGCTCACCGCCGGGCTCTCCGAGCACGGCTGGCTGGATCTCGATAATGCACGCGGCGCACTCACGCTTAAAGGCACAGAGGTCGAGTTCGTTGGGGTGGATGATCCGCATTTGGATCGCGACGTTTTTCCGTCTCCCGAGCCACGCCGCGCCGCCCTGCGCCTGGGGGTAGCCCACGCTCCTTATCTGAGGGTTTTGGATGCCTTTGCGGCGGATGGCGCCGACGCTATTTTCGCGGGCCACACACACGGCGGCCAGTTGCGCCTACCCGGCGTAGGAGCGCTGGTAACCAACTGCGATCTCCCCCGTAACCGGGCGCGCGGTCTCAGCGAGTGGCGGGGCGTACCGCTTAACGTCAGCGCCGGCATGGGCGCGAACCCGTTCACGAACATGCGTTTTGCCTGCCGACCGGAGGCCACCCTGGCGGTGCTTACGGCACGCGATTAGCGAACCGCCGTAAGCGAGCTTGCTCACTTTAGCTAACTAGCCCTGATGAGGGGTTTTCTTTCTCCCGTCACTCAGTGCTAAAGTTGTGCGAGCCACGGGGTGTGGCGCAGCTTGGTAGCGCGCTTCGTTCGGGACGAAGAGGTCGCAGGTTCAAATCCTGTCACCCCGACCAAAATAAAAACGGGCCATCGAAAACGATGGCCCGTTTTTATTTGCCTATTTTCTCTGCCGCCAGCGCGGTTTCGCCAGCAGCGGCACGGCGACCAACAACAGGGAAAGCGCGCAAAGCGTAAGCGCGTAGCCAACGCCGGAATGCAGCGGGTCGGGGCTTGGCGGCAAGAAACCGATCACTAGGCACGCCACCACGGTGCTTCCTCCGAGCAGAGAGACGATCACCAAGCCTGCTGTACCGCCCGGCACGCTGTAGCTCCGTTTTACCTCCGGCTGTTTGAGCCGCAGCGTGATGGCCGCAGCAAACATGAGCACATACATCAGCGAATAGAGGATCACTGCCACCGAGGTCAGGATTAGGAAAGTCGCGTTTACGGATCCTGTCACTAAAAAGCACAGCCCGATCAGCGTGACGCAGCTGGCCTGCGCGAACAGCAACCGATAGGGAACTCCCCGGCTATTGCGCACCAGCAGAGCGGGCGGCAGATATCCCCTTTGCCCGGCCGTTTCCAGCCCTCGCACGGGACCGACTATCCAGGTTGATACCTGACCAATCGTTCCCAGGGAGATCAGCAGGGCAAGAATCGGCACGGCAGCCGATAAACCGAATCTCCCCAGCGCTGCGGAGAGCGCCTGGATAGCACCGTTGACGGTATCTATCCCGTTCACGGGCAAGATAACGGCTATCGCTAGCGCACCCAGCAGCGTAATCACGAAGCCCAGGAACGCCGCCACGAAAAGCGCACGCGGATAGTTTCGCTGAGGTTCAGCCACGTGTTTGATGCTCGCCGCGGAAACCTCTATCCCGACGAAGCCAAAAATAAAGCTGAGGAAGAGCAGCAGAGAATTTTCCTCTCCCCACTCCGGAAGCAGGGAAGCCGTCGTGTTTAGGTGATTGGCTTCCCCTGAAACCAGCCAGAACAAACCGGCTAACGCAAGCAGCAGGGAGGGCGTCAACACGCCAGCCAACAGGCAGACGGTAGAGATTTTGCTGGAGCCTTTCGCCCCAAACAGGTTCATCGCCGTAGCCGCCCAGTAGATGAGCACGATAGCGACGCACACGAACATCGGGTTATCCCCCAGCCGCGGGTTAACCACGTAAGCGGCGGTTCCCGCAGCGTAGGCCAGGATCGAAGTCAGACCGAAAAGTGACTGCACCCATTGAAGCCAGGAGGCGAGCAGCGCCGGGCGGACCCCGAAGGCCGCTTCAACCCAGCCGAAGACGCCGTTTTCCGGCCAACCGGTGCCTAGTTCTGCCGCGACGAGCGCCGTCGGCACCAAAAAAGCGAAGACGGCCAACACGTTGAAGAAGAACATTTCCATGCCCGTCTGCGCCATCGCGGGCATATTACGCAGCGTTAAAAACAGCGCCGTCGTCATGCACACCAGGGGAAAGAAACCAATCTTCGCCATCGCGGCTGGCACACCCGAGTTACTCACAGAGGGGGACTCGCCCTGTTTTGGAGACATACGGGGAGCCTAGTGAAGGCGTTGCGATAAGCCAAAGCACCTGATTAGGGGGATAAAAATAGCGGCGAAATACCTCGAAAACAAATTACACCGATGTAATTAAAAACGCATCTGACCTGCGCCAACACTCCCGCCGGTAAAATCTTTGCCAAAACCTTTCGATATTCCTTATTCCGGGATGACCCCGCCTATCCGCGCCCCCTACGATCAATGGCGGGACACTTCTACCCGTGTACCCCTACCAGCGGCCCGTCCGACCACCCACCGCTGGTTGCTTCCTCATTGCAGGGTGGGAGCCGTTTACGGCCTGACGGTACGAAAGGTAGATATGCGCAACGGTCCACCGCGCGGCACTCACCGCGCACCGGGACGGGCGAGCATCAACTATCGCGACATCGCGACCCCGATGGGTCGTGGACTGGGAAGTGTCGCGATAGCAAGTGCTGTGGCCGCCACCGGAATCGCTCTGGATGCCACCCCGCAGGCGGCAGCCGCCCCCGTGCCGAATCAGTTCGGCGCACTAACCCCCGCGTCCCCCACCGCTCCGGTTGAGGTTCCTTCGACCGTCGTCAGCTATGGTGCACGCGGCGAAGCCGTAAAGCAGGTTCAGGAAAAGCTCGTCGCTTCCGGCGCAACCATTCAGGTAGATGGCATCTTTGGCCCCTCTACCCTGCGCGCGGTGCGTTCTTTCCAGTCCGACGCGAACCTGTCTGTAGACGGCGTGGTCGGTAAGAACACCTGGTCGGCGCTGCTCGACGCAAAGGCCCCGGCCTCCCCCGCAGCCTCCACCACAAGCTCCGAGGCCGCTGCTTCGGCCCCCGCACAAGGCGCTCAGCCGCTGTTGAAGTGGGGCGCGCGCTCCACCGCGGTGCGTTCTCTGCAGGAGAAGCTGAACAACTACGGTGCCTCGCTGCAGGTAGACGGTATCTTCGGTTCCGGCACCTACCGTGCGGTACGTTCCTTCCAGGGCGCTAACGGCCTCTACGTGGATGGCGTGGTCGGCAAGAACACCTGGTCGGCGCTGGATAACGGCAAGCAGATCGTCAAGAGCACCCCGGCCCCCGCGCCGGAGGCACGCCAGGCAGAAGCTCCCGCCGCTCCCGCCGCAGAAACGCCGCGCCTGCGTCGCGGACACGTTTCCGCTCACGTCCGTACGCTGCAGGAAAAGCTGAACAACTACGGCGCTTCGCTGCGCGTAGACGGCGCATTCGGCTCCGCTACCTACCGGGCCGTGCGTTCGTTCCAGAGCGCTAACAGCCTCACGGTAGACGGCATCGTCGGACCGAACACCTGGTCGGCGCTGGAAAACGGCAAGCAGATCGCTAGCAACACCCCGGCTCCTGCCCCCGCCCCGGCGGCCCAGGCTCCGGCTCCGGCTCCGCGCCAGGAAGCAGCTCCCGCCGCTCCCGCCGCGAAACAGCCAGAAGACAGCTCCATCAAGCTCGGTGACCGTGGGGAAGCGGTTATCACCGTGCAGAAGCTGCTGGTCAAGAACGGCGTTTCGCTGCGCGTGGACGGCTCTTTCGGCGCCACCACTGAATCCGCCGTGAAGGATTTCCAGCGCCGCGAAGGTCTCACCGTAGACGGCATTGTCGGCGATAGCACCATGAAGCGTCTGGAGCACCCGACCACGCGCGCGGAGGAAAAGTCTGCTAACCGTGGCAGCGAACGTACCTCCGCCCCGGAAGGCGGTACCAACGCTGACGGCCTGGCCATCGTCGAAACGGCGAAGCAGTACATCGGCGTGCCCTACCTGTGGGGCGGTAACACCCCGAGCGGTTTCGACTGCTCCGGCCTGGTGCGTTACGTCTACGCGAAGCACGGCATCAGCATGCCTCGCGTAGCCGCTCAGCAGGTTTACGCGGGCAAGATCATTCCGCGTTCCGAAGCACGGCCCGGCGACCTGGTGGCATTCACCAAGAACGGCTACGGTCACATCGGCATCTACGCGGGCGACGGCATGATCATCGACGCCGCTTACTCCGGCCGAAACGTGGTTATGCGCAAGATCTGGCGTTCTCCCCACGTATTCGTCACCTACCGTAAGTGACAACGCCCGAACATTCGGGAAAGCGGGGGCGCGACCGGTTAGGTCGCGCCCCCGCCTGCTTTCCCGGCTACACCCTCGGGAAACATTGTGGGAAACTGGGAACTGACCGATCCGGGGAGGGATAGTCCCCGGCCTCCCCGCGACAAGTTTCGGAGCAACTCAGTGAGCGATCCCGTAAGCATCGTCCCCCGTCCGCAGTCCCTCGTTGGGCACGACGGAGACTGGCTAGGCACGAAACCATGGGAGGTCATGCGGGCACAGCTAGACGATTCGCTCGCCCCGAACGAATACCTGCTATCTATTACTCCCGACGCGATCATCCTGCGGGCGGGAAGCGAAAGCGCCCTGGCCGACGGGAAAAATACCTTCGCTCAGATCATCGACGGTGCGGAGGCGGGCGTAGAAAACGAGAGCGGTCTGACCCGCTATCGACTCCCCTGTCTTGAGATTCGCGACCGGCCTAAATACGCCTGGCGTGGCCTGATGATAGACGTGGCCCGCCACTTTGTGCCGCTGGAGCAGCTCAAGAAGATGGCCTCCGCGATGGCGCTACACAGGTTAAACGTGCTGCACCTGCACCTGACCGACGATCAGGGCTGGCGTATCGAGATAGACGGCTATCCCCGTCTTACCGAGGTAGGTGCTTGGCGCGAGAAAACCATGCTCGGCCGTCACACCGGAGACGACGTACCGGATTCGGAAATCTCCTATACCTCCCACGGGCACGGCGGGTTCTACACGCAGGAAGAGCTACGAGAGCTTGTTTCCTACGCCGCCGACCTGGGCATCACGGTAGTTCCCGAAATTGACCTGCCGGGACACATGCAGGCCGCTATCGCTGCCTACCCGGCGCTGGGAAACAGCCCCGACAGGCAGCTGCAAGTACGCGAAACCTGGGGAATCTCCAAGCACGTGCTGGGAACCAGCGATGCTGCGTTTAATTTCGTACGCGACGTTCTAGATCAGGTTTGCGACATATTCCCCGGCCCCTATGTGCATATCGGCGGGGACGAATGCCCGACCGACGAATGGGATGCTTCACCAGAGGCACAGCAGCGCCTGCGCGATTGGGGATTAGAACGCACCAGGGAAATCCAGGGACGCTTCACGCAGCACGCCGCTGACGTTCTGCGAAAGCGCGGGAAGCGCCTGCTCGGGTGGGACGAACTGCTGGAGTCGCACCTGCCTGACGATTCACTAATCGTCACCTGGCGTCCGGATCACAGCGTCACCGAGGCCACCGCCCGCCGGTTCCAATCCATCGTGGCCGATTCCAATCGCCTCTACTTCGACCACTCCCAAGGGGGACGCCGCGAGCCGCTCTCCATCGGTGGCAAAACCACACTAAAGGACGTCTACACCTACGATCCGATCCCGGACGAGATGCCAGAAGATGAACAGGCGCTAATCCTGGGGGTTCAAGGGCAGCTTTGGAGCGAGTACATTACTACTCCCGAGCAGCTGGAATACATGGCATTCCCCCGCGTTTGCGCCTTGGCGGAGATCGCTTGGGGCTCGCCCAGGGTTTCTTACCGTGAGTTCCTGCGCAGGCTGCGCCCGCACCTGCACCGCCTGCAGCGGCGCGGGATTAACTACCGTCCGCTCAGCTAGGCACGGCGGAGAACAATATGTCTTCCCCTCACCTTTACGGTCATTCCCAGACCGATGTGCGCCGCCGCCGCAGGCGGGATAGGCAGCGCAAGCTGGCGGTCGCGCTAATCACGCTGCTCGTATCGCTGCTGCTGATAAAGGCAGCCTTCATCTACGTACTGTTTTGGGCTGGTTCCTCCCGCGACGACACCGCCACTAGCTCTGCGCCCGTGGCCGAAGCCGCGGGAAAAGCACACGGGGTTTTCTGCCCATCCCCCGGAGCGCTGCCCGCCAAACCGGAAACCGTTACGGTGCGCATCTTCAACGGGACCCAGGTTAAAGGGCTGGCGGCCCGTAACGCCAAGGAACTGACCACACGCGGTTTCAAGGTAAAGGGAGTGGCGAATACGCAAGAGGCGAACGCGCCGCTCACCCTGCGCTACGGACGCTCCGGCTTGCTCGCCGCTACAGCGGTAGCCGCGCAGTTCCCGCGTGCAGAAAAGCAGATCGACGAACGCAGCGATAACACGGTAGACATCATTTTCGGAGAGGGCTATCCGCAGATGATTTCGCGTGCGCAAGCCAGCAAGCTGTTAGAACAGCAGGTGGTCGCCCCCGAGGGCTGCGTTAAGCCCTAGCCGTCTATCTCCACCACGCGGCCGGCGCTATCCAGCGCGTGTATGCGCCTGCCCACCCAGAGGCAAACGCTGCCCGCGAAGAGCAAGAACGCACAGATAGTCACGTACAGGGCACGTTCCGGAGGGCTGCCTGCCGGAGAAAGATCGAGCCTGTCCAGCAACTCTATGGCTGCCCGACGCGGTTTAACGGGGGACGGTTTCGGGGCACCAGGAACCACGCTTACCTGAATGGATCCGGTGGCGCGAATGCCGTCGATGTCGCTCACCGTGTATTCGATGGGGGAAACGTCCCCCTCGAAGTCCGGCTCCGCAACAAACGTGACGATCCCAGCCCTGTCCATTGACAGCCTCCCCTGGTTCGGGATCGTTAGGCTGCCGCTGCCCGGATATACCACCCCGCTCTGCGTAACCAGCGAAGGTACGTTGAGCCGGAGAGAGGAAACCCGAAAAGGTAGGTAGGCCGAAGCGGGCTTGTCGTTACCGAGAGGGTTTAGATAAACGGTGCTGCCCGGGGGGATACGCACCGTCTCATCCCGCAGCACGGGGACGCTTTCGGCGTAGACCGCACGCACCTGGGATGAAGTCGGGTTCTGGTTGTACGTGCCCTCCGCCCGCATCCTGATGGGGGCGGGGCTTTCCCTGAAATTAACTTCTGGGGTGAAGGTCAGTTCGTGCGTTTTAACGTCGTAACGCCACTCCCCTTCCCCTGGGACTTTAAGCGGATTCGCTCCCTCGATGCGCAACGTCTTCGCGTCTATGTTGCGCGAGTTGCGCAGCGGCGTGAACTTAATCGGCTTGCCGAAAGTTTCGGCGCGGTACTGGTCGGCCAGTTCCGGGTACCCTACCTGCAACAAAACCGGCTTCGCGGCGTTCCTGTCCCGATCGAACCCACTCACCTCTATCGGGGTGACGTTACGTACCGTAGCGTCACGCGGCGTAAAGGTAACCACCCCGCGCTTACTATCCAACCGCCATTCGCCCTCGCTGGGCACCGTAAGCGTATCCGCGCTTTTTTCATCTCCGCTAACGCTCTGTAGGCGCAGCAGTTCCGCATCGATGTTCTCCGATTGTGAGAGAACGGGGAACTCAACCGGCTTCCCATAGGGAGCCGATCTGGTCATGGGGGGAAGGCGCGGGGTGGTGATGTAGACAGCGGCCGGGGCGGCGGCCACACCGGCGCTATCGAATGCCGTGTAGTAGACGGGGGTCGGTTGGTGCTGTCGGAAATTAACCTGCGGCACGAACTTAGCTTCGGTGCTCTTGTCCGGCAGGGTCCAGGTTCCCTCATTCGGAATGACGACGCTTCTCCCATTACTGGTGACGGATGATCCGACCGGCAGATTATCGATCACGAAACGCACCGTATCGGGGAGCACGTTGGTGGCGTTCTGCGCCAGGTTTACGGTTACTTCGCTCCCCTGGGAAACACGACGAAAAATGTCCTTTACCTCAGGATATTTCGCCTGCAAGGGGACCGGAGCCGACCATTTCTGGGTCAGCGACATGATGCGCACCGCCACCGGCGTAGGGTTGCCCTTGAAACTGTTCAGGGGAGAAAATTCAACCCTGCCGGGGAACACCTGCCAGGTCCCCTCCCCCGGCACGACTAGGCGCTGCGAATCGTCCGAAAAGGTCATGCGCGCCCGCACCTCTGCCGGGGTATCGGGCGCGGGCACCAGGCGCAGCGCACCCGTAGTAAGCGACCCCAGCGTGGCAGGATCGATCATCAGATCAAGCCGAAACTGCGCGGGATGATGCGGCACCGCCTGCACCGAATTGGTGCGCATGGGTACCGTAAAGCCGTCCTCTTCCCCTAGCCCGTACGCCAACCCAGCGGGAAGAACAAGCCCGCAGACCAGCAGCACCGCGGCAAGCGTACGCAACAACCCGGACAGCCTCACGCCTCCATCGTATCCGGGCAAAATCACTCCGTTACCGGGACAAATTCGATTGGGCTTACCGACGAATAACGGTCGTCGCGGATCGAAACCACGCCCACGCCGCCGATGAACGGCGCCACCGCCTGCGGGTTCTTGCCGGGGTTGGCCAGCATCACCTGGAAGCCGAAATGCTCGAAAGACTGCATGGCGGCGGTGATGAACTTACCCGCGCCCTTGCTGAATGCCTCGTCAATAATGATCGGCGCATACTGCGGTACCTGCGTTCCCGTGCCGGCAAGCTGGTAACGCAGCGCGGCCGCGAGGCAGAAAGTGGCCAGGCGTTCGTTCTGACCGCCGGAGAGCGGGCCGCCCGATTCGTGGGCGTGCACGACGTTGCCGTCCGGATCAACCTCTTCCGCGTGGAAGTGAACGTGGCGGCGCACGTCCAAGATGATGCGGGAGGCCTGGTCTTCTTCGTTGCGCGCGTCGGCGATCATGCCCATCACCTGCTGCAGCGAAAGGAAGCGTTCCTCGGCCTTTTCCCTGTCGCGCGTGATGTCGTTCTCCACCACATCGCCCACGGCGGCGTGCAGCGCACGCTTGAAGGTATCGAGGATGTCCAGGTGCACCGGGCGCATGGAAAGCTGCAGGTAACGGCCCTGGTGGAACTCGACCTGGGCGAGCAGCGAGTTAATGCGCTGCAGCCGCTGCCTAATCTGCGCGGGTTCGCGGGAGATCGCGGTGGCGAGCGCCTGCACGTCGGAAAGCGTGTTGCCGGTGAAGAAGGTGAAGAAGCGTTCCTCAACGTCGGGGAGCTTTTCCTCCTCGATCTGGGCGAGGATCGCCAGGTATTCCCCGGCCGCCTCGAGGCTCACCTCGGTATCGCCCGTGACGCTCGGCCAGCGCTGGGAGAACTCGCGCATGGTGGTGCGCATGTCCTCTTCGAGAGCCCGGCCGTTCTTCGTCAAGACCGCTATCTCGGCGTCCAGGTTCGCTGCCGCGTCCTTGGTGACCTGCTCGATGTTGCCCAGTAGCAGGGTCGGCGCGATCGCGTTAAAGCGCTCCGCCAGGTCGCGTTCCACGGCCGGTTCCAGCTCACGGCTTTCGCTCAGGGAACGGGCCTCCGCGAGGCGCTCGCGGGCACGCGCCGCGCGCTCCTCGAGCGCGCCCTGCTGCTTGATTACCTCGAGCAGTTCCTCCTCAGACTCCCTCAGGGACTTCTCCACCGCTTCGATCTGGTAGCCGATCTGCGCGATCGTGACCGAACCGTCCTCGGCGCTGCGCACCAGGTCGGCCAGGTTCGCGATACGGCGGGCCACGCTCGCCGCGTCGATGTCGTCCCAGCCAACCGCGAGGATCTTCTCTACCGCGAACTGCTTTTCCCGCAGGCGGGCATTTTCTCCGGCCAGATCCTTGCGGTGGGCCTGCGCCTCGAACAGGGTCTTTTCCACCCGCGCGCGGTCCTCTTCGTAAACGCGGCGCTTGGCGCGGTTATCGAAGCCGAGTATCCAGCGGGAACGATCCGAGATCAGGTGTTCGGCGTTTTTTTCGTGCCGGGTCGCGGAGTGCTTGATCTGGCCCGAGCGCAACACGGCCCGGTTTTCGCGCTGGAATTGTTCCAGCGTCTCGGCGCACACGTAGTCCATGCGCGAGGCGATCTCGTGGCGCAGCCACGGCTCGAACTGGCCGGGCTTGATCTCGATCTTCTCCGCCAGGGTGCCCGGCTGCAGGGACCGCTCGGGCAGGCGCAGGTCGGTGCGGATACGGTTGTAGACCACCCGGCGGCGCAGCCGCGTCTCGTTCAGCACGGCGGCGAAGCGTCCGTAGTGTGCGTCGGGCACCAGGATCGAACGGCCCAGGGAACGCAGTGCCTGCTCGGCCGCTGCCGTCCACTCTTCCTGACCGGCACGCACCTGCAGCAGCTCCGCTGCAAAGGGCAGGTGCTGCGGCGGCACGCCGAGCCTTTCGGCGAGTCCATCGCGCAGGGCGATGTCTTCGCGGGGCAGGTTGGAGGCGCGGGAGGTCAGCGAGTCGATTTCTTCCTTGACCCGCTGCATTTCCTCCGCGAGCTGGCGTACCTTCACCTCTGCCTCGAAAGCGGCGTTACGCCCCTGGGCTTCGGCTTCGGCCAGGGATTCCTGTAGCTGCCTGGCGTCGCGCTGGCTGGCCAGGAACATTTCTTCGCTGCTGGGCACGCGCAGGTCCACGGTGGCGAGCAGCGCAGAGTATTCGCTGGCGCGCTCCTTGCGGCGGTCGCGTTCGGATTCGAAGCGGGCGATCTGGGTCTTCCACTCGTCGATCTGGCCGCCGCCGGCCTGCTTGCGGCGCTCCTTGAGCTGCGCAACGTCCAGGCGCGCGTCGTCGGCCTCTTTCGTGAGCCGGTTTTTCTGCGCCACCACCCGGTCGGTTTCTGCCAGAAGGCGATCCAGTTCGTCTTCCAGCAGCTGGGTCAGATGGCGGCTCGCGAATAGGTCGATCTCGCCGCGGCGTTCCGACAGGTAGCGGAAGCGTTTGCCGTGTTCGCTCCACTTAACGTGATCGTCGCGCAGCTTGCGCAGGCAGTCACGCTGTTCACGGGCCGTGACCAGGGCGGAGTGCACCTCGGAGAGGCTCTGGAAGTTGGCGAGCGCCTGGTCTGCCAGGTCGAACGTGCGGGGCTCATCCAGCATGTAGTCACGCAGCAGCGCGTTGATGTCGCCGAGTTCTTTCGCCGACTGGATCTTGTGCAGCAGCGAAAGTGCCTTTTCGTCAGGAATGCCAAGGATCTGAGAGAACTTGGCGCGGTATTCGCGGAACTGGCGGAAAGTTTCGCAGCCGGAAAGCTCCTTTTCCAGCGCTTTCGCCCCGATCTGGGTGCCGACGAACGGGCGCACGTCGGAGACGTCGAGCGGGCGCGTGGAGATGATGTAGAGGTTCTTTACGTCCGAATCGGTGGTGTGCCCCTTGTGCAGCAGCATGACGCGGCTGAGCTGTAGCACCCTACCGCCGCCGTCGGCGTAGCGCAGCGAGATCATCGAAAGGGTGGTTTTATCGCGCAGCACCTCCTGCACGAACTCTCCCGTTTCGGGGTTACGCTGGGTGGCCCAGGCGCCGCGAATGTAGGAGGCGAGGGTGCGCCGGTACTTGGTACGCGCGGGTCCTGCGTCGGAGGCGGCGGCGTTGAAGTGCAGCGAGCGCGGCGGCGTGAGCAGCGCGCTGATCGCGTCTAGCAGGGTCGATTTACCGGTGCCGGGGCCGCCGGTAAGGAAGTACCCCTTGGGCGAGATCGCGACGTTGTGGGTGCCGTCGAACGTACCCCAGTTGGATACCTGTAGATGGGTGAGCCGCCACTGGCCGGGGTGGGGGTGATCTGCGGTGGGCACGGGGGCCGTCTGCGGGGTGTTTTCCACTAGTTATCGTCCTCCGTAGCTGCTTCTTCCTGCTGTGCTTGCGCATCTTCCGGCACGTCGGCCCCGGCCTGCCGGTAGAGGGAAATGAACTCGCGGGCCGTATCGGGCGTCACCATCAGGCGCAGCACCGGGGAGACCTCGAACGAATCGCCCTCTTCCGCGAGCAGCCCGGCCTTTTGCAGCTTCGTTACGGAGGCGCGGATATCGCGGGTGAAACCCGCCTCGTCTGTCGAGGTAGAGCGGCGGTAGGCGGCCAGGGACTGCTCGATCTCGCGCTGGCTGACCACGGCGCGCTGGCCCCGCGAGGACTGGGTGAGCAGGTGCTGGCGCAGCACGAGGAGCAGGATCGAATCGAGGCGGTTGAGCCCGCTCAGCTTGCGCAGCAGCTTGGGCGCGTCGGTGTCGTCCTCGCTTTGGCGCACGAACGCCACCTGCGCGTCCTCGTCCAGCACCAGCTCCAGGAACATGTCGGCCAGGCGCGCCTCGATGGCGCTGCGATCGCGCAGTAGCTGCCCCCAGCGGTTAGCGTCGCGGCGGCCGTCGATAAACGGCCCCTGTAGGAGGGCGACCAGCACGCGGCGGGACTCGTCTACCAGCCTGCGCACGCCGAGCACGTCGGGACGCGGCGCCGCTTCCTGCGCCTGCCCCGCCGCCTGTGCAGAGGCTGCCTGATTACTGCTGCTATTCACGTTTCAACCCTACTGTGCGGGGACTACGTCCAGGAAAAAGAATGCGGGGATGCGGGCGGCATAGGGGGTGCCCGAGGCGTCCTCCCAGCCGATCAGCTCGCTGTCGCCCTCGCGGCGCTGCGCGAACTGGGTGGCCAGGAACATCAGGCCGATCACGCTGGCCAGTCCCTGGCTCGCCGGGTATTCGCGCAGCACGTCGGCCACGGTGGCCTGCCCGCGGTCCGCGAGCACGCTGTTTACGTTGCCGGTGAGTTCCACCGTGTCGATATCGTTGCTGCGTACCAGGTCGGAAAGGACCTTGACCGACAGGGTGGTGGCGTCGTAGACCTCCGCCGGGGCGGGCGCGCCGGGATCGGTCGGGTCCTTCAGCTGGTGCTGGGAAACCGACGTGACCCGGACGCGGGAAAGGTCCAGTTCCAGGGGGAATGGATGCCGATGGCTGACGGTGTCTTTCTGGGCCAGAGCCAGGTGCTGCGCCTCCTGCAGCAGGTCCGCGAGCACGCGGTGCTGCTTGAAGTCCTGGCTGCGTACGAAGCGCGACAGGGAGCGGTACAGCTCCGTCTTAACGTCCAACACTTCCTGCGCGGGTTCGTAGAGGTCAGAAAACACATTGGCGAGTTTTTCGCGCTCGGCGGTGCTGAGCTCGCGGGCGAAATCGCGGGCCAACAGGCGGTCGATTACCTCTTGCGCCTGCTGGTTTTGCCGCGGATCGTTCAGCATCCTAAAGAATGCGGTAAAGGTGCGGCCCACCTGGGACTGGCCGAGCAGGTCGTCTCCCGCCAGCAGCTGTTCCAGGATCTCGCCGCGCGATCCTTCGGGGGCCAGGATCTGCTCGCGCAGATGCAGGTCTACGGCGCGCAGGTCCTCCCGGTATTGCAGGAAGTCGCCGGAAAGCTCGGAGGCGATCTGCAGGATGTCGCGCAGCCTGTCCAGGGAAGTCCCGGCGCTGGGCAGCTTTACTTCGCCCTCGGAGAGTTCCCGGATTTCGCGTTCGATTCGCTCGCGTTCCCGCTGCAGGTCACGCAGCCTGCGCTGGGCGTCGCCCTCGGTTTCTACAGCCAGGCGCTCGAACTGCTGCACCACCAGTTGCAGGCGCGATTCGGTGGTGGTGGGGCGGTGCTCCTCCAGGGAGGCGATGAAGCCGATCGCCTCCACCGTGTCCGGGCTCGGCTCGAAGGTCGTCTCGCTCCAGCGGGGGTCGTCGCGGCGGGTCAGGTAACCCTCGCGCACCCACACGTCGCAGTATTCGCTGGCGGTGCGAGCCTGCTCGCGCGATTCGTCGTGCAGCAGGTCCAGGTGCGCCTCGACGCGGGCGATCAACTCGGACCGCGGCAGCCGTCGGCTCCCGGCGGGGAACACCGACTGCAGGATGGCGATTACCGCGGGTGCCTTGGTTGCGGAAAGCAGCCGCCAGGTGCTGCGGCGGCGCAGCTGCTCGTAGGCGGCCTTGCGGGACGCTGCGGGGCGGGAATCACTGGGGGTCACAGCACCCCATACTACGGGGTTTGTCAGGTCTGGGTCTCTCTCCGACTTCCCGGCCGCAGCCCGGATCGCATAGACATTCTTGCGTCTCGGCAGAAAAATAGTTGCTATGGATAACTCTTACCAGCAGCCCAACGGAACCCCACTCCCCGAAACGTCCCAGCCGCCGGCTAACCCGGCGCCGGTTTCTCCCCAAACTCCCTCCGGAACCTCCTCTTTCCTCTTGCCCAAGCCGTCGTCCTCGGCAGGCCAGGCGAACAAGCTCGCCTGGGGCACCCTTGCAGTCGCCGCGGTGGCCACCCTGCTGCGGCTCAGCCTTAACCTGGGCACCGCGCTCCTGGCTCCGGTATCCCTGCTCTCTCAGTACAGTCGCTTCGGCGGCGGCCCGGACAGCACCCTGAACACGCTGGAAATCATTTTTAGCCTGCTCGTCATGCTGGTGGTGGCCGGCGCTGGCGTCATGTTCGCCGCGCTTTACATGGCATCCGACGGACGCGCAAAGAAAGTAGCGCGCGGCGGCGTGGTCTTCGCCGCCCTACTAATCATCGGCTGGTTCCTCAGCGCCTTCACGTTCATGTTCCTCGTCAGCATTGCCGACTCCGCTGATTTCGCGCTGATTCTGATTGCCGCCCAGTGCCTGAATCTGGTCGCTAACTGCCTGCTCTGCGCGGGCATGCTTACCTGCGCGACGATGGCGCTGCGCGACCAGGGACGCGACTAACCCGCCGTTTTCCTCCGCCTACTACGGTGTCCCGTTACCTCGGGCTGCCGTAGTAGGCCCCGGTGGTTTCCTCCCGGAGCTCGGCAAAGTCACCATCCAGCAGGGACTGCCTGATCTGCGCCACCAAACGCACCACGAAGCGCTCGTTGTGAATCGTGCAGAGGGTGGAGGAAAGCATTTCCTTCGCCTTAAACAGGTGGTGGATGTAGGCGCAGGTGTAGTTGGCGCAGGTGTAGCAGTCGCAGTTCTCATCAATCGGCTTGAACAGGCGCTTGTACTTCGCGCCCGTCAGGTTCACTCTGCCGGTGCGGGTGTAGACCGCGCTGTTGCGCGCCACCCGGGACGGGGAAACGCAATCGAAGGTGTCGGCACCCGCTGCCACGGCGGTGAACAGATCGTCCACCTCGGAGATGCCTAGCAGGTGGCGGGGACGCGACTCGTCCAGTTCGTCGGTCACCCAACCGACTATGGTGCCCAGGTTTTCCTTTTCCAGCGCGCCCCCGATACCGAAGCCGTCGAAGCGCTGTCCGTCTACCTCCATGGCCGACAGATCGCGCGCGGCCTTGCGCCGCAGGTCTTCGTACTGCGCCCCCTGCACCACTCCCCAGAGCTGCTGGTAGGGCTTGTCTGAACGCTCGTCCGTAAGACGGGAGTGCTCCGCCAGACAACGCAGCGCCCACAGGCGGGTGCGTTCTAGCGCCTTCTCCTGGTAGCCGCGCGAATTCATCAGGGTGGTCAGCTCATCGAACGCGAACATGATGTCGGCCCCGAGCCCGTGTTGAATCTGCAAAGAGACCTCGGGGGTGAAGCGGTGCAGCGAACCGTCGATGATGCTCTTGAAGTTCACGCCGTCGTCATCGACGTGCGCCAGGCGTTCGCGCCCCTCGGCCACTGCGTCGTCGCTGCCGTGTTCGCCGCGCGCCTTACCCGCGAAGTCGCTCGTCAGCACCTTCTTAAAGCCAGCGCCGAGGCTCATCACCTGGAAGCCACCCGAATCTGTGTAGGTCGGTCCGGGCCAGTTCATGAACTTTCCGAGACCCCCGGCCTCGTCCACCAGATCGTGTCCCGGCTGTAGGTAAAGGTGGTAGGCGTTAGCCAACACGGCCTGCGCTCCGAGGGAGGAAACGCTTTCCGGCAGCACCGCCTTCACGGTTGCTTTCGTTCCCACCGGTATGAAAGCCGGGGTGGCAATATCGCCGTGCGGGGTTCTAATTACACCGGCGCGCGCCTTCTCGCCGTGCCGTGCCGAAATTACAAAACCGCACTGCTCTTCGCTGCTGCGGCTCAGGCTTTTAACGTTATCTACCGAATCTAGGGCTGCGTGATCTACCACGCCTTTTAGTCTCGCACGGAACAAGCTTTATCCCCGCAACCTACGATGAGAAAGTTAAAAATCGCTCCAGCCAGCAAACATATTTCAGCATCGCCGCTAAACGGGCCCGATGCATCAGAAAGGACCTAGCGGATGGCAGAGGCACAACCGGGACGCGCCGCCGCGCCCACTAAGGTTTCCTCCTACCGCCCCGAACTGCAGGGTCTGCGCGCAGTGGCCATCATGATGGTGGTTACCTACCACATCTGGTTTGGCCGGGTTTCCGGCGGCGTCGACGTCTTCCTGCTCATCTCGGCATTCCTACTCACCGGATCCTTCCTGCGCAAGATGGAACGCGGCCAGGATCTGGCTATCACCCGCTACTGGCTGCACGCCTTTAAGCGCCTGGTTCCCCCGGCAGCGTTGGTCATAGTCGCCACGATAGTTTCCGCCCGTTATCTTCTGCCCCCGGAACGCTGGCGCGATGTAATTAGCGAAGCCTTCGCGTCAATCACCTACACGCAGAACTGGCTGCTCGCCTCCAAGAGCGTCGATTACTACGCCGCTGACCACTCGACAGCCAGCCCGCTCCAGCACTTCTGGTCACTCTCCATCCAGGGCCAAGTATTCCTGCTTTGGCCGCTACTGTTCCTGATCGCTGCGCTGCTGGTAAAGCGTTTCGGCTTCGCTCCCCGCCGCGTGCTGTGGGCAATCTTCGGTGGTATTACGCTGGTTTCGTTCGTCTGGTCGGTCTACCTCACCGCTGCGGATCAGACCTACGCCTACTTCGATACTTTCACCCGCCTGTGGGAGTTCTCCCTCGGCTCGGTGCTGGCCCTGGTATTACCCGGTCTGGAGCGCCGGTTCGCTTTCCGCGATCCTCAGCGCCCGCAGGCAAACGGTGCGCGCCTGCCCAGGGTCCTGCTCGGCTGGACCGGGTTAATCTTGATGCTTTCCTGCGCCTGGGTGTTGGACGTGCAGGGAGCCTTCCCCGGTTGGGTAGCACTCTGGCCGCTGCTAGCGGCGTGCCTGGTGATCAGCGCTGGCCCGACGCGCACGCCCTGGGCGGCGGACAGGCTGCTTTCTAGCAAGCCTCTGCAGTGGCTCGGAGACATCAGCTACTCGCTCTACCTGGTGCACTGGCCATTACTGATTGTGGCACTGGTGCAGCTGGAAACCACCCGTCTATCGCTGCTGCAGGGAAGCGCCCTCATCGGAACCTCCATCGTGCTGGCCTGGGCGATTACCCGCCTGGTGGATTCCCCCATCCGCTATAGCGCATACCTTGACGCCCGCTGGTGGCGCAGCGCCACGGTGATAGTCACCGGCATGTCCCTCGTGTTCGGACTGGGCGGCTGGTGGCAGATGCGCCTGGATAGGCAGGCCGAGCGCCTGGCTAGCGAATCCGTGCGCAATAACCCCGGTGCGCGCATCCTGCTAACCGGTTACGACACCCCTGCCGAGGCAGTAGAAAGCAACGATTCCCCCGCGCAGGCCCCGACCCTGCCGCTCTTGGCCGACATCGGTAACGACTGGTACGGGCTAAAGGACCCCTGCAAGGGCAAGTACGCGGCTCACGGCAAGCTAGACAAGAACTGCCGGGCAGAGGGCAACGGCCAGGAAACACTGGTCATCATTGGTAATTCCCGCATTGAACAGTACGCCGCCTCGCTAGTGCCGCTAGCCCGCGACAAGGGGTGGCGCGTCGTCACCCTGTTCGCGCCGGGCTGCCCCTACGTTCCCAATAGCCCGCTCGACTACTGCGCAGAAAACAACCGTCTGGTGCAGGAATACCTGGCCGATAAGGACGTCACCGCAGTAGCGATGCAGTACACCGAGGTTTTCCACGGTAAGCCCGAACAGGTTCTGCCCGGGGTAGAAAAGCTGATTCAGCCGCTACTTGATCGTGGCGTGGACGTAATCGGCATCCGGGATATGCCACGGTTGAAAAATTCTCCCGTGGAATGCCGGGAGGAAAGCTGCGCGGAGGACGTTTCGGCGCAGTACCTCCCCGAGCTGCCGTCCGTCCCCGGCCTAACCGAGGCTTCCGGTTCCTTCTACGCGCTGGACGCCAACGACCTGATCTGCCCGAACTACCGCTGCGTGGGCGTGATCGGAAACAGCTTCGTCTGGATAGATCCGAACCACCTCACCGCTTACTACGCGGCCACCATGGCACCGGGCGTACGCCAGCGCCTCAGCGAACAGGGATTCGAGTTCTAACTTTCTACGCGGGCACACCCGCAGTTAAATGCCCCGGCGCCGTTACGGTGCCGGGGCATTTCTCTAGCTGGCCAGGGACGAAACGTTTTAGCTAGCCGCAACAACTACCCTGCGATGCTTTCGGGTAGCCCTGTTGAGCAGTAGGGTAGCCGCGCCACAGGCGGTAAACGAACACGCTACAAACCCATAGAGGGCACGAGTTTGGGCGTCTCCCGGCACCAGCGCCAGACAAAAAACAGCTGCTGTCACGGCTACTCCCCAAGCGACGACTACCGACAGATATTCTTCGAGCGCAACCAGTACCGCAGCCTGCAAGAGGCAACCGGCTATCACCACGGTGGCGATGATCAGCGCCACCAGTTCCAGGGCGCTCACGCTGTATTCGGAGCCAAGGAAAAGATGGTAGAAAAATTCCCCGGTTAGGTAGGTGGCCAGCGCCCCGGCGAGCATGGTGAGGAATAACCCTCCCAAAATACCGCGCTGTACGCGCGAGATTCCCGCGATGTCCCCGGCGCTCACAAACCTGGTAGCAACCGGCACCGCCATCGCCTGCACGGGTGCCAGCAGAACCAGGGGAATGCGGGTCAGCGTGACCGCGCCAAAGAAAGACCCCAGCCCTTCGGAAACGCCCGTCACCAGGGTGACCAGCGCCGGGTAACCAGTCAGCACGGCGGCCGACAACCCGTTGGCGGCACCCAGGATCAGCACCAGACGCGCCGTTTTCGCCCAGGAAACGCGCCCCTCACGCCACTCCAGATTGGCGGCGGCGAAGCGCGCCACGGGAACCCAGCCGAAACTTCCGACTCCGATCACCAGGGCCGACAACAGGAGCGTCGGCACCGCAGCCCCGGCCGCAAAGAGCGTAGCTAGCACCAACCGAGATAGCGCCTCAACCAAAATTACGAGGGCGTACCGGCGCGGGCTATCTTTGCCGAGCGCTATCGCCCGCACCGTGTATTGCACGGTAAACCCCGATACCGCCAGGAAAGACACCCCTATCACCAGCAGGCTGTTAGCGAAGATCTCCCGGCCGTTGGGAAGGCAGAGCAGAACCGCTAATCCCAGCAGGCTGAAGCCAAACGCCGTCACCGCTAATTGCACCAGGCTGGCGGGCGCCTTCTGCCCCTTTAAGTGGGCGTGGGTTACCTGCCTGACGGCTTCCTGCTCGATGACCGAAAGTATGCTGCCGAATGCCATCACCGCGCCCCACAGGGTGAGGAAACGACCGTTCAGGTCCGGCCCCAACCAACGGGCCATGACAGCCAGCAGCGCAAAGCCGAGCACGCTGGCAAAGATTAGGGAGGCTCCGATGGTGCCTGCGGCCCCTAGCAGCCTTTTGGGATTCATTTACGGGCCGCCATCCACAGGCCGCGCAGAATACCGCAGCCGAACAGACCGGAGAACGGCACGGCTAGCAGCACGGCGGCGTTCTTTTCGCGTTCGTCACCTCCGCAGGCAGCGACCGCGCGGCGCAGCCCCAGGTGCGCCAGAACGGCGAGCAGCAGCGTCACGATGGGACGGCGGCGGGCAAAGCGCAGCCCCAGCAGGCCGCCTACCGCAGCAATTCCCAGCGCGGGCTTGGCGCGGCGCGCATCCCCCAGGTAGCCGTCCACAAAGGTAGTGCCCCTAAAGAACACCTGCTTGGCCCATTTCTCGGCCGAATCGCGGCCGTAGTAGCTGACCCGGAACTCAGGAGCAATGGTGATCGTGTTTTCCGCGGCGATCTGGCGCAGCAGCTTCGTGTCATCGGAAGAAAAACGCTGGTCTGCAAACAGGGAATCGAACTCTCGCGATCCCTCCAGTAACGCCTGCGTGTAGCCGAGGAAAGCCCCCGTCCCCTTCGGGTAGGAATCGAATTCCTCGCTGCCGAAAGAAGCGCGACGCGGGTTGGCGAAGTATTTGCGCCACCCCACCTTGGTGATGGCCGACCAGAACGCGGACCAGGGGTTGCCCACCGTCACCACGTCCACGTGTGCGTTCCAGGCCGGGCTTTCCGGGCTCCAGGCTTTTTCTAGGAAAGCTAGCGCTCCGGGATCAAGCATCACGCGCGCGTCCAACAGCAGCGTCAGCTCCGTGTTCGCCTCTTCCAGGCCGCGCCGGCGAGCGGCCAGTCGGCCCGCGTTTTCCTGCCTGATCAGTCGGATCCGGCCCGCGTCGGCCAGTTCCCGCAGGATCGCGGCGTCATCCTCTCGGGAGCCGTCATCCACCACAATCACTTCGGCCTTGAGGGAAGAGTTTGCGACCGCTTTTTCTAGCGCGCCGAGGGAACGTTTCACCCAGGACCCCTCGTTATAAACGGGCATCACAACAGTGATCTCACACAAGCCTGACATGTCGGTTCCTTCGGCTAGCTAAGTAGATATGCTTCGATGAGAGAGTACATCAGAGAGAGATAGCCCTAAGGAGCCCCCGCATGTTCGCTTTCGTAGTCGGGACAACCGCCGAGGTAATCAAGGTTGCCCCGGTAATGCGCGAGCTGCGCGAGCGCGGCGAGAAGTATCAGCTCTGGTGCACCGACCAGCACGTTACCGGGATGAGCGAAACCCTGCGCGATCTGGACATCGCGGAACCGGATATTCATTTCATTTCCGATAAGCACCGGGCGCACATCGCAAGCACCGGCCAGGTTCCGGGCTGGTTTGCCCGCCTGGCCTGGACGATTCTGCGCCACCGCCGAGCCCTGGCCGCGCGCCTCGCCTCTGACGGCAAGCCGGGCGTGGTTATCGTGCACGGCGATACTTTCTCCACCGTGATCGGCGCGCTGATCGGCCGCCTGCTGGGCGTGAATGTGGCGCACGTGGAGGCGGGGCTGCGCTCCGGTTCCTGGAAGAATCCTTTCCCGGAGGAGGCGAACCGACGGATCGTCGGCAAGATCGCCACCATCCACTACGCCCCGACCGAGGTCGAAGTAAAGAACCTGGAAGATGCCAAGGCTCCCGGACGCGTGGTGCTGACCGACGCGAACACAGTGGTAGACGCGCTACGTTTCGCGATGGATTCCGGTGCCGAGACTCCGGATCTGCCGGAAAACTTCGGCCTGGTTACCCTGCACCGTTTCGAGCTGCTGCGCGATAGCGAGTCTTTCACCGCTATCGTGCGCGCGCTTGCAGAGGCCGCAAAGGATTACCCGCTAGTGATGCTGGCGGGGCAGAGCGAACGCACCAAGCTGCGCGAGCTCGGCCTGGACTCCCTGTTTAGCAATGACGGTAATCTGCGTCTGATCGCGAAGCGCCCCTACGCCTCGTTCCTGCCCGTGCTCACCCGCGCCGATTTCGTGGTGACCGACTCCGGCGGCCTACAGGAGGAATGCGCCGCGCTCGGTGTGCCCTGCGCCGTGCACCGCCTGCGCACCGAACGTTTCCAGGGGATCGGCGAGAACGTGGTGCTAACCAAGCTCGATCTGGCGATCCTGCGCGACTTCCTGGCCAACTGGCGGGAACTGCGCCGACCGAGCCTGCTGGACAGCCTGCACCCCTCGCGCATCATCGCGGACGATCTGCAGCGGGGCTAACCCCTAAGGCGGCCTCTCTCCAGTAATCATCGGCGCCCGCCAGCAACCATTACGTTTGGGTGCACTTTCTTCCAATAACCACCACCCATTAACGTTTGGGTGCACTAAACGCTGCGAAAACGCGGTTTAACCCCCACAAAGTGCACCTGAACGTAAGGGACAGCAAAAAGTGCACCTGAACGTGCAAGGGGAAACGCACAAAACAGGCAAGGCACAGGGTGGGGGTAAAGACAGCGCAGGGATGAAGACAGCGCGTTTGGCTACGGCCGCGCGTTTACGCCACAGGGCAGTTTTGGTCGCTCTAGTTCTGCTCGCTTACGTACGTCCGAGTCACAACCGCCCCGGTTTCGCCTGACCGGGTTTGGCGCTATCAGGCTTAGCGTTACCGGGTTTCGCGTGACTGCGTTTCAGCTGAGCGGGCTTTGCCCGCCCCGGCTTCCCGCACCTGCGCGAGCTGTCGCTTTACCTCTTCCAAATCGCTACGCAGCAGGGCCGCTTCTTCCGACAGCACGCGGGTTTCATCTTCCAGCGTGGTGATTTCGCGGGAAAGCTGCAGGGTGACCATCACCAGCAGCACGATGCCGAGGGCAAATAGCAGGTTGGACGCCAGGTGCACGCCGAACATGGTGGCGAGCATTTCCAGCAGTTCGGGGAATGCTCCCAGCACGATGGTGGCGATGCCGACGATTAGCCAGAGAGCCGCGTACTTTTCCCGCAGCTGGCCGCTGCGCAGGGCGAGTCCCACGACCAGGGTTACGATTACCGCCAGCCCGAGCGAGAACAGGGTGATGCTCACTTCTGCCCCTCCTCTGCCAGTTCCTGGGCGCTGACCTTGCGCCGGGTCATGGCTACAAAGATCGCCAGGAAAGATTTCAGCAGATACACGGCGGCCTTGAACGGGTTATTGCTGGGGACGCCCGCCTGACGCGGACGCATCGCCACGGAAACCTGCGTTACGCTCAGCCCGGAACGCAGCGCCATTACCAGCGAATCAATCGTGTCCCCGAGGTATTCCGCCGGGTAGTGATCGCAGTACTGACGGATAGCGCGCCGGTTAGCCGCGCGGAAGCCGCTGGTGACGTCGGTCAGGCGCGTTCCCGCGTAACGGGACATGATGGCCGACAAAAACAGCATCGCCCACTTGCGCGGGCCGCGCACCTGGTAGTCGCCTTCCCCCGCGAAACGAGCGCCGATCGAAATATCGGCCTGCTCCAGTCCCGCGAGCACGCGGTCGATGTCCGCCGGGTTGTGCTGCCCGTCGGAATCAACCTGAATCACCTGCTCATATCCCTTACGCCAGGCGTACTTCATGCCGGTACGCATCGCGCCGCCAACCCCCAGGTTGTAGGGCAGAGAGAGCACCGTAGCGCCGGCGTCGGCTGCCACCTGAGCGGTGTTATCCGCCGATCCGTCGTCTACCACGAGGACGTCTTTATCCGGTGCGCACGCCATAATTTCGCGCAGGGTGGCTCCGAGCGCCGCCTCTTCATTCCAGGCGGGAACTATAACTAGGCAGGTAGAACGGGGCACATCCCAAGAGTACCGTAGAGTATTGCGGTAGTACGAACACCCCAAACCCTCAACCGGAAGACCCTTACCGCATGGCAATGGCAGGACTCATCATCCCTTCCCTCGTAGCCTTGGTGCTACTCACGGTACCGGGGGTGCTCGCCACCCTGGCGAGCGGGGTACGGGGGCCTTTCGCGGTATTCCTCTCCCCCCTCATTTCGGTCAGCCTTTTCGCCATCAGCGCCATTTTGGTGAGCCTGGCCGGGCTGCGCTGGAATATTTACACCGCCTGGCTGCCCATAGCCGCAATTCTGCTGCTCCTGCTCCTGGTGCGCCTGGGCGTTAGTTCCCTTCGCCTCCGAATCGCACGCCGTCGGGCAGCGGCTGTTTCCGTGCCGGATCTAGCAGCTCCGACCGACGAAGCAACCGCCCGGCCCGTTACCGAGGCCGCCGTACCGGCTGAACCCGGCGAGCGCTGGCAGCTCGCTTCCCTCGTCACGCTAGCGGCGGCGACGCTGGTTTCGCTTCTGCTTTGGACCCTGCACCTGCACCAGGTGCTGCGCGTGCCGGGCGCGATTTCGCAGACTTTTGACAACATCTATCACCTGAGCGCGCTGCGCTACATCCTCGATTCCGGGCAGGCCTCATCCCTGCACATGGGCAGCCTGGGCACGGGGAATTCCGTCCTCGCGTTCTATCCCGCAGCCTGGCACGATATCGCGTCGCATGTGGCTCTGCTGACCGGGTGCAGCGTGCCGGTGGCCACTAACGCCCTGGCGTTTGCCGTAGCCTCCTGGGCGTGGCTGTGCAGCCTGTTTGCCCTGATCTGGGTTACCACCTCGCGTTCCGCCGCCATAGTCCTCGCCACCGGCGTGCTGTCTGCGTCGTTCGCCAACTTCCCGCTGGAACTGCTCGACTTCGGCGTGCTCTACCCGAACATGCTCGGCATCGCCATCGTCGGCCAGCTGGCAGCCCTCACCTACCTGCTGTTTACGGGTAATTACAGGGATTACATGCCCCTTTCCTCCGTACTCGCGCTCGGTCTGCTGGGAGGCATCGGCCTGGGGCTTTCGCACCCGAACGCGATTTTGCTGTTCACCATCCTGGCGCTCGCGATACTGCTCGGAGTCTGCGTGCACGCCCTGGCCCGCGCGTTCCGGGGCGGCGCAAGGCGAGCGGGGGCGGCGCTCGGCTGGGTTGCCCTCGTAGCCGTGGCTATCGCCGCCGCCAACTTCCTGTGGGAAACGGCCCGCCCGCCGTTCGATGGTTGGCAGTGGTTGCCCTATCAGAGCACCCCGCAGGCTTTCGGTGAGCTGGTGCTGCACGCGGGCTACTACTATCAGCCCGCCTGGTTGCTCGCCGTGCTTTCCTGGGTAGGACTGGTGTGCGCGCTGCGTTCTTCCCGCCAGCGCTGGTTTGTGTTTGCCGCCCTGGCCCTCGGCTACCTATACATTTTGGCTTCGGCGGGCCCGAACGATGAGCACCGTTTCTTCCTGATCTGGCCCTGGTATTCCGATCCGGCACGCTTCGCGGCGCAGATGCCGCTCGCTACCGCGCCGCTTGCGCTGATCGGGTTCGATGCCACCTGCCGCGCCGTCAATGCCCGCCTGTCGGCACTCAATCTCCGCCTGGGAGAGGCCCTGCCCGCGCTTGTCACTTCCCTGGCGCTGGTGCTTGTGCTCGGCTACGGCACCCAGACTTCGCGGCACCTGGTGGAGGGCGTTAACCGGGCCGAGGTTAATTACCGGCTGGACGATCATTCCCCGCTGCTGAGCGCAGACGAGATGCGGGTGTTGGAGGACGTCAAACGCCTCACGCCCAAAGACGCGGTGATTATTACGGACCCCTGGAACGGTAGTTCGCTCGCCTACGCTCTGACCGGGCGCAAGACGACCACGCTGGCTCCGCTCTACACGCTCAGTCCAGAAATGCAGTTACTGAGCCATAATCTTGCCGATCTGAAGCACGATAAGCGGGTCTGCCCAGCCGTAGACAAGCTAAACGCCCGCTACGTGCTTGCGTTCGGCGACCCGGAGATAAACGGCAGTGAACACGACTGGCCGGGCCTGGACTGGCTACAGATCTCCTCCGGTTTCAAGGTGATTTCGCGCCACGGTAACGCCGCGCTGCTTGAGATCACGGGATGCAAGTAATTACGGATCAGGAAAATACGATGCACGCTAATACCGAGGCGAGGGATTTCGCCGCCGACCTGGGCTCGTTCGTCAGCGCCAGCCCGAGTTCCTACCACGCCGCGCAGGAGGCCGCGCGCCGCTGCGTGGCGGCCGGTTTCACGCTGCTGGCGGAGACCGACGAATGGCCCACCGGGCCGGGGGCTTTTTGCACCGTGCGCGACGGCTCGCTGAGCGCCTGGGTGGTGCCGCAGGGCGCAAGCGCCGCTACCGAGTTCGCCATCTTCGGGGCGCACTCGGACTCCCCCAGCTTTAAGTTGAAGCCCAAGCCGACCATCGGCAGCGAAGGTTTCGTACAGGTGGGGGTAGAGGTTTACGGTGGACCGCTGCTCAACTCCTGGCTGGATCGCGAGCTGGGTCTGGCGGGCAGGCTCGCCCTGCGCGACGGCAGCGTGAAGCTCACCCGCACCGACGCGGTAATGCGCATCGTGCAGCTCGCCGTGCACCTGGATCGGGCCGTTAATTCGGAGGGGCTGAAGCTCGACCCGCAAAAGCACCTTCAGCCGGTGATCGGCCTGGGTTCTCCCAGCGAATTCGACGTGGTGGGCCTGCTGGCCGACGCCGCCGGCGTTAGCGCCGACGACGTGGCGGGTTACGACGTGCTCGCCTACGACACCCAGGCCCCGGCCTTCTTCGGCGCGGCCAAGGAGTTCCTGGCGTCCGGCCGACTGGATAACCTGGCCTGCACCCATGCCGGTCTTGCCGCGATCATCGCCGCTAAGGAAAACCAGCGCCCAGACGGGCCCATCGCCGTCTACGTCACCAACGATCACGAAGAGATCGGTTCCGCTTCGCGCTCCGGTGCGGCGGGCAGCTTCTTGGAGGACGTGCTGGCCCGCATTCACGAGGGCGTCGGCGGCACCGCCGCCAGCCTGCGCCGGGTGTTCGCGGCCTCCACCGTGGTTTCTGCTGACGTCGGCCATTCGGTGCACCCGAACTACGCGGAGCGGCACGACCCGGCGAATCACCCGCTGCTCGGACGCGGCCCGCTGCTCAAGATCAACGCTAATCACCGTTACTCCACGGACGCGGTGGGCGCGGCACGCTGGGCCGCCGCCTGCGCCGCGGCCGATGTCCCCTACCAGGAGTTCGTCTCCAACAACCAGGTGCCCTGCGGCTCCACGATCGGCCCGATCACGGAAACGCGCCTGGGTATCACCACGGTGGACGTCGGCATGCCGATCCTGTCCATGCATTCGGCCCGGGAAATGTGCGCTATCGCGGACCCGCTGCTGCTCAAGCGCGCCGCCCAGGCGTTCCTGCTCGGCAGCTAGAAAATACGTTAAAAGCCGTTGCCCGCGCCGTTAAACGACGCGGGCAACGGCTTTTGTTTACGGGCGGCGTTTACTTGCCGAAAGACGCCTCTATCGCGCTAACCACGTCGTCTTTCACGGCGCGCATGTCGGCGCTGAGCGGGGAATCCTCGCCGTATTCGCGCAAGGCGTCCCGAAGCAGCTCTTCGGCCTGGTAAAAGGCGGATTCGTGTTCTCCGGAACGAGCGCAGGCGAGCGCCAGTTCCGCCCTGGCGCACAGGCCTTTTTCGCTGAGCGCGCCGTGTTCTTCGAGGATCAGCGGCAGCGCGGCGAAGAGAGCGGCCGTGGTGTTTTTAGCATCCTGCATGCCTCTACTTTGACACAGGTACGGCGGCGGGAAAGCGCACGGGAACAGCAACGCGCGCGGGGCGCGGGCCGCGTTCCTCCGGTTTGCTGGCCGGGTTTGTGCCGGGGACGGTTTCCGCAGCGCTCGCGGGCGCTTCTTCTACCTGTTCGTTCGACAGTTCGCGCGGCGCGTCTTCACCCTCTACCGTGATGTCGAACAGGGTGGAAAGGGCGCGCAGGTAATCGTCTGCCTGCCCCGCCTGGGCCAGTTCCTGCGCCCGCTTCATGGGGCGGTGCATGAGTTTAGAGAAGATACGGTGCACCTTCACCTCGACGTCGGCGTAGACGTCCTCAGGATAGCTTTGGCGCAGGCTTTCCAGCTCGCGGTCGATCGCGTCCTTAACGGAACCGCGCAGGGCGGCCACGGCCGGGTCCAGCCTGCGGGTGGCCTGGCGGGAGATGAAACGCTCCACGCTTTCCGCGATCAGCGCCTGGGCGCGCCCCACCGCGTCGGAGGTGACGTCGCTGTGCAGGTCGCGCAGATCGCCCAGGTCGATCACGGAAACGTCGGAAAGGTGCCTGACCAGCTGGTGCACGTCGGTGTGCAGCGCGAGGTCCAGCACCACGGTGCTGCCCGCGCCGAGGAAGCAGAACGGGAAAAGCGAGGTGCCGCGACCGGAGCAGGCGATCACCAGATCGGCCCGGTGCACCCCCTCGCGCAGGGATTCGATGCCGGTCCCGAGGGCGCGCACCTGGTGGGTGGCCGCGAATTCCGCGGCGCGGCCGGAGGTCGAAAACACCTCGATGCTGCGCACCCCGCGCTGGATCAGGTCCTTGGTGCCGAGCCTGGCATAGGCCCCCGTACCGACCACCAGGATGCGGCGATCCACCAGGGTGCCCAGCTGGCGTTCGGCCTCGTCAATGGCGACTGAGACGCCGGAGCGCCCGGCGGCCCCCACCTTCGCCTGGCTGGTGACGCGCTTGGCGCAGCGCAGCGCCTCCTGGAACAGATCGTGCAGCATGGGGGTGACGTGCCCGGCGGCGCTGGCCAGGTTGAAAGCGTTACGCACCTGGCCGACCACTTCGGCCTCCCCCAGCACGGCGGAGCGCATGCCCGCCGCGACCTCGAATAGGTGGGTGACGGCGCTGCTGCCAACCTCCGGGGCGAAGCAGTCGTAGACGGTTTCCAGGGACAGCCCGTTCATGCGGGCGATCGCGCCCATCACGAAGGAGTGCGCGTCGTGGAACTTTTCCGCGTCCAGGTAGATCTCGAACCGGTTGCAGGTGGATATGACCACGAACCCGGCCAGCGGGGAGTCTTTTTCCGCTTTCAGTGCCTCCGGGAGCGCGTCCGTGCCCTGGGTCAGCCTGTCGAGCAGTGACAGGTCGATCCTTTCGTGGGTGGCACGGAGAGCTACGAGCATGCTCGCAATCGTAGGCAACTCCGAGCCACAAAATGGCCAGTAAAGGTGAGCGGTGATGAGGTTCACGCAGTTATGACTAATTCCAATCTATTTCGGCCATAAGCCCTTCCCTTGTGGTGCAGAATGGGGGCACTATGGAACATAACCGCACGTCAGACACGACTTTTACTGACGGGGTGTCAGAATATAATGACACTTCGTCAGATAACTCTTTTTCGCCGCTAATAGAGCGTTTAAGCGGGCGCGAAGTAAAAAACGCTCCCCCCAGTGTCTGGTTTATGCGACAGGCCGGGCGTTCCCTCCCCGAATACCGCAAGGTACGCGAGGGTATCAGCATGCTGGACGCCTGCCTGACCCCCGATCTGGTCGCGGAGATCACCGCCCAGCCGGTGCGCCGTCACAGGGTTGACGCGGGCATCTTCTTCTCGGACATCGTGGTTCCGCTGCGGTTATTGGGCATCGGCGTGGACATCAAGCCCGGCGTGGGCCCGGTGCTGGACAAGCCCGTACGCACGGCGGCCGACGTCGCCGCGCTGCCCTCGCCGGAGCTGATCGACGACGCGCTCGCCCCGATCAGCGAGGCGGTCTCCCTCAGCGTGAAAAAGCTGGGCGCCACCCCCCTGATCGGCTTCTGCGGCGCTCCCTTCACGGTCGCCTCCTACATGGTCGAGGGCGGCCCGAGCAAGCAGCACGTGCGCACCCGCGCCATGATCCTCAGCGAGCCCGCCACCTGGCATCGCCTCGCGGAATGGGTGGCCGAGGTGTCGGCCCGCTTCCTGGCCGCGCAGGTACGGGCCGGGGCGCGCGCGGTGCAAGTTTTCGATTCCTGGGCCGGGCACCTTTCCGTCGATAACTACCGCGAGGCGGTGGCCCCGCATACCCAGAGGGTGTTCTCGCACATCGCCGAGCTTGCCCCGGAGCTGCCCCGTATCCACTTCGCCGTCGGCGCGAGCCACCTGCTGCCGCAGATGCTGGACGCGGGCGCGAGCGTGATCGGGGTGGATCATCGTATCCGTCTCTCTCAGGCGCTTTCCTCCCTGCCGCGCGCGGTGCCGCTACAGGGAAACATCGACCCCGCCTCACTGTTCGCTTCCGAGGAGGCGCGCTTTAAGCACGCCGCACAGGTGGTGGCCGACGGCGCCTGCGCTCCCGGCCACGTGGTCAACCTGGGCCACGGCGTGCCGCCGGAAACCGATCCGCAGGTACTGACAGACCTGGTTTCGTTCCTGCATGGGATCCGGGCATGACGGGCGATAAACAGCCAAAGCTGCTGGTGGTGGGCGGCGGTATCTCCGGGTTGATCTACGCCTGGTACGCGCAGCGCACCGGGGCCAGGGCCCACGTGGTGGAGGCCGGGCCCGAACTGGGCGGGGCCGTGGGCACGCACGAAATCGCCGGTATGCGCCTCAACAGCGGCGCGGAGGCTTTCGCCGTGACCTCGCCCGCCGTCCCGCAGCTGCTGGAGGCCCTGGGGCTGGGGGAAAGCATCGTCTGGCCGAACCCCGCAGGTGCCTGGGGAGTTACCGACGCGGGCGCTAACCCGCTACCGGACGCCGCCACCCTGGGCATCCCCACCAGCCCGCTCGCCGCCGACGTGCGCCGCATAATCGGTCTGCCCGCGGCGCTGCGCGCCTGGGCGGAACGTTTCCTGCCCGCGGGCTACGGCCTGCGCGAGGGGGTGACGCTGGGCGAATACGTGCGCCGACGCATGGGGGGCAAGGTACTCACCCACCTGGTCGAACCGGTGGTGGGAGGAGTTCACGCGGCGGATCCGAACCTGCTGGAGCTGGATGCCATTTCGCCGCGTCTGCGCGGCCTGGTTAAGGAGACGGGCAGCTTGGCCGCGGCCGCGGCCCGGCTACGACCGCAGCGGCAGGCGGCGGGCTCGGCCATCGCCTCGCTCAAGCCCTCCATGGGGACCCTCGTGGACACCCTGGCGCAGCAGATAGTCGCGTCCGGCGGAAAGATAGACACCTCCGCGCGCGTAGAGGGGCTGCACGAACTGCCCACCGGCGGCTACGGCTACAGCGTGAACGGGACACGGTACGTTTGCGACGCGAGCGTTTTCGCCGTCGGTCCAGACCAGGCACGAAAGCTACTGGCTCCCCTGAACCCCGAGGCGGCACGCGCCATCCCCGAGACGCCGCTTTCCGGCGTGCGGCTCGCGACCCTGGTGCTGGATGCCCCGCAGCTCAAGCAAAAGCCGCGCGGCAACGGCGCTCTGGTCGCCGCACATGTGAAAGACGTGCGCGCAAAGGCCCTCACGCACGCCACCGCGAAATGGCGGCACCTGGCCGAGCTAGCCGAAGGCCGCGAGGTAGTGCGCCTCAGCTACGGCCGCAACGGTGAGGCCCTGCCGGACGAGTCCGAGTTTCCGGCCCTGGCGCTTGCCGACACCTCGCGCATCCTCGGCGTCCCCCTGGACGAAACGCACCTGGTAGCGCACCGCGTAACCACCTGGCCTGGCACCCTGGGGCAAGCCCGCAGCGGCCACAGCGAAGCCCTGCGCGAGTTTGGCGAGCGCCTGTCGGCCACCCCCCGCCTGGACGTGACGGGGGCCTGGCGGGCGGGCACCGGCATCGCCGCGATAACCGCTTTCGGCCGCGCGCAGGCGCGGCAACTTGTAGCTCGAATTATTGAAGGAGAAAACCGATGAGCAACGAACGTACTTACCAGCACCCCTCCCCCACCCTGGGCAGCGACGACGGCAAGGTGGCCCGCTACACCTGCTACAGCGTTTACTCTCGCACGGGCGAGAGTGCCGACCCCGAAACCACCGCACGTGAGGTGGAACAGTACATCGCCGAGATGGCGGAGCTGGACGTGGTGGTGCGCGGCTTCTACGACGTGAGCGAGTTCCGCGCCGGAGCCGATCTGCTGGTGTGGTCGCACGCCCCGAACGCGAAGCTGCTGCAGCAGGCGGGACAGAAGCTGCGCCGCCTGGAGATGGCGAAGGGCCTGACCATGACCTGGTCCGGGATCGGCGTGCACCGCGCGGCGGAGTTCGCAAAGCAGCACGCCCCGGCGTTCATGTTTAAGGGCATGGAGCCGAAGGAATGGCTGACGGTGTACCCGTTCGTGCGTTCCTACGACTGGTACCTGCTGCCCGAAGAAGAGCGCATGAAGATGTTGCGCGAGCACGGCATGCTGGGCCGCGATTTCCCGCAGGTGCTCGCGAACACGGTGGCCTGCTTCTCGCTTAACGATTACGAATGGCTGTTGGCGTTCGAGGCCGACGAGCTGCACGATCTGGTCGATATGATGCGCCACCTGCGCTATTCCGAGGCTCGCCTACACGTGCGCGACGAGCTTCCCTTCCACACCGGCCGCCGCATCACCCCCGCCGAGGTGGGAGAGCTGCTGCGCTAACCGCAGCGCCCGCCCACTCAGTTTCAGCCCTTGTCCACTAGGAGTTTTCTATGACCAATCCGATTGATGCCGTCCTCTTCGCCAGTTTTGGCGGTCCCGAAAAGCAGGAGGACGTGATGCCGTTCCTGCGCAACGTGACGCGGGGGCGCGGCATTCCGGACGAGCGTCTGGAAGAGGTGAGCCATCACTACCGCAAGCTGGGTGGGCGTTCTCCGATCAACGAACAAAACCGTGATTTGATTGCCCGCCTTGAGGTCGAGCTGGAGAAGCGAAACCTGGACATTCCCGTCTACTGGGGCAACCGCAACTGGGAGCCGTACATCGACGACGCCCTGCAGCAGATGGTCGCTGACGGCAGGCGCAACGTGGTGGCCATTTCCACCTCTGCTTTCTCTTCCTATTCGTCCTGCCGCCAGTACCGCGAGGACTACGCCCGGGCGCTCAGCGAGGCGAACCTGGAGGGCAAGCTGCACCTGCAAAAGACGCGCGGCTACTTCAACCATCCGGGTTTCTTGGAGCCGCTGGTGGACGGCATCGCCAACGCCGCCGCCTCCCTGCGTGAGGAGGGGCTGTCCCTGGCCGACGTGGAGCTGATGTTCAGCACCCACTCGATCCCGCTCAGCATGGCCTCCGCCTCCGGCCCCGCCGCGCAGACCGACGAGGTGGGCTGGTACGTGCGCCAGCACGAGGCGGCCTGCGACTGGGTGGTGGAGAAGCTGGCCGAGCGCGGCATCGAAATGCCCTGGCAGATGGTTTACCAGTCTCGTTCCGGCGCCCCGCACATTCCCTGGCTGGAACCGGACATTAACGACGTGATCGAGGAACTGGAGGATCGGCGCGGCATCATCGTGGTGCCGATCGGGTTCGTTACCGACCACATCGAGGTGATTTGGGACCTGGATAACGAGGCGCAGGAAACCGCCGAGGAAAAGGGCCTGGCTTTCCGCCGGGTGGCCACTTCCGGTCACGATCCGCGTTTCATCGCGGCGCTGGCCGATCTGGTGGAGGAGGCCATCGACCCGCTGCGCAAGCGGGTTACCGTGACCGATTTCCCGGCGCTGCCGGAGGTCTGCAACACGGCCTGCTGCGTTAATAAGCGCATGATTCGCCCGACCGTCTGCGGCGAGGATTCCGCGGCGGATCGTCTGGCCGCCGCGTCGGCCGTGGCGGGGCGGTAAGGGGATGTCGGAAGTGCTGCGTTTAGGCACGCGCGGTTCCGCGCTGGCGCTGGCGCAGTCGCGCCAGTTCGCGCAGTCCCTGGGCGTTCCGTTCGAGCTGGTGCAGATCCGTTCCCACGGGGACGTGGACCGCACCAGCGCTCTCACCCAGATTGGCGGGACGGGCGTTTTCGTCACCGCCGTGCGCGAGGCACTGCTGGAGGGCCGCGTGGATCTGGTGGTGCATTCGATGAAGGATCTGCCAACCGCGCCCTGCGAGGGGGTGTCGCTCGCTTGCGTACCCGCGCGCGAGGACCCGCGCGATGCTCTGTGTAGCGGCACTGGCTACACGCTGGACTCGCTGCCGCGAGGGGCGAGCGTCGGCACCGGCTCGCCGCGCCGCGCGGCGCAGATCCTTGCCCGCAGGCCCGATCTGGACGTGCGCGCCGTGCGCGGCAACGTCGATACCCGCCTGGCCCTCACCTACGAGGGGCCGCTGGACGCCGTGGTGCTGGCCGCGGCGGGCCTAAACCGGGTGGGGAGGGCCGACGCGATCAGCGAGCTGCTTTCCCCCGAGGTGATGCTGCCCGCACCCGCACAGGGGGCGCTGGCGGTCGAATCTTGCGCGGAAGCTAGCCTGCCCGCGCAGGTGCGCGAGTCCCTGGAGCGCCTGGACGATGCCGCCACCCGCGCCGCCACGCTGGCGGAGCGTTTCACGCTGCGCATCCTGGAGGCCGGCTGCGCCGCCCCGGTGGCGGCCTGGGCGCGCGTGGAGGGCGCGGAGCTGGTGCTGGAGGCGCTGGTGACCAGCCCCGACGGCAAGACCGTGCTGCGCGAGCGCGGCGTCGCTTCCTGCGCAGATCCCGAGAAGCTGGCCCGCGATACCTGCGCCAGGCTGTTCGCGCGCGGTGCCCACGAGGTGCTGGCCGAGGCGCTCTAGCGAGCTTCGGCGTCAGCCGAGCAACGGCAAAGCCGGAGGGGTGGCCCCCACGACCTGGTCAGGTCAAGCGGGCCACCCCTCCTGCGTATTAATTATTCGCCGCGCGGTTTTATAGCGCCTAGCGGATCAGCGTTCCGGGTACGCCTCCCCCATCGCCTGCGGGGGCTGACCGGCCATGAACTCGTCTACCTCTGTCCGGCTGGCTTTCAGCTGCGGGTCGTGGCGCAGATAGTGCGCGGTTTCTTTGGCGATCAGGCCGCTCAGCAGCAGCAGGCCGATCAGGTTCGGCAGCGCCATGAGGCCGTTCATGAGGTCGGCGAAGTTCCACACCAGCTTGATGGACTGGGTGGCCCCCACGAACACGACCAGCGTGAACAGCACGCGGTAAACGTAGACGCCGGTGATGCTGAACAGGCGCTCAGCGCAGCGTTCGCCGTAGTAGGCCCAGCCGAGGATGGTGGAGAACGCGAAGAACACGATGCCGATGCTGACGATGATGCCGCCCCACTCGCCCGGCAGCCCGTGGCTGAAGGCGTGGTTGGTGAGCAGGCCAATCTCGGTCTTTTCGTCGTAGACGCCGGTGGTGATCAGCACCAGGCCGGTGAAGGTGACGACCACCAGGGTGTCGATGAAGGTCTGGGTCATCGAGACGAGGCCCTGACGCACCGGGTGGTAGGTCTGCGCGGCGGCCGCCGCGATCGGGGCAGAGCCGAGGCCGGATTCGTTCGAGAACAGGCCGCGCGCCACGCCCTGCTGCAACATGAATAGGAACGCGGAACCGAACAGGCCGCCCGCCGCCGCCTGGCCGGTGAAAGCGTCCTGGAAGATCAGCACGAACGCGTGGGGCAGGCTGGTGATGTTCACCAGCAGGATCCACAGCGCGCCGCCGATGTAGAACAGGATCATGATAGGCACGAATGCCGCGGTCACCTTGCCGATGGACTTAATGCCGCCGAGCAGCACCACGCCCACCAGCAGCGCCATCACGACGCCGGTTACGACCTCGCCGATACCGAACTGGTCTTTCAGGCTGGTGGCGATCGCGTTGCCCTGGGTCATGTTGCCGATGCCGAACGAGGCCAGCACCGCGAACACCGCGAACATCAGCGCGAGCGTCTTACCCAGTTTGCGCAGCCCAAACTCGCTGGCCAGCCCCTTTTCCAGGTAGTACTGGGGGCCGCCGGTGAAAGCGCCGGATTCGTCCTTGGTGCGGAAGCGGATAGCCAGGAAGGCCTCCGCATACTTGGTGGCCATGCCGAACACGCCGGTCATCCACATCCAAAACAGCGCGCCGGGACCGCCGAAGTGGATGGCCCCCGCCACGCCCACGATGTTGCCCACGCCGACCGTGGCGGCGAGCGCGGTGGTGAGCGCCTGGAACTGAGAGATTTCGCCGGAGTCCTCCGCCGTTTCGTCGGCCCTGTCGATAAAGGCCAGGCGCATGGCGGGACCGAGGCTGATCAGCTGGATTAGCCTTAGCCGGATGGTGAGGTAAACACCGGCACCGAACAGCAGCGGGATCAGCAGGAACGGACCCCACACAATGCCGCCCAGGTAGCTAATAATTCCATCTAGGCTTTCAGTAATGTCGTTCATGGGAACCTTCCGCTAGGGCACCGACGGCTTTCTGAGGCCGACGGCGTAATCCTGGCATTATGCTTGTTTAAGCCCTTCTGGCGCTGCTAAAAGCAGCCAGAGTTACGCAATCGTTACCGCATTGTTTTAACACGTTTATGCAGGGAGGTGGCATGACGCGGGTGTTTTTGGGCCGTTCCCCCGATGCCGCCGAGCCGGTTTCGCGCCTGCTTAGCGCTGCCGGGGTAGATTCTCTTTGCCTGCCCCTCACCACCAGCGAAGAACTCTCCTGTCCCGATATTGTTTCGGCCCTGACCGCCGATTGGATAGTGCTAACCAGCGCGCGGGGCGTGTCCTATCTGCTCTCGCGCGGGCTGTACCCGGAGGGGCGCATCGCCTGCGTCGGAAAGGCTACCGAGCACGCCGCACGCGAAGCCTGGGGGCGCTGCGAATTTGTTGCCGCCGGCACCGGCGCGGACCTGGCTCGCTCGCTGCCCGCCGAGCCGGGGCAGCACGTTTCCTACCTGCGTTCGCAACAGGCCGACCCCGCCACCGCAGAAACGCTGCGTGCGCGCGGCCTGCGGGTGGCGGCACTCGACATCTACCGCACCGTGCCCATCACGCTGCCGGAGGAAGTGGCGCTTTCCCTGCACCGAGGCGAGTTCGCGCTCTGCGCGGTCTGGGCGGGGTCAGCCGCGCGTTCCCTGGCCGCGCAGGCACCGGGGGCGCGCACGGTTTGTTTCGGCACCCCGTCGGCGCGCGTTGCTCGCCGGGAGGGGCTGCGGGTTTTGGCGGTCGCCGCCGAACAGACCCCGCGGGGCATGGCCGACGCGGTGCTGTCGGCGCTGGGCGGCCGTCCCGTGGCGAACTAGACGCGCCCCGCCCGGCCCGCCGCGCTAGGCTGGTGGGGTGACGTTTTCACCTGATTTCCTGCCCCATCGCCCCCGCCGCCTGCGCGTCAGCGGCCCCGTACGTTCCCTGGTGCGCGAGACCGCGCTACGCCCGGCGAACCTGGTGCTGCCGCTGTTCCTGCTGGAGGGGGCCACCGAGCCGCGCGAGATCCCGTCGATGCCGGGGGTTTTCCAGCACACCGAGGAATCCCTGGTGGCGGCCGCCCGCGAAGCCGCGGAGCTGGGTATCGGCGGCGTGATGCTGTTTGGCGTGCCGCTGCACAAGGACGCGACCGGATCGGGAGCGCTCGATCCGGACGGCGTGCTGAGCCGGGGCGTGCGCCTGCTGCGCGAGGCCGTCGGCGACAAGACCGTGGTGATGGCCGATCTCTGCCTGGATGAGTTCACCGATCACGGGCACTGCGGCGTGCTGGGTGCGGACGGCCGCGTGCTGAACGACGAAACCCTGGCGGTGTACCGCGAGATGGCTTTGACGCTGGCGCGGGCGGGGGCGCAGATGCTCGGCCCGTCGGGCATGATGGACGGCCAGATTGCCGAGGTGCGCAGCGCGCTGGACAGCGAGGGCTTCCAGGACGTTTCGCTGTTCGCCTATTCCGCCAAATACGCTTCCGCGCTTTACGGCCCGTTCCGGGACGCCGTTAATTCCTCCCTGCGCGGGGACCGCCGCACCTATCAGCAGGATCCGGCGAACGCCCGCGAATCACTGCGCGAGGTGGAACTGGACATCGCGGAGGGGGCCGATCTGGTGATGGTGAAGCCAGGCCATTTCTATGCCGACGTGCTGCGCCGGGTGGCCGACGTTTCCCCCGTTCCGGTGGGCGTTTATCAGGTGTCGGGCGAATATTCGATGATCTGCGCGGCCGCCGCCAACGGCTGGCTGGACCGGGAACGCACCGTGCTGGAGTCCCTGGTCTGCCTGCGCCGGGCAGGCGCCGACGTTATTTTGAGCTATTTCGCGGTGGAGGCGGCGCGCCTGCTGCGCTCTCCCCTGCCCAAGGAACTTGAGGAGTTTTCGCTATGACCGCTGCGCTACCCACCCCCGCATCTCAGCCGACCGTACGCAGCGAGGAACTGCTCGCCGCAGCGCAGCGGCTCATTCCGTCCGGGGTGAACTCGCCGGTGCGCGCGTTCGGTAGCGTCGGCACACCTCCCCGCTACATCGATTCGGCGCGCGGGGCCCTGCTACGCGACGTGGACGGCAACGAATACGTGGACATGATCTGTTCCTGGGGGCCGATGCTGCTCGGCCACGGCGACGAGCGGGTGCTGCGCGCGGTGGCCGACGCCGCCCAGCGGGGGCTGTCGTTCGGGGCCTCCCACGCGGGCGAGGTAGAGCTGGCGGAGCTGGTGTGCGGCAGGATCGGCCCGGTGGAAAAGGTGCGCATGGTTTCCTCCGGCACCGAGGCCACGATGTCGGCCCTGCGGCTGGCGCGCGGCTTCACGGGGCGCGACATGGTGATCAAGTTTGCGGGCTGCTACCACGGGCACGTGGATGCGCTGCTCGCGGAGGCCGGTTCTGGCATCGCCACCTTCGGTCTGCCCGGCAGCGCCGGTGTTCCCGCCAGCGTGGCGGAGGCGACCCTGGTGCTGCCCTACGGCGACAGGGAGGCGGTGCGGGCGGCGTTCGCCGCGCACCCGGACGCCATCGCGGCGGTGATTACCGAGGCGGCTCCCGCCAACATGGGCGTGATTACGCCCCCGGAAGAGGACGGTATCGGCTTCAACCGTTTCCTGGCCGAGGAAGCCCACGCGCACGGCGCGCTGCTGATCACGGACGAGGTGCTGACGGGCTTCCGCGCGAGCGCCACCGGCTATTACGGCGTGGACGGCGAGGGCTGGACCCCCGATCTGATGACTTTCGGCAAGGTGATCGGCGGTGGAATGCCCGTGGGCGCTTTCGGTGGCAGGGCCGACGTGATGGATTGCCTGGCCCCGGCCGGGCCTGTCTATCAGGCGGGCACGCTGAGCGGTAACCCGCTGGCTACGGCCGCCGGGCTGGCCACACTGCGCGCCGCCGACGCCGAGGTTTACGCCCGCATTTCGCGTTCCTCCCACGCCGTCGCGGACGGGGTGAGCGCCGCCCTCAGCGAGGCCGGTGTGGCGCACACGGTGAACCGCGCGGGGACCCTGTTCTCGATCTTCTTCAGCGATGCCCCGGTGACGGATTACGCCGCCGCGAAGGCGCAGAACACCTCCGCCTACGCCGCATTCTTTAGGGCGATGCTGGCGGGCGGCGTCTACCTACCGCCGTCGGCGTTCGAGGCCTGGTTCGTTTCCGCCGTGCACGACGATGCGATCGTAGATCGCGTGCTCGCGGCGGCCCCTGCCGCGGCGCGGGCGGCAGCCGCCGCCTAGTTTTCGTCAGGTGCGGGGCGGGGCAGCTGCGGCCGTCCCGCCCTTTCCTTAGCTACGGCTTAACGGCAGGCCGCCACCACGCGGTCGCTGAGAGTCGGCCAGAGCGCCGCGTGTGCCTCACTGAACGGCTTATCGCCGAGGAAAGCGCAGGCCAGGCCCAGGTCCGGCTCAACCCAAAGGAACGAACCGGACTGCCCGAAGTGCCCGAAGGTGCGCGGCCCCTGGCTGCTGCCGGTCCAGTGCGGGGACTTGTCGGCCTTGATCTCAAAGCCGAGTCCCCAGGCGTTATCTTTCTGCCTACCGAATCCGGGGAGTACCCCGGACAGGCCGGGAAACACCGGGTTGGTGGCGAGCGCAAACAGCTCCGGCGAAACGAGGGTGGGGGCGAGGAATTCCCGGCCCAGCAGCAGTAGGTCCTCTACGCTCGCGCTAAACCCGGCCGCCGGGGAACCGTTCGTGTCTACGTCGGTCATGCCGAGCGGTGCGATCAGGCTGGTTTCCAGCCATTGCCCGATCGGATAGCCGGTAGCGTCCTCGACGTGCGCGGCGAGCACCTCTATGCCGTAGTTGGAATAACCGCGTCGGGCTCCCACCCTGCCTATCGGGGTGGCGTCGGCAAACGAATATCCGGCGGCGTGGCTGAGCAGGTGCCGCACCGTAGCCCCCTCCGGCTCTGCCGGTTCGTCGAGGTCGAGCAGCCCGCGCTCGCAGGCGATCAGGGCGGAATAGGCGGTGAAGAGCTTACTTACGCTCGCCAGGGGGTAAACCGCGTTGCAGTTCCCCTCCCTATATAGGGTGCGGGTCGCGTCTGTGGCGGCCACGGCGCACTGGATTCCGGCTTCTTGCAACGGTTTCAGCAGTTCCTCGCTCACGTGGCTATGCTCTCACGGAAATGCCGTTTTGCTGCCAGCGCAACCCCACGACGCTACACAATAATCGCCGACGCGCTACGATCAACCTATCTATGCCGGTAAAGAAAAGGATGAACCGTGGGACTCTTCGAGAAGCTCGAACGCGGTATTGACCGCGGAGTCAGCAGTGTCTTTTCGCGCGCCAACGCGCCTCTAAAACCGCTGGACCTGGCTCAGGGGCTGCGCCGCGAGTGCGACGATCAGATCCAGGTGTTGGATCGCTCCCGCACCCTGGCCCCCAACGTTTACATGGTCTACCTGCATTCGCAGGACTACGACCGGTTCGTTTCCTGGGAGGAAACCCTGACCGCCGAGCTGGAGCGCGTACTCACCGATCACGCGAACCGGCAGCAGTACATGTTCGTCGGCCCGCTCAGCGTCTCCCTGGAGCGCGACGATGAGGTTCCCGCGGGCAATTTCGAGACGGAATCGCGCACCGAACGCGGCGCTGCCGCCACCGTTACCGCGGCCGCCCACAACCAGCGCATCACCCCGATCCTGGAGATCGACTCGCAGCAGTACCTGCTGACGGGAGACGTCACGGTGATCGGGCGCGGCGAAAATGCCGACATCATTTTGGAAGATACGGGGGTTTCCCGCGATCACGTCGAGTTCCGCGTGGTTTCGGACGGCCTGGTGGTGACCGACCTCGGCTCCACGAACGGCACCTACGTGAACGGCTCCCGCATCACGACGCCCGTCGATATCAGCGACGGGGCGATAGTTAAGATTGGCCGCACCGTTATCACCGTGACTTTGCGTGACGGTAACGGTAGCGAATGGTGAAACGGGCATGAGTGAACTGACCCTGATAGCGCTGCGGCTCACCTTCGTGGTGGCGCTGTGGCTATTTGTGGTGATCGCACTGTTGCTGCTGCGGCGGGACATGCGCGGCACTTCCGTCGTGGAACGCCCGCGCGCCGCTACCGCAGTTAAGGCTTCTCCGAAGACCGCGGCGCCGACCGCCGCGGCGGCGCCACCGGCTTTCGTCACCACCCTGGTGGTAACCGAGGGGCCCTTGCGGGGGACCAGCCTGAACCTGCATTCCGCACCGGTTTTAATCGGGCGCGCGCCCGAATGCACGCTGGTGCTAGATGACGAGTATGTTTCCAGCCGACACGCACGCATCATGAATCGCGGCGGCGATTGGTTCGTTGAGGATCTGGGATCTAAGAACGGCACGCTGCTCGCGGGCCGCACGATCGATTCTCCGGTACCGTTCAAGCCCGGCGCGAAGCTACGGATCGGCCGGACAGAGGTCGAACTGAGACGAGGACCCAGATGACCATCGCACTACGTTACGCGGCACGCTCCGATGTGGGCTTGCTTCGCTCAAATAACCAGGACTCGGCCTACGCGGGCGAACACCTGCTTGCCGTGGCCGACGGTATGGGCGGGCACGCGGGCGGCGACGTCGCCTCCTCCATCGTCATAGCGCGCCTCGCGGAGCTGGATGCGGAGACCCCCGCTAACGACATCGTGGCAGCCCTGGAAAGCGTCATCTTGGACGCCAACGACGCCCTGCTGGAGCGCGCGCAGGAAGAACCCACCCTGGCCGGGCTCGGGACCACCGTTACCGCGTTGCTGCGCACCGAGGGAAAGTTCGCTCTGGCACACATCGGCGATTCTCGCGGCTACCTGCTGCGGGGAGACTCGTTTACGCAGGTCACCAAGGACCATACGCTGGTACAGCGGCTGATGGACGAGGGCCGGCTGACCGCCGAGGAGGCGGAGCACCACCCGCACCGCAGCGCCGTATTGAAGGTGCTTGGCGACGTCGATTCCGACCCGGATCTGGATATGTCGCTGCGCCCGGCACATCCCGGCGACCGCTGGCTGCTTTGTTCGGACGGGCTTTCCGGTCCGGTTAGCGATGACACGTTAGAAAAGACCCTGCGCGAGTTCAGCGACGTCGGGGAATGCGCCGACAAGCTTATCGAGCTGGCGTTGAAGGGCGGCGGCCCCGATAACGTCACCTGCATCGTGGCCGACGTGCTGGAGCTGGACGATCTTCCCTCCGGCATGTCTCCCAGCCACGATGTGCAGGTGGTCGGTTCTGCCGCGGCGAACTGCGCCCCCCGCAGTAGCGCCAGCAGCAGCAGCGCTTCGCGCGCCGCCGATCTGCTGCGGGCAGAGGAACCGGATCCCCTGCCGGAGCCGGAAAAGGCCGTGCAGGAATCGCCCAAGCGCAGCGCCTGGCCCGCCATCATCGTTTCCGTACTGCTCGCGAGCCTGCTCGCAATCCTGGTTTGGTTCGGTATGAGCTGGGTGCGCACCCAGTATTTCGTCGGTAGCGATGGCACCAACGTCGTTATCTACCGGGGGATCAACCAGGATCTGGGCTCTTTCCCGCTGTATGAACCGGAAGCTACTACGCAGATCAAGCTCAGCGATTTGCCGCAGGCGTACCAGCGTCAGGTGAGCGACACCATTCCGGCGGATTCACGCGGCGCGGCGGATCGCATCGTGGAGTCTTTGACGGGACTGAGCACCACGCAACAGCCGCCTGCCCCGATAGAGACCCCCAGTTCCGCTCCGGCCCCTACGGCGTCGCGGGAAGGCTGAGCCTTGGCTACGGTCATTACCCACACCGCTAAGCCGCAGCGGCGCATTCAGGCGCTATTGCTGCTGTTCGCCGTCGCCATCGGCGTGGGAACGCACGCACTGGCGGCGCTGAACCATGACGACAAGCTCCCGTCCGACCTGTGGCTGTACGCCCTCACTTTCGGCGGAGTGGCGGTAGTGCTGCAAGTCGTGATGTCGCTGCGCGCGCCTTACGCGGACCCGCTGATCCTGCCCATCGTGCTAACGATCAACGGAATCGGCGTGGGGCTTATTTCCAGCGTAGATATCTCCCTGGGCAGCACGGCGCACGCCGACAGGCAGCTCATGTGGACGGTATTCGGGGTAGCCCTGTGCTGCGCAACCATCTGGCTGGTGCGCGATCACCGCTGGCTGCGCCGCTACACCTGGACTTTCGCGCTGGCCGGAATCCTGCTGCTGCTGATGCCGCTGTTTCCCTTCATCGGGCAGAACATCAACGGCTCCAGGATCTGGATTCGCCTCGGTTCCATGAGCTTTCAGCCCGGCGAGATAGCGAAGATTTGCCTGGCCATTTTCTGCGCGGGCTACCTGGTCTCCCGCAGGGACACGCTGGCCTTGACCGGGCCGAAAATCCTCGGCATAAACTTCCCTCGCTGGCGCGATTTCGGCCCCATCGTGGTGGCCTGGCTGCTAGCGCTCGGCGTGCTGGTGTTTGAGACGGACCTGGGCACTTCGATTCTGTTGTTCGGACTTTTCGTGGCGATGCTGTACGTCGCTACCGACAGGCTGAGCTGGCTGATTATGGGGGCCGTCATGTTCTTGCCCCCCGCGATTTATGCCGCCACGCAGCTTTCCCACGTACAGCGCCGCATCAAGTGCTGGGTGGACCCGCTCGGGAAAGATTCCTATTCGGCCTGCGAACAGATCGCGAAGGGACTGTTCGGGCTGGCTAACGGTGGTTTGACCGGCGCGGGACTGGGCGGTGGGCGCCCCGCGATGGTGCCTCATTCGCAGTCCGACTTCATCTTCGCGACCCTCGCGGAACAGCTCGGGCTGGTCGGCGTGTTCGCGATTCTGCTGCTCTACCTGCTGCTCGTGCAACGCTTCCTGCGCACCGGCATCGTGATCCCGGACGGCTTCGGCAAGCTGCTGGCGGGCGGGCTGGGCTTCGTGATCGCCCTACAGGTATTCGTCGTGGTCGGCGGCATCACCAGGGTTATCCCCCTGACCGGCCTGACGCTGCCGTTCATGGCCGCCGGCGGTTCCTCGCTCGTGGCCAACTGGCTGATAGTCGGCCTGCTCGTGCGCATGTCCGATAACGCGCGCCGCCCGGCGGCCGTGATGAGGGAGCAGGTGGCATAGGTGAATAAAACCCTGCGTAACGTCTGGCTGGTAGTGACCGCGCTGTTCCTGGCGCTGTTTGCCTCCTCCACCTATTTCCAGGTGGTAGCCCAGGATTCCCTCAACAACGACCCCCGCAACGCGCGCACCATCTATAACGAGTTCGGTAAGCATCGCGGACCGGTAGTCGTGGCGGGAAACGCCATCGCGGAATCCAACCCCGTGAATGACGCGTTCGGTTACCAGCGCACCTATCCCGGAGGCGCCATGTACGCGCCCGTCACCGGCTACTACTCGGTGATTTACGGCTCTAGCGGGATAGAACGCGCCCTCAACCCGACCCTTTCGGGCGAAGCGGATTCCCTCTTTTACCAGCGCATCAGCGATCTCTTGTCGGGCCGCAAGGCCCAGGGTGCGTCGGTTGAGCTAACGATAGATCCGAAGGCGCAGCAGGCTGCCTGGGACGCGCTGGGGAACCGCCACGGCTCCGTGGTGGCGCTCGACGCGGAAACCGGGGCCGTGCTTGCCATGGTCTCCAAGCCTTCCTATGACCCGAACCTGCTTGCCGGGCACAACGGCAAACAGGTGCGCGAGAACTGGCAAAAGCTCAACGCAAACCCCGCGAAGCCCCTGGTTAATCGGGCCGTGGCCGGCGATCTCTACCCGCCGGGCTCCACTTTTAAGCTGATCGTGGCCGCCGCCGCGCTGGAGGATGGCAACTACACGCCGCAGACCCAGATTCCCGGTCCGGCACGTTGGAAACTGCCGCAGACCAACACGGAGCTGCCGAACCACCCCGGCCCTAACCCGGCCCCCTGTGGAAAGGACGATTCCTCGTCCCTGAGCAGCGCCCTGCAGCAGTCTTGCAACACGTCCTTCGCGCAGCTGGGCGTGAAGCTGGGCCAGGAAAAGATCGATGCCATGGCGAAGAAGTTCGGTTTCGGAGAGAAGCTGAATATTCCTCTCAAGGTCACCCCCTCCAGCATTGCGAAGGACATGAACCAGCCGCAGCTGGCCCTCGCCTCCATCGGCCAGTACGAGGACCGCGTTACCCCGCTGCAGGTAGCGATGATATCCGCCGGTATCGCTAACGATGGCCGGGTGATGGCACCGCAGCTGGTTTCCAAGGTACGCACGGCCGATCTGAACGAGATCTCCGCGCTCACCCCGAAGGAACTCTCCAAGCCGTTGAGTGCCTCCCACGCCGCGCAGATGCGCGAAATGATGGAGGCCACCGTAAACGACGGCACGGGACGCGCCGCGCGGCTCGACGGAGTAGTGGTGGGCGGCAAGACCGGTACCGCCGAATGGCAGTCCGGCAAGCAGCCACATGCCTGGTTTACCGGCTACGGCATCTCCGGTAACCGCAAGATAGCGGTGGCCGTGGTGGTGGAAGAGGGCGGTTACGGCGGGGACGCCGCAGCCCCCATCGCAAAGGAAGTTCTGCGGGCGGTGATGAAAAAATGACGCTTCGCGTTGGTGACACTGTGCAAGACCGTTACCGTTTGGTCGATCTGATCGCGACAGGCGGCATGGGCCAGGTTTGGCAGGCTACCGATATAGACATCGAGGGCCGCACCTGCGCGCTGAAGATTCTGCGCGACGAATACGCGGGGGACGAGGTTTTTCTTAACCGTTTCCGCGCCGAAGCGAAACACACCGCCGCCCTCGCGCACGAGGGGATCGCCGCGCTGTACGACTACGGCGAGGTGGACGGCCGCGCGTTCATCGTGATGGAACTGGTGCCGGGCAGGCCCCTCTCCGACATCATCGAAGAGCACCCGGACGGCATGGATCAGGTGTTTACCATGCAGGTTATGCGGCAGGTAGCGTATGCCCTGCAAGCGGCGCACCGCGCGGGTGTGGTGCATCGCGACATCAAGCCGGAAAACATCTTGGTGGATGACGAATCGGGCGATCCGCGCGTGAAGATAACCGATTTCGGCATCGCCCGCAGCGAGGACCAGGCCAAGCTCACCAAGACCGGCCTGGTGATGGGGACAGCCCAGTACCTTTCACCGGAACAGGCAATGGGCAAGGCAGCGACCAACCTGTCGGACATCTATTCGCTGGGAATAGTCGGCTACGAAATGCTCACCGGCAGGCGCCCCTTCACGGGCGCGTCCCAGGTGGAGATCGCCATGGCGCAGGTGAAGAAGCGCGTACCGCCGATGCCGGAGGACATCGACCGCGAGCTGCGCAAGCTGGTCGAAATGTGCCTGGCGAAGGCCCCCGCCAATCGTCCGCGCACCGCGCAGGCGGTAGCGGAGTCCCTGCTCGCCATCGAGGCCGGGGAAGAGCCCGACTACGGCATGGGAGTTTTCCAGCCGCCACTCGTGCAGCCCATCGCGCAGAAACCGGAACGTCAGCCTGCAGCGCAGGCGCGGGGCAAGCGAGAGCGCTCGCATTCGCGCACGTCGACAATGCCCACGGTTTCTCCGCAGAGCCGCCCGGTAAGGCACCGTGCTGCCACCGGGGCACAGCCCGCGCTGTCACCACAGAGCGAACAGCCCCAGCCGCTTAATCGTTCTAGGCGGAGCCGTTTCACGCTCCCCGGCGTGGTGTTGGCGGTTCTCCTTCTGATCGTTATCGTGATGGCGCTTATAAACAGCACCGGAGGATTTTCGCAGGCCAATGCTTTAGTTTTGGCCTGCCCACAGTTTTTGCAGGCCGCCCGAAGCGTTACTGGGCGGCTCCCCGGAAGAACGGATACACGCAATGACTAAGACACCCGAAATTTTGGGCGGACGCTACCAGTTGGAGCGTGAGATCGGCCGTGGTGGCATGGCCGACGTCTTCCTTGGCCGCGATATTAGGCTGCACCGCCCGGTGGCTATCAAGCTGCTGCGCGCGGACCTGGCCCGCGATGAGAACTTTCAGGAGCGCTTCCGCCGCGAGGCGCAGAGCGTGGCCGGCCTCAACCATCCCGCCATCGTCGCCGTTTACGACACCGGCGAGGAGGACTACACGGACCGCGACGGCAAAGAGGTCGCCCAGCCGTACATCGTGATGGAGTACGTGCAGGGCGACACCCTAAAGTCGCTCATCTCCCCCGAGCATCCGCTCAGCGAGGAACGCGCCGCGAAAATCATGGCCGGCATACTGTCGGCACTGGAGTATTCGCACCGTAACGGCATCGTGCACCGCGACATCAAACCCGGCAACGTCATGATCGCACCGGGCGGTGAGGTCAAGGTGATGGACTTCGGCATCGCGCGGGCGGTAGCCGACGCCTCCAGCGCCATGACCCAGGCACACGCCGTGATGGGAACCGCCCAGTATCTTTCCCCGGAACAGGCGCGCGGCGAAACGGTGGACTTCCGTTCCGATATTTACTCTGCGGCATGCGTGCTTTACGAAATGCTGACGGGGCGCGCCCCGTTCATGGGCGACTCCCCCGTTTCCATCGCCTACCAGCACGTGCGCGAACCCGCCCCGGCACCCAGCCAGCTCAATCCGACCGTTAGCCCGGAGATGGACGCGGTGGTGTTGAAGGGGTTGGCGAAGGATCGTGAGCACCGCTACGACTCTGCGGCAGATTTCGCAAAGGATGTCCGCGCGGTACTGCACGGACATCAGACCCTCGCGTCTCAGCACAGGCCGGAAGAGGCTACCGACGCCGACAGCACACAGGTGCTCAGCCCGGTCACGGACGCCACCCAGGTACTTACCCCCGCTGGAGTAGCGGCGGGCAGCGGCACCGTCTCGCAGGGACAGCCGGTGAGCGCGAGCCCGGCGGGGAAGGCCAAGACTCCGGAAGAAAAGGATTCTTCCGGCAACGGTATGGCCCTGCTGTGGACCCTGATCGGTCTGGCTGCGGTTTCCCTGCTGGCCTTCACCGTCTGGTGGATGTGGCCCTCGCGCGGGCCGGAACAGGTACAGGTTCCCGCGGTCGCAGGGTTGAGCGTGCAAGACGCTCGCAAGGCCCTGGAAACCGACGGCTTGGTCGCCAAGATCGTGGAGAAGGAATCTAACGAGGTAGACAAGGGCCGCGTTGTCGGATCCGATCCTGCCCAGGGCGCCAAGGTAAATAAGGGAGCCACCGTTACGCTCACGGTTTCTTCCGGTCCGGCCGACGTAACCGTCCCGGACATCAAGGGGAAGACCCGCGCCGAAGCTGAGAAGCTGCTTTCCGAGGCAGGCCTGGTGCCGATGTTCCAGGGTGCGGAAAACGTGAAGGACGTCGAAAAAGACCACGTGACGCGCTCCGAACCGGGTGCGGGCAGCACCGCGCGTCACGGCGAACGGATCCTGTTCTGGACCGCCTCCGGCGTGCTCACCGTTCCTAACGTGGTGGGGGCAAACGTGGACGACGCTACCCAGACGCTGCGGGATGCCGGTTTCTCCGTAAGCCGGGTGGACACGGAATCCGACCGCACCACCGGGACCGTGATTTCGCAAAACCCGGACGGTTCGGGCGCCACCCTGCCCAAGGATGCGACCGTCACCATCACCGTGGCGAAGGCCCCCGGGCCGTCGATCATGAAGAACTACATCGGCCGTAGCTACGAGGAAGCGAAGCAGGATCTGGAATCGGACGGCTACGGAACTTCCCGCGCGGCTGACGAGTTCAGCGATACCGTAGCGGCAGGTTCCGTGATCGCTACAGACCCCGCACCGGGCACCTCGGTTTCGCAGGGTTCCACCGTGAAGCTGACCGTTTCTAAGGGGCCCAAGCCGCAGGAACCGACCGAGCAGCCGCAGCCCGCTGAACCTAGCGAGCAGCCTGCCCCGTCGGACAGCCCCAGCCCTTCCCCCGCGAAACCGGAGGAGGGAAAGCCCGAGAATAAGCAGCCCGCTAAGCCGAGCAAGCCAAGCGAGAAGCCTGGCGCACCCAAGCAGCCGGGGGCTCCTAAGCAACCGGGCGAAAACGGCTGACGGAGTTTTAGCTAAAACTAAGGGCGCTGCGCTCCCCGATTTCGGTGGGGTGCAGCGCCCTTTTGTTTATTGCGCCTTATCTGCCGCAGTGGCCGTGCGGCCTTTCCTTGGGGGGTTAGGAAACGGTCGCGTCGTTGAACGGCATATAGGGAGCTAACAGCGGAAACACCCAGTTGAAGAGGACAAAGATGGCCAGCGCGAGCAGAGCCAGGCAAGTGGCGATGCGCACCCAGCGCGGACCGGGCAGGTGGCGATAGAACCAGGCATACACGGTTATTTGTTTCCCTTCAACGCGTCGGGGGTGCCTTCTTCTCGTTTTACGTAGTAGGCGAACTTGGCGTGTACTACGTAGCGCTCGCGCGCGGAATAGAGCGGGTGGCAGGCGGTCATCGTCAGCCATCTTTCGCTCGGTTGCGCACCGATCTGTCCGGGCACGGGAGCGATCACGCGCACGTCGTTTGGTTTCACGATTTCATCGCTAACCACCGTATAGACGTAGAAGGTGTCCTTGGTTTCTACGACCACTTCATCCCCTGGTTCCAGCAGCGCGATTTCGTTGAACGGCTTACCGTAGGTGGTGCGGTGCCCGGCCAGGGAAAAATTGCCGACCTCCCCCGGCATCGCCGTCTCCGGGTAATGCCCGGCGCCGATCACGTTAAGCACGTGCTCCAGGCTGACGTCTTCCGCTACCGGGATGGGACCGCGCGAAAATTTGGGGACGTGCAGAAACCCCCAGGTTTCGTAGCGCTTCGGTTTAGCCAGCACGGGCGGGTTGTCCATGCGGCGCGGGGCCTGCGTTTCCCGCGACGGTTTCTGGCCCCATTTGCTGCCCAGCTCCGCCACGATCTGGGACTGTTCTTGTTCTGCCACAACATCCGTCCACCACATCTGCCAGACCACGAACAGCACGAGGATCGAACCTAGGGTGATGGCGATTTCCCCGAGGATCCCGATTAATCCCCAAAACAGACGTTTTGTGGTGCCCACTAAAGTCCCTTTACGGAGGTCAGCGTGACGGCACCCGTGTAGGCGGGCAGGGCGATACGGTTCTTGCGCTCGATGCTTTCCCCCAGGCCGACGTAATTGACCCATTTTCGGTAGTTGCTTACCGGGGCAGACGCTTCGAGCGCAGCCAGCATGGCCTCGACAGGGCCGATCACGCTGACCTTAAATGGCGGCGAATAGACGCGGCCCTGCAGCAGCAGGGTATTGCCTACGCAACGGAACGCACTGGTGGCGATGACTCGCTGGTCCTGCAGCATCATCGCTTCCGCTCCCCCGGACCAGAGGGCGTTGATATACCCCTCGAGGTCTTGTTGGTGCACCACCAGGTCGTTCGGCTGCACGTTAGGAACGGTGGTGAGCGCGGAGGTGGGGGCGTCGGTCAGAGTAACTACCAGACCAGGCCCGGAGACTTCGCTCATGCCCGCGGCGGCTTCGCTGCTGGCAAGCTGCTGCTTCAGGCGCGGGTCTGCCTGCCCGCGCTGTTGATTGGTGAGTTCTTCGATGCGCGCGCGGCGGGCGGTGATTTCCTTGGTTAGCTTGCTGGCGTCCTCGTCCTGCTGGTGCAGCAGGTCTGTGATTTGCCCGGAGTCGTTACGTAGGTTGCTGCCGCGCGAGAGGCGAGCGGAGGTAGAAAATAGCAGGCCGGAGGCGAGCATTACCGTCCCGGTGGCGGCCGCGCGGGTGAAGTTACGGCGGCTCATCTTTTCTTCCTGCACGGTGAGCCCCCTCCCCCACGTTTCAGTGCCTACCTACGTTCTAATAGGCTAGTGCATGCACATGTGTTGGCTCGAACGAAAGCGGTTAAAGCAATGAAGGAACCCCGCGTGGATAGGCGGCGTAAGGGCAAAGAGGGCAACCCCGCCTGGCTGGTGCCGACCATGTGTACGTTGCTCGTGCTGAGCCTGGTGTACCTGGTGGTTTTCTACGTCAGCACCGGTGCTTACCCGCTGCCGATCGGTTCCTGGAACTTGGCCGTGGGCTTCACGCTGCTGTTCGCCGGCGGGGCGCTGGCTACCCGCTGGAAGTAGCTCCCCCACCGGCAAAGCCGTGCGTGATTAGCGCGTCCGCCGCCAGGCCGCGAACTGCCAGGGGCCTAGGTGCAGGCCGTCTGCACGCAGCGGGTTTTCCTGCGCCAGCGGGGCCCGGTTGGCGATTACCTGCCGCCAGCCGTCACCTCCCAGCGCGGCGAGTTCTTCCCGGTAGCTTTCTGCCGGGTCGAGTTCCGCGAGCGTGACCTCGGCGGGCTGTCCCGACAGGTTCGCGGCGACAAGCCAGGTCTCCCCCGGCGTTTCCCCATCGGCCCGCAGGGTGCGCAGATAGGCGTAAACCTGGGGGTGGTCCTCCGCCAGCAGCCGGTAATCGCCATCCACCACGAGTTTTTCCGTGTGCCGCAGCGCGATTAGACGGCGGTAAAAATTGAACACGCTGCCGGGATCGCGCACCTGGTCGGCGGCGTTGATGTCGTCCTGGTTGCCGGTGAGCCGGATCCAGGGAGTCACATCGGGGGCGGTGAATCCCGCGTTTGCCGTGGCGTCCCACTGCACGGGGGTACGGGCATTGTCCCGGTTAAGCGGCAGCAGGCCGGGCCAGAGGGCGGCTTCGCTTTCCCCGGCCCCCATCTTTTCGCGCACGTAGTTGTGGATTTCCAGGTCGCGGAACTCCGCCATCTCGCGCCAGGGCGTGTTGGTCTGGCCCAGTTCTTCCCCCTGATAGATGTAGGGCGTGCCCCGGTGCAGGTGCAGGATACCGGCGAGCGCGGTGGCCGACGCGACCCGCTGTTCGGGGCTGTCGTCTCCCCAGCGCGAAACGATGCGAGGCTGGTCGTGGTTGTTCCAGTAGAGGGAGTTCCAGCCGTGCGGTCCGACTCCCGTCTGCCAGTCGGCCAGGCAGCGCTTCAGGTCGGGCAGGTGCAGGCGAGCGGGGGTGAATTTACCGCCGGAGCCGTGGTCTAGGTCTACGTGGGCGAACTGGAAGATCATGTCTACCTCGCCGCGCGCCGGGTCGGTGTAGAGTGCGCCGTCGGCGGGGCTGGTGCCGGGCATCTCCCCAACCGTCAGGTATTGGCCGTCGCGGTGGGCGAACACTTCGCGGCGCATCTCTTGCAGGTATTCGTGGATGCGGGGGCCGTTGATGAAGTGCGGCCCGGCGTCGCCGTAGGTTGCGCCCGCGCGGGTTTCGCCGTCGGGCAGGCCGGGGGTTTTCGAGATGAAGTTGATGACGTCCATGCGGAAGCCGTCGATTCCCCTGTCCAGCCAGAAGTTCATCATGCGGTAGACGTCGGCCCGCAGGCGCGGGTTTTCCCAGTTCAGGTCGGGCTGTTTGCGGGAGAACAGGTGTAGGTAGTACTGGCCGCTGGCTTCGTCCCATTCCCAGGCCGGGCCGGAGAACACGCTGCCCCAGTTGTTCGGTTCTGCGCCGGGGGTGCCGCCGACGTAGCCGGGGCGGGGATCACGCCAAATGTAGTAGTCGCGCAGCGGGTTGTCGCGGCCGCTGCGGGAGGCCTTGAACCAGTCGTGTTCGTCGCTGGTGTGGTTGACGACGAGGTCCATGATGATTTTGATCCCGCGCGCGTGGGCCTGGGCGATGAGCGCGTCCATGTCGGCCATGCTGCCGAACAGGGGGTCTATCGCGTAGTAGTCGCTGATGTCGTAGCCGTTGTCGTCCTGCGGGGAGGCGTAGACGGGCGAGAGCCAGATGGCGTCTATGCCGAGCGTGGCCAGGTAGTCGAGGCGGGAGACGATACCGGGGATGTCACCGATGCCGTCGCCGTTGCTGTCCTGGAAGGAACGGGGGTAGACCTGGTAAACGACCGCGTCACGAAACCAATGCTGCATGTTATCGAGGGTATGCGATCCTGGCCGGGCGCGCCCGGGAACAGGAAGTTTCCGACCCATTCCCCCTTCTCCCACCGCTCCTCTTCCGTCCCGTCCGCCCCTGTCTCATCTCCACAGGGAACATTTGGGTGCATTAAACGCTGTTTTGGGGAGGTGACTAACGTTTGGGTGCACTAACAGTTGGTTAAAGGGCCGTTTGGCAGCGTTAAGTGCACACAAACGTCACGGCCAGCCAAAAGTGCACCCAAACGTCACAGCAGCACAGCGTCAGCAGGACGGGAGGTCATAGCGACCGGGCCGCTGACGGCTAGAATTACCGCGTGAGGGCATAGTAAAAGCCCCTCACCGAAGTGAGGGGCTTTTCTATCTGGCGCGCCCGGAGGGATTCGAACCCCCAACCTTCTGATCCGTAGTCAGATGCTCTATCCGTTAAGCTACGGGCGCCCGTCGCGCTTGCGACTCCATTAACTATACTAGCTCGCCCCGGCCCCGTCTAATCGAAGCGCGGTGACGCTGCTAACACCGCATTTTGGTGGGCTATTGCGCGCCTTCTTCCAGCGCCCCCTCCATGGCCGACGCGCCCGCGTCGGGAGGCATCGCACGCCCGAATACGGCCGTGGCCTCCGGCCGCTTCGGGGTGATCTCGTCCCCCGACGATTCGCCGCGGATGCGTCGCATGACCCAAGGAGCCAGGTGCTGGCGCGCCCAGGCCAGGTCCTCGCTGCGGGCCTCGCGCCAAGACTTCGCCGGGACCTCCGGCACCTCATGCTTTTCCAGGGTGTGCGCCACGCCCAGCGTGTGCAGCACCTCCAGCGCGATCGTGTGGTGCCCCAGAGGGGAGAAATGCAGGCGGTCCTCCGCCCACATGGGTTCGGCCGCAAGTTGCTGCTGCGACCACAGATCCACCAGGTAGCAGCCGTGCCGTTTCGCTACGGTGCGCATGTTTTCATTCATGATCGCCACGCGCCCGCGCACCAGGTTCAGCACCGGAGTGTGGCCGACGTCGGGCCCGGCCCAGAGGATAACGTCGGCACCCGTCTCAGCGCGCAACCGCCCAACCACATCGTCCATGCCCTCCGCAATGGCGTCCGGATCGCCACGCTGAATCACGTCGTTACCGCCCGCGCACAGCGAAATCAGATCGGGGGCCAGTGCAATGGCGGCATCGGTCTGCTCGTCCACGATCTCCTGGTAAAGCTTTCCGCGGATAGCCAGATTCGCGTACGCGAAGTCCTCCCTGTGCGCCGCGAGCTGCTCCGCCACGCGATCGGCCCAGCCGCGGTGGCCGCCGTCCGGCAGCGGATCCCCGATCCCCTCCGTGAACGAATCACCGAGTGCCACGAAGCGGTGCCACTTTTGCTAAGAGACGGATTGCGTAGACATAATGCCACCCTAGCCCTCGCGGGCCGGGGTGGCATTAGACGTTCGTCCAGGAGTTAACCGACGGGTAACCGACGTCTCCCCTACTTAGGTTTTAGAAGACCGTCAGGCCACGGGAGCGGAACTGTTCGCGCACTCGCTTCACCGTGTCGGTATCGGGCGGAGTGAGGCCGACTAGCTTGTAATCAAGCCCCAGGTTCTCCCACTTATCCTGGCCCATGTTGTGGAACGGCAGCACCTCCACGCGCTCCACCACGTTCTTCCAGCGGGCCACGATGTCGGCCACCGCCTCGACGTTTTCTACCGAGTCTGTCCAGCCAGGCACCAGCACGAAGCGAATCCAGATCTTGTTGCCACGCGCGGCAAGGCGGTCGCCGAACGCGATGGTCGGTTCGAGGTCGCGTTCGGTTACCTTTTTGTAGATCTCGGGGATGCCCGACTTCACGTCGAGCAGGAACAGGTCTACGTCGTCCAGCATCGCGTCATCGGCGCGCGCGCCGAGGAACCCCGAGGTATCGACGCAGGTATGCACGCCCATTTCCTTGCAGGCGCGCAGCACGTTGCGCACGAAGGGGGTCTGGAACAGCGGTTCGCCGCCGGAAATCGTGACCCCACCCTTGGTGGCACGGAAAATTTTGCGGTACCGACGGATACGATCCACAATGTCGCTGAGGGACTGCATGGTGCCGTCCTTCATCTGGAAGGTATCGGGGTTGTGGCAGTAGACGCAGCGTAGCGGGCAGCCCGACATGAACATGGTCATGCGGGTGCCGGGACCGTCTACGGCGGTAACGAGTTCCCAGGAGTGGATGGATCCGAGGGTACCTTCGCGGATCTGCCGGAAACGTTCCGCCCGCTCCAGCGGAGTGAGGTCCTCCGCGGCTCCGCCGATACCGGCGGCCGCGCCGCGTACTCGCGGGGTGGGGACGTCGACCGGCTGTGGCTTGTAGACGCCGGCGATACCGTCGTGGGACGGGGCGGCGGTGGGGGCAGACATGTCGTCTCGCTTCCTTAAAGAGAATGCTCGCACGTTAGGGGGCGAAAAGCCCGTACAGGTTAGCAGCCGCCCGCGGGAAGGCTGTAACCGGCGCTGGCATATGTGCCGCGGGCCCGATCCGCGCAGTGCACGTCTCGGGCCCGCGGGTTAAGAGTTCAGATCAGGCGTTCTGGTGGAAGGTGCGGTGCAGAACGTCGAGCTGCTGCTCGCGGGTCAGCTTCACGAAGTTGACGGCGTAGCCGGAAACGCGAACGGTCAGGTTCGGGTACTTCTCCGGGTGCTCCATGGCATCTTCGAGGGTCTTCTGCTCGAGAACGTTGATGTTCGCGTGGTACAGACCGGACTGGCTGTTGGTGGCGGAACGCTTCGCCTTCATGTCGGCCAGGCGCTCGTCGAACGATTTGATGGACATATTTTTCTCCTTTGGGGTGGGGCCGCAAGGCCCGCAAATTGGGTCGGGGTGGGGATTCCCCGGTAAGACTTACAGTTCCGGATCGTCGATGATGAAGCCGGAGTCGAGGATGCCGACCAGGTTGCGCACCTGCTCTTCCTTGTTACGGCCCAGGCCCGACGGGGTGATCGTGTTGGTCAGCGAGATGCCGTCCAGCGCGTCGTTGTAGTCGAGCTTGCCGACGCTCAGCATCGAGGCAACCATGCCGTGGTTGTCCGCGCCGTTCTCCGGGTTTGCACCGGGAGCGAAGGGGGTGCCCTTCTTGTGGCCGGACGGGAACGAACCGGTGGCCTTGCCGTACACCACGTTCGAGGTGATGGTCAGCACCGACTGGGTCGGGATCGCGTCGCGGTACATCGGGATGGCCTTGATCTTGCTCATCACGGTGTGCACAACGGTCGCCGCGATGTCGTCGGCGCGGTCGTCGTCGTTGCCGTAAACCGGGAAGTCACCCTCGGTCTTGTAGTCAACGATGAGGCCGGTCTCGTCGCGGATCGGGGTCACCTTGGCGTACTTGATTGCCGACAGGGAGTCGGCCACGATCGACAGACCCGCGATGCCGCAGCCCATGGTGCGGATGATCTCGGAGTCGTGCAGCGCCATTTCGATCGACTCGTAGGCGTAGCGGTCGTGGCAGTAGTGGATGATGTTGAGGGCCTCAACGTAGGTGCCCACAACCCAGTCCAGCATGGCTTCGTACTTTTCCCAGACCTCGTCGAAGTCGAGCGGGCCATCGCCCTGCACGCCCTCGTGATCGGGAACGATGAGCTTGCCGCTCATCTCGTCACGGCCACCGTTCATGGCGTAGAGCAGGGTCTTGGCGGCGTTCACGCGGGCGCCGAAGAACTGCATCTGCTTGCCAATCTTCATCGGGGATACGCAGCAGGCGATGGCCGCGTCGTCGCCCCAGTGCTCGCGAATCTGCTCATCGGATTCGTACTGGATCGAGGAGGTTTCGATCGAGATTGCGGAGCAGAACTCCTTGTACCCCTCGGGCAGTGCCGGATCCCAGAAGATGGTGATGTTCGGTTCCGGGGCCGGGCCCAGGTTACGCAGGGTCTGCAGCAGACGGAACGAGGTCTTGGTGACCAGCGAACGGCCGTCCTCACTGAAGCCTGCATCCGACCAGGTTGCCCAGTAGGGGTCACCGGAGAAGATCTGGTCGTAGTCGATGGTGCGCAGGAAGCGCACGATGCGCAGCTTCATGACCAGCGCGTCGATCATTTCCTGAGCGTCAGACTCGGTGATCTTGCCGGCCTTGAGGTCACGCTCGAAGTAAATGTCGAGGAAGCCGGAGAGGCGACCGATCGACATTGCGGCGCCGTCCTGCGACTTAACCGATGCCAGGTAGGCCATGTAGGTCCACTGCACGGCTTCCTGCGCGGTGGCGGCGGGGCGGCGCAGATCGAAGCCGTAGAGGTCACCGAGGGTGATCAGCTTCTTGAGGGCCTTGATCTGCTCGCTGTGCTCTTCGCGGTAGCGTGCCCAGTGCTCGCTGAAGGGCTTGTCGGCGACCTTGTCCTTGTCCTTCATCTTCTCGGCGATGAGGAAGTCAACGCCGTAGAGGGCAACGCGGCGGTAGTCGCCAATAATGCGGCCACGGCCGTAGGCGTCCGGCAGGCCGGTAATGATGTGCGAGGAACGCGCCGCGCGGATGCGGGGGGTGTAGATATCAAAGACCGCGTCGTTGTGGGTCTTGCGGTACTGGGTGAAGATCTTCTTGACCTCGGGATCGGGCTCCTTGCCCGCTTCCTTGATGGCGGTCTCCACCATTCGCCAGCCGCCGTTCGGCATCATGGCGCGCTTGAGGGGAACGTCGGTCTGCAGGCCGACGATAACGTCGTCTTCCTTGCAGATGTAACCGGGGCCGAAAGCGTCGATGTCAGCCGGGGTCTTGGTGTCTACGTCGTAAACGCGACGGGCGCGCTCTTCGCTGAGGTATTCCTTTTCCAGCGTGTCCCAAACCTTGAGGGTCTTCTCGGTCGGGCCCGCCAGGAAGGACGCGTCGCCTTCGTAAGGGGTGTAGTTGCGCTGGATGAAGTCGCGAACGTCAATCTCTTCGCGCCAGGGGCCTTCTGCAAAGCCTTCCCATGCAACCTGTGCCGCGTTATCCGTGGCCTGAGTGGTCATTACCTGCCTCTTTTCCGTGGTTCGGAGCGGGAGACGGAACTTGCGCCGCATCTCCGTACCTCCACCCTAGGAAGGTTCGGCGGGGACTAATACCAAAGAGCCCCCACACCCCTGTGACGCATCCGACGTGGGAACCATCACATGCGGATGACCTGCGTGAATACAAATCTCAAAATATGAGATGGGACTATGGTCCTGTGTCAATACGCCCTAAACCGCAGGTAGAAGGAGGGTTTACCCCTCGCTGGATTCCCGCAGAATTATGGCCGCGGGGAGAAGTTCCAATCCGGGCGAAAGCGCGCGCGTAGCGCTAACCGCCGCGATGCAAGCATCGGCCACCGCCGCGAAATTCTGACCGGCCGTGGTCAGTCGCGGCACGGTAACGCTCGATGCGGGAATGTCGTCAAAGCCCGCCACTAAAACATCGGCCGGGACCGACTTGCCGCCATCCACAAGGGCGCGAATTACCCCCAGCGCCATCTGATCGTTGGCCACGAAAACAGCATCGAATTCAGCGTTAGCCAGAAGCTCCCTTCCGGATTCCTCTCCGCTCTCCGCCGACCAGTCGCCGCGCGCCAAAGCCCCTTCGGGCAAGCCCGCGTCAGCGAGCGCCTCACGCCATCCGCGTTCGCGCTCTCGCGCATCCCACCAGCCGACGGGGCCCGCCACGTGCGCCACCCGCTTGGCGCCTCGCGACACCAGGTGTTGCACCAGTTCGTATGCCGCCCCGCGCTGATCGGTGGCGTAGGCAGGCCAGTCGCCACCCTCGCCGCCCGCCACGGCAATCGGCATCATGTGCACGGGCGGACGCAGCGCGCGCACAAAATTAAGGCAGGGGGAAACCACTACCGCGCCGTCCACCCCGTGGCGCAGCAAGCGCTCCCAGGCATCCTCCGGCGCACCCGGAACCCCCGGATCCACCTGCACCAGGACCACGGCCTTGCCCGCCTCGCGCGCAGCGCGCTCCAGGGCGCAAACCGCCTTGGTGGGACCGAAGTGGCCGGTGATCGGGGCGATAACCCCGATCAGATCCGTGCGCGCGGTCTTAAGCGCGCGGGCCACCGAGTTAGGGCGATAACCCAACTCGCGTATCGCCTGCTCCACCTTCTCCCTGGTGGACTCTTTAACCAGGTGCGGTTCGTTGAGCACGCGCGAGACGGTCTGGTACGAAACCCCAACAGCGCGCGCAACGTCATTCATCGAGGGAGGGCGTGTCGGCGAACTCATTAGCTCAGCTTACCCACAAGAAACATTGACCATCCCGAATGTGAACGTTTACATTCTAACTAAACCATTTTTCTCCAAAAATGAAGGCACTGTGAACGAACGCATAGGCGCGATCGCATAATTCGGAGGACGCAATGCACAGGATCTCCCAAAACACAGTCACCGTCGGCATAGATTACGGGACCCTTTCGGGGCGCGCGGTAGTGGTTCGCGTCGCGGATGGCACCGTGCTGGCGAGCGCCAGTTACGACTATCCGCACGCGGTAATGGACACCCATCTCACCGCCGGAGACGGCCAGAAGCTCCCACCCGACTGGGCACTACAGAACCCGGCTGACTACCTCGCGGTACTACGCCACGCGGTACCCACCGCACTAGAAAACGCCCGGCGCGTGCACGGGGTGAAGCCAGACGACGTCATCGCCGTCGGCACCGATTTCACGGCCTGCACCATGATCCCCACGGGAGAGAACGGACTCCCCCTGTGCGCGCTGGAGAAGTACCGCAACCGCCCGCACGCCTACGCAAAGCTCTGGAAACACCACGCCGCGCAGCCACAGGCCGACAGAATAAACGCGCTCGCGCGAGAGCGAGGAGAATCCTGGCTGCCCCGCTACGGCGGCCTGATCTCCAGCGAATGGGAATTCGCGAAGGGCCTGCAACTACTGGAGGAAGACCCGGAGATTTACGCGGCCACGGTGCACTGGGTGGAAGCGGCCGACTGGATCGTCTGGCAGCTCACTGGGAAATACGTCCGTAACGCGTGCAGTGCTGGATACAAGGGAATGCGGCAGGACGGGGAATACCCGAGCGAAGATTTTCTTGCCGCGCTCAATCCCGCCTTCTCCGGCTTTGTTAAGGAAAAGCTGGCCGCAAAGATCGGCCAGTTGGGCGAATGCGCCGGCTATCTGAGCGATATGGCCGCCTCTTTAACGGGACTGCCGGAGGGCATCCCGGTGTCAGTCGGCAACGTGGATGCGCACGTCACCGCACCCGCGGCAGACGCCTGCCGCCCAGGCCAAATGGTGGCGATCATGGGCACTTCTACCTGCCACGTGATGAACAGCAAGAAACTCGCCGCTGCGCCCGGAATCTGTGGCGTGGTCTACGGCGGCATCACCAAGGGCTACTGGGGCTACGAGGCCGGGCAGTCCGGGGTGGGAGACATCTTCGGCTGGTTCATTAACAACTGTCTCCCGCGCGAGTATGCGCAGGCGGCCGAGGAAAAGGGCATCACGCCACACGCCTACCTATCCACCCTCGCCGCGACCCAGGAGGTCGGGCAGCACGGGCTGATCGCGCTGGATTGGCACTCGGGTAACCGCAGCGTGCTGGTGGATCACGAGCTGAGCGGGCTGATAGTCGGCCAGACGCTCCAGACCCGTCCCGAAGATCAGTACCGGGCGCTGCTGGAGGCAACCGCGTTTGGTACACGCAAGATAATCGAGACTTTCCGCGATTCCGGTATTCCGGTGAACGAGCTGGTGGTGGCAGGCGGTCTGCTAAAGAACCCGCTGCTCATGCAGATTTATGCCGACGTAACGAACCTGCCGCTCTCGACCATAGTGAGCGAGCAGGGACCGGCCCTCGGCTCCGCCATCCACGCGGCGGTGGCTGCGGGAGCCTACCCGGATGTGGTTAGCGCCGGGGCCGCAATGGGGGCCAGGCGCAAGAACGCCTACCTGCCGATTCCGGAGAACGTTGCCCGCTACGACGATATGTATGCGCAGTACGCACGCTTACACGACTACTTCGGCGATGGCGAGGTCATGCACAAGCTGAAGCGTCTCCGCCGGGAGGCTTTCATCAAGATTGCCGGGGCCGACGAATGACTCTCAACCTGGCCGATCTCCCACCCACCCTGCTCACGGAGGTGAGCGCCTGCCGCGAGCAGGTGGCGCGGCTACACGCGGAGCTGCCGCGCTGGGGCCTGGTTGTCTGGACCGCCGGGAACGTTTCCCAGCGCGTCAGCGTGCCCGGCGGGGAGGATCTGTTCGTCATCAAACCCTCGGGAGTCAGCTACGACGAACTGCGCCCCGAGAACATGGTGGTGTGCGATCTGTACGGAAACAAGCTCGCGGATACAGCGAGCCGGGGCCTCTCCCCCAGTTCCGACACCGCCGCGCACGCCTACGTCTATCGGCACATGCCGCACGTGGGCGGGGTGGTGCACACGCATTCGCCCTACGCCACCGCCTGGGCGGCGCGCGGGGAAGCAATTCCCTGCTGCCTGACGATGATGGCGGACGAGTTCGGCGGCGATGTCCCCGTCGGCCCCCTCGCCCTGATCGGGGACGATTCCATCGGGCGCGGCATCGTGGCTACGCTGCGCGATTCCCGCTCCCCCGCCGTGCTGATGCAAAACCACGGCCCGTTCACCGTCGGCACCGACGCCCGCGCAGCGGTGAAGGCCGCCGCGATGGTGGAGGAGGTAGCCCGCACGGTGCACCTGGCCCGGCAGCAGGGGCCGATCATTCCCCTGCCGCAAGACAAGATCGATGCGCTCTACGCGCGCTACCAAAACGTTTACGGGCAGTAATAGCTGCTGAGCAGAGGGAGGCAGTGATGCAAAACCCATTCACCGGGAAAAGACTCTATTTCGTTACCGGCAGCCAGGATCTTTACGGCGAAGAAACTCTGCGACAGGTCGCCGAGCAGTCGCGCGAGGTGGCCGACCTGTTGCGGGAGGCGTGCCCGCTAGAGATCGTTTGGCTTCCCGTGCTCAAGGACAGGGAGGCGATTCGCCGCCTGGCGCTGGATGCGAACTCAGACGATTCCTGCCTAGGGGTAATCGCCTGGATGCATACCTTCTCCCCCGCCAAGATGTGGATTCAGGGCCTGGACGCGCTACGCAAACCGCTGCTGCACCTGCACACTCAGGCCGGGGTGGAGCTGCCCTGGGACACCATCGATATGGACTTCATGAATCTGAACCAGGCGGCCCACGGCGACCGTGAGTTCGCTTATCTGGCAACCCGTCTGGGGTGCAGCCGGGTCACGGTGGTGGGGCACGCCAGCCATCCGCACGTGCAAGAAAAGGTGGCGCGCTTTGCGCGTGCTGCCGCGGGGTGGCAGGCGCTGCAAACTATGCGGGTGGCCCGCTTCGGGGACAACATGCGCAACGTTGCCGTCACCGAGGGCGACAAGACGGAGGCGGAACTGGAGCTCGGCGTTAGCGTCAACACCTGGGGCGTAAACGACCTGGTAGCCGCCGTAGATTCGGTATCCGATGCGGAGGTAGACGCACTGTGCCGCACCTACGAGGAACTGTACGAGGTGCAGCCGTGCCTGCGCCTGGGCGGGGCACGGCACGATTCCCTGCGTTACGGGGCCAGGCTGGAGATAGGTCTGCGTCGTTTTCTGGAAGCGGGCGGCTTCAGCGCATTCACCACTAACTTTGAGGACCTGGGTGGGCTACGCCAGCTTCCCGGCCTGGCCGTGCAAAGGTTGATGGCCGACGGCTACGGCTTCGGCGCCGAGGGCGACTGGAAGACGGCCGTCCTGGTGCGCGCGGCGAAGGTGATGGGGTACGGCCTACCGGGCGGGTCCTCCCTGATGGAGGACTACACCTACGAGCTCTCCCCCGGCAAGGAAAAGATTCTGGGCGCGCACATGCTGGAGATCTGCCCGTCTCTCACCGAGAGCAAGCCGCTGTTGGAGGTTCACCCGCTGGGGATCGGCGAGCGGGAAGACCCGGTGCGCCTGGTATTCACGGCGGACCCCACCCCGGAAGCGCTGGTGGTTTCCCTGACCGACATGCGTGATCGGTTCCGGCTAACGGCAAACCAGGTGCGTTTGGTTGCCCCCGACGCAGCCCTGCCCAACCTGCCGGTGGCGCATGCCGTCTGGCAACCCGAACCGGACTTTTTCACCTCCGCCGAGTGCTGGCTCAGCGCGGGCGGATCGCACCACACGTGCCTGAGCACGAACGTGCCCCTGCCGGTGTGGGAGATGCTGGCCGAGATCGCGCGGCTGGAACTGCTGGTCATCGATAGGGAGACAACCCTGCGTGGCTTTACCCGCGAGATGCGCATGAACCAGGTGTTTTATCGGCTAGCGCGGGGGCTGTAGCCAAACAGAAGTTTTGCTAACGGGGAGGGTCGCGCGTTGCAACGTGTGACCCTCCCCGTTTTGGGCGCGGTGTATAGGAAAGCTAGAGGGGGCGGGTCAAAGACCCGCCCCCTCTTCCGGTTACTACCGGGGTGCGTTTATATCAGGCGGTAACGCCCGACTTGCGCTTGTTGTAGACGTCGAAGGCAACCGCGCCAAGGAGCACCAGGCCCTTGATCAGCAGCTGCCAGTCGGAGCCGACGCCCATCAGCGACATACCGTTGTTGATGATGCCCATGATCAGGCCACCGACGATGGCACCGGCCACGCGGCCGACACCGCCGGTAACGGCTGCGCCACCGATGAAGCAGGCGGCGATCGCGTCCAGCTCGAACATGTTGCCGGCCTTCGGGTTCGCGAGGTTCAGGCGAGCCGTGAAGACGATGCCGGCGATAGCGGACAGGACGCCCATGTTCACGAAGATCCAGAAGTTAACCCACTGCACCTTGATGCCGGACAGGCGAGCCGCAGACAGGTTGCCACCGATTGCGTAGATGGCGCGGCCGAACGCGGTGTTCTGAGTGATCACGGTGTAGACCAGGATCAGGACCGCCAGCACGATCAGCACGATCGGCAGACCCGAGTAGGTGGCGAGCTTCCAGGCGAAGGCCATTACCACGAGGCCCACCAGGACGATCTTGGCAACCAGCAGCCATACCGGCTCCAGCTTCTGGTGGTATGCCCTGCGGGCGGCGCGGGCGCGCACCTGCTGCACGGCGAAGCCGAACACGCAGAGGGCACCGACGAGGAGGGTGAATACGTCGTATCCGTTGCCGCCGAGCAGACCGTTAATGAAGCCCGAGGAGATGTTCTGGAAGCCGTCGGGGAAGGAGCCGATCTGGGCGTTGCCCAGCACGATCATCGTCAGGCCACGGAAGGCGAGCATGCCCGCCAGGGTGACGATGAACGCGGGGATCCCGAAGAACGCTACCCAGAACCCCTGCCAGGCACCGATGAGTGCGCCTACGGCGATAGCCGCGAGCACGCCCACGATCCAGGGGTAGTCCCAGCGCACGATGACCACGCCTGCGATAGCGCCTGCGAGCGCCACCACGGAGCCGACCGAAAGGTCAATGTGACCGGCGATAATCACCATCACCATGCCGATTGCCAGCACCAGGATGTAGGAGTTCTGCACCACGATGTTGCTGACGTTCTGCGAGGACAGCAGCTGTCCGTTGGTGAGCACGGCGAACAGCGCCACAATGGCGATGAACGCAATGTAGATGCCGCTCTGGCGCAGATTCGAGAGCGGCCCCTCTTTGAGGGCCTGCATGATGTTCATTAGTCGTCACTCCCTGTTTCCATGGTCATATGGCGCATAAGCAGTTCCTGGGACGCACCGTCCACGTCGAACTCACCGGTGATCCGGCCTTCGCAAAGTGTGTAGATACGGTCGCAGATGCCGAGTAGTTCCGGAAGCTCCGAGGAGATCACGAGAACCGACTTTCCGGCGTCTGCGAGCTGGTTGATGATCGTGTAGATCTCGTACTTGGCACCGACGTCAATGCCTCGGGTCGGTTCGTCGAGGATCAGTACGTCAGGGTCGGTGAACATCCACTTGCTGAGCACTACTTTCTGCTGGTTACCGCCAGAAAGCTGCCCCACCACGGAATTAACGCTGGGGGCCTTGATGTTCATGCTCTTGAGGTATCCCTCCGCCACCTTGTTGTCCTCATTTTCGTTAATGAAGATGCCCTTGAGAACCTTGGGAAGGGAGGCGATGGAGATGTTACGGCGGATGCCCTGGATCAGGTTGAGGCCGTAGTGCTTGCGATCCTCGGTGGCGTAGGCGAGGCCGTGTTCGATGGCCTGGGGCACGGTGTGTGCCTTGATTTCCTTGCCGTCCTTGATCAGCTTGCCGGAGATGTTGGTGCCCCAGGCGTGGCCGAAAACGCTCATGGCGAGCTCGGTGCGGCCCGCACCCATCAGACCGGCGATGCCAACGATCTCGCCCTTGCGCAGGGACAGGGAGGCGTTGTCTACGACCTTGCGGTGCACGTCAAGCGGGTGGTGCACGGTCCAGTTTTCGATGCGGAAGTTTTCCTCACCGATGTTGGAGGTGTGCTCCGGGAAGCGGGACTCCATGTCGCGGCCCACCATGCCCTTAATGATCCGGGCCTCGGTGACCTGGTCGGCATGCATGTCCAGCGTTTCGATGGTCTTACCGTCGCGGATGACGGTGGTCGAGTCGGCGATCTCCGCGATCTCATTCAGCTTGTGCGAAATGATGATCGAGGTGATGCCCTGGCCCTTGAGGTGACGCATCAGGTTGAGCAGGTGCTCGGAGTCATCGTCGTTGAGGGCGGCCGTGGGCTCGTCCAGAATGAGTAGTTTCACCTGCTTGGAGAGCGCTTTCGCGATCTCTACCAGCTGCTGCTTACCGACGCCGATTTCGGAGACGGGGGTGCGCACGTTCTCGTTCAGACCGACGCGCGCAAGCAGTTTCTCGGCTTCCGCGTTCGTCTTGTGCCAGTCAATCAGACCGTGCTTTTTGATTTCGTTACCGAGGAAGATGTTTTCGGCGATCGAAAGGTAGGGGCTGAGCGCCAGCTCCTGGTGAATAATTACGATGCCCTTTTCCTCGGACGCCTTAATGTCCTGGAACTTTACGGGCTTGTTTTCGAAGAGGATGTTGCCTTCGTAGGTACCGTGCGGGTACACACCGGAGAGGACCTTCATCAGGGTCGATTTACCGGCCCCGTTTTCCCCACAAATGGCATGGATCTCGCCGCGTTCCACCACAAGGTTGACATCGTCGAGTGCGCGGACGCCGGGGAAGGTCTTAACGATCCCCTGCATCTCCAAAATGGCGTTACTCATGTTCGTCCTGGCTTTGGGTGCTTACGGATATAGGACTGCGCGATAGACGGCGGCGGGAGAGCCGTGCGGCCTCCCGCCGCCGTCAATCAGGATTGGTCAGAGACCCAGCTGATCGGCCTTGTAGTAGCCGGTGTCAACGAGGGCTTCCTTGACGTTGTCCTTGGTCACGATCTGCGACTTGAGCAGGTTCGAGGGAACAACCTTCTTGCCGTTGTCGTAGGACTTGGTGTCGTTGACCTCGGGCTCCTTGCCCTGCGCGATCGCGTCAACCATGCCCACGGTGACCTCGGCCAGCTTGCGGGTGTCCTTGAAGATGGTGGCGTACTGCTCGCCAGCCAGGATGGACTTGGTGGAAGCCAGCTCGGCGTCCTGGCCGGTGACTACCGGCAGCGGGCGGCCAGCGGAGCCGTAGCCCGCGGACTTCGCAGCGCCGATGATGCCGATCGAGATGCCGTCGTAGGGAGAAAGCACACCCTGCACGGTGTCGCCACCGCTGTAGTTGCCGGTGATCAGGTTCTCCATGCGAGCCTGTGCGGTGGCGGGGTCCCAGCGCAGGGTAGCGGCCTGCTTGAAGTCGGTCTGGCCGGACTTCACCTTGAGGGTGCCCTTGTCCATGTACGGCTTGAGAACTTCCATCGCACCGTTGAAGAAGAAGGTGGCGTTGTTGTCGTCGGGGCTACCCGCGAACAGCTCGATGTTGGAGGGCTCGGTCTTGCCGAGGTCCTTGCCGTCCTTGTCGATGTAGCCGAGGCCCATGAGGAGGGAGCGGCCCTGCTGACGGCCAACTTCCTGGTTGTCGAAGCTGGTGTAGTAGTCGACGTTCTCGGAGTCGCGAATCAGGCGGTCGTAGGAAATGACCGGAATCTTGTTCTTCGCGGCCTTCTCAAGCTGGCTGCTCAGCGCGGTACCGTCGATAGCGGCGATCACGAGGACGTTAGCGCCCTGGGTGATCATGTTATCGATCTGGTTCACCTGGGTGGGGATGTCGTCCTCTGCGTACTGCAGGTCGACGGTGTAACCCTTAGCTTCGAGCTGCTTCTTGAGGTTCTCGCCGTCAGCGATCCAACGCTCAGAAGACTTGGTCGGCATCGCAACGCCGATGCGCTTGGTGTCGCCGGAGCCGCCGCCTGCGGCACCGCTTGCACCGCTACCGGCACCACCGCCGGAGCAAGCCGCCAGGGTAGAAGCGGCTACAACTGCAGAGGCTCCAAAAAGCACGTTTCTGCGGGAAAGGGTCACGGTCTCCTCCTCGAGATCTTGGTGAGCGACCATCGCTCACCCCTGCTACCCGATGTAGCAGTAACCTTTTTCGTGTTCGTTACGCCTCCACCGTCGATGGTGGGTTCGTTCCGTTACCTAGATTGTTAACGTTATCAATCGGGTCTGTCAAAGTTTTGCAAAATCACCGTTTGATCGTTATCAAAAAGTGACCTAAGCAGATCTGGGGCCCGTGCTCTCCCTGACAACCAGGCGCGGCTGCACCAAACGGGGGGAACTTTCGCGGTCCATGAGCACCGCGCGCAGGGCCGCCACGGCCCCCTCGCCGATCTGACGATACGGCTGCTCGACGGTGGTCAGGGCCGGCACCGTGTATTCGGATCCGTCGATGTTGTCGAATCCGACTACCGACACCTCTCCGGGAACGGACACTCCCGCCTCGTGCAGGGCGCGACACAGACCGAGCGCCATCTGGTCATTCGCGCAAAATACCGCGTCGGGAAGACGCCCCGAGGCGATCATGCGCTGCCCCGCCTCGTAGCCGGAGCGGGCGTCGAAGTCTCCGTGGAAGAGTCGCCCTTCCAGCAGCCCGTTCACGAACAGCTCCTTGCGCCAGCCCCGCATCCTGTCTACCGCGTCGTAAAACTCGCTCGGCCCCGCCACATGGTCAATTAACCGATGCCCTAGACCGATCAGGTGCCTCACCGCCAGGCGCGCCCCCAGCTCGTTATCGGCGCAGACCATACGCAACCGGTTCTCCGCGTACATATCCACCAAAGAAGTGCTCACGATCGGGAAAGAGCCGGTAAATTCCTGCGCGGCGAGCGCCACCCAGTTACGCGGGCCGACCAGGATCACCCCGTCCACGTTGCGTTCCATAAAGGAGGCGAATACGGCGTCGGGGGGAATGCGCGTCGCATCGTCTAGAACCGCCAGCTGCAAAGCCATGCCTGTCTGCCGCGCCGCAGATTCGATTTCGTACAGCAACCGCGAGGGGGAATAGATCGAGGTAGCGGCGGCGACCACGCCAATTACGTCGCTGCGGTCGGTACGCAGGGAACGGGCTTGCAGATTTCTGCGGTACCCCAGCTCCTCGATGGCGGCCAGCACTCGTATCCGCGTGCTTTCGCGCACCGCTTCGGGGTCGTTAAGAACACGCGATACCGTCTGCGCAGAGACTCGCGCGTGGCGCGCGACGTCCGTCATGGAAGGCCCGCGCCGGGTACGTGAAGACACCAGCTCACCCTCCGTTGTTTGCAGCCAGGGATCAGTGTATTACGTCGATGGTTTCCCAGAAACACTGCCGCAGGTGGCGGCGGATCAGCTGGCGCTCGGTGGCGTCGGTGCCGATGCGCGCGGCGCAGTCGCGCAGCAGCGTCGCATCGATATCAATCGGCAGGTAGGGACGTTCCTCAAGCACCGCTTCAAGATCAGTTTCCGTGGCTCCCGCATGCCAGCTGCGCGCAACCGCCGTGGCTACCTCGCGCGCTATCTCCAGCAGCTCCGGGTCGGCCTCCGTCGAATACGCAGGCTCACTCAGGGAGAAGAGCTGGGGCCGATGATTTTGCCGCTTGCGCAGGGCGGCGGGCGTCGGCAGCTTTATCTGCGCCAGCTTCGCCTTGGCTTCGTCAGCGATGTCGTCCGTCAGATCGTGGCGGCGGGAAACAGAGTCCGCCGCAGCCTCGTCCTGCTCCGCCGGGGGCTCCGTAGGCGCTCCCTCCAGGGGATCGCCGACAGGCTGCACGCCGACGCTTTCATTTGCCGCAACGCTCCCCTCGGGAGCCTCGGCAAGGGGCGTGGCCTCTTCGGCTACCGGCGGCGGTATCACCACCACTCCCCCAATGTCGCTCGGGCGAATCGAGGGAATGCTGCGCCGTTGGGGCAGCACACGCACCAGGTCATCCTGACGCTGGGTCGGCTTAAAGCAGGATGAGATGAGTTCGTTGGGCAGGGTAAGAATGCGATCCACCTGCAATGCCAGGTGGGTCGCAACGGAAGCCACCCCGGTTACCCGGCGGGTTTCCTCCAGCCCGATCAAAACCACTTTCATGCCGAGGTCCTGCGCGGCCTCTACCGCCTCTGCCAGGTCGTCATCCCCGGTAAGCAGGTAGGCCACACGCGCCACTCGGTTACGGGCCACTTCCACAAGATCTAGCCCCAGGCGCAGATCGACGCCCTTCTGCTGCCCATTGAAACCGATCCTGCCGAGACGCACCTTGACGTCGTCCAGGAGGGCAATTTCCTTGTGTTCCTCGCGCATCACTCCCTCGCGGGAAGCGTCGTACCAGTAGATGCGGAAGGGATCATGCCCCATGTGCTCGGAGGCGCAGCTCGCCACGCCTCGAATCAAGGTCGGAATATCGACGTTCACACTGGAGCGCAGCGACGATCCGGTAACTTTCATCGTGCCAGCAGAGAGAAGGAAGCCTGCGTCTATGAATATTGCGCACTGCTGCTGATGCATCGCTGACGGCTCCTTAAAGCAGCTGGGGGAAGTTATGCCATTGCTCCCAGGATACCGCGATAACCTGGGAAATTGTTGCCAAATCGTAACATTCGCATGCTTTCGGAGCGAGCCAAAGTAGTCTCTTCTTCCCCCTCGCCCCTCGCATAAAGCGGCCGGGCACGACAGGTTATAGGGCTACCGAAAGCGGTCACGAAACGGGAAAGACCGGTCCCTAAAACCCTCAGAAACCGGTCTTCCCCGCCCCTCTACCACCGGGGGTTACGCGGAAAAATACTGCAAATCCTCCCAGCACGCAGAGGGAACTAGAGCCTGCGCAGACAGCCCTAGTTCCAGTCCGCGGTACGGTCCCGCAGGGACGCATACGCGTCCCGCAGCTCGTCCAGCGCAGCACTGCGGGACGGGGCAAAAGTTTCCATCCCCGTTACCTGCCACGCCGGCAGCCCGTCCCCGTGAAGCGCCTGTGCGGCCTGGCGGGCCGCGCCCAGCGCCACGTATTCACCCTCGGGAGCGATGGATACTTCCCTGCCCCAGACGTCGGCCGCGAGCTGGCGCACGGCGGGGCTTTTGGCGCCGCCTCCGATCAGCACCACGCGCTTGCCCGCCACGCCCGTGGCGGCCTCGAGCGCGGCGATGCCGTCGGCCAGGGAGAGCAGCAGCCCTTCCACCAGGGCACGTGCGATGTCTTCCCGGCTCGTGGCCGTGGAGACTCCCGTCAGGGTGGCGCGCGCGTCGGGCCGGTTCGGGGTGCGTTCCCCGTCGAAGTAGGGCAGCACCGTCACCCCGTTCGCTCCCGGTGCGCTGGCAAGCGCGAGGCGCGCCAGTTCGGCATGGTCCACGCCGAGCAGGGCGCAGCCGAAGTCCAGGATCTTTGCGGCGTTAATGGTGCAGGTGAGCGGTAGGAATCTGCCCGTCGCATCCGCGAATCCGGTCACCATGCCGCTCGCGTCGGCGGCGGGCTTATCGCTCACCATGGCGCAGACGCCGGAGGTGCCGATGGAAACCGAGATGTCGCCGGGGCCGAGCCCCAGCCCGAGCGCGGCGGCCATGTTATCGCCGGTGCCGGGCGCGATGATCGCACCGTTGCGGGTACGCGCCATGCGCGCAAACGGCTGCGGGGCGATATCGGGCAGCTCGGCATCGTGCCCAAGCGCCATCTCCAGCAGTTCCCTGTCCCAGGTGCCGCTGCGCGGATCGAAGTATCCCGTCCCGGAGGCGTCTCCCCGGTCGGTAAAGAAAGCCGCACCGTCCTCCGACAGGTGCCGGGAAACGTAGTCGTGCGGCAGCAGCACTTTCGCCACCCGCTTAGCTAGATCCGGCTCGTTGTCGGCCACCCAGCGCAGCTTGGTGGAGGTGATGGAGGCAACCAGCACGCTACCCGTGCGGCGAGCCGATTCGGCGGGGCCGCCCAGCTCTTCGACCAACTGGCGCGCCTGCGGCGCGGAACGCACATCGTTCCAAAGCAGCGCATCGCGCAGCACCTCGCCGGAATCATCGAGCAAAACCATGCCGTGCTGCTGGCCTCCGACCGCTACCGCGTCGGCCTTCTCCAGCAGCTCTCCCGCGGCGGCGTCAACCGCGCCCAGCCAGGCACGGGGGTCAACCTCCGTGCCCGGCGGGTGCGGTGCGCGACGCTCTGCCACGACCCGGCCGGTTTCGGCCTCTACCAGCAGCGCCTTGGTGGACTGGGTAGAGGAGTCGATACCGAGTACGTGGCTCATGGCTATGCCTTGAACCCGAGCAGGTGCTGCATGGCCAGCTGCTGCAGGCGCACGAAGCCGTAGTTACGCTCGCCAGCCTTTTCGGCGTCGAACTCCTCGTAGGCGCTGCGATCAGCGAGCACATCCTCCAGGCTCTCACCCTCCGCGATGGTGGGCTTGGCCAGCTCGTCAACGCCGGAGTAGGCCAGGGCTTCCTGCACCTCGGGATCCGCGCGGAACGCGAGGGCGCGCTCCTTGAGCATGAGGTACATGTCCATATTGGCCTTGGCGCTGTCCCACTGGCCTTCCTCGTGTTCGGTGCGCGAGGGCTTGTAGTCGAAGTGGCGGGCACCGGTGTAGGCGCCGGGGCGGGACGGGAAGCCGTTCTCCAGCAGGTCCACGGTGAAGAACGCGCTGATCAGGTCGCCGTGGCCGAATACGAGGTCCTGATCGTACATCGGGCCGTGCTGGCCGTTGAGGTCAATGTGGAACAGCTTGTCGGCCCACAGCGCCTGCGCCAGGCCGTGGGTGTAGTTGAGGGTGGCCATCTGCTCGTGACCGGTCTCCGGGTTCAGGCCGACGATGCCACCGTTTTCCAGCTTCTCGATGAAGGCGAGGGCGTGGCCGATGGTGGGCAGGAAGATGTTGCCGCGCGGCTCGTTCGGCTTCGGTTCGAGGGCGATGCGCATGTCGTAGCCCTTGGACTTGATGTAACCAGCCACGGTGTCGATGCCTTCCGCGTAGCGCTCGTGTGCCGCGTAAAGGTCCTTCGCGCAATCGTATTCGGAGCCCTCGCGGCCGCCCCACATGACGAACGTCTTGGCACCGAGCTCTGCCGCCAGGTCGATGTTCTCGATCACCTTGCGCAGACCGTAGCGGCGCACGCCGCGATCGTTGGAGGTGAAAGCCCCGTCCTTGAAGATCGGTTCGCTGAATGTGTTGGTGGTAACCATCTCGCAGACCAGACCGGTCTCCGCGATGGCGTCCTTGAGCTTGCCGATCATTTCCTCGCGGGCGGCGCGATCGCCGAACGGGAAGAGGTCATTGTCATGGAAAGTGAAGCCCCAGGCACCAATTTCCTTTAGCTTGCGCACTTCCTCGATAGGGTCGAGGTTCGGGCGGGTAGCCTTGCCAAACTGGTCCTGCGCATTCCAGCCGACGGTCCAGAGGCCGAAGCAGAACTTGTCTTCCGGGGTGGGGGTGAGCGTCATTGCGGTATTCCTTCCACTTTGTTGGGGTTGTTAACTAAAGTATTTGTGTTACTGGCGTTACGCAACCCCCAAACGTCCCGGCGCAAGATAAAATCATTTGGCACGGCGAAAGGAATACACACATGCGGGTGCAACGGCTACGTGAAATCAACACCCTCGCGGTGCTCGACTCGATCATCGCGGGACGGGGCGAGTCTTCTCGTGCCGACGTGGCTACGGCCACCAAGCTCACCCGCCCCACGGTTTCCGCCCTGGTCGAAGGGCTGCTCGCCGCGGGTCTCGTGGAGGAACGCGAGAGCGTGCGTGCCGGCACCGGACGCCCCAAGACCCCCCTGGTCGCCTCCAGCAAGGTGGTCGGGCTCGGGGCCGAGGTCGCGGCAGACCACCTGCGCGTGCTGGGGCTCGGCCTGGACGGCAGCACGGTAATAGACGAGGCGCGACACACCGAGGTGGCGCTGCGCTCCCCCGAACAGACAGCCCTGCAGCTGGCCGAGCTGCTGCGCAGCTGCCGCGAACGGCTCCCCCAGGGAACCCGTATCAGCGCACTGACAGTGTCCCTGCCTGCCCGCATTAGCGGAGACGGCACCTGCGTCGCTTCCGGCCCCAACATCGGCTGGCGCAACATTCCCTTCAGCAAACTGGTGGCCGACGCGGGTTGGACGGAAACCCCCGTGTTCCTTGCCAACGACGCAAACCTGGCCGCGCACCACGAGGCGGACGCCCGCCCCGGCGAATCGTTCCTGTTCCTGCACGGTGAGACCGGCATCGGTGGCGCGATCGTGGTTGACGGCGCCCCCCTGCCCGGCACGCACGGTTGGGCTGGCGAGCTCGGACATCTGCCGCTCGTTCCCGGCGGCGTGCGCTGCGGCTGTGGCCTAGAGGGTTGCCTGGAGGCTTACGTCGGCTTCCATGCCCTGCGTAAGCGCGCCGGGCTGCCCGATTCGACCTGCCTGGACACCATCGCGGGGCGGCTTTCCGCGAACCAGGAGCTCACCGACCAGATCGGCCACGAAATCGGTACCGCCCTGGCGGGCGCGTTCACCCTGCTGGACATAGATTCGCTGGTGCTTTCGGGGTATTTCGCTTCCCTGGCCCCCGCCCTGCATAAGACGCTCTCCGAGGCGCTTTCCGCGCACTATTTCGCGGATCAGATCCACATTTCGCCTGCCGCGCAGTCGCGCGGGGTTGAAGTGCTGGGGGCTGCGCAGGCCTCCCTGCAGCGGGTGCGCGCCGACATCGGCACCTGGCTGTCCGTTAAGGACTAGCCCTCCCCCTGAGTTTCGGGCGTTCCACGCGATCCGCCTTCTTTTCCGGGAAGGATCCGGTTCGCATGCTCGCGGTAGATCTCCGCCACCGCTTCCCGGATACGGGCGCTGAACTGCGTCACGCTTTCACCGTCTCGAGAGGTTAGTGGCGCGCCGAAAACCACCGCCACCGGGGGTTTACCCGGTTTCGGCCAGTTGCGTCCCTTCGGCATCGCCTCGTAACCGCCGATGATCGCGGCGGGAATCACCGGCACCCCAACGCTTGCCGCGAGGGCCGCCCCACCCGGGTGAAAGGCACCCATCCTGCCGCTCTTGCTGCGGGTCCCCTCGGGGAAAACCAGGATAGGGGTGCCGTCGCGCAGCAGTCGGCGCGACATCCCGGAATGCGAGCGGGAACCGTCCCGATCCACCGGGAACGCGTTGAACAGGGCGCGCACAAAAAGCCTGCGATACCAGATGCGGAAGAAGTAGTCCGCCGCCACCCCGGTGGAGACGAAGCGCGCCAGCCTGAGCGGCAACCCCTGCATGAGCATCGGCGCGTCCAGGTGGCTACTGTGGTTTGCCACCAGCACGAACGCCCCCTGCACGGTGTCCAGCTCGGGGGCGCGCACCACCTCCTGGCGGATGGTGCTGCGCACCAATGCCCCGAACAGCACGCGCTGATTGAACAGCCGAATAGCGCTGCGCCAGCGGGAGCGGTATTTTTTCAGGTTTTCCGCCACCTGCTAGTCCTCCTTCGCCCGGCGCGAGGTCAGGGCGGCGCTAATGCGGTAGACGGCGCTGCGTGGCAGGTGGCGCAGCCAGAAAGCCAGGAAACGGTAGCGCTTGCCGGGGATCGAAAGGGCGCGTCCACGCGCCACGTCGGCCAGGCAGTCTTCCACCACGCGATCCGCTTCCATCCAGAGCGGGCCGGGGATAGAGGTGCCCTTGACGCCGCCGCGCTGGTGAAATTCGGTGCGCACCCAGCCGGGGCAGAGGGCCGTGGCCTGCACACCGCTGCCGCGCAACTGCACGTTCAGCGACTCGGTGTAGTTTGTGGCCCAGGCCTTGATGGCGCTGTAGTTATTTTGCGATACGAGGCCCGACACGGAAGAGGTGGTGACTATCCAGCCGTGGCCGCGCTCGCGCATCGCGTGGGCAGCCGTACCGCAGAGACGGTAAACGGCGCGCACCATCACATCAATCGCCGCGTCGTGGTTTGCGTAGTCGGCTTCGTCGGCGCTGATGATCGGGAAGCGGGTAGAAAAGCCCGCGTTCGCGACGAAGAAATCTACCGGGTCTGCGTCGTCCAGGAGCCGCTGCGCTACCGCCTGCACGCCGGTATCATCGCCCAGGTCTGCCGCTAGGCATTCCACCCGTACCCCGTACTTGTCCCGCAGTTCGCTGGCGGATTTTTCCAGCCGCTGCGTGTCACGGGCAACTAGAACCAGATCCATTTTGCGGCGTGCGAAAGCGCGCGCGAAAGCGGCACCGATACCCGAGGTACCGCCGGTAATAAGGGCCCTATGCATGACCGCCACGATACACCTTTCCTGCTAACCCCAAAGTAACCGGGGCGGGTGGCCACGGTTTCCCGTCGGCACCCGCCCCGCAAGTATTTTTTCGCCTCTCAGCCGGTGTTCTTCAGGCCCGCAGCCACGCCGTTGATGGAGGTGAGCACGGCGCGCACCAGATCGTCGGCGGGCTCCTGTCCGGCCTCGCGGCAGGCGCGCAGCTCCTTCAACATCGCCACCTGCATGTAGGAGATCGGATCGAGGTAGCGATCGCGTACCGCCAGGGTGCGCTTCAGGATCGGGTTGTTATCGAGCAGATCCACCACGTCGGTCAGGCGCTCCACCTCTTCGACCGTCAGCTCGTATTCCGCCTTGATCATGTCGAACACGTGCCACAGGCGTTCGGGGGCCAGGGTGTGCACGTAGTGGGCGGCGATGTCCATGTCGGTCTTGCTCAGCGTCATTTCGACGTTGGAAATCACGGTGCGGAAGAAGTGCCAGCCACCCAGCATTTCCCGCAGGGCGTCGGTCAGGCCGGCTTCGCGCGCCGCTTTCAGGCCGCTGCCCGCGCCGAACCAGCCGGGCACGATCTGACGGGATTGGGTCCAGCCGAACACCCACGGGATGGCGCGCAGGCCGTCCAGACCCTTTTCGCTGGTGGTGCGCTTGGAGGGGCGCGAACCGATGTTGAGGTCGGCCAGCTGCTCCACCGGGGTGGAGGTCACGAAGTATTCGGGCAGGTCGGGGTGGTCCGCCAGCTCCCGGTACTTGCGGTACGCGCTGTCGCTAACGAACTGCATGACCTCGTTGTAGTTGGCCGTCACCTCGGGGGCGTGGCGCGCCTTGCGGTGCAGCGCCGATCCTTCCAGCACTGCCGCGAGGGAAAGGTTCAGGTTCTCGCGGGCCAGCACGGGCAGGGTGTACTTATCGGAGATAACCTCACCCTGTTCGGTGAACTTAATTTCGCCTTCGAGCACGCCGTAGGGCTGGGCCAGGATCGCGTCATAGGTGGGGCCGCCACCACGGCCGACGCTACCACCGCGACCGTGGAACAGGCGCAGACGCACGCCGTGCTTGGCGGCGACGTCGCGCAGGCGACGCTGGGCCTGGTGAATCTCCCACTGGCTGGTGATAACGCCCGACTCCTTGTTGGAGTCGCTGTAGCCGAGCATGACTTCCTGCTTGTTCCCGCGCATCCGCACCACCTCGCGGTAGTGCGGGTCGGAAAGCAGTTCGTCCATGATTTCGCCGGAATGACGCAGCTCTTCCACGGTTTCCAGCAGCGGCACGAAACCGATGTCGGCGTGCCCCTTGCTTTCCGGGCCGGGCAGATCGATCAGGCCGGCCTCCCGGGCGATTACCGCCGCCGCCAGCACGTCGTCTGCGCCGCGCGTCATGGAGATGATGTAGGTTTCGATGACGCCGGGACCGTAGGTGCGCTGTGCGCGGGCGATCTCGTTGAACACCGCGAACGTCTTGGCGGCGTCGTCGTCGATACCGATGTTGCCCATGCCGAGGGACGCCCCGGCGAGCGGCCTACGACCGCCCAGCTCTGCCGAGAGCAGGTCCTTACGTTCGGTGGGCGTCATTTCCAGATAGGGGCCGGTGAGTTCGCCCAGGCGATCGAAAAGTTGCGCCAAAAGTTCGTGGTGCTTTTCCGCGTGTTCGCGAATGTCCAGCACCGCCAGGTGCAGGCCGATCCCGGAAATGATGTTTTTCGCCGTGGTGAGCATGCCGTCGGCGGCGCGCACGGCACGGTTGTTGCGCAGCGAATGCAGCGTGATGTCGAGGTCTTCCAGCAGTTCGTTGCTGCTCGCGTAATCGCGTCCCGGAACGTGCGGGGTGCCCTCGTGGATACGCTCACGGGTGCGTTCCAGCTTGGCGGTCATCGCGGTTAGCTTCAGCCGGTACGGCTCTTCCGCGAAGAGTTCCCGCTGCTGTTCGGTGATTTCCGGCAGCAGTTCCAGGTCACGGCGCAGAGAATCGAGCAACTGCGCGTCGGCACCTGCCAGGGAACTGGATACAGAGATTTCCACGGCGGCGCGGCGCAGCAGCTGCTGGCTAATTTCGATCGCGACGTCGGACTGCATTTGCAGCACTTCGCGCGTCACCTCGGGCGTCACGAACGGGTTGCCGTCGCGGTCGCCACCGATCCAGGAACCGAACCGCAGCGGCACCGCCGAGTCTGGCAGGTCGGCACCGTTCTCGCGCAGTTGATCGCGGAAGTCTTCCAGCACCTCCGGCATGGTCGTGGTGAAAAGCTGACGCAGGTAGTAAAGCGCGTTGCGCGCCTCGTCCTGCGGGGTAGGGCGGGTGCGGCGAATCTCGTCGGTCTGCCAGAGCATTTCCACGATTTCGGCAAGCGCGCGATCCTGCTTGCGGCGCGCGGCGCTGCCGTGTTCGGTCGAGTTCTCGAGCGCGTCGGAAATCCCGCGCAGCTTCGTGAGCACGGCGCGGCGGGATGCCTCGGTGGGGTGTGCGGTGAAGATCAGGCGTACGGACAGCGAATCGACGGTGCGCTGCAGTTCTTCCGATCCCAGTTCGTCAGCGATCTCCTGTACGGCGCGGGGAACCCACGCTTCGGCTTCCGGGCGCTGCCCGAGGGCGCGCACGCGGTAAACCTGTTCGGCTGCGTTAGCCAGCAGGAAGTAGTGGGAGAAGGCGCGGGTCAGATCCACTACCTCTTCGAGCCCCAGCTCGGAGATACGCTGCTGCACTCGCGCGGCCGCCTCGTGGCTACCCTCTTCTTTCGCGTCCTTGGTCAGCGCGCGGATTTCCTCTACGACCTGCAGCAGTTCATCGCCGTGCTGTTCGGCGATGGTCTGCCCCAACAGGGTGGATAGCCTGCGTACGTCGGCACGCAGCGGGGCATCGATCAGAGGGTCGTCACCGACAGCCAGGAATCCTGCCGTTAGTGCGGGTACGCGCGAATCTGCCTGCTCAGTCATGCAGGGCCTCCTCGGGAAGCATAGTTAAGACGAAGGGCCCGACCTGACGGCCGGGCCCTTGGCGTTCCACCCCGCGAGGGGCTTCTTGCAGCGGAGACGAGAGGATTTGAACCTCCGAGGCGGTTTTTTGCCGCCTACTCCCTTAGCAGGGGAGCGCATTCGGCCGCTCTGCCACGTCTCCTTGCGCGTTAGCGCATGTCAAGCATACCCGACATCTCGCTACGCGCAAACCTTAAAGGTTGCGGTGAGGCTCAGGCGGTGAAGTACCACTCGCCGTCTACCTTGACCATCTTGAGGAGCTCGGTTCCCTGCACTCCCACGCTGGCGCTGTCGGCACCGGTCATCTTAACTTCGAGCAGTTCCGGACCAACTATCTTCATCAGCTGCAGCGCAGAGTCGCCGTTGGCCTGGCCTTCCAGGCTCTTTTCCATGCCTGCCGCGCAGCCCGCGACGGCCCCCGCGTTGTCTTTGAAAGTTTCGCCGGAAATGGCACCGTACTTGCAGACCTCTTCGAACTTCTTGTCGCCCATCAGGTGCAGAATCTCTACGGCGCGCTGCTTAATAGCAGCCTCGTCACCGGTAGCGGCAGGCGCCTGTTCCTGCGCCTTCTTGCCGTCCTCTTTAGCAGTGTCCTGCTGCTTTTCCTCGGCCTTCTGTTCGGCAGGGGCAGCGGTCTTGGCTTCGTCCTTCTTCTCAGCCTGCTGGGACTGCGAGGTGCCGTTGTCGGCCTTGTACTCGGGCTTCTTCGCGTCGCCACCGCAAGCGGTCAGGCCGAGCGCAAGCGCGCAGGTGGCAGCCACGGTAACCGACATCTTGGGGGTCTTAAGCATCTTCGTTCCTTAGCTTTTCCGCCGCTCCGAGGGCGAGCGGCTGTACCTTTACGAGTCTATGCCTACGAATTAGGGAAAAGCAGTGCCTTACGCAAAGTCTCTATGTGCTTCGGGGTGCCGACCCGGTACTTGGCGAAGATGATCTTGCCGTCCGCATCGAGCGCGAAGGTGGAGCGGATAGTGCCGGTGACGATCTTGCCGTAGCTATTCTTCTCGCCCCAGGTGCCGTAGGCCGTCATCATCTCTTTGGTTTCGTCGGCCAGCATGGTGAACGGCAGGTTCTGCTGCTCTATAAATTCGCGCACGGCCTCGGGCGAGTCCGGGGATACCCCGATCAGGCGGTATCCGGCGGCCTCGAACTCAGCGCGGTTGTCGCGCAGGTCGATGGCCTGCTTGGTGCAGAGGCTGGTGTTCGCTGCCGGGTAGAACCAGAGGATCACCTTCTGGCCGCGCAGGTCGGCGAGGGTGAGGGTTTCGCCGTCTGCCGTCTTGCAGGCGAAGTCGGGGGCCTGCTCCCCCACGGTGAGTTTCTTGGGTGCTGCCATGCCCCTAGTCTGTCACGACTGCGGCTGCCGCGCCGCAGCCGGTCACTCCGCGGGGCGCAGGTTTATCTTCCGCGCGTACTCCTGCCAGCCGTCCGGGGTGGGGATTTCCCGCATCTGCCGGTTGGCTACCGCGAACAGTGCGCTCGCCAGCAGCGCAGCCCCTAGCACCAGCCCGGTGGCTCGCAGCCCCAGGTACTGCAGGCCGTAGCCGACCGACAGGGTGACCAGCGGCGTCACCAGGACTCCCATCAGCCCCATCACGGAGAAGAAGCGCCCCAGCATCTCCTGCGGCACCACGGTCATGCCGAACCCGCCCACGCTGGCGTTGCCTGCGGGCAGTAGTACCAGGATCGGCAGCAGGCAGAGCATGCGCAGCCAGAACCAGGGAACCAGCACCGCGCCGAGGGCGCAGGGCACCGGCAGCAGGCAGAGCATGCGCAGCCAGAACCAGGGAACCAGCACCGCGCCGAGGGCGCAGGGCACCGGCAGCAGGAAAGCGGCGAGGGCGATTCGACCTGCGGGGATTCGCCCCACGAGCTTCGCGGAAAGCAACGAACCAGCCAACACGCCGACCGCTACTGCCGAATTCAGCAGACCTGCCGAGATCGGCGATCCTCCCCGGCTGATAACGCCGAGTACGAGTAGCAGGATGACCCCGTTAAGCAGCGGCATGAACAGGGCCGACGCCACGGTGAGCCGCAGGATAAAGCGGCTGCTGAAGATGAACCTGACACCCGCGAGCGCCTCCACGAAAAAAGAGGCTACGGCGCTCGTCGCGTCCTCAACGGCTGCGGGCGCTTCGCTGTCGGGCTGCCCCGCCGATGTATCGGGCGGTGTATTTTCCGGGGCGCTCCCCTGTGAGGCCGCGCGGTCTTGCTGCCGATTCGCTTCGGCCCAGGGGCGTATCCGCAAGGCGGCAAGGAATGCCACCAGGTTTAGGGCCACCTCCGCAACGAAAGGGGCGACGTGGGAGACAGCCACTAGGGCTCCGGAAAGCGGCCCGCCGCTGAGCTCAACGGCGGCATCTCGCCCTTGGTTGACGCTCATCGCCTGGGGCAGGCTCTCGGTGGGGACTACACTGCGCAGCAACACGTTGGAGGCGCTGCCGAGCAGACCGGCCTTGACCGCTACCGCCACACCGACGGCGAACAGCAGCGGCACGCTGATTCCCCAGAGGAAACCCCACAGGCTGGCACAGGTGAACACGACCGCCGTGAAAGCACAGGAGGCAAGGAGCAGCCGCCGCCTGTCGTAGCGACCCACCAGCACTCCCCCGGCCAGGGAGAGGGCCGCCACCGTGAACGCCATCAGCGCGCCGATGTTTCCCGCCATACTGGCCGATCCGCTCACCAGCAGCGCCAGCACCGGGAAGGCGAACTGCCGCAGAGAGGAACCAAGCTGGGTGGCGGTGTCGGCCACCAGCCAGGAGCCGTAAGTACTGCCTTTAAAACTCATCTGCCTGCCTTTCGCGCACGGCAAGAGATTACAGTCGGGCGGGTGCGCGAACGCGGGATAAGGCGGCGGGACAGGTTTCGCTTCCGTAACGATTTACGTTTGGGTGCACTTTTGGTTGGCCCTTACGTTCAGGTGCACTTGTTGCTGTCAAAACGCCCTTTAACCCACCGAAAGTGCACCCAGACGTCGTGAGGTACGGAAAACAGCAGAAAGTGCACCCAGACGTCGCGGGTTGGTGTGAAGGTGGGGCCGACGCAGCAAGCCGCCCCCGGTTCATAACGAACCGGGGGCGGCTTTTCCGCGGAGGGTGCGGGATTCGAACCCGCGGTACAGGGTTACTGCACAACGGTTTTCAAGACCGTCACATTCGGCCGCTCTGTCAACCCTCCAGGCCAGTCGAGTCTACCGCAAAGCCAACGGCGGCAGCAGGCTAGGCCAGCTCGGTGAGGGCGTCCAGCACCAGGGCCGCACCGTCGTCCCAGACCGTGGCGGTGGCGGCGTCGGCCGCCTCCTTCACGTCCTCGTCGGCCTGCCCCATGGCGAAACCGTAACGGGCACAGCGCAGCATCTCGATATCGTTGCTGCCGTCCCCCACGGCAACCGTGTTCTCGCCCGGAACGGCCAGGTGCTCGCGCACAGATTCCAGCGCGGTCGCTTTCGATACCCCCTGCCCGGCGATCTCCAGCCAGGCGCTCCAACCGACGGAGAACGAAACACCGGAAAGCCCGCTCGCGTGCACCACGCGATCGAATTCCTCGGTGGTCAGCGAGGGGGCGCAAACTACCAGGCGCACGGCGGTCAGCGAACGCATGTGCTCAAGATCCGATTCGATCGTTTCGGTGCCGAAACTGGAATCGGTGAAGCCGGGGGTCGTGTAGATGGCGCCGGTGTCGGTCTCTACCCCGAAGTGCACGTCGTGACCGACGTTAGCGAGCTGATCTATCGCCTCTGCGGGCGAAAACGTCTGGCGGTCGATCACCCGGTAGCCGCCCTCGGCGTTCGCGTCCAGCCGCAGCGTCACGCCACCGTTGGAGCACACCACGTGGCCGTTTTCCAGGCCTGCGGTGCGCACGATCGGCAGGGTCGCACCGACGCTACGGCCCGTGGAAACCACCAGGTGGTGCCCGCTGTTAGCGGCGCGCTGGAGCGCTTCACGCACCCGGTCGGTCATGTTCCCCTGGTGATCCACCAGGGTGCCATCCACGTCCACGCCCGCGATGTGGGGCGCTTTCGCGCTCGCTAGCGCGAGCTCGCGCAGCATATCGTTTGCCATGCTCACGCCACCGGGCTGAACAGCTCGCGGCCGCCCAGGTAGGGGCGCAGCCCCTCGGGAACCACCACGGAGCCGTCGGCCTGCTGGTGGTTTTCCAGGATCGCGGTGATCCAGCGGGTGGTGGCCAGGGTGCCGTTCAGGGTAGCCACCGGGCGCAGCTGGCCGTCCACACGCTCGCGGATGTTGAGACGACGGGCCTGGAACTGGGTGCAGTTCGAGGTGGAGGTCAGCTCGCGGTAGGTGCCCTGGCTGGGCATCCAGGCCTCGCAGTCGAACTTGCGGGCGGCGGAGGTGCCGAGGTCGCCTGCGGCGGTATCGATCACGCGGTAGGGCACGTCGATCTTGCCGAGCATTTCCTTTTCCCAGGCGAGCAGGCGCTCGTGCTCCTCGAAAGAATCCTCGATCTTGCAGTAGGAGAACATCTCTACCTTGTGGAACTGGTGCACGCGGATAATGCCGCGCGTGTCCTTGCCGTAGCTGCCCGCTTCGCGGCGGTAGCAGGCCGACCAGCCCGCGTAGCGCAGCGGACCGTCCTCCAGATCGAGCACCTCGTCCTTGTGGTAACCGGCGAGCGCGACCTCGCTGGTGCCGACCAGGTAGAGGTCGTCGTCCTTATCGAGGTGGTAGACCTCGTCGGCGTGCTCGCCGAGGAAGCCGGTGCCGTCCATGGTGGAGGGCAGCACGAGGGTGGGGGTGATCATCGGCGTGAAGCCGTAGGAGGTGGCCTGGTCCACGGCGGCGTTCAGGAGCGCCAGCTCGAGCTGGGCGCCGACGCCGGTGAGGAAGTAGAAGCGGGCACCGGAGACCTTCGCGCCGCGCTGCATGTCGATGGCGCGCAGCTTTTCGGCCAGTTCCAGGTGGTCGCGCACCGGGAAGTCGAAGCTGGGGGCTTCGCCGATGGTTTCGCGGACGATGAAGTCCTCCTCGCCACCCTCTGGTGCGCCCTCGGCCAGATTCGGGATTGCCTTTACGAGCGCCTCGCGTTCGGCGTTCAGGCTCCCGGCCTCCGCCTCCAGCTGCTTAACGCGCTGGGAGAGTTCCTTGGCCTGCGCCACCAGTTCCTGTTTTTCGGCCCCCTGGGCCTTCTTCACCCGCGCGCCGAACGCCTTCTGTTCGGCGCGGGCGCTCTCGAAGCTGGCGGTGGCGTCACGCCAGGCGCGGTCCACCTCTAGCACCCGGTCTACCGGGTCGGTGGGGCGGCGGCGGGCGCGCAGGCTTTCACGCACACGGTCGGGGTTTTCGCGGAGCAGCTTTAGATCGATCACGCCTATAAGACTACCCGCCCCGCTCGTGGCGCGTCGTATCGTAGCCGTATGGAATTTACGCAGCGGGTAGCGGTGGTGCTGAACCCCGTTAAGCCTTCCGACCCGAAGGCGTTTCGTGATCGCGTGCGCGAGCTTTGCGCCGAGGCCGAAATCGCGGAGCCAAAGTTTTTTGAGACTACCGTGAGCGATCCCGGTGCGACGCAGGCCCGACAGGCCCTCGCGGAGGGGTTTACCCGCATTCTGGCCGTGGGCGGCGACGGCACCGTGCGCGCCGTGGCGGGCGAGGTAGCGCGCAGCGGGGCCATCCTGGGGATAGTTCCCCTGGGAACGGGGAACCTGCTCGCCCGCAACCTGGGCTTGCCCATCGACGACACCCTCGCGGCGCTGCGCATCGCCCTTTTCGGCCAGCCCGGGCGGGTAGACGTGGGGTGGCTCCGACACGGTTTAAGCGCGCTGGAAACGCACCGTTCGCAGCCGGAGTTGTTCTTGGTGATGGCCGGGTTCGGCTTTGACGCGGCGATCATGGAATCCACCGATTCGGGCCTCAAGAAACGGGTCGGCTGGCTGGCTTACGTTGTGGCCGGGGTGCGTAAGGTGACGGGCCGTTCCCATCGCGTGCTGCTGCGGCTTGACGATAAGCAGCGTTTCACCAGGCAGGCGCGCACGGTATTGATCGGTAACGTCGGCAAACTTCCCGCCGGAATTAACCTGCTTCCCGAAGCGAAGCCGGATTCCGGGTCGCTGCAGATACTGGTGGCCGCGTGGCGCGGCTTTGCGGGGCTTTCCGAGGTGGCTTCCAATGTGCTTACCGCGAGCAAAAAGCGCTTTCACCGCGCGTCAAAGACCGACTTTTACACGGCCCACCGGCTGGAGGTAATCACGGCCTCCCCCCTGCCCGTGCAGATAGACGGGGACACCGCGGGGAGCGCGCGCGGCCTGATCGCTGAGATAGAGGCGGGCGCGCTACTCGTGGCGGAGCGTTAACGGCGCAGCGCCGCGGCGAGCGCGCGCTCTATTTCCGTATCGCTGTAACCCGCGTGCCGGGCACGGCCGACGAGGATGAGGGCGGCCCGGTCCAGTTCGTAACCGTCCGTGTGCGCGGCTGGCAGGGGATCGCTAACAAAGGTGCCGCCGCCGCGCCGCGCAACTATGAACCCGTCGGCTTCTAGTTCCTTGTAGGCGCGGGCCACCGTGCCGGGAGCGAGGCTGTTATCTGCCGCTACCTGCCTGATCGAGGGGAGGCGTTCGCCGGGGAGACGCTCACCGGAGACGATCTCGTCCAGTAGCGCCCGCCGTACCTGTTCGTACGGCGGGATTTTTTCTCTACGGTCGATTTTCACGGGTAAATCTTTACACGTCTTAGACGGGACTATTGACACCCCCGGTGGGTATCCGACCAGGCAAGTGTGTTACGGGTAAGACCGGGATGGCTAGACTCCCGTAGGTGAGGTCTTTTCTTCCCCGACTGTTGCTGCTGGCGGCCTTTTGCCTGGGTGCGTTAGCCCCTTCCGCCGCGCTCGCGCAGGAACCGCTGCGGCTGCTGTTTGTCACCGCGAACCTCTCCTATACCGACGCGGCTTCTCCCGGCCTGCGCTGCCTGGCCTCCCACGGCGGGGTGAGCGCGCTAGCCACCGGGGTGCTGCACCATCCCGGCAGCTACGCCGACGGCTTGAGCGCGCTGCGCACGGGGAATCGCCCGGGGGACGCTAGCGAACCAGCCCACGGTCATCCCGCCGGCGGGCCGCTGGGCGATGGCCGAGGCGCGGTGGAACTGCACCTAAATTCCGGTGCCACAGACACCAGCGAGGTCGCGGCCGAGGTTTCTCGCGCGCTGCGCTCCCCCGCTGCCCCGCTCGTTACCGTCTACCTGCCCGACGGAGCCAAGGGCCTGGACGCGCTACTGTCGGCGCTGGGTGGGTGCGAGAACCTGCCCCGCACGGCGCTGGTTTCGGTGGCCGACGCGGGACCGGGCGCCTCCCCCGGCCCGGCGCGTTTGCAGGCTTTCGTCGATACCGGTTTCCCGGCTGGCAGCGTTCTTATCTCCCCCAATACGCGCCAGCCGGGGGTGGCTCTGCTGGCCGACGCGCGGCCCACCCTGCTGGGGGCGGAGCCTGGCCCGGAGTCTTTGGGCAGGCCCCTCACGGTTTCTGCCGTGAACGGGGATTCGCTGCGGTTCGTGACCGATCGTTCCCTGGCGGCCCGCGCGGTGCTGGACTATTCCGCCCCGGCGCTGGTGGCGTGCTGTCTGCCGGGGTTTGCCGCGATGCTGGCGCTTGGCTACGCCGCCTGGCGGGGCAAACACGCGCGGGCCTGGCTGCGCACGATCGCCACCTCTTTCCCGTTGGTTTTCGCGGCCGGGCTGTACGTGAATCTGCTGCCGTGGTGGCGGGCCGATCATCCCGGCTGGGCGCTCGCGGCCACGCTTGCGGCCTTTACCTGCGCGGCGACGGCGCTCTCCTGGGGGATTGCTGCGCTATCGGGCCGCCTCCTGCCCGCGGCGCTGCCTCCGGAGGCCGTGTCCGGCCTGTTGGTAGCCCTGTTAATCCTGGGCGAATCGGTGGCGGGATCCCCGCTGCAACTGGCCGCGCCGCTGGGGGCCGATCCGCTCTGGGCGGGGCGTTTCTACGGGGTCTCTAACCACCTATTCGGAACCGCCCTCGCTGGGTGGGCGTTTGCCTGCATCGGCCTGCTGCGGCTGCCACGCCGCTGGGCGGTGCCCGTCGTGTTGGGCGGCAGCCTGCTGGTCGCGCTGGTTTGTGTGGCTCCCGGCATGGGGGCCGACTTCGGTTCCCTGCTGGCCACGCTGCCGTTCACGCTGCTGCTGGCGGCGGGGCTGCTGCGGATTCGCCTGCGGCCATCGCGGGTGTTTTGGGCCGGGGTGGGAACCGCCCTCGCCGTGCTGGGGGTGGCCTTCCTGGACTGGCTGCGCCCAGTGGACGCCCGCTCTCACCTGGGGCGTTTCTTCCAAAAGCTGCTGGATGGCGAGGTGCTGCCGCTGCTGGCGCGCAAGTCGTGGCAGAACCTGACGCTGGTGTGGGATTTCCCCGCACTGCTGCCCGTGTTGGCGATTGCGCTGGCCTGCCTGGCGGCGGTGGCCTGCCGCCCGTCGGCTATAGCGCGCCGCTGGGGTGATGACGGCCTGCTGGTGCTGCGCGCGCTGGCGCTGGCCGTGGGGATCGGCATGCTCGTGAACGACACCGGCACGGTGCTGGCGGGAATGGCCTGCGCGGTCACTCTGCCGCTGCTGGCCAGCTTGCCCGGTCGCACCGAGGAGCTTTCCTAGCCCTCCCCTAGGGGCTATCTTTTCCGCAGCAGTGCCCGGCAGACGTCCTTTAACTGTCCCAGGCGGTGTAGCTGACCGCGCAGGTCGCGGCCCGACGGCCGGTGGCTAAGCTGGCAGGGAACCTCGCGTAACACGTATCCGGCGCGCAGCGCGTCGATGGTGAGCGAGGTTTCTACGCCCCAGCCGGGCGCGAGCGGCAGGCACGCCTCCCACGTTTCGCGGGTCATGCAACGGGTGCCCGACAGCGGCTGCTTTGCCACATAGCCGGTGGCCTTTTCGATGCCACGCCTGGCGGTGCGCACCACCACCCCCATGCCGGACGCGCCGGGCTGCGGGGGCAGGATCGCTATAGCCATGTCCACGCCGTCCGTCAGCACGGATTCGATCAGGGGGGCCGCCCCCGCGGCGCTCTCCCCCATGTCGGCGTCTATGAACAGCAGGGCGCGGGCCGGGGTCTCTGCGACCGCTTCGCGCATAGCCACCAGGCGCGCGCCGGTTTCCATCGCCGCCGCTTTGCCCTGGTTCTGTTTATGCCTGACGACGAGAGCGCCAGCGTCGCGCGCCAGGGCGGAGGTCGCGTCACGCGAGCCGTCGTCCACTACCACCACGAGGTCCACCTCCGGCAGCGCGGCAGCGGCACGCACCGTGTCGGCTATTCGTTCCTGCTCATCCTTGGCGGGAACGATTACAGCCACCGCGGTGGGGCGTTTCTCCCCCACCGCCGGCGCGAGTGCCGCGTCTTGCGTATTCATCGCAAGGTGACCTGCCGGGCCACGATTCCGCCACGGGCGCGGCGTTCCATTACGGTCAGATCGTCCTCACAGGCCAGGGCAGCCTCGAAACGCTCGCGCAGTTCGTCTGCCACCGCGCTCACGCCGTCGGCGCCGAATCCCTTGGGCAGGTCCCAGACGGGGATGGTCAGGCCCTCGGCGCGGAACATGCCCACGAAGCGGGTTCCTTCGCCGATGCCGGATTCGCGGCGGGCGTGCAGGCGGGCGGTCGCGTCCACTACGCGCTCCTCGTCCTCGCTGCGCACCCAGCGCAGGTGTTCCTTGCTGCCCGCGTCCACCCAGTAGGCGTGCTCCAGCCCGGCAACCGCGCGGGAGGGCATGATCGTGTCGTTGGCTTCCTGCAGTGCGGCCGACATGTCCTCGGTACGCTCGCCCTCTCCGTCCAGCCAGAAGTCGAAGGTTTCGTGCACGGTGAGTTCCACGGGCGCGCTATCGTCCAGGATTTCCTGCAGCGTCGGCGCATCGTCCGGGATCTGCAAGTGGGTCACGGCCTGGCCCGCTTCCAGCTCTGCCGCCTCCAGCAGGGCCGCCGCGAAAGCGCGGGAGAGATCGCCGCCGGGGACGGTGGCCTGCATGCCGACCATCAGCGTACCGTCCTTACGGTGCAGCGCGGGCCAGAGGGCGGGCAGCACGGACGCGAAAACTACCTCGCGGCCGCCGTGCTCCTTGTTCAGGCGCAGGGTCATGCTGGCTGCCGGGAGCAGTTCGCGCAGCGCTACCAGTTCGCGCTCGCAGGAAAGGCCGGCAAAGGGACGGGGGTTAAGAGTGTGGCTCGCCATTAGGCCAGTTTAACGGTGTCGTGCCAGACGGGGAATGTCGGCCCCTGCGCGGGAACTGAAACCGCCGGGCAGAAGCGTTCATGGGAAAAGACGAGGGGCCTCCCGGCTGATGCCGGGCGGCCCCTCATTTTTAGCGGGCGGGTCTATTTCGTCCCTTTCCGCGAAACGTTTTAGACGGTTTCTTCCGCTGCCGGTTCCGATTCTGCGTCGGTGCCGCGCCACTGCGAGATGCCGTTCATGACGTGGTAGATCAGCACCGCGCTGACGGTGCCGAGCGCGATACCGGTCAGCTTGATGTCGCCCAGTTCCCAGGTGACGTCGGCGATGCCGACCACCAGGGAGACACCGGCGGTGAGCTGGTTCTTCGGCTTACCGAAATCAACGTTGGCGTCTACCCACATGCGCACGCCGATGATGCCGATCAGACCGTACAGCGCGAAGGTGACGCCGCCCAACACCCCTGCGGGGACACTCATGATTACCGCGCCGACCTTGGGGCTGAGGGAAAGCAGCAGCGCGAAGATCGCGGCCACCCAGTAGGCGGCGGTCGAATAGACGCGGGTCGCGGCCATCACGCCGATGTTTTCGCCGTAGGTGGTGGTGGCGGAACCGCCGAAGGTGGCCGACAGCATGGTCGCAGCGCCATCGGAGAACAGGGTGCGGCCGACCATGTGGTCCAGGTTCTTCCCGGTCATCTGCGCGACGCTGGTGACGTGGCCGACGTTCTCCGCCAGCAGCACCAGCACGACGGGCAGGAACATCGGCAGGAACGACAGGTTAAAGGTGGGGTGGGTGAACTGCGGCAGGCCGAACCAGTCGGCGTTCACGATGTTGGCGGTATCTACCGCTCCGGTGGCAAGAGCCACCAGGTAGCCGACCGCCACGCCGATCAGGATGGAGACGCGGCCGAGCAGGTTCTTGAAGCTGACGGTGCACAGGATCACCGTGACCAGGGTGATCACGCCTACCAGCGGGCCTTCTTTGAAGTTGTTGTAGGCGGCGGGTGCCAGGTTGAAGCCGATCAGCGCCACGATGGAGCCCATGACGACCGGCGGCAGGAGCTGGCCGATCCACTTGGTGCCGACGGACTGCACGAACAGGCCGACCAGAGCCAGGGCCGCACCGGTGAGGAACACCGCGCCGAGGGCCGCACTGGGGGAATCGGCCTTGCTGGCGGCGACCACCGGGGCGATGAAGGCGAAGGAGCTGCCGAGGTAGCTGGGCACCCGGTTGCGGGTGATCAGCAGGAACAGCATGGTACCCAGGCCCGAGAACATCAGGGTGGTGCTGGGGTTGAAGCCGGTGAGCAGCGGCACCAGGAAGGTGGCGCCGAACATGGCGATTACGTGCTGAGCGCCGAAGCCGATGGTGGCAAACCAGTTGAGGCGTTCGTTGGGGGCGACGATGGCGCCGGGGGCGATATGCCGCCCGTCACCGTGGAGGGTCCAGGGGAGGGACATTCTTCGTTCCTGTCGTAGCGATTGGCCGGGTTGCGGCCAGCCCCGTCGCCGACCAGACCAATCATAGTCCCGGGCGGTCCCAAGCGCTATTTGCGCCGCTCACGCGGCGCGGCGCGTCAGTTCCTCGTTTCCTCCTGCGCCTCGGCGCAGTCACCCTTGCCGCAGTCACGCACCACCAGTACCCAGCGGCGGCGGGCGTCGGCGAACATCAGTTCCAGATCGGGCGCGCCGTGTTCGTCCAGGATCGGCACCGGCACGGTGAGCATCAGACCGATGGCGATTCCGACCATCAGCGCCAGCCCGCCGGTAATCACCCCGGCGGCAGCCTGCGTGGCCACGGTGTGCACGATGACGGAAACGAATCCGGCGCTAAACAGGGCCACCCCGGCGCCTACCGCATGGGAGCGCGCGCGATCAGCGTCGAACGTTAGCATCGCGGTATGGGCGTACCGCGAGAGGTAGACGGCGAGCGCCAAGAAGAGCAGGGTAAATATCCACAGCCCCATGTAGCCGTCTCCTGCCAGATAGCTGCGCACCAGCAGGATCAGCGCGGCGACGAAGCCGACGGCGTGCAGCAGCAGGGAGTATTCGGCCGTGCGCAGCGCGTAAAGCACCCAGTCGCTCTTGCCGAAGGTCAGCTTTACGGTGCGCACGTAGCTGCGAGAAACCATCACCGCGAACACCGCGCAAACCCAGGGCAGCCAGACCAGGTTGATGGCGTAGGAGGCCGGAGCGGCGTAGGCGAGGCGCAGCGAGTTGTCGGCCACCGCGCCGAGCAGCAGCAGGCCCCCGGCAGCGGCGGAGAAGATAAACCAGCTAGGTTGCCGGTTGATCGCGGAAACGCAGATCACACCAGCGATTGCCAGCGCAACCAGGGCATGCGCGAATACGGCGAGTGCGTATTCCGGCTCGCCCTGCACGGCGCGCCCCACCGCCATCACCAGGAACACGCCGAGCGACGCGGTAAGCAGGCCGGTCAGTACCAGGATCGCGGCGCGGGCGACGGATTTCTGCCTCTCCCCCGGCACCATGCCTTCGTTCCCCCTGGTTTCCAACGCCAGCAGGGTTCCGGCCAACGCGAGAGCTACCCCGACGGAAAGTCCGACGGGCGGTCCGGCGGGCAGCGGAGAGAACAGCACGGGCAGGGAACGGAAAAGGTCGTAGCCGATGTAGCCGAGCGTCACCGCCAGCAGCGGTAGCTGGCCGACGTAGCGAATAGCGCGCGCGATACGCGGCGGCACGGGACGCATTTTGCCGTGCGCCAGGTAGCAGGCGGGGATACTGAACAGAGCCAGCACGGTGGTGAGGAGGACAGCGATTTCGCGGTAGCCGACCTCGCGCCAGGTATAGGAGCTAATGAGCACGGAGAACAGGCAGGCGAAAGCGAGGGCATCGCGGGCGATGTCCCAGCGGGAGATCACCTTGAGTGGCGCCGGGATGACCGCGAAGCGCGGCAGCGGCGCGGGAGCGCTGGGCGTGTCTCCGGAGCGGGCACGCTGCCGGTCGATATCAGGTAGCTCGGCCTCGTCCTCGACGTCGGGGTCCACAAAAACGTTTGCGGGTGCCGGCTTGGGCAGCGCGGGCGGCTCCTGAGCGGCGGTGTCGGGCCGCAGCGCGTACTGCGCGACTTCGTCTCGCGTCGGCAGCTTCTCGGTATGCCTAACGTGCGGGTCAGCGAAGATTTCTTCTTCCGTCTCCCACTCGGGTCCCTGCTGGCTGTCTTTCACGAAAATGATCCCTGCTGCTGTCTGGTTTACTGGGGGGCGGTTCAGCTTAGAACTTCCCTCCCTTTATACCCCACCTTTCGCGGCGCGCTGCGGCCAAAAATATCCCAGCTCACAGCGAATCACACAGAGAAAAGATCGTTCGCATGATCCGCCTTTTTGCTGGCCGCAACCGCGCGCTGGTTGTTTCTTTTATTTTCTTTGCGGTTGCCTCGGCCGTTTTCGAAACGGGATTGGCTTTTGTTTTTGCGGAGCTGGCGAAGGCGGTCCTGGGAGAGTCCGCCTACTCCCCCGTTCTGGTGGCGGTTTTTTCGGTGCTTTACATGCTGCCGAACGGACTCGTTGATTACTTCATTCAACGCCAGGAGTTCCACATTCAGTCGCGTTTCGCCACCCTGGTGCGCGAAAAGCTTATCCGCCACGTAACTTCCCTGCCGCTCCCGGCAGGCTGCACGGCGCTCGATAAGACGGCTATCTATCAGAGCGCCCTGGTAAACGATGCGGAGATGATCAGCGAGGAATACGCAACCTCTATCACCGTCATCACCCGTCAGTGCCTGATGTTTCTGGCCAGCGTTATCGGTATCGCCATCATCAGCCCGGCTTTCGTGCCGGTCGCCATCGGCATGTCTCTGCTATCCATGGCGCTTCCGAAGCTGGTGGAGCCGCGTATCCGCCGCACCCAGCGGGAGCTGGCCGACAGCAAGGGGGCGTTCCTGGACGCGACGGCGCGCCTCCTGACCGGCCTGGAAAGCATCCTTACTTTCGGTCGTTTCGGCCGCTACCTGGGGACGTACCGGGAACAGATAACCCACCTGGAGGACGCGAATAACGCCCGCAACTGCACCCGGGCACTGGTTTGGACCCTGACCTGGGTGTTCGGCACCCTGATGATCATTAGCGCCTGGGGCGCCGGGGCGATCATGGCGCAATACAACATTGTGACCATTGCGCAGGTGGTGGCCCTGGCGCAGCTAATGATGCAGATCGCGGGCCCGTTCACCTCCATCTCTCACCGCTACGCCCAGCTCCTGGCGGGCAGGGAACAGTTAGCTAAGGTGGCGCAGCTTTGGCAGGCGGACCCCGGCGCAGCTCCCGCCGCGCCCCTAGGCACGCAGATAGATTCGCTGCTGGCAACCGACCTGCGGGTAAAGCGCACGGACAAGCAAATTCTGGCCGGGCTTGACTTCAAGGTTGCGCGCGGCGAACGGGTGTTGCTGCGCGGCCCTTCCGGCTGCGGCAAAACCACCCTGCTGCGGGCGCTGGCGGGCACGATTTTGGCGGATGGCAGCGTTAGCGTAAACGGCAGCGTACTTTCCCCAGGGGTCAACCGCGCGGGGCACATTGTGCTGGTTACGCAGCAGCCCTTCCTGACTCCCGGCACGCTGCACGATAACCTGCACCCGGACTCCGTCGGCACGCAGTCGCTCACTCCCGCCGCGCACGGCGTTCTCGGGCCGCTCACGGATCGTCTGGCACTTACGCCGGAGGCGGGGGTAAGCGGGCTTTCCGGCGGCGAGGGCAAGCGCGTGCACGTGGCCCGCCACCTGGGCGACGGCCCGGCCGCACTGCTGTTGGACGAACCGACGGCCGGCCTGGACCCGCTGGCTGCCGAGGCGGTGCTGCGCGCCCTGTTGTCGCTGGACGAACGGCCCCTGGTGGCGGTGGTACACGATCTACCCGCAGACCCGGCCGAGCTGGGGTTCACCCGCGAGGTGGTTATGCGTGATGGGAAGATCGTCTCGGATACCCCGCTTGTTCCCTGAGGGATTTATTGCCTAGGCGCTTTACTCCCTAAAACGCTTCACCCTGTCGACCCCCTCCTTGCCCTGCCTTTTACGTTTGGGTGCACTTTCGGCTGCCCCTTACGTTCAGGTGCACTTTTGGTGGGTTAAACGGCGTTTTGACAGCGTTTAGTGCACCCCAGCGTTAGGGGGGCGGGGATTACCAGCAAAAAATGCACCCAAACGTGAGCCACCGCCCCCCCCCCCCGCACGCGCAGAAGCCAATCAAATACCCCACCACCATGGGCCCCATACCCACGACCTCGTGCCGGGTAGCGCAAATGGTCGCATAGGACACCCCCGCTCACCCGGCATAAGGGCGGCTTGCCCGATTATGCTTGATGCCATGACCTCTCCAGAACAGGTACTTACCGCGCGTTTCCAGTCCGCTTTCGCCCGCGCCTTCGGCGAGGAGTTCGCGGGGGCCGATCCGATCATTCGCCCCTCCCAGTTCGCTGATTTCCAGTGCAACGCGGCGATGGGCCTGGCCAAGCGGCTGGGGCAGAACCCCCGCCAGGTGGCAGCGCAGATCCTGGAGGCGGTAGACCTGGACGGCATCGCGGAGCCGATGGAGGTTTCCGGCCCCGGCTTCCTGAATATCAAGCTCACCTCGAACTGGATCGAGTCCGCGGCCGACGCGCTCGCGGCCGACGAGCTGCTGGGCGTGACCAAGGAGGAGCCGCTCACAGTCCCGATCGACTATTCGGCACCGAACGTGGCGAAGGAGATGCACGTCGGCCACCTGCGCACCACCGTGGTGGGCGACGCCCTGGCCCGCACCCTGGAGCACCTGGGCCACAACGTGATCCGCCAGAACCACATCGGCGACTGGGGCACCCCGTTCGGCATGCTGATCGAGCACCTGCTGGAGGTCGGCACCGATTCAGAGGCCGCCGATCTGCTGCGCACTAACCCGAACGAGTTCTACCAGGCGGCGCGCGCCAAGTTCGATGCGAGCGAAGATTTCGCGGACCGCGCCCGTGCCCGCGTGGTGCTGCTCCAGGGCGGGGATGCCGAGACGCTGGAACTGTGGGGCCGCATCCGCGACCTTTCCAAGGACTATTTCCGCCGCATCTACGCGCTGCTTAACGTGACCCTGACCGACGATGATCTGGCCGGCGAGTCCACCTACAACGAAGCGCTGCCGAAGGTGTGCAGCGATCTGGAGGCGGCGGGCCTGGCGCGAGAAAGCGACGGCGCACTGTGCACCTTCCCGGAGGGTTTCAAGGGCCGCGACGATAAGCCGCTGCCGCTGATTGTGCGCAAGTCGGGCGGCGGTTACGGCTACGCCACCACCGACCTCGCGGCGGTGCGTTATCGCGTCAGCGAACTGCACGCCAACCGCATTATTTACGTGATCGGCGCGCCGCAGGAGATCCACCTGGCGATGGTGTTTGCCACCGCGCGCGACGCCGGCTGGCTGCCCGCCGAGGTGGAGCCGGTACACGTCAAGATCGGCAACGTGCTGGGCGAGGACGGCAAGATTCTGCGCACCCGCAGCGGTGCCCCGCTGCGTCTGATGTCTCTGCTGCAGGAGGCCGTGGCCCACGCCCGCCGCGTAGTTGACGAGCTGCGCCCCGACCTCAGCGAGGAAGAACGCGACGCCGTCGCGCAGGACGTCGGCATCGGCGCGGTTAAGTACGCCGACCTCTCCACCAGCCACGACGCCGAATACGTGTTCGACCTGGAACGCATGTTGGCACTGCAGGGCAACACCGCCCCCTACCTGCAGTACGCAGTGGCGCGCATCCGCTCGATCCTGCGCAAGGCCGACGCCGCCGGTATCGCCGCTCCGGCCGATGCCCCGATCCGGCTCAGCAACGATGCGGAGCGCGCGCTCGCCCTGCAGCTGCTGCAGTTCGGGCCGACGGTGGCGCAGGTCGGGCAGCTGCTCGAGCCGCATCGCCTGTGCGCCTACCTGTTCCAGACGGCGCAGGCGTTCACGGCCTTCTACGAGGCCAGCCCGATCATGAAGGAGGCCGACGAACAGGTGCGCGCCTCCCGCCTGGCGCTGGCTCGCCTGACCGAGCGCGTGCTGGTGCAGGGGCTGGCCCTGCTGGGCGTGAACGCGCCGCAGCAGATGTAGTCCTGCGCTTCAACGCATAAAAAGGTGGCCCGGCAAATAGCCGGGCCACCTTTTAGTCTCTACCTACTTTTCGGCGAGCGCCGCCGCCATAAAGTCACGCTGCTCGTTGAAGAGACGCGTTGCGTCAGGGCCCTTGCGCAGGAGGGGCAGGAAGTTAAGCCTGCCGCCGATTTCGCGGTAGGAAACCTCCACCTGCGCCTCCTGAAGCTGTAGCTTCAGCACGCGCGCGTCGGTGCCGAGGAAGTCTTTAGTGCCGCAGCTCAGGTGCGTTTTGGGCAGCCCGTGCAGGTCGGCTCCGCAGGGCGAAAGCTCCACCGCGTCTAGCGGAGTGCGTCCGGCGTACGCGGCGGCCCCGGCCTCATGGGTGCGGCGTTCGTGCACGGAGTCGGAGGTCGGTTCCGCAGTGGCCAGCAGGGTGTTGCTGAGCGAGAGGTCCGTCCAGGGGGTCATGAGTACGAGTGCCGACGGCTGCGTGAGCTGCTGTTGGGCGAGCCTGCGGCAGGCGTTCAGCGCTAGCCCGCCGCCGCTGTTGTGCGCGGCGAGCACCCATTTTTCGCCGGTCACGGCGATTTCGCTCAGCACGGCGTCTACGTCCTGTGCCGCCACGGGGTGCTGATGGTCCGGTGCGTAGCGGTAGTCGATCAGCAGAGCCGCGCAGTCGAGCGCTTCGGCCTGTCGGGAAAGCCACTGCCAGTCTCCGGGGAACGGGCCCGCCACGAATGCCCCGCCGTGCAGGTAGACGATCAGGCCGTTTTCGCGGCGATGGCGGTCCAGCCAGACGGTGCGGGTGCGGTTGATCATTTCCACGTCCACCGCGTGTTTGCGTTGCACGCCCACGCCGGGCAGGGAACGCCGTGCGGTGCGCAGGCTGGAGGTGTAAACGGGCCCCGGGATCGGGATCCGTTTCACGGTCTGCGTGGTCGAAGAAACGACTTTCGCTGCGATCTCACGTGCATGTTCCATGTGCCCACACTACCCGCACCGGGGCGGACTATGAAGAAAGGCGGCGGCCCCCATCGGGAACCGCCGCCTTAGCGTTCTGCTGGCTGCTCAGGCAGCGTGCTTGCAGGTGGCGCAGGTGCAGTCGGCGCAGGCGCAGTTCGCGCAGGCGTCATCGCAGTGGGCGCATTCGCACACGGCGTGGTTGCAGGTGGCGCAGGTGCAATCGCTGCACTCGCAGGCGGCGCAGGTGTCGTTGCAGTCGCCGCAGGAGCAGGTGGCGCACTCGTCGTAGTGGCCGTCGTGCTCGCGGTGCGCGTGGCCGTCGTGCAGGTAGTCCACGTGGTCTTCGTGAACGATGGCCAGGTGGCCGCAGTCGGGGCCGTGGGTGTGGTTATGGGTTTCGGCGGGGGCGTGGGTTACAGTCATTCTTTTTCCTCCTTGGTATGGGCGTACGCATCGAGGAAAACGTGCGCCACGTGCTCATCAACTAGGTGGTAGTGCATCGACCGCCCACGCCTTTCGGCGACGACGATCTCCGCCTCTCGTAGCACCTTGAGGTGCTGCGATACGAGCGGCTGCGACAGTCCCAGCAGGTCAACGAATTCGCTGACCGTGCAGTGCCCTTCGCTAATGCGGTGGACGATCGCCGCGCGGATCGGGTTCGAAAGCGCACCGAACAGGCGCGCCACGTCCTCGTACCCGGTAAGAATCTCCTCCGTACCACTCATGCAATAAGTCTTATATAAAGTTTTTTGCATGTCAATGCCCTCTCGCAACGAATTTTCCGTTTCCTTGCTCCCAACCCCACAGAGACTAGCGATCCAGCCAGGGACTAGGCTGGGGGCATGATCGCCATTCTTACCGCCATGCCCGAGGAAGCCGCGCCGTTCCTGGCGGCGCTGACCGATCCGCAGCCGCTCACCGACTCCCCCGTGTCGGCCGTCGCCGGCAAGCTATCGAGGCGCGAAGCCTGCGTGATCACCACGGGAATCGGCACCGCCCGCGCCAGCCTGGCGGCCACCTGGGCGGCACTCACCCTGCGGCCCAACGCGATCATCTCCGCCGGTTCCTGCGGCGGGCTCGGCAAGGAGGTGCAGGTGGGAGACGTCGTGATCGGCGAAAGCTACGCCTATTCCGTGGCCGACGCCACCGCTTTCGGCTACGCCCCCGGCCAGGTTCCCGGCGCACCAGAGCGTTTCGCCTCCCCCGCAGAACTGGTGCGCGCGGCGAAAACCGCCCAGGCGGGCGGTGCCCCGGCCCACGCGGGGCTGATGCTGAGCGGCGACGCTTTCGTCACCGCCCCCCTGGCGGGCAGGGTTCGCGAGACTTTCCCCGGCGCCCTCAGCGCCGACATGGAATCGACCGCCATCATGCACGTGGCGCACTCTCTAAACATTCCCGCGATAGCGGTCAGGGCCGTCTCCGATCTTTGCGATCCGGATGCCGGACAGCGTTTCCACATCGGTTTGGAAGAGGCCGCAAAAAACAGTTTTGAGGCCGTAACATCCCTGGTAAATAGCGCTTTTTAGACCTTTTTAGGGGTTGTGAGGCTACTCCCAAAGGGAGCGCTTTAGGTTGAGGGTGTGACGATACCCCCATACCGTGGGGTAGTCATTGCCCCCTATGGAAGAAGCGCATGTCAGCGAATACAACGACGACCGCTACACCCCCTACAGAGCAAAATCAGTACGGCCTATCCCGCAGCGTTTTCGGTTTCTCCGCCGCGATTATCGCCGTTTGCCTGGCCCTGGCCCTAATCTGGCCGGCAGGCTTTAACAGTTTCGTTTCCGGAATTAACACGACCGTTGTAAACAGCATCGGCTGGTACTACGTACTCCTCGTTACCGGCTTTGTCGTGTTCGCGCTTGCCCTCGCGTTCAGCCGACTCGGCACCGTGCCCCTCGGCGAAGACGATTCCGAGCCCGAATACGACATCTTCGCGTGGTTTGCGATGCTGTTCGCGGCCGGCATGGGTATCGGCCTGGTCTTTTGGGGCGCGGCCGAACCCCTCAACTACCTGACCGATAAGTTCACGCCCCCCGGCGTACAGTACGTCAGCCAGGAAGCGCACTACCAGCGCGCCATGACCCAGACCTTCCTGCACTGGGGCATCCACGCCTGGGCCATCTACGTCGTGGTCGGCCTGTCGGTGGCCTACGCCGTGCACCGTCGCGGCCGCCCCGTCTCGATCCGCTGGGCCCTCGAGCCCGTACTGGGGCGCCACACCAATTCCTGGATCGGCGACGCCATCGACATCACGGCCATCGTCGGCACCCTGGTCGGCGTCGCCACCTCGCTCGGTTTCGGCATCAACCAGATCGCCGCGGGCCTGGAACACCTGGGCGTGCTGCACGCCAACCCGACCGTCAAGGTATTCCTGGTAGTCGGCATCACCGCGCTGGCCACCATCTCCGTGGTGGCGGGTCTGGATAAGGGAATTAAGTTCCTCTCCAACCTGAACATGGCCCTGGCGGCGCTGCTGCTGGTGCTCGTGCTGGTGCTCGGCCCGACCCTGTTCCTGCTGCGCGAGTTCGTGGCAGGCATCGGTTCCTACATTCAGAACTTCGTTAGCCTCTCGTTCCAGACCTTCCCGTTCTTTGGCGAAGAGGGCGAGTCCTGGCTCGGTTCCTGGACCACCTACTACTGGGGCTGGTGGATCGCCTGGTCCCCGTTCGTGGGCGTGTTCATCGCCCGCATCTCCAAGGGCCGCACCGTGCGCGAGTTCATCGTCGGTGTGCTGCTGGTACCGACCCTGATCACGATCCTCTGGTTCACCGTGATGGGTGGCACCGCAATCTTCCAGGAAACCGTGAAAAACGCGGGCCTGATCGAAGAGGGCACGGTTAACACCAATACCGCCATGTTCGACATGCTGAGCAACCTGCCGGGCGGGGCCATCCTCTCGGGCATCGCCATCATCCTGGTGACGGTGTTCTTCGTGACCAGCGCTGACTCGGGCGCGTTCGTGGTAGACATGATCGCCCACCAGGGCGATCCGCTGCCCCCGCGCGCCACGCGCACCTTCTGGGCCGTGCTTTCCGGCGTTATCGCCGCCGTGCTGATCGCGGTGGATGGCGACGGCAGCGGCATGGGTGCGCTTCAGGCGCTCACGATTCTGGCTGCGGCACCGTTCTCGGTGGTCATGCTCTTTATGTGCGTCTCCACCTTTAAGGCGCTGAAGCGAGAGATCAAGATCCGCGAGCGCATCGAGCGTCAGCTGGTGCGCGAGCGCCTGGTCAGCCACGTTTCCGATCGCCTGGCGGACCAGGTCTCCGAGGAGCTGGCCGACAAGGTTTCGGATGGCCTGATGGAGCAGGTGGCCGACAAGGTCGCTGACCAGATGGTCGAGCAGCAGGCGAGCGACGAGTTCATGGAACAGGTCGCGGATCGCGTTGCCGACCAGATGGCAGAACAGCACGCCGCCTCGGATGAGTTCGTGGAGCAGGTGGCCGACAAGGTCGCCGATCGCCTGGACGAGTCCGGCAAGTAAGCAATCACTCCCCTAGCTGGGAGCATAGGCGAGGCCCCCACCGTTTTTACGGTGGGGGCCTCTTCTTCACCCATTTTCACGAAGGAGGCTTGCGCCTCTACCGGCACCGCCAGTTTCCCGAGCGGCGGAGCCGGGGTCTAACTACCCCTGTCGGCCCTTAAAGCGGGGGTATTTCTTGTTGATGACGTAGATCCGGCCGCGACGGCGCACCACCTGGGCACCGTCCTTGCGTACCAGCGAACGGATAGATGCGCGTACCTTCACGGCGTCACTTCTTCTTTCCGTAGCGGCGGTTGAACTTTTCGACTCGGCCCGCGGTATCGACCACGCGGGCGTTTCCGGTGTAGAAGGGGTGCGAGGCGGAGGAGATCTCCACGTCGATCACCGGGTATTCCTTGCCGTCCTCCCACGTCATGGTGACGTCGGAGGTGCGGGTGGAGCGCGTCAGGAAGGCGAAGTCCGCGCTCTTGTCGCGGAAGATCACCTTCTCGTAGGTGGGATGAATGCCTGGTTTCACGGTTCTTCCTTACCAGCTCGATTTGGTGACACCGGGCAGTTCGCCGCGGTGCGCGAGGGAGCGCAGGTTGACCCTGGAAAGGCCGAACTTGCGCAGGTAGGCGCGGGGGCGACCATCGATCTGGTCGCGGTTACGCAGCCGGGTGGCGGAGGCGTCGCGCGGCATCTTCTGCAGTTCGCGCACGGCTGCCTCCACCTGCTGGGGGCTGCTGTGCGGCGATTTGATCTGCCGCTTCAATTCGCGGCGGCGCTCGGCGTAGCGGGCCACGACCTCGGCGCGCTGCCGGTTGCGCGCAACCTTGGATTTCTTAGCCATTCAGCGCTCCTCCTTGAATTCGACCACGCGGCGGATCACCGGGTCATATTTGCGGATGACCAGCCTGTCGGGCGTATTTCGCCGGTTTTTGGTGGTCATGTAGGTGTACCCGGTCCCCGCCGTGGAGCGGAGCTTGATGATCGGGCGCACGTCGCTCTTTTTTGCCATGCGCGTTTCCTTATCTCTTCGTTTACAGCTTTTCGCCGCGGCGCAAAATCTCGTTCACTACGGAGTCGATGCCGCGGGCGTCGATGATCTTGATGCCCCGCGCCGACACGGTGAGGGTGACGCTGCGCCCCAGCGAAGGCACGTAGTACTTCTTGCGCTGCAGGTTCGGCATGAACCTGCGCGGGGTGCGGCGATTGGAGTGCGAAACGTTGCGGCCGAAGCTCGGCTTGGCCTGTGTGACCTGACAGTATGCGGACATGTCACGACACTGTATTATTGATAATCGTTATCGTCAAGGAATGGAGTGTTCATGGCTACCACGCCGATTTCGCTGCTCGCAGCGATAGACCCGGTGCTGCGCGATGCGCTGAGCGCCAACCTGCTGATGGATCAGCCCGGACTGGTTGTACTGCGCCACGAGTTGGACGCGAACGCGGGCACGCTGCGCCGCCTGGTGCTTGACGCGGGCGGAATCGTGGAGGACGAACAGGTCTACCTCGAACATCCCTGCGCGGGCTGCGCCGTGCGCGAGGACGCCATCCCGACCCTGCAACGCCTGGTAGACAGCGGACGCTGGGACGCGATCCTGTTCGCACTGCCCGTCGGCGGGGACGCGCTCATGCTGGCCAGGGCACTCGAAGGGGCGGTGGCGGGGCGCACCTCTCCCCCGTGGCCGCGATAGTGGACGCCGACGCGGCCGTGCGCGATATCTTGGGTGATGACACCCTGGCCGAGCGCGGGCTAGGCATGACGCAGGACGATGAGCGCAGCGTCGGCGAGGCCCTGTGTTCCCAGCTCGAATACGCAGACGTGCTCATCCTCTGCGGCGACATCGGCACGGCCGGAGACGAACTGATCGAGCACCTGCGCGCGCACGACACCCTCGGCGTACGCGGCATTCACACGCTGGATCCGGGCATTTTGTTTACCGGCGAACACAATCCGGAGTCGGCCTCGCACCGCTGCGATCCCCGCACGGTGCAGCCGTGGGGCGGGCCGACGGCGCACGGCACCTGGACGCTGGACCTCAGTTCGGAGCGCCCTTTTCACCCGGATCGGTTGCTGAAACACATCGAGCGCCTCGGTTCCGGCAAGCTCCGTTCCCGGGGGCGTTTCTGGGTTCCGACCAGGCCCGGCACCATCTGCCAGTGGGACGGCGCGGGCGGCCAGGTATCGATCGGGTCGCATTCCTCCAGCGGCAGGGAGCTGCCTACCACCCGCCTGATCGTGACCGGCATCGATCCGGCTGACCGGCAGCGGGTGGCCGACGCCTTCCGCGACTGCCTGCTCACGAACGAGGAATGGGAGCAGGGGTTACTGCCCTGGCTGGGCAGGCCGGATCCGCTCTCGCCCTGGCTCGGGGGAGCGTTCGCGCAGCGCCTGACCCGACGGGGCTGGCCTGACGTCGGGCGAGGCATCCGCTGCGCCGCGAGAGCGGCTGCGTCAGCTAGCGCTTTTCTTCGTGGAGCAGTTCTTCTCCCCGCGCCAGCCGGGCGCAGTTTTCCGCGACCCGTTCGGCGGCCCCCACCGGGCGGCCGCCCGCGGCGTGCGGGGTGATGATCAGGTTGGGGGCCTGCCACAGGGGCGAATCCGCGGGCAGGGGCTCGGTGGCGGCAACGTCCAGCGCCGCCCCCGCCAGGGTGCCCTCGCGCAGGGCCCGCACCAGGTCTTCCTCTACCACGCTGCTGCCCCGGCCGACGTTCACGAAGAACGCGTGAGCGGGCAGGGCCGCGAACAGTTCGGCGTCGAAAAGTCCCTGCGTTTGCTGGCTGGCGGGCAGCACGTTGATCAAGACATCGGTTTCGGCGAGCGCGCCCCGCGCCTGTTCGGGGGTGAGCGTCTCGAATCCGGCCCGCTTTCCCGCACTGCGGGCGACGCCACGCACGTCGGCGCCGAACGCCGCCAGCATGGGCGCCAGGTGTTGCCCGATCGCGCCGAAGCCCCAGATCAGCACGCGCGCATCGAGCAGGGTGGTGATCCTGCCCTCCGGGTGCAGCGGCTGGATGCCGCCCATTTCTGCGGCCCAGCGGCGCTGCGCCTGCGCCTGCGCGCATTCGGGCATGCGCCGCACCAGGCTAAGTAGCAGCGCCAGGGTGTGTTCGCTGACCGTACGTGAGTGGAGCCCGACGCCGGAGGCGATGCGAACGTGCTCGGGCAAGTCCATACCCAGCAGCCGGTCTACCCCGGCCAGGAGCCCTTGCAGCAGGCGCAGCCGGGGGCAGTTCGCTACCGCGTCGGCGATGTTCTTATCGCTGTTGCCCCAGACGACCAGGACGTCTACGTCGCGATGCGCGGCGGGGATCGTTTCTTTCGGGTCGTAGCTGGTGCTTTCCCAGCCAGCGGGCAGGTTGAGGGACAGTTCGATGGTGGTCGGAACGAGAACCTTCATGGTTTCGAGCCTAACCGGAAACCGCCTCTGGCGTGCGTTAAGCCTGGTTTATTTTCGCCAGGCGGGAGCCGAGCTTGCGTTCGCGGTTCGGGTCCTCCCCGATCTCCTTGGTGCGGGCCACGTATTCTTCCCCGAAGGCGAGCAGCAGCATATCGTCCAGGAGCCTGACCGGGCCGGGAATGTAGCGGTAGTGCATGACCTCGCGGATGCGATCCGGGTCCATGCCCGCCAGGAAGCGGCGCAGCGCCGCCGGGGAGGAGATTCCCATGGCGGCGAGCAGCTGCAGACCCCACATGTAGTGGGATTTTTTGGAGAGGCGCTTGCCGGGCAGGGCCTCCAGCAGCGCGTCGCGCAGATCGTCGATGCTGATGCTGCGTTCGTCCTCGTCTCCCCGGATGGTGTGGCGGCGCGCTATCGAATGCTCGATCTGTAGTGCCTGCACCTTTGCGAACTGAGCGTCTGCGAGTTCCAGGAGGCCGGATGCCAGGGTCAGGGAGCGGTCTATTTCGGCGCTGGTTTCCCCGGAGACGGGCTTGTAGCGCACGCCGTGTTCGAACTGCGCCCAGGCGTCCTGCAGGATGGTGCGGATCTGAATTTCGGCGCGGCAGGCCACCTCGTTTTCCACGATCAGGTGCAGCCCGCTATAGCCGATCTCGCCGCGTTCGCGCACCTCGCGGGATTTATCGCGCACCTCCACCACGGTGAATTCTTCGCTGAGGGAGTCGGCCACCCGCGCTATGTCCGGTTCCACGTTGCAGACCACGCGCACCCCCAGTAGATCGTGCACATCCGCGATTTCCCCGAACCCTTCCCGCGCGAGTTTGCCGTAGAGGGATTCCACGGTTTTAGCGCGGGCTATGACGTCGCGAAAGTCGATACCGCCGTCGCGCAGGATTTCCCGTACCCGTTTCCCGAGCGACTGCGCGGCGGCGACGAACTGCGGCCATTGTTCGCGGTATTCGTCGACCGAAGTCACGGGCTTAGTCACGGTTTCCCCTAGCTTTCCTCGCGGTATTTATACGGGCAGGCGGGAACGCGCTAAGCCGCATACCCGCATTGGTACACCCGTAGTTTCCGGTCGGGAAAAGCGGGTTCTTACGCCAGGGTAGCCCACCTTTGGCGGCTACTTAAAGGGCTATTGAGTACCGTTATCCAACCTCTACCTCGCGGGCCGGATCGGCCGCCCACTGGGAAAAAGATCCGGGATATAGCCGACCGCGCCAACCGGCCTTTTCCAGCAGCAGTAGATTGAGGCAGGCGGTAACTCCCGAACCGCAGTAAACGAGCGGGGTTTCCCCCTCCCCCAGGCCGGCCTTGCGGAAGCGTTTTTGCAGCGCAGCCGCTTTTTTGCCGCTGAGTTTTTCCGTTACGGGGGCGTTTATCGCCCCCGGGATGTGTCCGGCGCGGGCGTCTACGGGTTCGTGCTCGCCCCGGTAGCGTTCCTCCGCGCGCGAATCTATGAGCCTGCGTTTGCCTTTGCTGCCCCCGTTTTGGGAAACCTCCGCCACCTCGCTAACGTCGGCCAGGAGCGACGGCGGCCAGGGGCTGGCGGTGAACTCTGCTGCCGCGACCTCCACGGGGCCGCTTTCCAACTCTCCGGGATAGCCGCGCAGTCCGTCCGCGAGCAGGGCGGCCGGGTGCCCGCAGGCGCGCAGCAGCCACACCAGCCGAGCGGCGGAGAGGCCGCCGCAGTCGTCGTAGGCAACCACCAGGGTGTCATCACAGATGCCGAGTTCGCGCATGGCCTGCGCGAAAAGGGTCGGCTGCGGCAGGGGGTGCCGTCCGCGCTGGGGGCTGGGTGGGTCGGTGAGCTGAGTTTCCAGATCCACGTAAACGGCTCCGGGAATGTGCCCCGCCAGGTAGTCGGCGCGCCCGTCGGGCCGGGCCAGGCTCCAGCGCACGTCCGCGTAACGCAGCGGGCGGCCCGTCTGCGCCGCGCACCATTCGTAGTCCACTATCGGCGGTATTTGGCTCATATACACAATCCTATGAGAGGCGCGGCCAGACTCAGGCACGCGGCGTCTAGGATGGGGGCTATGCCTCGCGTGCTACACACCGCCCAGGCGCTCGTCGATATGGTCGTCGAGGTGCCGCAGATACCCGTCCGCGGCGGGAACGTAAACGCCTCCTCTCAGAACCTATACGCCGGCGGCGCGGTGAACATACTGGTGGCGGCCGCTCGCAGCGGGGCGCAGGCCGTGCACGGGGGCGCCCACGGAACCGGACCGAACGGCGACCTGGTGCGCCAGACCCTGCGGGCGGAAGGCGTGACGCTTTCGGACACGCCCATTCCCGATAGCGATACGGGGCTCTGCCTGGTGCTGGTAGAGCCGAGCGCGGAACGCACGTTCGTTACCACCTACGGCGCCGAGCGACGAATCAGCGTGGCCTCCCTGCAGCGCCTGGAGCCGCAGCCGGGGGATCTGCTCTGCGTGAGCGGATACAGTCTCTTTGCCCCCACCCGGGAGCCGTTGCTGACCTGGCTGGAATCCCTGCCCCAGGGGGTGCGGGTGGTGCTGGATCCCGGCGCTCCCTTCCCGGATTTTCCCGAGCGAGTGCGCAAACGCATGCTGCGCCTGACGTCGGTGTGGACTTCCAATGCGGACGAGGCGCGCAGCGCAACGGGGATAGATGACCTGCTGGGCACCTTCCTGCCGCTGCAGCGCATGTTGCCGCGCGGCGCCCGCATAGTGGTGCGCGATGGCAGCGACGGGTGTTATGTTTTCGAAAGGGGCAGGCCGATTCACGTGCCCGGCTTCCCCCAGGTTCCGGTGGACACTAACGGCGCGGGCGATACTCACACGGGGGCGCTGCTCGCCGAGGTGGCGCAGGGACTTTCCTGGTTGGAGGCCGCTCGACGCGCCAATGCGGCGGCGGCCATCAAGGTAACCCGGCACGGGCCCGCTAGCGCACCGCTGCGCGGCGAGGTAGACGATTTTTTGGCGCGCCACGCTGGCGTCGGCCGCCAGTAATACACGACCAGCGCGGGCTGGCAGCTAACGATGGGACGGTGCCGGGATGGGAAGTAAGCCCAACATCCTGCTGATTGTTTCCGACGATCACGGATACGCCGATCTTTCCTGCCGGGGCATTCACCCGGAGGTGAATACCCCCAACCTGGATCGGCTGGTCGCGTCCGGCATGGATTTCCGCAACGGGTACGTGAGCGCACCGATCTGTTCGCCGTCCCGCGCCGGCATGATGGCCGGGGCCTACCAGCAGCGCTGGGGCGCGCGCTGGTTCGATTCCTCCCGCTTTGCGCCGCAGCCGTGGCGTAGCATGCCGGAGGTTTTGGCCGAGGCGGGCTATCGTACGGGTTATTTCGGCAAGGTCCATTACGGCCCGGATGATTACGGGACGCGCTCCTGCCCGGATCGGCACGGTTTCGCGGAGTCTTTCTACGGTCTGGCCGCGCTTTCCATGGGGCGCCTGCACTACCTGCGCCACGGGGAAGAAGAGGTGGCGCGGGCCGGTGAGGCAGCACCGGTGGTGGGTGTGCAGCCGATGGTGGAAAACGGCGAGCAGGTTTCCTGCCATAACCATTTAACGGCGGAGTTTTCGCGCCGCGCGCAGGACTTCATGCGCGCAGGCGATGCGGCAGCTGACGAACCGTTCTTTTGCATGGTTGCCTTCAACGCCGTGCATAACTTTGCCTGGCAGCTACCGGATGAGGAACTGGACGCGCGGGGCTACCGAAGCATCCCGACTTCGATGGGGAGATGAACGAGTACCTGGACTGGTACGACGGCGCGATTTCGCCGAATCTGCCGAACGGCAGGGAGTTCTACCTGGCCCAGCTGGAGCTGCTGGACCGCGAGGTGGGGCATCTGCTGGATACGTTGGAAGAAACCGGTCAGCGCGAAAACACGCTGGTGGTTTACCTGACCGATAATGGCGGCTCTACCTGTAACTACGGTAGTAATCTCCCCCTGCGCGGCACCAAATACACCCTGTTCGAGGGCGGTATCCGCGTCCCGTTCGTGGCCTCTTGGCCCGGCGTGATCGCTCCCGGCAGCACTAGCGATTCCCTGGTAAGTTCCCTGGATCTACTACCGACGTTCGCGGCGCTGGCCGGGGTGAGTCTCGACCCAGAGGTTCCCCTCGACGGCATTCCCCTGACGGGAGTGTTTACCGATCCGGGGCAGCCCGTGCACGAAGCGCTGCATTTCGATACGGGGTTTCAGTGGGCCGTGCGTGTCCCGGAGGCGAAACTGCGCTACAGCCAGCCCGGTTCCCCGCAGGCCGAGTATCTGCGCGGGGTAGAGCACGTGGACGTCGGTGAGGGGCTGTCCCTGTCCCTGTTTGCCGACGGCGAGGGCGAGTCCGTGGAGCGGCTGGCGGAAAAACCTGAGCTGGCCGCGCAGCTGCAGGAGCGTCACACGGCCTGGCGGCGCGAGATCGGGCTGCCCCTCCCCTAGCTTCGCCTGGGATCGGCTGCGCTCCGGTGGTCAGCAGCCAACAGCGGCGCGATCAACACTAACCAGATGGAGATGCCGACAAGCTGCACGCGCTGGAGCAAACCGCCTACCGTGTGCAGATCCAGTTCACCGAGCACGGAAAGAAGCATCGCGGTTACCGCTATCGCGGAGACGCTCACACGGAGCCGGTTGCGATTCTTAACGGCATCTATCCCCATCGCCGTTATCAGAGCAACGGAAAGCAGCATGCTGGTAAGTGAGTGTAGGTAGTGGGTGAGCGGCAGCTGCCAGGCTGCGGCTTGGCTGGCGCAGGGTTCTTGGTGAATGGCGCACGCGAACGGAAATAGGGAGTCCCCGAGTGTGAATAGAGCGAACGCCGCCAGGGACCACCAGAGCGCAGTTTTGTGGCTGCGCACCGTCCAGAGCCCGGCCGCAATAAATACTGCCGACAGCCCGTCCCCCACCCGATAGAGCAGATGCCAGGGCTGGTTGCTGGCCGCGTATTCGGATACATAGTGGGCTACCGGGCTGAGCGTCGTCGAGGTCAGTAGCAGGGTAAATATCCAGCTGCTATATGTGATGGCCGCCGCGATAAAAAAGCAGTTCAAAAGGCTTTTTCTAGTCACAGGGACAATCTACTATCCCCTAGCGCTCGGAAAGTAATCGCCCGTTTTATACCCCGCGTTGGAAACGCAGCGACCACAAAAGGCACTTACCTGCCGTTTCTTGTTAAACCACAAAAAAAAAGGGGGGCCACCCAAAAAGGCAACCCCCCTAAAGAAAATTACGGCAGCGACCTACTCTCCCACACCCTCCCGAGTGCAGTACCATCGGCGCAGTAGAGCTTAGCTTCCGGGTTCGGAATGA
>JAHUUL010000029.1 GCA_019218415.1 Dermabacteraceae bacterium TAE3-ERU27 | reverse complement strand
CCCTGCATCGGGCGCATGTGACTCCGTGCGGCGTTGGACACCGCGTTGCGGCTCAACCGGGTCAGGTCCTCGGCCAGCTCAGCCGCGGACTGGTAACGGTCCGCCGGATGCTTGGCCATCGTCAGCAGCACAACGGCGTCGACGTTGAGCGCCGCAGTCGGAGTCAGGTCCGGAATGAAGGATGACGGTGGTTCCGGGTCCTCGTGGACATGGTTGAAAGCGACGGCGAAGGGGGACTCGCCCTCGAACGGGGGACGTCCGGTCACCGTCTCGTAGAGCACGCAACCCAGGGCGTAGACATCGCTCCGCGCATCGGCGGACTTGCCCCGGGCCTGTTCCGGGGAGAGATACTGCGCGGTGCCGATGACCGCGGACGTCTGCGTCATCGCGGACGTGGCGTCGTCGACCGCGCGGGCGATGCCGAAGTCCATCACCTTCACCGATCCGGTGTTGGTGATCATTATGTTCGCCGGTTTGATGTCCCGGTGCACGATGCCCGCGTCGTGGGAGAACTGCAGGGCCTCACAGACCGGCAGCAGCGTCCGCGCGGCCTCCGCCGGTCGCATGGGGCCGTCACTCTGCACGATCTCACGGAGTGTTCTCCCGTGCACCCGTTCCATGACGATGTACGGGATCCTGATTCCGTTCAGCTCCGTCTCGCCCGTGTCGAGGACGGAGACGATCGACGGGTGATTCAGCCGTCCGGCGTTCTGGGCCTCCCGTCGGAACCGTTCCCGGAAGTTGACGTCCCTGGCCAGTTCCGCGCGCATCATCTTGACCGCCACGTCACGCCCGAGGAGTGTGTCCTTCGCGGCGTAGACGTCCGACATACCGCCGGTACCGATGACCTCACCGAGTTCGTAGCGCTCGCCGAGCACGTGCTCACTCACGGGGTCTCCTCTCCGGGTTTGCCGGTGTCTGTCGTGGATCGATTCGGTTCCGCCATCCGGGACACGGTACCCGGGTTCCCGGTCATGGCGGAGACCGTGCGTTCGCCCACGTTCTCCGCGGTCGGAACAGTGCCGTCAGCGGCATCGCCCGCCGGAGGGACCGGCTCCCGGTTGGG
>JAHUUL010000028.1 GCA_019218415.1 Dermabacteraceae bacterium TAE3-ERU27 | reverse complement strand
CGGTGAGCTCGTCGGGACATTCCCCTACGTGGCTCTCGCCGTCACCGAATCCCTGTACGCGATCGCCCTCGGTGCCGGTGTCACGGCGGCCGCGCGCCTCCGCTGCGGTCCCGCCGTCTACCCATTCATGGCTGTGGCCGTCGAATGGCTGCGCAGTTCCTGGCCCTTCGGTGGCTTCGCGTGGGTCCGCCTCGCCTGGGGACAGGTCGACGGTCCACTACGCTTCCTCGCCCCCGTCGGGGGACCTGCCCTGGTCACCTTCGGGGTGGTGATGGTCGCGGCCGGAGCGGCCACACTGATCCTCCGTGGCGGGCGGTACCGGGCGCTCACGCTGATCGCCGTTCCCGCGGTCGCCGCCGCGGGCTCCTGGGTCGCCGCTCCCGGAGCGGACGCGGACACCGGCCGGATCACCGTCGCCGCGGTGCAGGGAAATGTCCCGCGACTCGGTCTCGATTTCAACGCGCAACGCCGGGCCGTCCTGGCGAACCACACCCGGGTCACGGAAACCATCGGGGAACCTGTCGATCTGGTCGTCTGGCCCGAGAACTCCGCCGACGTCAACCCCTTCGCCGACGCTCAGGCGCGCAAGCTCGTGGACGAAGCGGTGAGCTCGGCCGGCGCGCCCGTCCTCGTGGGGACACTCACCACGGACGATGTCGGCGACCGCAACACCGTCGTCGTCTTCGATCCCGTCACCGGCCCGGGGGAGTGGCACCACAAGAAGTACCTCCAGCCGTTCGGGGAGTGGATGCCCTACCGGGAGCTGCTCCGTCCCCTGTCCCCGTACGTCGACCGGGCCGGTGACTACAAGCCGGGCGACGGGGACGGCGTCGTGCACGTCCGTGTCCCCGCCACCGGCGAGATGATCGGCGTCGGAGTGGCCACGTGTTACGAGGTCGCCTTCGATGCGGCCGGCCGGGACGCGGTCGGGGCCGGTGCCCGTATCCTGACCACCCCGACGAACAACGCGACGTTCGGTTTCTCCGACATGACATACCAGCAGCTGGCCATGTCGCGGATGCGGGCCCTGGAGCTCGACCGTGCGGTCGTCGTCGCCGCCACATCGGGTGTGTCAGCCATCATCCAC
>JAHUUL010000027.1 GCA_019218415.1 Dermabacteraceae bacterium TAE3-ERU27 | reverse complement strand
CCCCACACCCGTGTTTCCGGCGCGCCCTGCGGGTCGGGTGCCTCCCCACCCGGCCCACCCCGCGGGCCCTTCGGCCCCACGCGGGGGGGCCCCACCCCACCACACAAGCGCCGGCCACCACCGCGCGTAACGTGTCCGCCCGGTGCGCGCCGGCTCGCGTGAACCCCGGGTGAACGGGTGTCAGAAATCCCAGTCTGATTCCTCCGTCGACTCCGCCCCGCCGATCACGTACGAGGATCCGGAACCGGAGAAGAAGTCGTGTGTCTCGCTCGATTCGGGGGCGAGCGCCGCGAGTACGTCCGGCTCGACACCCGACGCCTCTTCCTCGAAGCGGGCCGGGTAGCCGAGGTTCATCAACGCCTTGTCGGCGTTGTAGTGGACGAAGGCCATCACACCGTCGATGAGACCGAATCCCTGGTAGAGGTCGGACGAGTACTCGAGTTCCATCCGGAGCAGTTCGTCGACGAAGTTCCCGGTGAAGTCCTCCATCTCCGCACGCCGTTCGGGATGGGCGTCGAGGCCCCGCTGGTACTTGTACCCGGAGTAGTAGCCGTGGACGGCCTTGTCCCGGAGAATCAACCGGATCATGTCCGCGGTGTTCATCATCTGCCCGCGGGCGGAGAACCGCAGCGGCAGATAGAACCCCGCGTAGAGGAGCAGTGAACTCAGCAGCGTCGCAGCCACCTTTCTCTTCAGTGGGTCATCTCCGTAGTAGTGCTCCATGACGGCGGTCGCGCGTTGCTGCAGCAGCGGGTTGTCCGTCGCCCACGCGTACGCGGTGTCGATCTCGACCGTGGAGCACAGGGTGCTGAACACCGAGGAGTAGGAGCGGGCGTGCACCGCCTGCATGAACGCGATGTTCGCGTAGACGGCCTGCTCATGTTCGGTGCGCGCATCGGGGATCTGCGAGATCTCGCCGACCGTGGCCTGCACCGTGTCCAGGAGGGTGAGGCCGGTGAAGACCTTGACCGTGAGTTGGCGTGTGTCCTCATCCATGTTCCGCCACTGGGCGGCGTCGTTCGACAGCGGAACCTTCTCCGGGAGCCAGAAATTGGCGGTCAACCGCTGCCAGATCTCCAGGTCCTTCTCGTCGTCCAG
>JAHUUL010000026.1 GCA_019218415.1 Dermabacteraceae bacterium TAE3-ERU27 | reverse complement strand
AGCGGTGGAGCGACGACGTCGCGGTCGAACTCGGACACAACGGCTGCGACACCCGCGACGACATCCTCGCCCGTGACCTCATACACGTCCGGTTCCGGCCGGGGACCCGGGACTGTGTCGTCGAATCCGGACTGCTGAACGACTACTACACCGGAACCCAGATCGATTTCGTCCGCGGTTCCGCCACCGGTGTCACGGTCGAGGTCGATCACATCGTCGCACTGGCGGACGCGTGGATGAAGGGGGCGCAGGATCTCGATCCTGAGGTTAGACGCGCCTTCGCGAATGATCCCGACAACCTCATTGCGGTCTCCGGCCCGGTCAACCAGCAGAAGGGGGCCTCGGATGCCGCGACCTGGCTACCGCCGAACCCGGATTTCCGGTGTGAGTACGTGGAGCGCCAGATCGCCGTCAAACACCGCTACCACCTGTGGGTGACCCCCGCGGAACACGACGCACTCGCTGCCGTGTTGTCGACCTGTCACTGACCCGGGCCGCACGGGCGGGCACGGTCCGGGTCGCCGGGGCAGAGGACGATCCCGGGTGGGAGTGCCCCGAAATACCGACGCGCCCGAGGAGGTTACCGGCAAAAGTCCTGAGGCTCACATACTGTGCAAGGTATGAGCGACAACAATGACCCCCGTCCCGACCGGGCGGTACCCGGCGACTTCGACGACAACGACATCCCCACCTACGCCCCTCCGGGGTCCTCACCCGAGAATACCCGTGACTCCGTTTACGACCGAGCCGGTCGTGCCGCCCCACAGTCCATCGGTGCCGGAGCGGAGGACTCCGCGACCGCGGTGTTCCCGTCCCCGTCCCCCGAACACGTCCGGGAACCGGGTTCCGCGCAGCCGGAACAGGGTTACGCTGACGCTGACTTCGCCACGGAACAGCCCACGACCACGATGCCGGTGATGACCGGCACCCCGGCACCGGTGCAGCAGATCCCGACCCAGTCAGTTCCCGTCGACGCGGGCTACACCGGGGATCTGATTGAAGAGGATGAACCGGAAGCGAAGCGCGGCACGATGGACTTCGGGCTCTTCCTCATCCGACTCTTCTTCGGTGCAGCTCTGATCCTCCATTCGGTGTCCGTGTTCTTCCGG
>JAHUUL010000025.1 GCA_019218415.1 Dermabacteraceae bacterium TAE3-ERU27 | reverse complement strand
GGGACGTCTCGTCGAGACCTCGGGAGGCGCCCGCAGCCTGGCCGACTCGCTCACCCGTTCCTTCGGTGACGCCCGCGCGCCACTCGCCCTCGGCATCGCCTCCCTGATCATGGGGTTCCCCATCTTCTTCGACGCGGGCCTGATCGTCATGCTCCCCGTCGTGTTCGCCGTCGCCCGTCGGCTGGGGGAGCCGGTCCTGAGGTACGGGATACCCGCGGCCGGTGCCTTCAGCGTCATGCACGTGTTCCTGCCTCCGCACCCGGGACCCATCGCGGCCGCGGAGCTCTATGATGCGGATCTCGGTCTGGTCCTGCTGATCGGGCTCATCGTCGTGTTCCCCGTCTGGTATCTCTCGGGCTACAGGTGGGGCCTGCACTGCGGCAGACGATTCCCGATCCCCGTCCCCGATCTCCTGACCGGAGGACCGGAGACCCCTGACGGCGAGCTGCCCGGGAAACCGGCCGGTACCGGTACTGTGCTCGCGATCCTGGTGCTGCCACTCGTCCTCATCTTCGGTAACACCGGTCTGGACATGGCGGGTACGGAAGGTTGGGTCGACCCCGAGGCGTTGTGGGTCCAGACCCTGCGTTTCCTCGGCTCCACGCCGGTGGCGTTGCTGATCACGACTCTCGTCGCCGCGGTTGTGCTGGGGGTTCTGAGGGGTATGGAGCGGGAAGCGGTTGAGCGGGTGTTCGACGGCGCGCTGGCCCCGGTCGCCTCGGTGATTCTCGTGACCGGTGCCGGCGGCATGTTCGGCGGCGTTCTCCGGGCGACCGGAATCGGGGACGCTCTGGCGGCGACGCTCGGGGATCTCGGTGTCCCGCTGATTCTCGCGGTGTTCCTCGCCGCCCTGGCGCTCCGTGTCGCCCAGGGGTCCGCCACGGTCGCGCTGACCACCGCGGCGGCCCTCATGGCGCCCGCCGTGGCCGCGGCGGATCTCACCGCCGTGCAGCTCGCGGCGATCGTGCTGGCGACCGCGGCGGGATCCGTGGCGGCGTCGCACGTCAACGACTCCGGCTTCTGGTTGGTCGGACGACTCATGGGAATGGATCCCGCGACGACGCTGCGGACCTGGACCGTCAACCAGACACTCATCGCCGTGCTCGGGTTC
>JAHUUL010000024.1 GCA_019218415.1 Dermabacteraceae bacterium TAE3-ERU27 | reverse complement strand
CCTGGGTCGTCGATGCGCCCCTTTTCCAGCCGACCGCCGACGCCCCGGCGTGCGGCGATGTCCCCGTCGGTCACTCCACGTGGACCGCGGTCCACCACGCGTTCACCTCGCCGAAGCCGGAGTTCCTCGACACCTTCGACGAGGACCCGGGGTCCGCGCTGTCGTACGCCTACGACATCGTGTGCAACGGCAACGAGATCGGTGGCGGATCGATCCGTATCCACCGCCGGGACGTTCAGGAGCGGGTGTTCAAGGTCATGGGCATCACGGACGAGGAGGCGCAGGAGAAGTTCGGCTTCCTGCTCGACGCCTTCGCCTTCGGGGCGCCTCCGCACGGCGGCATCGCCTTCGGCTGGGACCGGATCATGAGCCTGCTCGGCGGCTTCGACTCGATCCGCGACGTGATCGCGTTCCCGAAGTCGGGTGGCGGAGTCGACCCGCTCACCGACGCCCCGGCGCCGATCACCCCGGAGCAGCGCAGGGACTCCGGGATCGACGCCAAGCCGAAGAAGCAGGGCCAGCCCAACCGGAGCTGACCTCACCCGGCCGCTCCACCATCGGGCAACGGGCCGGTCGCCGGCTGACCGGCCCGATGGTGATTCCGCCCCCCCGGTGACCGTGTCGCCCGGCTGCGCGGGAACTGTGTCCCCGTTTTTCCTGTGCCTCCGATACTGTTCAGGAGTTGTTTCCGGGGATTTCACGGTGCCGGATCCGCGGCACCGCCGTCCGGACGGCCGACGCCTGTTCCTCCCGCCGGATACAGTGAGGGGGAGTATTGAGGGCGTGATCGTGCGTCCACGTGCGCCCTCACCACGCCGGTTCACCGGCGAATGAACCATGAAGGAGTTTTCCCATGCTCGCGACCGAAGAGATCGTCGAGGTGGCCCAGGAGCTGCTGTCCGAACGTTTCGGAGGCACCCAGAAACTCGGGGACGTCGTGTCCCTCGGGGGATCCGGGAACGCGGTGGTGCTCCGGGCCCGTGTCGCCGTGTCGCCGTTCCTCCAGCAACGCTCGGTCGTACTCAAGTACACGCCCCCGACCGGGGACAGGATCGACGATGCGGCCCTGATCCGCGAGGTCGTGTCCTACCAGTTCACGACCTCCCTTCCCGCGGACGTCCGCCCCGGTCCGGTTCTC
>JAHUUL010000023.1 GCA_019218415.1 Dermabacteraceae bacterium TAE3-ERU27 | reverse complement strand
CAGCCCCTGCGGATGCGTTCGACGGTCTCCGCGAGAACCTCGTCGTGCGGGCGTCCGTGCTCGCGGGCGTATTCGGTGGTGATTCCGTGGATCTCGGAGGCCTGCGCGGGGATCTCCACCCCGGGATCCGCCAGCAGTTCGACGGGGTCGACGTTCCCGCCCTCGATGCGCACCATCGCCGAGGTGATGATGCGGGCTTCGATGGGGTTCGCCGACGTGGTCTCCAGATCGAAGGAGAGCATCGCGGAGGGGTCGAAGTTCGTCATGCCACAACCCTAGACAACACGTAACCGGGCCGTGGCCGACGGGGCGACGGGGCCCGGCGGCGGGGTCGTTAGACTGACAGCCGTGAATCGAAGCGACAACACCCCCGGAGACCGGACCGACGCGATCGGGGACGGTGACGACACCGGGCTCCGCAGGCGGTGGACCGAACTCGCGGAAGAGGTCCGCCACCACCGGGATCTCTACTACAACGACCAGCCGTCGATCCCGGACGCGGACTTCGACGCCCTCTTCCGTGAGCTCCAGCAGCTCGAGGCCGAGCACCCGGAACTCGCGGTGCCGGAGAGCCCCACGATGCAGGTCGGCGCACCGGTCGACGAGACCTCCAGCTTCGCCAATGTCGAGCACCCGGAGCGGATGCTGAGCCTCGACAACGTCTTCGACACCGGGGAACTGGACGAGTGGCTGGCCCGCACCCCCGCCGCCAGGTACCTCACCGAGCTCAAGATCGACGGCCTGTCGATCGATCTGGTCTACCGGGCCGGGCGCCTCGAACGTGCCGCCACCCGCGGCGACGGGCGGATTGGCGAGGACATCACCGCCAACGCCCGGGTGATCGACGACATCCCGCACGAGCTGACCGCAAGCCACGATCATCCGGTGCCCGACCTGCTCGAGGTCCGGGGTGAGGTATTCATCGCGGTCGAAGACTTCGCCGAGGTCAACGCCCTCCGGATAGCCGACGGAGGCAGACCCTTCGCCAACCCCCGGAACGCGGCCGCCGGCTCCCTGCGTCAGAAGAACACCGCGGAAGTGCGCAAACGTCGTCTGAGGATGATCTGCCACGGAATCGGTGCGGTCGAGGGATTCACCCCGCGGTCGCAGTATGACGCGTACCTCGCGCTCGCGGACTGGGGGCTGCCGGTCTCGCCGTACACGAGGGCCGTCG
>JAHUUL010000022.1 GCA_019218415.1 Dermabacteraceae bacterium TAE3-ERU27 | reverse complement strand
AATCCGGATCGCCTCGAACCCCGAACTCAAGGATCGCCCCTACGGCCCCTCCGGACTGGAGGAGCTGTACAACATCGAGGCCGACAAGATGAGCATCATCCCGATCTCCGACTCCGGTGGACCGCTGACCATCGCGGCCCTGACCACGGGGAAGGCGAATGTCGCCAACGTCTACACCACCTCGCCGACCTTCAGCACCGACGGTGAGGAGATCGACCTGGTCACCCTCGAGGATCCGGAGAACCTCATCCTGCCCCAGCACATTCTCCCGCTGATGCAGGGCAAGGCCGTCTCCGGGGAGGCACGCGAGGCGATCACCAGGATCAACGCCGACCTCACCACCGAGGCTCTGCTCGAGATGAACATCCGCAACATCGGGCCGGAGAAGGCCGATCCCGAGACCATCGCCCGGGACTTCGTCGCCGAGAATTCCTGAACCCGCGGAGTTCGCCCCCGGATGTCAGCTGCCGCTACAATCAGTGGTGATTCGCGGGGGGAGTCCGCCCCACCGGTGGCGTCGGCACCGTAACCTGTAGGCAACGACGCCGCTGCACCCGGAGCCGTCAGTGCTGCACCGTCGCTGGACCGGGGAGGACCGACGCAGGAGAGGAGGAGCAACATGCCGACCACAGACGCAAGCTGGTGGAACCCCACCCTGAGCGTGATCGTCGTCGCGGTGATCACCGCGATCATCGTATTGATGGCGCTGTACACGATCTACTGCTACCGCAAGAGCATGCCCAAAGACTGACTCCTGCGCACCCTGACCCGGGGCCCGGACACCGTCCGGACCCCGGGTCAGGTCATTCAAACAGTGTTCACCTTCCCCTAACCCACGGGGGGTACAACTGGTGACATGAAACTGACCGTCATCGGAACCGGCTACCTCGGGGCCACCCACGCGATCTGCATGGCCGAACTCGGCCACGAGGTCCTCGGCGTGGACATCAGCCCCGAACGCATCAACGCACTCAACGCGGGTGAGGTCCCCTTCCACGAACCCGGCCTCGCCGCGAAACTCACCCGGAACCTCGCGGACGGCAGACTCTCCTTCACCACCGACACCGCGGAGGCCGCGCGCTTCGCCAACGTCCACTTCCTCACCGTCGGCACTCCCCAGCACTCGGAGGGGCGCTCCGCGGATCTCAGCCAGGTGCACAGCGCCGTCACCGCCCTCGTCCG
>JAHUUL010000021.1 GCA_019218415.1 Dermabacteraceae bacterium TAE3-ERU27 | reverse complement strand
GATGATTGCGCCGGGGCATCAGAAGAGACGCAGCTCGGATGACTCGGTGCCCCGTAGCGCCTGGTAGTCGAGCACGACACACCTGATGCCGCGGTCCTCCGCGAGGGTCCGGGCCTGTGGCTTGATCTGCTGTGCGGCAAACACCCCGCGTACCGGTGCCAGGAGTTCATCCCTGTTGAGGAGCTCAAGGTACCGGGTCAGCTGTTCGACCCCGTCGATCTCGCCGCGCCGTTTGATCTCCACCGCCACCGCCTCGCCGGCGGCGTTCCGGCAGAGGATGTCGACCGGACCGATCGCGGTCGGGAACTCCCGACGGACGAGCGTGTACCCGTCGCCGAGGGTGGTGATCTGTTCGGCGAGAAGCTCCTGCAGGTGGGCCTCCACGCCGTCCTTGATCAGGCCGGGGTCCTGCCCGAGCTCGTGGGTGACGTCGGAGTGGATCTTCTCGATGGTGATCCGGAGCTGCTCGCCCCTGGAGTTCTCCACGATCCAGAGCGTGTGCCCCGCGTCGTCCTCGTCGACGTCGACCTCGACGGGCTCCTCCCGGAGCGTGCAGGGTGGCGTCATCCAGTTCAACGGTTTGTAGGCGCGGTCATCGGCGTGGACCGACACCGAACCGTCGGCTTTGACGAGGAGCAGTCTGTCGGCGGACGGGAGGTGCGCCTCCAGGCGTCCGATGTAGTCGACGGAACAACGGGCTATGACGAGTCGCATTCCTCGTAGTTTAGCGTGCCGTACCGCGCCGGTTGACGGCGCCCGCCACGGTCACCGGTCGAGCGGCCGGAACCGTCGTTCCTGCCGGGCGCTGGGTGCGGATTCGATCCAGGACGTCAGGGCGGTTTCACCGTGTCCGTCGAGGGCGAGTTCGTAGCGGTCGTCGAGGACGGACAACTCGATGATGCGGACACCTGCGGGCATGAACGTCATTTCGGCGACAGTTGGTTCCCGACGCTCCGTCACCTCGGCACCGGTGCGGGGGAACCGGAGATCGGCGGAGGGAGAGACGGAACGCAGCTTGTAGAACTCGAGGCCATCCCCCGAGTACCGGAGCGCACCGTGCCGCCATCCGTGGACCCCGACGGCCGGAAGTCTCCGCAGAAGGATGCCGCAGCCCGTCGCCCGGACTCTAAGGAAGCGCCATCCCGCGAGAACGACGAGAACGCACAGTGACGTGAACAGCCCGTACCAGAAGAATTCCACCGATCACTCCCTCTTGCCCAAGGTGCGGCGGCACAGCTCCGGAACGTCAGCGACGCTGACACCTGATGCACCGCTTTTCTGCGATCCTACCC
>JAHUUL010000020.1 GCA_019218415.1 Dermabacteraceae bacterium TAE3-ERU27 | reverse complement strand
CCATGGGCAGGCCCGTGGCAAGGGACTTCTTGGTGCCGCAGAACTGAATGGCAATCTGATCCTGGCGATCAAAGCCGAGGCGCGCGGCGACCCAGCGGGTGAGCCACAGCATGAAGGCCACCAGCACGATGGAGAAGCCAATGAGGAAGAGGATCTCCCCCACCTTCACGGTGTCCCAGATACCCGCGACCATTCCCGCCGAGAACGCCGAATAGACCACCATGGTGATGGAGCCGCGATCGATGATCTTCGCCGCGGAATGAGACACGATCGATCTGATCCACGGCCGTGCGAGTTGCCCCAGGAAGAACGGCAGGAGGAGCTGTATCGCGATGTCGAGGAACACCTGACTACTGACATGGACGTGACCGCCCTGGCTCATCAGGAGCATTACCAGCACCGGTGTGAGAACCACGCCGAGCAGATTCGACGCTGAGGCACTGATGATGGCCCCGGCGACGTTTCCCCGGGCGATCGAGGTGAATGCGACCGAGGACTGGACGGTGGACGGAACCAGTGTCAGATACACGATCCCCAGGAACAGGCCTGTCGGGAACAGGTTCTCGAAGGGCATGAGTGCCACACCGATCAGCGGGAAGACCACGTAGGTGAAGGCCAGTATGGTGACGTGCAGCCGCCAGTGCCGGAGACCGGCGAGAGCCTCGGTGGGTGAAAGGCGCGCACCGTAGACGAAGAACAGGAGCGCGATCGCGAGCTTCGTCGCCACGGAGAACACCGTCGCCGCCTCACCCCGCACGGGCAGAATCACGGCGAGGAGAACGGCGAGGAGAATGAGGACGATCAGCGGGTCGATCCGCGGACGTCTGATACGACTGAACATGGTGACAGTCTAGGTGGCGCTCCGGAACCGGACAGCCATCCGGGAGCTCACGCGGATCGCATCGGCTGCTGCACATCGTCGTATTCCTGTGGAAACATGGGTTCATGAACTCCAACCGTCCCGAGGCCCCGGTATCCGCAGCGCGAACGACAGTGGACCGGGCGGCGCCCGTCGCGGCAGGCCCCCCGTTCGTGGCGAAGAAAGGCGTGGCATGGGCCACGATCCTCGGGTTTCTGCTGCTTTTCGCGGGACTGCAGTTCCTGAGTGCCGGAGCCGGAGACTCCGACGGGGCTCCCCAGGGTCTGCCGGGCACAGCCGAGTCCGCCCGGGCCGGGCAACTCCAGGAACGCTTCCCGGGCGGCGACAACCTGCCCGCTGTCCTGGTGTACTCCACTGACGGCACGCTGGGTACCGAGCGGTTGAAGGCCATCGACGGATCGGTGGAACGCCTCGCGGGCAT
>JAHUUL010000002.1 GCA_019218415.1 Dermabacteraceae bacterium TAE3-ERU27 | reverse complement strand
CTCGCTTCCGTTGCGCGTTTGGGGCCGCGCGCCGGGCCCTGGGGTGTGGACGGCGATCTCCCGCCCGAGGTCGTCGGTTACGAAGACGAGGTAGCGGGGTAACTCTCGCTGCTGCTTACCAAGCTGCCTAATTCGGGTTTCTCTTATTGCCGCCAGTCCTCTAAGTTCGGTTTAGCGGTTTAGCGGAACAGACGGCTGCGGGGCGGATGCTTGTAAGCATCCGCCCCGCAGCCGTCCTCTCAGCGGAGATAGCCGTTAGAGCTTGCCCGCTGCCTTGAGAGCCAGGTAGGTGTCGCTAAGTTTGGGGGCCAGACTATCTGAGGGAGCGTCCACCACCAGTGCTCCGCTGCGGTGGAGCATCTCTGCCGCGCGATGCTGCTGTACGAGCGTCTGCGAAGCGGAGGCGGCCTCGTACACTTCGCGCACGTTGCCGTGCTTCTCCTGCATCTCCGGGAGCAGTGGGTCGCTCACGGAAGCCACCAGCAGGTTGTAGTCGGCCGTCAGTTGGGAAGCCACCGGCAGCAGCCCGTTTTCTAGCGATCCCTCATCCAGAGAGCTGAGTAAGACCACCAGGGAACCTTTCTTGGCGCAGGACATAACCTCTTTCACCAGGCGTTTGTGGTCGGTTTCTACGAGGGCGGGGAACAGCGCGGAGGTTGTGTCGATCATGGCGGGCACCAGGTTATTCGGAGCCTCCCCGGCTAGGCGGGCGTGGGGTACGCGATCCATGCAGAGCAGGTCAACCCTATCCCCGGCCCGTGAGGCGAGCGCGCCGAGCAGCAGCGCCGCGTCAATCGCGTAGTCGAGGCGGGTGCCCTCGCCGATACGAATAGCGCTGGTGCGCGAGGTGTCCAGGACTATCAGCACCTGTCGGTCGCGTTCGGGACGCCAGGTGCGTACTACCAGCTCTTTACGGCGGGCGGTAGCTCGCCAGTCGATCGAACGCACGTCGTCACCGTCCACGAAGTCACGCAGCGAATCGAACTCGCTACCCTGTCCGCGGGTGAGGACCACGCTGCCGCCCTCGATCTCCTGCAATCTGCGTAGTCGTGAGGGCAGGTATTTGCGAGCGGCAAACGGGTGGAGCGCGTTGAACTCACCGGGCGCCTCAAGCCGGGCAGTCTTACTAACGAACCCGAGGGGGCCAAATACCTCTACCCATACGCCCCGGCTGTAGTGTCGGCCGCGCCGGGTAGGTACGAAGGTTTCCTCTGCAGCGCGTCTTTCCCCGCCGGGGATGCGCAGCTTGAAGCGCTGGTTAGCCGCGAGGCCCGCGGAGGGGTTAAAGGCATCCCGTAAAACGACTTTGATGGTGCGCCGATAGGGATTGGTTATGAGCAGCCTGCCATCGAGGTCTTCCCCCAGCCGGACCTGTTCGCCAAGTTCACGCGCTACCCTCAGTTTTTTCGCCGAAGGGGTGAGCAGGAAATCGAGCAGGATGAGTAGCAGCAGCGTGGCCCACAACAGCAGAACAACCGTTAGATCGGGAAACCAGAGCAGGGAAAATAGGCTGATTATCCCGAGCCAAGCGGGACGTCGGGTCAGGGCCATGGCTAGCGCGGTACCGGAACGGTGGAGAGCACGGTGGAGAGCACCCCGGCGAGGTTGACTCCGTCCAGTTGCGCTTCGGTGGTCAGTTTCATGCGGTGGCTGAGAACCGGGGCGGCCAGAGCCTTTACGTCGTCTGGGGTAACGAAGTCGCGGCCGGTCAGGTATGCCCACGAGCGTGCGCAGCGCATGAGGGCGATAGCGCCGCGGGGAGAAACCCCCATGGCGACGCTGGGGGACTGCCGGGTGGCCCGGCAGATATCGACTATGTATTCCGTAATGGCCTTTTCTACCGTGACCCGGTTTGCCTCTTCCTGGGCCGCAGCCAGGCTATCGGGGGTGGCTACCGCGCGCAGACCCGCTGCGGCCAGGTTGGAAGTATCAAACCCTGCGGCGTGCCGGCTAAGTACGTCTATCTCTTCCTCCCTACCGGGTAGCGGCAGGTTGATCTTGAGGAGGAAGCGGTCTAACTGAGCCTCCGGAAGAGTGTAGGTACCGTCAAATTCGATCGGGTTTTGGGTGGCAACAACCATGAACGGGACGGGTAGCTTACGCGCGGCACCGTCGACGCTGACCTGCCGCTCTTCCATGGCTTCGAGCAACGCCGACTGCGTCTTGGGGGGCGTGCGGTTGATTTCGTCGGCCAGCAGCAGGTTGGTGAATACCGGTCCCTCACGGAATACCAGATTAGAAGTGGCCGCGTCGTAGATCAGGGAGCCGGTGACGTCGCCCGGCATCATGTCGGGGGTGAACTGGACGCGTCGCATCTCCACGTCCAGGGCAGCGGCCAGGGAACGCACCAAAAGGGTTTTGGCGACGCCGGGGACACCCTCTAGCAGTACGTGTCCGCGGCTGAGGAGCGCGACGACCAGGCCGGTTACGGCGGCGTCCTGCCCCACCACGGACTTATGGATTTCGTGGCTGATCTGGGTTAGCTGTTCGCGCGGGCTAACGGTCACGGCGGGTCTCCTTTTCGAGGTGGATGAGGTCTTCGGCTAGTTGGCGTAGCTCGCTGTTGTTCTTGATCGGGGAGTCTGTGAGCAGCTCGCGCAACCTGCCTGAGTTTTTGGGAGATGCTTTTTGCAGGAAGGCAATCTGCTCTTCGCTGCTGGCTGAGGCAGGACCCCCGAGCAGCGTTACCAGTTCGCGTCGAGTCTTGGCGCGTAGCTCGTGGGCAGCGCGCTCTCGCTGGCGAAAGCGCATCATGAGCTGTGCCCGGGAGCGGGTCAGCTCGGCTGCGGGAACGGTAACGGGCAGCGGCTCCCTAACAACGGGGCCGAGCCGGTGCCAACTCGCGATGAGCAGCAGCAAGACAGGCAATGTCAGGCCGTCTACAAAGGGGTTAATAGCGGAGGGCAGATAGTCCACGACGCTGCTCCCCGGATCCGAGCTGGGGTCGTCGGGGCTAGGCAGATACCAGGTGACGGGCTTTCCCTGAGAAAGCAGGTTAAGGGCGAAAGCGGCGTTGTCTTGGCTCGCCAGTAGCCGGTTTGTGAAGGGAGCGCCGGAACCTACCACTACCACCCTGCCCTGTTTAGCGACGCTCACCTGAGAATCGTGCAGGAAACAGGCGTTAGCTGAGCCGTGCACGCTAAAAAGCACGCCGGGATATTCTTTGATTAATTTATCCCGCAGGCTCTTGCGATGGCTGGTCGGGGAACCGGCGGAAATACGGCGGGCACGGGTGTTTAACATGCACTGCTCTCCCTGGGCGGCAGCATCGGGATCGTCGACGGTGGCGGCCGGCCAAATGTCCGGTGCCATGATGCTAAGCACCTGCTGATTAGGGCTAACCAGGACTATCCGCCCCTTCTTCGCGGTGTCGGATTGGAGGTGTTCCTCCAGATAAGCAAGCTGTCTCCGGGAAAGGGTAGAGGGGCTTGTAATGAGAAGGGTGTTGCCCTTCTCTAGATCCTTCACGGCTCCGCGCACGCTGCGGCGTTCGGTGACCTCTGTGCCGTTTTTCCGTAGTACGGTGACTAGCGCGCGGGAACCCTGCGGTTCGGGCGAGGAAGGCTCCAAATATCCCGAAATGTAAAAGCCTCGCAAGAGTATCCAAATCATGGAAAACAGCAAGAAGAGGCTTGCGGCGGTAATGATGAGGACTTTTTTCCTACTGCTCATCTTCTTTCACCTCCGCTTGGCTCTCGTGCAGGTATTTAGCCAGCTGCACCATTTTGGTGGCGTCATCCGCGCTGATTGGGCGCTCCGAATAGGCGGCCCGGTCAAAGCTTTGCGCCGCGCGTTGTAGCTGTGTGGCAAGGGCAGGGAAAAAGCGCGCTATTTCCGTGCTCGCCTCATGCGCGGTGGTGCCCTCCTTGACGTGCAAGAGCGTACGTTCTTCCATGTCCCTGACCAGGGCGCGCATACCGGTTAGCGTGGCTTCGCGATATGCCTGGTTTTTCAGGTCGGTACCGGCTTGGTTGCGTAGTTCCAGGGCACTGAGCGAGGCGTCCGAGGAAAGGCTGACGGCTTTGCGTGCCCGCGCCTCGGCGGTGAAACCACCCGAACGCAGGAAAAGAAAGATGGCGAGCGCGGTGATGCACACGAAGACTAGAGCCAGCAGCAGATAGGTGAGGTTTCCGCCCAGCGCATCGTCTAGCTTCAGCCCGTTTAGGTACCGGCGTATCGCAGCAAAGGCTTCCTCAACCAGGTTCGGAGCATCCCGATAGCGGGGGTCCGCGAGCTCCTTTTCTACGAGCTCGCGGGCCCCGTCGGGATCGAACTGGCCGTCACAGGGAAGCATTAGCTACGGCTCTCACGCAGTTCCCGCTGCAGCTGTACGTCGTAGCCCTCGCGGCGAATCTTGGTGTCGTAGAACAGAGCGATGTAGCTCGCCGTCAGCAGCGGCTGGGTCAGCGCCACCACTAGGAAGGCGACAAGCATGATCATGACTGTCATGATGATGCCGAGCATCACGGGGTGACCGGGGAAGGCCAGTATCAAAATTGCGGTTGCAATACCGGCGACGATGCCGGGCAGGATGGTCAGTACCTGCTGCAGCAGCGAGTAAATGATCATGGTCAGCAGCGAGATACCGAGGATGCGCCAAAAGGCGCGGCCCGAGGTGAGCTGCCAGGAACGCTTCATAGCGGCCACCGCGCTGAGATCTTCCAGCACGAGGGCGTAGGGCGAAAACAGGAACCGGGTGAACACGAAGAGCAGACCGAATAGGCTTGCGAGCACACCCAGGACGGCAATTACGACAACTGCCGCGACGTATTCGCGCATGAGGAATCCGAGGCCTACGAACAGGGACCCGATAAGGGCAGGCACCGCTACGCTTGCCGCGATGTACAAGACCATGAGCAGGAGAACCTGCCAGGTGTGCTTACGCACGGACGAGATTGCTGCCTCGAATTTCAGTTCCCGCCCCGTGACTGCGGCGTGCACCAGCGGGGTTATGGCTACGGCCAGCAGCGTGGTCACTATGATCGTGATGAAGCTGCTACCCAGGGAGCCGATCAGGTATTCAACTGTCCCGTCGGGAACGATCTCGTTGTTTTCGATGTCAACGGCGGCGGTGGGGGAGAACGTGCTGGCGAAGTAACGCTGGGAGGTAAACGAGGTAACGATCGTTGCAACCAGGAATGCAAAGGTATAGAAAACTAGCGAAACGCCGAAAATAACCTTTGGTTTGACGCGGGAAAAACGCATCCCGCAGCCCAGGATGTCCCCGAGGCCGAGGGGACGCAGCGGCATGAACTGATCCGCTTCGGGAAGCGAGCGCTGCGCCGCTGCGGTCTCGGGTGCGGGTGAGTGCTGCTGCGCGGCGTTCGGATCGGGTAGCCCGTAACTGGGGCGTTCCTTGGTGGCAGCGTTGTCGGAAGAAGAGGCCCCCGACGGGTTTGCCCAAGGATACTGCGGAGCCTGTCCGGTGGGTTCGTTCGGTGAGGACATGTGCGTCTCCAAAGTTCGCTTTAAGTGACAACTTAAAAATTCCTGACATCCACTACCGTATTGGCTTATCTTCGCGTAGCCATTAGACGATGGTCGAAAATGTCTGCGCTAAACGGCTAGGGGTTGCTAATGGCACAATGGGAGTCATGAGTAATGCACGGGTGCTGGTGGTTGATGACGACGCCGCTATTGCGGAGATGGTAAGTATCGTTTTGCGTACCAAGGGGTACGAGTCGCGCGTTTGCGGTGACGGCCTGGAAGCACTCGATTCCTTTGCCGACTACGAGCCTGACCTGATCCTGCTCGATGTCATGCTGCCGGGAATGAACGGGGTTGAGGTTTGCCGCCGCATCCGTCAGCAGTCGCTGGTGCCGATCATCATGCTGACGGCGCTGACCGACACCGCCGACGTGGTTGAGGGCCTGGAAGCGGGCGCCGATGACTACCTGACCAAACCCTTCGAACCGGAGGAACTTGTGGCACGTATTAAGGCGCGCGTGCGCCGCCAGGACGTGCCGAGCCTGGAACGCTACAACGTCTCCGACATCGTGATTGACGTTAACGCGCACGTGGTCAGCCGCGACGGGGTGGATATTCCGCTCACCCCCATCGAGTTCGATCTGCTGCTCACCCTGGTGCGCAAACCCTGGCAGGTGTTTACCAGGGAGCAGATCCTGCGCGAAGTTTGGGGATACAGCGAGCCTGCCGACACCCGGCTGGTAAACGTGCACGTGCAGCGCCTGCGCGCCAAGGTGGAAAAGGACCCGGATAACCCGGTAATCGTGCAGACCGTGCGCGGCATCGGATACCGGGCCGCACAGCGATAGCGTGGACGATTCTCTGCTGGCACGGCTTGCCCGTCGTTTCGATAGGCGCGGCTGGACCCTAACCAGCCGAATCGTCATAGTTACGGTGGCACTCAGCACCGTTGCCGTGGTGATCGTGGGAGCCTCGCTTTCCTCGACCATCGCGCACGGTCTTTTCGAACAGCGCCGTGACCGGGTTCTGATTGAGTCTCGGGAAGCGCGTTCGGAACTGGGAACCGCGCTCGATTCCGTCAAAGATTCCTCCGCTATCCAGCAGCAGGATGCCGCGACCGTATTCGTGCAATCGTTCAAGTCATCAGCCACGGACGATGGGCGTCAGGTGGCGCTGCTGCCGGTAGATTCGAGCGACACCCTGACACTGATCACCACCGACAGGGCGCTTTTGGACGTAGTGTCGGCAGACATGCGTGAACGGGTCGCGCACAGCGACGGACTGCTCTGGCAGTCCGTGCTGTGGCGGGAAGGAACGCACAAGGTCCCCGCCATAGTGGTCGGTACCAGGGTGATGGTGCCCGGCGCGGGAAGCTACGATCTTTTCATCCTTTACCCGCTGGGCAACGAACAGGAAACGCTAGATTTTGTGCAGCAAATGATGGCTGCCGGTGGCATCACCCTTCTGCTTTCCCTATTGGGTATCGCCCTGGTGGTGGGCCGTTTCGTGAGCGTGCCGATCCGGGAAACCGCCGCGGCCTCGGAACGCCTGGCCGCGGGTGAACTGGAAACGCGTATTGAGGTCTCCGGTTCGGACGAACTATCCCGGCTGGGACAGAGCTTTAATGCCATGGCCGCAGCCCTGCAAGAAAAAGTGGAGGGGCTTGCCACCCTCTCCCACATGCAGCAGCGTTTTGTGTCCGACGTTTCGCATGAACTGCGCACCCCGCTGACCACAATTCGCATGGCCAGCTCCGTGATTGACGGTGCGAAAGAAACTTTCCCGAGCGACGTCAGGCGCTCGGCAGAACTAATGACAACGCAGGTGAAACGCTTCGATCGACTGCTGTCGGATCTTTTGGAAATCTCCCGCTTCGATGCCGGGGCCGCGCAGTTGAACGCAAAGAAAGAAGATTTGCGTCGCCTGGTGGAACTCGCGATAGATAACATTCGTCCGCTCGCGAAAGAACGCGGCTGTGAGCTGCAGGTGTACTCCCTGGATTGCGATATGCACGCCTGCGTGGACTCCCGCCGGATCGACAGGATCCTACGCAACCTGCTGGTGAACGCGATAGAACACGGACAGGGGGCACCCATCTGGGTGCACCTGGGGGCTTCGGAAGAGGCCGTCTGCATCAGTGTGCAGGACAACGGATACGGCCTCAGCCCGGAGGTCGCGCAGCGAGTATTCGACCGCTTCTGGCGTGCAGACCCCTCCCGGGCGCGCACGCTGGGCGGCAGCGGGCTGGGGCTCTCCATCTCGCTTACCGATGCCCACCTACACGGAGGCTGGCTGCAAGCCTGGGGCAGAGAAGGAAAGGGGGCGGTATTCCGCCTCACCCTGCCGCGAGAGGAAAAGGGCACCCTGCGAGAATCGCCCCTGCCTCTGGAACGAGATTGGGATGATCCCAGGGAAATACTGGACTCCCTTTCCTGCCCGCAAACTAATGCCCCCACACAGACCGGTCCCGCAGACCTGCCCACGCTGTTCGGGTTCAAGGGAGGAATGGAATGAACGGCTCTCCCAGGCCCACCAGGCGCGTGCTGCTGGCGGCTGCTGCGCTCGCCGCTACCAGCGCCTGTTCCAACATTCCCACCAGCTCTGACGTGCACAGTAGCCCCGCGCTCGGCCCGGGGGAGGGCAATGCGCCCTATCTGCGTCCGCGTCCACCTGCCGATGGTGACACTCCGGAACAGGTGCTGCTCGGATTCCTGCAGGCGGGGGTGGACGAGGACGGCGACTATGCCGTGGCTCGACGCTACCTGACGCCAGAAATGGCGCAGCGCTGGCGTCCCAGCGAAACCGTGACCCTGTATTCCGGTCGGGAAGACGTACTGGTCTCCCTGGGGAAAGAATCTCGTATCCATGCGGCGTTCAGTTCTCCCGGCGCGGTTTCTGCCGACGGTACGTTCAGTCGTAACCTTTCCGATCTGCCGATAACCATCAACTTTGCGGTGGAGAAAGTGGGCGGGGAATGGCGGATTTCGGAAGCGCCGGACGGCATATTCCTTTCCGATTCCGTGTTCCGGCTGCTCTTCGTTCCGGCAACGCTGTTCTTTATAGACAAGGCCAGGAAAAACCTGGTTCCGGAGGTGCGCTTTGTCCCGGTGCAGCGCTCCGCGTCGAGCGCGCTGACGCTGCTCGCCCAGGGCGCTAGTGAGCAGATGCAGCCGGCGGTAGACAACCCGGTGGCAAACCTCCTTGCACCGGGTACTGTCGAAGTGAAGCTGGGCACGGGAGGTTTGGCCCAGATTTCTTTGGAAAGGGATGTAAAGGGGTACACGCTTAGCGAATTGCAGGCGGTGATTTCCCAGCTAACGGCAACCCTGCAGTCTTTGCCGGGAGTATCGCGGGTAGAACTTACTTCCCGTAATAATCCTGTTCCGACGGACAGCGACCGTCTTCCTCGTCCGCTTCCCGGACACCGACCCTACGTTGCCGGAGTGAGGGGGATAGTTTCTCCCCTGGAGGACGTCGTCTCCGGAGGAAAGCAGCTTGCTCCCGGGCTGCAAAACCAGGCATTGCGCGGCCCCGCCTACCGGGAGGGACGCATAAATTGCGCTCTTACCCTGGATAGGGCGAACCTGTTGCTTTCTCTAAATGGGGAAGCCCCCACGGTGATGGCCCTGGGGTCCGTGCATAACGGGCCGTTGCTGGATCAGTTTGGCTATGTGCTGTTGCTGGCCAGAGAAAACCCTGCCGCGGTGCTAGTGGTCGATTCCCGGGGAGGCACCAACAAAATGGCGGTTCCCTGGCTTGCCGGGCGCACCGTGAAAGAGGCATCTCTCGCGAGCGACGGGGTCAGACTACTTTTGACTTCCTCCGCCCCGGAGGGCGATAACCGGGTTGATCTTGTGAATATCGTGCGCAATAGGGATGGCTCTCCGCGAGCCCTCACCGATCCTGTGCAGATCTTTACGGGATTGACCGAGCTGGTTAGTGCGAACTGGTATGCGGAAACCGGGATTATTGCTCTGGGGCGGGTGACCTTGAGCGGTGAGTTGCAGGCGCGCACCATCAGCGGTAGCCAGCAGGTGAGCATACTGCCTACCCCTCCCGGCGATTCGATACGTTTGGCCGGCTCGAACGTGGCGGGGCTGATTCTGCTGCAGGGGGTGGCAGGATCGCTTTACCAGGCGGGACAGGTTGGCTGGGTGAAGCTGGGCTTGCAGGGCTGGGAGCCGGCTTTCTACTGATAGCCATAGCGCCTCGCTAGTTATTCGGCGCTGCCTGGGTTGCACACGGCTTGTTTAACCGGCGGTTTTGCACAGGTACAGGTGTGTTGGGCCAGGTCCAGCAACTCTGGGAGGGTGGTTTCCGATTTTGGCATTGCAGCACTGGTTTCCCTGCGGCAAATAATCCTGCCTTGTTACTGCCCCTGCGGGGCACCGGGATACGTGCTCTGCCCGGAGTGTAAGCGCGCGTGCGACGGCCCGCCGTGGCACGCGGAAGGGGCTGCTCCCGCGCTGAACGTGGTGGTGTCGGCACGGGTAGCCGATAACTCCCTGGTAAGCGCACCGCTTTTTCCCGTGTATGTGCTCGGTGCCTATACGGGTAGGCTGCGCGCGGCAGTTTTAGCGGCCAAAAACGGTAGGCAGTGGGCCGTGCTCAATCTGCTGGCACGCTCCCTCGCGCCCGCCCTTAGCGAACTTATGCGACCCGATAGCGGTGCCGGTGAGGCATTCCTCCTGCCGGTTCCCTCCCGCCCGGAAAATTTGCTCAGACGCGGCGAGGATCAGGTTCTTGCCCTGGCCAGACTGTTGGCCAGAGAAACGGGCAGCGGGCTTGCGCCGCTCAGACTGCTCAGCCGGGGGATGAGCGGGAGAGGAAAGCGGTCTAGGGAAAGGCGCGCCAATCGGCACGGCAGCATGAGGGTGTTCTTCCTGCCCAGGGTCGACAAAACGCGTTCGTTGTGGGTCGTGCTTGTGGATGACGTACTCACCACGGGAGCCACACTGGCCGAGGCGCACAGGGTCTTAACCAAGGCGGGGGTGAACGTAGTGGGCGCGGTTTGTCTGGCCGCTTCGCTTACGGGACTAGAGAATCCCGCACGCGAAGACTATTCTAGTGACACAAGCCACAAGCGATGATGCTGTGGCTGACTCCGCACAGGTGAAGGGGTGGTAACGAAGCTCTCCCGGCCCCATCGGGCGTATCACTGAATGTTCAAGGAGGATCAAATGGAAATCAACGTTGTTGGTCGGCGCATGGACGTCCCGGATCGCTTCAGGCGACACATTGAGGACAAGCTGGAAAAGGTTTCCCAGTTTGCTCCGCGGGCGCAGCTCATTGCGGTAGAAATCTCCCACGAGAACAATCCGCGCAGAAGCGAACAAGCCGATCGCGTTGAACTTACGGTGCGTGATGCGGGGGCGGTGATCCGCTCGGAAGCGCGCGCGGATGACCTCTACGCGGCGTTCGATGTGGCTTACGGCAAACTGCTGGAGCGACTGCGTCGTGCCCGTGACCGGCACAAGGACCATAGGCGCGGCAAGAGCCGCAGCCATGAGACTCCGGAAAGCCTCCGCACGATGCCAGCCGTGGAGGTTCCATTGGCGGAGGACGAAGTGGTGCTCACCGAGGAGGGCGAGCAGGAGGCAGAAAAGGGAGCGGAACTGGGGGAGAGCCCCATCGTGATCCGCGAAAAGACCCACTCTGCTACCCCGATGACCGTCGATGACGCGCTCTATCAGATGGAGCTCGTCGGTCACGATTTCTACCTTTTCGTCGATAGCGAGACGCGCAGGCATCGCGTCGTATACCGCCGCAAGGGGTGGAGCTACGGCGTGATTGAGCTGGAGGTAGAGGGCGAATAGCCTCTTTCTGGGCGGGGTGGCTGCATGAGCCACCCCGCCTTTATGCGCGCTTTTGGGTAACAAACGCATAAACTGGTGGGGTTGGCGCGTGCGGTGCGCGCGCCTGGAAGCTAAAGCGAACGCTAGGGAGAACCCGGTGGCAAACCTTTTCGAGAAGATCCTGCGTGCGGGCGAGGGCCGTGAACGGCGCAAGCTAGAGGCCATCGCGCGCAAGGTTAACGACGTCGAGGAGGCTTTTAAGGCTCTCAGCGACGACGAGCTGCGAGAGGAAACCGACAGCTTTCGGCAGCGTTTGGCCGACGGGGAAACCCTGGACGATCTCCTCGTGGAGGCTTTCGCCGCGGTTAGGGAGGCTGCGAGCCGCACCATCGGACAGCGGCACTATGACGTGCAGCTGATGGGGGCCGCAGCCCTGCACCGCGGACGCATCGCGGAAATGAAGACCGGTGAGGGTAAGACCCTCGCCCTGACCGCCGCAGCCTACCTGAACGCGCTGCCTGGCAAGGGCGTTCACGTCGTCACTACCAACGACTACCTGGCCTCCTACCAGAGCGAACTGATGGGGCGCGTGTACCGTGCGTTGGGCATGAGCACGGGCTGCATCCTTTCCGGCCAGACCCCGGACGAGCGCCGCAAGGAATACGCCGCCGACATCACCTACGGCACGAACAACGAATTCGGCTTTGACTACCTGCGCGACAACATGGCGTGGACGGTGCAGGAGCGGGTGCAGCGCGGTCACTGGTACGCCATCGTGGACGAGGTCGACTCCATCCTGATCGACGAGGCCCGCACCCCGCTCATCATCTCCGGCCCCGCGGGCGGGGACGCGAACAAGTGGTACAGCGAGTTTGCGCGCGTCGTGCAGATGCTTCGCCGTGACCGTGACTACGAGGTGGACGAAAAGAAACGCACGGTGGGCATCCTGGAACCGGGGATCGCCCTGGTGGAGGATCGCCTGGGGATAGAGAACCTGTACGAGTCCCTGAACACGCCGCTGGTCGGGTTCCTGAACAACGCGCTGAAGGCGAAGGAACTCTTCAAGCGAGACAAGGACTACGTCGTTATGAACGGCGAAGTCTTGATCGTGGACGAACACACGGGCCGTATTCTGGCTGGCCGCCGCTATAACGAGGGCATGCACCAGGCGATTGAGGCCAAAGAGGGCGTCAATATCAAGGCGGAAAACCAGACCCTGGCCACGATCACCCTGCAGAACTACTTCAAGCTGTACGAGAAGCTTTCCGGCCTGACCGGCACCGCGGAAACCGAAGCCGCCGAGTTCATGCAGACCTACAAGCTGGGTGTGGTGCCGATCCCGACCAACCGGCCGATGATCCGTATCGACCAGGTGGACAAGGTTTACCGCACCGAAAAGGCCAAGTACGAAGCGATCGTGGCCGATATCGTGGAGCGAAATCGCAAGGGGCAGCCGGTACTAATCGGCACCACCAGCGTCGAAAAGAGCGAACACCTGTCGCAGCTGCTCGCCAAGCGCGGCATCGAACACGAGGTGCTGAACGCGAAGAACCACGCGCGGGAGGCCGCGATTGTCGCGATGGCGGGCGCCAAGGGCGCCGTCACGGTGGCGACGAACATGGCCGGTCGCGGTACCGACATCATGCTGGGTGGAAACGTCGAGTTCATGGCCCACGCGGAGCTTGCCAAGCGCGGTCTTGACCCGGAAACTGACGCCGAAAAATACCAGGCGGCCTGGGACGAGGCTATCGAGGCTGCCCGCGAATCGGTGGCGAAGCAGCACGATGAGGTGGTGGCCGCGGGCGGGCTTTACGTGCTGGGTAGCGAGCGGCACGAATCGCGCCGCATCGATAACCAGCTGCGCGGCCGTTCCGGACGTCAGGGGGATCCGGGAGAATCCCGTTTCTACCTGTCGCTGCAGGACGATCTGATGCGGCTCTACTCCGGAGCCGCCGAAACGCTGATGGCGCGCGGGGGCGTGGATGAATCCATCCCGCTGTCGGGCAAGGTTGTGTCCAAGGCAATCCAGCGCGGCCAGGCGGCGATCGAATCGCGTAACTTCGAGATCCGTAAGAACGTGGTGAAGTACGACGACGTTCTTACGAAGCAGCGCGAACGTATTTACGACGAACGCCGCCGCGTGCTTGAAGGGGAAGACCTGGGGCAGCAGGTGCGCTTCTTTATCGACGACGTGGTATCCGCCGCCGTCGATTCCGCCACCGCCGGGGTGAGCCCGGAAGACGTCGACCTGGAGGAAATGTTTGCCGGGCTAAAGACGGTATTCCCGGCCACCCTCGAACCGCAGGACATCATCGAAGAGGTGGGCAGCCTCTCTAACCTGGATGCTGACTGGCTGCGCAGCGAGGTACTGGCCGACGCTCGCCTCGCCTACGACAGGCGAGAAGAACAGCTCGGCAAGGAAGCCACGCGCGAGTTGGAACGCCAGGTCCTCTTGAGTGTGATAGACCGCCGCTGGCGCGAGCACCTTTACGAGATGGACTATCTCAAGGAAGGTATCGGCCTGCGCGCGATGGCGCAGCGCGATCCGCTGGTCGAATACGCCCGCGAAGGTCACATGATGTTCATGGCGATGACGCAGGCGATCAAGGAAGACACGGTCGGTTTCGTCTTTAACCTGGACGTGCAGGTGCAGGAGGGTGAAGACGGTCACCCGAGCCTCTCTTCCGGAGGGTTCGTGGAGGCGCCGCAGAACGAGAACCTCTCCTACTCTGCCCCAACCCTGGACGGCGAGGAAGAAACGGTCGAGGCCGACGCGGAAGCGGGACTTTCTCGCGCCGAGAGGCGCGCACGCAGCCGGGCGAAGAAGAAGTCCGGCAAGAAGCGCTAACCCACCTCCAGGGCCGTCATACGCCAGCCGCTATGGCGTAATTCCAGGCGAAACGCTAGGCAGCGAGCGCGGTAGGGCTCTTGCACCACCGCGCTCGCTTCAAGCGCAGTATCTGAAACCTGGCAGGTGCGAACGGTTCCCAAGCGCACGCGCGCATTTGGAACCTGCCTGCCGAGTCGCAGCCGCAGGCTAAGCGAAGCGCGCCTTTCCACGTCGGCGAGTACCTCCGGCACGGCGTATTGCCGAAGCAGTGTGGGGGCCCGCATGCCGCGCATCGTCTCCACCGTTACGCGGGCTAAAACGGGTGCCAGTTGGCGCGCATATTCACTACTGCGCGGGTTTGCGGGAGCTATCTGTTTTGTCGCTACGGTGCGCATCGCTTCTCCTTCAAAACACCGGCTATATGACTGTTTGATTTAGTTTGCCGTGTTTTGTTGCGAATATAGCGACTTAGCTCCTCTCTAGGCAAGAGTTTTTTCTGGCTATACCCTGATCGCATGGATTGGGATCGTTTGCTGGTTAGCCTGTCCGCGCAGATGGTGCAGCAGGAGTCGCTTGAGGCCAGGAACTGCGGAAGGGAACTAATAGCTGCGCAGAGGGCCGAGGTGAGCGTTCTGCAACGTCTGCGTGCGACGATTGGGAAAGAACTCTCTTTGCAAGTTGCTGCGGGGCAGATAATTACCGGTGTGCTGGGAGAAGTGGGGCCGGACTGGCTGCTGCTGGGACAGCGCGATGGTGCAGGGCGTTGCTATCTGGTTCCCAACCTGGGCGGCGTAGTTTTCTATGATTTGCCCTCGCGCCCCGTGGAGCAGGCGCCGATATTTGCGCTCTCACTCGGGGGAGTGCTGCGCGCGCTAGCTGCGGAAAGGCGTCCGCTGCGGGTGCACTGGCGCGACGGGCAGGTCGCGGGTGTGGTGCTTAACGTCGGCAAGGACTTCGTCGAGCTGCGTGCGGAGGGAGGCGGGAGGGTTACCTTGCCCTACGCTTGTTTAACCCTAGTATTAATCGACTAACTAGTTGGTGCGAGCGGAGCGGCGCTCCTGTGCGCCGGCGTTTTCCTGGGCGACGAACTCGTCTGTATGTCGATACATCCGCTGAATGTAATCCTCCAGCTCGGACACCTCGACCCGCCACTGGCCCCGGCCGCCCACCTTGATGGCGCGTAGTTCGCCGGAGCGCACCAGCGCGTAAGCCTGGGAAGCGCTGATGGATAGGCTTTCCGCAACGTCTGCGAGCGGGATAAAGCGTGGCGATGCCATGTTTCTCCTAAGCGAGTGTGCGGAAACCGAGTATTACCCGTTCATCATAGCGTTTGCGGAAGTTTATGCACATATCGTGGGGATGGTGTTCCTTTGTTGCGCTTTGGCGTGGCAAGATTACCCCAGCTATGTAATCCCTGTATCACGCGAAAGGCCCCGCGATCATGGGAAGTTTCCACAAGAGCACGCTGGCTAAAAGGCTGACCCCGCCCGGCTGGCGCGATCCGCGTCTGCTGGTCGGCGTCGCCCTGGTATTGGTCAGCATTATCGGTGGCGTTTTTTACGCTCGGCAGGTTGCCAGCACGATTCCCGTTTTGGTTGCTAGCAGGCAACTTGCGGTGGGGGAGCAGGCCGGGGCGGAGTCGTTCGTGGTGCGTGAGATGCGGCTTGCCGACAGTGCGAATAACTATTTTGCTGACTACGGTGATCTCCCCGAGGGCGCGATCCTAGCGGTCCCCGTCGGGCCGGGCGAGCTGTTGCCGCGCAGCGCTCTCGTTACCCCCGAACTGCTTAATCTGCGCCCGGTGGCGGTGCGTGTAGACGGTCCGGTGGCGGAATCGGTGCGTAAGGGGGCGCGGGTTGAGCTTTGGCACAGCCAGGAAGGAGAGGCGGGTGCGCGCCGGCTGGTGGAAAACGCCAGCGTCAGCAACGTCAGCCTGGCGCAGGGGATAGGTGCGAGAGGAGCGACGGTAGAGGTCATGCTCCCGCAAGCACAGCTCCCGGAAGTTTTGACAGCGCTGGCCGGGAAGGGGCGAGTTGATGTGATCGCGGTTCCTGGAAACGCGAAAGAGAAGCCATGATCGCGCTCCTAATATGCGTGAGCGGTAGCGACGAGGTGCGCATCGTGCACGATCTCGCCACGCGCTATTCAGACCGGGTGAGCGTTACGCGGCGCTGCGCCGACCTCGCGGAAACCATCGCCTGCGCCCATGCCGGGCCCGTGGATGCGGTGCTGCTTGACCTGGAAACTCGCGGCCTGGATCGGGGGACTGTTTCCGATCTGCAGGCCGCCGGAGTCACCGTGGTGGGCCTAGGGAACGCGAACGAGCCTCCCTACGGGCTGCGGTACCTGCTAAAGCGCGAGGCGACGGGCGAGGAAATAGTTGCCTTGTTGGAGACTGCCTGCGCCGACGGCGAAGCGCGAGAAGAAGCGGCGGCTTCAGAACCAGTCGGAGGAGACGGGAAGCTGTTGGCGGTTTGGGGGCCGGAGGGCGGGCCGGGCCGCTCGTTTTTCGCGGCCAACCTGGCCTATGAAACGCATTTGCAGCGGGTGGACACCCTATTGGTGGATGCGGATACTCGCGCGCCATGCCTGGCGCAGCTCGCCGGGGTAGTGGAAGAAAACGCGGCTTTGCTGACCGCCTGCAGGCTGGCTGCGCGTGACTGCCTCGGCGGCCCGGAACTTACCGGATTGAGCGAACGCCTGGGAGAACACCTGCGCCTCCTGCCGGGAATAGGCTTGGGAAGCCACTGGAGCGAAATCAGGGAAGCCGCCTACGAACAGGTGCTGGAGTGCCTGCGCGCCTGCGCGAGCTTGAGCGTGCTCGATATCGCTGCGGGGATTGCGGACGAAGCTGACGACTACGACCCGTTAGCGCCGCAGCGCAATGCCGTGACCAGGCAGACCCTGGCGGCGGCAGATACGGTGTTTGCGGTGGTAGACGCCCATCCGGTTTCTCTAACCCGGCTGATTCGAGAGACTGAGCTATTGGCGGAGCTCGGTGTCGGCAACCTGCACGTGGTGGTGAACCGCCTGCAGCCACCGCTCACTCCGGCGCAGGCCGAAGCGATGGTACGCGAGAGGATCGAGTGCCGGGCCGTGCACGCACTGCCTGTGGACGTGCAGACGGCTCGCCGCTGCGCCTGGGACGGGGCTTTCCTGGCGGAAGCCGCGCCGCGAAGCGCCTTACGGGAAAGGATCCGTGAGATTGCCTCGGCAGCGGTGGCGGCGCAAAGCGGGGTGGGTGCCGATGCCCAAGAAAACGCTGCCGTGGTGCAAAATGAGACAGAGGGGCGCGGCGGACGCCGTCGGCGGCGCTCATAAACGGAAAGGACTCGGCGCGTATGCGTATCTATCTGCCGCTCCCGGCTGCTAAAGCGAAGGAACTTCCCGCAGGCGGTGCGATCGCGCTACACGCGGGGGAGATCGTCTGGTGCCCCGACGAAGCCGGCGAAGAGGCGGAGTACGAAGCGCAGCTGGATGCGGTTTGGGCGCAGGCACTGGACACCCCGGAAGAAAGGGTGGTGCTGGTGTCGGCAGATACCGGCGTGGCACTGTCCCCGGTGCCGGGCGTAGAACTGCCAAACGTTCGCAGCGTCACCGTGGCGGGAAACGCACGGATAGCCTCCTACCACCTGAGCGAACTCACTGGCGGTGAAATCGAGGCCTCCGGGGAAGACCCGGAGCTGCTCTGGTACGCCCCGCAAGAGATAGCGCTACTGCGCGCACGCCTCTCGTAGGGCGAGAGAGCAAGCAAACCGGTGGAAGCGGCTAAGCGGCCGCGCCCTATCGCTATGCCTTAGCCAGATAAGAGTTGGCGCAGGCTTCTTCGCGCGCGAAAAGCTTCTGCGTGTGTTCGGCAGCGGCCTTTTCGATCTTGCCGCCGAAAAGGGGGATCGCAACCTTGAATTCCCCGACCACCTCAACCAGGGTGCTTTCCCCCTGAGGTTGCAGCGTGACGTCGGAACGAATCTTTACGGGGGCGCCTCCCACTTCGTAGCTCATGATCGCGCGGCGACCGCCATCTGCCTCGGGCTCGTGCCACTCCTGCATTTCCACCACGCGCAGGTGCGAACCCAGGAACTGCGCCGCCGGAGCGGGCAGCAGGGAAGCATCCACGCCGCGCGTGCTGCGCACGGTGAAGGAGTGTGCAAGTTCCCCGCTCACCTCGGTTTCGGTTTCCTTAACCCCAACCAGATTGCTGCGCTGCAGGTGGTATTCGGGGTCCGCGTACATCGCGGCTACCTGCTGCGGGTTTCCGTTCAGGTGCATGGTGGCGGAGAACTTCATTGTGTGCCCTTTCCGAAAAGTCGCGAGGCCGTTCTTTGGGGCCCCGCCGCTAGCTTCTACGATAGGGGTATGTCTACGTTCAGCAAATTCCAGACCGGCAGGCCCTATATCAGCGACTCGGTCGCGGAATGGCTGCAACTACTGATCGGCGACTGGCAGGTGATCGCTGACCTCATGCAGGCCGACCTGCTGCTCTGGCTGCGCCACGACGACATGTTCACCACCCTTGCGCACTGCCGCCCGGCCACGGCCGCCACGGTCTACTACGAAGACCCGGTGGGGTTGGAGATCGCCGCCGACCACTGGCAGGCGCTGTGCGAGGTGGCCCGCACGGGGAAACTGAACCTGACCCCCTTTACCGTGGAGCGTGAGGACCGCACCGCCGACTGCGTGCTCGTGCCCGTGCGCCGGGGCGAGGAAGTGATCGCGGTGATCGCGGTGGAGCGAAACCTACGCCGCCCGACCGATCCGCTGTCGGCCACGGAAATGCGCCTGCACCTGCTGGGGGAGAGGCTGCTGCAGATGGTGGCGCGGGGAGATTTCCCGATCGTGGGGGCGCCGATTCCGCCGCGCCGGGGCGCGCCGCGCGTGGGTGACGGCATCGTCGAGCTGGATCGTGACGGCGTGGTGCAGTGGGCCTCCCCGAACGCGCTGAGCGCGTTCCACCGCTTCGGGGTTGAGGGAGACATGCTCGGCATGACCCTCGCGGAGCTTTCTACGCAGGTGCTGCAAAGCCGTTCCCCGGTAGACGAATCCCTGCCGCTGGTGCTGACCGGTAGGGCAGCCTGGCGTTCCGACATGCAGGCGCGCGGCGGCACGCTCTCGCTGCGGGCGCTGCCGCTGACAGATTCCGCGGGGGCGCGCGACAGCGCCATCGTGCTGGTGCGTGACGTGACCGAACTGCGCAGGCGCGAGCGGGAGCTAATCACTAAGGAAGCCACCATCCGGGAAGTGCACCACCGGGTGAAAAACAACCTGCAGACCGTCGCCGCCCTGCTGCGCATGCAGTCTCGCCGCATGAAGTCTGACGAAGCGCGGCTCGCGCTGAGCGAAGCCATGCGCCGCGTCTCCACCATCGCGCTCGTGCACGAGGCGCTTTTGCAGGGCACCGACGAAACGGTGACGTTCGATGACGTGATCGATCGCTGCCTCACCCTCGCGGTAGATGTCGCCGCCGCCGGGGTGCGGCACCGGGATTCCGCGCCGGGCAGGCTCGGCGGGGAGCAGGTGACCGTGGCGACGGAAAAGATCGGTAAGGTCGGCGTGATTCGCGCGGAGGAAGCCACTTCGCTCGCGCTCGTCGTGACGGAACTGGCGACCAATGCGGTTGAGCACGGCCTGGCGGAGACGGGCGGAACCCTCACGGTGCGCTGCGAACGCAAGGGCTCGCACCTGGTGCTCAGGATTGAGGACGACGGAGAGGGAATGAAGGGGCGCAAGCCGGAGGGGCTCGGCACCACCATCGCGCAAACCCTGGTTTCGGGGGAGCTGGGTGGAGTCCTGTTCTGGGAAGACCGGCCCGGTGGCGGAACGAGCGCCGTGATCGATGTCTATCTAGACCCGATAATGTCCTAAATTAAAAGCTGGAAAACAAAATAAAAGGGGTTGCCCGGTTTTTCCGGGCAACCCCTTTTATTAAGTATCTGAATAAAAACCTAAACGGTTATTCAGCTGGCGCGTCGCGCGCGAGCATTGCGCCGCTTAAGAGAGCGGCGCTCGTCCTCGGAGAGGCCTCCCCAGACGCCGGCATCCTGCCCGGTCTCGAGAGCCCATTTAAGGCAGACGCTCATCACATCGCAGCGCTGGCACACCGTTTTTGCTTCCTGGATCTGCGTGATCGCAGGGCCCGTGTTGCCGATCGGGAAGAACAGCTCGGGGTCTTCCGTGAGGCATTCAGCCTTATGCCGCCAGTCCATGAGTACTGCTCGCTTTCTGCTTCCAGCGCTATCCGCTCGCCTAAGGGGGAGTCGATAGCGCCGTTCTTGGTCGTTAATATCGACGCACTACACATACGTCACGTGACCCAAAAGATCAGGGGGTCTCGTGGTCATCAATCAATCTTGCCCTCCCGGCTAGGTCCCCACAAGGGAAATGGAAGGTGTATCTCGTGGTACTTCCCACACGGTGAGTTGGATATTTTTACGGCCCGTAACGGCCTTTTTTCGCTAGCTAGAATGCTTTTATGGCTACCCGAACACAGGATGTGAACGACCCCAATCGAGGCGCGCCTTCGCGCGCCCGTCAGATCGCTATCGCGCTGCTGGGGGCTCAGGCGCTGGCGCTGGCGGGAGTCGCGAGCTACAGCCTGGTGCGTCTCTTTCAGGCGGGAAGTCTGCATCGTGTGCTAATCGGAGAAGCCCTCACCTACGGTGCGTGTGCGGTGCTGCTCGGCTTCGCCGTACGCAGCCTGCTGCAGCGCACCCGCTTCGGCATTACCTACGGCATTACCTGGCACCTTTTCCTGGCGTTAGCAGCTTTTACGCTACTCAAATACCAAGTGCCGGGGAGCGCTGGCTGGTGGTTCGGCATAGTGTTCGCCGTCCTGGTAGCCTGCGCCCTCCCGGCACTGGTATTACTTGCCTCGCGTTACCGCTTCTAGGCCTCTTCGTTAGCTAGAGCAGTTGCGGGCTGCGCCTGGGAGGCCCGCCAGCCGGGGATCACAGACGCGATCAGGCCAGCCAGTACCGCGCAGATGAGCAACGACGCGAGCTGTGCGTAAGGCAGCGTCGGCACGATTTTCACCACTGCTGACAGCAGTACCGATACTCCCGCCACCCCGAGGGCGCTGCCCAGCAGACAGCCGAGCCCGGCCCCCAGAGCGGAAAGCAGAATGCCCTCCCAGGCGAGTATCGCCCGTATCTGGCTGCGGCTGGTTCCCAGGGCACGCAGCAAGGCATTTTCGCCGGTCCGCTCCACCACGGAGAGCGAAAGCGTGTTGGCAACGCCTACGATCGCGACGGCGACTGCGGCCCCCAGCAGCACGATCGCTACCCAGAGCACGTTGTTTATCGTCTCCTGATAGGTGGCTTTCTCGGTGAACGGCAGCTCGATCGTACGCACGCTAGTGCCGTTTTGGGCGGCCCATTCGTCTATCTTTTTCTGAATCTCCTTCTTTTTCATCTCCCTCTGCTCCAGTGGCTTCAGGGAAACGATCAGCACCTGCTCGGGCCTGGTCAGCTCAAGGCTTTCCAGGGTTTTGGGAGTGGTGAACGAGTAGTTGCTGTCTCCGACCACCTTGAAAGTTAGCTTTACCGGGCCGGACTTGCCGGGCAGGTCGCTCACCTGTCCGTCCTTCACCTTGAAGCTCTCGGCGCGGTCCGCGCCAAGCACCACCGTGTTATCGGCGATTGCATCGGCCACGGCATTCAGGTTGGTTGTCTGGCGAACCTGCTCCGGGCTAGCCCCAAACAGGGTCATCGTTTGCACGTTGCGAGACAGTTCGATGTCTCCCGCCGGGAACACCGCGCTGGCACGGGTGTCGTCCAACGAATCGAACGATTTACGCAGGTTAGTTACGTTATCGCCGCGTGCAATCACGTCGAACGGTCGTTTGGTCTCCACCTGTCCTTCCAGGGACGCGGTGGCGGTGGCGGCCCCGACTGCCAGGGTCATCATGATCAGCGATGCGATCAGCACCGCCGATACGGTGGCCGCGCTGCGTCGGGGGTAGCGAGCCAGGTTCTTAACCGCCATCCGCAGCGAGAGCGCGCCTGTGCGGGGCAGCAAGGCAGCGAACAAAGCGGCGACGGGGCGGATCAGGAAGATGGTGCCGACAACCGCGCCGACGAACACGAGAGCCCCGCCGAGGGTGGCGAAACCTACCGGCAGCAGGAGGGAATTTTCCAGGGCGTTCTCCCTGCTCACCAGGTAATAGCCGTACCCGATGAGGGAGATGCCGGAGACGAGCGACAGCAGCGTGAACGCGGCGCGTAGCTTGCCGCCGCCGAACCCGCTGGTGGCTTCGCGCGGACGCAGCGCCTCCAGCGGCGTCACCTTCGTGGCGGCGCGCGCCGGGATCAGCCCGCCAAACAGCGCCATGCCGAGGCCGAGCAGGAACGGCAAGGCTAGTGCCAGCGGACTAACTACGGCGGTGTATTCGATACGCAGGCTCTCCTGGAAAGCCACGATCAGTCCGTAGGCCAGCAGGTTAGCGATTGCCGCTCCCAGCAGCGATCCGATCAGGCCGACGAACAGCGAATCACGCAGGATTATTCGCCGCACCCGGCCCCGGGAAGCCCCTACCAGGCGCAGCATGGCGAGGCTGCGGATCTGCTGCGCCACCGTCACCGCGAAGGTGTTACCAACCACCACTATGCCGGTGACGACCGCGATACCGGTGAATACCAGGCCGATTGCGTTGATCGCAGCGAAGAAACCCGAGAACATTGCGCGTTGGGTTTCTTGATGCTCCTCCAGGGTCTTCACGGATTCCATGTTGGCGACCTGGGACAGCTTCTTTACCGCTTCTTTCGGCGGCAGCTTACTAATTGCGTAGTAGCTGTCGGGAACGTGGGCAAACGCCCCCAGCTTGTCGAAGGTCTCCGGGGTGGTGACGGCCGTGGGGCCGCTAGAAGAACCGGTGAAGGGGCTCACGATGCCGGTTACCCGCAGCGGGATGGTGGCATCCGTCTTTAGCGTCTCGCCTACCTTTACGTTCGCCTGTGAAGCGGCGTCGCTGGTGAGGGCGACCTCTCCGCTTTCGTGGGGCAGGCTGCCCGCCACGACCTTAGGCAGGGCGCGGCCCTGCGGGGTCGGGACCAGTAGTAGGTCGGTGTCCGCGTGCTTTTCGTCCAGGTTTACGTATGCCAGCTTGTAAGGCCAGTACTCGCTTAGCGTGTCCGGCGGGAGCTGCCCCAGTTCCTCATGCGGTAGAGAAAAGACGATGTCGGCGTCGGGGGTGGTGCCCTGCAGGAAGTTTTCGGTGTAGGCACGCATCACGTTGCCGCCCAGGATCATCGCGGTGGCGAAAGCCGAGGCGAGCATGATTGTGACGATAGCCGCCAGGTGCCTGCGTAGGGGAGTGATCTTTATACGGCTCATCGCGCTGTCCCCGCATCCTGATCGATCTTGCCGTCTACCAGGGTGAGCACGCGGTCACCGACGGCTGCGGCGTCGGGTTCGTGGGTGACCATCACTACCGTCTGGCCCAGCTCGTCCACCGCCATGCGCAGCAGTCGCAGCACCTCGCTACCACTGGCCGTGTCCAGGTTGCCCGTGGGCTCGTCGGCAAAGATGACGGAGGGGGAGGTGATGAGGGCACGGGCAATCGCGACGCGCTGGATCTGGCCGCCGGAAAGTTGCGAGGGCAGGTGCCCCAGGCGTTCGGTGAGGCCGAGCGTGGCTGCCAGCTCTTCCAGCTTGCCGCGCTGCGGCTTCCTGCCCGCCAGATCCAGCGGCAGCAGAATGTTCTGCTTCGCGCTCAGCATCGGGAGTAGGTTGAAACGCTGGAAAATGAAGCCGATGTTGTCACGGCGGAATTTGGTGAGGGCGTTATCGGAGAGCGTGCTGATATCGGTGCCGGAGATGACGATGCTGCCCGAGTCCAGGCTGTCCAGCCCGGCCAGCAGGTGCATCAGCGTGGACTTACCCGAGCCGGACGGCCCCATGATGGAGGTGAACGTGCCTTGCGTGATGTCCAGACTAATATCGTCTACCGCCCTGACGGCAGCTTCGCCGCTGCCGTAGGTCTTAACCAGATTTCGTGCGCTGATGGCTATTTCGTTCATACCCGCAGCATGTCACCGTGCGCGCGGGGAAACATCCTCCCGAGGAATACTCGGGGTGCTACTCAAGTATGACTATTTGCCCGCGCGGACAAGACCGCAATCGTAGGCGGCGATCACGGCCTGCACGCGATCGCGCGCATCCAGCTTGGCGAGGATCCTGCCGACGTGCGTTTTTACCGTCGCCTCGGCCACGAAGAGTTCGTCCGCTATTTCCTGGTTGGAGCGGCCCTTGGCGATCAGCGTGAGCACTTCACGTTCGCGCTCGGTTAGCGTCTCTAGACGTTTCGTGTCTACCTCCGCGAGCGGGCCGTTCGTGGCCATGTGTTCCATGAGCCGCCGGGTGGCGGAGGGGGCGATAACCGCGTCACCGCTGTGCACGGTGCGAATGGCCGACAGCAGATCCTCCGGCCTGGCGTCTTTCAGGAGGAACCCGCTTGCGCCGCAGCGGATGGCGCGCATGACGTATTCGTCGAGGTCGAACGTGGTGAGCATGATGATGCGCGGGCCGTCGCTGCCTTCTGTGGTGAGCGCGGCGGCCGCCTCGATACCGTCCATGCGGGGCATGCGTACGTCCATCAGCACGATGTCGCAGCGGTGCGCCCGCGCGAAAGCCAGGGCCTCTATGCCGTCACAGGCCTGGCCGATAACCTCCATGTCGGGCTGGGAGTCGATAACCATGGAGAAACCCGCCCTGATCAGGGGCTGATCGTCCACGAGCAGAACGCGGATCTGGTCGCTCATCAGTGCTCTCCTTGCTGTAGCGGGAACAGCGCCCGCACCCTAAAACCGCCGCGCGGCAGCGGCCCCGTCTCCAGTGTGCCACCGTAGGCGCTGAGGCGCTCGCGCACCCCGCTCAGGCCGTGCCCGCGCCCGTCGCTGTGGGGGTCGTAGCCCTGGCCGTCGTCGGTCACGATAATGGTCAGGGCATCTGCCGCTATATCTACCTCCACCAGGGCGCTCGCGCCCTCCCCGGCGTGCTTGATCACGTTCGTGAGCGCTTCTTGGCAGACGCGGAAGGCCGACAGCTCCAGCGCCTGCGGCACCGTCGCGGGATCGCCCTGCAACCGCAGTTGTGTCGGCACGCCGGCGGCGCGCACCCGCTCTATGAGTTCGGGCAGGGTTTCCAGGCCCGGTTGTGGGCCGTAGCTGGTTTCTTCGTTTTGGCGCAGGATACCGAGCAGGCCGCGCATGTCGGAAAGCGCCTCGCGCCCCGTGTCGGCAATGGTTTGCAGCGCTTGCGTGGCCTTTTCTGGCTTATAGGCGGCGGCATAGATGCCACCGTCCGCCTGCGCGATCATCACGGAAAGCGAATGTGCCACCACATCGTGCATTTCCCTGGCGATCCGGCTGCGTTCCGCCGCCACCGCGAGCTCGGCCGACTGGCTGCGTTCGCGTTCCGCTTGCTTAGCGCGTTCCTCGGCAAGTACGAGCTGGGAGCGTTTCGCCCGCTGAAACTTTGCGTATGCCCAGGTGGCGAAGATTAGCAGGGAGCCGAAAACGAGCACGCTAACGGTGCGTACAGAGCCGGGATTAGCGATGAGCGGTAGTTCGTAGGAGTAAAAGCGCGCTACCCGGGTCATGCTCACTACCACCTGAATCAGCATGCCGAAAATGGCCAGTTTGAGGGCGAAGCGGCCAAAGCGTTCGCTGCCGTACACGATCGCGCAGTAGAGAGCATAAAAAATCATGGCGTCGCCGGGGATCAGGGAATCCCAGAGCAAATGTATGAGCGCGAGGAGAGCGATTACGAGCGTTGCCTGGACCGGGTATTTGCGCAGCGGGATAGCGCAGGCAACCATCAGGCAGTTGTAGAGCACGTAAAAGATAGCGTGCCTTTCGGAGGTAACCCCGAGTAGCAGCGTCAGGCTGAAAATCGCTACCTGGCCGACCAGGCCGAACACCACCGCGTCAGTGACGAGGGGATGTTCTACCAGCCAGCGGAATGGGTCCTCACCGTGTTGCTGCCTATCCACTCCCTTACGGTACGGGCGTGATTGAGGCGGTGCATCACCCTTCGGTAGCAGGTTTGCGATACGCGGTGCCCCCACGGTAGTACCCCTGGTTTCCGCTCGTCTTAGTCGCCCGTTGCGGGGGAGGCGCTGGCGGGGAGGTTCGGGACCTCGACGCTGTGTTCCGCGTGTAGGGGGCGCAGGCGGATTTCGCGGGCCTCGCTGATCAGGTTCTCCTGAGCTTCGTCGAGCTTCGCGATCATCTTGTTGCTACGCGCGGGCAGGCGAATTTCCTTTTCCGCGTCGATTCCACGTTCAAGCTGGCGGCCGCGCGTTACCTCGGCGTCGAGTGCGAGGCCGAGGAGCAGGGTGTTGTTGATGATCCAGATCCACAGCAGCATGACGATCACACCCGCGAGCGCACCGTAGGTGTTCGGATACTTGCTGAAGTAGGCGACGTAGAACCCGAAGCCCAAGGAGGCCAGCACCATCGCGAGGAAGGCGAAGGCGGCGCCGGGGGAGAGCAGGCGGAACCGGGTGTGCTTAATGTTCGGGGTGAAGTGGTAAAGCAGGCCGACCATCAGGATTGCCAGCAGGATTACCGCAGGTAGCTTGGCCAGGTCCCAGATTTGTGCGGCCTGCGGGCCGAAGCCGATGAAGGAGCCGACGGTTTGCGCGATGCTGCCGGAGAGCGCGGCCATAAAGATGATCAGCACGACGCACAGCAAGAGGAAGAAGGTCACGATCAGCAGCACGGGCTTGAGCACGTAGAACGGGCGGCCCTCGCGCACCCCGTAGAGGCGGTTACCGGCGCGGCCGAAAGCCCCCACGTAGCCGGAGGCCGACCAGAGGGCGGTAACGATACCGATGATCAACGTGATGCCGCTGCCGCCGGTGGCCGACAGCCCGGAAATAATCTGCGTGGCGGTCTTGCCCGCCTCGCCCGGCACGAACTGCTGCACCACGCCGAGCATGGCTTCCTGGGAGTCGGCCGCCTGACCGACCAGGCCCAGCACGGAGACGACGGCCAGCAGGCCGGGGACCAGGGAAAGCACGGCGTAGTAGGTGAGGCCCGCCGCTAGATCCATGCAGTCGTTGCGCGTAAATTCGTGCAGCGAGCGACGCATGATGTATTTCCAGGGGAGTTCGTGCAGCTTCGGTGCGCGCGTAGGCGTCATTGGTTCCCTTACGTTTCCGTTGTGCTGTGGAGGTTATCCACACTGGCCAATCCTGGCAGAAAAAGCTCTCTATTCTAAAGCCTGGGTGGCGGCTAATGTGGCTAATACCTAAGACAAAACCATCTTAAAGTCTGCGGCTCAAGGAGGAGGCGCGATGGCTCTAGCTACGGTAATTGAAGAGGACGTGCGGGAACTCATCCGCAGGCGCGGTTTCGATGCCTCCGGTGCGGGGCTGGAGCCGTTGGTGCGGGAGGCCGTGGCAGATTACGAGGCCCGTACCGGGGCGAGCGCGACCCGCGGCGGGGAAGGCATTGATGGTCTGGTAGCCGAGGTCGCTTCGCGCATAGGTGGTTTCGGGCAGCTCCAGGCATACCTGGACGATCCCGAGGTGGAGGAGCTCTGGCTCAATTCGCCGGGCGAGTTGTTTTGCGCCCGGCGCGGCAGGCCCGAGCTGACGGCCACGGTGCTTAGCGCGGATGAGGTGCGGGCGCTCGTGGAGCGCATGCTCGCCGCCACGGGCCGCAGGCTCGATCTGTCCAGCCCGTTCGTTGATGCCATGCTGCCTGACGGAAGCCGGCTGCACGCCGTTATTCCGCCCGTCACCCGCCGCCACTGGGCGTTAAATATCCGCAAGTTCATTGCCCGGGCGCAATGCCTGGATGACCTGGTGCCGTTGGGATCGCTAAGCGCTCAGGTTGCCCGCTTCTTGGATGCGGCGGTGAAAAGCGGGCTCAATTTTTTGGTTAGCGGTGCCACGGGAGTTGGGAAAACCACCTTCCTGAACTGCCTGGGCGGGGCGATCAACCCGCGCGAACGGGTGGTGACGATAGAAGAGGTATTTGAGCTGCAGCTACCGCTGCGTGACGTGGTGGCGATGCAGTGCCGCCAGGTGAACCTGGAAGGTAACGGAGAAATCAGTATGCGTCGACTGGTGCGCGAATCGCTGCGTATGCGCCCCGGCAGGATTGTGGTGGGGGAGGTGCGCGAGGCCGAAAGCCTGGACATGCTGGTGGCGATGAACGCTGGCGTGCCAGCGATGTCCAGCCTGCACGCGAACAGCGCGCGTGACGCGTTCACAAAACTTTGCACCCTGCCGCTGTTGGCGGGGGAAAACGTCAGCCAAAAATTCGTGGTGCCGACGGTCGCTAACTGCATAGATGTGGTGGTGCACCTAGAAATGAGCGGCGACGGGCAGCGGCGCGTGGCGGAAATTTGCGCGCTATCGGGCAGGGCGGAAAACGGGGTGGTAGAGGTTGGCACCCTGTTTGAACGCAGGGGCGGTGCGCTGGTAAGAGGCGGGGCCTATCCGCCGCATGCGGAGCGCTTCGCTGCGGCGGGGTTCGATCTTTCCGACCTCCTGGGAGGGTAAAGCAATGGCGGGAATACTGCTGGGGGCCTGCTTGGGAGCCGGCCTGTGCAGCATCTGGCTTTCCTTCTGGCCCCCGAAAGGCGGCAAACGGGTAACTAAAAACAGAATTAGCGCCGGGCTGCGTTCCCTGGGATACAGCGCCGGGCTGCCCGCGTTAAGGCCCTGGCACGTGCTTTGCGCAAGCACGGTTGCATTTCTGTTTACGGGGATGCTTTCCCTCGCATTGAGCGGTGTACCGGTGTTAGCCGCGATTTTGGCCTTTGCCGCCGCCTGCTCGCCCCTCCTGCTGCTACGCATGCTCGCACGTAGACGTGCAGACTCCCTGCGTGCCGTCTGGCCGGAGGTGGTGGATCATATTGCGTCGGCGCTGCGTGCCGGATTGTCATTGCCCGAAGCGCTCATCCAGGTGGGGGAGAAGGGGCCGCTTCCGCTGCGCGAGCCTTTTCGCGGTTTCAGCAGAGACTTCCAGGCAAGCGGCGACTTTACCCACTGCCTCTCCCGACTAAAGCAGCGCTTGGCCGATCCTGTAGCGGACCGGGTTTTAGAGGCGCTACGGCTCACCAGAGAAGTGGGTGGGAGCGACATCGGCACACTACTAGCCACGCTTTCCAGTTTCCTGCGCGACGATCTCAGGCTGCGTGGGGAGCTTGCCGCAAGGCAGAGCTGGACGGTAAACGCTGCGCGCTTAGCCCTGTGCGCTCCTTGGCTGGTGTTGATATTGATGAGCACCAGAGAACCGGCCCGGCTTGCCTATAACTCTCCCGCGGGCGCACTGCTCATGCTGGCGGGAGCGGGCATTTCGCTGCTTGCTTACCGCGTCATGCTGGCGATAGCCCGGCTCCCCAGGGACGAAAGGGTATTCGCATGAGCCCGTATCTGCTGTCTTTCCTGATTTTTGCGACGCTGGCCTGCGGCCTCCTGCTGTGTTTGCGTGCTTCCCCTTGGAGCCATCGGCCAGATCCGGCCCTGCGAATAGACCCCTACGTGAAGCGGCAGGTAAAACCTGTGGTGGGGGAGGGATTGGGAGCTAACCTGCGCGTACTTTTAAAGCCGTGGCTAGCTCGCTTACATAACTGGTACGCCGGAGCGATAGGGGACAGGAACCACCTGGAAAGACGCCTCCGCCTCGCGGGAAGCCCGCTTACTCCGGAGCAGTTTCGCCACGCACAGCTACTTACCGCGGGCGCGGGACTTGCCTTCGGCACAGTGCTGGCACTGCTGCTTGCTATGAGCCGAGGGATTGGGTTCACGCGCAGTTCCCTGCTGGTTTTCTGTTTCTGCCTGGGTGGAGCGCTTTCGCGGGAATGGTTGCTTGGGGTACAAACCCGACGCCGCAGCAGACAAATGCTGCGTGAGTTTCCCGCACTGGTAGACATGCTGGCGCTCGCCGTCGCTGCGGGAGAAACCCCTATCGCCGCGATGAGCGGATTACCAGAATCTGCCGGGGAAGTTTGGTGGACGAGTTTTCTCACGTGCTTGCCAGGGTGCAGGCGGGAGATCCGGTGGGGCGGGCGCTCGCGGAACTGGCCGACAGGACCCCGCTGGAGACCTTCGCCCGCTTTGCCCAGGGGGTGGCGATCTCTCTCGAACGAGGCACGCCGCTGGCCGCGGTGCTGCGTGCGCAGGCAAAAGACGTTCGCGAGGCGGCGCAGCGGGAACTCATGGAAACCGCCGGTAAACGCGAGATTTACATGCTGGTACCCGTGGTTTTCTGCATTTTGCCGCTGGTGGTTATTTACGCGATCTTCCCGGCCATAGCCGTGCTGCGGATCGGGCCTTAGATAAACGGTAGCTAGCTAGTTAGAAACCTGGATAGGGATAGATAAAAGCGGCGAAGGAGCCGCGGAAAGGAAAAGTAATGCTACAGGTAGGGGTAAAGATGATGGCCGCCTTGAATAGCGTGGCCGAGAACCTGATGCGCAGGGTCCGTGAAGACGAACGCGGAGACGTCCCCGGCTGGGTGATGGTTACTCTCATGACCGCCGGCATCGTGGTGGTTTTGTGGGCTGTCGCGGAAGAAGCGATCGTGGGCATGTTCCAACGGGCGATGGATTCGGTGGTCAAGGGCGGATAGCGGCCGGTGCCGTGCGCAAGCTGAACTGGCGGCGGAGACTACGCGAGGAAACCGGCGGGGCAGTTGTGGAGTATCCACTAATAGCTGTCTTGATTAGCCTCGTGGCTCTGTTCACCATCCAGCTCTGTCTGGTTGTACATACCCACAACTGCCTACTCGATGCCGCCGCGCAGGGGGCGCGTTTTGCGGCGCAGGTGGGAAATACCCCCACGGATGGGGCCCAGCGTGCAGAAGAAATAGTGCGTGCGCGCCTCCCGTCGGCCCTGGCTGCCCGTGCCGAAGCGAGTGAGGACCGGCAGGGCAGGGTACGGGTGACCCTCTACGGCAGCGTGCCGCTGTTGACGGTGTTTGGGCCGCCGGAAACGCTGGTAGTGCACGGAAATGCGATCTCTGAGCGCGCGTTGCAGCCGCGCCTGCGAAATGGGGACGATGGCCGAGAGCGAAGTGCGCCGTGAGTTTTGAGCGGAAGGTTCTCTGCTGGGCACCGCTGCGCTGCGCAGCGCGAAGAATCTCCGATTCGCGTGGCAGCGCACTGGTGGAATTCGTGGCGCTTGCCCTGGTGCTGCTGATTCCCAGCGTCTACCTGGTGGTGAGCATCGGGCAGGTGCAGCGGGCGGCTTTTGCCGCCGATCTGCTGGCGCGCGATAGTGCGCGCATCCTTGCCGTAGCTCCCGATCTGGAAACAGCGCAGCTGCTGATAGAAGAAAACCGGCGGTTAGCCGGGCAGGACTATCGGCTGCAAGAAGAAAGCGTGCGCCTCAGCTACGACTGCCTGGAAAACGACTGCTTCCGGGAAGGGGGCTATCTGCGGGTGCGTGCAAGCGTTCCTGTCACCCTGCCGCTGTTCCCGCACGGTCCGCAGCTGCTCACCGTTAATGCGGAAAGCATTGCGGTGTTGGAAAGCCGGGGGAAGAAACAGTGAAGGCGGTTATGAACATACCTTTGATTCGTAGGGTGGCGCATGGGCGGAAACGGGCGGCGCGGCTACGGGAGGAGGCCGGGAACGCGAGTGTTTTGCTGATCGGCTACCTGCTGGTAGTCCTGCTGCTGCTCGCGGCGGTAACCGCGATCACGGGAGCCTACCTGCAACGAAACAGTCTGCAAGGGTATGCCGATGGGGTTGCGCTGGCAGCCGCCAAATCCGTTTCAGACGCGCGAGTATACGGTGGCAGCGCTGCTTTGCTAGGCGGAGATGCCGCGGAGCAGCAGGCGAAGTCCTATTCCCAGCAGGAGATCGCGCTACGGGGAGGGATTAGCGCGGTGAATGTTTCCCCTGCGGTGTTAACTCCCGATGCGCGCGGGGTAAGTGTGCGAGTTAGTGCCGACATCGCTCCGCCGCTGACCGGCTGGTTTCTGCACGCAACCGGATTGAGTTGGCGGATCGAGGTGGTTGGTCGCGCTTACCGGTAGGCGTACTGGCGTGAGGTTACCTCTACTTACGCTCATGTACGGGGTATAGGGGGAGGTCTGCGCGTAGACTGGTGAATCGTGAGCTACGACTTTTCTTCTGTTATTCCGCAACTGCGCCAGACGCTGACCTCCATCGAGAAGGTCACCGACCTGGACAAGCTGGCTGCCCGGATCGCCGATCTGGAACAGCAGGCGTCGGCTCCCGATCTGTGGGACGACACCGACGCGGCCCAGAAGGTGACCAGCGCGCTGTCGCACGCCCAGGCCGAAATGCGCCGCATCTCCGAGCTCTCCAGCCGAATCGATGACCTGGAAATCATGGTCGAACTGGCCGAGGCAGAAGGAGACCAGGACGCCGAGACCGAAGCGGAAAACGAATGCAATTCGATCCGCAAGGCTCTCGACGAACTGGAGGTGCGCACCCTGCTGTCGGGCGAATACGACGAACGCAACGCGGTGGTCACGATCCGTTCCGGCGCGGGCGGCGTGGACGCCGCCGACTTCGCGGAGATGCTGCTGCGCATGTACCTGCGCTGGGCGGAACGCAAAGGTTACCCGACCAAGGTCATGGACACCTCCTACGCGGAAGAAGCCGGCCTGAAGTCGGTCACTTTCGAGGTGGCCGCGCCCTACGCCTACGGCACTCTCTCGGTAGAGGGCGGCACGCACCGCCTGGTGCGCATCTCGCCGTTCGATAACCAGGGCCGCCGCCAGACCTCGTTTGCCGCGGTCGAGGTGATCCCGCTGATCGAATCGACCGACTCCATCGAGATCCCCGAAAACGAACTGAAGGTAGACGTCTTCCGTTCGTCCGGCCCCGGCGGTCAGTCGGTTAACACCACCGACTCGGCGGTGCGCATGACGCACATCCCCACCGGCATCGTGGTTTCGATGCAGGACGAAAAGTCCCAGATCCAAAACCGCGCCGCAGCCCTGCGCGTGCTGCAATCCCGCCTGCTGCTGCTGAAGAAGCAGGAAGAGGACGCCAAGCGCAAGGAACTGGCCGGGGACGTCAAGGCGTCCTGGGGCGATCAGATGCGGTCCTACGTGCTGAACCCGTACCAGATGGTGAAGGATCTGCGCACCGAACACACCGAAGGCAACCCCTCGGCGGTGTTCGACGGCGACATCGACGCGCTGCTTGAGGCGGGTATTCGTTGGCGCGTCGGCCAGGCGCGAGACGCGGCGGAAGCGGCGGAGTAACACGCCGCCTGGCCTGTTAGCTTTGGCGGCAAAGCTACATTCAGCCACTGCCTGTGTGTAACGTGGCAGTATCCCTGTCCATCTGTCATCGGGAATAAAGTGATCCGTTTCGATAATGTCACCAAGACCTACCAGCCGGGGGTCGATCCTGCCCTAAACGGGGTCACACTGGATATCGAAAAGGGAGAGTTCATCTTCCTGATCGGCGCTTCCGGTTCCGGTAAGTCCACGCTCATGCGCCTGGTTCTGAAAGAGACAGTGCCGACTCGCGGCCACGTTTACGTTGCTGGGCGTGACCTCTCCCGGATCCCGACGCGCCGCGTGCCCGAGCTGCGTCGGCAGATCGGCATGGTGTTCCAGGACTTCCGCCTGCTGCCCTCGAAGACCGTCTACCAGAACATCGAGTTCGCGCTGCAGGTGATCGGTGCCTCCCGCCGCAAGGTGAAAACCATGGTGCCGGAGATGATCGAACTGGTCGGTTTGGAGGGCAAGGGCAAGCGTTACCCGCACGAACTTTCCGGTGGCGAACAGCAGCGCGTGGCTGTTGCGCGTGCATACGTGAACCGTCCCAGCATTCTTTTGGCCGACGAGCCGACTGGCAACCTCGATCCCGTCACCAGTGTGGAAATCATGAAGCTGCTCAGCGAGATCAACGAGCGCGGCACCACCGTCGTAATGGCCACGCACGATCGCTCCCTGGTGGATGCCGAACAGCGGCGCGTGGTGGAGCTGATCGGCGGCAATATTGTGCGCGACCAGGAAAACGCGTTCTATTCCCCGCTCGGCCCCGGCAGGAGCGAAACCTCCGAGATTCCCGTGGTGCGAGTGGACGAAGCCCAGCAGGAAAACGCCGCTAGCGAAGTTCCCGTGGTGGCTCTCCCGACCGTTTCCGAGAAACCGCGCACGGAGTCTAGGCCCGTGGGAGAACGAATCCGGCGTGGTGAACGTTTCGATTCCGACAGTGCCTTTGCGCAGGACGACGAATTTGGTGATGCCCGGTGAGAATACGTTTTGTTGCCGGTGAAATCTTCACCGGGATGTGGCGCAACATTGCCATGGTTATCTCGGTAATCATCGTCACCGCCGTTTCGCTGACCTTCGTCGGGCTGGGCATTTTGAGTCAGCACCAGATTTCCGCGATGAAAGACAACCTGGTGCGGGAATCGCAGATCACCGTTTACATGTGTTCTAAGCATTCCACCGCCGTCACCTGCAGCGGCGCCCCCGCCACGGAGGCGCAGCAGGCCGAAGTGGTGGGTGCGCTAGACGGCCCGGCGCTTTCTGAATACGTCGATTCCTACACGAAACGCAGCCAGGAGGAGGCGCTCGAAATATACCAGCGCCAGTTCGCGGGGGAGGGCTTCGCGCAGGACTTCACCGCTGCCGACATGCCGATTTCGTACCACATCACCCTCAAGGATCCTTCCCGTTCCGACGCGGTGGTGGAGTACTTCTCGGGCCGCGAGGGCGTCGATGAGGTGAAAGACCTCCTCTCCGCCTACCAGCCTCTAATTGATGCGCTTAACCAGTCCACGCTGCTCACCGTCGGCCTGGCCGGCGTGATGATGGTGGCGGCCTGGCTGTTGATCGGCACCACCATCCGCATGTCTGCCGCAAACCGCCGCCGCGAGGTAGCGATCATGCGCCTGGTGGGTGCCTCCAACGTGTTTATCCGCCTGCCGTTCCTGCTGGAGGGAGCGGTGGCCGCGCTGATCGGCTCCACGATCGCATCGGCCCTACTGTGGCTGACCACCAAGTACGTAATTACCGACTGGCTGAAGCCGGTTATCGGCGGCGAACTGGTACGTGTCGGTCCGACCGACGCGCTGGTGATTGCTCCGTTCCTGATTCTGATCGGCGTCGGCCTGGCGGTCGTTTCCTCGATTGTTTCGCTGCACCGATACCTGAAAGTGTGATGCGTGTGAGTGACAAGAAGCCTTTCCTGAAACGCCTTTGCGCGGGGATCGCGGCCGCGACCCTGGCAATGGGCGTGCTGGTTCCCGCCGCTAGCGCGGACGAGCGCGGCGACAAGGAACGCCGCAAGCAGACCGTGGAAAGCCAGATTAATCAGCTGCGCCAGGACCTCTCCGAGACGGAGGCCGACCTCAGCAACGCCTACATCAAACTGGCGGAAACCGAGGCGATGATTCCGCAAGCGCAGGAGCGCCTGAACGCGGCGCAGCGTGACCTGCGTGCGGCGGAGGAAAAGGACCGCGTTACCGGCGAACGCCTGCAGACCGCGCAGGACGAAAAACAGCGCCTGGAAGGCGAGACGCAGAAGGCGTCCGACGCCGCGAACCGGGTTTCCGAAAACCGCGACAAGATCGCGCTTGCCGCCTATAAGGGCGGCGGCTTGCCGAGCGCCGCGAGCGTGTTCGTGGGCATTTCCGACCCGGCCGAGGCGCTGGATCGCAGCAAGAACTATCAGCTTGCCCTGCAGACCCAGTCCGAGCAGCTGGGCATCCACCGCACCCAGGAATCTATCTCCCGCAGCAGCTCGAGCAGGCTTGCGGCGGTCGAAAACGATATCGCGCGCTTGAAGCGGGAATCCGAGGAATCCGTTAGACAGCGTACCGCCGCGCAGCAGGAGGCGGAGCAGGCCAGGCAAGAATTGGATGCCCTGTATGCGAACCAGCGCAGCCAGGCGGGGGACCTCGAATCCCGTAAGGCGCAGTACCAGGCGCGCGAGGATCAGCTGCAGAGCGAGTCCGCAGCGCTGGACCGTGACATTCAGCGTTTGCTGGCCGAAGAAAAGAAGCGCGAAGAAGAACGTCTGGCCCGTGAACGGGCGGAACAGGAACGCCTGGAACGCGAACAGCGCCGGGCCGAAGAAGCGGCACGCAAGGCGGGACGCCCCGCGCCGGCGCGCCCCAAGCGTAAGAGCAGCTCTGGTTCCTCGTACTCCGGTAGCTCCTCGGGCGGTTTCATCCGACCCTCGAATGCACCGATCAGTTCCTCGTTCGGCTACCGTTTCCACCCGATCTACCACCGCATGAAGCTGCACGCGGGCACCGACTTCGCGGGAAGCTGCGGCACCCCGGTGCGGGCAACCCGTTCCGGCAGGGTGCTGTATGCGCGCTTTAACGGCGCTGCGGGCCGCAAGGTGATGCTGGTGCACGGCATCATCAACGGCAGGCTCATCACCAGCTCCTACCATCACCTGCAGGGCTTTGCTGTCAGCTCGGGCCAGCAGGTAAGCCAGGGGCAGGTAGTGGGCTGGATCGGCACCACCGGTTCCTCCACCGGTTGCCACCTGCACTTCGAGATTCACGAGGACGGCTCGCCCGTCAACGCGATGAAGTACCTGTAGCCCAAGGGCTTACGGCGAGGGGCGGTATCCGGGATTTTCCGGGGCCGCCCCTCGCTTTTTGTTTTGCCGCTGTCCGGAGGCGATGTTTTGCCTTTAGACTTGTGCAGTTAAAGATCTTTGTTTGTAGGGAGGAGACGCGCATGTCTGCGAAGCGCGGCGGGGCTCGCCCCAAGAAGGCCGACGACGGCCGGGTACTGGTGGCCAGTAACAAGAAGGCGCTGCACGACTACCACATCGACCACACCTGGGAGGCCGGCATCGTTTTGACCGGTACCGAGGTTAAGTCGGTGCGCACCGGCAGGGTTTCGCTGCTGGACGGCTACTGCTTCATCGAAAACGGGGAGATCTGGCTGGACGCCGTGCACATCCCCGAATACGCACAGGGTACCTGGACCAATCACGCCCCGCGCCGCAAGCGCAAGCTGCTGTTGCACAAGGCCGAGATTTTGAAGCTGACGGGCAAGACCCGTGAAAAGGGCTTCACGATCGTGCCTTTGAAGATGTATTTCGTGGGCAGCCACGTCAAGGTGGAGATCGCCCTGGCACGCGGCAAGAAGGAATGGGACAAGCGCCAGACCCTGCGCGAACAGCAGGACAAGCGCGAGGCACTGCGCGCCATGCGCCAGCGGGAAATGCTCAGCTGACGGCGTATAGCTGCGGCTAGACCTGCGAGGGCCTGGCGCGGTAGGCTTATGTAACGGAAGGTTCGGCCATAGCCGGGCCCGATTGACAATTGAAGAAGCAACCACCTGTTTCTTCATCTATATGTTGATCGTTTGTTCCACCAAGGGGACGATCGGTTTCGACGGTAGATGTTTTACAGGGGGAAGCGGGCCGAGAACCCCGGGTCATCTCGTAAACGTCCTGGGAAAACAATAAGTGCCGAACCTAAGCGCACTGACTTCGCCCTCGCTGCCTGAGCAACGAGTCGAGTCTGGAACCCTGAGCTAGCCTTCGCCTCAGGTCCTTCCATCATCCAGAAGGCCACTGCTTTCAGTCCTCGTCGTTGGGGCTGTCTGAACACTTAGACGACTGAGCTAGTCGGCGACTTGTCCATGAGAGCGCCGTAGCTGAGAAAACGCCTATATGGACTGCGCCCGGAGAAGCCCCTGTTTCGCACTATCGGACGCGGGTTCGATTCCCGCCGTCTCCACCATTACTAATAAAAGCACTTTCGCTCCTGCGAGGGTGCTTTTTATTGTGCTTTAGTTGGGTTAGCTGGTGTAAATGTCTTGTAAGGCAACTGACGTTTATCTACCTAAGTACTTAGAGTTCTGTGTGTATCGTTAACTATTGTGGTCCTAGGCAAGGTGATGTACCCTACTTAAGGATCCATGTGGGCATCGCCATTAAATTCTGGGGTTGAAAATGAGCAAAATTATAGGTATTGATCTGGGAACCACCAACTGTGCTGTTGCGGTTATCAAGGAGTCCGGTAAGCCGGAGATCATAAAAAACCAGGAGGGTGATCCCACCACGCCGTCCGTAGTGCTTTTCCAGGATTTTGGTGAAGGAGTAGACGAACCCCTGGTTGGGACTCTAGCGAAGCGTCAGGCTGCCCTATATCCAGATGACATTGTTCAGTACGTTAAGCGACGCATGGGCGATCCTGACTGGCGGTTTGACTCTACGGCGGGGAACGAATACACCGCTGAAGAGGTATCGGCAATTATTTTGAAGCGCCTTAAGCAGGATGCTGAGATGGCTCTTGGTGAAGAAGTGACCGACGCCGTTATTACGGTTCCAGCGTACTTTGATGATGCGCGGCGCACTGCTACTAAACAGGCGGGTAAGATTGCTGGACTAAATGTCCTTAGGGTGCTAAATGAGCCCACTGCTGCCGCGCTTTCCTACGGGGTTAATTCTGAAGTCTCTGGGACTGTGCTTGTTTACGATCTTGGGGGTGGTACTTTTGATGTCACCCTGTTGAAAATTAATGACAGTAACTTTGAAGTTATAGCTACCGATGGTGATAGAAACCTTGGTGGATTTGACTTCGATAATGAGCTGATGACTTTTGTTGCAGAACAGCTTGAGGCGCAGGGCGCTAAAGATGTTCTTGACGATACTGCGGTTGTGGCAGATTTGAGGGAAAAGGCTGAGATCGCTAAAAAGTCGCTTACAACTATGGCTAGTACTAAGGTGCAAACATCGGTCAACGGTAAGCCCTACAAGGTAACTGTTACCCGTGAAGATTTCGAAAAGTGCACTGCGTCTTTGCTTGAGCGAACCAAGGAGCTTGTTGAGAGTGTTCTAGCGGAGTCTAAGACAAGCTGGAGCGGTGTAGACCATGTTCTCCTTGTCGGTGGGTCAACTCGTATGCCGATGGTGAAAGCCATGGTTGAGGATTTGTCCGGTAAGGGCGTTGAGCTTGATGTCAACCCGGACGAGGCTGTTGCTCAGGGGGCTGCAGTGCAGGGCGCGCTCAGTGGCGGTCCGGAGACTGCTTCTTCGGGTAATTTCCTGGTGGGTGACGGCGGCGGCGTCTTGAACGGTAAGACTTTTACGATTGCTGACGTTACTTCTCAGTCGCTTGGAGTTATCTTGGTGGATTCCGATAGTAATCGGGATACTAACGTTGTTGTAATTGAACGTAATTCAAAGATTCCGGGAAGTCATAGTGTCCCTGCTTTTACGCTTTTTGATAGGCAAACCGGTATTAATGTCAAGGTCACTGAAGGTGAGGATACGGATCCTGAGTTCGTAACCATCATCGGTGAGAGTACCCTTTCCATTCCGCCTTACCCTAAAGGTGCGCCTATCGAGATAACTTATTCCTACGATATTGATCAGACTATTGTGGTTGAGGTGTTTGACCATACTGCTGGTAAATCTTTGGGAACCTTCGATATAGATAGGGTTGCTAACATGGATGAGTCTTCTGTTGGTGCCGCGGCTGTTAGGCTGCAATCCATGGAAATTAGCTGACTGCAATCTTAACGTATCCTTATTTTGGAAATTTTGACTAATGGATGATTATTACGAGCTATTAGAACTCTCTCCCAGTGCATCTTCTGATGAGATTAAAGCTCAGATTCCAAAGATTAGGCGTAAATGGTCTAAGCGGTCAGAATCTCCGTCTGCGGAAAAGCGTGTTCAGGCTGAGCTTAATGTAGCTAAAATTAGCGAAGCTCAGAAGGTACTTCTTGATCCTGCTGCTAGACGTAAGTATGATAGTGAACTTGCTGGGAGCAAAAACACCAAAAGGCGAGACGTAAATCCCGTTCCTGTTCCCATCCCTGTTCCTGTACCGGAGCCGGAACCCAGACGCGACTATCTGGGCGACGCTTTGCGCTATATGGATATTGATGATCCGCGCAGCGCCTTAAATATGGCGTATCAGGCCATAAGGCAAGATGGAGAGAGCGTAGACTCTTTGGAGCTTGCTGCGCGCGCGGCATTGGCGATAAAGGACTGCGGGGCGGCTCGAGAGCTGGTTACTAGGGCTGTATTTCTGGACTCAGATAACGCTGGTTTGTGGGGGCTTAGGGCTCAAGTTGAAGCCGAGGGTGGGAATAAAGGGAAGGCGGCAGAATATTACCAGAGAGCCTCATCTCTAGATCCGCAGGATTCCCGATGGAAGATGTTTTGCATTTCGGAATCCGAAGATCTTGGGGATGCTCTTAAGCAGGCTGCTGAGGTTTACGCCAAAGATCCTGCTGATCATCTTGCACGAGATGTGTATGTGAACCTGCTCGTCAGGGATGCTTACTCTTGTCTGACGATATATGACGGAATGTATTATTTTACGTCTCGCAAACAGGTTAAGCGGGTTTCTGCAAATCTTGGAAAGGTGGCAAAACTAAAATCCTCAAATAGGGAGATTCTGGCTAGCGTTGAGAACCTTAATGCGATGCTGCGAAAGGCAAAAGAAAGACACTTTCACTCTCCTGGTTGTGGCGGCTTATTGCTGATGCTTTTCTTGATGCAGCTGATCTATTACCTGGGGATTTTGGTGGTTAATAGAGTTTTTGGTGATGGATTGCTGTCATCTCTCCTTGGCTGGGGTGTTTTGTTCTTAGTTTTGAAGTTTTTGATTGATCGGGTTTACAGGCCGCAGTGGTTGATTAATCGTAAGAGTCTGTAGCTCTTTTTAGGTGAGGTGTTTCTTGTGGCGGATGATGTGTCTTTAGAGTCGGTTTTTGAAGAGCTCCAGTATCTGCGAAACTTGTTTGCAAGGAGGCTGAACGAGGATAAGCAGAAGGAAGCTTTGATTAGGGAGTTAATTGCTTCCAATCAGCGTAGGGATGAGGGGTGGATTTACGCGGATCTTTTCAAAGAATGTCTGCTGGCTATAGACAGGCTTGATCAATCGGTAGCTGGTTTTGAGATTGCTGAATCTGTCCGAGATGAACTGCTAGAAGTTTTCCGACGTAGAGGGTTGGAAGAAGTGCGTTCCGAAGGCAAGTTTGACGCACGCTACCATGAAGCCGTAGAAGTGGTTCCTGCCTCTGAGGGGACTTCGGCTGGCGATATTGTAGAAGTTAAGCGTTCAGGTTATTCCTTGTCCGGAAAGATTTTGCGACCAGCTAGAGTTGTAGTTGCTAAAGCTTAGGGCTGTTTGTTGAATATATAGATCGGTAAGCATGAGGCACCCTTGCATTGACGAGGGTGCCTCATTTTGCTGTGGGTCCGCGCGTTTAGATGCACTTTTGATTGCGGTGAACGTTTGGGTGCACTTTTGGTTGGGGCTAACATTTGGGTGCACTTTTGGTGGGTTAAGCCCCGTTTTTGCAGCAGTTAGTGCATCTGAACGTTAAGGGGTGGGAATAAACAGCGTTTAGTGCACCCAAATGTCACGGGAGTGGGGAGCGTAAACGCCAAGGGAACGGCGTAAGCGTAAACACGATGGGAACTGTGTAAACATGCTTAGGGGCTTAGGGGCTTAGGGGCTTAGGGGCTTAGGGGCTTAGGGGCTTAGGGGCTTAGTGCGTGGGGCCAGCGCCGTATTTAGCTGGTGCCGACATCAACCACCCCACCCCGGTATCCTGGTACACACGATGAATACTTCTCTCAGCATCGTCTACCCCGCCGGTCTGCCGATCAGCGAGCGGCGAGACGAGATCATGGCGGCGATCCGCGACAACCAGGTGGTTGTGATCGCGGGCGAGACCGGCTCCGGTAAGACCACGCAGCTGCCCAAGATGTGCTTGGAGCTGGGGCGTGGCGCGCGCGGTAAGCTGATCGGCCACACCCAGCCGCGCCGGATCGCGGCCCGCAGCGTCGCGCAGCGCATCGCCCAGGAGCTGGGGCAAAAGCTGGGGGAAGGCACCGTCGGCTACCAGGTGCGCTTCACCTCCGAAGTGCACAAGGATGCCCGCCTGAAGCTGATGACGGACGGCATCCTGCTGGCCGAAATCTCCCGAGACCGGCTGCTGAAGCGCTACGACACCCTGATCATCGACGAGGCGCACGAGCGCAGCCTCAACATCGACGTGATCCTCGGCTACCTGCGCACCATCCTGCCTAAACGCCCCGACCTGAAGGTCATCATCACGTCGGCCACCATCGACCTGGAGCGCTTCGCCGCCCACTTCGCCGGGCCCGACGGCACCCCCGCGCCCGTCATCGAGGTGAGCGGGCGCACCTACCCGGTCGAGGTTCGTTACCGTCCGCTCGTCCTGGAGCCGGAGCTGGGGGAGGACGACGACCTGGACGACGTGCGCTCCCAGGAGCGCGACGTCACCGGCGCGATCCTCGATGCTTACGACGAAATCTGCGGCGATGGCCCCGGCGACGTGCTCGTCTTCCTGCCCGGCGAACGCGAGATCCGCGAGGTGCAGGACGAACTCACGGCCCACGCGAAGCGTCGCGGGGATCGGGTGGACATCCTGCCGCTGTTCTCCCGCCTCTCCGCCGCCGACCAGCAAAAGATTTTCAGCCCGCCCACCTCGTCCCTGGTGCGCCGGGTCATCCTGTCCACGAACGTCGCCGAAACCTCCCTGACGGTTCCCGGCATCGTCTACGCGATCGATTCGGGCCTGGCCCGCATCTCCCGCTATTCGCAGCGCACCAAGGTGCAGCGCCTGCCGATCGAACCGATCAGCCAGGCCAGCGCCACTCAGCGCGCCGGGCGCGCGGGCCGTACCCGCCCCGGCGTGGCGATCCGCCTGTATGCCGAAGAGGACTTCCTGACCCGGCCCGAGTTCACCGAACCCGAAATCCTGCGCACCTCGCTCGCTTCCGTCGTACTGCAGATGACCTCGCTCGGGCTGGGTAACGTCGATTCGTTCCCGTTCGTGCAGGCGCCCGACAAACGCGCGGTAGCGGAGGGCGTGCGCCTGCTGGAAGAACTGGGTGCTATCGAGTCCGCGCCGCGCGCCCCCGGCGGCAGGCGGTTGACCGACGTTGGCCGCATCCTGGCGCGCTTCCCGCTCGATCCGCGCCTGGCCCGCATGATTATCGAGGCCGACAGGCTGGGCGCGCTCAAAGAGGTGCTGATCATCGTTGCAGGCATCTCCATCCAGGATCCGCGCGAACGCCCCCTCGAAAACCCCGAGCGCGCCAAGCAGCTGCACGCCCGCTTCGCGGACGAAACCAGCGACTTCCTCTCTTACCTGAAACTGTACGAGCACCTGGAGCAGCGCCGCCGCGAGCTTTCCGGCAGCGCGTTCCGCCGTGAGGTGCGCGAGGAATACCTGCACTACCTGCGCATCCGCGAATGGTGGGACCTGCACTCGCAGCTGCGCGAGATGGCGCGGGACATGGGCATGAAGGCGTCCAGCAACCCGGCCTCCCCGCTCGCCATTCACCAGGCGTTGCTGTCGGGCCTGCTCAGCCACATCGGTCTGCACGATGAACGCCGCCGCGACTACCAGGGGGCGCGCGGCGCCCGCTTCGTGACCTGGCCCGGTTCCCGTCTGGCGCGCAAAAACTACGACTACGTGATGGCCGCCGAACTGGTGGAAACCTCCCGCCTGTTCGCCCGCACCGTCGCGAAGATCGACCCAGCGTGGGCCGAGGAACTGGGCGGGCACGTGGTGAAGCGCAGCTATAGCGAACCGTTCTGGTCCAGCAAGCGCGCCTGCGCGATGGCGCACGAAAAGGTGACGCTGTACGGCGTCACCCTGGTGGCCGACAGGGTGGTGCCCTACGGCAAGATCGACCCGCAGGTGAGCCGGGAACTGTTCATCCGGCATGCCCTGATCGAGGGGGACTGGCAGACCCGCCACCACTTCTTCCGTGACAACCACGCCCTGCTGGAGCGGCTCTCCGAACTGGAGGATCGCGCCCGCCGCCGCGACCTGATCGCCGACGAGGAAGCGCTTTACGAGTTCTATGCCGAACGTATCCCCGCGAAGGTGGTTTCGGGCCGCCATTTCGATTCCTGGTGGAAGGTGCAGCGGCACAAGACGCCGGATCTGCTCACGTTCACCGAGGAACTGCTGCTGACGGAAGAGGCGGCGGACGCGGCCCGCACCGTGGCCGACGATTTCCCCTCCACCTGGGTGCAGGGCGATCTGCAACTGCCGCTCAGCTACTCCTACACGCCGTCCGCGAACGGCACGGGCGCAGGACTGGACGGCGTCACCGTGACCATCCCGCTCGGCCTGCTCAACCGGGTCACGCCGCGCGGTTTCGGCTGGCTCGTGCCCGGCATGCGCGAGGAACTGATCGCCGCGCTGATCCGCAGCCTGCCCAAGCCGCTGCGCCGCCACTTCGCGCCCGCCCCGGAACGCGCCAAGGCCGTGGCGCAGGTGATCGCGGGGGAGGACCCGGAGGGCGGAGAAGACTTCCTGGAGGTGGTGGCCGACGAACTGGTTGCGCTGCCCGGCATCCCGGACGATCTGCCGCTCTACGGTCCCGAATTCCAGCTCGATAAGCTGCCCGCCCACCTGCGCATGCACTTCAGGGTGGTGGACATGCAGGGCCGCGAGGTGGGGCGCGGCGACGATCTGTCGGCCCTGCAAAAACGCTTTAAGAAGCGGGTGGGTGAGGGCCTCAAGAAACAGGCCGACGATTTCACGCGCGCCGACGTAACCGACTTCCCGCTGCCCACCATCCCGCGCACCTATAAGCGCGACGTGGCCGGACTGACCGTGACCGGCTACCCGGCGCTCACCGCGAACGGGAAACGGGCCGACGGCACCGCCCGCATCGACCTGAGTGTGCACGCCAGCCCCGCGCAGCAGGAGGCCGCGCACCGCGAGGGCGTCTGCGCCCTGATCGACCGCAACCTGCCGCACGCCCCCTCGCAGGTGCTGTCGGCGCTGCCGAACCCCACCAAGATGGCGATAGCGGCCGGGCCCTACCCGAGCACGCAGGCGCTTCTGGAGGATGCCTCCCGCGCCGCCACCGCGCACCTGGTGGGGGAGGAACTGATCTGGGAACGCGACCGTTTCGAGGCGGTGGAGGAGGCCGTGCGCGCGCAGCACCGCGAGGTAGCGGCCGAGGCCGTGCGCGACGCCGCGAAAGCGCTCGAACGCCACCACCGGCTGGAGCGGGAACTGCGCCGCGTCACCTCCCTCAGCGTGCTGCAGCAGCTCACCCAGATCCGCGACCACGCGGCGGGACTCGTCTCCGACGGCTTCGTTTCCCGCACCGGCGTGACGCACCTGTCCGACCTCGACCGCTACCTGCAGGCCAGCGCGATCCGGCTGGACAAGATGCAGGAGAACCCGGCCCGGGACGCCCAGATCTCTTGGCAGATAGAGGACCTGGAACGCCTCTGGCGGGCCGCGCGCGATAAGCGCGAGCCGGAACTCCGTAACAGCGCCGACATCGTGGAGGTCTACTGGATGCTGGAGGAACTGCGCGTCTCCCTGTTCGCGCAGCAGCTGCGCACCAAATACACGGTTTCGGAAAAACGCCTGCGCAAGGCGATCACCGAACTAGGAAACTAAAACCGGGCGCTGCCCGCCACTAGTGGGCAGCGCCACGGGACGATAAGGCAACAAAACCGGCCTCGCCCCCGGCGGCGGTTGATACGATCACGAACGCACCCGGCGTGTTTGCGCGCCCCGCACCAAGCTTTAAGGAGAACGCATGTCTGGTCTGTCCGACCCGGATCGCACCGACCCCTACAGCAGCCAGCCCGGAGCGGGCGCTACGGCGGTGCTCGACCGACAGGTGCAGGAACAGTCCGCCGAGCCCGGCGACCACGACCGTTTCGCGCATTACGTGCGTAAAGACAAGATCATGCAGGCCACCCTCGGCGGCACCCCCGTGATCGCGCTCTGCGGCAAGGTCTGGGTGCCGGGGCGCGACCCCGAAAAGTATCCGGTCTGCCCCGAATGTAAAGAGGTCTACGAGGGGCTGCGCGATCCCGCCGACGGCGACGGCGATAACTCCGGGGGCTCCGGGGGCGGCAAAAAGGGCGGTTTCGGCCGGTTCTTTGGTCGCTGATGGCAGCCCAGGATCCGCTCACACCGTCACCGTTCGCGGCCCAAAACCTGCCGCCCGCCTTCCCCGCCCGCGCCCCGTGGGGCACCGGCGCGAAGCTGCGCGCCTGGCAGTCGGCAGCGCTTGACGCCTACCGGGATAGGCAGCCGCAGGACTTCACCGTGGTCGCTACCCCCGGCGCGGGTAAAACTACGTTCGCGCTCCAGATCGCGGCCCAGCTGCTGCGCGACGGTACGGTGCGACGCATCACCGTGGTGGCCCCCACCGAACACCTCAAAACGCAGTGGGCCGATGCCGCCTCCCGCGTGGGCATCGCGCTGGACCCGAACTTCACGAACGCGCAGGGCGGCACGAACGCCTCCTACCAGGGCGTAGCGGTCACCTACGCGCAGGTCGGCATGAACCCGCGCCTGCACCGCGCCCGCACGGAGGCGCAGCCCAGCCTGGTGATCCTCGACGAGATCCACCACGCCGGCGACTCCCTCACCTGGGGCGACGGCGTGCGCGAGGCGTTCGATCCGGCCAAGCGCCGCCTCATGCTGACCGGCACGCCGTTCCGCTCCGATTCCTCCCGCATCCCGTTCATCACCTACGAGGACGATGCGGAGGGCTTCTCCCGCTCCCGCGCCGACTACACCTACGGTTACGGGCAGGCGCTCGCCGATCACGTGGTGCGGCCCGTCATGTTCATGTCCTATTCCGGGCGCATGTCGTGGCGTAACCGGCAGGGTGAGGAAATCAGCGCGCAGCTGGGCGGCCTGGAAACGAAAGACATCACCGCACAGGCCTGGCGTACGGCACTGGACCCGAAGGGCGAATGGATCCAGTCCGTGCTTAAAGCCGCCCACCAGCGGCTGCTGAAGGTGCGCCGCGAGATGCCCGACGCGGGCGGTTTGGTGATCGCCACCGATCAGGCGGCGGCGCGCGCCTACGCCCGCACCCTGCAAGAGATCAGCGGCGAGGCCCCCACGGTGGTGCTTTCCGACGATGCCGGGGCGGGCCGCAAGATCGAGGAATTTTCCGATAGCGATAAGCACTGGATGGTCGCGGTGCGCATGGTGAGCGAGGGCGTGGACGTGCCCCGCCTAGCCGTCGGCGTCTATGCCACCTCAACCTCGACCCCAATGTTCTTCGCGCAGGCGGTGGGGCGTTTCGTGCGTTCGCGTAAGCGTGGCGAAACGGCCAGTATCTTCCTGCCCAGCGTGCCCGTGCTGATGGCACTCGCAGCCCAGCTGGAGGCCGAACGCGATCACGTGCTGGATCGCCGCCAGCAGGAGGGCGATCCGGAAACCGGCCTGGACGAGGCCGCGATGCAGGCGGCAAACCGGGAGGAAAAGGCCTCTGCGCAGCAGCTCGGCATCGAGTTCGAGGCGCTCGAATCGGACGCCTCTTTCGACCGGGTGCTGTTCGATGGCGGCGAATACGGCACCGGCGGTTTGGTGGGCAGCGAGGACGAACAGGACTTCCTGGGCATCCCAGGCCTGCTCGATCCGGAACAGGTGACCACCCTGCTGAAGGAGCGCCAGCAGCAGCAGATGTCTCGGCGCGGCTCCAGCACACCAAGCGAAGCGGTGGTGGACCATCGCCAGCTGCTGCAGCTACGCAAGGAACTGTCATCCCTCGTGTCGGCCTGGGCGAAGAAAACCTCCCAGCCACACGGTCAGATCCACAACACTTTGCGCACACGCTGCGGCGGTCCCGCTGTTCCACAGGCCAGCGAGGAACAGATTCGTGCGCGGATTAACGTTGTCCGGGGATGGTTTGTCGGCAAACGATAAACTAGAAGCAAGCAGGCCACGGGCCGAGAGAGGGGTGAGCGCCGGTGCAGCATGAAACCGAACAGGCTTTCGCGGTGGAATCTGCCGCCGAACACGCGCACGCCTGGCAAACCGTGGTTTGGAACGATCCCGTGAACCTGATGAGTTACGTGGTTTTCGTGTTCCGCGAACACTTCGGCTATTCGCGCCCGCGCGCAGAAAAACTCATGTGGCAGGTGCACGAGGAGGGGCGTGCAATCGTCTCTTCCGGGCCGCGCGAACAGGTTGAATCCGACGTGCTGGCGATGCACCGTTACGGGTTGCGCGCCACGATGGAACAGATCGGGGAGGCCGCCTGATGGCGCGGGCTTTCCTGGCCGGTAGTGACGGCCACTTCTCCTGTTTCCTGGAGGCCGACGAAAAGGCCGTGGTGGCGCAGGTAGCGCAAGAGGTGATCGACCTGATGCGGATGGACCTCGGCATGCGCGAGGTTCCCGAGGCGTTGGCCGACGCGAGCGAATCCAGTGATCCGCTGCGCAGGCTCGAAGCGGAAATGGCGGGGGACGGCGCGGGCCGGGAACCGGAAGATCCCGCCGTGAAACGGCTGCTGCCCAACCTGATCGAGGGGGACGAGGCGGCGGCGCGGGAATATCGCCGCCTCAGCCAGCAAGACCTGGTGAAAGACAAAACTCACGCCCTGGCGTGCGTTTGCCGCGTGGTCGATTCCACCGGCAACGGCCCGGTGGAACTCATGCTCGATAGGGGAGAGGCGCTGCTCTGGCTGCGCGCCCTGACCGACATGCGCCTGGTGCTCGCGGAACGCATGGGGGTGCGCAACGAAGACGACTTCGAGATGCTGCAAATGTTTTGCCAGCAGGAGGTGGAGCCGGAAACGCAGGAGGACGACGAACTGCCCGGCGTCGATTACCTGGCGACCGTCTACGAGTTCTTCTCCTGGCTGCAGGAAAGCCTGTTGCGGGCTATCTGTGAGAATCGTCCCGAAGGGTGATCCGCTCCCGAAAAGGCCGGGCGTCGGCTCTTAACCTTGGCTTATGAACAACGCGCCGATTGGGATTTTCGATTCTGGGGTAGGCGGCCTCACCGTGGCTCGCGCCCTGCTCGACCAGATCCCGCACGAACAGGTGCTTTACATCGGCGATAGTGCCCACACCCCCTACGGGCCGCGCCCGCTGGCGCAGGTGCGCGAACTTTCCCTGAACATCATGGACAAGCTGGTGGCGCAGGGCGTAAAAATGCTGGTTATCGCCTGCAATTCCGCCTCCGCAGCGGTTTTGCGTGACGCCCGCGAACGCTACGACGTGCCCGTGGTGGAGGTAATTCAGCCCGCGGTGCGCCGCGCTGTAGCTACCACCCGCAACGGCCGCATCGGTGTGATCGGCACGCGGGCCACCGTCTCGGCCGGGGCCTACGACGACGCCTTTGCCGCCGCGCCGCACCTGGAAGTCACCTCCGTGGCCTGCCCGCGTTTCGTCGAGTTCGTAGAACGCGGCGAAATCTCGGGGGACGAAGTGGTGCGCGCCGCAGAGGAATACTTGGCGCCCCTCAAAGAGGCTGGCGTAGACACCCTGATCCTTGGCTGCACCCACTACCCGCTGCTGAAGGGCCCCATCTCTTACGTGATGGGGGAGAGCGTCAGCCTGGTGTCCAGCTCCGACGAATCCGCGCTGGAGGTCTACCGCATCCTGCGCGAGCGCGGCATGGAACGCACCGACCCGACCCCGCCCCGGCACGTTTTCAGCGAAACGGCGGTGCACGACGGGGACGCGCCGACCCGCTTCGAGCTGCTTTCGGAGCGGTTCCTCGGCCCCAGACTCACCAAGACGACCACGCTCCCCGTAGCGTTCCCCCCACCCGAGCCGCACGAAACGTCGGCCCCCACCCCGTAGGGAGAAGCATGAAGCTCACAGTGATCGGCTGCGCAGGAAGCTACGCAGGCCCCGACTCGCCGCCCTCCAGCTACCTCTTGCAGGAGCGCGACGAGGCCGGTCGGACCTGGAACGTGCTGCTTGATCTCGGCCCCGGCAGCCTCGGTACGCTGCAGCGGGTAATCGATCCCGGTGAGCTCGACGCGGTGGTTATCTCTCACCTGCACCCAGATCACTACCTGGACGTGCCCGGCCTGGAGGTGTACCGCACCTACCATCCGGAAAAGCAGATGCCGCTGCTGCCCGTGTATGCCCCGCAGGGCATGCGCGAGCTGCTCACCACCATCTGTTACCACGACGAGGCGGGTATCCCGCCCGGTGCGAGCGAGCCTTCCCTACAGGTGAACACGGTCAGTCACGGCGATGTGTTTAACGTCGGGCCGCTTTCCTTCGCCATGTTCCGTGTGGATCACCCGGTAGAGACCCACGCAATCCGGGTGGGGCGTGCGGGACGGGAGGAAGCGGGAGCCTACTTGACGTTCTCGGGAGACACCGATGCCTGCGCGAACCTGACCGAGGCGGCGCGCGGCGCGAGTATCTTCCTGAGCGAAGCCAGCTACCTGGAGGGGCGCGACGATCACCTGCGCGGGGTCCACCTGACGGGCAAACGCGCCGGGATAACGGCGCGTGAGGCGGGCGTCGGCACCCTGGTCCTGACCCACATTCCCGCCTGGACTGACAGCGAACAGACCCTGGCCGACGCGCGCGCCGAATTCCCGCGCAGCGTGCTCGCCACCACCCTTGCCACCTACGAGGTGGCCTACCCCGGAGAAGGAACCGACAATGACTGAACGCCCGGCTGGGCGCGCCCTGGACGCGCTGAGGGACGTCAAGATAACCCGTAACTGGCTGGATCACGCCGAAGGTAGCGTGCTGGTCGAATTCGGCCGTACCCGCGTGCTGTGCGCGGCCTCTTTCACCGAGGGCGTGCCGCGCTGGAAGAAGGGCAGCGGCACCGGCTGGGTCACCGCCGAATACGCGATGCTTCCCCGCGCCACCCACACCCGCAGCGATCGTGAGTCCGTACGCGGCAAGATCGGCGGGCGCACCCACGAAATCTCCCGTCTGATCGGCCGTTCCCTGCGCTCCGTGGTGGATCTTTCGGTGCTGGGCGAAAACACGATCCAGGTGGACTGTGACGTGCTCCAGGCCGACGGCGGCACCCGCACGGCCGCGATCACCGGTGCCTACGTGGCCCTGGCCGACGCGATCACCTGGGGCAAGCGCCACACCAGCCTGCCAGCCCTGGCGAACGTGCTGACCGATTCCGTGGCCGCAGTCAGCGTGGGCGTGGTCGATGGCCTTCCCGTGCTCGATCTGGAGTACGTGGAGGACGTCAAGGCCGATACCGACATGAACGTCGTGATGACCGGCAGCGGCGGCTTCGTCGAGGTGCAGGGCACCGCCGAGGGAGCGCCCTTCAGCCTCGCGGAACTGGGCAGCCTGCTGGATCTGGCGGCTTCCGGCTGCGCGGAACTTACTCGTCTACAAGCGGAGGCACTGGCATGAACGCACGGGTAGTGGTAGCAACCCACAACGCAAAGAAACTGCGCGAACTGGAACGCATCCTGTCCGAAATGGTACCGGGAGGGGCCGAGGGCCTGCTGGTTTCGGCGGCCGACATGGACCTGCCCGACGTGGTCGAGGACGGCGTCACCTTCGCCGCGAACGCGCTTATCAAGGCCCGCGCCGCCTGCCAGGGCGCGAACATGCCCGCGGTGGCCGACGATTCCGGTATCGCGGTGGACGTGCTGGGCGGCGCGCCCGGCATCTTCTCGGCCCGCTGGGCTGGCAAGCACGGGGATGACGCGGCGAACCGCGACCTGCTGTTGGCACAGGTTTCCGACATCAACGCGCCGCACCGCCGCGCCCGCTTCGTGTGCGCGGCAGCGCTGGTGCTGCCCGACGGCCGCGAGTTCGTGGAGATCGGGGAAATGACGGGACGCCTGGCCCGCGAGGCACGCGGCGAGGGCGGATTCGGCTACGATCCGATCTTCGTTCCCGACGATCAGGACTTCCGCCAGGGCCCGAAGACGGCAGCGGAGATGTCGGCCGCAGAAAAGGACGCGATCTCGCACCGCTCCCGGGCGCTGCGCCTGCTGGCCCCGCAGATCGTGGCGGCGCTTAGCGAGTAACCTCGCGCCACACGTAAAAGCCTCGGCCCGTACCCGAAGAAAAGGGGAGCGGGCCGAGGCTTTTTAAGCGTTTAACCGAATAGGCCGCAGTGCGCGAGGGCGCGACGCACCAGCACGTCGTGCCCGTGTTCGGCCTCGTCAAGCACGTTGCCGGTGATGATTTCTTCCACCGTGTACCAGGTTAGGTCTAGCGCGTCCTGCTGTGGGGCGCAGTCGCCCTTCATCGGCACGATGTAAACCATCGAGATGGCGTGCTGGCGTGGGTCGTGCAGCTGCCCGACCATCGGGGTCGGGAAGTATTCCGCGACCGTAAACGGCGTGGGGCAGGCGGGCAGCATCGGTAGCGCCATCGGGCCGAGGTCCTTTTCGACGTGCCGGATGATCGCTTCGCGCAGCGTCTCGTGCAGCAGCACGCGGCCGGAAACGATGGAACGCACGATGCAGCCCTCGCCAGAGGCCCGCAGCAGCAGGCCGACCTCGCTAATCACACCGGTTTCGTCCACCCGCACGGGGATGACGTCGATGTAGGGTATCGGCAGCTTGCGGCGCAGCGCGGCGATGTCCTCCGGATCGAACCAGGGGTTTTCTGCGTCTAGCGCGGTACGGGTCATGGCTAACCTTTCGCGAGGGGAACCAGATCGTAACTGAACGGCAGGTAAGGGGAGCTGTCCCGGCGCGGCGCGAACACCGGCGGGTCAAGTTCGTTTCCGGCCAGCATATCGAGCAGCCAGCCTTCGTCGGTCAGGGATAGGCGGGTCAGGGTGGCGTTGCCGATGGAGGGCAGCCGCCTGCCCAGGATCGCGGCGCTCAGGAACCTAATTAGGGAACCGTGCACCACCACCAGCACGTTCTTTTCGGGGTAGCGCTGCGCAAGCATCATCAGCGCTTTGCAGGCCCGATCGACGGCCTGCTGCGGGTCCTCCTGGCCGGGGATGATCCGTTCCGGGTAGAGGGATTCGACCTCCTCGATCGGGTGGCCCTCCGCGATGCCCCAATCGACCTCGACCAGTTCCGGGTAGGTACCGCCGAACTCGATGCCGTGGTCTGCCGCGATGATGCGGCCGGTTTTCTCGGCGCGGCGCATGGACGAGCTAACTACTACGTCCCAGGCGGTGGGCGGCAGGTTGTCGAGGGCGCGGTGCGCCTGTTCGATGCCGACCTCGTTCAGGGGAGCGTCGGTGACGCCCTGGAACACCCGCTGGCGGTTCAGGTCTGTCTGTCCGTGCCGGACCAGGCCAAAAACGGTCATGGGGCAAGTCTAACGCCGCCCGCCCCGCTAACACCCGGCGTGCGTGCGGGGCTAGGGGGTGGGCGGCGCGGTATTTGTTTACGGTTGCTTGCCGCCGCTACTTCTGCGCGAGTTTCGCGAGCACGGGCTTCATGTATTCGGGGGTGTTGGCCTCGCTGGCCAGAGAGTCCCGAGACAGCTCCACGAAGTACTTACCGGTGTGGTCGTCATACACCGGCTGGATCAGCAGCAGCGGCCTGCCGGTGTCTACCGTGAACACGAAGGCCTGATCGAGGGGTGTGACCGGGCCTAGCATGATTGCGTAGTCCTCGTGCGGGGGTTCTCCGAGCGCCGACATGCGTTCCACTATGGCCTTCACGACCGGGTCGTTGAGGTCCCAGCCGTCCTTTTTCAGCACCACGGAGCAGGCGGGGTCGATGCCGTTTCGTAGGCCCTCCACGAATTCCACGACCGCAGCACCCGGCGAGTCGGCCCCCTGGTGGCAGGTGTACCCCTCGGCATTTTCGGAATGGTTGGAGCAGCCCACGAGCAGGCCCAGCGTGGCGGCGCAGAGCAAAGAAGCGATGCGTTTATTGATATTCATTTGGGGTCGTTATTCCTTAGTCCATAGATGATGTAAAGCTGCCTGCGCCGCTACTTCTGCGTGCGTTTAGCGAGCTCGGCCAGCATGTATTCGGGGACGTTTACCTCGGTGGCTAGGGAATCCTGCCACCACCTCACGAAGTACTTGCCGGTGTGCCCGTCCTGTACCGGGTCGAGCAGCAGCAGAGGCCTGCCGGTGTCTGCCGTGAACACGAGGGCCTGATGGATGGGATTCACCGGATTAAGCATGACTTCGACTTCCTCTCGCGGGGAGTCGCCAAGCTCCGTAATACGTTCCACCAGGGACTGCGCGATCGGGTCGTTGAGGTCCCAGCCGTCCTCTTTCATTACCATGGAGCAGGCAGGCTTGCCTCCGTCCGAGCGCAGGCCCTCCACGAACTGCGCGACCGCGGCCTCCGGCGAGCCAGCGCTCAGCAAGGTAACGGCGATAATCCTCTTAAGGTTCATGTCAGGTGAAACCCCTTTGCTTCACTCGGCATTTTTAAATAGTCGAACATTGAGCAGACATTGCTTTAGCCCGATATTAAGGCGACCAGGAGGGGCGAGCAAGAACTTTCTTCCTTGCTGGGAAACGCGGCCCGCCGTGAGGAGACCTTACGCGTTCGGCGGCAGGGCCGTGCCGGCCCCGCGCTGGCGGATCGCCGGCACCGGCATGGTGATGGAGGTGGGGCTGTCGGCAGGAATGATTCTTTCCCCCTGACGCGGGTCCTCCTGGCGCGGGCAGGCGCTCGCGCAGCCGCCGCAGCCGGAACCGGAACCAGCGCCGGTGCCCGCGTGAGAGCCGCAGGGAGTGGCCGACGCCGCCGGTGGCTCGGAAACGTACGCGTGCGGATCGAGCGGCGGCAGGTTTTCGCCGCCCAGGATGCTCATGCCCGCATCGGCGATCAGCTGCCGGTCTTTTTCTCCCGGCTGGCCCTGGCTGGTCAGGTAGTCGCCCAGGAACAGCGAATTGCAGATCTCCAGGCTGAGCGGTTGCAGGGTGCGCAGGTGCTCCTCGCGTCCCGCCGCGATGCGCACGTCCCGGTCCGGGTGCACGAAACGCACCATCGCCAGGATACGCAGGCACTTGTGCGGGGTCAGTTCGTGCCTGTCGGCAAACGGCGTACCGGGGAACGGCAGCAAGAAGTTCACGGGCACGGAATCCACGTCCAGTTCCCGCAGCGCAAACACCACGTCGACCAGTTCCTCCGGGGTTTCCCCCATGCCCGCGATAATGCCGGAACAGGGGCTCAGGCCGCCCTGCTTGGCGCGGGTCACGGTTTCTTCCCGCTGGGAATATTCGTGACTGGTGCAGATGTCCTGGTAGTTACTTTCGGCGGTATTCAGGTTGTGGTTGTAGGCGTCGGCACCGGCCTCAGCGAGCTTCTGGGACTGGTTTTCTTTCAGGAATCCCAGGCAGGCGCACACCTCCACCTCGGGGTGGCTGCCCTTGATTTCGCGCACCATGTCGCTCACGCGATCCACGTCGCGGTTGCTCGGGCCGCGCCCGCTCGCCACCAGGCAGACGCGCTTTGCGCCCGCGCTGATCCCGGCCTGCGCCGCGCCCACGGCTTCCTCCGTGCTCAGCCACGAATATTTCAGGATCTCGGCCTCCGAGCCGAGGCGTTGGCTGCAATAGAAACAGTCCTCCGGGCATTTCCCGGATTTCAGGTTCACCAGGTAGTTCATGCGCACCTTGGTGCCGAAGAAGTGTCGCCGGATGCTCCCGGCCGCAGCCACCAGCGGATACGTGTCAGAGTCGGGTAGCGACAGGATGCGCAGCGCTTCCTCGCGGGTCAGCGGGGACCCCGCGATTACCTGCTGGGCGCGTTCCCATAGCCACATTGTCTGCTCTCCTTACCGGCGCGTCATGCCCCGGTGCTCGTATCCTCAATTCCATGACAGTACCGGAGCAGACAGGTAACCAAGCAGTAGGTAAGTTTTCGCACACGGACCCGCTGCGGTCCCTGTACGATCACGCCGCGCGGGAATGCCGCCGCGGGATCACCTTCGTAACCGGAACCGACACCGAGGTTGGCAAGACGATAGCCACCGCCGCCGTAGCGCGCGGCCTGCTGCGCGTGGGGGAGCGGCCCCTGCTGGTGAAGCCCGCGCAGAGCGGGTTACTGCCGGGCGAGGAGGGCGACGTGGCGCTGGCCGCGCGCCTGGCCGGGGTAGCGCAGGAGGACACGCTAGAACTGCAGCGGCTGCGCGATCCGCTGGCTCCCGCCAGCGCGGCCAGGCGCGAGGGCAAAACCCTGATCGCCATGCCGGAGCTTGCCCGGCAGCTGGCGGAAATGTCGGCACGGCACGAGGGACCGCTGCTGGTGGAGGGGGCGGGAGGCATCACGGTGGCGCTCGATAACGAGGGGCGGGGGCTGCTGGAATGCGGTAGGGAGCTGGTAGCAAACGGCGGCTCCTGCCGTTACCTGGTGGTGGCGCGGGCGGGGCTGGGAACCCTGAACCACACCCGCCTTACGGTAGCTGCGATTCGCGCCGCCGGGCTGGAAGTAGGGGGAGTGCTTATCGGTTCGCTGCCCGAAAATAAATTGGATTTAGCGATTGAAACAAACCTCGCGGAAATATCCGATTTTTGTGGAGCGCCCCTGTGGGGAGCTATCCCGGAGGGGATCGGAGCAAAAGGGTTTAGCTACTGATAGCTACTTTTTCAAGCCTTGACTTTGTTTCCCGTGAGAGTAGCGTGAAAGTGGTTGCCGGGATCGGCAACTAATGCACAATACGGCGCTGGGTGGCGCTGAAGCTGCCCCGCCGGGGAAGCGAGTTAATACCATGTCAGATCAGAAAGTAGCTGTTGTAACGGGAGCCGGGGACGGCATCGGTAGGGCTATTGCGGAAAGGCTCGCGAGCGACGGCTACGCGGTGGTTGTTTCCGACATCGCGGCGGATAAGGGAGACGCCACCGTTGCCGCCATCACTGAAAAGGGAGGCGTGGCTAGCTTCTTAAAGGTAGACGCTTCCTCGGTAGAAGATAACGAAGCCCTGGTTAAGCACGCCCTAGATACTTATGGCCGACTCGATGCGGCGGTTAATAACGCGGGCCTGGGGGCGCCGCCCAAGCCGCTGGGAGAAATCAGCGACGCGGCTTTTGACAGGGCGATCGACGTCACCCTGCGCGGCACGTTCTACGGCATGCGGGCGCAGCTTAACCAGATGTCCAAGCAGGGGTATGGCTGCGTGGTAAACATTGCCTCCATCGGTGGCCTGCAGGCTAGTAAGTTCCTTTCCCCCTACATCGCCTCCAAGCACGGCGTGGTCGGTATGAGCGAAACCGCCGCCCTCGATTACGCGGAGCAGGGAATCCGTATTAACGCCGTGGCGCCGGGTCCGATCAAGACTGCGGCCCTGGCCACGCTGCCGCCGGCGATGCTGGAAGAACAGACGCAGCGGGTGCCGCTCAAGCGCCTGGGAGAGCCGGAAGACATCGCTAACGCGACCGCCTGGCTGCTGTCGGACGAAGCCAGCTTCGTTACCGGCGTCGTGCTGCCGGTGGACGGCGGCACCGTACTTATCTAGGAGATAGCTGAGCGGGCGGCGGCAGGGGCCCCGTGCGGTTACCTGTCTTACCTGCCGTGCCGCCAATATCGCTAAAAGTAAAGGCTCGGCCGGAATAATTCGGCCCAGCCTTTCACTGTCTGTGCGCGAGGGGGGACTCGAACCCCCACGTCCTCGGACACCAGAACCTAAATCTGGCGCGTCTACCAATTCCGCCACACGCGCATCTCACGGGACGCTATGGTGTGCCACAAGAGCACTATATAGCCTAGCCTGTACCTGTACGTAATTTCGACTCCGAGCGAAAGTAGATGCTGTGGCTAAAAAGAAGCAGCCGAGCCTTGACGAGATGGAGCAGGAGGCCCTGCGCAGGCAGGACAACCTGGCGTCCGATATTGACGAGCTTCTCGATCGCGTTAACCCCAAGAATGTGGCGCAGCGCGTAGCGAAGGAAGCACAGGACAAGATCGCGGGTTTTTTCGTCGCCGATGACGGTAACCCCCGGACCGAGAACATCTCGGTGTTGGCGGGAGCGGTTGTCGGCATAACGGCCCTTGCGGTCGGAGCTATCCTGCTAAAGCGCAGGAAATAGACCCAAAAGCGGGGCGGTGTTTTCCGGACGATACCGGAAGGGGCCGCCCCGTTACTTTTTTGTGTTGGCCAGGGGCAGGACCGGCGAGTTAGCCAGATGCCAGACCACGATCCGGGCGGTGACCGCCTGCGAAGCGATGATCGCCACCAAAACGATCACCTGGAAACGTGCGGCTTCCAGAGGGCTGGCCCCGCCAAACAGTGCGCCGATGAACGCGCCGGGCAGGGTGATCATGCCCGTGGAGCGGGTCTGATCGATAGAGGGCACCAAGGCGTCAAAAACCGCCTGCTGTGCCACGTTGCGATAAGCGACGGGGGAAGTCGCGCCGAGAGACCACCAGGCCTCGATCTCGCCGCGCCGGTGCTCCGCCGCCAGGCGGAAATTACGCCCGGCAAGCGTGGCCGCGCTCATCGCGTTACCGGTAACGATCCCGCCTATCGCGATCACGTTGCGGGGATCGGTGTCCAGCATGCCGGTGGCAAACACTATGGCGATCATGCTCCAGGCACCGGTAATGACGCCTAGCCAAACCGCAGAATTAGCCCCCGGCATGTTTCCCAGCCTGCTGCGGGAAGTCAGCGACGCGGTGGTCGCCATGAAAGCGAGCACCAGCAGCACGGTCCAGCCAACGCTCAGCACCCCGCTCAAAATCAAGGAAGCGATACCGAGCTGAATTATCGCGCGTAGGGTAGCGCTCACCCCGCGCCAGCCGATGTTCACCCCGGCGCTAAGCAAGACCCCCTGCATGATCGCCAGCATGAGGGCCAGGCCGACGGCTGTGGTCAGCAATACCTGAGTGTCTATCATCGCTGCTGGCCGTCCAGGTATAGCCAGCGGCCCGCCTCTTTCACGAAGCGGCTGTTCTCACGCAGAGCGCCGCCGCCCGCGGGAGTCAGGTAGTGGGCGGTAAATTCCACTTGCCCGCTGTTTTCCGTGTGGCTTGCGCAATGAACGGTTAATCCCTGCCATACGGTGCCGTCGGCCAGGGAAGCGGCAAGGTCGCAACGTGCGGGTGCGGTATCGGGATGCCAGGTGACAAGCAGGTGCTTTAGATCGCGCCGCACGTACGCGGTGTAGCGGGAGCGCATGATCTGTTCTGGCGTGTCTGCGCTGCTCGGATCGGCAATCACAGGCTTGCAGCATTCGGGGTAGCTGCCGCCACCGCAAGGGCAGGAAATCATTGTCCCAGTTTACCCGTGCGGGCTAAGGCAGTGAGGTTAAGCGTAGCTAAACCTATTTAGGAATACCCAACTTTTTAATGCAACGCGCATGTTTTTTAATTGAAAAACTTTGTTTTATTTGCCCAGCCTTTCCTGCCTGGCAGCATTTCTCTTTTCTGTTTAGAGTAATTTCATCGACTCTAGGAAAGAGGTTCTCATGACTGCCATCGACATGACCCCGGTCAGCAACTGCACCGTTTCGGCCTGCTCGTTCAACGACAACGGCTGCCACGCTTTCGCCGTTACCGTCGGCGAGGATGCAAGCTGCGCTACCTTCATTCCGCTCGACGTAAAGGGCGGAATCTCCAAGGTTGTTACCCAGGTTGGCGCTTGCCAGCGAGTTGCCTGCGCCTTCAACAAGAATCTGGAATGCACCGCCACCCAGGTGCGCATCGGCTCCGGCGGCACCGCCGCCGACTGCCTCTCCTACACGGAGTAAGCAGCACGGTTTCACCCCTAGCCGGGTGTAAATACAAAAAGCGTCGGCCCATCCGATAAAAGGATGGGCCGACGCTTTTGGTTTTGGCGCGCCTTGCGGCTACGTAGCGTGCATCGGTGTGGTGTTTATAAAAATCTATGTTTATTGCTGCGTATTTAGCTGGGGTTGCAGGCCCGGTACTTACCGGGAGCCAGCGCAGTGAGGCAGAGTAGGTTGATCGCGCCGAGTATGGCAGCGGACGGGACGAGCATTGACCGGTAGAAGTCCCACACGTCAGGATCTCCCGACAGGAAACTCAGGCTGAAGTAGGGGGCGGACGAGAGAACCACCCAGGCGGCCAGCGTAACTCGCGTCCCTGCGTATTTACGCCAAACTTCGGGGCTTGTGCGAGCCAGCAGAGCGAATAGCAGGGGGTAGCCTGCGGCTACGATAAATAGAGTTAGCGGAACTAGATCCAACATCTAACCTCCAATAGTTACAGGTTCGCTAGCCAACGAAACCGGGGCCCTGGTTTCCAGGGGCGTGCTGGCTTGTTTATCGCAGGGGAGGGAATGCTATTGCCGAACCGCTGCTTACGTGAATCTTAAACCTCTGCATTGGAATAAGGGTATAGATGCATGCAAAGACTGAGACTAGGCAAACTTTGAGGTGCTGGGGGAGCTGTTTTCCGTAGACCTAAGTAGGGGTGTTTGCGTATTAAGCGATAGCTATGATGCAAGGCACAAGGTATATCGGTATCACCCTGCGGCGTCGGTGCTGAGGCCGCGGCAAATGCTTTCCGGTGTTGCTGAAACCGTAGGTTCGGAGATTGTGAGGAGTAGATTCCCGTGCGCGGCGTAGATACCAAGGCCAGGTCCGGCAAAAAGAAAGCGGCGCGGGCCGATAGCGGCTGGGGCAGGGTGGAGAGGATTCTGGACGCCATGCCCAAATGGCTGCTGCTGGTAATCGCGTTGGCGATTCTGGTGGTGCCTACGGCGATTGTCTATTCCCTGGTAGATCTGGTGCTAGACGGCCCTTCGGCGGGGATCAAGGCATTCTTTGCAACCAGCGTATGTGTGCTCATTTACCTGGCAGTTTCTTTCGCCTGGGATGAGTGGAAAGACTCGAAACGCCCAAGGGGTAAGAAAAAGCCCAAGCAGAAGCTTCCCCAATAGCTAAAACACGAAGGCCCCGTCTTTTAGACGGGGCCTTCGTTTGCGGGTGCGCCATCAGGGACTCGAACCCCGGACCCGCTGATTAAGAGTCAGCTGCTCTAACCAACTGAGCTAATGGCGCCTACGCACAATGATAGACCAGGCTTCCCCCAGGTAACCAAATCGTGGGGGCGTGATGCTCACCTCACCACCTGCTCTGGTTTTAGCGTTGGGGCGATGACGCTCGGGTGCACTTCCTGCCGGTTATCGCCGCCCTCTCACACCTGGGTGCACTAACTGCTGCCAAAACGCCCTTTAACCCACGCAAACTGCACCCAAACGTTAGTCACAGCCAAAAGTGCACCCAGACGCACCAGGTCGTGTCTCTGGAGAGGAAAGAGCAACGCTTGACGTTTAGCTATGTGGTTTGTTGAACAGCTCGGCCTGAGAATTAACCATCTGAGCGAATACTCCACCGGCTGCTAATAGCTCATGGGGAGAGCCAAATTCGCTTACCTCGCCATCCGTCAAAACCAACACTTTGTCGGCGCTGAGAGCTTGCGGCATGCGATGGGTGATAATGATAGTGGTGCGGTTCGCTACGAAATTGCGGATGGTGGCAAAAACCTCGGCCTCAAAAAGAGGGTCTATGGCAGAGGTCGGTTCATCGAGCACAACCACGCGGCCGTTTCGGGCTATCACCCTAGCTATCCCAAGCCGCTGTAGTTCCCCACCGGAAAGCTCACTTCCCCCAAACTCTACTCCGAGCTTCTCCTGTAGGTCTCTAGGCGAGGTTTCTCCGTAAACGGCTTCCAGAGCATTTTGCGTGGTAGACGGGGGCGCGTCCTCAGCGGGGGACAGGTTTTCCGCGAAAGTCATCGCGAAAGCAGTGGTGTGCTGAAATATTGGACTGATGTTTTTGCGCCAGGAGGATGCTCTTTCGGCAGTTAACGGTAAGCCGTCTACCAACACGCTGCCGTGGCTAGGCCCGTAGAAGCCGCACACGAGTTTCAATAGCGTAGACTTTCCAGCTCCGTTCTTTCCCACCACTGCGAGGGTTTCCCCCTCTGCGATGCTGAAAGAAACCTCCTTAATAGCGGGTGTGGTGGCATTGGGGTAAGTAAAAGATACGCATTTGAACTCGATAGCAGGTGTAGCCCCCTGGCGGGAGGCAGGACCTTTTCCGCTGGAATCGTCCTTTTCCCTGGGGTGCGTGTCGGGACTGGACGCGGTGGGCAATGTTCCCTCCGCGAAAGCAAGCAAACTGTTTAGATCGCGGAAAAAGAAAGCCTTTTCGCGCAGGTAGGCCAGGTTTTCCACTACTTCGCTAACGGTCTGCTGCATTACTGAGAACGCCTGCACTCCGGCAGCTAGACCTGCCACTGCGATAGCGGAAGAATCGGCCTGCACGAGTAGAAGCACAATTGCGCTCGCATACATGGCGGCCCCGATGGCAAGGCCGGGGAGGTTCATCAGCATGCCGTGGCGTCGGTGCTTACGCAGTGCGGTCAGCATTTCGTTTCTGTCGGCAAGGAAACGCCGCTGGACTGTGCGGTGCATTCCGAGTGTGCGCACTTCCATTGCCGTCTCACGGCTCAAGAAAAGCGAAACTAGATAGTCCAGAAAACGTGAGGTCTGTGCCCTCTCTCTAATTCCCGCCCAATTCGCTTCCCGCATGGCAGTTAGGGAACTGTTTAGGGGGATAGCCGCGCCGATCAGCAGGAGAGGGATGTACCAGGCAAAGGACCACAAAATGGCGGCGAATGAGATTAGCGCGATGCTGCCGCGCAGAATATAGCTGTAGAGCACGATGTAGTTGACGGGACGGCTCTTGGCTTCCTTAATTACCAGGCTGATCGTGTCGTAAGCCGCTGGATTATCGAACATTTCCAGCGTCTGTAAAGACATGCCGCGTTTCAGCAAGTCCCTGCAGATAGGTGCTGAGATCCTCGTTCAACCTACCGCTTAGGGAAAACACGATAGGGAAAGTGAAGAGTGAGAGTGTTGTTAGGGCGCTCCACAAGAGCAGCAACCTGGGTAGGTGGGGGCCGAACCCGGTGACGCTGAAGCTACCGACGGTATCACCAAGTAGCAGCGCTGTGGCGGGACCTATCAGGCCTTGTAAAAGCAGGAAAAAGCTTAGCAACAAGAACGGTATGGGGGAGGCGCGCCAAACGTGGGGGAGAGCAGCGAACGGGGCAGAAAAATTTGATTTTCTAGTGCGCAATTTTCCCTCCCCGCAGTTTCCCGTATGCATGCAGCTTCTTGCGGCTGCTATCGGGGTGACGCTTGATGATTCATTTTACGGGGGAAACGTATGGCTTGAGCCAGGAGCATGGGGTGCGGAGGGGGTGCAGGCAAGAAACAGTGAAGCCCCCGTCGTTAAGACGAGGGCTTCACTTGCGGGTGCGCCATCAGGGACTCGAACCCCGGACCCGCTGATTAAGAGTCAGCTGCTCTAACCAACTGAGCTAATGGCGCGAACAGGAAAAAACTATACAGGTTTGGTTGCGTGCACGCAACTCTGGTGCGTATGTGCAACCGCCGCGCGTTTCCTTCTCTAATCGTTGGTAGCAAAGAGAAAGCAAATGGGGGCCGACGCCTGAGCGTCAGCCCCCACTCGAGTCTCACCGTTACGGTGAGGCCGCGACTGTTACTTCCAGTAGTCGGTGGCCTCGGTAACGCCGTTGTTCGCGGCGATGTAGACCGGGTTCTTGCCGGCCTTGCGCTGGGCGATGTAATCCTGGCCCGCGCGGATCGCGTGCTTACCGAGCACGAACAGCACCGGCATGTTGATGAACACCATGACGCCCATCAGTACGTCGGCCAGGTTCCACACCAGGGCGAACTCGAGGGTCGCGCCCAGCAGCACGATCAGAGCCGCGCAGATGCGGAAAGTGATCAGCGTGAACAGGGGAGCCTTGTTGTTGAACAGGTACTGCAGGTTGATCTCGGCGTAGAAGTAGTTGCCGATCAGGGTGGTGAATGCGAACACGCACAGGCAGATGGTCACGAACATGTGACCGAAGGAGCCGAAGGTGGTGGCCATGGCCTCCTGCACGAACGGCACGCCATTCAGCTTGTCGCTGCCAACCACGCCGGAGCACAGCACGGCGAAAGCGGTGGCGCTGCAGATGAGCAGCGTATCGATCCAAACCGACAGCATCTGCACGAGGCCCTGCTTGACGGGGTGGCTGACCGACGCGGAGGCGGCGGCGTTCGGGGCGGAGCCGACGCCGGCCTCGTTGGAGTACAGGCCGCGCTTGATGCCGTTCATGACGGCCGCGCCCAGCAGGCCGCCACCGGCGGCGCTGAAAGTGAATGCCTCGCTGAAGATCTGGCCGATCGCGCCAGGCAGGGCGCCGATGTGGGTGACGATGACGGCCAAGCACATCACGATGTAGACGATCGCCATGGCGGGAACCAGCACGGCGGTCACGGAGGACAGCTTCTGCGGGCCGCCCATGATCGAACCGATGACGAGGATCGCCAGGACAGCGCCGACCACCAGCGGGGTGGAGCTGCTGTGGAAGCTGTAGTTCTCGAAGGACGAGGCGACGGTGAAGCTGGCCACCATGTTGAAGCCACCGAAGTAGGTGGCGATCAGGGCGACGGCAAAGACGATGCCGAGCCAGCGCTGCTTGAGGGCGGCCTCGATGTAGTAGGCGGGGCCGCCGTAAGAGGCGTCGTTTTCCGGGTTACGGCGCTTGTAGATCTGCGCCAGGGTGGATTCGATGAATGCGCTGGAGGAGCCGACGACGGCCACAACCCACATCCAAAAGACCGCGCCCGCGCCGCCCAGGGCAACCGCAGATGCTGCACCGGCAATGTTGCCAACGCCCACGCGGGAGGCGGTCGAAACCATCAGTGCCCGGAACGAAGACATGGAGTCCTTTTCCGACGGCGGCTCAGCAACGACACGGATGGCCTCGCCCGCCAGGCGCACAGGCAGCGCCCGGGTAGCGATGAAGAACCAAATACCGCCACCCAGCAGCAGGATAATCAGCCAGCTGCCATACATCTGGCCGGAGATAGCCTCCAGCCAGCTATTAAGCGTTTTCTGCATGTAAAAGACTCCTTGTAAGCTCAGAGATCCGACGGCGCGCGGCCGACGGAGCCTAGCGGCACTGTCGGAAAAGGGGGCGCTGCGAGGCGTGCCTCTGGCGATTCCCAGCCTAAAGAATAGGGGACGTTAGCGGGCGAAAAACTCTCTTGAGAGCAAAATAATAAGGATTGCCTTAGATCGTTACTGAAGCGTTACCGCGGGTGTGGTGCAATCGTCTCTGACGGGAAGCGATATTGTGTGAATAGTGGCATTTGCCGCCTGAAACGCTGCTTGGGGGAGGGGAAAACGTGAAGGTTGCCGTGGTCGGTGCCGAAGGCGTCCTGGGGCAAGAAATCGTTTCCGCCATGGGGCGGGCCGGGCATCGCGTGAGCGCCTTGGCACGCAAAGTCGATGACGTCCCCCTGCTCGAAGGGTACGGCGCGCGAGCCGTGGTGACAGACGTCTTCTCGCAGTCCGATCTGGAGCGTGCCCTGCGCGGGCACGACGTAGTGGTTAACGCCGCGCGCAGCATTCCCGTCGGGGTGAATGCCATGCGCCCCTCGGCCTGGATGGAAGACGATCGGCTGCATGGGGAGGCCTCGCCCCTCATCGCCGCCGCCGCTAAAGCAGCAGGGGTGGGCAGGCTTATCCAAGAATCGCTTTTTTCCCTCTATCCAGACAGAGGGGCCGAATGGATCGGGGAGGACTCGCCGTTCACCTCCAATTCCAGGGTTTTTAATCCCCGGCTGGCGGAGATGCGGGCGGCGGTAGATTTTGCGCGCGGCGGGCGTACCTCCGTAATCCTGCGCCTGGGGCAGCTCTACGGCCATGACGAACGCAGCGTGCACGGCCTGCAGCAGGTACGCCGGGGGAGGCCGGTGCTGCTCGGCAGGCCAAAAGACTATCTACCGCTAATCCATCACAGGGATGCGGGGGCCGCTTTCGTGGCGGCGCTCGACGCGGGAACCGGTTTTTACAACGTGTGCGCGGAACCCGTGACCAGGGGACGCTGGGCAAAAGACCTTGCCGCCGAGGCGGGGGCGGACGAACCGGCAAAGTTTTACCCCGCAATCGCTCAGCTCAGCGTCGGGCCGCGCCTCGACGTGCAGCGCCGCAGCCAGCGGCTTTCTCCGCTCAAATTCGCGCACGCCACCGGCTGGCGGCCAACCGTCGGCCCCGCCACCCCCGGCTGGTCAAAAATGTGATGCGCCCAAAGCGCCCCGTAGCCGGCGTGGGCCGGGACCTTAGATAGAAAGAAACCCCCTGTTTCCAGGGGGTTTCTTTTAAGTGGGGTGAGCGACGGGGTTTGAACCCGCGACCTTCTGGACCACAACCAGATGCTCTACCAACTGAGCTACGCCCACCATGTCCGAGAAAAATTATTACACGAGAACGCCCGCAATGCTAACTCGCGCCAGAAAGTAGAGGCGCGGGCCACATTTTGCGGCTTATCGCAGGGATCGGGGGTGGATTAGTCGCTGATTAGCCCTCTCCGCAGCGCCTGCGCAAAGGTCGGAGTGAGCGGTAGACGCGGCAGCAAAACTGCCTGCAAAGCGTGATAGGTGTCCGGCTTTCCCGGCCAGACCTTGCCCTGCACGCGATTATCCCGATCGAGTTCGTGATGCCAAGAACCGCAGGCGGGGTCGAGGAGGAATTCGCTGACGTATTCCCAATACTTTTCGTACAGCCGGGCGAAAGATTCATCGCCGAAAGCGCGGTAAGCCACCGCGCAAGCTCCGATTGCCTCCGCCGCTACCCAGTGCATGCGCTCGTGCACCACGGGTTGCCCCTGCCAGTCCAGGGTGTAAACGAAACCCGGCTGCCCATCGCAGCCAAAGGTGTCGGCGGCACGGGTAATCAGCTCCCGTGCACACTCAGATAGCCAGGCCGGGGGAGTGTCGCCCAGCTCGCGCAGCGCGGCCTCGGCGTGCAACGCCAGACGGCCCCACTCGAACCAGTGGCCGACGGTCGCGCCGTAGGGGCGGAAAGGATGATCCGGTACCTCGCGGTTGTAATCGAGCAGTACCCGCCAGTCGGTATCGAAGTGTTCCGGTAGCAGCCAGTTGTTTCCGCGCGCGAACTCATCAAGTGCGCGGCGCAGGATCTCGCAGGCGCGATCCAACCAGCGGCGCTCGCCGGTTACATCGGCCGCGGAAAGTAGCGCCTCCACAGTGTGCATGTTGGCGTTAATGCCCCGGTAAGGCTCGCAGTCGCTGAAAGCGCGATCGTAGGAATCGACGCTCATACCGTTTTCGGGGTCGAAAAAGCGTTCATCGAGTAACGACAGGGCTTCGGTCAACAGGTCCGCGGCGCCCGCCCTGCCAGCGGCCGTGGCGGAGGCGGCGGCAAGAACCACGAAAGCGTGGGCGTAAGCCTGCTTGGAGGTGTCGCGCGGCAGGCCATCCTGCACCGAGGCGTAGAAGCCGCCGTATTCGCGGTCCCGGAAAACTTCGTTCAGAGAACGCAGCCCGTGGTCGGCAAGCCTGCCGTAAGCGGGATTGCCGAGCATGTGCCCGAGCGAGAAACAGTGAATCATCCGGCAGGTGATCCACAGCTCCACTGGCCGGGAAAGATCGGGGGCGCCGTCGGCTCCCAGCCAGGAGAATCCGCCCGCAGGGTGCGGGGAAGCCGCCGCGAACGCGAGCAGGGAATCAGCCTGGCTGCGCAACCAGTGCCGATGCTGCGGGTTATCTAGCCAGGCCGTCACTCTGCTACTCCTGTTCTAATACGTAACGGGAAGCGATCTGCTGCAGCTCCTCGCTGGTGAGCCCGGGCTGCGGGCGCAGCAGCGCCTCGCGGTAGTAGGCCAGCTCTAGAATCGACTCGCGAATGTCGGCCAGTGCGCGATGTCCCCCCTGCTTCTTCGGCGCCTGGAAGAAAACGCGGGGGAACCAGCGCTTAGCCAGCTCCTTCAGGCTCGAAACGTCGATGGTGCGGTAGGAAAGATAGTTTTCGAACTCGCCCAGATCGCGCTGCAAGAAAGCGCGGTCGGTGCCGACGGAATTGCCTGCCAGCGGCACCTTGCCCGGTTCCGGGCAGTGCTTGCGTACGTATTCCAGGCACTGGCGCTGAGCGTCCTCCAGGGTGGTGCCGGCGGAAAGCTCTTCAAGCAGTCCGGATTTCGTGTGCATGTCGCGCACGAAATCGTTCATCTGCTCCAGCGCACCGGGCGGGGGAGCGATCACTACGTCCACCCCCTCACCCAGGATGTTTAGCTCCGCGTCCGTCACCAGCACGGCAACTTCGATTAGAGCGTCATTGACCTTGTCTAGGCCCGTCATTTCGCAGTCGACCCAGACGATTCGATCCTGCGACGGTTTAGGCAGCGTAGTACTCACAGAACAAGAGTCTACGCGCCCGGGCGGAAAGCGGGCAGGCAGGTCTGCGCGCGGCATGTTCATAGTTGCCAAACACAGCGTCGCAGAATAGCTTTTGGGTGGATAAAGAAAACTTATAGAAGCTGGAGGTTGGGCGTGAGCCGTATTGAGTGCAGGCTGGTGGGCGTGTATAACGCCAACGGGGGGTTGGCCGGGGAGCTTTCCTACGTAATCGGCAAGATTCGCGGCACCGCGCACTGCGGGCTTTGCGATATCAGCCACGGTAAGCGGCCGATGTATCGCAAAGAGTGGAAAGAGATGGTGCAGCGTCTTCCGTTACCGCTCGAAACCGTGCACCTAAACGAAGTAGATGCGTCGACGTCGCGCTTGCTAGAAAAGGCGCGGTCTCCGTTTATTGCCCTGATAGATGGCGAAAACGATCGTGTACTGGTTAGTGCGGAAGAGCTGGATGGCTGCGGCGGGGATAGCGAGGCGCTGTTTGCCCTGCTTTCGCATAGGGTCGCGGAATAGCTGTTTTTCTGCGGACGGGTGCACCTCTATGGCGTAAGTCGCTGTATATCCGTCTTGGCTCCCCTAATGGCTCCCATCGAGGGGCGTAAGCCCTATTTTTTCAGCGTTTATGCTGGTCAGAAGCGCCCCCAGCAGGACTCGAACCTGCAACCTACGGATTAGAAGCATGAGATTCTGTGCTTAAAAACAGTGTTTGGCCAGGCCGTAACCTCACCTAACGTCATATAGCGTCAGGGGTTTCGCTCACAATGGGTGCACCAATGGGTGCACCTGTACACCCTCAACACGACAAGGGGGAAGCGTGCGCGATCACGGCACTGGCAGCATCTTTAAAGACTCGCGCGGCTACTGGGCGGCACGCATCGAACTCCCGCCCAGCAGTGATGGCAAACGCCGCCAAAAGTGGATCAGATCCAAGTCTAAAGCAGCAGTCATTCAAAAGCTGAACGCCGCCCGCGCTCAGTTAGACACGCAAGGCGACGTTCTCACGAAAGCCCCAACCGTTGAGGCTTACGCACTGGGCTGGTTAGAGTCCCATGCGCGCCCACGCCTTGCCCCCACTACCTATGCAGGCTACGAGGGGTATGTGAAACGGATGGATCATCCCCGGCATTGGTCGGAAAGTCAGAATAGATCAGGTGACCACACGTCACGTCATGAAGCTGCACGAGTTTTGCCGACAAAAACAAGACAGGGCGAAGCCTTTAGCGTCAGCGTCCCAGCTGCAAATACACAACATTGCTTCCGTAATGCTGCGTGACGCGGTGAGGGCTGGGTACTTACCGTTTAACCCTGCTTCCAGAGAACGTATTGATCGGCCTCGCAAGGTGAGCCCGCCGCCGGAAGCATTGACGCTTGACGAGGCGCGGCGCGTTCTCAAGGTGGCGGCCGAACAGCCCGACTATGCCCGGTGGGCGTTAGCGCTCTATCACGGCGTGCGGCAGGGTGAGGCGTTAGGGCTTGAGCGTTCCGCGGTCGATCTGGAGGCCGGTGTGCTGCGGCTGGAGTGGCAGTTGAAGAAACTAAAGGAGCCGCCTCGCGACACCATGCAGGCCCGCGATCTTGGGGGCGGGTATTGGTTGCTGCCGCCAAAAACAGTGTCGTCGCGGCGTGTGCAGCCACTCGTGGAGCCGGTGCTGTCTATTCTGCGGGAGCATTGCGCACGGTTTCGCCCGGCGGCCGCTACGCATGATTTGTTGTTTCGCCGCGAGGACGGCGGCCCGTTGTATCCGAGCCGTGACTTGAAGCGGTGGCGGTGGCTACTGTCGGAGGCTGGCGTGAGCCGGAATGTGCGTTTGCATGACGCCCGGCATACGGCTGCCACACTCATGCTGGAGGCTGGCGTGGAGTTGCATGTGATCCAGCAGATTCTTGGGCATTCGTCGGCTGCTATGACGCAGCATTATTCGCATGTGAGTCTTGATCTCGCGCGGGCCGCAATGACTCGGTTGGCTGGGAGCCTCGCGTCGTCTTGATAGAGAAAAACGCCCCTTCCCCTGGTTGTTCCAGGCGGGAGGGGCGTTTTTGTTTGCCTGCGGAAAGGCTTAAGGCTGCTTCGGAGTGGCGAATACCAACTCGAAAATGCCGCTCGGGTACACCTGGACGGAGGTGAACTTCTTCGGCAACTTCGGCCCCACGAGCAAAAGCTTGCGCCTCGCATGGGGGTTCACTCCCTCGCTCAACGGGCCAGTAGCGTGTTTGTGCATAGCGTCGCTAAGCCGGTAATACTCTTCCTTGCTGATTTCCGTCCCGTCGTTCAGCGCGTACTTGCCGTCAGAGACTTCTTTGGGGAGCGCCTCAAGATCTTCGAGCGAATTCTGAACTGTTCGGTACTGGTATTCGTGCCCTTCCGGGTCGGTGACCAGGACAAGGAACATGTTGACGTACTTTGTTCCCTGGCGGTTGTCTACATCGGCTAGAACATAGGAGTAGTCGCCCTCTTCTCCGGCATGCATGTCGGAAAGCAGCTTGCTGACTTCAGGGAAATTTTCTGTGCTGGGTAGTTCAAGGGTTACAACAGCGCCATCTTCAGACAACGCCTCGTACGTCCCCGGCGCGGTGGCTTCCACGCCTTCAGGGGTTGCAGAATCGTTCTTGGCGGCTGGTTTCTGTTCTTCCTGTGTGGCTTGCGTCTGCTTCACTTCCGGGGCCTTGGATATTTTTTCGGTGCCCCCGCCGCAACCGGCAAGGAGAGGTAGGGCTACAGCGAACGCAGCAGCGGCACGAACGGTACGGGAGGAGAACATGGCGGCCTTCCGGTTCTAGGTTTGTTTTGCCAGCAGCCCCCGGTAGCCGTCAACAACGTCGGTGAGCACGCCTAGCTCGCGCGCGATGCTTCCAGCGGAGGGGTGTATCTGCTCAGCTCTAGCATAGTCTGCCGGATCAATCAGGACGCGGGCTGCCCACTGCCAAGCGCGGGCCTCAATGCTGCTACTGCTGCCAGTGTCGCCGTACCACCAGTGCCCTAGTTCGTGCGCGAGCACGGACACGGTGGCGGCTTCTGGCATGTCTGGCCGGATAAGGATTACGCCGTGGGTCTGCACCCACCTGCCTGCTTCTGACAGGTGGGGTGTCCAGATTACTGGGATGCCGTTTTGTTCGGCCCAGTCACACAGAGTCTCCGTCTTCGCCGGTGTCTTTGGGGGTTGCGGCGGCGTAGGGGAGGTTGAGGAGTTCTTCTTCATTGATGCCCTCGTACAACTCCTCCCTGGTAGCGCGGTTGATGGGAGTGACGTTACTAGCGGGGTCTGACACGTTAACGGGGTCGCTGAGGTTATCGCGACTGGTTGCGTTAAGGCGGCGAAGAATCTCTCCGGCAAGTTCTTCGTCGGTGGCAGATTCGAGGCTTGCAACAGATCGGAACTCAACTAGGTCGTCTTCGTTCAGGAGGCCTAGCAGCATCAGACCCTCAAGAGGGGAAGCTTTATAGCTACGCGCTATAGCAACCACGGTTTCGGGCAATATCGCATTCTTTTGCAGCTGCCGAGAGTACGTCGCTTTGGCGTAGCCGATTTCTTTGGCTACGGCCGCCATGGAAGCCTCGCTCGTCACTTTGCTAATCCACTGCTTAATAGTTCTAGCCATAGCAATAAACATATCCAACAAGTTAGACATTTACCAGATGAAATAAGCGTGACCGGCGTCACTGTAGCCAAAGGTTGCGTCGCCGCCGTCGAGGTGACTAATGTTTTAGACATCGATCAACAAGTCAGTCGAATGGGAGGTGAAAAGCAATGGCGATTGAAGGTTTCGCATTGAAACCGGGCACCGTGAACCATCTGCGGCGCTTCTACGCAGTGAACACAGACGGGGCGCTCGCGGCGCTACTGGAAGTCGATAAAAGCACTGTCAGCAGGGCTCGAGAAGCAGAGCAGAACGGCGGGCACGCAGACAAGTTTGTAAGTCGAGCAATCCAGGTAACTGGTCGGCCGTGGTCAATGTTTTATGCGCCAACACAGGAAACAGCATCACCTAACGCGCAGGCCGCGTAACCCCTCTCAAAGTCCGTCGTCTGACGGCACCACCCTCAAGTCCGTCGTTCGACGGCGCTCCGCAAGGGGCTCATCCCCGGGGCACCAGTCTGTCTACAAGGAGGCACCCATGAATGAGGAACTGCAAGGAAAGTTCGTTGAAACGAAGCGCCTGCTTCAAGAGCTCGCGGCAGAGATGGGCGAGAAGCTTTCGTCTCGCCGTGCTCACTTTCTTGCTGAGGCGTGCTTCTCGATCTGGTCCGGCGAGGCGATGCCGCTGCTGGTTAACGATCCGACTGGTGAGGAAGCGGTGCGGCGCGTCATGGCGCTGCACTACACCGCTTAACACTTTCCCTCTTATTTCTACCCCCGCGAATGTCGGGGGTTTTTCTTTACCCGAAAGGAACTGGCATGGCTTTTTTGCCGCCACCTACCCCGCTCGTTGTTGATACGGACACGGCTGCCGCTTTGACGGGTGTTTCTGCCTTTGCTGTGCGCGAGGCCGTCCGCAACAACGATTTGGTAGCCCGCTACCCGAACAACGATCCGCATTTCCTTGTCTCTGACCTGCTGGCGTGGGTCGAGTCTTGGCCTACAGAAAAGAAAGCATGAGGAAGCAAGCAATGAACATGATGGAAGCAATGACTGCGGCGTTGGAGTGGGCTGACGAGGTTGGTTTCGCCCCGTATTACGTAACCATCTTCGCCCACCCCGGGCATTTCTCGGTGGACTTCAGCACACGCCCCGAACTGTGCACTGGCGAGGGTCTGAAGCGGATCCTAAACGACGGCTACTCCCACGAGGGATCGAGTCGAGTCACATACAAGGCGACCCGCAAGGGCGTTGCCTGCGAGGTGCATACAGATAGGCCGTCCAGTGAGTGAGCCAAAGCTGAGCGCGCTCGAGTCCATGAGCGCAGTCATGGGGATAGTCCGGGGGCTGGGCAAGCATCAGACGAACCAGCATTTCCGGTTCAACTTTCGCGGCATTGACGACGTGATGAACGCTGTCGGCCCCGCGCTACGCGAGGTCGGAGCGGTCATTACGCCGCGTGTCTTGTCGAAGGATCGCGTTGTCGGCCAGAACGGTAAAGGCGGGGCGTATATCGCGACTGTGGTCGAGGTTGAGTACACCTGGCACGGCCCGGACGGTTCAACGATCACTTCCAGCGCGTTCGGGGAATCGTTCGATACGGGCGACAAGAGCATGGCGAAAGCAATGTCGGTCGCTTACCGCACCTACCTATTGCAGGCCCTGTGTCTACCGACTGATGAACCTGACCCGGACGCACAGTCGTACCCGGCACCGCCCGTGCCGGAAGCGGACGCGGCCCGTGACCGGCTGCGGGAACTGTGCAAACAGTCCGGGATCGACCTGGCCGGTGTTGCGGCCTGGTTCGAGAAGAACCACGGCGAACCACTCAAAGACACACAGAACGTTGCCGCGATTAACGAACTGATCGAACAGTACACACAGAGGAAAGGAGCGCCGCAGTGACGCTCAAGGACACGAACATGGTTTACGCGGTGCAGAAACTCGTCGCTGACGAGGTGAAGGCCCGCATGGAGGCAAACAAGCAGGCACACCTGGAGATGCTGCGCGAATCGGCGGAGGTGTCGGGCGCCCGGCAGTGGGCGGTCGAGGTGGACGGTGAGAAGGTCGCGTCACTGTCCCTGTCGGCCCGCAAAGCATCCATCAAGATCAGTGACCGGGCCGCGCTGGCGGAGGCTGTCGCGCAGGCTCACCCGGACATGGTGGAACTGTCGCTGAAACCGTGGGCGGAGAAGGCGCTGCTTGATTCCGTGACGGCGGTGACGGACGAGGGCGCGGTGACGCGGGACGGCGAGATTCTGCCCGGCATCGTGGAGACCCCGGCGGGTGAACCGTACCAGTCACTCAGGTGGGTGAAGGGCGGTAAGGATCACGTGGTGGCGGCGATCCGTGAGGGTCGTTTGTCGGCGACGGTGGAGGCGGCCGGGCTGGCTGGCCTGCTCGAGGCATGACCCCGGAGCAGGACGCCCCAACCCAGGGCATGATTCCGCAGCAGCGCGACGTCGTGCTGAAACTGTCGGAGACTTCCCGCGAACTCGACGAGGCTTCCCGTTACGTCGCGAAGGTCGACCGGGAAGCAGTCACAGCAGCACATGACTACCGGCTGGCGTATGCGCGCGCGTTTCTGGAAGCCACTGGGAGCGTGGAGGAACGCAAACAGAAAGCCGTTCTCGAGTCCGAGACGCAACGGTTCGCGATGGAGGTTGCCGACCAGCAGGTGCGGGCCGTGCGTGACCGTATCCGGGTGATGCGTGACCGGCTCGAGGTGGGGCGTTCCCTGAATGCGGCGGTCAGGTCGCAGTTCGCGGCGGAGCCCGTGGGGCAGGAAACGTGAGCACGTATCGACGGCAGCGTGAACGTGTCTGGGTGCGCGATCACGGCCTGTGCGTGGTGTGTGGTCGGCCTGGCGGGTCGGTGCATCACCGGCAAGGCCGCGGCGGGCCTGAGCCGCATCGTTTAGCGAACCTGCTGCTGGTGTGCGGTGACGGCGTTACGGGCTGTCACGGACGCATCCACGCTGACCCAGCTACCGCGTATGAGCGGGGCTGGATGGTTTACCGGCATCGCCTCGACAAGGTTGAGGACGTGCCGGTTTCTACTTTCCGAGGGCTTGTGCTGTTCAGCAATGACGGCACGGCCCATTTTCTTTTGGAGGAAGAACATGGCCCAGACGAGGGCGAGACTTACTGACCCGGTTACGTCGCATGAAGCAGCGGAGGCGGTACAGCCGCACAGGTCGCAGGTCGCGGTGTTGAAGTGTGCACGCGGGATCGGTGATTTCACGGATAAGCAGTTGATTGCGGAGTACCTGCGGTGGCGTGAACCGCACGACCCGATGTTGTCGGAGTCGCGCATCAGGACGGCCCGTAAGGAACTGGTGGACGAGGGCCGGATCGAGGCTATCGGCTACACGCAGGCAGAGAAGGGCCGCCGGGAAACGATTTGGAGGCTGACTGATGGGCCGCGTGTTTGAGTTCCGGGCCTATGGGGTGCCGGAAACACAGGGGTCAATGAGTCAGATGCGGGGGCGCGTGTTCCATTCACGCCGTGGCGCGCTGGAGTCGTGGCGCAGGCACGTGACGGCGCAGGCGCGGCACGCGGTGCGGGATTGTCTGGACTGGCCGGTGGAGGTGGAGGCGGTGTTTTACCTGCCGCGACCGAAGCGGCCCCGCTGGCCGGTGCCAGCTACGGGCAAGGATCTGGACAAGCTGGCGCGCGCTCTGGGTGATGCGTTATCGCCGCGCGACGGTAGGGGCGTGCTGGTGAACGATTCCCGGATCGTGGCTTGGCGAGTCAGTAAGGAATGGGCATCGCGTAAGTGTGATCCGGGCGTGTTTGTGCGGATTACGGAATGGGAAAAGGAGGTGCCGGAATGAGCCTTGATGCAGTGTTGTGGGCTTTGCGTGATGCGGATCCGCCGGACGCCATTTCGCACGTGATTTTGATTGGCATTGCTAATCACGCTAACCCGGACGGAACTGCTGCTTATCCGACTGTGGAAACGCTCTCTAAATACGCGCATTGTGGGCGGCGGACTGTGTTCTCGAAGCTGCGACTGCTGGAGGAGTGCGGGCTTATCCGGCGCGGCGACCAACGGTTGGTAGCCCACCTCCGGGCAGGGTATAGGCCGATTGTTTGGGATGTAGCGGTGGGTGCGAAAGAGGCGGAATCAGACCAGGAATCAGAGGTGCAAAATGTGCACCCCGCAGATTCAGAGGTGCACGGCGGCGCATCCAGGGGTGCACCGTCAGGTATTTCAGGGGTGCATACGTCTGCACACATAACCGTCCTTAAACCGTCCAATAAACCGTCCATAGATACGTCTGCAGCCGAAGCAGCAGACCCTCCACGCCTCGACGTCGAAACGCTCTGCACCCGCCTCGTCGAACACATGACCGCGAACGGCTGCCGCACCCCCACAGTGACGGCCCGCTGGCGGGACGAAGCTAGGCGACTGCTCGACAGGGACGGTATCCCGCTCGAGGAAGCATTAACGGTTTTGGATTGGTCGCAGAATGACGAGTTTTGGAAACGCAACATTCTTTCACTCCCGAAGTTCAGGGAGAAATACGACCGGCTCCGCATGGCCGCTAAAGCAAAACCGGTTATGCGGGATCGGGCAATGGAAAACCTGTTAAACGAACAAGCCGCTTATAGCCGGAAACAAAACGAAGCATTGGAGGGTCAAGGGTGGAACGATTTACAGATCACCAGATGACTAGCCAGGTGCTTGCCGTGCTGGATCGCGCGAACATGGTCGATGCCAGCAAGACCGGCATCGTTGGCACGTGGCTGCTCGCGTTGAAGGATCTTCCAGCGGACGCGGTTAAGGCTGCTACGGAGGCTCTGGTGCGTGAGGGCTTGCCGAATGGGCGAGCACGGGCACAACCAGCGGACGTACGCCGCAGGGCTTTGGCGGCCCGCTCGCTGGTGCCGGTGCAGTTTCGGTGCCCGGATCATCCACGCCCGGACACGTACCTGGTTGATTGCCCGGACTGTAAGCGCCGGATTGCGCCGCCGTCACGGGAGGTGCGGGCGTTCATTGACCAGATTCGCGAGAAGGCTCGGCAAAGCAAGGCAGATAACGCCCGCAGCGGCCCGGAAACGGGGTCAGGAGCCACGAAAGCCCCTAACCCGGTGCCGGTAGCCACTAACGCGCTGAAAAGCCGCGAGAGCGGCCCTGAACGGTTTCGGGGTGCCGCGTGACAGACATGGATCGTTTCGCGGACGACATTCGCGCTCTCGCTGAACTGTACGAAACCATCACGCAGCTCGGTATCGCCCACGGTGACGGGCCGCGCCGCCCGCCCGGCCCGCGTGTCCCGACGAACCTGGCCGTCCTCGACTGGCTGCGTGACGTCGATATGGCGCTCGGTGAGTGGTGCGCGGAAACCTGGCGTGTCTTGTCGCAGCCGATCCCGGACGGCACCCCGGGCGGGTTGATGCGGCAGCTCGCGTTCGCGGCCCGCGTCGCAGCAGTGAAACAGCGCGCGGAACCAACCTGGCTACCGGACGTGGCGGCCTTGCTTCAACGCGGCCGACACATCACGGGCGATCTTGCCCGTGCAGTGTTCACGAACGGTTACTGCGATTGCGGGGGCCGCATGTTGGTTGACGTGCCACGGGGTGAAGTGTTTTGCCCGGTGTGCGGCAAGCATGAGGAGCCGGTGAATAACCCGGTTTCGGATGGACTTTTTAAGGAAGATTGGAGAAATAAATAATGGCTGGTGAAACACTGGTTACGGTGGTTGGTAATTTGACGGCTGACCCGGAACTGCGGTTTACGCAAACAGGGGTTGCGGTCGCGAGTTTCACTGTCGCATCGACACCGCGCTCGTTCGACAAGCAGAGAAACGAATGGGTGGACGGTGAGCCGTTGTTCCTGCGTTGCAATGTGTGGCGGGATGTCGCGGAGAACGTCGCGGAGTCCCTGGAGAAGGGCGCGCGGGTGATTGTGCAGGGGAACCTTCGGCAGCGTTCCTACCAGGACAAAGAAGGCAACAACCGTACCTCGCTTGAGCTTGAGGTGAGTGAGATTGGCCCGTCGTTGCGGTATGCGACGGCTAAGCCGCAGAAGATTCAGCGGCGGCAGCAGTTCACGCAGCAGGCGGCCCGGCAGGATGACCCGTGGGGTGGCGGTTTCTCGAACGACGCCCCGTTCTAAAAACAGGGTTTCACGCAGGGTATAGGCCCCGGTCTTTTCAGATTGACCGGGGCTTTTTGCTGCCCAGAAATTGGAGAAAGAAATGACTTTTCAAGAGTTGGCTGAGTGGGCCAAGGAGTGCACTGAACACTCTGAGGGGAAAGCCGATCAGGCTAAGGAATACAAAGACCTGGCTGAGGAGTACACCCAGAAAGCTAAGGGCGAATGGCGGGCCACGCGCTGGGCTGACCTGGCGGAGAGCCCTAAGCAGGTTGAGTACTACACCGAGTGGGCTGAAAGGTACGCCGACTGGGCGGCGGGTAGTGCTGCGGAGGCTGAGAAATGGGTTAAGCGGGCGGCGTTTTTGGCTGATGCAGCCAAGAAAGCAGAAGAGGAGGCCGGGAATGAGCCACCTCTCTGACGATCCCGGCCTGGTCTTCACCCTGACCGGTATCGCCCTGTTTCTTCTGACCGCTGGCCCTGTGTGGCTCCACGAGATCGCTGCTGCTGTGCGGGCTGATTTGTCTACTCGAAAGGAAAACACGAAATGACCACCGTTCACGCCGCCTGGATAGGGCAGGCCGATTACTACACAAAGCAGGCCGACGAACTCACCGCGCGGGCCGAAGCAGCCCGCGATCTTGCCGCGTTCTGCGAGCAGAAGGCCAAGGAACTGGAGGCCGGGGAATGAGTTGTTACGAGCCGCCCCTTACCCCACCCGACCCGCCCACCTGTCACCGGTGCGGCCTGGGCGATTACGACATGTCCGAGGACGCTTTCACGGGCCGGACGGTGTGCGCGGCGTGTGTGGAAGTGGACGAGATTGAGCGCCGGATCGCGGAGCACTGCAAGGGCGATACGGGGGCTGCTGCTGAGGCGGTTCAAGAGTACGTGTCGAGAGTGATTTGAGGAGAGAAGCAGAGATGAAACAAGACCAGTACGCAACGAACGCGGAGGGCCAGTTTTTCCGCGTGTCCTGGAAGTCAGATACCCGCCCCTTAAACGGCCGGCTGAACCTGTCGGAGGGGTACACGCCGGAAGCGTCAGGAGGCCGGGTGCAGGAGTCGAGCATGGCGGTGGCCCCTGACCTGTTTACGGCTTGCGCGGTGGAGTTCCTACGTAGCGAGGGCTACGTCGTCATGCCGCCGGTAGAGGAGCACATGCCGGTCGAGTTCTGGGAGGCCCAAACGAAGCGGGCTTCTGAGAACGTCGAACATTGGGACGAACAGGCCAAAAGCCAGATCAGAAACGCAGAGTGCACCGCCGCTTGGGGTGAGTTCTCCGCCTATGCGTACAAAGACGAAGGTTATTGGAGGGACCAGGCGGCCGATAGTGCCTCCCTCGCTAAGTGTTGGCGCGAAGTAGAGGCGTTCACGGCGGCGCGCGCTGAGTCCCTGCGAGCCAAGAAGGAGGCCGGACAGTGAGCGACGAAGAAAATTACCTAGAGCTGAGTAAAACTTCCGGCGGGTATCTATTGTCGGCATGGATCGACGAAGCCGGGGAAGAGTTTAGTTGCTATGCCCGGGAGGACTGCGTCGTAACGCAAACCCTAAACGGCTCACCCGTAAATATCCCCCACGATAAGTGGGCGGAGATCGTCGCGCATATCGGGGTCGAACCGGCGACTACCCAGAACCCGCCTGACCGGCTGTTCGCTGACCTACAGGCCGCATGGAATGCCGGCACCCCGCTACCGGACGGCAAGACCGTTCCGGCCGGGTCTGTGCCCATCCGCAAGAACGCTGACGGTGCGTACCGCGTACATCCCAAACCGGTTTTTCCTTTCACTGTGGAGCACGGGGAGCGGTGGCGCATTGCCGGGCCTGTCCCTGATCTGGCGCTGTCTATCGCTAAAGCTGTCACGGCATGCACGCCGCATAACAAATCGCGCCGTGTGTTTTACCGGCCTGCTAACGGGCATAAGGGCTGGTGGACGGCTTTTGGGGAGGAATACGAACCCGGGGAACTACTGGAAGTTAAGGAGATCGAACTGTGAGAGTCAATGAGCTTCATTTGACCGACGGCGTTGCTAGGTGGAACGACCAAGAAGGGGACGTGGTATGCCTAAGCAAGAGCGCGTACAACGTTCATATCAACACTGAGAATGACCTAGTGCTTATCCCGCCGGAGAAACTAGCCGAAGCGTTGGAGCATATCGGCGTTGAACTGCCCGCTAAGCCTATGACTGCGCGGGAGCACCTGGAGGCCGCGTGGGAGGCCGCGCACGTGCCGCTGGATGGGCGTATACCGGCAGGCGTGCCCTACATAGCGTGTATTAACGGTGATATGACGACCGCATATACGGGGCACGGTTTTCGTAGAGGAATTACGTCAGAGATGGGAGGGTTTTCGGCCCGTCTGCTTGACCCGCCCGCGCCCGTATGGGCTGAGGACGAGCACATCATGGCAACCCTGCCTAACGGCAACACGGCCATGTTGCAGCGGGTAGAGACGGGCTGGTTGTCGTTTGACGGGGAGACGTATACCGCCGATCAGTTGCGGGACGTTAAGCGCGTGAACGTGGAGGGAGAAAACAATGAGTGAAAGCCCCGGATATGCCTTGCTAGTGGGCACCGACGAAAACAATATCCGAGAAGCCACCTATATGGTGCTAGGCGACAAGTCCACTAAGCGCCGGGTGGTCGGCGTACCCGCTGAGGGCGACGGCCCTACCGTGGTTAGCATCTTGAACGACGGTAATACGGTAGCCACCTTTGAGGCCGAAGCCCTGGTGAGCATAGCCCGGCATATCGCCCCTGCTGAGTTTGCCCGAGAAATCTGGGAATTTATGGCAGAGAACGGGGGCGAAGATGAGTGACCCAACCGCCGATGACTGGAAACAGTGCGCGGAGGAATTCGCCGGGAAAGCCGAAAACTGCACCCGTAACGCCCAGACATACACTGCGTGGGCTGAGGGTGCTGATGCCAAGCGGGCCAAGGATTACACCAAGACCGCTGAGGAATGGGCCAAGCAGGGCGAGATGTACCGCAAGATCGACGAGTTTTGTAATCGGCAAGCCTCCGAAGCAGAAAGCGGGGGCAGGAAATGACCCTGGTTATCGCTGCGACTCTCGTGGCTTTCACCGTGTGTGTTTCGCTGCTTGCCCGTGTGGGTGAGTCTGACCGGCATCGGGTGGCGGCTGAGCGTGAGGCGCACTTGTTGCGTATGGAGATTGCTCGTTTGCATGGGGAACGGGTTAAGGGAAGGAGTAAGCGGTGAGTGATAAGAAACCGGCCCCTGTCACTGTCGATGATGTCGTGAATGACTTACTCGTTCTTGCTGATGGCGGGCCGGGTGATGACCTACGACTGCCCAAGGAAGAGCTGGACAAGTTGGCGGGCGCTGCTTTGAGGTTCGCGGCCGGTCTTGTTGACGAGGTGTGGAGGGACTACAAGTTCATGGAGTGCGTAATGGGGGTGTCTGACTCTAACGCTGAGAACGAGTGGTTGAGGCTTTGTGATTCGCCGGATGAATGGTTGGTTGAGCGGGCGGAGAAGTGGGAGAAGGGAGCGGACGGTGACTAAAGCGTTACGTGCCCCGTTCCCCTACTTCGGCGGTAAATCAATGGTCGCTGCCACCGTGTGGGAACGCTTCGGGAACACCCCCAACTATGTGGAACCGTTCGCGGGTTCCCTCGCTGTACTACTGGCTAGGCCGCATCGTGGGAATTACGAGACGGTTAATGATGCTGACGGGTTTGTGGTTAATTTTTGGCGCGCGGTGCAGGCTGCCCCGGACTCGGTGGCTGGGTATGCGTCGTATCCGCCGTTTGAGTCTGACGTGCATGCACGTTCAGCCTGGCTTGTTGAGCAACGTGAGGGGCTAACAGCAGCATTAGAGGCTGACCCGGAGTTCTTTGACGCGCGGGTTGCTGGCTGGTGGGTGTGGACTGTGAGCCTGCTTATTGGAGATGAGGCTGCTCTTCACCGCACGCCAAGGAGTTTGCCCGCTTACGGCAGTAGGAGAGGCGTGCACTCAACGCAGAAGAACATTCCGGCTCTTATGGCGGCGTTGTGTGAACGGTTGAGACATGTGCGTGTTGCGTGTGGTGACTGGTCGCGTGTCGTTAAACCGTCGTTGTGTGAGGCCCCCGCGTTACCGGTAGCGGTGTTTCTTGACCCTCCCTATGGTGCGTCAGACATCCACCAGTCTCTATATGCCTATACGAGCGCTACTACTGCTAGTGAGGTGCGGGCGTGGGCTGTCGAGCATGGCGATAACCCGGCGTATCGGATCGCGTTGTGTGGTTATCGGGGCGAGGGTCACGAGGAATTAACCGACCTGGGTTGGAGTGTCCATGAGTGGCAGGCGCGCGGCGGGTACGGTAACCAGGGTAAAGGGAATGCGAACCGGTTTCGGGAGACGATCTGGTTTAGCCCGCATTGTTTACCGCCCGCGTCAGCGACTTTGTTTGACCGGTTGACAGCTTAAGGAGTGATGATGGGTTTGTTTGAGGGCGTGAACCTGCAACTCCTGATCCCTGACGCAGCGTATCCCGCCCCACCATGCGAGATCTGTTATGCGGATACAGAATGGGATGACGGCTGGATATGCAAGGGATGTCTTGTGGGGTATGAGGGGGATGATCTTGCCCCGTATTACTTGGACTGGGGAAGGCCGTGCGGGAAGCACCACCCTGCCCCAGAGTCAGGAGACGTGTTTTTCCACAGCCCGTGTCTACGCGGCGAGGGCCATTCCGGTGAGTGTAAGTGGCTGCGGGTTCCTATATGGGAGATCGAGAAAGCGCGGGCCGCATCGTGAACACGCCTCGAAACACGATCACTGAAAGGAGCTGACAGTGGACATGAGCTTGCTCGAGGACATAGACCCGGAACGACTACTGCCCGGCACGGTGCGTCCCGGCCCGGAGTGCGGGCTATGCCACGAGGAAATGCGGGACGCTGACCCGGCCTGGGTCTGCGATTGCTGCCTCGTCTGGTACGCCAAAAACGATCTGGGCACCGCCCGCTATCAGAATGGCGTGGAGGTGTGCGGCGGGGATTACGGGCCCAAGTTCCGGCGATCTTCGGCGCTTGTTACCCCGTGTCTACGCGGTGAAGGACATCCCGGGAGGCACATAGGAAGGACGGTGTCTTGGGAGGAAATCAAGAAAGCACTACCCAGCGAGTGAACCATCCCTACACAGTCATCACCGACATTGAGGCCGCATCACTCGCACTCGACTGCCCCATCCCCACAATCCACTACTGGATACAGCAAGGGAAACTCGCACGGGAAGGAAAGCAAGGCAGACGCACCCTAATCAACCTGCAACACGCAGCCGAACTAGCAAGGAAACGCCGCGCACGGTTAGGACTTGACCAGCCAAAACAAAACAGCCATAATAAGGAAGCAGTGGAAGAACTGCATCCAAAAGCAGAAACCCACTCCTAAAACAACACGAAAAGCCCCCGTAGACCATCAGCGTCACGGGGGCTTTTCGCATGCCCAAAAACAGGAGACACCCGCATGGCCGACAAAGCAGACGGCAGCAGATACCGCAGACTCCGACAAACCTTCCGCGCCACCTGCCACCAAAACGACACACCCTGCTGGCTATGCCACCAACCCATCGACTACACCCTCACACACCCCGACCCCGAAGCATTCGAACTCGACCACCTCTACCCACGATCCACACACCCCCAACACACACACGACCCCGCAAACTTCCGCGCATCACACAAACGATGCAACGCGGCACGCGGCAACCAAATGCCAACAGACGACATAGGCACACCATCAAGAAAGTGGTTCACAACATGAAGGCACAACGCCCCGCACTCCAAAACATCGCCTACACAATCGGCACCCTCGTAACCATCACCGGGATACTCCTAGCCGCCGCAATCATCTTCTCCGCAGGCGTTTGGGTACTCACCGCAATCTGGGCCGCAATCCTCGGATAACCAACAAGGCCATAAGCACCCCTAGGGGGGTTAATGCCTTAGATAAGTCTGTCTAGCCACCAGGTCACCGGGCGGAGCTGTCTTCTCCCCCCGAACACGCCAGGGGGGCCAAAAACTTCATAGAACTCTCGCAGAGAGGGGGCGATCATGGCCGAAATTGACGGTGTTCTGGATGTGAAAGCCCCCGGTTCGATGCTGGTGGCGCTTAACCGTGATCTTCGCTCGGCTGACTGGCTTGATGCCGATAAGGACGGCACGAATATCGAGCTTGCGCTGCACTATGCGGCCTTGATTGACACCTCGAAGGAGGCCGGGAGCCTGGAGGCGCTACAGCGCACTATGGCGATTGCTGGCCCGAATCTTCATAAAGCGCTGACGTCGCTCGGGCTTACTCCTGCATCTCGTTCGGCGCTTGCCGGGGGTGAGAAGGAGAAGCCGCGCAGCACGTTTGACGAGCTGAAGAAGCGGCGACAGAAGAGGGCGACGGCGTGAGCGCGGGACATGAGAGTGTTCTGGGTTGCGCTACGCCGCGTATTTTTACGCCGCCTCTGCGGGAGTTGACGCCGGAGACGTCGTTCGGGTTTGAGGCGTGCGATCTGTGGCGGGACGCTTTCGGGTATGAGCTGATGCCGCATCAGCGGGAGGTTCTGGTGCGTTCGCTCGAGCTGGAGCCGGGGTCGTTCACTAGCGACGAGTTTCCGAAGCTGCGGTTTAAGACGGTGTTGATCTTGATTGCGCGGCAGAACGGCAAAACCTATGTGATGTCTGCGCGGGCTTTGTGGCGCATGTTGATGTGGCAGGGTCCGGGCGAGGGTGCGCCGCTGATTTTGGGGCTGGCGCACAAGCTGGATGCGGCTGAGGAGATTCTTAGCACCGCGATTAAGACTCTGCGGAGCTGTGACGAGACGCGGCAGTTGATCGCGCATGTGCACAACACGAACGGCAACAAGTACGTGGAGATGCATAACGGGGCGCGCTGGAAGGCGCAGGCCGCGAACGATGATGCTGGCCGTTCTTTGTCGGTTACTGACTTGCTGTTTGACGAGTTGCGTCAGCAGCGGTCGTGGGATCCGTGGACGGCGGCAGAGAACACGACGAACTCGATTTTTTCCTCGCAGGTTATCGGCGTCTCGAACGCGGGTGAGGACAAGTCGGTTGTGTTGAAGGGCCTTCGCTCGAAGGCTATCGAGGAAGCTGACTTGTTGCGTGCCTGGATTGACGAGCACGGCACGCACGAAGGCTGGGACGGTAACCGTTCCTTGTGCATTCTCGAGTGGTCGTCTCCTGATGGTGCCGACATACATGACGTGCATGCATTAGCGCAGGCGAACCCGGCGATGAACCGGGAACAGAACGGGCGCGTGTTCTTGACGTCGCAGATGCTGTTGGACAAGGCAGACCTGGTTGGAACGAACGGGCCGGATGGTATCCCTGAGCACAAGTTCCGTACGGAGAACATGTGTCAGCACGTCACGGTTGAGGCTGATCCACCGTTCCCGCCGGAGCAGGTGGAGGCGTGCACGGACGAGGGTTCTGCGGGTGTCGAGGGCGCTCCGGTGGTGTACGCGGTGGATGTTTCGCACGACCGCAGCACGGCATGGATTGCGGCAGCAACGTTCCGGGAGGACGAGCGCGCGCATGTCGAGGTGATTACGCGGCGTCCGGGAGTGCATTGGGTGGATGATTTTCTGTCTGCTCTGGTGACGCCGGGCCCGGTAGTGATTCAGGGGCGTGGTGCCCCGGCTTCTTCGCTGATTACTTGGCTTGCGAAGAAGGAGCACGATATTCGCCGCTGCGAGGGCACGGAGCTAACGAACTCCCTGTCTCAGTTTGATGATGCGCTGGCGGAGGGAACTGTCAGGTTTAGACCGCAGGGCGCTTTGGAGCGCGCGATGTCTAACGGGGCACGGCGTCCTACCGGTGAGGTGGCGTTGCTTGACCGGTCTAATTCGCCGGTCGATATTTCACCACTGTGCGCGGTGGTTATGGCCCTGTGGGGGCTGATGAACCTTGATCTGGAGCCCGCTAAGAAGCCTGATTCGGCTTACGGGGATAACTACGGCGAATGGTACGACGGCGCGGCTGAGCCGGTGCCGGAAAACGATACGGATAGGGGGTGGTGGGAGTGAGTCTCGCTGGTGATCTGATTGCGGGCATGCTGTCGGTTGGTGCTTCTGCCACCGCCGTGTCGGAGTTCGAGGGGATACCTGTCGAGGTGTCGATGCACGACCTGCGCCCGGGCGGCCAGGATGGGATTGCGTCGATGCCGCCGGAGGAGGTGTGGCGCACTCAGCCGCACCTGCGAACGGTGGTTGATTTCAAGGCTGGGAATATCGCGCGCCTTGGTGTGCAGGTGATCCGTAAGAACGGGGATCAGCGTGAACGTGAACGCGGCCCGGTTGAGCGGGTTTTGGCGCGCCCGAACCCGTACATGACGGGCACGGAACTGATCTATGATCTGGTGGCTTGCCGCGCCCTGTATGGCGAAGCGTTCTGGCTGATCATGCCGGGCGGTGAGAACGGCGTGAGTATTCACCCGGTGCCGCCGCGTTGGGTGTCACTGCTCCCGCAAAAGGGGTGGGCGGATAAGCCTCGGTATCGGATCGCGCCGCCGTTCACGTCGAAAACTATCGAGGTTGACGCGGACATGCTGATCGCTTTCCCGACGTGGAAGGCATCGCCGGGCGCGAAGGCGTCGGCCCCGCTGGATGCGCTGCGCGGTATTTTGCAGGAGCAGGCCAGTGCCCGTAAGCATCGCACGCAACTGTGGAAGCGCAACGGGCGTATCGGTGGGTATGTGACTCGCCCAGCGGATGCGCCTCCGTGGGATGATACGGCGCGTCGTAGGTTCGCGGCGATGCTGGAGGCGTTCACGGGCGATAAGGGCCCGCGCGCAGGCGGTATGCCGCTACTCGAGGACGGCATGGATCTCAAACGTTCCACGTTCTCGTCGGCTGACGAGCAGTGGCTGGAGTCCGCGAAACTCTCACTCGAGGTGGTTGCGCAGACGTACCAGATAGCCCCGGCAATGATCGGCGGCTCGGACGGCGTGACGTTCTCCAACATGCGCGAGTATTCCCGGGCGCTCTACAAGAGCTCGCTTGGGCCGGAGATCGTGTTGATTGAGAACCGGTTAACGCATTTCGTTCTCCCCGCGTTGAGCGCGGAAGAAAACCTTGTCGTGAAGCTGAACGTTGAGGCTGACCTGCGCGGCTCGTTCGAGGAGCAAGCGAAGGTCATGTCGTCGGCTATCGGCGGCCCGTGGATGACTCGCAACGAGGGCCGTGCCCTCCAGGACATTCCCCCGATTGACGGAGGCGATGAACTGATCGTGCCGTTGAACGTGGTCGAGGGTGGACAGGCGTCTCCGCGTGACGGTGGGGATGGGAGGCCGCCGGAATGATCCGTGTCGTGATGGGCCCGCCTTGTTCGGGTAAGTCCACGTTCGTGCAGCAGTCCCGCGCACCGGGTGACGTGGTGATTGATTTCGACGAGATCGCGCACGCGTTCGGTGCGGTTGAGAAGCATGACGCGCCGGAGCCGATACGGCAGGTGGCTTGGGCTGCCCGCCGGGGCGCTATCGCGCGCGCGTTCGAGGGCGTTGAGGCTGATGTGTGGCTGATACAGCAGTGGGCACCGCCCGATGTTTTAGAGAGATACGCGGCTGCCGGGGCCGTTTTCCACGTTATGGACACACCTTTGGAGGTGTGTCTTTTGCGTTGCGCGGAAGATGCCCGGCCCGCTGAAACTGCGGGCCAGATTGAACGCTGGTTCGCTGACCCGCCGACCTTACCGGGTGGCGAGAAAGGCATGACGATGAAGACGAAGCGTGTGGACTTCGCCGTTAAGAGTGTCGGGGAGGACAAGGGCGAGTTCACGGGCTACGCCTCCGTGTTCGGCAACGTTGACCTGTACGGCGACAAGGTTGTTCCTGGCGCGTTCGAGAAGTCTCTACAGAAGTTCCAGCCGGGCGGCGCGGGTATCCCGTGCTACTGGAACCATGACGTCGGCGACCCGATGAAGTGCATCGGGGAAACCGTGGAAGCGAAGGAGGACGAGCACGGCCTGTATGTGAAGGTTGCGCTCGACCTGGATAACCCACTGGCGGCGCAGGCTTACCGGCTGTTGAAGAAGGGCCGCGTGAAGCAAATGAGTTTCGCGTACCACGTGAAGAAAAGCGCCTGGGTTGAGGCTGAGGACGAGCACTACGAGGAACTGCGGGAGCTTGACCTGCACGAGGTTTCGGTGGTGCAGATCGGCGCGAACCAGGAAACCAGCATCGGCTCCGTTAAGTCCGGCAAGTCGGACAACGAAGCAATCAAGGAACTAACGAGCGCAGTGAAGTCTCTCTGCGCCGTTATCGCGGCGCGTCCTGATGATGCTCCGCAGCCTGTCCCCGCAAAGAGCGCGGATGGGTGCGTTGATGCCGAGAAAGCGGCACGCGCAAAGGCACTAATCGAGAACTTTCCGGAGGAGGAAAGCAAATGAATCTGATGAAGGAACGAGACGATGCCGCGCGCGCAATTAGTGGCATCAAGAGCGGCGCGAAGGGCCGTGAACTGACCGCTGAGGAGGTGGAGAAGGTTCTTGACCTGGATGCGGAACTGAAGCGTCTGGACGGCCTGATTGTTAAGCAGCAGAAGGCGGCGGAGGTTCTGACTATCTTCGGTGGCGAGAACGCGCCGACCCCGGACGGCCCGGGTACTGAGCCTCGCGCGCTGGGCGAGTACGCAGCGAAGTCCCTGGGTGCTGGCCTTGCAGCCATTAAGGATGGCCGCCGCACCCAGGTCGACACCGCAGAGTACCCGCTGGGAGCGAAGGCTGCCGGGGACGCTCACACCCTAAAGGTTGAGGGCGCGGGCATGGTCGAGCCGCAGATCGACAAGAACATTGTTCACCAGTTTGTGCAGCGGCCCACGATTGCTTCGTGGCTGGGTGCGGGTCAGCTCAACTCGAACGCGATCACGTACTTCGTGGAGAAGGCGTACGAGTCCGGTACTCACGGCAAGGTCGGTTATGTCGCGGAGAACGCGAAGAAGCCGGGCCTGACTTTCCCGGATTACGAGAAGGTCACCGAGACGCTGAAGAAGATCGCGGCCTGGATCAAGATTTCGGACGAAATGGCGGACGACGCGCCGTTCATCGCCTCGGAGATCAACAGCCGCCTGCTGCTTCAGGTCGCCCTGTTCGAGGAGGACGCCCTGCTGAACGGCGACGGTGATTCCGGCAGCGGCATCAAGGGTATTCTTCAGCGTTCCGGCATTCTCACGGAGACTGCGGCGAGCGCTTCGGAGAACCTGGACGCGATCCACAAGGCCATGACGAAGATTCAGACCGCGACCGGTCTACGCGCTGACGGCCTGGTAATCAACCCGGTCGACTACGAGAAGCTGCGCCTGTCGAAGGACGGCAACGGCCAGTACTACGCGGGCGGCCCGTTCGTCGGCCAGTACGGCAACGGCCTGGTGCCGTCCGATCCGGCTCCGTGGGGTCTTGCGCCGATCATCACCACCGCTATCGCGGAGGGCACTGCCCTGGTTGGTGCTGGCAAGGTCGCGGCGACGCTGTACCGCAAGGGCGGCATCCGTGTGGAGGCATCGAACGTGGATGGTGAGGACTTCACTCATAACCGCTTCACGATCCTTGCTGAGATGCGTGAGCTGCTCGCGGTGCGTCGCCCGGCTGGTTTCGCGAAGATCACTCTGGGGGCGTGATGAAGGAGTACACGGTCGAGATTAACCGGACTCCTTTAACGATGCTTCTGGACGAGAAGGACGCGGAGCGGCTGGGGGCTGTCCCGGTCGCGGAGTCCGCCCCGGTGGTTGTTGCAGAACCGGAGCCCGAAGCAGAACCGGAAGCTAAGCCGGAACCGGCTAAGCCCGCACGCGGAGGCAAGAAGTAATGAGCCGGGGCGGCATTTTCGAGTTCGACAACGGGACTCCCGAAGAAGCCGCTGCTGCCGCGATCCGCGCCTACTGTGGCTGGCATGTCGCCCCGGTTCTAACCGAAACCCTCACCCTGGACGGGAACGGCACAGACACGATTCTGTTGCCGTCCCGCCAGGTATGCGACATCCACACTGTCACCGTCAACGGGCAAGCATTATCGGCGGACTGTTACGAGTGGTCTGCCGCTGGCATGCTGCGCCGGATCGGCGGTGTATGGCCGGAACGTTTCCGCTGTCTCGAGGTCACGCTGCGGCATGGTTTCGAGGACGCGGTGGAGGTTGCCGGGATCGTCGAGGCGTACGCGGCACGTGTCCGCATGGACACTTCCGGTGCTGTTTCCTCGCAGCGCGCCGGGACACAGTATGTGTCGTTTGGTAGCGGGGGCGGCGGCCTGGGCCTCATGGCTAAGGAGCGGGAGATTCTTGCCCCGTACCGACTGAATTGGGGGCCGTGATGCTGCTGGGTGGCGAAACGGTTTCCCTGGAGCGTTTCGAGTCGGAGGAAACCAACGAACACGGCATCAAGTCGCCTCGCTGGGCGGCCCCTGTAGAGATACAGGGCGTCGGGGTGGATATACCGGATGTGTCGGAGCCGCGCGACGGGGTTACCCGGAACGTGCGTTTCGACTACCACCTATATTTCCCTCCCGGCACGACGGTTGGTGACCGTGACCGGGTGACGGTTCGCGGCCACCGCTGCCAGGTTGAGCAGGCCGGGGAACCGTTACCGAACATGTTCACGGCAACAGTGTTTCGCACTGAGGTTTTGGTGAGGCGGGTGACGCGGTGAAGGTGAAGATGAACCGGAAGGGCATGCGGGCGTTGCGTAGCGATCCAGCGTTTCGTGCTGACTTGCTGCGGCGCGCGGAAGCAATCAAGCAGGACGCGTCGGATAACGGGCGGGTCGAAGGGTACGTGATTACTGATCTTGTCCTGGAAGAGCCGCGCGCGGCTGTGTCGATCATGGCGACGGGGCATGCGGCCCGCAGTAACCGCAAACGTAATTCGCTAGTGCGAGCGTTGGATGCGGGGCGGGCATGATCTTGTTTCCTGATCCTGTAGCGGAGCTGCGTGCCTATCTGTTGGGGTCTGGCTGGTTTGCGGGTGAAAGCATCGCGATGCAGCCGCGCCCCGACGATCATGTTGGCCTGTACGTGTACCTGTTGGATGCGGGCGGGCCGGGTATTGAGGACACGGTGACGATGCGGGCCCGGTTGACGGTGGAGTGCTCTCACGAGGACTCTGCGGCCGCGTCTCTCGCGAGCCGCCGTGTCGACTCCCTACTGCGGGCTTGGAATACGGGCCGGGCCTTGTGGCAGGCGGAGCTTTCTCGTTCCCGGTTTGATCCTGACCCGGACATGCGATGCCCGGCCTACACATCAACACATGTGGTGCGCTTCCTCGGTGAGGAAGTTACTCCACCCCCAGCGGCTTAGCTGGTTTAACCCCCTCGGCGATTTGCCGGGGGCTTTTTTATTGCCCAAAAACACGGGGCCGGTAGGCCCAGGGAAGGAATCATCATGGCTAAAACCGATGTTCTTATCGGTGCGCCTATTAAGGCTACGGGCGGTGTTATGCATGCACCGCTCGGATCGACTATGCCCACTGACGCGAAGGCTGCTCTTGACGGCGCGTTCGTTAAGGGCGGCTTTGTCGGCGAGGACGGCCTGACGCGTTCCATCAACGCGCAGGACGAAAAGATCAAGGCTTGGGGCGGCGACACTATCCGTGTTGTTCGTTCGGAGCATTCCGTGGTTTACAAACTCGTGTTCCTTGAGTCTGCGAACGCGGACACGCTCAAGCTGCTGTTCGGTAAGGACAACGTGGAGGTGTCTGGCCAGGACATCACGGTCAAGGTTAAGAGTGACCAGGTGCCGCGTCGCGCGTTCGTGTTCGACATGAAGGACGGCGAGTTCAAGATTCGCGAGGCCGTCCAGGACGGCCAGCTGTCGATGTCTGGTGATGTGCAGTACGTCCACTCGAACATCATCAAGTACGAAGTCGAGATTGAGGCGTTCCCCGACGAGAACGGCGTCAAGGCGATCCAGTACATCAGCAAGCCCGCTAACTGAGCGGGCTTTTTTCATGCCCCGGCATAGCCCATTCACCGTGCTGTGCCGGGGCTTTTCTACACCCCAAAGTTTTCTCTATTTAAGGAGCCCCTAAATGGCAAAGAAGAAGTTCGGCAAGAAGTTTGCTCGCCAGGCGAAGCGCCCGATGGTGCGGTTCACCCTGCCTGAGATCTACGGCGACGCCGTATTCGAGCTGCCCAAGTTTTATTCCCTGCCGCTGCGTTCCGTTAAGGGTCTGGATGCCGGGAACACGGATGCACTAATGGCCGCTCTCCCGGATTGCGGCGTGGATGCCGAAACCATTGAAGCAATCAATGACCTAGCACTGGAGGAAATGGAAGGTTTCCTCGATGCGTGGGGGGACGCCGGGGCGATCCCGGCGGGAAAATCTTCGGACTGATCCAACAGCACGAGCAGTACCCCGAAGCATTCGAGGCGACGCTCATTCAGGCGGGGCTGCGGTGGCGGGATGTTGAGCACCCGTCACCGGCCCGCCGTGCTGATGCATGGACAGACATTCTCGCGGTCATTTCTTCCTGCGCCTGGGACTCGCCACTGGCTCGCAAACAGCCGGATTGGCAGTGGGGCAACCCGTTCTACGAACTGACCGCTTTGATCGCGGAAGTGCTGCATTCGATCAGCCTGCGTACTCCGAACAAAACGAAAGCACGCCAACAGGACGTGCTGCGTATCCCGCGTCCCGGCGAGCGCACGAAGCTCGGTGACGCTTTGCCCCTGGCCGACATGGAGGCCTGGCTGTCTCAGGACTTCGTTGAAGTCAAAACCGCTTCACCCAAGGAGGTGTAGTCGTGGCTGCTGCTTATGAACTCGCTACCGCTTACGTGACTCTGGCGGTGGAGTCCTCGCAGATTAAGCGATCCATCAAGGAAACGTTTAAGCAGAGCGACCGTATCGCGTCGGACTCCGGCAAAAGCATGGGCAAGAAAATGGCCCAGGAGTTCGACAAGAGCGGGCCGGACTTTTCCCGCCTGGAAGCGAAAGCGAAAACGGCTGCTGACAAGGTGGCGGCGTCTGCGAAGGCGTTGTCTCGGACTCGTGCTGATCTTGCCCGCAAGGTTGAGATTGCGGAGCAGAAGGTAATCGAGACGCGGGAGCGTTCGATCTCTACGGATCGGAAGGTTCGGGAGGCTGAGCGGGCCCTGGCGCGGGCCCGCAAGGACGGTGACCCGGTAAAGGTTGCTAAGGCTGAGCAGGTTCTTGCGAGGGCCCGTGACGCGGTTAAACCGACTGCTGCCGACCTGGCGGCAGAGGATCGACTGACGCTTGCCCGGCAGAAGTACATCGACACTTCCCGACGCGGCATTCAGCAGATCTCCGCATACCGCAAGGAGCAGGAGCAGGCGAACGAGAAGCTGCGCGCCGCGCGCGCGGCGGCTACTGATGCGGCTACCGGGGCGGATCGGGCCGGGGGCGCGTTCGCGCGACTACGGGAGCGCCTGGCGGGCGTTACCCGCTCGAAGGTGAAGGAAAGCCTGGAGGGGGCATCTCGTGCCGCACGGGAGGCCGCTAAGAGCATTCCGCGCGCGGCTGCGGGTATCCCGGCAGCGTTTGGCCGTACTGCTCGAGCGATCCCTGGACAGTTCAAGGGCGCCCTAACCCGCATCCGGTCTGATGTCGCTAGGACGGCTAAGACGCTGCCGCGAGGCTTTAAGTCTGCGGGTCAGAAGGCTGGGGAAGCGTTCTCGGGCTCGTTCGGTTCGCTGGTTAAGGGCCGTCTAGGTGTGCTCGCTGGCAGCCTCGGTGCCCTGGTTGGGGCGCAGCAAACATGGCAGTCGTTCCTTGACGGTGCTGATCTTGAGCAGTCCGTCGGCGCGGTGGAAACCGTGTTCGGCAATAAGTCTGGCGGGCTTCTAAAGAAGTCCAACAATGCCGCGCTTGACCTGGGTATTTCCCGGAACGAGTACAACGAACTAGCCACGTTGATGGGCACTCAGCTCAAAAACTCCGGGGTAAAGAACTACGCCGAAAAAACAGACGAATTGATTCGTCGTGCCGCTGACCTGTCGGCACTATACGGCGGCACCACGAAAGAGGCTGCCGAAGCGATTTCATCCTTGATGAAGGGTGAAAGTAACCCGATCGAGAGATACGGCGTCAGGCTTCAGAAGAAAGACATCGCCGCTAGGGCCTCGAAAATGGGCTTCAAGAAGGTGGGGGGTTCTTTCTCTCAGCAAGACGAAACCGCCGCGCTATTCGCTGAACTCGACTATCAGACTAGCTCTTCTGTAGGCCGGTTCGGGGAAGAAGCGGGCACCGCAGCAAACACGCTGCAAAAGCTCACCGCGAAGCTCAAGAACATGCGCGCGGAAGCCGGCCAAAAAATCATGCCGGTGCTCAACACGATTGGCATGTGGCTGCTCGACACGGGCATTCCAGCGATGGAAGCCATGAAGGATGCCGTTTCGGGTGTCTGGGACATCCTCTACAAGGGCGACTTCACCGGCGGCATCTTCGGCCTGCACGAGGACGACGCGTTCATCACGTTCCTGTTCGACCTGCGCAAGGCCGCTATCGCGGTCTGGAATGACTTCCTTGAACCGGTAGCGAAGTGGGTGGCGGAGAACGGCAAGCCGATTATGGCGTTCCTTGCCGGTTTCGTTGCAACCCTGGCCGGGTCGGCGCTTATCACTGCCGCTATCGCGATAGGCACGACGCTCGCGGGCGCTCTGGCTGCTGTAGCGGCGGCAGTGTTCTCTATCCCGGTCGCTATCGCAGCCTTGGTGGGGGCGCTGACGTGGTTCTTCACGCAAACGGAAATCGGTCAAAAGATATTCGCGGGCCTGGTAGACCTTATCAGCACTGCATTCGGGTGGATCGCTAACACGGCTGTACCGGCTGTCGTGGACGCTGTAAGCGGCTTGTTCAGCTCTCTTTCCGAAGGCTTCTTCGCTGCATACGAGGCTGTGACGGGTTTCTTTGCAGGCATCCGTGACGCTATCGCGGGCGCGGCTTCCTGGATTGCTGAGGCCGCGAGTCTGCTGTGGGCGGGCCTGACGATGGACTCGGAGACTCGTGCCGAGTTCGACGGCCAGCTCGATGGGTTTGTCGCTTTCGGTGCGGGAGTTCGGGCTGTCTTTGACGCTGTTGTTGGTGTCGCGAAGGGCGCATTCGATGCCCTAGCGGCGGCCGCAACGTGGCTGTGGCAGAACGTGATGATCCCGGTGTGGAACGGCATCGCAGCAGTCATGAACGTGTTCGTGATTCTGGCGAAGCTCTACATCGGCTACGTCGTGCTGGTTTACCGGAATGTGTTTGCCCCGGTCGTGATGTGGCTGTGGCAGAACATCATGAAACCTGCCTGGGAGGGTATTTCTTCCCTGATCGCGGGCGCGGTTGATTTCATTTCGTCGGCTGGCCGGTCGCTGTCTGACTTCTGGGCTAACACTCTCGCTCCGGCGGTTATGTCGCTGTGGCGGGACGTGATGGTTCCGGCATGGGAAGGCGTGAAGGCTGCTGTTGCTGCGGCTGTTTCTGCGGTGATGTCCGTGGGGCGTTCTCTGGTGGTGTTCTGGAACAGCACTGTGGCTCCGGCTGTCATGTGGTTGTGGCGCAGCGTGTTCGCTCCTGTGTGGGATGGGATCAAGGCGGCGGTTAAGGCTGCTGTTGATGGTGCTGTCTCTGCATTGAGCACGATGGTTGCTTTCTGGCGGTCGGTGCTTGCACCGGTGGTGTCTTGGCTGTGGCGGAATGTGTTTGCGCCTGCTTGGGCTGGTATCCAGGCCGCGATCCGTGTGGTGGTGGACTGGTTCAACGGCACGGCTATGCCGCTTATCCGGGTGGCTGCTCGTGCTATCGGTGGCGCGTTCTCGGTGCTGAAGGGCACGACGGCTACCGTGTGGAATGGCATCAAGTCTGTGATTGGTGGCGTGTGGGAGAAGGGCATTAAGCCTGCCTTTGATGCGTTGTATCACTTCACGACGACGAGCATCCCGAACGGCTTCAAGGCCGCGAAGGAAGGCATCGAAAAGTGGTGGAGCAAGATTCGCTCTATCGCAGCTACGCCGGTTAAGTTCGTGGTCAACAGTGTCATTTATCCACTCGCGCAGTCCTTCGACTCCGTGGCGGATGTGCTCGGCATGAAGAAGCTCAACTTCAAGAAGGTTGAGTTCGCTACTGGTGGCGTGATGCCTGGGTACACCCCGGGCCGGGACGTGTATGACTTCATCGACCCGGTGCGCGGTGTACGGCTTGGGTTGTCTGGTGGGGAACCGATCATGCGCCCGGAGGTCGGACGCGCACTCGGTCACGGCACGATCCACAAGATCAACGAGATCGCTAGGACACGCGGCGTAAGCGGCGTTAAGAAAGCGTTCGCGTTCAAGTCCGGAGGTGTTTTTGACGGAGCGAAGGGGATTGCAGGGGATACGTACGACTGGCTGAAAAAGAAGGCTAAGTCGACGATTTCTGTAGTCACTAACCCGGTCGGCGCTCTCACTTCTCTAGTGAACTCGCTACTGCCTGGACTTCCCGGTGTGGGGCCTTTCGTGGACGGCCTTCGGAACTTGCCTCGCAAGATCGTCCAAGCGATCGGTAATAAGTTCACATCCCTGTTTAGCGGGGGCGATCACTTGAGTCCACCGCCAGGAAACGGGCCTGTGCTGCGTAGCTGGCAGCAGATAGCCGCGATTCCTCACCCCGGATTGCAGATCACCTCCACGGTGCGACGCGGTGCACGCACCGCAGCGTCGGGCGTGGTGTCCCTTCACTCCCTGGGTAAGGCCGTGGACTTCGCTGGCCCGCCCGCCGCGATGAAGAGGTTCTTCACGTTCGTCCGCAACAACTACCGCGTGTCCGAACTGATTCACACCCCGATGGGTGGGGCGCAGCTCTCGCGCGGCGGTAAACCGCGAGCACACTTCCCCGCGATCACCGAACGCATGCACTACAACCACGTGCATGTCGGTGGTTTCGCTAAGGGCGGCGTGTTCAACCCGCCCCGCCTGTACGACCGGGGCGGCGTTCTACGGCCCGGCTACACGCCAGTGTTTAACCACACCGGCAAGGACGAGGCCGTGCTTACTCACGACCAGTGGGAACTGATCCGTGAGTTCGCGGACGCTATCGGGGAACAGGGCGACGGGCAGGCCGGTATCGGCACTCTCAACATCAACCTGTCTCTGGATGATCTGAAGAACCTGGCCGACCTGGAAGCGTTCATGCGCATGCTGCGGGTACATGCCCGCATGCAGGGAGGAGTGACAGTCTAATGGCTATCGTTTGGGGCCCGGTTAACGGGCATCTGCGGGTCGGTATCGACGTGTCGAGCAGCCCGCCCGCTTCGGATGGGCGGGTCACTGTCACCGCTACCTACTGGGTGGAAACCCAAAGGTACGGGTTCAGGGATAACCAGACTCTGGTGCTGTCTGGCAACATCACGGGATCGGTGCCTTACCGGCTCGATTCCGGGCGTGGCCAGACTGTCCGTAAACAGGTCGCCTCTCGCAGCGTGACCGTCACTGCCCCTTACGGGGATACGGTGCCGGTCACGCTCGCGGCCCGCGTGACTGGCGCGTTCAACGGTGCGGCCCCTTCTGTCTCTCGTGAGGTCAGGGTGGGGCCGCGCCCGTACCAGAAACCACGCCCGCCGAAGAACCCGGTGGCGCGCGTCGAGTCGGATAACCGGATCGTGCTGTCTTGGCAATCTGATCTGGACGGGCCGGGCGGCCCGCAGCCGTGGTCGCATGTGCGTATCTCGAGGCTGGATCTGGCGGGGGCCCGCTGGGTGCTGGTGGCGACGCCGCGCTATAACGTGACGTCGTGGACGGATGATTCAGCAACGGGCAATAACCGTTACCGGTATGCGTTCTCTGCGGTGAACGAGGCGGGCGAATCAGCCCCGGTGGAGGCTGCGCCGGTGGTTACGACTCCGGCTGCCCCGACGAATGTGGAGGCGGTTAAGGACGGCCTGGACATTCTGGTGTCGTGGCGTAACGAGGCCCGCATCGTCACGGCATGGGAAGTGTGGGAAGACGACACTCGCATTGTCACTGGGACTTCCGGGACGCAGGCGCGGATCTCTAGCCCGGACGCGGCGAGCACTCACACCTACAAGGTGCGGGTGCAGGCGGAGGGCAAGTTTTCACCGTTTTCGGCCCCGTCGAACACGGTGCAACTGCTTGCGGCCCCGCACGCCCCGGACATGCTCGCCCCGTCCACGGGACAGGATCGAGAGAGCGCTGTCCGTTTATCGTGGCGGCACGTCCCGGTAGACACCACGAAGCAGACTGCCTACGAATTGCAGTGGCGGTACCGTGGCACCCCGTCGTGGACGAACGTGGGCGTGAAGCATTACGTCGAGTCCTGGCATGAACTGACCGGCCTGCCGCGTGATGGCGTGATCGAGTGGCAGGTGCGCACGTGGGGCGATCACGCTTCCCCGTCGCCCTGGTCGGCGGTGAAAACAACACCGGTCACGACTAGGCCCACGGTGATGATCCAGTCTCCAACTCCTGGCAGTGTGTGGGAGGCTTCCCGGCTAACGGTGGAGTGGAATTATTTCCATGCTGCCGCTTCGCCTCAAACCGGCTGGGAGATTGCTTTGTCCGGCCCGGACTATGCGGAGACTCTGCGCGGTAACGGCACAAGCAACGCGGCTACGTTCAGCACGGTTGTGCAGGACGGCGAAACCTATCGGGTGCGGGTGCGGGTGCGTGAAGCATCCGGCCTGTGGTCTGAATGGGTGGAGTCGTCGTTCACTGTGGAGTATGCGCGCCCGGCCGCCCCGGAGGTTACTGCCGAATGGGATAACGAGGTGGGTGGTGTCCGCGTGGAGGTCATTAACCCGCCCGGTGACGTGGAGGCCGTATATAACCAGGTGGAACGATTGGAGGACGGCATTTGGCAGGTCGTGATTGACCGGCTGGAGCCTGATTCGTCGTTCACTGACTATGAGGCCCCGGCGGGCGGCACGGTGGTTTACCGTGTCGCGGCAGTGTCGCGTCTGCCTTCGGAAGCCGTAACCCGCCGGGAGGTTGAGGTGAAGCAGGGCCGGGAGGCTTGCGTCTGGTTGAACGGCGGGCCGGGGTTCACACAGTTCCTACGGTTCACGTTCAACCCGCAAGTGTCTGCGAACGTGTCCAGGGAGCGTGTCTTGAACCGGTTCGAGGGCCGCGCGTTACCGGTCGAAACCACGGGGACTGCGGTCACTAGGGAAATGGATGTGTCGGCGGTGCTGCTGCCGGATCGTCACGATTCTTTGGTGACTCGTGAACAGGTGGATGCGTTCGCGCTTCTGCCGGGCCCGTTCCTGTACCGCGACCCGGACGGCAGGCGTATCTATTGCAGTGTGCCGGGGCTTTCTTGGTCGCGCGATCCGGGCGGTAAGGGCACTGTCTCGTTCAAGCTGACGGAGGTCGATTATGGCCGATAGGACACTGTTTACCGGGCATCGTGTTGAGGCGTACCGGTGGCTGCTGCTGGATCGTGACGACAACCTGGTGCGGGAACTAGACCGGGTCGAGGCGGGCCAGGTCGAGCTGAACACGAACACGCGCCTGCGTGCGGGCGGATCGCTCACTGTCGCGGAGGAACTGCCGTGGATGGATCACAGGGTGCAGCCGTGGGTGAGCGTGAACGGCCAGGAGTGGCCTTTGGGTGTGTTCGTGTTCGCTTCCCCGAAGGAGACACATCAGGACGGGGCCGTGAAATATGAGGTGGAGTTGCTGGGCAAACTCGCTGTAGTGGACGGCAACAACCTGCCTTACACGTTCACGGCCCCGAAGGATGTGCTCGTGACTGATGTGATTACGCAGGCGTTGAACGCGGGCGGTGTCTATAGCCTCGAGATCACGCCGTCGCCTTTGCGTACTAGCAACGTGATGGTGTGGGAGGCCGGAACGTCCCTGCTGAACATCGTGAATGACCTGTTGGCGTCGATCAACTATTTCTCGCTGGACGTTGACGGGTATGGCGTGTTTAAGGCGGCCCCGTACCGGCCCCCGGCGCAGCGGTCTATCGCGTGGGACTTCCAGCCGGGGGCGGCGTCGATTCATTCCCCGCAGTGGGGCGTGGATCGGGATATTGCGGCGGTGCCTAACCGTGCCGTGCTGGTGTCGCAGGGCGGCGGGGAAGAACCCGCCCTTGTCGGTGTCGCAGAAAACCATGATGTGGCGTCGCCGTTTTCGTTTGAGGCGCGGGGGCGTTGGATCACGTTGCATGAGAGCGGCGTGGAGGCTGCCGACCAAGCCACGATCACGGCGTTGGCTGAGCGTCGCCTGTTGGCCGCGTCGTCACCGTCCGCAACATTGGATGTGCAGCATGCGGTGGTGCCGGTCGGGTTGAACGATGTGGTGCGGTTTCGTGACCGGTCTGCGGTGGTTGAGAAGTTTTCGTTGCAGACGCATCCGGGAGCGCTCGTGTCGGCTACGTGGAGGGAGGTGGCGGCGTGAATCATTTCGACCTGTTGCTGCCGCGTAGCACTGACGGTTCGGGCCCTGTGTTTCGTTGGGGCACGTTAGAGGCGGGCCGGGTGCGTCTGGATGGTGATGCGGAGGCGTTGCCGGAGGGCGTGGACTCGCTTTTACCGTTGTCTGCTTTGCGGGACGGTGAACGGTTGTTCGTGGTGGTTGTTGATCGCCGCGCGGTCGTGTTGGGCGCTAGGCAGGTTTAGCCCCCGTCCCTTCATTTCTTCTTTCCCCTGGTGTTTTACGCCGGGGTTTTTCTTTACCCAAAAACGCCAAGGAGGCACACATGGCACTGTCCATCGACACATCCATCCGTTCCCGCAACTACGCGCGCGGACGCGGCGGGCACCGTATCCGCCACATCACGATCCACTACTGGGGCACCTGGGTCGGCCAGTCACACGAAGGCATCGTTGAATGGCTCTCTAAGTGGCGTCTTAGGGGCCGCACCTCAGCCCACTACGTGGTTTCCCCCGGCAAGGTCTCGCAGATCGTTAGCGAGGCCGATACGGCATGGGCGAACGGCAACCGCACCGCCAACCAGGAATCAATCACCATCGAACTGTGCCCTGACCCGGCACGAGCTGACGCGACTCTCGTTACTTGCGCGCAGCTGATCGCGGAGATCCGCGCCCGCCACGGCGACCTGCCCCTGTACCCGCACAAGCACTGGTACAACACGGACTGTCCCGGCCTGTTCACTAACCGGTTGGACGAGCTGGATCGCATGGCGCGCGGGAGGGTTGCGCGCGCGGCCCGCTCGGTGGCTGCGGCAACGGCTGCAAGCAAGCCCGCCCCGAACCTTACCGCTCCGGCGTTCCCGCTGCCTTCCGGGTTCTACTACGGCCCCCGCCGAGGCCCCGCACAGTCCGTATCCGGCCATGTACGCAACACCCGCGTTCCGAGTGATGTGGTCATTAGCCGCTGGAACGCCTGGTACTCCAAGGGCCTCAAGCTGTGGCAGGAGCGCATGAAGGCGCGCGGCTGGAAGATCACCCCGGATGGTCTGTACGGGCCGGAAACCGAGCGGGTGGTGCGCCAGTTCCAGCGCAACAAGCACCTGGTGGTGGACGGCAAGATCGGCCCCGCCACATGGGCCGCCGTATGGACGGAACCCGTCAAATGAGGACACGTCTAGCGCAACGAATCGACGCCGCACCACAAGCCGCCTACCTAGCCGTAATGGGCCTGGTCTATGTCCTTGTTGGTTTCACATGGGTGCTGATCCCGTCCGTGGGCCGCATCGAAGGCATCGACTGGATACCAGCCCTCACCCCGCAAATGGTGGGCGGCGCATGGATTGTCGCGGGCACTGTCGCGGCCACCACCGCCACTACCGATTCGCACCGGCTCTACATGGCGGGGTTTTTCGGCCTCCAGTTCGTTGCGTTGACACTGGCCAGCTATTTCTTCATTGCTTGGCTGCTGTACCTCACCCCGTTAGTGGAGGGCGGAGCGAAGCATGGGCTGACGTCGGCTGTGTCGTATTTCGGGTTCTTCGCGAGCGCGAGCATAACTGCCCGATTCCCGGGGAAGGAGCGGTGAATGTTGTCCGATCCTTTATCGGCTGTGGTTACAGCCGTAGCGACTGTAGTCGTGGCGTTCGTGTCCAAAAAGGTGCTGCCCAAAACAGAAAAGCAAGCACGACAGACAGAGACTGACGCACGGGTTTCGGAGAGCTGGAATACGTACGCGGCGCGTCTGGAGCAACGCCTGGAGAAGGCGGAGAAACGCATCGACGACCAGGACGCCCGGATCAACGAGTTAGCGGGCTGGAACGGCACCCTGCGTGACCTGGTGCAGCGCCTGGCAGCTTATTTGGGCTGGTTTGAGCGGGGCGCACCCCCGCCACCCCCGGAGGATCTGGAAGCGCTTTTGCAGTTGGCGGTTCGCCACACACAGAGAAAGGAACACACATGAGTGTCTACATGGAGAAAACGTTCTGGATCGAGGTAGCCAAACGCGCGGCTAACACGTTCGCGCAGTCCCTCGTCGGCCTAGTCGGCGCGGGCGGCCTGGTGCTGCTTGACGCGGGCTGGGATCAGGCCCTCTCGGTAGCGGGCATGGCGGCACTGATCTCGGTGCTCACGTCACTGACCTCAACGAACATTCAAGCCAGCAAAACCCTATGGGTGTCTGTGCTGGAGCGCTCCCTGAAAACGTTCGCGCAGTCACTGCTGGCAGTGGTTGGCACGGGCGCGGCGGGCCTGCTTGATGTTGATTGGCAGCAGGCCCTACTGGTTGCTGGTACAGCGGCGGCCATGTCTGTTTTGACGACTGTTTTGGGCACGCCTGACGCGGAGGCTCCGCGGGGCCGTCACGCGCGCCGGGAAGAGGCAAGTGATGCTGACGAGGGTTGAGGGCCGCCTGAAACTACCCCACGGTGAGGACGGGTTCCTGTTCGATGGGGACGGCCGGGTGCATTTCCGCCTGGCCGCCCCCGGCACTCATGACGGGGCTTTGCGTGCACCGGGCACGGTAACGACCTCCGTGACGGCTGGCGTTATGGCACCGGTGGAGTTGGCTCCCGGCCTCTGGCAGGTTGAGGTTCGTCCCGATAAGGCCCGCTGTTGGCGGTTCAAGCTAGAAATCACCCCCGACACACTCAGAGTTGATCTGGCTTCCTACGCGCCCACGGTCGAGGTCGAAGGGGTCGATTACGCGCGCGGCTTGTCCGCGTACGAGGTTGCTGTCAGCGACGGCTACCAGGGCACCCGCACACAGTGGCTGGAGTCCCTGCACGCTGGATACGCAGGCGTTAAGGCATACGAAACCGACTACATCACCCTGTGCATGGAAGGCCCCGCTATCGAGGTCGAGCCTGCACGTAACGTCCTCACAGTCTGGACACCAGAACTGGAAGCGGCCAGCAACAAAAACATCTGGTCGGTGAACTTCCTAGCCTCCCGCCAGCATCGCGCAATCAACGAACTGTCCTACGACGAACGCACCCGCGCGATCTATTCCGGGTTTGGTGACTGGAGCGCGAACGGTGACTTTATCGCTATCGTCAAGCACGATCTGGATACCGGCACCGCGACCGTTATCTCTGACCGGTTAGCCACGGAAGCAATCGGCCCGGTGGTGCGGCATGGTGACTGGCTGTATGCCCCGCACATTGACTACAACGGCAACTATTGGCGTGGTGGCGGGTATGCGACCGACGAGGGCGGCATCTGGCATGACGTACGGCTGCCGGGAGGTAACGAGCACACCTTCGCGGCCCTATCGACACCGGACGGGCTGTGGATGTGCGGCAGCAGCCTGTATCACCCGCGACCGGGTAGCGGGCCGTGCCTTTGGTTTAGACCCAACAGTGCGGTCGATGCGCCCGGTTATGACGATCAGGGGGAATACGGCTGGGACAGGGAGGCTAACCAGTTCACGGGCGCTTCTGGCTGGCGCAGGGTGTTTATCGAGCCGGAACGCGGGAAGCCGACCACGGATCGGGGCCGCTACTACGAAATGGTGTACGAGGACGGCCGTGTTTGGGTGCATTGCAGCAGGAGCCGCCCGGAGTACCCGGAGCGTGGTTTTTTGCCGGACGGCACGCACATCGAGGCTAAGCCGGGAACGCATATCCGCAACGAATACACCGGCCCTTTGCTGGTGGAGGGCTACCGCTATTCCGGTGGTAGCGATGGAGTCATCACGAGATGGAAGGACACGCAATGAGACGACACACGGTTATCACTGACGAGGTTGGCAACATTCAGACGCCGGGCACTATCGAGCATGTGGAGCGTATTTCAGCTAAGCATGTGGAAGGTTTGGTGGGGGAGGCGACTCGTCTTGTGCAGGAGGCTGCGGAGGGCGGGAAGGTCAAGATAGACGAGAAAACCGCACAGGCCCTCGCAGCGGTCTTGCTGAACGACGACAGTGGATACGTCGACGGCCTACAGGTAATGACCCGGGGCATGTACGAGTTGATGGGTTGGCTTGACGAGTCGTCGGACTATACCTTGCCGACTAACTTCAAGTTGAACGCAGACAGTGAAGCAGACATATCCGACGTGTCGGAACATCGCGGGGAGGAGGTCATGGAGGTTAACCCGGCGTATCTCTTGCGCAACCTGTTGCAGATGTACCCGCAGTTGTTCGACATGATTCCCCGCGTCGAAAGTGCAAGTGTGCGACGTATCAAGGCCGATAGGACAAAGCCCCATGCGGTGTTGGCAGCGTATTCCGGCAAGCCCACTGATGATTCGTTGTACGGCTTCGCGCCTGGCGTGGAGATTCAGATGACCGAGGATAGGGCTCACCTGCTTGTCGGCATTGCTGAATACGACACCTCTAGGCCAAAGGATTACGACAACTGGCCGACGGTTAAGGGTTGGTTGAAGATCCCGGCGGAATGGGTGCCGATTGAGGATTGAGTGTGTGCGGGCTTCTGCTTGTTCCCCTTTGTGTGGGGGATGGGTGGGAGCCCGCTTCTTTTTTGTGCCCAAAACACTGATCGAGACACGCCCGGGTGGGGGAGTGGGGAAGAAATATTTTTCCAATGGGTGCACCAATGGGTGCACCTGCGGGGCATAAGCCCTATTTTTTCAGCGTTTATGCTGGTCAGGAGCGCCCCCAGCAGGACTCGAACCTGCAACCTACGGATTAGAAGGCCGTTGCTCTATCCATTGAGCTATGGAGGCTGATGTTGCGCTAGTAGTTTACCCGCACCGTCGGCGGCAGTCGATTCTTGCCGGACGCGCAGGATGCCGCCACCCTGACCGGGTGGCGGCATCCTGTTCTTACCGCTGCTTTATCAGTCGGCGGAGATAACTACCTTGACGGCGTTGTGCTCGGCGGCGTTAGCGAACAGATCGTAAGCCTCCATGAACTCGCTCATCTTGAAGTAGTGGGTTGCCATCTTCTTCGCGGGGAGCTTGCCGGAAGCGACCATGCGCAGCAGCGAGTCGATCGAGTAGCCGTCGATCAGGCCCATGGAAATGTTGATGTTGCTAATCCAGAGGTCCTCAATCGGCAGGTCAACCGGCTTACCGTGCACGCCAACGTTTGCCACGTTGCCGTGGGGGCGAACGACGTCGAGACAGGTCTTGAAGGTCTGCGGAATGCCGACGGCCTCGATGGCTACGTCGACGCCCATGCCGTCGTGGGAGAGGGCCTTGATCTTCTCGACCGCGTCGGGATCGCCCGCGTTCACCTTGTCGGTGGCACCGAACTCGAGGGCGGTGTTCATGCGGTTCTCGTCCATGTCCACGGTGATGACGCGACCCGCACCGGCGAGGCTCGCGGTCATGACTGCCGACAGGCCGACCGCGCCAGCGCCGACGACGGCGACGGTGTCGCCCGGCTTGGTGCGACCGTTAAGCACGCCGATCTCGAAGCCGGTAGGGAGGGCGTCGGTCAGGAACAGAACTTCCTCGTCGGAAAGGCCCTCGGGGACCTTGTAGAGGGAGGTCTCTGCGTAGGGGACGCGGCAGAACTCGGCCTGGGTGCCGTCGATGAGGTGGCCGAAGATCCAGCCGATGCCGCCGACGGTCTGGCAGTGCGAGTAGTGGCCGACCTTGCAGAAGCTGCACTTACCGCAGGAGGTGACGGCGGGGATGATGACGCGGTCGCCAACCTTGAGTTCGGTGACTGCGTCGCCTACCTCGGTGATGGTGCCGACGGCCTCGTGGCCGAGGATGCGTCCGTCGGTTACGGCCGGAACGTCACCCTTCAGAATGTGAAGGTCGGTGCCGCAAATGGTGGTGGTGTCGATCTTGCAAATGACGTCCGTGGGCTCGAGAATCTCGGGATCCGGAACCTCTTCCCAAGCCTTGTTTCCGGGGCCGTGGTAGACGAGTGCCTTCATGACATTTCTCCTCTTTAAGAATGTTTCTCAATTGATTTGCTTGTGCCATTTTGTGACAAGCCTCGTGGTGAGCTTAATGAAAATTCTGAGAATGTAAAGAGGGGGTAGGCAAATATTTTTTAGAAGCTCGGGTTGCGTGGTCGGCGTAGGCTGTGCGTTCGGGCACTCCTCGTCGGGTAGGGCGATCGGACTCAGGGGAGGGGTCTACTCGGGCACCACCTGCGGCTTTGCGCGTTAAAGGTGGGGGCGCCGGACCTGTTGTCGTTCGCCTAGCGAGGGGCCTGCAGTTCCATGATTGCCGAAAGGTCGTCGTCGGTGGCGGCGCGATTGCGTCGGGTTTCGCCGCATTCTTTGCAGCGATAAATGATAATGATTCCCTTTTTGACTTTGTAATCGGTTCCCGTCGGAACTAAAACTCCTCCGCAGTCGCTGGCCCTATCTCCGGGCATTACATCTACGTGCAGAGAATGTAGGCATTTGGTGCAATGATCGCGAATTGTGCCGCGTGCGATGGGACGAACCTGTGCCCCGCACACCTGGCAGGCAAAGGAGCAATTTTCCACTTTTCGCGTCACGGGTGGTTTCCTTTCGCATTCGGCGAGGCTGACTACGGGAACGTTGCGCACACTCCGAGTTCGGGCAGCGATAGTGCAAGGAAAAAGCGTTGTTATCAACAGAGGAAAATAGCTGCTCTGCGTTCGGTGCAGTCTTGCCCCACAACCGTACCGTGCACAGGGCGCGGACGCTAAAACTGTAGGAGGAGCATCATGCGCTCGCTTGTCACCACGGTAGTGGGAAATGTTGCCAAGGACGTTAGTTACCTGTCTAAGGAAGCGGGAAAAGAGTCCGTCACCTTCCGCATCGCGGTGGACAACTCATACTTCGACGGCGTGACCTGGCAGGAACGCCCGGCGCAGTTTCTTTCCGTTTATGCCCGACGAGAACTGGCCAAGAATGCGGCAGAGTCGCTGAAAAAGGGGGAGCGGGTGATCGTTAGCGGCAGACTAAGCGGCGTGCAGTGGCAGGACGAGCGGGGCGGGGAACACTTCACGCTCGCGCTTTACGCCGACGCGTTAGGGCATGATCTGCGGTTTGGTACGAGCAGCTACCTGCGGCGCGAAAAAGTCGTTCAGCTGCCGCCGCCGGAGGCCGTAGCTTCTGCTTTTGCCTGTGAATCGGAGGGTGACAAATCAGGGGGAGAAGCAGAGCTAGAGAGCGGCAAAGAAGCGCAGTTCAGCGGGGCCGCAGCGGGAGATGCTCCGTTTTAGGGAGGGGAGAACCGCCCCTCGTTACGGTCACCGCTGCATGCGGCGTAAAGAAGGGGCGGCTCTCACTCCGGTTCCCAGGTGCCTTTTGTGCGCATCCGGGTTACGGAAACGCGAGCAACCTAATCTGTGAAAAGCGCCCCCAAGAGGCGGTTCAGGTCAGGCAACAGATCGTCTCCGAGCGCTAGTCCCTTGCGCCCCGGCACGTCTACCGCGTTCCAGACCTCTCCCTTTGCGCTCACCGCGGCGGCAACCAGCGCAGAAACGGTTTCCTCGCTGTCGCTTAAGCGCACTTCGCGCCGCACCCGTAGGGCCGCGCCCACCTCTATCCCCGGCCAGACGGCACCGGAAAGAATGGGCGTCACGTCGCCGTCTGCCGGGAACGACGCCAATTCGAGTGGGGTTAGGTGGTGGGAGTCGGCTTCCGCCGGGCTGTCCAGGAGGGACGCGAGGGCGGGGAAAGCCGTCAGCGCCTCCTGCGTCGGCAGCAGGGCGCACAGAGACCCCTCGCTCCCGCCCTGCAAAACTTCCAGGCAAGCTGCCGCTAACGCGGCCTTTTCTTCACTCATATCGTTTTCATTCACGCACGTCATGCTGCCACAATAGGACGAAGCCCGAGTCATCCCACACCAGGAAACGAGGTTGTCTCCGTGACATCAGCCCCTCCGTCCGGGAAGCCCCGCCGCGTAACGCCCCTGCGCGTGACGTTGGTGGTGCTCTCACTGCTCGCTTTCGCCCTTTACCGTTCCTCAGAGTTCTTTACCGAATACCTCTGGTTTGACCAGCTCGGTTACCGCGACGTTCTGCTTACCAGGTGGGGCACTTCCGCCGTGCTCTTCCTCGTGGGGGCGTTGGTGTTCGGGGCCGCTTTATACGCGGCAATCTCTCTAGCGCACCGCTACCGGCCGATCTATCCCCCTCTAACCAGGGAAGATATTTTGCTGGCGCAGTTCCGCGCGAACGTGGAGCCGATGCGTAAGACCGTAACGGTCGTGGTTCCCCTGGTAGTGGCCATCATTTCCGGAATCGGTTTGGCGGGGGCCTGGCAGCAGGTGCAGCTGCTGATTAACCAGACTGCTTTCGGGGTCACCGATCCCGTGTTTGGGCGCGATGTCTCTTTCTACGTGTTCACGCTGCCGGTGCTGGAAATTATCACTTTGAGCCTGCGCACCCTGTGCATCTTCGCTTTCGTGGCCAACGGCATCAGCCATTTCTTTAATGGCGCCATTGCATACCGCAACACGAAACTGACTTTCACCAAGGCAGCGCGGGTGCAGCTGGGAATCCTGGCTACCGTATTCGTGCTCCTGCAGGCGGCAAGCTACTGGCTGGACCGCTACGCGCTGCTGAACACACGCCACCAGCGTTTCGCCGGGGCGGACTACACCGACATCAACGCCCTCCTGCCGGCATATACGATCCTTGCCTTCGGTGCGCTGGTGGTGGCTGTGCTGTTCGTGGCCTGGATCGTGAAAGACGACATCAGGCTGCCTGTCACCGGCGTAGGAATCATGGTCGTGTCGGCACTAGCTGCGGGCGTTGCCTACCCGTACCTGGTGCAGAACTTCCAGGTGAAGCCGAACGAGCGTAACTACGAAAAGCCCTATATTGCGCGCAATATCGAGGCAACCCGCGCCGCCTACGGTCTGGACAAGGTAGAGGTGAAGCCGTATGCCGCGCAGACCGACGCTAAGCCGGGGGCACTGCGCAGCGATGCGCAAACTACCGCCTCCCTGCGTCTGCTGGACCCGAACGTGGTTTCGCCGACCTTCGATCAGCGCGAAGCCAATCGCCGCTACTGGGGCTTCGAACAGACCCTGTCGGTAGATAGGTACCGTTTTGACGGGCAGGTGCACGACACCGTGATCGGAGTGCGCGAACTACGCCCCGACAGGCTGCAGCTAGACAAGGACAGCTGGCTAAACCGGCACATCATCTATACGCATGGTTTCGGCGTCGCAGCGGCCTACGGCAACAAACGCAACCCCGACGGCGAGCCCGCGTTCTTCGAGTCGGGCGTGCCCAGCAACGGCAAGCTAGGCGAATACGAAGAGCGCATTTACTTCGGTAAGCGCTCCACCAAGTACTCGATCGTAGGCGCTCCGGAGGGGAGCGCCCCGCAGGAATTCGATTACCAGTCGAGCACGGGGGATAACGCTAAGCAGGTGAACAACACCTATAGCGGCAACGGCGGTCCCTCGCTGGGTAACCTGTTCAACCGGATCGCCTATGCGATCAAGATGCGCGATATAAACATCCTCATCTCCGGTTACGTGAACGAATCTTCCCAGATTCTTTACAACCGCGACCCGCAAAAGCGCGTGAAAGAGGTAGCGCCCTACCTGAGCATTGATTCCGGGGCGTATCCGAGCGTCGTGAACGGCCGGATCGTATGGATCGTGGATGCCTACACCACGAGCGACAAATACCCGTACTCGCAGCCCTCCAACCTGGAAGGCGTAGTGAGCGAAAGCCGCGATAGCGTGTTGCGCTCACGTGAGGGTGGGGATATCAACTACATCCGCAACTCGGTCAAGGCCACCGTTGACGCTTACGACGGTTCGGTGAAGCTGTACGCCTGGGACACAAAGGATCCGATCCTCGCCTCCTGGCAGAAAGTGTTCCCGGGGGCCCTACGGCCTGTAAGCGAGATCGACGGGGAGCTGATGAGCCATCTGCGCTATCCGGAGGACATGTTCCGGGTGCAGCGGGCCGTGCTCGGTGCCTACCACGTGACCGATCCGGAAGAGTTCTTCGTCGGCCAGGACTTCTGGCAGACCCCGGCGGACCCGATCAAGAACAAAAAGAAGAAAGCAGCGGAGGCCGGCGCAGGCCTGGCGCTACAGTCCCCCTACTACCTGACCATGCAGGTACCGGGGCAGGAATCGCCGCGCTTCTCGCTTTCCTCCAGCTACATTCCGCGCGACGGGCAGGGAGTGCTGTCCGGCTTCCTGGTGGCCGATTCGGAAACCGGCGCGGATAAGGGCAAGGTGGCCGACTCCTACGGCAAACTCACCCTGCTGCAGTTACCCTCCGGTAATACGGTGAACGGGCCGGGCCAGGTGCAAAACACCTTTGACGCCGACCCGGAGGTAGGCAAGGTGCTCAACCTGCTACGCCAGGGAGACACGACCGTGATCCAAGGCAACCTGCTGACCGTGCCCGTAGGCGGTGGCCTGCTGTATGTGCAGCCCGTCTACGTGCAGTCGAACGGTTCCGGCTCCTATCCGCTGCTGCAGATGGTGCTGGCCTCCTTCGGCGACAAGATCGGCTTCGCCACCACGCTAGACGGCGCGCTCGACCAGGTGTTCGGCGGCGACTCCGGCGCGAACCTGGGTGACGAAGTGGTGGGCGGAGAAGCCAAAACTGTGGTGGACATAGAAGGCGGCTCCGCCGTAGCCAACGGTAATGACACCAAACAACCGGCGGCGAAGCCGAAGGAGGGAGGGGCTAAACCCGCCCCGGCCCCCGGCACCGCTCAGGAACGCCTGGACGCTTCGCTGAAACAGATGCAGGAAGCCATGGCGGAAGCCGATAAGGCGCGCCAGGCCGGTGACTGGGCGGCCTACGGCAACGCGGAAAAGAAACTTCGCGATGCGCTGGAGCGTGCGCTCGCCGCAAAGAAAGAAATCGGCGGGTAAACGCAAAACCGTAGGGATAATTCCCTAATCGAGGCGGGGCCTCACCGGAATCTACCGGTGAGGCCCCGCATCTGTTCACAGACTTTTAATAACTTCACCGGCCAGATTGCTCCGGCCGCGGGCGATACTGGAGGGCATGAGTATCAAAAGGAACGCCGCCGCCGTAGTGCTTGCAGCAACCTGCGCCCTGGGCCTTGCCGCCTGCGGCAGCGACGCAGAAACTAAGCCCGCCACTGCTACGAATAGCCAGCAAACACAGCAGGGCAATTCCGCTGCGGCCGGAAAATACGTCGATTACGACGAATACGCCAAGGACCCTGCGGCTTACGCGAACACCAAGACGGTGCTCTACTTCAGCGCCGACTGGTGCCCCCAGTGCCAGTACACCGACAAAGAGTTAAAGGAAAACCCCTCTTTCGTGCCGGAAGACGTCACCCTGGTGAAGGTAGATTTTGATTCCAGCACGCAGCTGCGGCAAAAGTACGGCGTCACCATGCAGCACACCTTTGTGCAGATCGACGCCGACGGTAACGCGGTAAAGACCTGGCAGGGAGCCGGCGCGGCCGGACTCGCCGGAGAGGTGCAGAGGTAACCCCTAAATGCTAGTTATCGCGCTGCTTTCGCTGGTAGCAGGTGCCCTCACGGTACTGGCTCCCTGCGTGCTTCCCTTCCTGCCCGTGATCGTGGGCGGCAGCCTCAAGGGAGGCAGCAGGACCAGGCCGTTCCTGGTGGCAGGATCTTTGATCGCGTCTCTGTTCGCTTTCACCCTGCTGCTCAAAGCCACCACGCTGCTGATCCACATCGACCCGCGTGTGTGGGGGTACCTGTCCGGTGGCCTGGTGATCATCCTCGGCGTCATGATGCTGATTCCCGGGCTCTGGGCGGGCCTGATGGAACGCACCCGGCTCGGGAACAAATCGCACGAACTGCTGCATAACGCGCAGAAAGAAAACGGCGGCACGCTTTCCGCGATCCTTACCGGTGCGGCGCTCGGCCCCGTATTTAGCAGCTGCAGTCCCACCTACGCCTGGGTGATCGCCACGGTGCTGCCCGCGAAACCCGCCGTTGGCCTGTTCTACCTGGTCATGTACTGCATCGGCCTGGTCAGCGTGCTGCTCGCGGTGTCCCTGCTGGGGCGCGCTCTGGTCACCAAACTCGGTTGGGCGGCGAACCCGTCGGGCTGGTTCCAGCGCGCCCTCGCGGTGCTGTTCATCATCGTCGGCCTGATCGTGTTCACGGGGACCGACAAGAAGATCGAAGCGAAGATAGTCGATACCTTCCCCGGCCTGTATCAGATCGAACAGACCCTGCTGCCCGTCGGCAGCCCGGCTTCGGGCACCTCGGACGCTGCCTCTGCCGATCCGAACGACTTCTCCGTTCCCGCACCGGAACTGGTCGGACTCACGGACTGGATCAACAGCAAGCCGCTGACTCTGGAGGAACTGCGCGGCAAGGTGGTGCTGATTGATTTCTGGACCTACTCCTGCATCAACTGCATCCGCACCCAGCCCTACCTGAACTCCTGGTACGACGCCTACCACGACAAGGGCTTGGTCATCATCGGCGTACACGCCCCCGAATTCGCCTTCGAAAAGGTGCCCGCTAACGTGCAGCGCGCGGTGAAAGAAGAAAACATCAAGTACCCGGTGGCGCTCGATAACGACTTCGAAACTTGGCGCGCCTACCGCAACCAGTACTGGCCCGCGAAATACCTGATCGACAAGAACGGAAACGTGCGCTTTGCCCACTTCGGCGAGGGGGGCTACAGCGAAATGGAGCAGAAGATCAAGGATCTGCTCGGTGATAAGGGCAGCCAGCTCGCTAAGCCTAAGCAGGTAGAACAGGCCACCCCCGGCCAGTCTCCCGAAACCTACCTGGGCACCAAGCGGTCCGACCCCTCCCAGTTCCAGTCCCAGCCCGCTCTGACGGACGGCAAGCACACTTTTAAACAGGCAGATTCTCTGCCGGTTAACGGCTGGAGCCTCAGCGGGGATTGGCAGGTAGACGAAGAAAAGGTGACGGCGTTGCAAGACGGCGCCACCCTGAGCTACCGCTTCAACGGTAAACAGCTCTTCCTGGTGCTCGGCCCGGAGGCTGAGGCGGGAGCCGATCCCAAGGTGCGCGTCAGCGTAGAGGGCAAGGATAACGCCGGGGGAGACGACGTGCACGATGGGACGGTGCAGATAGACAGCCACCGCCTCTACCGCCTCGTGCGTCTGCCCGAACCTGAGGTCGGCACCCTGGTCACCATTACGTTCGATAAGGGCGTGAGCGCCAATGCCTTCACCTTCGGGTGATAAACCGCGCGTGCTGGTGGTCGACGACGACGCAACCGTAAGGGGCGTCGTCGCCGACTACCTCCGCGCAGCGGAAATAGCCGTTACCCAAATCGGTGACGGCAACGCCGCGTTGCAGGAAGCCTTAACGGGCAACTACGACGCGATCGTGCTGGACCTGATGTTGCCCGGCATCGACGGCAGGGAAATCTTTAGCAGGCTGCGTGCGGTAGGCGTGGACAGCAGCGTTTTATCATGCTGACCGCCCTCGGCGAAGAAAGCGATAGGATCGCAGGCCTGGAGCTCGGGGCCGACGATTACCTGGCAAAGCCGTTCAGCCCCCGCGAACTCGTGCTGCGCGTACGGGCCGTGCTGCGTAGAGCGTCGGCCCAAACCCCTGCCGCAGCGCAGGAGAAGCCGCGCGAAATATTGACGGACGGCGATCTCACGCTAGATACCACCGCAGGTAGTGCCACGCGCGGCGGGAAAGAACTCGCCCTCACCTCCCGCGAATACGAACTACTCGAATACCTGGTCAAACACCCGAACAAGGTGTTTTCGCGCGAGGACCTAATGGCGGCGGTCTGGGGGAGCGGCTACGGCGATCAATCCACGGTCACGGTGCATGTGCGGCGCGTACGCGGCAAGATCGAAACCGACCCTTCCGCACCGGCCCGGCTGGTAACAGTCTGGGGACGCGGCTACCGCTGGGAACCGCGCACAGGCGGTTGCGATGACTGAGCATCTGCTGCTGGCCGGGGCCGCGGCGCTCGCCACGGGCGTAGCCGGGTCCGTGCTAACGCTCTGGAGCGCCCGCTATTCGCTGCGCCTGGCCTCGTTGCTCGGCCCGTGCGTGGTGGTGCTGGCGCTCGCCGCCGGGCTGCTGGTCGGGGCGGAACTGATGCTTTTCGAGGAAACCGGGGTGCTGCTGCTCCTGCTGCTTTCCGTGCTCCCCGCGGCGCTGCTGAGCGGCATGTTTATCTCCATGAAAAACCGCGAAGCGATCACGCGCGCCGCGAGTGCGCTGGAGGCGGAGCGGCGCCGCTGCGAGGTAGAGGAGGGGCGGCGAGAACTTATCAGCTGGCTATCGCACGATCTGCGCACGCCGCTGGCCGGCATCCGGGCGATGGGGGAGGCGTTGGAGGACGGCGTCGCGTCCGATCCCGCGCTTTATTATCGCCGTATCGTGGCGCAGGCCGACCGCACCACCGGCATGGTGAACGATCTGATGTCCCTGGCCAGCCTGCGCAGCGGCGCGTCGGGAATGCGGCTGGAGCCGGTGAGCGTGGCCGACCTTACCTCCGATCTGATCGGTCAGCTCCAGCCCCTCGCCGCCGAACGCGGGGTGACTCTGCGCGGCGCGACTGACGGCGGCCAGGCCGAAGTGATGGGGGACGCGGGCCTGCTGGCCCGGGCGCTGCAAAACGCGATCGTGAACGCCATCCAGTACACCGCGCCCGGTAGCGCTGTCGAGGTGCAGATGATGCACCGTGACGGCTGGCTGCGCGTAACGGTGAGCGATGAATGCGCGGGGCTGAGCGAGGAAGACCTAAAGCGCATGTTCGAGGCCGGGTGGCGCGGCGATGCTGCACGCACGCCGGGCGCGGCAACCGGCTCCGGGCTGGGGCTGCCGATAGTGCGCACCGTGATCGAGGCGCACGGCGGCAGCGTGCAGGCGCACAACGCGGGCAGCGGCTGCCTGATAGAGATGGCGCTGCCCTGCGAAGCGACGGCGCGAAAGTGGCATGACTAACGAAAAGGCCCCCTGAACTGGACTGGGGTAGGGGCGGTGCGTAAAGTAGTAATCACCGACGCGGGGTGGAGCAGTTCGGTAGCTCGCCGGGCTCATAACCCGGAGGTCGCAGGTTCAAATCCTGTCCCCGCTACGAGATAAGAAAACCCGTCACACGGCCTAGCCGGTGGCGGGTTTCTTCTATGCCTGGGGAGCGAAGAGAGAAACCATGCCCCTAGATAGTCCAGGGCGCGTAGATAGGCCCGGATAAGGCGCACGGGGCGGGGCGGATTTAGCCGTGGGTCTGGTTGTAGCGGTACAGGTAGGCAGCGCCGCCGCAGGCGACGATCAGCACCAGCGCGATCAAACGGTTGCTGAAAGTAACCCCGGGGACCCCGCCCGCATAGACCGTGGCGAAAAAGAAGAACGCACCCAGCCAGGTGGCGAGCCGACGGCGCGGCTCGTGTGCCACGGCAGCGAACGCCACGGCGACTACGAGCGCAATCTGGACGAGTGTGGCGATAACGAAAGCGATAGGCACGGCTGCTCCTGGGGATTAAGTTCTTTTAACGCCCTCGATCCTACCTGGGTAGGTTCCCGCGTACTCATCGGTGCGCTTTTGTGTCCCGTCCGGAGATACCTGTCAGAGACTTCATTGCATCAGATGCAACCGTTGTCGTAGAGTGGTTTGCGATAGATCCCCGGTCAGGCCTCTTCCTTTGTGGAATGCACAAATGGCCGGGGCCTTTCTTTATTACGGAGGCGCCGATGCCGAAAGACTGGTTGAGCTGATCCTGGAAAAGAACCTACTGCTCGTGCAAGGTATAGCTGAACCGGTCCGGTACGGCGATATGCCCGCAAACCTGTTGTCAGGCAGCGGGAGTGCGTCCGCTTAATTGGCTATACGCCGAAGCGGCGGCTTGGTGCACCCGCGTAACTTGGCCGTAGCCCGCAGGGGCGCTCCGATATCCTGTTTCCCGTAGACACTGGGATCCTTTTAGGGGCGGGGCGTATGGGTACGACGGCTGAGCGGAAGAACGCGGCGCGCGAGTTTGTGGCCCGCTGGAGCGGACACGGCTACGAGATGGGGGAGAGCCACGCGTTCTGGCTTGACCTGCTGCGTGACGTGTTCGGAATGGCCGACGCCAGCTCGAAGTGCCTGTTCGAGCAGCGCACGTTTGTGGGCGGGCGGATAGACGTAAGCATTCCCGACGCGAAAACGATCGTGGAGCAGAAGTCTTTCGGAGTCGATCTAGACCACGCGGAGCTGCGCCAGGGCGTGCGAGTAACCCCGTTTGAACAGGCGAAACGCTACGCCGACTCGCTGCCTAATCAGGAGCGTCCCGACTGGATTGTTGTCTGCAACTTTGAGACTTTTCGTATCCACTCCTTGAATCGGGTGAATCCGGCCCAGGAATACACGGAATTCACGCTCGCTGAGCTGCCCGAGCAGCTGCACCTGCTCGATTTTCTGGTCGACCCGGCGCATTCGCGCAGCGAACGCCAGCGCCTTGTTTCTATGCAAGCAGGGGAGCTGATCGGTGCGCTCTACGACGGCCTGCACCGCCAGTACCTGAACCCGGACTCTCCCGAGGACCAGCACGCCCTAAACATGCTTTGCGTGCGGTTAGTGTTTTGCTTGTTTGCGGAGGACGCTGGATTGTTCCGCCGCGACTCGTTCGTCAGCTACCTGAGCCAGTTCCCGGCCAGCCAGATGCGGCGCGCGCTGCTCGACCTGTTTGACGTGCTGGCGCAGCCCGTCGAGGCTCGCGATCCGTACCTGGAGGATTCCCTGGCCTCCTTCCCGTACGTCAACGGTGGCCTGTTCGCGCAGCGCGCCGAGATTCCCCACTTCACCGAGGAGCTGCGCACCCTGCTGCTGGAGCACGTGGCAGCCAACACGGACTGGTCGCAGATCTCACCTACCATTTTCGGCGGCGTATTCGAGTCGACCCTCAACCCTGAGACCAGGCGCGCGGGCGGCATGCACTACACCAGTCCCGAGAACATCCACCGGGTGATCGGCCCCCTGTTCCTAGATGGCCTGACGCGGGAACTGAAAGAGCTGTTAGAAAACAAAACCCTGGGGGAGCGCAAGCGCATAAATGCGCTGCGTGCCTTCCAGGACAAGCTGGCTTCGCTAAAGTTTTTCGACCCTGCCTGCGGCTCAGGTAACTTCCTAACTGAAACGTTCCTCAGCCTGCGCCGGTTGGAGGATCGCGTGCTGTCGGAACTTGGGGACCAGATTTCCATTGATTTCGAGGAGGTTGGCGGTTCTCCGATCAAGGTGAGCCTCAAGCAGTTCTACGGCATCGAAATTAACGATTTTGCCGCAGAAGTTGCCCGCACCGCCCTCTGGATCGCGGAGCTGCAGGCCAACATCGCCTCCGAGCAGATCGTGCTGCGCAGCCTGGAAGACCTGCCGCTGCGCGACAGCGCCCGGATCGTGGTCGGCAATGCGCTGCGCACCGACTGGAACCTGGTGCTGCCCGCCGCCGAATGTGACTACGTGATGGGGAACCCGCCGTTCATCGGCTACTCGAACCTGACCGCGGAGCAGAGGCCGACAGGGCCGCGCTCTTCGCGGAAACTAGCGGGGGGGGGGGGACTCCTGGATTACGTCGCCTGCTGGTACGCGGCGGCAGCGAACTACCTCTCGCCGCCTGACGGCGAAGCCGGCGGCGCCGGGACGCGCCGGGCGCGCAGGCGGCAGGCCCGCTGCGCGTTCGTGTCTACCAACTCGATCTGCCAGGGCCAGCAGGTAGCCCCGCTCTGGCGGCCCCTGTTCGCGCGGGGATTTTCTATCGATTTCGCGCACCGATCGTTCGTGTGGGGCAACGAATCAAACCGGCAGGCGCACGTGCACGTCGTGATCGTAGGTTTCAGCCAGGGGGAGACGCCCGGCCCTAAGAGAATCTACAGCTACGACTCGCGCGGCCGTGCTCTCGGGATGACGGTGGCGGGAAACATTAATGGCTACCTGGCCGATGCTCCGGATGTTTTCGTGGAGCGGCGCAGCAAGCCGCTCTGCGACGTGCCAGAAGTTAAAGCTGGTGGGAAACCTGTTGAGGGACAGAACCTTCTGTTTTGGGAAGAAGAAAAAGAGCAATTCTTAAAACAATGCCCTGAAGGGGCACAATGGATTCGACCTTTTTCCATGGGGCAAGAATTCATCAGCGGAAAGCCCCGCTACTGTCTGTGGCTTGTTGACTGCCCGCCAGCTCAGATAGCTCGCATGGAACCGATACGCGAGCGTGTGAAGGCGGTGAGGGAATACAGGCTGTCCTCCAGCAAGGCGGCTACGCGTAAAAAGGCTGAGACGCCCTGGCTGTTTGATGAGGTAAGAGACCCGGGGAAAACCTATATCGGGGTTCCCTCTGTTAGCTCTGAACGCCGCACCTACATTCCTGCCGGTTTCGTTACTAATGGCATGATCCCAGGAAATAAGCTTTATTTCATTCCAAGCGACAGCCTGTACGTGTTCGGGGTGTTCATGTCTCGTTTCCATAATGCTTGGATGCGCGCCATCGTGGGGCGTTTAAAGTCTGATTACAACTACTCGAACACGATCGTCTATAACAATTTTGTCTGGCCCGAGCCGAGCGATAGGCAGCGCGCCCGGATCGAGGAGTGCGCTCGCGAGGTGGTGGCGGCGCGCAGTCACTACATGTGGCCGGAGGGTGAGCCTACCTCGGAGCAGGCGGCAGACGTCGGCGCCCCCGGCCGCAGGCTAGTCTTGCCGACCTCTACGATCCGGATAACGATTTCCTCTATCCGCGCTTAAGTGCCGCGCACCGCGCGCTGGATGAGGCTGTGGAGGACGCCTACGGGGTGGACTTCGACGGTGACGAACAAAAGATAGTCGCCCACCTGTTCAGGCTCTACGCCGAGGCCACGGCCTAGCGGGCCTGCTTCATCACCACGCCCCGCCGCGTAGGTAGGTCTATATCCCCGCCCGCCACTCCGTGACTGGCCGCAGCGCCGGGCAAATCAGGATGGGGGAGGAGTCGTTTACCACCGTCCGGGCGGGGGATAGCCGGTCCAGGGGACGTTTATTGATGGCGTCATCCCGCAAGGGCGCTACTGCTGGTGATCGTGAAGGTAGCGACATTGTTACTCATGCGCCGCAGCCCCGGGAGGTCCTCGAGCAGATGGGGCGGGGCTATGAGGTGGAACTTGTCGGCCAGGTTCGTCTCATGCAGCCAAATGAACTCAGGGTGAAGCTCGCTGACGTTCTTGCCGGTAGCGACACCCCAGGTAAATTGCACGCCTTGTTTATGGACGCTGGCAGCAAACTGGCTTTTCCCGACCGCTAAATCCGAGAGTAGATCCGCTACCACCGTCGCTCCAGGGAAACGTGCGGCAATGGTTTGCCAGAGCTGATTGACACATTCTTCTGGCAGGAAAATGAGTAGCCCCTCGAGCAAGATTAGCGTCGGAGCATCCGATAGCGGAATCTGATCTGCCCACTGTGGTTTGCACAAGTCCACTGCTATATCGGTAACCCGCTGGCTAGCTGGTAGGAGGCGGCGTCGAGCGTTGATTACCGGCGGTAGATCAGCATTAACCCACGCGGTCTGTGGGGTGCCCAGTCTCCACGGACGGGTGTCCAGCCCCGCGCCAAGATTAATGACCCGCCCCTGTGGATGAGCTGCAAGGAACGTCGCGATCTCCTCATCAATCACTAAGGTTCGTGCCACGACACCACGGAAGGTCGCTTCGTTCGGTTCAGGTAAGAGTTCTGGCTGCTCACGTTCTAATCGCTGGATTATCTCCACTGCTAATGGGTCACTAATTAGCGCCCGAGCAGAAGCAGTTTCTTTGGCGCGTACCGCCATCGTGGTCAACATCGTGTGTGCAACCCCAGACAAACCCAACTGTTGAGAATCGTTATCAACCATGGTTCTAGTTTAGGTCGGACCCGTAAGTCTTCAACTGGCAAGCGCATTCACTCGCCCACCTGTTCAAGCTTTATGTCGAGGTCACGGCCTAGCGGGCCTGCTTCATCACCACGCCCCGCCGCGCAGATCGACGTCCCCATTCGGCCACTCCGTAACCGGCCGCAGAGCCGGACAAATCAGGATGGGGGAGGAATCGTTCACCACCGTCAGGGCGGGGTCTAGCCGGTCGGTGTGGCTTTCCTGCGCCCGGATGCGCACCCACCCGGCCGACTCGTAGAAACCCACAACGGCCGGGCGACAGCCCAGGTAGCCGAAGTCCAGCTTCGCGTCCTTGATCATGCTCCGCTGGGCCCGAAACAGTAGCCGTTTCCCCACTCCGCAGCCCCTGGCTTCCGGGGCGACGAGCATGCCGCCCGTACCCGCCACGGCCACCTCTACGCCGCCCACCTCGATGACTCGCCGCTGGAAGCCGACGTGCCCCACGAGTCGCCTCCCAAGCCAGGCCAGTACGTGCCAGTCGGCGGGCGCGTACCCGTACGGCCCGTCCGGGTCCCAGTCCCCGAAGTCGGCCCGGTATTCGGCGTCGAAAAGCCGTCGCATCTCTGCCAGGGCGATACCGCTAAGCAGGGAGTGCTGGTTAACGGTTAGGTTCACGTTCAGGTTCACAGACATCACCGCTATCTTCGCACGGTGCAGCATCCCAGCCCATCATTCGGCCCTCTCGTATCCGCAGCGCCGCGGCCAGCCATGTTCGCATTCAGCCGTGTTAACGTATACGCCATGAAGCACTGAACCTGCTCCCGGAAGCCCGATCAACCCGTGCAGATAGGTTCACTATGCCCACTATTTCTTTCACCCGTGTTTCTTTCGCCTACCCCACCCGTGACGTTCTAGAGAACGTCTCTTTTACCTGCGGCGGCCAGGACCGTATCTGTCTGGTCGGGCCGAACGGGGCCGGGAAAACCACCCTGCTGCGCCTGGCCAGGGGAGAACTGGAGCCGCTCAGCGGTACCGTGTCGGCACCCAAAATCGTACCCCGCCCGGCCCTGCCCGGATCGGCTACGGTGGCTGACGCGGTAAACGCTGGCCTGCGTGAACTGGTTGCTATCCGCGACGATTTCGAGGAAGTCACGCGTCTCCTGGAAAACAGCCAAGAAACCTCCCTGTTGGAACGCTACGCCGCGCTGCTTGCGCAGATGGACGCCAAGGGTGTTTGGGAAATGGAAACCAACATCGAGCGGGTGCTCTCCGGCCTGGATCTGGGGGACCTGGACTGGCAGCGCCCTCTAGCCGCCCTCTCGCCGGGGCAACAGGGACGTTTGCGGCTGGCCGCGACTTTGGTGGCCTCCCCGCAGGCGCTGGTTTTGGATGAGCCGACAAACCACTTGGATAGCAGCACGAAAGAATATTTGATCTGTCTGGTGCGGGAATGGGAGGGGCCGGTGCTTTACGCCAGCCACGACCGTTCCTTCATCGAAAACACGGCTACCGGGCTGCTCGATCTAGACACTGCACCCTGGGAAGCCTCCGCCACTCTGAACGGTTTGCCCTGGGATAACGGTGCTCACCTGTGCCGGGGCAACTATTCGCACTATCTGGCGCAGAAGCGTTTGGTGCGGGAGCGCCACCGCGCGGCTCACGGTAGCCAGCGGGAAGAAAAGCAGGGAATCGAGCGCCACCGGAAAGAGTCCGAAGTGGTTGGTCATAAGAACTTTAAGCCCCGCGCCGAGGGCGGGGCGGCGCAAAAGTTCTATGCCGACAGGACCCAGAAAGCCTCCACCCGCAGGATTAACAACGACTCCCGCCGCCTGGAGGAACTGTCCCGCAGTGAGGTGCGTAAGCCACGCTACGCGAGCCTAGAAATACGCCTACCGCAGCCAGCTAAGGCACCCGCTGGAGTGGTGGTAGCAGCGCGTGGAGTTTCCGTTCCTGGGCGGCTTGCCCCGGTCACCTGTCAGGTGAGCGCGGGCCAGCACGCGCTGGTCGTTGGCCCGAACGGGGCCGGTAAAAGCACGCTGCTGCGCCTGCTGCAGGGGGAGGATATATCCGCCCCGGTAAAAGGTGAATTAACCGTATTTCCCGGTAGTGTGCTGATTCCGCAGACCCTGCCGGTTCCGGGTGACGGCCTGATCCCGGATAGCGCTTGGCAAAGCGGAATGGGGGATGCCGGTAAGGGTTTCCTTGACCCTCGCTTTTGGCAAGTGCCCGTCGGACAACTATCGGACGGCAACCGCCGTCGCGCCCAGTTCGCGGCGGCCGCGTCGCTGTCTCCGTGTGTGCTGCTGATAGACGAGCCGACCAACTATCTGGACCTGGACACCATCGAAGCGCTTGAGGCAGCGCTCGCGTCCTGGCAAGGAACGTTGATTGTTACCAGCCACGACGAGTGGTTGATCGGCAAGTGGTTGGGGAATGGTACGGCCCGCCCCGACTGGGTAGGGGAGCGGGTGCTGCTAGAGCTTGTGGCGCAGCAGCCGAAAAAGTAGCAAAACAGCGTCGCTTTTACTGCGGTACGCCCTACCCGCTACCGGCCGGTCGGTGACAGAATGGGGGCATGAGCGAAAACCGCACCCACCTGTTTATTGGCGATTCGATTACCGACTGCGAATGGCGTCAGGATCCGGAGCAGATCGGCTACGGGTATGTGCGGCTTGTCGCCGAGCATTTCGCGGCCCACGAACCGGGCAGCACCGTTATCAACCGCGGCACGAACGGTGATCGCGTGCGCGATCTGCGTGCCCGCTTCAACGATGACTGCATCGCGCACGATCCCGATTTGGTCACCATCTACGTGGGCGTGAACGACACCTGGTACGCGGTGCGTGACGGCGAGGAAACCACGCCGGAACAGTTCGAGGCTGACTACCGCTTCCTGCTCGATCAGCTTTCGGCCCGCTGGCCCGCCCGCCCCGTAATCATGGTGGTGCCGTTCGTGACCGTGGTGAACGACGAGACCGCGCGTTTCGGGCCCGATCTGGCGGGCAAACAGGAGGTCGTGCGGGAACTGGCCAAGGAGTTCGGGCACACGCTGATCGAACTGCCCGAGGTGATGGAGAAGGCGCAGGAGGCCGGGCATACCCCCGACAGCCTGGCGAGCGACGGCGTGCACCCGACCGCTGCCGGTCATAAGCTGCTGGCCGACGCCTGGCTTGAGGCCCGCGAAGAAGTTACCTACGCCGAAGAGGACTAACCCCCTCCGCATGGGTTTTCCCCTGCCTGTTTCCTTTTCACTTGCCCTGCGTTTTTAACATCTGGGTGCACTAAGTGCTGTTTTCTGCGCCCGCTAACATTTGGGTGCACTAAGTGCAGGTTAAAGGGGGTTTTGGCAGCATTAAGTGCACGCGAATGTAACCGCCAACCAAAAGTGCACCCAGCCGTTATCGGGGAATCTAGGCGTCATCGGTGCCCCCAGGCTGTTATCCCTGTGAGCTGGCGTGGCGCTAGAGAGCCCCGTCCATCTCCGCCCCATATTTGTAGAGCAAACAGGTAAAAGTAAGGGGCGCTCCCGTACGGGAGCGCCCCTACCTTTTAGAGCCTGGCAGCTAGCCGGATCAGTGCTGCTCGGCAGCCTCTACCTTCTGGCCGACGCGCTTCATGACGTTCTGGAACCATTCCTGGTTGATGTCGAACGCCTTGTGGCCGGCGATGCGCTCAAACTCAATGGCGCGCAGCACGCAGCCCTTCTCTTCGTCGTGACCGATCACGCCGGTGCCGCCCGCCAGGGCGGTCTGCACGGCCAGGTCGGTCATCGACTTGATCAGGCGCAGATCGTCGGCGTTAGCCTTCGCGGAACGTGCGAAGTAACCCGACTTCTGCACCATGACCTTCTCGGCGTCCAGCTTCGCGGAGAACTGCTTCGCGAACCACTGGCCGGGGTTGATCTTGTCCAGCTTCACGTGGCCGAACGGGTCGCGCTCAACGGTTTCGCCGCGCGATTCCATCTCGGCGATGATCTCGGGGATGCCCGCGCCCTCGGACAGGAAGATGTTGACGCAGCCAACCTCGTCCATGACCTTCTTCAGGCGCTCGGCCTCGCCCTCGATGTCCAGCTTCATCTCCGGTAGGAACACGGCGTGCACGTCCCAACGCTCCGGGGTGTGGCCGATGCTGGGCAGCCACTGCTGCTGTGCGTGCCACTGCTGGTAGTACTCGGCGGCCTGCGCGGTCAGGTAACCGCAGGCGCGGCCCATAATCTCGTGGATAATCAGCATGCGCGGGTTCGAGCCGTTCTCGGCGATCACGTTCTGCGCGAATTCGCTGGTCTGTTCGGCGGCGGTCATCGCGCCCAGCGACTGGCGGATCGGCACGATGTCGTTGTCGATCGTCTTGGGCAGACCCACCACCTGCAGGTCGTAGCCGTTGTCGTGCAGGTACTTCGCCAGGTCGGCGGCGGTGGTGTTCGTGTCGTCGCCACCGATGGTGTGCAGCACGTCAACGCCGTCTTCCTTCAGCTTGTTGGCCGCTACCTCGAGGGCGTTCTCGCCCTCCTGGATCAGGCCGCGCTTGACCAGATCGGCGGTGTTGGTCAGCTTCACGCGGGAGTTACCGATCGGGGAGCCACCGTAGTTGTGCAGCACGTGGGCGTTCTTACGCACCTTGGCGTCCACGACGATCTTCTCACCCGACAGCAGGCCCCAGTAGCCGTGCTTGTAGGCGATGATCTCTACGTCCGGCACCAGCTCGTTGTAGCGCTCGATCAGGCCGCCAACGGCGGAGGAGAGGCACGGGGCGTAGCCGCCCGCGGTAAGCAGGGCAACGCGGCGAACAGTCATGAAAAATCCTTCCATAAGAGGATGACGGGCAAGGCCCAGTTTAGTCCCCGCCAAGGGGCAGAGTCCCGGTGCGTCCCCGTAGACATGCCGTGGCTCACTCACGCGGCGCGAGAGCCGCCAAAACCTCGTCGTGCAGCAGGGAATTGGACGCCACCGCGTTCTCCCCGAACGGGCCGTCGGCCCCCTCCAGGGAGGTGAAGCGGCCCCCGGCCTCCGTCACGATGGGGGCCAGCGCCACCATGTCGTGCAAAGCCAGTTCCGGTTCCGCCGCGAAGTCTACGGCGCCCTCCGCCACCAGCATGTAAGACCAAAAATCGCCGTACGCGCGGGTGCGCCAGCAGCCCTGCATCAGATTGAGCAGCTGCGGCAGCCGCCCGGAATCCGCCCAACCGCTCAGCGAAGAATACGAAAACGAAGCGTCGGCCAGGCTATCCACCTGGGAGACGCGCAGCTGCTTAGTGGAAGAAAGGCGCGGCCCCGTCCAGGCTCCCAGGCCTTTCCCGGCCCACCAGCGCCTGCCGAGCGCGGGGGCCGACACCAGGCCGGTCACCACCTCGCCGTCCTCAATCAAACCAATCAGGGTAGCCCAGACGGGAACGCCGCGCACGAAATTCTTGGTGCCGTCGATCGGATCAATCACCCACTGGCGGGCGGAATCGCCGCTGGAACCGTATTCTTCCCCGATCACCTGATCGCGCGGGCGCAGCCGCGAAAGCTGGCCGCGCACCGCGCGCTCCACGCTCTGATCGGCGTCCGTCACCGGTGTCAGATCGGGCTTCGTTTCCACCCGCAAATCCTGCGCCTGGAAACGCTGCATGGTCATCTGGTCCACCGAATCGGCCAGCACGTGAGCGAGCCTGATATCTTCCGCGTAAGACATGCTGCAACTCTACGTTGCCCGGACCGCCGCGGGTATGCCCGCGCCGGGCCGCACGGCGAAAAAGCCCAAAACCGGCTACAGATCCCAGGGATCGTTGGCGCGCAAGGTGGCTAGCAGACGGCGGAAAGATTCCAGCCTGGCCCGGCCCGCGCTACCCGCCAGGCCCTCATCCACCTGCCGATCCAGCGCGCATTCTTCTTCCAGGTGGGTGCAGCCGCGCGGGCATTCCTCGGCCAGGCTGGCCAGGTCCGCGAAAGCGTCGATCAGATGGTCGGGATCGATATGCCCCAGCCCGAACGAACGCACGCCCGGTGTATCAATTACCCAGCCGCCCCTAAACGGTGCCATCAGCGCCGACGAGGACGTGTGGCGGCCCCGCCCCGTCACGTCATTGACGTGCCCGGTGGCGCGGTGCACCTGCGGTACGAGCGCGTTCACCAGCGTGGATTTACCCACCCCGGAGTGTCCCACCAGCACGCTGGAATGATTCGCCAGCCGGTCGCTGAGGGCCTCCAGGCCCGCGATGCTGCCGTCCTCGCGCAGGTGCGTGACCACGTAATCCACCCCCAGCGGGGCGTAACTGGCCAGGAACTCATCGGGCGCGCAAAGATCGGCCTTAGTCAGGCACAGCAGGGGCGTGATCCCCGCGTCGAACGCCGCCACCAGGCAGCGGTCGATCAAGCGGCCGCGCGGCGTCGGATCGGCCAGCGCCGTGACGATCACCATGGTGTCCACGTTTGCCACCAGAGCGCGCTCGGTCGTCGTATCGTCGTCGGCGCTGCGGCGTAGGAACGTGCTGCGTTCCTCGACCCGCACGATCCGGGCCAGCGTGTCCTTGCGGCCGCTCACATCGCCGGTCAGCGCCACCCGGTCACCCGGCACGATGGCGGTGCGGCCCAGCTCCCGCGCACGCATGGCGGTGACGTGGCGTTCCTCTTCGGTGCCCGGCGCCACCACGGTGCGCCAGCGGCCCCTATCCACGGCCAGCACCAGCGCGGGCACCGCGTCGTCGTGCTTTGGGCGATCCTTCGTGCGGGGGCGTGAGCCGCGCCTGCCGGGGCGGATCCGCACGTCCGATTCGTCGAAACGCCGCCCGCTATCGCTACGCCGCGCCATTCAGCATCTCCCGCCACATCTCGGTAAAGCCCGGCAGGGTCTTGTCCGTAGTTTCCACGTTCTCCACTTCTATGCCCGGCACGGCCAGCCCGATCAACGTCCCTGCGGTAGCCATCCGGTGGTCACTGTAACTGCGCCAAAGCCCGCCGTGCAGCGGGCGCGGCCTGATCTCTATGCCGTCCGGCAGTTCGCGGGCGTCGCCGCCCAGCCGGTTGATCTCGCTCACCAGCGCCGCCAGACGGTCCGTCTCGTGCCCGCGCAGGTGGCCGATACCGTACAGCCGGCTGGGGGAATCGGCCAGGGCAGCCAGCGCCGCAATGGTGCAGGTCAGTTCCCCGGCGTGGGAAAGATCGGCGTTAATGCCGCTTATCTTGCCGCCGCCGGTACAGGTGAGGCCGTCCGTCCCCAGGGAAAGATACGCCCCCATGTTGGGCAAGAGCTCGCGGTAGGCATCGCCCGCCTGGGTGGTTTCTTCCGGCCAGCCCGGAACGGTGACGCTGCCGCCCGCGATCATCGCCGCCGCCAGGAAAACCCCGGCGTTGGAAAGATCCGGCTCAATCTCTACCTCGCCCACCGTGAGCGGGCCGGGCACGATCCGCCAGGCCGCGCTACCGTCGGCACTAGCGGGAAGAGTCTCGATCTTCGCGCCGCAATCCTGCAAAGCGCGCACCGTCATTTCGATGTGCGGCAGGGACGGCAGCCTGCCGCCCGCGTGACGCACGGTGAGCGGGCCGCGGGCGCGCGGCGCGGCCAGCAGCAGGGCGGAAACGAACTGGCTGGAAGCCGAAGAATCCAGCGTCACCTTGCCGCCTGGCAGCCCCTGCGCAGAAGAGATCACGCAGGGCAGGAAACCCGGCTCACCCTCGTAGGTGATAGACACCCCGAGGTCTGCCAGCGCCCCCAGCAGGGGAGCCATCGGGCGCACGTACGCCCCCGCATCCCCGCGCAGGCGTCGTCGCAGCCCCGACGCGGCTACCAGCGGCGGCAAAAAGCGCATCACAGTCCCGGCCAGGCCGCAATCGATATCGTGCGCGGCCGCATCGGCCCCGGCAAGCTCGGCGGGGAGGGGAGAAACCCGCAGCGCCTCGCCGTCCTCGCTAAAACCTGCCCCCAGGCTTTCCAGGGCCGCGCGCATGAGCCGACAGTCGCGCGCGTCCAGCGCGCCGCGCAGCACGCTAGGGGAGTCGGCGCAGGCCGCGAGCAACAGCCAGCGGTTGGTGAGAGACTTCGAGCCGGGAACGCGCACGCGGGCCGTCAGCGGCCCGCGTGCGTTCGGAGCAGACCAGTGCGTTTGCACGCCCGACAACTCAGGCGCCGAGCTTCTTCTCTACCGCGCGCTGGCCGTTCTTCGCCATCTTCTCCAGCTCGCGCTGCTTACGCGCCGCAGCCTTCTGGCCGCGCTCCACGGCCTTGTTCACCCGGTAGCCGAGCGACGGGTAGCCCTCGCGATCCACGGTCGCCAGCAGCACGGCACCCAGCAGCCCCAGGTCGGTCAGCAGCGACTGAATCTCCTGCGTGCGCTCCTCACCGCGCAGCTCGCTCCACTTGCGGCGGCCCGCCAGTCCAACCCCGGTGGTGGCAAGCAGCCCGAGGGCCGCCACGCGCGGCATCCGATTGGTGGCGTAGAGCGCGCCCGCAGCCACGGAAACCGCAGAGGTAACGCGCACCAGGTTCTCGGCGTTGAGCGGAATCCCTGCGTCGCTCAGCCACTGCTCAACCTGCGCAAAAGATTTCGGGGCCGCAGCAACGGAACGCTGCGGGTCCTTGAAGCAACGCACGCCCTCGAAAACGAACGGGGCGGCGATAAGGGGACGAGCGACGCGACGGATAAGGGACATTGTTTCCTCCGGGTTTGAGATACCGAAACAGCAATGCCCTAACCCTAACGCGAACCGCGCCGAACGGCAGCGCGTCGGACACGGTATCCTCGCTAATGATGAGTGAAACTGACAGCGAATTCGAGCGGGAGGCCCTCAGCCACCTCGACGCTCTTTACGCGGGCGCGCTCAGAATGACCCGCAACGAACAAGACGCGCAGGATCTGGTGCAAGAAACCTTCCTGAAAGCGTTCCAGGCCCGGAAAAGCTTTACCGCGGGCACCAACCTGCGCGCCTGGCTATACCGGATCATGACCAACACGTTCATCACCTCCTACCGTAAAAAACAGCGCGAACCCCAGCGCAGCCACACCGAAACGGTGGAGGATTGGCAGCTGGCCGACGCCGCCTCGCACAGCTCCCACGGACTGAAATCGGCGGAGATGGAGGCGCTCGATGCGCTCCCCTCCAGCGCCGTAAAAGAAGCCATGGCGAGCCTGCCGGACGATAACCGCATGGCCGTCTACCTGGCCGACGTAGAGGGGTTCAGCTACCGGGAGATCGCCGAAATCATGGACACCCCCGTCGGCACGGTCATGTCCCGCCTCTATCGCGGGCGTGCCCTGCTGCGCGAAAAACTGAAAGACCACGCCGCCAGCCTGGGGATCGGGGCCGAGCAGAAGGAGGCCGCTAAATGAACACCGGACACTGTGCGGACAGCGAAGACGCCTGGCTGCGGGAAGCGTACGCGCGTTTACAGCAATACCTGGACAGCGAATGTCCCGAATGTGAGATGGAAAATATCCGCCAGCACCTGGAGGACTGCCCCAAGTGCGAAACCGAATGTCTGCGCGCCAAAGCGCTCAAAGAGGCCGTGGCGCGGGCGCACGCCGCAGAAGCCGCGCCGCGTGCCCTGCGCGAAAGAATCGTGCTCAGCTACCGCGAAATCACGATCGAACGCTACGAAGAAGACTAGATTTCGCGTCACCCCTCGCGCCAAAAATCTTCCCTGCAAAAAAGTTTGGCCCCCGCAAAATAGCGGGGGCCAAACTTTTACAGTATTTAGCTGTTGGGGCGCTTGCCGTGGTTTGCACCATTGCGGCGGCGATCGCGACGCTTACGTCCACGCTTGCTCATGGGTATCTCCTTATGTTTTCGACCCTCGCCCGCAGGCGAAGAACTACCGGTCTAGTCTGCCACATGAAACGGGACAGAGGGGACTAGTGTGACCCTCCCGGCCCTAACGCCTCACGTTTTCGGTGCCCAGCCAGGCACCAAACCCGGTGTGCAGCACCAGCCAGGCGATCAAACCGTAGCCGGTCTGCCCCGGCAGATCGCGGGAAGAACGCGCGATGTCCTCGTTGAACTGGCTGTGATCGTGCAGCGCCAAAACCGTGTCCACGTACGGCACGGAACGGCGATTACAGACGTCGGCATAAATCTCCGAAAGCTCCAGCAGGGAGCGCGTCATGCCCCGATCGGCGGAGGGCGGGGGACCGACCACGAACGCGGGAATACGCATCTTGTCCAGGCCATCCAGCACCCGCGAAAGGTTTAGGCGCGAACGCGCCAGCGAAATGCCGGCGCTGATGTCTTCGTTACCCATCCCGATCACGACCCGGTGGGCCACCGTGCCGTCGGCCAGGCCATCCCGGTCCAGGCGCAGTTCCACCTCCGATTCGTAACGGTGCGAAAGCGAAGCGGAGTTATCGCACGGCAGGGCGCAAGCGAAAAGCTCCACCGGTATCGCCGCGTCCTGGCTGGCGACGCAGCGGCCCAGCCAGCCCAGGGCGCGCGGGTCACCGACGCCAGCCAGCAGCTCGTCCCCGAGCCCGATCAGGCGAACACGCGAGAAATTATCGGCCAAGGAAACCTCCAGAAGAGTACGGCTAGTAACGACAACTCTACGCGACCGCGTAAGCCCCGCGCGTGAATCTTTACGCGAAAGCCCGGTGCAGCAGCTCTTCCTGCTCCCTGCGGTGCACCGTGACGGACCCGGTCGCGGGGGAGGCCGAGGCCGGGCGCGCCACGCTTTCCCAGGCCATCCCCAGCTCGCGCGCCGCCTGCGTCAACATGAACGTGCACGCGCCCTGGTTCTCCGGTTCCTCCTGCACCCAGCGCACGCGCGCCTGCGGGTACCGGGAAAGCTCCTGCGCCAGCTCCGCCGCCGGGAACGGATAGAACTGTTCCACGCAAACGATTGCCACGTCATTGCGCCCGAGGGCCGCGCGCCGCGCCCGCAGATCGTGCGCCAAACGGCCAGAACACAGCAGCACCAGGCTCGCGTCCGCCGGGGCGGTGGGGTCCGCTATGACCGGCCGGAAAGCGCCCTCGGTGAACTCGCCCAGGGGACTGGTTGCGCTCTTCATGCGCAGCATCGACTTCGGCGTAAAGACGATCAGCGGACGGCGCGGCCTGCGCTTGGCCTGGTCGCGCAGCAGGTGGAAGTAGTTGGCGGGGGAGGACGGCATGGCTACGCGCATATTGTTTTGCGCGCACAGCTGCAAGAACCTCTCGGGCCTGGCCGACGAATGATCCGGCCCCTGGCCGTCATAGCCGTGCGGCAGCAGCAAGACCACGCCCGAATGCTGGCCCCACTTTTGTTCGGAGCTGGCGATGAACTCATCGATCACCGTCTGCGCCCCGTTAACGAAATCACCGAACTGGGCCTCCCAGAGCACCAGGGCATCCCGGGTTTCCACCGAATACCCGTATTCGTAGCCGAGCACGGCGTACTCGCTCAGGGAGGAATCGTAGACCCAGAACTTCGCCTGCTTGCACCCCAGGTGCAGCAGGGGAGTCCAGGTGTCCTGGGTCAGGGAATCAATCAAAACGCTGTGGCGCTGCGCGAACGTGCCCCGGCGTGAATCCTGTCCACTGAGGCGCACCGGAGTCCCTTCGCACAGCAGGGAGCCGAACGCGAGCAGCTCTGCGAAAGCCCAATCCACGTCGCCGTTACGGGACATGTCGCGGCGGCGGCGCATCAGCGCATGCAGCTTCGGGTGCGTATTGAAAGCCTCGGGCATGCTCAGATGGGCGTCCCCGATCCTCTCCAGCGTGGCGGCGTCGGTGGCCGTGACGGGCGCGCTTACGACCTCCGGCTCGCCCTGCTGCACAGGCGGGGCATAGTGCGGGGTACGCGACTTTTGCAGCACCTCTTCCAGGTGCTGCTGGAAACCGTCGGTCATCTCCCGCATGTCAGCCTCGGTAAAGTCACCGCGCGTCACGATCTGCTGCGCGTACAGCTTGCGCACGCTGGGCTTTTGTTCGATCAGGCGATACATCTGCGGCTGGGTCATCGAGGGGTCGTCACCCTCGTTGTGGCCGCGCCGACGGTAGCAAACCATGTCGATAATGACGTCACGGCCAAACTTTTGCCGGTAGTCGAAAGCGATCCGCGCCGCGCGCACGCAGGCCTCCGGATCGTCGCTATTGACGTGCATGATCGGCAGCTGGGAGGCCTTCGCGACGTCGGTGGCGTAATACGAGGACCGCGAGGAATCCGGCAGCGTCGTGAAACCGATCTGGTTGTTGATCACCACGTGGATGGTGCCACCGGTGCGGAAGCCGCGCAGCTCCGACAGGTTCAGCGTCTCCGTGACCACACCCTGACCCGCGAACGCGGCGTCGCCGTGCAGCAGGATGGGCAGCACCGGGAAGTCGGTCCCCGCGTGGTTTAGGCGGTCCTGCTTGGCGCGCACGATGCCCTCCAGGACGGGGTTTACCGCCTCCAGGTGGGAAGGATTGGCCGCCAAATGAATCTTCGTGGTCGCGCCGTCCGGGGCCGTGTACACCCCCGTGGTGCCCAGGTGATATTTCACGTCCCCGGAACCGACCACGTTGGAAGAAGCGCCGTCGTCGAACTCCCGGAAAATCTGGGCGTAGTTCTTCCCGGCCAGGTTAGCGAGCACGTTGAGGCGGCCGCGATGCGCCATCCCGATGCAGACCTCGTGCACGTCGTCGTGGCTCGCGCGATCCAGCACCGCGTCCAGCAGGGGAATCAGGGACTCGCCGCCCTCCAGCGAAAAACGCTTCTGCCCCACGAACTTGGTTTGCAGGAAAGTCTCGAAAGCCTCCGCCGCGTTCAGGCGGTCCATGATGTGCTTGGTCTCGCGCTTGCTGAAAGGCTCCGCGGGCTTTTCGAACTGCTGCTGCAGCCAGAGCCGTTCGTCGGCGTCGGCAATGTGCATGTATTCCGCGCCGATGCTGCGGCAGTAGGCGTCCTGCAGCAGCAGCAGTATCTCGCGCAGGGAGGCGGTCTCCTTACCGCCCAGGCCGCGGGTGGCGAACGTGCGGTCCAGATCCCACAGGGTCAGGCCGTAGGTTTCCACGTCCAGATCCCGGTGGGTGCGCTGACGGTACTGCAGGGGATCGGTGTCGGCCATGAGATGCCCGCGCACGCGATAGGCGTGGATCAGATCCATCACCTGCGCATAGCGTTCGGTGTCCGACTTCTTCAACGGGTTGTCCTGCACCCAGCGGATCGGCTGGTAGGGGATGCGCAGGGCGTGGAAGATGCGGTCGTAGAAGCCGTCCAGACCCAGCAGCTTGTTGCCGATGCAGCGCAGGAATTCGCCCGACGCCGCGCCCTGGATAACGCGGTGATCGTAGGTGGAGGTGAGGGTGGTCTTTTTGGAGATGGCCAGTTCGCTCAGGGTTTCCTGGCTCGCCCCCTGGAACGCCGCCGGGTATTCGATGGCGCCCACGCCGACGATCACGCCCTGCCCCGGCATCAGGCGGGGCACGGAATGCACGGTGCCGATCCCGCCGGGGTTGGTCAGCGTCACCGTGGTGTCGGCAAAATCGCTCATCGTCAGCTTGCCCTGGCGGGCGCGGCGCACGACTTCGTCGTAGGTCTGCCAGAAAGCCACGAAATCCATTTCCTGCGCGCCGCGAATATTAGGTACCACCAGGCCGCGCGTGCCGTCAGGCTTGGGCATGTCGATGGCCAGCCCAAAGTTGATTTCTTTGCGCTGCAGCAGTAGCGGCTTACCGTCCTCGCTGACGGCAAAGCCGTTGTTTAGATCGGGTACCTCCTGCAGCGCCTCCACCATCGCGTAGGCGATCAGGTGTGTGAAGGAAACCTTGCCGCGGCGGTGCCGGGACAGGTGGGTATTGATCATGATGCGGTTATCGAACAGCAGCTTCACCGGGATGTCGCGCACGGAGGTAGCCGTGGGAATGTCCAGGGAAGCGGTCATATTCTTGACCACGGCGGCGGCCGGGCCGCGCAGCTTCACTTCCTGCGGGGGAATCGGCTCGCGTTTAACGGGCTCGCCCTGCGGTGTGAGTGCTGCCTGGCGGAAATAGCTGGCCCAAGAGGGATCCACGCTGGTTGGATCGCTTAGATACTGCTTATAGAGCTGTTCGACCAGCCATTGATTGGGGCCGAATTCCCTGGGAATGGCGGGGGAATGCTCTGACACGACGTGGCTCGCCTGCTTCCTAAATATTTTGCCGCCTCTGCGGGGCGCGTTATCTCCCTATATAGGGTACAGCGGGTGAGTCGTCCCATGCGGAATAACCGCTTTGCCCGCACCTCGCATATAATCTCGTTTCATAATGAATGCTGACCCGTTACCGAGTCCCAGCCCGGCAGTGCCGGGCCCCCGTCTCTTTTCGTGCGCGCAAGCGACGCGCACCTTTCGCCGGGGAGGTGCCCGGTGATCTGGCTAATGCTCTTCGTGGGCGTCCTGCTCACCCTCGGGACCGGCGTGTTCGTCGCCGCCGAATTCTCCCTGGTAGCGCTTGACCGGCACACGGTAGAAAAGGCCCGGGACGAAGGCGATAAGGGAGCCGAAAAGGTGCTGGCCTCGCTGGGACAGCTTTCCACCCATCTTTCCGGCGCGCAGGTCGGCATCACGATCACCACCCTGCTTTTCGGCTTCGCGGTGCAGGAACCTCTCACGCAAATCTTCACCAGCCTGCTGGCTTCCTCCGGGGTTTCACCGGAGGTCATCTCCGTGGCCGCCGTAGCGGTAGCCCTGGCGGTGGCCTACGCGTTCTCCATGATCGTGGGCGAGCTGATCCCCAAAAATATGGCGATCTCCGCGCCCCTCGCAACGGCCCGTATCGTGGCCCCCTTGCAGGCGTTCTTTACCCTGCTCTTTAAGCCCCTGATCGTGATGTTCAACGGCACCGCAAACGGCGTGCTGCGCCTGTTCGGGGTGGAACCGCAGGAAGAACTGTCGGCCGCGCGCTCCGCGTCGGAACTGGACGCCCTGGTGCGCCGCTCCGCCGCCGCAGGCACCCTCGATACCGGCACGGCGGTGCTGCTTTCGCGCACGCTGCAGCTTTCCGAACGCACCGCAGCCGACGTCATGACGCATCGCGGCGCCATGATTTCCCTGCGCAAGGACGACAACGCGCTCGACCTCCTCGCGCGCACCAGGGAAAGTGGCCACTCCCGTTTCCCGGTGATCGATTCTTCGGAGGACGACGTGGTGGGCGTGGTGCAGGTGCGCCAGGCTTTCTCGGTGCCGCGCGAGCAGCGGGCACACACCCCCGTCAGCGCCCTCATGAAAGACATTCCCCGCGTGCCGGAAACGGTCGAGCTCGGCTCCCTGCTGATAGAGCTGCGCGAACTGGGTACCCAGATGGCCGTGGTGGTGGACGAATACGGCGGCACCGCCGGGGTAGTCACCCTGGAGGACGTGGTGGAGGAGATCGTCGGCGAAGTTTCCGACGAACACGACAGCGACGAAACCGACCGTTACGTGCCGGGAATGTCGGGAGATGGCTCCTGGCTGGTCTCCGGGCTGATGCGGCCCGACGAGGTGCTGCGCGATATCGGCATACGCCTACCCGAAACCACCGATTACGACACCCTGGGCGGCCTGGTCATGGACAGCCTGGGGGCGATCCCCAAGGTTGGGGACCTGGTAGAGGTAGACGGCGTGCAGATCGAGGTCGTGGCCATGGAGGGGCGGCGCGTAGATCAGGTGCGCCTCTGCCGCAAAAACGCTAGCAAGCAGGAGGAGGAAAACTGATGTCGGACTCACTGGCACTGTTTATCGGCCTGCTCATGCTGGTTGGCAACGCTTTCTTCGTGGGGGCGGAATTCGCCGTTATGTCGGCGCGCCGCAGCCAACTGGAACCGCTGGTAGCGGAGCGTCGCACGGGCGCGGTATCGGCCCTATACGCGGTGGAAAACCTGTCCATGATGCTGGCCACCGCCCAGTTCGGGGTCACGGTCTGCTCGGTGACGCTGGGCGCGGTAGCCGAACCCGCCATCGCGCACGGGATTGAACCGCTGCTCACGCAGGTGGGGCTTTCCCCGGCGCTGACGCACCCCATCGCCTTCGTAATCGCGCTCACCATCGCCTCTTACCTGCACGTTGTGTTTGGCGAAATGGTGCCCAAAAACCTTTCCATCGCCCTGCCCGTGGGGGCGGCGCTGCTGCTTGCACCCCCGCTGGTCGCGGTATCGAAGGTCTGTCACCCGATCATTTGGCTGCTCAACTCTTTCGCCAACGCCGTGCTGCGCCTTTTCGGGGTGGAGCCGCGCGATGAGGTAGAGAGCGATCTGACTGCCGCCGATATCGCCGCCATCGTGGATGAATCGCGCAAAGAGGGGCTGCTGGACGACGAACAGGGCCTGCTCGCGGGTGCGATCGAGTTTTCCGACCACACCGCGCGTGACGTCATGATCCCGATGGAAAATCTGGTCACTGTCACCTACGACATCACGCCGCAGCAGTTCGAGGAACTAGTGGCGAGTACCGGGTTTAGCCGCATCGGGGTGCGTAACGACGCGGGGGACCTGGTCGGTTACCTGCATCTGAAAGACGTCCTGCTGGAAACCAGCGACGAAGACACCGCCTACACCGCGCCGATCCACCCCGGCAGCGTGCGCGCGGTCGTCTCCGTTACCGCCGACGATACGGTGGAGGAAGTGCTGCGCGCGATGCAGTACAACGGTGCCCACATGGCGCGGGTGGACAGCGCGAATGCGCGCAGCATCGGCGCGGTTTTCCTGGAAGACATCCTGGAAGAACTTGTTGGCGAAGTAAAAGATGTGATGCAGCGCTCCCTGTAAGGGGTGCCTTATCTTGACAGAGTCACAGCTCAGCGACGGAATTAAGCCCTTTTCGTAAAGACTTCGTAATGAACGCTTTAGGTTTCCGAAAGCCCGGCTACCGGTTGCTAGATTGGTCGAGGTTGTAAAAGCGCTTGCTTGCCCGGAACGGCAGGCCGCTTCCCGCAGGGCCTTTTACTCCGCACCCAATTACTTCTGGAGGATTTCTTCGTGGCGACTCATCGTGCAGCAGGACGTGCCCAGGTACGGCCGCTGCGTTCCCAGAAGGCCCGCCGTCGTCGCGCAAGCAGCGCCACCGCGACCGGTGTCCGAGTCGGCATGATGGGCGTTCTGGCTACCGCCACTATCGCAGTTCCGATTGCCAGTGCTGCGGGCGGAAATCTGGGCGATACCGTCGCAGAGCCGCAGGCGCTGGGACAGGAAGCCACCGCAGCCGGTGCTGTGCGCGCAAACGACGCCACCGCTAACCGTTCGCTGCAGCGCGCAGCACTGCCGGTAGCCTCCGAGGACGATGTCAAGAAGCAGTTCACAAAGGATGCTCTCCCCGACGTCAGCATCGAAAAGCCCAAGGAAGAAGCACCCGCTCCGGCCGAAGGTCAGGACGCTCCTAAATCCAGCTCCAGCGGCTACATCCACCCGGTGAATGCACCCATTACGAGCGGCTACGGTTGGCGTGTGCACCCCACGCTGGGTTACCGCAAGCTGCATGACGGTATCGACTTCGGCGCTAGCTGCGGCACCCCCGTGCGTGCGGCTGCGGCCGGCAAGGTAATCGAGGCGCAGTACAGCGGCGCCAGCGGTAACCGCATCAAGGTTGATCACGGCAACGGCGTCATCACCGGTTACTTCCACCTTTCCGCCTACAAGGTGCACGCGGGCCAGCAGGTGAGCCAGGGGCAGGTGATCGGCAACGTCGGTTCTACCGGACGTTCCACCGGTTGCCACCTGCACTTCGCCAAGATGAACCGGGACGGACAGTACTCGAACCCGATCAGCCTCCTGCGCTAAAGACTTTTTCGCCGTACTATGGTGCGGCAACGTGGCGGCCCGCTCGTGCGGGTCGCCATTTTTATCGTGTGCCACGAACAAGGAGCTTCCATGTCCCGCCAACCTGTCGTATTCGGCGTCGAGTCATCCTGCGACGAGACCGGTTTCGGCATAGTCAGCGAGGGCAAGCTGCTCGGGCAGGGACTCGCATCGAGCGCCAGCCAGCACGCTGCCTTCGGCGGGGTAGTGCCCGAACTAGCGGCCCGCGCGCACCTGGACGCGGCGGTGCCGACGCTGCACCTGGCGCTCGCTGACGCCGGGGTGGAGCTTTCCGACATCACCCACGTGGCCGCTACCTCCGGACCCGGCCTCGCGACCGCCGTACACGTCGGCCTGGCGTCGGCCAAAGCGATCGCCTGGAGCCTGGGAGTGCCGCTCTACGGCGTGCACCACCTCGCAGGGCACGCGGCGGCAGACACCTTGGATCACGGCCCGCTGCCCGAACGCTCGATCACGCTCATTGTTTCCGGCGGGCACACCTCGATCCTGAAGGTGACGGACCTCGTGCGTGACCCGATTGTGCACCTGGGGGACACCTTGGACGACGCCGCCGGGGAAGCCTTCGATAAGGTATCCCGGCTACTGGGGCTGGGCTATCCCGGCGGTCCCGTCGTTTCCCGCGCGGCGGCTACGGGAGATCCCGGCGCGTTCTCGTTCCCGCGTGCGCTGATGAAGGGGAGCGATCCCCGTTACACGTTCAGCTTCTCGGGCCTGAAAACCTCAGTTGCCCGCACCGTGGAAACTCTGGAACGAAAGGGCGAAGCCGTGCCGGTGGCCGACATCGCGGCTTCTTTCCAGGACGCCGTGGTCGAGGTGTTGGTGGCCAAGGCGCTGCGCGCCTGCAGGGACGAAAACATCGACACCCTGGTAATCGTGGGCGGCGTGGCGGCGAACGCACGGCTGCGCGAGGTGGCTGCGCTGCGCTGCGCGGAGGCGGGCATCGAGCTGCGCGTGCCGCGTCCCTCGCTGTGCACCGACAACGGGGCGATGATAGCCGCCGTCGGCGATCTGCTAGTTCGCTCCGGGGCGGAGCCGAGCGGGCTGGCGATCTCAGCCGACCCGTCGGCCGTGCTGCACGGAGCGCAGCTGCCCCTAGAGCTGTAAAAGGTGGCGGTAAGTAGTGTCACAAACTACTTGCCGGTTCCCGTCGCCCTGCTGGGCCGCTGTTAAGATGTAACCTGCACGCCCGCGTAGCTCAGTGGATAGAGCGTCTGCCTCCGGAGCAGAAGGTCGTAGGTTCGAATCCTGTCGCGGGCACGAAACAGCCCGGGTGCGATGCGCCCGGGCTTTTGCGTATTGTGGCACCCTTTCATGTCATGTTCTAGGGGGATCCTTATACCTTCCCGGTAGGCTTTAACTGCTAATACGGGGCGCGTAGGTCCCGTCGATTAAAAGAACTTCTACATAAGGGGATGTGCGTGCGCGCCCACGAAGCCGGAGCCCTACACGGTAATGATGCAAGCCCTACCTGGCTGCCCTATCCGGATGACGTCAACGCGCTAATTCCCGGACTCTGGTCCAGGCAGACGGCCCGCGAAGAGTCGGGGCAGATGAGTTTCGGCGGGGTGCCCGCGCGCGATCTGCTGGCGAAGCACGGCAGCCCCCTGCTGGTGGTAGACGAGGCGGATTTCCGCTCGCGTGCCCGCGAATTCAAGAACGAATTCGCGGCGGCTTTCGCTCCCCTCAACGGAGCCAGTATTTTCTATGCGGGAAAGGCTTTCCTGTGCACCTCGGTGGTGCGCTGGGTGCGCGAAGAGGGCCTAAATCTTGACGTCTGCACCGGAGGCGAACTGGCGGTGGCTAAGGCCGCCGGTATGCCGGGCGCACAGATCGCTTTCCACGGCAATAACAAGTCCGAAGAGGAGATCCGCGCCGCCCTGGAATACGGGGTTGGCAGGCTGGTAATCGACTCCTTAGAAGAGATCGATCGCGTCGCGGATATCGCTGCCGAACTGGGAATGCGTGCGCCGGTGATGCTGCGCGTCACCGCGGGCGTCGAAGCACACACGCACGAATTCATCGCGACCGCCCACGAAGACCAGAAGTTTGGCCTCTCCCTGACCGGGGGAGTGGCCGACGAAGCCGTGCGCCTGGTGCTGAAGCGCAGCGAACTGAACCTGCTCGGCGTACATTCCCACATCGGCTCCCAGATCTTCGACGTGGGCGGTTTTGAGATTGCGGCCCGCCGCGTGATCGACCTGCTGGTGCGCGTACGCGAAGAACACGGCGTAACCCTGCCCGAGCTTGACCTGGGCGGCGGCTTTGGCGTCATGTACAACACCCAGCACGCGCCAAAGACCCCGGCGGAGCTGGCCCCGCTGCTGGCCGGGATCGTTCGCGAGCAGTGCGGCGACTTCCCCTACCCGCACCTTTCCTTTGAACCGGGGCGCGCTATCGTCGGCCCCGCCGGAACCACCCTCTACACGGTCGGCACGGTAAAGAACGTACAGGTGAGCGGCGCGCATAAGCGCCTCTACGTTTCCGTTGACGGCGGCATGAGCGACAATATTCGCACCGCCCTCTACGATGCCGACTATTCCTGCCTGCTGGCTTCGCGCACCTCTTCGGTAGAGCCTGCCGTGGTGCGCATCGTCGGTAAGCACTGCGAGAGCGGCGACATCGTGGTGAAGGACGAATACCTGCCCGCAGACGTCCACCGCGGAGACATCGTGGCGGTGCCCGTCACCGGGGCCTACTGCTACTCGCTCGCCTCCAACTACAACCACGTTCCGCGCCCGGCCGTAGTTTCGGTCGGCCAGGGAGAATCCCGACTCATGGTGCGCCGCGAAAGCGAAGCCGATCTGCTCGCCCTCGATGCCGGGGTGCCGGAAACCGTTCGGGAACCACGCTAGCCACGCCGGGCCGTTGGCCCGGGAAACCCAAAGGAGAGAGATATGACCCCTACCCTGCGTATCGCCGTGCTCGGTGCCGGAACCGTGGGCGCGGAGGTCATGCGCCTGCTTGCTGAGCAGCGTGACGACCTCGAACACCGGATCGGCGCGCCCTATCGGGTGACCGGAGTTGCCGTGCGCGACCTAGCGCGGGACAGGGGCGAGCATATTCCCCGCGACCTGCTGACCGATGACGCTAAGAGCCTGGTAGCCGATGCCGACATCGTCGTCGAGGTCATGGGCGGAATCGAACCGGCGGGGACGCTGCTGCTGAAGGCCATCGCATCCGGCGCGAGCGTGGTCACCGCCAACAAGGCACTGCTGGCGCAGCAGGGAGCCAAGCTTTACGAAGCGGCGGATAAAAACGGCGTGGATATCTATTACGAGGCGGCGGTGGCGGGAGCCATTCCGCTGGTGCGGCCGATCCGCGAATCCCTGGCGGGGGACAGCGTGAACCGTGTGCTGGGGATCGTAAACGGCACCACGAACTACATCCTGGACGCGATGACCCGCACCGGGCAGTCGTTCTCGCAGGCGCTCGCCAAGGCGCAGGAGCTCGGCTACGCCGAGGCAGACCCGACGGCCGACGTGGACGGGCTGGACGCGGCGGCCAAGGCCGCGATCCTGGGATCGCTGGCGTTCCACACCAGGGTGGGCCTGGCCGACGTGACCGCCGAGGGCATCAGGGAAATCTCCAGCGCCGACATCCGCGCAGCCGAACGCATAGGCCGGGTGGTGAAGCTGCTCAGCATCGCGGAACGCCTAGAAAACGGCGTTTCCGCGCGCGTGTACCCGGTTATGCTGCGCAAGAATCACCCGCTGGCCTCCGTGAGCGGCGCATACAACGCGGTCTTTGTGGAGGCGGAAGCTGCGGGCAGCCTCATGTTTTACGGGCAGGGGGCGGGCGGCGCACCGACTGCCTCCGCCGTGCTGGGGGATCTGGTCACCGCCGCGCGCAACCGGGTCGTTTCCGGGCACGGCCCGCGCGAATCCCGCTACGCAGACCTGGCCATAGTGCCGCTTAGCGAACTGCGCAGCCGTTTCTATGTTTCGCTGCAGGTGCACGATCGCCCCGGCGTGCTCGCCGCGGTAGCGTCGGTGCTGAGCGAGAACGGTATCTCCATCGCCACGGTGCACCAGGAACCGCTGCCCTGCGGGGACGGTGACGGAGACGAATACGCGGCCCTGGAAGCCGTCACCCACCTGGCTAGCGAATCCGCGATGCAGGACGCGCTGGCGCAACTGGCAAATAGCGAATCAGTGGCGCGAGTGCTTAGCGTGCTGCGCGTAGAAGGAGAATGAAAATGGCCCACCAGTGGCGTGGCGTGATCGCCGAATACCGTGATTTCCTGCCCTTCAACGATGACGAATGCATGCTCACCCTCGGCGAAGGAGGCACGCCGCTGGTGCATTCGCCGCTGCTTTCCGACCTGGTCGCGGGCGAGGTACACATCAAGGTTGAGGGTGCTAACCCGACCGGCTCGTTCAAGGATCGTGGCATGGTGAGCGCGATGTCGAAGGCCAAGAGCGCGGGAGCCGAAGTGGTGGTTTGTGCCTCTACCGGCAACACGAGCGCGTCGGCCGCCGCCTACGCGACCAGGGCCGGGCTGCGCTGCGTGGTGCTGCTTCCCAAGGGAAAGATCGCCGCCGGGAAACTGGCGCAGGCGGTGCTGCACGGGGCCGAACTGATCCAGGTGGATGGCAACTTCGACGACTGCCTGAACATCGCCCGCAAGCTGCACGCCAACTACCCGGTAGAGCTGGTGAACTCCGTTAATCCGTTCCGGTTGCAGGGGCAAAAGACGGCGGCTTTCGAGGTCTGCGACGCCCTCGGTGCGGCCCCCGATTACCACCTGCTGCCGGTTGGTAACGCCGGCAACATTTCCGCCTACTGGATGGGGTATCGCGAATACCGCGAGGCGGGAGTGACCGCTAACCTGCCGATTATGTGGGGCTTCCAGGCCGCAGGCGCGGCTCCGTTCCTGCAGGGCGGGCCGGTGAAGAACCCGGAGACGGTGGCAACCGCGATTCGCATCGGGGCACCCGCCTCCTGGGACCTGGCGCTGGCCGCGCAGCGCGAATCTGGCGGCGCTTTCACCGCCGTAACGGACGAGGAAATCCTGGCGGCGCAGGCGAAGCTGGCGAGCGAGGTGGGGATCTTCGTGGAGCCCGCCTCGGCGGCCGGAGTCGCGGGCCTGCTCAAGAAGGCCGCGCTGGGCGAGGTACCCGAAGGAAAGCGCTTCGTCATCACCGTGACGGGCAACGGCTTAAAGGACATCGACACGGCCCTGTCGGGACGAGAGATGGCCGCAACCGAAATCTCGGTAGATACCGACGCCGCAGCGCGGGCGATGGGACTGTAAGGGCTGCGCCTAAATGAGGATAGTAAACGCGAAAGCGCGCGTCAGCGTTCCCGCCACCAGCGCAAACCTGGGCCCGGCTTTCGACTGTGCGGGGTTGGCGCTGGAGCTGTGCGATGACCTTTCCCTGGAGGCCGTGGCCGGGGGAGTAAACATCGAAATCTCGGGGGAGGGCGCACAGGAACTGCCGCGAGACGAAAACCACCTGGTGGTGCGCGCGCTACGCCGCACCCTCGACGCCGTGGGGGCGCCGCAGATAGGCGTGAACCTGACCTGTGTGAATCGCATTCCGCACGGGCGGGGCCTGGGCTCCTCTGCCGCCGCCACCCTGGCGGGAATCCTGCTTGCGCGCGGCCTGATTTCGGACCCGGAGGTCCTCGACGAACGGGCGATTTTGCAGCTTGCCACGGAGTTCGAGGGGCACCCGGATAACGCCGCCCCGGCGCTGCTCGGCGGCGTCACCCTGGCCTGGGGACACGGGGATCGGCTGGGCTTTACCCGCCTGGCATTGCGCGAGGGAGTGAGCTGGCCCGTTACGGTGCTGGTGCCGGAGAATCGGCTTTCGACCGAATCGGCGCGGGGCCTTTTGCCCGAGAGCGTTCCCCACGCTGACGCGGCGTTCGCGGCGGGGCGCGGGGCGCTGCTTTCGTACGCCCTTACCAGCGCCCCGGAACTCCTCTTCGACGCGACCGTCGATGTCTTGCATCAGGAGTATCGCGCTCCCGGCATGCCGGAGAGCGTAGAACTGGTGCGCGTCCTGCGTAGCCAGGGGTATCCCGCTGCGATCTCCGGTGCGGGGCCGACCGTGATCGTGTTTGCGCAGCCGGGCCAGGAAATGCGTGAGACGGTACGCAACGTAGTCGCGGACCCGCAGAGCTGGCGCGTGGCTTCTCCCGGACTTGCTGCCAAGGGAGCGTTGCAGCGTCTCATCCCGTGTTAGGATTACGGGGCAGGACGGTTAATTAGGGGGAGTCGCTATTCACGCGGCCGAAGCATCCCTTCCGTCATTGGGCGTGGAAGCGCCGCTTAGGTAGCGGCAGCGAAAACACGTAACTTTTTCTCCTCGCTCAGCCTTTTGCATAAGTCACCGCCGCGTATCTAGCGACGGGAAAGGACAACTAGGTGACAGACACCAACACCAGCCCGCTCAGCGCGAAGAAGCTGCCGGAGCTGCAGGCCATAGCTTCCTCCCTGGGAATTAAGGGCGTGCGTAAGCTGCGTAAAGGCGAGCTGATTTCCGCCATCGGGCAGGCCTCCGCAGGCGCACGCTCGCAGAAGCAGGACGCCGCCGATACCGGGCGGGCCGGATCGCGCGAGGAAAAGCGTGACGAAAAGAGCGTAAACACCCGCGAAGCGCAGTCCCCGCGCCGCGAAGAGTCCGCCGGGCGTGAGGACCTAGGCCAGGACCGCCCCGCACGCCGCGAACGGGACGCGGAAACGTCGCGCGGCGAATCTCGCCAGCGCGAACAGGGCCGCGAAGAGCGCGGCGGGGAAACCCCTCAGATCGAACTGCCGCAGGGACGCCGCAATCGCCCGCGCCGGGTAGAAGAAATCGACCTCCCCGACGCAGAGCGGGGACGCTCCCGTAACCGCCGCGAGGATCGTCAGCGCGACGATCGTCAGCGTGGGGAAGACACCCGTGGCCGTAACCGCTTCCGTGACCGCAAGCGTCGCGGCCGCGCCGGGTACGACGGTCCCGAGGGTGAAGAAGACGTAAACGAAGACGACGTGCTGGTAGCGGTCGCGGGCATTTTGGACATCCGCGATAACTACGCTTTCGTGCGCACTACCGGCTACCTGCCGGGAGCGAGCGACGTCTACGTCTCCATGCACCAGGTACGCCGCAACGGTCTGCGCAAGGGTGACGCCATCACCGGTCAGGTGAAGGCGCCGAAGTCGGCCAACGACGACAACCAGATCCCCACCCAGGGGCGCGGCGGCAAGAACAACCACCAGAAGTTTGCCGCCCTCGTGCGGGTAGATACGGTGAACGGGCTGCCCCCGGAACAGGCCCGTCAGCGTAAGGACTTCTCCAAGCTGACCCCGCTCTACCCGGACGAAACCCTGCGCCTGGAAACCAATCCGGCGAACATTACGCCCCGCGTGATCGATCTGGTTTCCCCGATCGGTAAGGGCCAGCGCGGCCTGATCGTGGCTCCGCCCAAGACGGGTAAGACGATCATCCTGCAGCAGATCGCCGATTCGATCACCACGAACAATCCCGAGGTTCACCTGATGGTGGTGCTGGTTGACGAGCGCCCCGAAGAGGTGACCGACATGCAGCGCACGGTTAAGGGCGAGGTTATCGCCTCCACCTTTGACCGCCCGGCAGAGGACCACACGACCGTTGCGGAACTCGCTATCGAACGCGCTAAGCGCCTCGTGGAAATGGGACGGGACGTGGTGGTTCTGCTCGATTCGATCACCCGCCTGGGGCGCGCCTACAACCTGGCGGCTCCCGCCAGCGGACGCATCCTTTCCGGTGGCGTCGATTCCTCCGCGCTGTACCCGCCCAAGCGGTTCTTCGGTGCGGCCCGTAACGTGGAACACGGCGGTTCGTTGACGATCCTGGCCACGGCGCTGGTAGAGACCGGTTCCAAGATGGACGAGGTCATCTTCGAGGAGTTCAAGGGCACCGGCAACATGGAGCTGAAGCTCGATCGCAAGCTGGCCGACCGCCGTATCTTCCCCGCCGTCGACGTCAACGCTTCCGGCACCCGCCGCGAAGAGGCGCTGATGGGCAAGGAGGAGCTTGCGATCATGTGGAAGCTGCGCCGCGTGCTCAGTTCCCTGGAACAGCAGCAGGCGCTTGAGCTGCTGCTGGAGCGGATCAAGAAGACCCAGTCGAATACCGAGTTCTTGATGACCGTGCAAAAAACCACACCGGTGCCGCGCGGCGCGGGTAATGACTAACGGTTAAGTTTCTGAGATACTGAACGACGGTTCTGGTTCACGGCGCGCAACCGCGTCTGCCGACCCAGCGACCCGAGCTAAGGAGAAAAGACGTGAAGAAGGATATCCATCCTGAATACGTGGAAACCACGGTGACCTGCACCTGCGGTAACACGTTCAACACCCGGTCAACCCAGACCAGCGGCAAGATCAATACCGAGGTTTGCTCTGCCTGCCACCCGTTCTACACCGGCAAGCAGAAGATCCTCGACACCGGCGGCCGCGTGGCCCGCTTCGAGGCCCGCTACGGCAAGAAGGCCGCGAGCAAGTAGCTTCCTTGAAGAGCGTCGATGCGCGTATGCGCATCGGCGCTCTTTCTATCGCCTCTTTTAGCCGCACCTTTTTCGTAAGGACACTGATGTTTGAGAACGTCTCCAACCTGGTAGCAGAACACGTCGAGCTGGAAAAGACGATGTCCGACCCATCGCTGCACGCCGATCCGGCGCGCGCTAGGAAGGTCGGGCGTCGCTACGCCGAACTGACCCCGGTAGTGAACGCTTACCGCAGCTGGCTCCAGCTGGGAGACGACATCGAGGCCGCGCGGGAACTGGCCGAGGAAGACGCCTCTTTTGTCGCCGAAGTCACGCAGATGGGCGCGCAGCGCGAGGAATTGCAGGAAAAGCTCGAAGAGCTCCTCGCCCCGCGCGATGTCGACGATGCGCGCGACGTCATCATGGAGCTGAAGGCCGGGGCGGGCGGCGACGAGTCGGCCCTCTTCGCGGGCGATCTGCTCAAAATGTACCGTGCCTACGCGGAGCGTAAGGGGTGGGCTCTGGAGGTTATTACCTCCACCGAAAACGACCTCGGGGGGATCAAGGACGCCGCTGTGTCCATCCGCGCCAAGGGAAATCCGACCCCGGCGGAGGGAGTCTGGGCGCACCTTAAATACGAGGGCGGCGTGCATCGCGTGCAGCGCGTTCCCGTCACGGAATCGCAGGGGCGTATCCACACCTCTGCGGCTGGCGTGCTGGTGGTTCCCGAAGCCGACGAGACAGACGAAGACGAGGTGCTGGGGGAGGCCATGGCGGCCAACAACCTGCGCATCGACGTTTACCGTTCCTCTGGCCCCGGCGGACAGAGCGTGAACACCACCGACTCTGCCGTGCGCATCACCCACCTGCCTACCGGCGTGGTTGTTTCCTGCCAGAACGAAAAGAGCCAGCTCCAGAACAAGGAACAGGCGATGCGCATTCTGCGTTCGCGTCTGCTGGATCGTATGCGCGAGGAACAGGACGCGGCGGCGGCGGAAACGCGCCGTTCCCAGGTGCGCACGGTGGATCGTTCCGAGCGCATCCGCACCTATAACTTCCCGGAAAACCGGATCGCCGATCACCGCACCGGTTACAAGGCGAACAACCTCGACCAGGTGCTGGCGGGCGACCTTGACCCGGTGATTCGTTCGGCCATGGAAAAGGACCGCGAGGCGATGCTCGCCGCGGCGGGCGCGAAAGCAGACTGATGCACCCCCTGGTGCGCGATGCGCTGCGGGAGGGGACTCGCAGGTTGACCGAAGCCGGGGTGCCCTCACCCGCGCACGACGCCAGGGTTTTGCTCGTTTCCGCGCTGGAAACGAGCGCGCCGCTGGTGCTCGTGGATGAGGTGCCCGCATCTTTCCGAAAAACTTTCGCCGCGCTGTTGGAGCGCCGTTGCGCGCGCGAGCCGCTGCAACAGATTTTGGGGGAGACGGGATTTCGTCGGCTTACCCTGCGCGTGAAGCCCGGGGTGTTTATTCCGCGACCCGAAACCGAAATCGCGATCGACGTCGTGCACGAATTCGCCGCAAGCGGGGAAAAGGTTTCGGTTGCAGCCGATCTGTGTACGGGCTCCGGCACCCTGGCATGCGCCCTGGCGGACGAGTTTCCGCAGGCCAGCGTCTATGCGGTAGAGGTGGACGCGAATGCGGTGAGCCTGGCGCGAGAAAATCTAGAACTTACCGCTCCCGGCAGTGCTTGGCGGGTTTTGCAGGCTGATGTGAGCGATCCCCGGCTGGAGCAGCAGATCCCCAGCTGCGATGTAGTGGTAGCCAATCCGCCCTACATTCCCGCGGGCATGGTGCCGCGCGAAGAAGAGGTGCTGCGCTGGGATCCGGAACGCGCCCTCTACGGCGGGGGAGAGGACGGCCTGGACGTCCCCCGCGAGGTGGCGCGACTTGCCGCTAAACTGCTTCGCGAAGGTGGCCTTTTTGTGATGGAGCACGCCGACGTGCAGGGAGAAGCTACGCGAGAGATGCTGGCGGAAGAGGCTCCGGGGGCGTTTACCGACATAAAAACCAGGCTTGATCTGGCCGGACGCGAACGTTTTTTGGTGGCGCGCCGTACGGCTAACGGACAGTTTTAGGAAAAGAGTGGGAGAATACACCCGTGAGTGTTTACGACTGCCGTGATGAAAAGGGCCGCGTGGAGGGAATAGCCGCCGCCACGGAGGCTATCCGCAACGGAAAGCTGATCGTCCTGCCCACCGACACCGTCTACGGGGTGGGGGCCGACGCGTTTAATGCCGATGCCGTGCAGGATCTTTTGCACGCCAAGGGACGCGACCGCCAGCTTCCCCCGCCGGTGCTGGTAGGGGATACCGCCGTGCTGCACGCGCTGGGTAGCGAAGTGCCGCAGTGCGTGGAAGACCTGGTGGAGCGATTCTGGCCGGGCCCGCTCACCGTCATCGTGCGCTCTCAGCCCTCGCTGCGCTGGGACCTCGGAGAGACCCGCGGCACCGTGGCGCTGCGGATGCCCGATCATGAGGTAGCGATCGAGCTGCTGCGCGAAACCGGCCCGCTGGCCGTATCTAGTGCTAACCGGCATGGACGCGATGCCGCCACCACCGTAGTGGCGGCCGCGACGCAGCTAGGGGACGAGGTAGAGGTCTACCTGGACGGCGGCGAGACCGTTATTCGTGAGGCTTCTACCATCATTGACGCCACCGTGGAGCCGCCCGAGATTGTGCGCCAGGGCGCTCTCTCCAAGGAAGAGATCGTGGCCGCGCTGGGAGATATCTTCGCGCTGCCGCAGGAGGAAGAGGAAACCTCTGCAGAGGCCGGGGAAAACGATTCGGTAGACGAGCCTGCCGAGGTAGTGGAAACCGAGGAAGCGGCAGACGACAAAGCGGCAGATGACGCTGAGGCAGCAGAAGCTCCCGAGGCTGAAAACTCAGCCGCCTCGGTAGTAGATGCCCCTGCCGCAGAGGAACCGAGTCACGACGCGCTCAGCGAAGCCGAGGAATCGGCCCGCCGCGCCTTCGCGGCGCTGGAGGGCGACCCCGCGCAGGATGAAGAAAACCGCTAGCCGGATACCGTGCGGGTCTACGTATTCCTGATCCTCTTCACCGCCACCGTAACGTTTTTGACGACGCCGGCGGCGCGCCTCATCGCGCGTCGTTACGGCGCAATGACGGCGGTGCGGGAAAGGGATGTGCACAGGAAGGTGACCCCGCGTTTTGGGGGCATAGCCATGTGGTTGGGCATCTGCCTGGCGCTCGTGGTGGCTTCCCGCGTGCCTTTTCTGGAACCGGTCTTTGAGCAGTCGAACCAGGCCTGGGCCATCCTCTTGGCGGCCACCCTGGTGTGCGCGCTGGGGGCGGCCGATGATCTCTGGGACCTTGACTGGTGGGCAAAGCTAGCGGGTCAGGTGCTTGCCGCCTTTGTGCTAGCCCGCAGCGGTGTGCAATTGGTGACCCTGCCGTTAAACGGGGTCACCATTCTCTCTAGCTCGATGTCGCTGCTACTCACGATCCTGGTTGTCGTCGTAGCGATGAACGCGGTTAATTTCGTGGACGGCCTGGACGGCCTGGCTGCGGGCGTGATGGGAATTGGCGGCAGCGCTTTCTTCGCCTACTCCTATCTGCTTACCCGCACGGCTTCCAGCACCGACTATTCCTCGCTCGCCACCCTAATCACGGCGCTCATGCTGGGGGCCTGCCTTGGATTCCTGCCCCACAACCTAAACCCGGCGCGTATCTTCATGGGGGATTCCGGTTCTATGCTGCTTGGGCTGCTACTGGCGTCGGCCACCATCACCGTTACCGGGCAGGTAGACCCGGCCCGGCTGCGCACCGCAGATTTCCTCGGGCAGTTCCTGCCCATCCTGCTGCCATTCGCGGTAATGATCGTGCCCTTCCTGGACCTCACCTTCGCGGTATTTCGCAGGGTCGGAGCGGGCAAGAGCCCGTTCCACCCGGATAAGCGGCACCTGCACCACAGGCTACTCGCGCGCGGACATTCGCAGCGCGGGGCGGTTTTCATCATGTACGTGTGGACCGTGGTGGTTTGCTGGGGGCTGCTGATGCCGGTGTTCGCCCCCACCTACAGCGTGGTGCCTTTCTGGGCCATCGGTCTGATCGCGGCGCTCGCACTTACGGCTTCTCCGCTGGGCAGGGGAGCGCAGCAGGTCTGCGAAGATCCTGTTTGCGGTGGTCAGAGCGAAAATGCGATTACCGAGAAGTAAGATTGGCCCTGATCCTGGCCGGCCTAAAACCAAAACTAAGCGAGGTAGTAAGTGACGAAGCCACTAGCTGACGAGGCCCTGCGCCGCGCCCGAAAAACCGCTTTTGCGGCTTTGGCCTGTGTTCTTCTGGTGACTGCGGCGGGAGCCGGAGCCGCGCTCGCGTTCGCCGATTCCCTCGCGCTCTGGGGCGCGCTGCTGGGCGGTGGGGTAGGACTCGTGTTTTCGCTGCCGACAGCTCTGCTCGCACTTTTCGCCCGGGATAAGGACGGCACCGGACTTGCCGCCACGGTCATGATTTCCTGGCTCATCAAGATCGTGGTTGTGATCGTGGCGCTTAAGCTGCTCGACGGAGCGGACTTCTTCTCCCGTCCCTGGTTTGGCTGGGTCCTACTGGCATCCGTTATTTGCGCTGCTGTGGCCGATTATTTGGTGCTCGGACGCAAGACGCTGCCTTTGGTCAACCGATAATTCCTAAATTTGGGAAAGCGCGGCCCAGTCTTGCTATGCTGGGAATCGTTCTTTTATTTGTATGCGACGCTTCGGTGCGGCAGCTAGTCGTGTCTGTGTCGTCATGCTTGTCAACTTGCGTTTGTTCGACAGGACAGCGCAACAACCAAGGGGAGTGCGGTCCTGAACGTCGACGTGAACCAGATCCTTCTGGCAGGGGATGATTTCTTCCATGTCCCCACGCTGGAAGAGTTCTTTCCGGAAGCCATCTTCGGTGCGGGCACCTTCTACGAGTTCAACCGCATTCAGCTCGTCAGGCTGGTTGTAGTTATTATCCTGGTGGGCGGCCTAATGCTGGTGGCCAACAGGGCAAAGCTCGTACCTTCCCGCAGCCAGAGCATCGTGGAAGCCGTCATCGGATACGTGCGCAAGGACATCGTCGAAGATGTCATCGGCGCGCGCGAGGCAAAGCCTTATATCCCGATGCTGACCACCATTTTCTTCACCGTTTTCGCAATGAACCTGGCGGGCGTAATCCCCGGCCTGAACATTGCGGGTACCTCGGTGATCGGCATTCCGCTGCTGCTGGCGCTGTGGACCTTTGTCACCTACATGGTTGCGGGCATTAAGAAGCACGGCGTCGGCCACTTCCTGAAGAACTCGGCGATGCCGCCGGGCCTGCCCAAACTGGTTTACCTGATTCTGACCCCGATCGAACTGCTCCAGCTGTTCATCATTCGCTGGGCGTCTCTCACCGTGCGTCTTTTGGCCAACATGTTCTCGGGCCACATGATGCTGCTCGTATTCATCGGCATCACCGAAGCGTTGATCGTCTTCTCCGATCACTGGGCGCTCAAAGGTGTCGGCGTGCTGGCATTCTTTACCACCCTCGGCTTTACCTTCTTCGAAGCGTTCGTGGCCCTGCTGCAGGCGTTCATCTTCACGCTTCTCTCTGCCGTCTACATCCAGATGGCGCTTGCTGACGAGCACTGATCGCTAGTTAGCGCTTTAATTTCACCCCCCAAAACCTCGGCGCAATTAATCGTGCGTCGGCAACGAAAGGAAACCCCCGTGGACGTAACCACCCTCGCTGAGCTCTCCGGCAACGTCGCAACCATCGGCTACGGCCTCGCCGCGATCGGCCCCGGCATCGGTATCGGCATTATGACCGGCAAGACCACCGAGTCCATGGCTCGCCAGCCCGAGCTGCGCGGCGACCTGCGTAACACCATGATTCTTGGTATTGCGTTCGCCGAGATTCTGACCCTGCTGGCCATCGTTACCCCCTTCATCGCTCGCTGATCGCGTAGGTAGAAGACGATGATTTTGGCCGAAGGTGCAAAGGAAATCCCCGGTTACCGGCTATTCCTGCCGGTGATCTCCGAGGTTTTCTGGTCTGCGATCTTTATCCTCATCATCGCGGTCGCTTTCAAGCACTTCATCCTGCCGAAGCTGAACGCTGTTCTTGACGAGCGCCGCGAGCGCATCGAGGGCGGACTGGCACAGGCAGAGAAGGTACAGGACGAGGCGAAGAAGCTCCGGCTCCACCAGGAGCAGGAGCTCGCAGCGGCCCGACAGGAAGCCACCGCGATCCGTGAGAAGGCTCGCCAGGATGGCGTACGTATCGTTGAAGAGATGAAGGCTCAGGCGAACGCCGAAGCAGAGCGCATCATTTCTTCCGCCCGCACCCAGGTGGCTGTGGAGCGCCAGGCTGCCGAAGGCTCCCTGCGCGGTGAGGTCGGTGCTCTCGCGAGCAACCTGGCTACCCGCATTGTGGGCGAGTCCCTCAGCGATGATGCACGCGCTCAGCGAGTTATCGACCGCTTCCTTGACGAGCTGGAGCAAGAGGCTAACGCCCACGCTCAGGTCGCCACACGCTAGGGGAGAGAGTACATGCGAGGAACTTCTGCACAGTCTTTCCAGACAGTGCGCGACTCGGTGCGGGGCCTACTCGCGGCGAGCGACATCGACTCGCGGCTGGTGGCCGACGAGCTCTTCTCTGTTGCCGAGCTGATCGACTCCACGAACCGCCTCGTGCGCGTTCTGAGTGACATCGGCCAGAGCGAGGATACGCGTGCACAGATAGTTGATCGTCTGCTCGGCGATCATGTCACCTCGGTGACGAAGGAGATCGTGACGGGCCTGGTGCGTCAGCGCTGGAGCCTGCAGGACGATCTGCTGGAAGCTATCACGCGTATCGGTGTGGACTGCGTACTGCTGCAGGCACAGGCGGAAGGCACGCTCGACACTGTCGAACAGCAGCTCTTCCAGGTTTCGCACCTGATCGGTGAGAACCCGGAGCTTGCGGAGGGCCTTAACTCCGTACGCGAAAACTCCGAGCGCCGCGTCGAGGTGCTCCGTTCGCTTCTCTCCGAGAAGCTGGAAGCGGACGCCCTGCTGCTGGTGAGCGAGGCTGCCAAGCGACCGGGTGAGCTGAAGGTTGCCCAGCGGGTACGTGAGTTCGCAGAACTCGCGGCCAGCCTGCGCGGGCGCACCATGGCTGTGGTCTACAGCGCGATCCCGCTGACCCAGGCACAGCAGCAGCGCCTCACCGACATCCTGCAGAAGATGTACGGCACGGCCGTGCAGCTCAACCTGCTGATCGACCCCGAGGTGGTCGGCGGCCTGCGGATCACCGTGGGCGACGACCTCTACGACGCGACCATCATGCGTCGGCTGGAAGATAGCCGCCGACGCCTCACTTCCTGAGACTTAACCGACGCCCTGCAAACGGGGCTTTAGACACGAAAGAGCGGAGATGGCTATGGCCGAGCTCAACATTCGTCCCGAGGACATCCGGGATGCCCTGGACAGCGCTGTTAGCACTTACGAGGCTAAAGCCACCGTCCGTGAGGAGGTGGGCCGAGTAGCGGAGTCTGCCGATGGCATCGCGCGCATCGAGGGCCTGCCCAACGTTATGGCTAACGAACTCGTTAGGTTCGAGGACGGCACCCTCGGCCTGGCGCTGAACCTTGACCTGCGCGAAGTTGGTTGCGTGGTGCTGGGCGAGTTCACCGGCATCGAAGAGGGCCAGCAGGTTCACCGCACCGGCGAGGTGCTTTCGGTTCCCGTGGGCGATGGCTACCTGGGCCGCGTCGTAGACGCCGTGGGCGCCCCCATCGACGGCCTGGGCGAGATCGCCACCACCGGTCGCCGCGCCCTGGAGCTGCAGGCACCGACCGTTATGCAGCGTAAGAGCGTTAAGGAACCGCTGCAGACCGGCATCAAGGCAATCGACTCGATGACCCCGATCGGCCGCGGCCAGCGCCAGCTCATCATCGGCGACCGCCAGACCGGTAAGACCGCTATCGCGATCGACACCATCATCAACCAGAAGGCCAACTGGGAATCCGGCGATCCCGAAAAGCAGGTGCGCTGCATCTACGTTGCGATCGGCCAGAAGGGCTCCACCATCGCCTCCGTGCGCGGCGCGCTCGAAGAGGCCGGCGCGATGGAATACACCACCATCGTGGCCGCCCCGGCGTCTGACCCGGCAGGCTTCAAGTACATCGCGCCTTACACCGGTTCGGCCATCGGCCAGCACTGGATGTACGAGGGCAAGCACGTCCTGATCGTGTTCGATGACCTTTCCAAGCAGGCCGAGGCATACCGCGCCGTATCCCTGCTGCTGCGCCGCCCGCCGGGCCGCGAAGCCTACCCCGGTGACGTCTTCTACCTGCACTCCCGTCTGCTGGAGCGTTGCGCGAAGCTTTCCGACGAGCTCGGCGGCGGTTCGATGACCGGCCTGCCGATCATCGAAACCAAGGCGAACGACGTGTCGGCATACATTCCGACCAACGTAATTTCGATTACCGACGGTCAGTGCTTCCTGCAGTCCGACCTCTTCAACGCCAACCAGCGCCCCGCGGTTGACGTAGGTATCTCGGTTTCCCGAGTCGGCGGTAGCGCCCAGACCAAGGCGATGAAGTCCGTTTCGGGCACGCTCAAGATTTCGCTGGCGCAGTACCGCGACCTCGAATCCTTCGCCATGTTCGCCTCCGACCTGGACGCGGCATCGAAGCAGCAGCTGCAGCGCGGCGCTCGCCTGATGGAGCTGCTCAAGCAGGGGCAGTACTCGCCCTTCCCGGTAGAAGAGCAGGTAGTTTCGATCTGGGCCGGTACCACCGGCAAGCTCGACGACCTTGAGGTTGAGGACGTGCGCACGTTCGAGGCCGAGCTGCTGGAGCACCTGCGCCACAACGGTTCGGTGCTGGAGACGATCCGCGAGAGCGGCAAGTTCGATTCCGCCACCGAGGCCGAGCTGGAGAAGATCCTCGACTCCGTCAAGCGCGACTTCCTGACCAGCCGCGGCATCGACCCGAGTGCGGGCGAGACCGAGCCGCTCGATCCCGAGGATGTCGATCAGGACAAGATCGTTCGCGGCCGCCGCTGACGAGTCCAACGCATCGTTAGCGAGGGAGAGATATGGGAGCCCAGCAAAGGGTCTTCAAGAAGCGGATTCGTTCCGCGCAGGGAATGCAAAAGATCTTCAAGGCGATGGAGATGATCTCCGCCGCCCGGATCTCCAAGGCAAACGCCCGCGTCCAGGCGACTACCCCCTACGCGCGTGCCATCACGCACGCCGTGGGGGCTGTAGCCACCCATTCCATCGAGACGGTTCACCCCTTCCTCGAGGAACGTGCCTGGTCGGGCCGCGTAGGCATCCTGCTCATTACCGCCGACCGCGGCATGGCAGGTTCCTACTCGCCGAACGCGATCCGCGAGGCGGAGCAGCTCTCTAACCTGCTGCGCGAGCGCGGCAAGAAGCCGGTGTTCTACATCGTCGGGCGTAAGGGCGCCTCCTACTTCTCGTTCCGGGAACGCCCGGTAGAGAAGGCCTGGGCGCCTTATTCCGAGGACGCGCTGGTCGAGCTCGGCCGGGAAATTTCCCACACCGTGCAGGAAGCGCTGCTTTCCGAAGACAAAGACAAGCACATCGATGAGCTCTACGTGGTGGGGACCCGCTTCCTGAGCCGCTTCAACCAGGAAGCGCGTAGCGCTCGACTGGTGCCGATCGAAGTGGTGGATGCGGCCAGCGCCGAAGAGAGCGATGTCTACCCGCTGTACGAGTTTGCGCCGGATCCGGAAGAGGTGCTGAACGCGCTTCTACCGCGATACGTCGAATCCCGCATCACGAACATTCTGATGCAGTCGGTAGCCTCCGAGCACGCGGCAAGGCAGCGTGCGATGAGCACGGCAGCGGACAACGCACAGACTCAGATCCGCAAGTTCACCCGGCTCGCGAACTCGGCGCGCCAGGCAGAGATCACCCAGGAAATTACCGAAATCGTGGGCGGCGCCGACGCCCTCGCCGGTTCGGGCAAGAAAGAACGCTAAGGAAAAAAGATGACCACTCTCGAAACCGAGCAGACCAAGACGCAGGGCGCGGTCACCGGCCGCGTTGCCCGCGTCACCGGCGCTGTCGTCGATATTGAGTTCCCGCAGGGACACCTGCCGGAGCTGAACAACGCGCTCACCGTTGAGATCAACATGGGTGAGGCGGCCGACGGTGCCTTCACCCTCACCCTCGAAACCGCCCAGCACCTGGGCAACGGCATGGTGCGTGCCATCGCGCTGAAGCCGACCGACGGCCTGGTGCGCGGCGCTGCCGTGACCGACACCGGTGCCCCGATTTCCGTGCCCGTCGGTGACTTCACCCTCGGCAAGGTATTCGACGTGACCGGCAACGTGCTGAATGTCGATGCGAAGGCGGAGCTTGAGGTAGTTGAGCGCTGGCCCATCCACCGCAAGGCACCTTCCTTCGACAAGCTCGAGTCGAAGACCCAGATGTTCGAGACCGGCATCAAGTCGATCGACCTCCTCACCCCGTACGTACAGGGCGGCAAGATCGGCCTGTTCGGCGGCGCGGGCGTCGGTAAGACCGTGCTGATCCAGGAAATGATCTACCGCGTGGCCAACAACCACGACGGTGTGTCCGTGTTCGCCGGCGTCGGCGAGCGTACCCGTGAGGGTTGGGACCTGATCGAGGAAATGACCGAGTCGGGCGTTATCGAAAAGACCGCGCTTGTGTTCGGCCAGATGGACGAGCCGCCGGGCACTCGTCTGCGCGTGGCGCTGTCGGCCCTGACCATGGCGGAATACTTCCGCGACGTGCAGAGCCAGGACGTGCTGCTCTTCATCGACAACATCTTCCGCTTCACCCAGGCGGGTTCCGAGGTATCGACGCTGCTGGGCCGTATGCCCTCCGCCGTGGGTTACCAGCCGAACCTGGCCGACGAGATGGGTGTGCTCCAGGAGCGCATTACCTCAACCCGCGGTCACTCGATTACCTCCATGCAGGCGATTTACGTGCCGGCCGACGACTACACCGACCCGGCACCGGCAACCACCTTCGCCCACCTGGACGCCACCACCGAGCTTTCGCGTGAGATCGCTTCGCGCGGCCTCTACCCGGCTATCGACCCGCTGGCTTCGACCTCGCGCATCCTCGATCCGCGCTACATCGGCCAGGACCACTACGACACCGCGGTGCGCGTGAAGCAGATCCTGCAGCGCAACAAGGAACTGCAGGACATCATCGCGATGCTCGGCGTCGACGAGCTCTCGGAAGAGGACAAGGTCGTCGTATCGCGTGCTCGCCGCATCCAGCAGTTCCTTTCGCAGAACACCCACATGGCGAAGCAGTTCACCGGCGTGGACGGCTCCGACGTGCCGATCCGCGACACCATCGAAGGCTTCCGCGGCATCTGCGACGGCGAATTCGACCACATCGCGGAGCAGGCGTTCTTCAACGTCGGCGGCATCGACGACGTGCTGGCTAACTGGCACCGGATCCAGAAGGAACTGGGCAAGTGAGCTCGGACAAAACGCTAGAGGTAACGTTCGTTGCGGCTGACCGTAACGTCTGGTCGGGGCAGGCGCAGCAGGTTGTTGCGCCCGCCATCGACGGCGCCCTCGGCATGATCCCAGGCATGATCCCCACCCTTTCCGTGCTGAAAGAGGGAGACGTGCGTATCAAGGGGATCGACGGTGCCGAGCGACGCATGCACGTTACCGGTGGTTTCGTATCCATCGACCAGGACGTAGTAACGCTCGTGGTCGATGAGGCGACCGTCCGTTAAGGCAGCCACCCATGCAAAGCGCCTCGACGAGCACCATAGCCCTTGTCGGGGCGCTCTGTTTTGTTTGCCTGGGTCTGCTGTTCCTAGCCAGGGCGGCCTATATTTCTCGGCTCGGTAGCATCATCGAAACGGCCTATTGGGGGCCGGGCATGTTTCGCTATCAGAAGTGGAATTACGGGGTGCTGCGCTATGAACGCACCTGCCTGCGCTGGTATCGCGCGATGTCTCTCTGGCCCGCGTCTGCCAGGACATTCGCGCGTGAGGAAATTCTTTCGGTGAGTCGCGACGTAATGCAGAAAGCTACCGGCGCGATCAAACCGGTGCGCGAGTTCGACTGCATGGTGACGCTCACCGTGAAAACCGCTAACGGGGGCTCCCAGACCGAATACCTGCTGATGGATTTGGCCTCCTATCACGGCTTTTCCGCCTGGATGGAAGCCGCCCCGGCCGGTTCCAGGCTGTAGGGGCGAAACTACCGAGCGGCGGATAGAGCAGAAATAAAAGCGAGGGGTGCGGCAACGAAAATGTTGCCGCGCCCCTCGCTTTCACCCGTTTTACGGGCGAATAATTTTTTAGACAGGCGCTCCTGCCCGCAGCACCTCTTTAACGTGCAGGGAATCGTCAGTGAACACCAGGTCTGCCCGCAGCCCGGCCCGCAGGGAGCCGACGCGGTTTGCCAGGCCGAGCACGCGCGCGGGGGTCTCGCTCGCGGCGCGCACGGCGCTCGCAAGCTCCACCCCGGCAATGGTTACGGCGCAGCGCACGACATCGAGCAGGTGCGCGGTGCCGCCTGCGATAGCGTTGCCGCCCGCCAGAGTAGCGACGCCGTTCTTGACCTCGACGTCTAGCGAGCCGAGCGTGTACGCGCCGTCGGGCATGCCCGCGGCCGCCATCGCGTCGGTGATCAGCATGACGTGTCCGGGGCGCGCCACGGAGAAAACGTAGCGGATGGTGTCGGGGCTGGTATGCACGCCGTCGCCTACCAGCTCTACGATCATGCGTCCCTGGGCCGCGGCATCGAGGCAGGCGAAAGCGGGCCCGGCATCGCGGTGGTGGATGGGCCGCATGCCGTTGAACAGGTGCGTCGCGGTGGGTACCGACACGCCGGCGGGGGAGCCCTGCAGCACCCGGCAGGTGTGGGCTATACCGGCCTCCATCTCGGCGGCGGCGGAATCGGTGTGGCCGAGCGAGGCGATTGCGCCGTGCTTGGCCAGGGCGGCGATGGTTTCATCCGCGCCGGGCAGTTCCGGGGCAATCGTCATGGTTTTAACCACGCCGGGGAACTCGGAGCAGAGGGCGTCCACGAAATCAGCGTCGGGCAGCTGCACGTGGGCCGGGTTCTGTGCCCCGCAGCGGTGGGGGGAAATATAGGGGCCTTCCATGTGCACGCCCGCCAGCGTTTCGTCGGCCACCAAAGGCGCGAGCATGGCGATACGCTCGCGCAGGGTTTCGGGGGAGGCCGTGACTAGCGAAACGACGAGCGAGGTGGTGCCGTGACGCAGATGTTCGTTTACGGCCACCAGGGCCGAATCGCTGTCGGTGCTATCGGGGAAGGACACCCCGCCGCCGCCGTGGCAGTGGATATCTACCAGGCCGGGCAGGATCAGCCCCTCGTGCACGCGTTCCTGTGCGTCCTCATAGGCGGGCAGTGAGGAGGCCGGGCCGGCGTAGACGATGTTTCCGTCACGCACGGCGATAGCGGCTCCGGGGAGTACGCGATCGGGCAGCACGGCGGTGCCCAGATGGACGGTGACAGACATTAAAACAGCCTCGATTCGATGTCGTCGATGCCGCGCAGGGCATCGTAATCCAGCGTCACGCAGTCTATGCCGCGGTCGTTTGCCAGCACTTTGGCCTGCGGCTTAATTAGCTGCGCGGCGAAAACACCCTTAACCGGGGCCAGCTGCGGGTCGCGGTTAAGGAGCTCCAGGTAGCGGGTGAGCTGTTCCACGCCGTCGATCTCTCCGCGGCGTTTAATCTCGATGGCCACGGTGGCACCATCGGCGTCACGCGCCAGGATGTCAACCGGCCCGATGGCGGTCGCGTATTCGCGGCGGATCAGCGTCCATCCCTCGCCCAGGGTAGTGATGTTGTCGGCAAGCAGCTCCTGCAGGTGCGCTTCCACGCCGTCCTTAATCAGTCCGGGGTCTATGCCCATATCGATCGACTGATCGGAAAGGATCTCGAACAGGGTGACGCGCAGGGTATCGCCGGTTTTAGCGTGCTTCACCTGCCACTGTTCCACGTAGTCGCATTCTTCTTCTCCCGGCTGTTCCACCGTCACGGAACAGGGCGGGCTCATCCAGTTCAGGGGCTTGTAACTGCCCCCGTCCGAATGCACGAGCACGCTTCCGTCGGCCTTAATCATCAGCAGGCGGCGGGCACTGGGGAGGTGGGCCGTGAGGCGGCCGGAATAATCAACGGCACACTGGGCTACAACTAATCGCACCCCTCCATCCTAACGGTGAGAAGTGACGCAACGACCTGCATTAGCGGGATCTCGGCGCGTACTCTGGTAGAGACTATGCTGTGGTGCCGATTGGGCACTAGCTAAGGAGACTTTAGTGCGCAAGCTGATAGCGGTATTTTTGCTGATTCTGGGCCTGGTTGGCCTGGGCGTAGCCCGAATGGGAGAAACCACCTGGGCACCGCCCACCTCGCGTACCGCGAGCGTAACTATCCCCGATCCGGGAGCGGCCGTGGTGATCGATCCGGGCGTGCTTTACGTCGGTGGTACGGCAGGTAAGGTCAAGATCAGTTCTAAGAGCGGCAAAATCACGATGATCACCGCCGCCAACTCTGACATTGACGGCTGGCTGGGCAAGGAACGCTACGTGCGTGTGACGGGTCTGAAAGACTGGCATACCCTCACCACCAAGGTGGTCAACCCCGAAGGCGGCAAGGAGCTGCCGAGCCCCAAGGGCAGCGATCTTTGGCGCACCGAGAACACGGCTGATTCGCCGCTGAACTTCACCGTAGAAGGGTTCGCCGCCGATGAAAGCGGCCAGATGCGGCGCGAAATCCTGCTGATGGGCGATGGCAAGACCGCCGCCCCCGACAGTATCCAGATCACCTGGCCGCACGAAGCCAGCAACCCCTGGGTTCCCTGGGCTTACGGTGCGGGTGCCGCATCCGCTCTGCTCGGTGCGGTGATGCTGCTTATCAGTATGCAGAAGAATCCGCGCGAGGATGAGCAGGCCGAACAGGGCACCGCCGCAGGCGCGGTCGCTGTGACCGAGGCCGAAGAGACCGGAGAGATCCCCGCCGTTACGGAAGTGGATCTGAACGCCAACGAGAACGAGGAGCCCCGCGCATGAGCAAGCAGACCTCCCGCCGCAGCTTCCTTTACGCCACCGGGCTTGGCGCTTCCCTGCTGGCATTTACCGGCTGCGCCGAAGAAACCCTCCCGCCGGCGGCCGATCCCGGCCCGACCGTAGACGGGGCTACTCCCGTAGCGGGCGCCGAACAGACCGGCCGCGTCGTGAAGGATGTGGTCTCGCGAATCGTTGCCGCCGATAAAGCGCTAGACGCGAACCTGCTGCCCCCGCGTATCAGCGGTTCGCTGCGCGAGTTCCGTACGGATCTCTACGCAATCATCAAGAAGGATCCGCTTTACCTGGGAGCCATGGAGCGTCCGTCGGCAGAGATCGTTGCCTCGGTGGCTACTTCCGATGAGGCTTACCCGCGCACCATCCTCGCGGTCACCCGTGCGGAGAAGAAGGATGGGCTGCCCTACTTCATGGTGCTGCAGCAGAATGGCCCCCGCGAGCCCTACTCCTGCTGGGGCTGGGCAAAACAGGCCGCTAGCGCACCCGCCATCCCGGCGGCGGCTGTCGGCGCGCAGCCGGTTAAGGCGGACGACGCTAACCTGCTGATGCAGCCGAACGAGGCGATCGCAAAGTACGTGGATGCGCTCAACGGTGGGTTGAAGGACGGTTTGGAAAAGACCATCGCCCCGGATGCCTTCATGACTTCGGTACACGATCTGATCAAGCGCACCAGGGATCAGCTGAACCAGGGCGTAGAGCCGGATTCGATCGCCACCGTGGAGGAAAAGTTTACCCGCCACGATGGCGAATACGCCGGTTTCCGTACGGCAGAGGGCGGGGCTTTGGTATTTGCCTCGCTGCGTTCGAGCCGCACCGTCACCGTGAAAAAGGGTTCCGTGAAGCTTTCGGAGAGCGTCTTTACGAAGCTGATCGGTAAAGACTCCTACACCAAACACCTAACCATTGATTCCGGCGAAATCATCGTGCTGCACATCCCGGCGAAGGCCAAGGGCGGCAAGGTTTCCCTGGTGGCTGCCTATAAGCCGCTGCTGGGTGCAAACGGCGAATAAAAGCGCGAAGGAGAATCGCAATGATTGATCTTTCCAGCCTGAAAAATACCGGCGGCTCCGATCTTCCCGCGGGGGCCGTGGCGGTCACCGAAGCTAATCTGCAGGACATTCTGCAGGGCAGCCTGAAGAAGGCCACGCTGCTGACCGTCACCTCCACACGGGTGCCCGAGGGCAAGCAGTTCGTGGCGACCCTGGCGAAGCTGGTCGGGGAACGCGCAGACTCCCTTTCCCTGACGGTCCTCGATGCCGACGCCCAGGGGCGGGTTGCGCAGGCTCTGCGCGTGCAGCAGCTGCCCACCACCTTCCTGCTCATCAAGGGGCAGCCGCAGCCGCTATTCGACGGCGTGCATGCCGAACAGCAGCTTGTGCAGGTGCTCGACGAGGTAGTGCGTATCGCGGGTGAGGAGGGCCTGGAAACCGGCCAGCCCAAGCAGCTTGACCCGCGCGAGCAGGAGGCCTACGCCGCGCTGGAGCGCGGCGACCTGGATGCTGCCGCGGCGCAGTACGAAAAGATGCTCAGCGATAATCCGGCAGACGAAGCCGCCAAGGCAGGCCGCGCCACCGTAAACCTGATGCGCCGCACCAGGGGAGCGCAGCTGCAGGAGGTGCGCGAGACCGCCGCTAACGCCCCGCAGTCGCTCGCCGCGCAGATGGCCGTGGCCGACCTCGACATGGCGGGCGGGCACGTGGACGACGCTTTCGCGCGTCTGCTCGGCGTTCTGCGCGAGCTGCCCTCCGATCAGCGAGAGCCGGTGCGCGAGCGCCTGCTAGAGTTCTTTGATCTGGTGGGGGCCACGGACCCGCGCGTTACCAGGGCACGGCAACGGCTGGCCGCGCTGCTCTACTAGCGACATCTGCCAAAGCCTCTGCGCCGGTAAAGACGAAAAGCCACGCAGAAGGGGCGGGGAGCGAACTTTTGGTTCGCGCCCCGCCCCTTTGTCTTGGCCCTTTGCCCGTTTAGGCTGCGTCCGTATCGTCAGCCGGGGTCAGCATCACCGCGCCCAGCGGGGGCAGGGTCATGCGGGCGCTTGCCTCGCGGCCGTAGAGCGGGCCGCAGTCGGCCTCGACCATGCCCATGTTGCCTACCCCGCTGCCGCCGTAAACCTCGGAATCGCTGTTAAGCACCTCGCGCCAGCGACCCGCACGGGGGAGCGGCACGTGCATGTCGTACAGGGGGACCGGGGAGAAGTTGACGGCGAACACGACCAGATCGTCACCGTTTTCGCCGGGAGCGCGCCGCAGGAAAACGATCATGTTGTGCACGGCGTCGTCCGAGATCAACCATTCAAATCCGGCGGGGTCGCTGTCCAGCGTCCACAGCGCCGGATGCTTAGCCTGCACCTGGTTTAGGTCTTTCACCAGTGCCTGCGCGCCGCGATGCAGGGGGTAGTCGAGCAGCCACCACTGGAGGCCCTTTTCGTCGGACCATTCGCTGCCCTGGGCGAACTCGCTGCCCATGAACAGCAGCTGCTTACCGGGATGTGCCCACATGAACGCTAGATAGGCACGCAGCGTGGCGGCCTGCTGCCAGTCATCGCCCGGAATCTTTCGCAGCAGCGATCCCTTGCCGTGCACTACCTCGTCGTGGGAGATCGGCAGCACGAAGTTCTCCGAGTACTGGTACACCATCGAGAACGTGAGGTCGTTGTGATGGTACTGGCGGTAGATCGGCTCCTCCGCGATGTACTGCAGGGTGTCGTGCATCCAGCCCATGTTCCATTTCAGGCCAAAGCCCAGCCCGCCGGAATCGGTGGGGCGGGTGACGCCGGGGAAAGAGGTCGATTCTTCCGCGATCATTACCACGCCGGGCACGCGCTTGTAGACGGTGGCGTTCACTTCCTGGAGGAAGGAAATGGCTTCCAGGTTTTCCCTGCCGCCGTGAATGTTCGGGATCCACTCGCCCTCCTTGCGGGAGTAGTCGAGGTAGAGCATCGACGCCACGGCGTCCACCCGCAGACCGTCGATGTGGAACTCTTCCAGCCAGTAGCAGGCATTAGCCACCAGGAAGTTACGCACCGCGGGGCGTTCCAGGTTGAAAATGTAGGTGCCCCAGTCGGGATGCTCACCCTTGCGGGGGTCGCCGTGCTCGTAGAGGGGAGTGCCGTCGAAGCACCCCAGTGCCCACTCGTCCTTGGGGAAGTGCGCGGGCACCCAGTCCAGCAGCACGTAGATGCCTGCTTGGTGCAGTTCGTCCACCAGGTAGCGGAAATCGTCGGGGCTGCCGAAACGGGAGGTCGGCGCGTAGTAGCCGGATACCTGGTAGCCCCATGAGGGAGCGTAGGGGTGTTCGCTGACAGGCATGAATTCGACGTGGCTAAAGCCCATCTCCTTCACGTAGGCGACCAGTTCCACGGCCAACTCTCGGTAGCTCAGGCCGGGCCGCCAGGAACCCAGGTGCACCTCGTAGATCGACATCTTGCCGGTGTGCGGATCGCTCGCGCCGCGCTCCGCCAGGAACTTGTTGTCGCGCCACTCGTAGTGGGAGACGGTCACGATGGAACCGGTGCGGGGCGGAACCTCGGTAGCGCGGGCCATGGGATCGGCCTTGTCGCGCCAGACCCCGTCGTGGCCGAGGATGCGGTACTTGTAAACGGTGCCCTCGCTGACGGCGGGGATGAAGATTTCCCAAACACCGTTCCCGCCCAGGGTACGCATCGCGTGGCGGCGGCCGTCCCAGCCGTTGAAGTCGCCCACCACCTGCACGGCGCGGGCGTTCGGGGCCCAAACCGCGAAGGAAGTGCCCGCCACTCCCGCCACCTCGCGGCAGTGCGAGCCGAGCGCGCGCCACAGCTCCTCGTGGCGGCCCTCGCCGATCAGGTACTGATCCAGCTCACCCAGCGTGGGCAGGAAACGGTAGGGATCATCCAGCAGCTGCTTATCGGTGTCACTGCTCCAGACGATGGCCAGGCGATAGGCGGGCACCTCCGCGAAAGGCAGCGCCGCGCACCAGATGCCGTCGTGCTCATGGTTGAGGGGGTATTCCCTATCCGCCACCACTGCCGCCACGGAAACGGCGAACGGTGCCAGGACACGCAACGTCACGGCGCCGCCGTGCGGATGCGCCCCCAGCACATCGTGCGGGGAATGGTAGCTGCCGTTAGCTACCGCGGCCAGGTGATCGGTGGGCATTACCGGAAGCGAATCGGTCATGACGCTCTCCTTCAGCGCACTACGCGCAGGATGTGGGCGGGACGGTGGTTCGCCGTCAGGATGATGTAGGGACGCTCATCGAAGGTGAAGCGTTCGCCGGTGAGCAGGTCTTCCACCTGGAATTGGGTGCCGCTCACGCCGAGGGCCTCCAGATCCAGGGTGATGTGGCCGTAGCTATCCCCCTGATGCTCAGTGAGTGCCACCACCAAGATGGTGTCGTCGCTGAGCGGGTCACGCTTAGAAAAGACGAGCAGGCGTTCGTCGTCGGCGCGGTGGAAATCTATCGCCGTGAGCTGCTGCAGTGCCGGGTGCTCGCGGCGGATCCGGTTGAGCCTGCTGAGCAGCGGCTCTAGGGAACGCCCCTCCTGCAGGGCCAGAGCGAAGTCGCGCGGCTTGTACTCGTACTTTTCGTTGTCGATCTGTTCCTCGGCGCCCGGACGCGGCACGTCCTCCACCAGCTCGTAGCCGCTGTAAATGCCCCAGGTGGGCACCAGCGTCGCAGCGAGGATGGCGCGCAGCGCGAACGCGTTACGGCCTCCCTGGCTCATAAACGGGGTCAGGATGTCGTGCGTGGTCGGCCAGAAGCTCGGTCGCATGTAGGGCGCGGCCTCCACCAGTTCCAGCAGGTACTCTTTCAGTTCCTTGGGCGTGTGGCGCCACGTGTAATAGGTGTAGGACTGATGGAAACCAACCTTGCCGAGCGTGTGCATCATGGTCGGGCGCGTGAACGCCTCCGCCAGGAAGATGACCTCGGGATGCTTTTCGGAAAACTCCGCCAGCAGTTCCTCCCAGAAACGCACGGGTTTGGTGTGCGGGTTGTCCACCCGGAACAGGGTGACGCCGCGCGAAACCCAAAGCTCCAGAATGTCCCTGATGGCGTTGTAGAGCCCGCGATAGTCAGTATCGAAGCTTAGGGGGTAAATATCCTGGTATTTCTTCGGCGGGTTCTCGGCGTAGGCGATGGAACCGTCGGGGCGCTTACTGAACCATTCCGGGTGTTCCTCCACCCAGGGATGGTCGGGGGAGCACTGCAGGGCGATGTCCATCGCCACTTCCAGATCTAGGCGCTTGGCTTCTGCGACGAAATCCGCGAAATCGGCGACGCTGCCCAGGTCGGGATGGATCGCTTCCATGCCGCCGTCGGCGGAACCGATCGCGTACGGCGATCCGGGGTCCTCCGGGCGCGCGTCGAGGGTGTTGTTGCGCCCCTTCTTGAAAGCCTGCCCGATCGGGTGAATCGGCGTCAGGTAAACCACGTCGAAGCCCATGCGGGCGATGCGCGGCAGCTCTTTGCGCGCGCCCTGCAGGGTGCCCGACACCCAGCGGCCGCTTTCGCGATCAAAGTGCGCGCCGTAAGAACGCGGGAAAATCTCGTACCAGGAGCCGTAAAGCGCGCGCTTACGCTCTACCTTTAGCGGCAGGGGAGCCGACAGCGTGACCCCGTCACGGAGCGGGTTCTGGCGCATCATCTCGCGTACCTCGGCCGACGCCGCCGGCGCGAGGCGCGCGCTGGGCTGCAGGCTGTGGCTGCGCAGGGAATCGCGTACCGAAAGCAGCAGGCTCTTGTCGGCCTTGTCGCGCAGACCCGCGGACACCTCCGCCAGCGCACGATCGCAGACCCGCACGCCCTCCAGGAACACGAGGTCTACGTCAACCCCGGCGGGAATCTTCGCCTCGGCCTGGTGCAGCCAGGTCGCGTACGGGTCAGAGAACGCCTCTACGTGGAAGCTCCACATCCCCTCGGCGGTCGGCACCACCGTGCCCTGCCAGAGGTCTAGCCCTGGGTTAACGCAGGAAAGCGGGGTGCGGGAGACCTCGCGGCCGTCGGGGTCGGTCAAGACCACCTGCGCGCCCATCGCGTCGTGCCCCTCGCGGAAGGTGTTCGCCGTGACGGTAACGGCCTCCCCGGTCACGCACTTAGCGGGAAAACGGCCACCGTCCACGCAGGGGGAAACGGAAACGATCGGGATGCGGCCGATCCCAGCGGACAGGCCTTTTGCGCCAGCTTTACTCATTCGTCTGCCTCCGTGGCATCGGGGCGGCTATTCGCCGTTTTGCTTCCTACGAGGTTACCGCGTTTTCGGTGTTCCACGACACACTGACCACCGTAACGGTTCCCGCCGGGACGCTGAGCCACCCGTCCGGGTCGATACCGCTTTCCTCGTGGGGAGAGCTGTTCAGCAGGATTTCCGTAAATGACCACTCGCCGTGCGTGTGCGGGGGAGCGAAGCGCACGCGCTCCTCTCCCAGGTTGAAAGCGAACGCCAGGTGCGCACCGTCCATGCCGGGGCGCAGGGCAAGCAGCGTGCTGGAGGTTCCGTCCACCCAGTCGTCGTGGCTCAGTTCCCGGCCCTGCGCGGTAACCCACCCCACTTCCGCGCCGCCCGGCTTGGCCTGCCGCAGCGGGGAAAGGAAACGATTGCAGCGTAGCTGCGGGTAATGCTTGCGCAATTTCAGCAGCTTCGCGGTGAGATCGAACAGGTCACGCTGGTCGGCATCCCAATCCCAGGAGAACCAGGAAACCTCGTTGTCCTGGCAGTAGGCGTTGTTGTTGCCGCCCTGGGTGCGGGAAACCTCGTCGCCCGCGGTGAGCAGCGGCGTGCCCGCGCTTAGCAGCAGGGTGGAGAGGATGGCCCGCTGGGTACGGAAACGGTCTTGCCGGATCCCCTCGGCCCCGTCGTGAGCGGTGGGCGGTTCACCCTCGAAGCCGTGGTTGTAGCTGCGGTTATTGCTGCTGCCGTCCCGGTTCTCCTCGCCGTTGGCATGGTTATGTTTCTGCTCGTAGGCGGTCAGGTCGTGCAGCGTAAAACCGTCGTGCGCGGTGACAAAGTTGATCGACGCCCAGGGGGAGCGGGTGCTGCGCCCGGTGCGGTTATCGATCGGATCGCGGCGAGTGAAGATGTCGGCGCTGCCGGAAAGCCTGGTTGCCAGATTACGCACGCCACCCTGCGGTTCGTGCGGGTGATGGCGGCGCGCGGCGCGCGAGGTCAGCCACAACCCGCGGATGTCGTCGCGGAACGAATCGTTCCATTCGGCGAAGCCGGGGGCAAAGTTGCCGGTTTGCCAGCCGTCCCATCCCACGTCCCAGGGCTCCGCGATCATCTTGCGGGTGCGCAGCAGGGGATCGGTCAGCATGGCCGACAGGAGGGGATGCTGGGGGTGGAAACCGTTCCCGGTGCGTCCCAGCGTGGCGGCGAGGTCGAAGCGGAAACCGTCCACGCCGTAGCTGCCCGCCCACAGGCGCAGGGAATCCAGAATCATCGCGTTGACAGCCGTATCCAGCACGTTGAGGGTGTTCCCTGTTCCCGTAACATCGTGGAAACGCCCCTGGTCCAGCCAGTACCAGTCCTGCGCCCCCAGGCCCTTGAAGCAGACGCTCGGGCCGTCGGAGCCGCCCTCGCAGGTGTGGTTGTAGACCACGTCCAAAACCACCTCGAAGCCGCCCGCGTGCAGATCGCGCACCATCTGGCGCACCTCGCGCGCCACCGCCTCCGGGCCCTGCTCCCGCGCCGCCGCAGTTGCGTAACCGGGGTGGGGAGCGAAGTAAGAGAGCGTCGAATAACCCCAGTAGTTGCTCATCCCCATGCGCGCCAGGTGCGGTTCGTTAAGCCCGGCATAGATCGGCAAAAGCTCCAGGGTGGTTACCCCCAGGGCGCGTAAATATTCCTGGGTTGCGGGGTGTGCCAGCCCCGCGTAGGTACCGCGCAACTCCTCGGGTAGGAATGTTGCCTGCGCGGTAAAGCCCTTCACGTGCAGTTCGTAAAGCACCGTATCGGCCCATTCGAGGGCCACCTGCGGCCCCTCGTAGGCGGGCAGCGGCACGTGCACGCTGCGCAGCGGGTGAGAGGTTTGACGCTGCGGCTGGGCGCTCAGCGGGTGCAGCATGTCGTCCACCGGGAACGGAAACATCTCGGGGACTAGTTCGCCAGCGGCGATTACGCCGCCGGCGTAAGGGTCGAGCAAAAGCATGTCCGGGTTGAAGAAATCCCCGGACGCGGGGTCCCAATCGCCGTGCGCGCGCAACCCGTACTCCGTGCCCGGCACGATACGGGTGACGCGATCCCACCAGAAACCGCCCTGGTAGTGGCCGAGCCGCTGGAGGCGTTCGCAACCATTTTCGATAACGCACAGGTCCACGGCCTCCGCGCGCGGGGCGTAAACAGAAAAGGTGCCATTGCCGTGAGCGTCCACGCGCATACCGGGAGCCGGGGGAGAAGTAAGGTTCACCGCTCGATTCTCTCAAAAACATCACGGTTGACGCATATTTAACCCCTGTAAAGTAACTATGCGTAGGATCCGTACAGTTACTGCTTCATCCAGTGGAGGCCCAGATGACCCAGCCAGTGGGCGACCGTTCCCCCTCTTTTGCGCCCCGCGAAGGTGCCATCAGCGCGGAAGAAATGTCCCGCTGCACGGCGATAACCACTGCGATCAATAATCACGTGGGGGAGCGCATCGTCGGCCAGCAGGGGCTACGGACCTCGCTACTGACCGCGCTCGCCGCCGGGGGACACGTGCTGCTGGAATCCGTGCCCGGCCTGGCCAAGACCACCGCCGCGCAGGCGCTCGCCTCCGCCATCGACGGCAGCTTCCACCGCATCCAGTGCACGCCCGACCTGATGCCGAACGACATCATCGGCACCCAGATCTTTAACTACTCGTCCGGCACCTTTACGACCCAGCTCGGCCCGGTGCACGCCAACATCGTGCTGCTTGACGAAATCAACCGCTCCAGCGCCAAAACCCAGTCGGCCATGCTGGAGGCGATGCAGGAAAAGCAGACCTCGATCGGCGGCGAGCTGTATCGGCTGCCGCAACCGTTCATGGTGCTGGCCACCCAGAACCCGATCGAGGAAGAGGGCACCTATGTGCTGCCCGAGGCGCAGATGGACCGCTTCCTCATGAAAGAAGTGCTGACCTACCCCTCCCCGCAGGACGAGCACGGCATCCTCGATCGTTCCACCGCCGGCACCCTGAGCGCCCCCAGCGGGCAGCAGAGCGCCGTCACCCTGGACGACGTGCGCTTCCTGCAGTCTTGCGTGGATCGGGTCTACGTAGACGCCGCGATCAAGCGCTACATCATCGACCTGGTGTTCACCACCCGCGGTAGCGGGCCGCGCCCGGTGCAGAACCTATCGCAGTCGGTGCGGGTCGGGGCCAGCCCCCGCGGTTCCCTCGCGCTCATGCGCGTCGCCCAGGCATACGCGCTGCTCAGCGGGCGAAATTACGTTATCCCGGAGGACGTGCAGGCCATGCGCTACGCGGTGCTGCGCCACCGCCTCGTGCTCACCTTCGATGCGCTGGCCAGTGGCATGAAGCCCGAAACCATCATCGACGCCGTGTTCCAGGCAGTGCCGGTTCCGTAACAGATGGCGACCTCCCTCCTCACCCGCGTAAAAGCGCGGCTAGAGCTACGCACGCTGAAGAAAACCAGCGGGCTGATTCAGGGGCGCGGCCGGTCACAGTTCAAGGGCAGCGGGGAAGACTTTGACGATCTGCGCACCTACCAGTCGGGCGACCGCATTAGCGATATCGACTGGAAAGCGAGCGCTCGCACCAACGAACCCCTGGTGAGGCGCTTCAACGAGGAACGCGTACGCCACATCGCCATCGTGGCAGATACCTCGCGAGCCATGGCGGCCACCGCCCGCGACGGCAGCAGCAAGAGCGCCGCGATGCTCACCGCGGCGGGGCTGATCTGCTACCTCGCCCAGCAAAACGGCGACCTGGTGAGCCTGGTGGCGGGCAGCGCGCACAACCACATTCAGCTCCCCGCCCGCGCCTCGGACGGGCACCTGGAACTGCTGCTGCGCACCATCCAACGCAGCACTACCCTGCAGGCGCACGCGAGCGACTCCGCCTGGCTGCTGGAACGAGCCAGCAAGGTCATCGCGCGCCCATCGCTCATCGTCTATCTGACAGACGAAGCCCACCCGAGCACCGCCGACTACCAGTTGCTACGCAAACTGACCGTCCGCCACGACATGCTCATCGTCAGAGTGCGCGACGCGGACCCGCTGCAGCCCGATAAGCCGAATCGCGACGTGCGGGATGTGGAACATCCGCGCGTAATCGAAACTGCCGTGCGCTCCCGCCGCGACATCGCGGCGCAGGCCGCGCAGGTGCGTGACGCACGGGAACGGCAGGTCAAGGAAATGCTGACGGCGCTACGCATCCCGCAGATCGTCACGGACGGCGATAGCACGGTAGTAAACGACATGGTGGCGGCGCTAAGAAGGAGGCAGGGCAGTGCTATATAGCGAAGGCGACGAGATAGTCGCCCCCGTGGCTTACTCGCCGGCCTGGTTGATTCTTTCCTTCCTGCTGCTGGCACTGGTGATCGCCAGCATTCTGCTGGTAAAAAGCCTCACCTACCGCTACGCCCTGCGGCGAGCGCTCACCACAACGGTGAGCGACCTGGAGGCGCTCAAGGCGGAGTTCCTGCGCGCTACCGCGGACGTTTCCGCGCGCGTTGCCAGCGGGGAATACACCGCCCGCCGCGCGCATCAGGAGCTCACGGGGATATTGCGGATGTTCCTGCTGCGCTCCACCGGAGTGGACGTATCTAGCGGTTCGCTGACCGAGGTTCTGGCCGATCCGCGAAACCGCCCGGTCGGGGAGGCGATCGCCTGGCTTTACGAACCGGACTTCGCGGCCGATTCCGATAGGCAGATAGAGGATTCGCTGCGGCGGGTGCGGGAGGTGATCAGGCAATGGCGTTAGCTTTCTGGTGGCTTCCCCTGGTCCTGCTGCTGCTTGCGGTGGGCCTGGTGGCGGCCATGGTGCGCCGCCGACGCGACCGTGGCAGCGACGCCATCCCGGTTTCCGGCTCCGATTACCTGTGGCAACTACCCAAATTCGTGCGCGCCCAGCGCCGCGCCCGCATCTGGCGGTGGCTGCTGGTCATATCCTGTGCCTTTTCCCTGCTTAGCGTGGCGCTGCTGGCGGGCAGGCCGGTTACTCAGCACAGCGCAGTCACGGGAGGACAGCAGCGAGACATCGTGCTTTGCCTGGACGTTTCCAGCTCCATGGCTAAGAGCGACCGCGCCATACTGCTGCAGTTCGCTGAGGCGCTGAAAAGCTTTCACGGGGAACGCATCGGTCTTACGATCTTCAATTCCGGTGCCCGCACCGTATTCCCCTTGACCACGGATTATGCGATGGCGCGGCGTCAGCTGGAACTAGGCGCGAAGGTGTTAGAGCTAGACGAGCTGAAGGCGCGGGAAAATCCGTCCGCCTACACCAGGGAGCAGAAGGAAGAGTTCCTGCGTTTCATGCGCGGCACCCGCGTCCGTGAGGAGGGCGCTTCGCTGATCCCCGACGGCCTGGTTTCCTGTTCCCGGCAGTTCGATAGGGCCGATCAGGAACGCAACCGTTCCATCATTTTCGTTACCGATAACGAGGTGGGCGGAAAGACCGTGTTCTCGCTACCCGAGGCGATGAAGAGCGTGACCGCACGCAAGATTCACCTCTACACGCTCTACCCCGGCGCGTTTATTTGCCCCGATGGGATCTGTGCCCGGCAGTTGCAGCAGGCCACCGAAAGCGCGAACGGTACTTTCTATTCGCTGCGCGGCCCGGAATCCGCGGCCGCCATCGTGAACGACATTCAGCGCACGACTGCGCAGGAAAGCGGGGGAGTAACCCGGAGCCAATACACGGATTACCCGTATCCGCTGTGGGCGCTGAGCGCGATTAGCGTATTCCTGATGCTGCTTGCGGGATGGAGGAGCAGGCGATGAACTGGCAACCCTTACTTTCCTGGCCCGCTCTTATCGCGCTCTTCCTGCCCGCCGCGCTGCTATGCCTGTGGCTGGTTTGGAAACGGCCCGGACAAAGGCTCGCCTGGGTGCGTCGGCTCCTGCTGGTAACCATGCTGCTCCTGGTTGCGGCCCGCCCCGGCACCTACGTGCAGACCAGCAATGATTCGCGGCTAAACGCCGATGTGCTTTTCGTGGTGGACACGACCGGTTCCATGGCGGCTGAGGACGGCCCCGGCGGAAAACCGCGTCTGGAACAGGTGCGCAAGGATATTCGGGAACTGGTAGAGAAATACCAGGGGGCGCGTTTCGGCATCATCGCGTTCGATTCGTCGGCCACCGTCGGCCTGCCGTACACGACAGATACGAGCGCGGTGCTGGCCTGGGTAGACACCATGCGGGTGGAATCCACTGCGACCTCGCGCGGCTCCAATGTGGATCGTCCCCTGAAGCGTATCTATGAGGAGCTAACGGACGTAAAGTCGCAGTTCCCGGATGACTTGCGACTGCTCTACTTCTTCTCCGACGGGGAAAACACGGACGATCGTGAGTCACGCGATTTTAGGCCGATAGCCAGGCTGCTCAACGGAGGCGCGGTGATCGGTTACGGCACCGAACAGGGAGGCAAAATGCGCGCCTCCGGGCTGGATGCCCCCAAGGGGTACATTAAGGACCCCGCCACCGGGGCGGACGCTATTTCGCGTACCGACGTCAGGAACCTAAAGCGGATCGCAAGAGAGATGGCCATTCCCTATCTGCACACGGAGAGAGACAGCACGGTGCTCGGGAAACTGGCTCCGATAAAGAATCTGCACAGCATAAAAACTGATCAAGAGGGGCAGATCAGCGCGCGCGAGGACTACTACTGGATCCCCGCCCTGGGAGCCGCACTGCTATTGCTGTGGGAATGCGCGTATTTGACGCTCACCATGCCTGCGCTAACGGTGGGGAGGAAGAAATGAGCAGACCCGCCCTCTACGGACTCGACCGGGCATGGCTACGCAAAGTCCGCTTAATCTGGGCCGCGATCCTGGCCGTACCGCTACTGCTGCTGTCGGCACTGGCGCTCAAGTTCTTCAGCATGTTCGTGATCGCGCACCTGGTGGTGGACGACTACGCGCAAAAGGAGCTTCCGGCGGCGCAGGAACGCAACGATTCGCTCTTTTTCGCCAACTGGTTCGAGCCCTACCTGGCTGACTACAACCGGGGCACCATCCTGCTTCGCGAAGGCAAGCTGGAACAGGCCGAATCTTCCCTGCGCGCCGCTTTACAAAACTGGGAGTCCTCCCACGATCTGAACCAGCCCCCGCACGCGGAATGCAAGATCAAAATTAACCTGGCGCTCACCCTGGAAAAGAAAAGCGACGACATCGCCGACGCGAAACAGCGCGCAAGCGTCCTGGAGGAGGCCAAGAAGCTGATCGAGCCCTGCGGCAACTCCGGTGACGGCGGCAAGGGCCGGGGCAACGGCAAAGGCAAGGGCGGCGGCCAGGGCAACAAGCAAAAGGGCGAAGGCCAGGGCAACGAAAACCAGCGCGAGGGCGAATCGGCCAAGAAGCGCATCGAGGAGAAGAAACGCCAGGCCGACCGCGAAGCGGGCAATCCCGAAGAAAAACCGGGCAGCGACAAGAGCAAAAATAAAGACGAAAACGAGGGACAGGACGGCAGCAAGGGAGAGCAGCCCGGCCAGGGTGGACCGCTCGAACCGGGAGATCAGCGCCGCCGCGACCCCGGAGCCCAGGGCAATGAAAGACAAAGCGCCGATGATCAGCGCGGGGATCAGCGCAAAGAAGACCGCGTAGAGGAACGCCAAAAGGGACGCGAAGACGGCAACGGCGGGAGTAAGCCGTGGTGAGGCACTACCTGGACCACGCCGCCACCTCGCCCCTGCACCCGCAGGTGCGCGAACCCTATCTGCGAGCGCTCGAAAGCGTCGGTAATCCGTCGGCGCTGCACTCTTCCGGGCGCCGCGCCCGCACCCTGTTTGCCGACGCGATAGACGAGATCGCGCAGCTGCTCGGGGTTCCCTCCTCCTGGGTGATCCTCACCTGTTCCGGCACGGAGGCGGATAACCTCGCGCTGCGCGGGGTGGACGGAGAGGTAGTCACCACCGCAACGGAACACCCCGCGGTGCTCGAAACCGTGCAGGCGCTAGGAGGCAGAATCCTCCCCGTTCGCGCCGACGGCACCCTCACCCCCGACGCGCTCGCCGAGGAACTGGCCGCGCGCCCCGCCAGCCTGGTAAGCGTGCACGCGGTGAACAACGAAACCGGCGTGGTGCAGGACGTCCGCGCGCTCGCAGAAATAGCGCACAGCTACGGGGCCCGCTTTCACACCGACGCGGTGCAAGCCATCGGCCACATCCCGCTGGAGATCGGCGTCGGTACGCAGCGCCAGCTAGACCTGGTTAGCCTCTCCGGCCACAAAATAGGTGCCCCCGTCGGCGTCGGCGCTCTCCTGTGTGACCCCGACCTGCCCCTCACCCCGCACATGACCGGGGGAGGACAGCAACGGCAGGTGCGTTCCGGCACCCTGGACGCGCCGGGCGCGGTGGCGCTCGCCGCAGCGCTGCGCGTGGCCATCGGTTCCCTGGCAGAAAACGCCGCCCGCTACGAAAAGTTAGCGCGGGAGCTGCGCCGGGTGATCGAGGAATCCGATGCTAGGGCAGTGCTGACCGCCGCGGATGCCACGCACGCGCCGCACATTGTGCACGCCTGCATTCCCGACTGTAACCAGGACGCGCTGCTGTTCGTCCTGGATAGCCAGGGCATAGACGCCTCCGGCGGTTCGGCCTGCCAGGCGGGCGTCACCGAGGACAGTCACGTGCTGCGCGCGATGGGCTATCCGGTGAATGTGCGGCGGGGCGCGATCCGTTTCTCGTTCGGCCACACCAGCGGCGAAGAGGACGTGAGTCGGGTCGCTAACTGTCTGCCAGAAGCGATAAGGGCGGCCAGGCGCATCGAATCGCTCTAGACTCGTGCCTCGTGAAGGTTTTGGCAGCGATGAGCGGCGGAGTGGACTCCGCGGTAGCGGCGGCACGTGCGGTAGATATGGGGCACGAGGTGGTCGGCGTGCACATGGCGCTGTCCAAGAGCCGTGAGGCCCGCCGCACCGGATCTCGCGGCTGCTGCACGGTAGAGGACGCGGTGGACGCGCGCCGGGTATGCGACAAGCTCGGCATCCCCTACTACGTGTGGGACCTTTCCGACGACTTCGAGGAAGCCGTAATCGACGACTTCCTCAGCGAATACCGCGCAGGGCGCACCCCTAACCCCTGCGTGCGCTGCAATGAGCGGATCAAGTTTTCTTCCCTGCTGGAGCGCGCCCGCATCCTCGGCTTCGATGCCGTGGCGACCGGCCACTATGCGCACCTCGCTAACCGTGGCCCGGACGGCGGCCGCTCGCTGCACCGCGCCGCAAACATCCCCAAGGACCAAAGCTACGTGCTGGCGGTGATGGGGCAGGAGAACCTGGCGCACGCGATCTTCCCGCTGGGGGACGTGGCCGACAAGGAGCAGGTGCGCCAGGAGGCCTATCAGCGCCGGCTCGGGGTATCCCGCAAGCCAGACAGCTACGACATCTGCTTCATTCCCGACGGCGATACCCAGGGGTTCCTGCGCAGCAGGCTGGGTGAGAACGAGGGCGATCTGGTCACGCCCGACGGTGAGGTGCTCGGCACCCATCGCGGCACCCACGAGTTCACCATCGGCCAGCGTAAGGGCCTGGGCCTGGAGCGCCCCGCACCAGACGGCAAGCCGCGCTACGTGGTAGAGATTCGTCCCGAGAGCCGCCAGGTGGTGGTTGGCGCGGAGACGCTGCTGCGCCGGGCCGAGATAGCCGCCGCTAACCCGGTATTTTTCGAGCCGGTGAGGGACGGCATGGAGGTACTGGTGCAGATCCGGGCGCACGGGGCCTGCACGCCCGCCCGCGCGGAGAACACGGAGGACGGCTTCAAGGTGCGGCTTGCCGAGCCGCTGCGCGGCGTTGCCGCCGGGCAAACCATCGTGCTTTACGTGCCCGACCCGGAGGGCGAGCGCGTCGTGGCCTGCGGCACGATCCGATGAGCCTGCTCACGATAACCGGTGACGGCACGCTGCGGGCCGAAAACCCCGTCGGCACCGTATATCGCTGCCTGGGTAGCGACGTAGATGATGCGATAGCTGCCGCCCCCTACCTGCCGTTTACCGACATCGTGGCCGCAACCCTGGCATACCTACCGATAGGCGGCGACCTTGCCCCCTACGGTTGGCGGATAGGCGTGGGCGAGGATCATTTCTGGCGTGCCGCGCGGGACGAGCGCCGCAGGGCGCACGAAAGCGCGCAAATCGAGTTCTTCGGGTACGAGGGGGAGCTGCGCATCTCGCTGCTTGGCCCGCTCAGTCTGGCCACCGCCACCCACCTGAGCACGGGGGAGCGGCTGCTCGCCGATAGCGGCGCGGTGCGGGAGCTTCCCGCGATGCTTGCCGAGGGCGCGGCGCGGCTGCGCGAAGATCTCGCTACCCGTCTGCCCGGTGCGCGTATCACCTACACGGTGTGGGAGCCGGCGTTTGAGGCCGTCTGCGCCGGGGCTATCCCGACCGCCTCCGGGTATCGCCGGTATCGGGCGATCCCTCGGGAGGAAGCGCTGCAACTGCTACGCGGCCTGACCGATTCCCTGACGGAGCCGACGGTGTGCGCCCCGCGTCCGCTGCCGGTGAACTGCACCGTCGGCATAGACCCGCTGCGGCTCGGCAGGCTGGAAACCCCGGCCTCCCGCAAAGATTGGGAGCTGGTGGCGAGCCTGCGCGACGCGGAGCGCCTACCGACCCTGCTGGTAGATCCGCAAAACCCCGGACCCGCCTGGCGATCTGCCTGCGCGGCCTGGCGCGAACTGGGCTTTGCCCTAAAGGAGATGTCGGGCCTGACGCTGCTGGCTAGTAGGAGAGCGCACGAACGGGCGCTGAACCGGCCCCCGCTTACGGAGCGCGAACTGCGCGAGGCGGACCTGGCGGCGCTGCTGCGTGCTGCCCCCTATGCGGCCGAGGCCCTCAGCGCATAGTCGCAGTGGCGTTGCCAGAGGGTAACCTGGAGCCTATGAAAAATAAACTCGTGCGCGCCGCCGCCCTCGCCCTTTGCCTGTCTTTCCCCCTGGCCACCGGGGGCTGCAGCATAATGGCTCCCAAGAGCGACGAGCGCGCCTGCGAGAGTTTCGCAAACCAGGTTAAGGAAGAGGCGAAGAAGTACGGCGACAAGCGCCCGAACAGCCTGAAGGAAGCCACTGAAATGCTTTCTCAGCTGGCGGAGCCCGCCCGCCGCGCGGCCGGGGAGGCCTCTAGCGACGAACTCGCCAAGGCATTCGAGGGACTTTCCGAATCGCTCAGCGCGGACTTCGCGAAGAACCCCGAAAAGGTGCTCTCGCTCGGCTTCCAGATGGAAAGCGTGACTCAGCAGTGCAAGGAAGTCGGCGTAGATTTCAGCAAGATCAAGTAAAACCGCTAGGCGCTAGATAGCCCGAAAGGCCCCGCCCGATAGTGAACAAGTCCCAGGACGCGGCCGCGGCCGCGGCAAGTAAGCAGGATACGACCGAAGAACCGCCGCGCAGCGATGCCCAACCGGTACAGGAGCAGATGTCGGCCCTGATCGAAAAGATCGAAACGGCCCGCATCGCCTACTACGAGCAGGACGCTCCCGTGCTGGCCGACGCGGAGTACGACGTGTTGGAAAAGGAACTGCGCGCGCTGGAAGAAGCGCACCCGGAACTGGCGCGCCCGGATTCGCCCACCCGCACCGTGGGCGGGGCGCCGACGGAGGCATTCGCGCCGGTGACGCACCCGAGCCGCATGTTCTCGCTCGATAACGCGTTCAGCATCGGAGAGGTCGAGGCCTGGGCCGCCCGCGCGGAGGGCGCCGAGTTCCTGTGCGAGCTGAAGATCGATGGCCTGGCCGTGAACCTGATCTACCGCCACGGCAAGCTGGAAACCGCCGCAACGCGCGGCGATGGCGCAGTGGGGGAGGACGTTACGGCAAACGTGGCCACCATCGCCAGCATTCCGCAGGAGATCCCTACCGACCTGCCGCTGATCGAGGTGCGCGGCGAGGTGTTTTACCCGGTGGCGGCGTTTGAGAAGCTGAACGAACAGCAAAAGGAAAAGGGGCTCAAACCCTTCGCTAACCCGCGCAACACCGCTGCCGGGTCGCTGCGGCAGAAAGACCCCGCCGTCACCGCGCAGCGGGAGCTGGCTCTCTACGTGCACGGCATCGGCAACCACGAGGGGCTGGACGTGCGTAACCAGTCGGATATCTACACCCTGCTGGCCGAGTGGGGCCTGCCCACCAGCCCGCACAGCCGCGTGTTCACGGATCTGGCCGACGTCACGGAGTTCATCGCCCACTACGGCCGCGAGCGGCACAGCGTGGAGCACGAGATCGACGGCATCGTGATCAAGGTGAACGAACTGGCGCGCCAGGCGCAGCTCGGCGCTACCTCTCGCGCTCCCCGCTGGGCGATCGCCTACAAGTATCCGCCGGAGGAAGTCACCACCAAGCTGCTGGATATCCGCGTGGACGTCGGCCGCACCGGTCGCATCACCCCCTATGCGGTGATGGAGCCGGTCACGGTGGCCGGTTCCACGGTGGAGCGCGCCACCCTGCACAACCAGTTCGAGGTGCAGCGCAAGGGCATCCTGATCGGGGACACGGTGCTGCTGCGCAAGGCCGGGGATGTGATCCCGGAAGTGTTGGGCGCGGTCGAGGCGATGCGCGACGGCAGCGAAAAAGCCTTCGTGATGCCAGAAGACTGCCCCTCCTGCGGTAGCAGGCTCGGCCCCACCAAGGAGGGCGAAAAGGACTGGCGCTGCCCGAACACCCGGCATTGCCCGGCGCAGCTGCGCGAGCGCATTTTCTACCTGGCCAGCCGCAAGGCTTTCGATATCGAGGCGCTCGGCTGGGAGGCCGCCGGGGCGCTTTCCGAAAGCGACGTGCTGGCCGACGAGGGCGACCTGTTCGCCCTGCGGGAAGAGGACCTGCTCAAGATTCCCTATTTCTGCAACCGCAGCGGGAAACGCGCGGGGCAGCTGGGCAAGAACGCTCAGCAGCTGCTTGCGAACCTGGAGGCCGCGAAGACCTCCCCGCTGTGGCGGGTGCTGGTGGCGCTTTCCATCAGGCACGTCGGCCCCATCGCTGCCCGCGCCCTGGCAGCGCGCTTCGGATCTCTGGATAGGCTGCGCGCCGCGAGCCGCGACGACCTGGCCGAAACCGACGGCGTGGGCGGCATCATTGCCGACGCGGTGGTGGATTTCTTCGCCGACGAATACCGCATGAGCGTGGTGGAGCGTTGGCGCGCGGCCGGGGTGAGCCTGGAGGACGAACAGGACGAGGCGGGCGGCAGCGAGCTGCTGGCGGGCCTCAGCATCGTCGTCACCGGCACCCTGGAGGACTTCACGCGCGATAGCGCGAAGGAAGCGATCCTCACCAGGGGCGGGAAGGCGGCCGGTAGCGTCTCCAAAAAGACCGCTTTCGTGGTGGTGGGGGAGAACGCCGGTTCCAAGGCGGATAAGGCGCGCGATCTGGGCCTGCGGATACTCGACGAGGACGGCTTCAAGCTGCTGCTTAGCGAGGGCCCGGACGCCTTTACGCAAGAGGGCGAAGGCGACGAATAACCCGTTACCGCAGGCTGACTAAAAAAAGGGGGCGTTCCTACCGGTGCGGGTAGGAAAGCCCCTTTTTTCTGATTGGTTAATGCTTGCCGTGCCCGGCCAGGTGGGCCGCGCCGACTAGCAAAGCCCCGGTCAGCAGGCCCGCCAGCGCCGACAGCAGGGTCTCGACCGGCCAGGAAAGCAGGTGCGGTACCGCGTGGGCGGCCTCATGCGCCAGGTCGAGCGGGGCGTGCCAGCCGAGCTTGTGCAGCCCGTCAAGCAGGATATGCCCGCCCACCCAGAGCATTGCCACCATGCCGACGCCGGAAAGCACCCGCAGCACGTGGGGCATCGCCCGTACCAGGGCGTGTCCGGTGCGGCGGGTACGGGGCTTGGCAGCCAGGTGCAGGCCGACGTCGTCCATCTTCACGATTACCGCGACCACGCCGTAGACCAGCACCGTGATGAACACGGCCACCACCGCCAGCGTGATGGCGCGGGTTACGAACGGCTCGCGCACCACTTCGCCGAGTGCGATCACCATGATTTCGGCACTCAGAATGAAATCTGTGCGCACCGCGCCCGCCACCAGGGAAGCCTCGTCCCCCGTGGCTACGGCGGGTTCTTCGTGGGAGGGTTTGAGCAGCGAAAGGATCTTTTCCGCGCCCTCGAAGCACAGATAGGCGCCGCCCAGCATCAGCAGCGGGGTGAGCAGCCAGGGCAGGAACTGGCTCAGCAGCAGCGCGCCGGGCAGGATGAACAGCAGTTTGTTGCGCAGCGAACCGAGCGCGATCTTCTTGATGATCGGCAGTTCGCGTGCCGGCGTTACGCCGTGCACGTACTGCGGGGTGACGGCGGTATCGTCCACCACCACGCCCGCCGCTTTCACGCTGGCGCGGGCAGACGCGGCAGCCACATCGTCCACGCTTGCCGCCGCCATTTTGGCGAGCAGCGCGATGTCATCCAGCAGCGCGGCCAGGCCGCCGCTCACAGTTTTACCGCCCAGTTAGAAGTCATGGTTTAAGCCTACCTAGGGCGGTGCGTAGAATGGCCCCATGCCAGCGATTGGACGAGACGAAGTTGCACGCCTGGCCGGCCTTGCACGAATTGAACTAAGCGAAGAAGAACTGACCCGTTTCGCGGGCGAGTTCGACGCCATTATGGACGCTGTTCATTCCGTAGCAGAGGTCGCGCGTCAGGATATTGAGCCCACCTCCCACCCCATCCCGATGACTAACGTCTTCCGGGAAGACGTGGTGACCGAGACCCTGAGCCAGGAGGACGCCCTCGCGGGCGCGCCCCAGGCTATCGAGGGCCGGTTCGGTGTACCGCAGATTCTGGGGGAGGAGTGAACATGAGTGACCTGATTCGCCTGAGCGCGAGCGAAATGGCGGCGAAGCTAGCCGCGGGCGAAACCAGCTCGGTAGAGCTGGTGGATGCCCACCTCGAACGCATGGAGGCCGTGGACGCCACCGTCCACTCCTACCTGCACGTGAACGCGGACGGCGCCCGCCAGGTGGCGCGCGACGTTGACGCCCGCCGTCAGGCAGGCGAAACCCTGCACCCGCTCGCGGGCGTGCCCATCGCCGTCAAGGACGTCGTGGTCACCAAGGGCATGCCCACCACCGCGGGCTCCAAGATGCTGGAAGGCTGGGTGCCGCCGTACGACGCGACCCTGGTAGAGCGCATCAACGCCGCCGGGCTGCCCGTGCTCGGCAAGACCAACATGGACGAGTTCGCGATGGGCTCTTCCACCGAGACCAGCGCCTTCGGTATCACCCGCAACCCCTGGAACCTGGACTGCATCCCCGGAGGCAGCGGCGGCGGTAGCGCGGCGGCCCTGGCCGCATTCGAGGCCCCGCTCGCGATCGGCACCGACACGGGCGGCTCCATCCGCCAGCCCGCAGCGGTCACCGGCACCGTGGGCGTTAAGCCGACCTATGGCTCCGTTTCCCGTTACGGCCTGATCGCGATGGCTTCCTCGCTTGACCAGGCGGGCCCCTGCACCCGCAGCGTTCTCGACGCGGCGGCGCTGCACGAACTGATCGGCGGCTACGATCCGCGCGATTCGACCTCGATCCGGGAGATGCCCACCGACTTCGTGGCCGCCGCTAAGCAGCGCGACGTGAAAGGCATGAAGATCGGCGTCATCAAGGAGCTGCAGGGCGAAGGTTTCCAGGCCGACGTCACCGCTCGCTTCAACGAATCGCTGGCGGCACTCGAGGCCGCCGGTGCCGAGATCGTCGAGGTTTCCTGCCCCAGCTTCGAGTACGCGCTGGGCGCCTACTACCTGATCATGCCCGCCGAGGCTTCCTCTAACCTGGCGAAGTTCGACGGCATGCGCTACGGCCTGCGGGTGGTCCCCGAGGGCGGCGCGACCGCAGAGCGCGTGATGGCTGCTACCCGCGGGGCCGGTTTCGGCCACGAGGTGAAGCGCCGCATCATGCTGGGCACCTACGCGCTCAGCTCTGGCCAGTACGAGGAGCACTACGGTGCGGCCCTCAAGGTACGCACCCTGATCCAGGCCGATTTTGCGCGCGCCTTCGCGCAGGTAGACGTCCTGGCTTCCCCGACCGCGCCCACCACGGCGTTCAAGTTCGGGGAAAAGATGGACGATCCGCTCGCGATGTACATGAACGACGTCGCCACGATTCCCGCGAACCTGTCCGGTATCCCCGGCATTTCGCTTCCCGCAGGCCTGGCCTCCGACGGCCTGCCCGTCGGTATCCAGTTCCTCGCCCCCGCGATGCAGGATCGCCGCCTTTACGGCGTGGCCGGTGCGCTGGAAGCGCTGCTGGAAGAGAACTGGGGCGGCCCGCTGCTGGCGAAAGCGCCCGCGCTTGAGGAAGGGACTAACTGAGCATGACTGAACTGGTTGATTTCGCGGACGCCGCGAAGCGCTACGACCCGGTACTCGGCATCGAGGTCCACGTTGAGCTGGGCACCGCCACCAAGATGTTCGACGGTGCGCCCAATATCTTCGCCGCGGAACCGAACACCGCCATCACCCCTGTCTCGCTGGGTCTGCCCGGCAGCCTGCCGGTAGTGAACGGCAAGGCGGTTGAGTACGCGATCAAGATCGGCCTCGCGCTGAACTGCAAGATCGCAGAAAAGTGCCGTTTCGCCCGCAAGCAGTACTTCTACCCGGATCTGACGAAGAACTTCCAGACCTCCCAGTACGACGAGCCGATCGCTTACGACGGCTACCTCGACGTGGAGCTGGAGGATGGCGAGATCTTCCGCGTGGAGATCGAACGCGCCCACATTGAAGAGGACGCCGGCAAGAACACCCACATCGGTGGCGCTACCGGACGCATCCAGGGCGCAACGCATTCGCTGGTCGATTACAACCGTGCGGGCGTGCCGCTGGTTGAGATCGTGACCCGCCCGATCCCGGGTGCCGGTGAGCGTGCCCCCGAGGTCGCGGCAGCCTACGTTCGTACCCTGCGCGATATTTTCCGCGCGCTCGGGGTCTCCGAGGCTCGCATGGAGCGCGGCAACGTGCGTGCCGACATCAACGTCTCGCTGCGCGAGACGCCCGATTCTCCGCTGGGCACCCGCACCGAGACGAAGAACGTGAACTCGTTCCGTTCCATCGAACGGGCCGTGACGTTCGAGATGCGACGCCAGGCAGCGATCCTGGACGCCGGGGAAAAGGTCATCCAGGAAACCCGCCACTTCCACGAGGAAGACGGCCAGACCTCGTCGGGCCGTGAAAAGTCGGATGCCGAGGACTACCGTTACTTCCCGGAGCCGGATCTGGTGCCGGTGGCGCCGAGGCGCGAATGGGTGGAGGAGATCCGCGCCTCCCTGCCGGAGCTGCCCGCGCAGCGCCGCCGCAGGCTGATCGGTGAGTGGGGCTTCACCGACCTGGAGATGCGCGACGTCATCAACGCGGGCGCTCTCGATCTGATCGAGGCGACCGTGGCTGAGGGCGCGAGCGCGCAGGCGGCCCGCAAGTGGTGGATGGGCGAACTGGCCCGCACCGCCAAGGAGCGCGAGCTGGAGCTGGAAGCGCTGGGCGTGACCGGCGGCCAGGTGGCCGAGCTGCAGAAGCTGGTTGACGAAGGCAAGATCAACGACAAGATCGCTAAGCGCGTGCTGGCGAAGGTCGTTGCCGGAGAGGGCGATCCCGCCAAGATCGTGGAAGCCGAAGGCCTAGCCGTCGTGTCCGACGATTCGGTGCTGACCGGGGCCGTGGAACAGGCTATCGCCGACAACCCCGACGTGGTCGAAAAGATCAAGGGCGGCAAGATGCAGGCCATCGGCGCGCTGATGGGGCCGATCATGAAGGCCACGCGCGGCCAGGCAGACGCGGGGCGCGTCCGCGAGATCATCCTGGAAAAGATCAACGGCTGAGTAACGACAGCTAACGCGTTAAAACGTCACTGGACGGGGGCGGGGAGCGGCTGCTTCCCCGCCCCCGTTCGCGTTTTGTGCGCGGGCAAGATAGCACCCGCGGGCAAGATCGCCTACTCCGTCAAAGAGGCACTTTTCTTGACGCTTTCCGTAAGCGCTGCTATGTGTCTGCTCTGACCTGCACTTTCTTAGTTCACTCGGCGTTCATTTCCCGGTTCATTTCCGCCGCTATAAAAATCGTGGAAAAGGTATCAGTGCAGGCCATGGCGCTGCACGAGGCAGTCCCGCTCGGTAACGTGGCGAAGGTGACTTTTCCTAGGGCACTTTCTTAGGAACCTAACGGAGAGGAATTGTTTTGCCTGACAACGGCAGTATCGACGCTTTCTTGGCTGAGTGGTTCGCGCCGATTGCGGACAAGCTATCTAGCATCGTTTTCTATTCGCCACAGATCGGTGGGGTGCAGATTCCCCTCATCGTGCTCTGGCTGATGGCGGGCGCTATCTTCTTGACGGTGTGGCTGCGTTTCCAGCCGATCACCGGCATGGCGCATTCGCTAGATGTGATCCGCGGTCGCTTCACCCGCAAGACCGACCCCGGCGAGGTTAGCTCGTTCCAGGCGCTCGCCACCGAACTGTCGGGCACCGTCGGCCTCGGCAACATCGCCGGTGTAGCCGTCGCTATTTCGATGGGCGGCCCCGGCGCTGCGCTGTGGATCATCCTCTTCGGTTTCCTCGCGATGAGCGTGAAGATGGCCGAAGCGACGATGGGCGTTAAGTACCGCGAAATTTCCGAGGACGGCACCACCGCCGGTGGCCCCATGTACTACCTGAAGAACGGTTTTGCCGAGATCGGGTGGAAGAAAACCGGTATGGGCCTGGCCATCGCTTACTCGATCTTCACCCTGATCGGCGTGTTCGGTGCGGGTAACCTGTTCCAGGCAAACCAGGCGGCTTCGATCCTTTCGACCCAGCTCGGTAGCGATTTCCTGGTAGATAACAAGTGGGTTATCGGCGTCATCATGGCGGTTCTGGCCGCCATCGTGATCCTGGGCGGGATCTCCTCCATCGCCCGCTGGACCGCGAAGATCACCCCGCTCATGGCGATTATCTACTTCCTGTGCGTTATCGCCATTCTGATTGTGCACGCGGCCGAAATCCCCGCCGCAATCGGCACCATCTTCTCGTCCGCGATTAACCCCGAGGGCGTGCAGGGCGGCGTGGTTGGCGTGGCCATCATCGGTATTCAGCGTGCCCTGTTCTCCAATGCGGCAGGCGTCGGCACCGCCGGTATCGCGCACTCCGCCGCGAAGACCAAGGAACCCGCTACCGAGGGCTACACCGCGATGTGGGAGCCCCTCGTGGACTCCGTCATCATCTGCTCGCTGACCGCGCTGGCGATTACCGTGACCGGCGTTTACAAGACGAACGGTGAGGACATCGACGGAATTACGATGACCGCCTCCGCGTTCTCCACCGTCACCGCCTGGTTCCCCTACGTGCTGATGGTCGCGGTCGCCCTGTTCGCGTTCTCCACCGTGCTGTCCTACTCCTACTACGGTCAGCTGGCCGCCGAGTTCCTGTTCGACCGCAGCCCGGTCGTGACCAAGGTTTACCAGGTGGTTTGGATCCTGGCGGTAGTGGTCGGCTCCGCTATTTCGCTGGACTCCGTGATCGCGTTCTCCGACTCCACGTTCTTCCTGATGACCATTCCTAACCTGGTTGGTCTGTACGTGCTCAGCAAGATCCTGCGCATGGAGATCCTGCGCCACAAGACCCGCGTCGACGTTGGCGTGCTTGAGCCGGTGGCTGATCCCGAGCTTGCCGTGGGCATGGGGGATCATGAGCCGACCAAGGAACAGATTCGTGCGGCGCAGGCGGAAGAGGACACCGCCACCGGGCAGATCGAATCGGTGCGTGCCCTGCTGGAAGCCGACCCCGACTACCCGGTAGAGCCGGGCAGTGGCGTGGAGGCATCCACCGAAACCGGCGAAATACCGCAGGTTAAGTAACGCCTTTTAGTGAAAAGACCCGTCCGTGAACACACGGACGGGTCTTTTTTATGCCCGCGGTTCTAAGATGGTGCTAGCTGCGCATTTTGTCGGCAATCTTTTAAGGAGCACCCGTGGCAGAAGTGTTTTACGACGACGATGCTGACCTGAGCCTGGTACAGGCCGCCAAGGTAGCGATCATCGGCTTCGGTAAAGTTGCGCGCCAGCACGCGCTGAACCTGCGCGATAGCGGCGTGGCGGTGAAGGTGGCCCTGCCGGAGGATTCTTCCCACCGCGAAGATGCCGCAGACGAAGGCTTTAAGGTGACCGATCCGGCCGACGCCGCTGGCTGGGCCGACCTGATCGCCCTGCTGGTGCCGGGCCAGGAGCAGGTGGCGCTCTGTCAGGGGCCGCTGCGGGAGGCGCTGCGCCCCGGAAAGACGCTGCTGCTCACCGACGCCGAGGCGCTGCTGACGGGCACGCTACAGCTGCCCGAAGGCGTAGGGTCGGCACTGATCTGCGCGGAGCCCGGCATGCGTAGCGAGTACGCCGCGGGCAGGGGCGTTCCCGCGCTGGTTGCCGGCGACGACTTCGATCTTGTGCTTTCCTACGCGAAAGCGCTCGGCGTGCTGCGCGCGGGAGCGGTGCGCGGCGACGTACGCGATACCGCCGCCGCATCTGTTTTCTGCGCGCGCGCCGTGCTGCAGGGCGTAATGGCGCGCACCGTAGAGGCAGGTTTCACGGTCCTGACCGCGGCGGGATACTCTCCCGAAACCGCGCACCTGCTGCTTAACCGCCAGCTCGTGACAGCCGCCGCGAAACTCGCGGAAGGCTCTGCCCCGGCCCACGGTTACGGCGCGCAGGTGCTGGATGACGCCGCGCTGGAAAGGCTGAGCGGAATCCTGGCCGAGATCCGCGAGGGGAAGGTTGCCCCGCTGGAAAAGTCGGAAACGGGCGGCGAAAACGATGCGCAGCAGGCTGAGCTGCGGCAAAAGTTTTCCCTGCGCGGCGGCCGCTAAAAACCGCTTCTATCGGCAAATACGCCGCCCTAGAGCATTCGCTAGCTGAATCGCGAGGAACAATACTCGCGTGCAATTAATGGAGGAAAAATGTCCCTGACTTTCAAGGTGACCCGGAACGAAAACCCCGCCACACAGGAGGAACGCGAGGACATCCTCGCTAACCCCGGCTTCGGTGACAACTTCACCGATCACATGGTGCGGATTTCTTGGAACCCGGAGAACGGGTGGCACGACGCACAGGTTATGCCGTTTGGCCCGATCACCATTTCGCCCGCGGCGGGGGTCCTCCACTACGCGCAGGAAATCTTCGAGGGCATGAAGGCGTACCGCCACGCTGACGGTTCTGTGTGGTCCTTCCGCCCGGAGCGTAACGCCCAGCGCCTGCAGGCTTCCGCGCGCCGCCTGGCGCTGCCGGAACTGCCCGTTGAGCTGTACCTGGAATCGGTGCGCCAGCTGCTTGAGATCGATAAGGATTGGGTGCCTAGCGGTGGCGAATCCTCCCTTTACCTGCGCCCGTTCATGTTCGGCAGCGAAGCGTTCCTGGGAGTGCGCCCCTCCAAGCAGGTCGAGTACTACTGCATCGCCTCTCCCGCCGATTCCTACTTCAAGAGCGGCATCAAGCCTCTCACCGTCTGGGCGAGCGAGAAGTTCTCCCGCGCGGGGGCGGGCGGCACCGGCGCTGCCAAGTGCGGCGGCAACTACGCCTCCTCCATGCTGGGGAAGGCGGAGGCCGTGGAGAACGGGGCCGATGAGGTCATGTTCCTCGATTCCGAAACGCGCACGTTCATCGATGAGCTTTCCGGCATGAACGTGTTCGTGGTGCGCGCCGACGGCTCGCTCTGCACCCCGGCACTGACCGGCTCGATCCTGGAGGGCGTGACCCGCGCTTCCATCCTCAAGATCGGTGAAGAACTGGGGCTCACCCCGCGCGAGGAACGCCTCAACTTCAAGCAGGTGCTTGCCGACATCGAATCCGGGGACATCCTGGAGATGTTCGCCTGCGGGACCGCAGCGGTAGTCACCCCCATCGGCGCGTTCCTGACCAGCGAAGGAAAGACCGTGATCGGTGACGGTGCCCAGACCGAAAAGACCTTCGCGATCCGTGAGCGCCTGCTCAACATCCAGTACGGCCGTAGCGCCGACGAACACGGCTGGATGACCAAGTTCGTGAGCTGATCTGAAAGCGCTACGCGCGCATGAAAACGGCGGATGCCCAGGGATATTATTCCCAGGCACCCGCCGTTTCATTAACCGCACGGGCTAGGTGCTGTGTTAACGGATCTCGCCCACGTGCATCATGCGCAGCACGATCTCCCCGGCCTCATCGGTCGCGGCTAGGTCCAGCTCGGCCTCCATCACGAAGTCCCGGTTGTGGTCGGGATCGTCGATGGTTTGGCGGATAAACCAGAAACCGTTTTCCGGGCGAATATGCAGCATCTGCTTGGAGCGCGCATCGCCCTCCAGCACCACGTGATCGTAGGCGTCATAGAAATCGTCCATGGCCTCGGCCCAGGCATCGCGGTCGAAACCGCACCAGCCGTCCAGTTCGCCCAGGCGTTCCTCGCGCTCGAAAGCGAAGTGCTCCACGCGCTGCCACATGGCCTGGCGCACCATCGTCTCTAGCACCTTGGTCTGGCCGGAAAGCGCACGCGGGCTGTCGGGACGCAGCGTGGAGGCGATGTCGTCGTCCTCCGGGTTGATGAGCATTTCCCACTCATCCAGCAGGGACGAGTCGATGCCGCGCACCAGCACACCAAGCCATTCGATCAGATCGTCTAGCTCCTGGGTGCGTAGCTCCATCGGCACCGTGCGGCGCAGCGTCCGGTAGGCGTCGGAAAGGTAGCGCAGCAGGATGCCCTCGCTGCGGGCGAGCTGATAGCGGGCGATGAATTCGCTAAACGTCTGCCCCGTCTCGTACATTTCCCGCACGATCGATTTGGGGGAGAGGCTGTCATCGCGCACCCACGGGTTGCTCTGTTTGAAGATCTCTAGCTGGGCGGTGAGTTCTTCCTCGAGCGGGCGGGGCCAGGTCACTTCCTCCAGCATCGCCTTGCGCTCGTGATAGTCCACGCCGTCGGCTTTCAGCTCGGCCAGCAGGCTGGCGCGTGCGGCGTTCTGCTGGGCGAACAGGATCGCCATCGGGTCTTCCAAGATCGCTTCGATAATGGAAACGGTATCTAGCGTGAGCGTGGGGGAGGATTCGTCCAGTACGTCGATGGCGGCAATCGCGAACGGCGCGAGCGGCTGATTCATCGCGAAATCGAGCTGCAACTCATTTTCCAGCACGATGCTGCGCCCCAGGTGATCGGGCTCGTCCAGCAGCTTCACGATCCCCGCGTCGCGCAGCGAGCGGAACAGCTCGCACGCCTGCTTCACGAGTTTCACCTGCGCGCCACCCGGCAGATGGTTTTCCCGTAGCAGGTGGCGCATCGCCTGCACGGCGTTGCCCGGCCGCGCGATCACCTGCAGCAGCAGGGAGTAGCTGACCTGCATGTGGGGGCGTAGCGCCTCCGGTTCACGGGAGATCAGTTTCGTGAAGGTATCTTCCGTCCAGTTGGTTTTCCCCTCGGGAACCTTCTCCTTAACCGGGCGCTTCTTTTTCTTCGCGTTGTTCGGGGTGGTGCTGCGCGCCGCCTGCTTTTCGCGTTCCTTTTTCGCTTCGATAGCCCATTCGGGGGCCTGTACCACCACGTGACCGACGGTGTCGTATCCGGCGCGTCCGGCCCGGCCCGCGATCTGATGGAACTCGCGGGCGTTCAGCACCCGCTGCCTGCGCCCGTCGTATTTGGCGAGCCCGGTCAGCAGCACGGTGCGGATAGGCACGTTAATGCCGACCCCGAGCGTGTCGGTGCCGCAGATGAGTTTCAGCAGGCCCGACTGGGCGAGTTTTTCTACCAGGCGGCGATATTTCGGCAGCATCCCGGCATGATGGATGCCGATGCCGCTGCGCACCAGCTTGCTCAGTACCTGCCCGAACCCCTTAGAGAAGCGGAAATCGCCGATCAGCAGGCGTACCTTTTCCTTTTCTTCCTTGCTCAACACGTCTTTGCCGAGCAGCGCCCGCGCCTGATCGAGCGCCTGCGCCTGCGTGAAGTGCACGATGTAGACGGGGGCGTTACGCTCCACGAGCAGCCTGTCGATGGTTTCCTCGAGGGGGTCCTCTGACCAGAGGTAGTCGAGCGGCACCGGCCGCTGCGCATCGGAAATGGTGCTAACCGCGCGTCCCGTGCGCCGACGCAGATCGTTTTCGAAGAAGGAAACGTCCCCCAGGGTGGCCGACATCAGCACGAACTGGGTGCGGGGCAGTTCGATCAGCGGCACCTGCCAGGCCCAACCGCGCTGGCTATCGCCGTAGAAGTGGAATTCGTCCATTACCGCCAGACCGACGTCGCTCGTCTCCCCGTCACGCAGGGCCTGATTGGCCAGGATCTCGGCGGTGCAGACGATTATCGGGGCGTCTGCGTTTACGCTCGAATCGCCGGTGGCCATACCCACGTTCTCGGCCCCGAACAGTTCGATCAGCTCGAAGAACTTTTCGCTCACCAATGCCTTGATGGGGGCCGTGTAGAAGGCGCGCTCGCCGCGCGCCAGGGCCGCGAACAGGGAGGCATAGCCGATGGTGGACTTACCGGAGCCGGTTGGAGTGGCGGCGATGACGTGATCGCCTGCGGCAACCGCCAGCAGCGCCTCCTCTTGGTGCGGGTAGAGCACGCGCCCGGCCTCGGCCTGGGCAGCGGTGAACGCCGCCACGATGGCATCGGCATCGGCGGTCTTGGGCAGGTGGTCGGCGAGCAGCGCGATGACGCTCACGTCCTTTCGCGGCAAACGGGGAATGAAATGAATAGCACCGCCGAAGTGGATTCGCGGGTAACAGGGGAACCCGCGCCGTACGGGTCAGCCTATAGAAACGATTATCCCGAGCGGTGACGGGGGCAGTCAATTAATGGTGGACTGGAGGAAAGTTCGTGAGGAATTTACGTATCGCTTCGGCGACTTAGCCCCCTAGTATGGAAAGACCATGTTTTCTTCCTCCCGCTCTCCCTCGTCACCAGCCAACATGGCTGATGTAGCACGCGCTGCCGGGGTATCCCGTGCGACCGTTTCCAGGGTTCTTTCCCGTACGGTGCAGGTTTCCCCAGGAGTACGTGAACGGGTTCTGCGCGCGGTGGACGAGCTTGGGTATGTGCCATCGGTACACGCTCAGCAACTAGCTGCGGGCCGCTCTAATACTGTTGGCCTATTGATTCGTGATTCTCGCAATTCTTCCTACGGTTTGCTCTATTCGCAGGTGCAACAGTGGGCAGAAGAATTGGGGCTCAACGTAGTTACCGCGATGCCCACGCACTATCGGCAGCAGGGGAGCGAATTAGAGGCATTGCGCCGTTTGCTTAGTATGCGTGTGGGTGGGTTGCTGGTTGCTACTGGTGTTGTACGCACCCACGATTTATTGCCGCTCTTATCCAAGGTGCCAATCATTTCTGTGGGGCGCCCTGAATCTCACCCGCAAGTTTATGGCGTTAGCTATGACGAAGCGGATAACGCAAGGCAGATAGCCCAGCTTATCTATGCGCGGGGGCACCGTAAGGTCGCCGTTGTGTGCCCGTTAAACGAGCATTCTCTAGCCGAAAACATGCGTGCTAATGTCGCAACCGAACAGTTGCGGAAGCTAGGGTGCATCGTGGAGGTAATTCCGGTTGCGCGCTTTGCTGCGATGGGGCAGGGACACGAAGAAATCTTCACGCTACTTTCTGCTAAGAGTATTAGCGCGGTGATGTTCCCGAGCGATGCTCGCATGGTTCAGTTCGCGGAAGATGCGCGCAAGGCCGGTATTAATGTTCCCGCTGATGTCTCTTTGATTGGATGCGACGGGACGATGCCAGGGCTGGACTATATGCAGCTTGCTACCTTGCGCATTCCGGTCGAGACGGTGGCTCGGAGGTCTGTAGAGGTGATCTCCCAGATGCTTCGAGACAGGGATTCCGTGACAGTGCAGCATGAAAAATTCACTGGAGAGCTGCGACCAGCGGCCAGCCTAGCCTCGCTTTAATCTTCCACTCTCTCAGCGTTAGCCCTTCCTGGGGTCCTCTTTCATGGCTAGCATATCTCGTTATGAACGCGCGTTCATAACGTGTTTGCGGAACGAGGAAGGCTGCAATGAAGATATTTTCTGCTTTTGCTAGCCCCACCGTGTTTATTGAGGTGGAGCTTCTGATTGCGTCGTTTTTGCTTTGCTCTTTAATTGGCGTGGAGCGCCAAGTGCGCAGAAAAAGCGCTGGCTACAGAACAAACGTGCTGGTAGGCCTGGGGTCTTGCGGTTTCACTTTGATCTCTGCGTACGGTTTCTCCTTCGTTTTTTCGGAAGGTATGAACTTTGATCCATCCCGCATCTCTGCGCAGATAGTCTCCGGCATTGGCTTTCTGGGGGCAGGAGTGATTTTTAAAGGTAAAGACGTGGTGCGAGGGCTGACCACTGCCGCTACTGTATGGGTCTCGGCCGCCGTGGGCATGGCCTGCGGCGCGGGTATGCTTCCGCTGGCTATTACGCTAACTGCGCTGCACCTGGTAACCCTGTTTGTGGTATCCCCGCTGGTGCGCAGGCTTCCAAGTCCGGAACGTCACCAGATCGTAGAGGTGGTTTATGCGGACGGGGCAGGCGTTTTGCGAGAAATTCTAGCCCTGGCGACCTCGATGGGGTTTGCTGCTCTGATCGAGAAAACGCGTCGGAGCGAGCTGGATGGAATTCCTGTGGCAGTGGTTGACCTGCGGTTTCATGGTAAGCCCATGCTTTGCGATCTAGCTACGAGGCTTTCTGATCTGCCTGGTGTAAGGGCGGTAAGCATCATTCGTAGGGGAGATCTGGATGACGAGAGCGGGACTTAAGCAAATTTTCACCAAGAGTTTTCTGGCGGGGGAGGGGAAGGTTGTTGCGAGGCCTAAGCCGGGTGTGCTTTGCTTCTATTACCCAATGAACGCGCGTTCATAACGTGCTTACAGTTAAGGATTCAATGATGATCTCGCGACGACGTTTTCTGGCAACCGCCGCTGGCGCAGCAGGCATGATCGGGCTCTCTGCCTGCACTCCTCCCAGTGCCGACGGTGGGGCAGGCAGTGATGAAGCCATCGTTATTTACAGCAACTCTGTGTCTGACGGACGCAGCGAATGGCTAGTTGATAAGGCGAAGAAAGCCGGATTCGAGGTCCGCGTCGTTGAAATGGGCGGCGCCGATGTGAAGAACCGACTCTTGGCTGAAAAGGCAGCTCCGATTGCCGACGTTACCTTTGGCATGAATAACGTCTACTTCGAAGCGCTCAAGGCAGAGGGAGTGCTTGCCGAGTACAAGCCTTCCTGGGCAGTAGATGTTGACGAGGCGCTTTGCGATGGCAAAACCTTCTGGCCCATCGTGCGTGAGCCGATCATGATCATCTATAAAGATTCTGCCTACCCCGATGGCAAGGGGGCGCCGACATCCTGGACTGATCTTTGGACCAAGCCCGAGTACGAAAAGAAGTACGAGGTGCCGTCAACCCTCGGAGGTGGGACCGCGCAAATGGTCATTAGCGGCATTCTTTCTCGCTACAAGGATGACTCCGGGGAGCTCGGAGTCAGCAAGGAAGGGTGGGACAATATCAAGTCTTACTTCGCCAAGGGTGTTCCTTCCGTTAAGGGCAAGGACCTGTTCGCACGCATGAAGGCCGGTGAGGTAGACATGGGCTCGATGTGGCTTGCCGGTAAGGTTGCGCGCGAAAAAGAATACGGCGTGAAAACCACTCCGATTTACCCCGCAGACGGTGTGCCTATCGTGGTGCAGCAGGTTGCCTTGGTTAAGGGCAGCAAGAAGGAAGAACAGAGTAAGAAATTTATTGACTGGTTCGGTGGCGCAGAGGTGCAGTCGGAATGGTCAAAGAAGTTCTTCACCGCGCCGGCTAACGAAAAGGCAGCCAAGGATGGCAATACCGAGGCAATCGAGGCTACCGACAAGTTCAAGCGTCAGGATATTGACTGGTCGTTCGTCTCCAAGAACCTGACCGCTTGGATCGAAAAGATCGAACTGGACGTCATCAAGTAGCCATGATTAGTTTCGAGAACATCCGTGTCGCCTTCGGTGACTTCGTAGCTATCCCGGATTTCTCGCTCGAAATCGAGGAGGGTGAGTTCTTCACCCTCCTCGGCCCTTCGGGATGTGGGAAATCTACCGCCCTGCGGACTTTGGCAGGATTTATTAAGCCCGCCTCAGGCCGTGTCAAAGTAGCAGGGAAAGACGTTACTTCCCTGCCCAGTGACCGGCGCGGTATCGGCATGGTTTTCCAAAATTATGCTCTTTTCCCTTCTATGAGCGTGCGGGAAAATATCGCTTTCGGTCTGAAGGTCCAGAAGGTATCGAAGGGTGAAATACGCGAGCGGGTAGAAAAAATCGCGTCTGAGGTAGAGCTGACTCCGGAGCAGCTCGAGAAAGACGTTTCCGCCCTCTCCGGAGGCCAGCAGCAGCGTGTTGCAATTGCGCGTGCGTTGGTTATGCGTCCGCGCATACTACTGCTTGATGAGCCGCTTTCCAACCTGGATGCTAAACTACGCGGTCAGCTTCGTGTGCAGTTGAAAGAACTGCAGCAGCAATTCGGGATCACGAGCATTTACGTTACTCATGATCAAGACGAAGCCCTCGCCATGAGTGACAGGGTAGCGGTACTTAATCGGGGAGAAATAGAGCAGGTCGGTACTCCGCGCGAGGTTTACGAAACCTCGCGCAGCGAGTTTGTATGTAACTTCATCGGTTCTGTGAACAGGCTTTCCCCAGAAATTACAGCGTCACTCGCTAAGGCTGCACCGGGTACGGTGCTAGCTGAGGTGAGTAGTTACCTTCGCGTGGAGAGAGCGGGACTGGCTCGCGCCGGTGTTACCCCGCAGGATGGCAGCATTGCCGTGGACGCGATAGTTGACTCGCAGGCCTACCATGGCTCATCAGTCATGTATAAGGTGCGTACTTACGATCAGGTATTGCGTATCCAGGTTCCGTATCAGTACGGGCAGGAAATATTCTCCCGCGACGATCGAGTGAGTGTGCTGCTGCATCCGCGAGATCTCCTGCAGTATGACGCATCTGGTATGCGTACGAATGGCGGTGTCTAGCGTGGGTGTAGCAAAACGAATACCGCCCTATCTACGTTCGCCAATGGCGGTAATTACGATCGCGGTTTCCCTCTGGTTCGTGCTGGCGTTTTTGATTTTGCCAAACATTGAACTGCTATTCGCCGTATTCACCTCTAACGGGGAACCTTCGACTCGCGCATGGGCGAGGCTCTTCTCATCCGAACGTGCGATGAATTCTCTGCGTAATAGCGTGATTTTGGCGGTAACCCTGTCGTTAACTGTAAACCTGGTCGGCATATTTATTGTGCTGGTAACGCACTATTTCAAAATTTGGGGCGCGAAAGTGCTTTGGCTGGGATATGCCTCATAGCTTATCTACGGTGGGATTGTCTTGGTTGCGGGATACAACTTTGTTTACGGTTCGACCGGCGTTATGACCCGTTTGCTTACCTGGGTTTTCCCCTTCCTCCCGAATGATTGGTTCGTTGGGTATCCGGCGGTTGTTTTTGTAATGACCTTTGCTACGACCGGTAATCATCTCCTGTTCCTTACCGCTTCTCTCGCGAAGGTGGACTACCAGACTGTGGAGGCAGCGAAACAGATGGGGGCTTCCCAATGGAAGATCCTGCGAACCGTGGTGTTGCCTACTCTGAAACCGACCATTTTCGCGGTTACGATCCTTTCGTTCCTCGGCGGCTTGAGCGCACTAGCTGCTCCACAGATTGTTGGTGGGCGTGACTTCCAGACAATCTCGCCGATGATCCTAACCTTTGCTAGCTCTCCCGGGTCTCGTGACTTGGCTGCTGCCCTAGCAATTATTTTGGCGATGTTTACCATCTCTCTGTTGTTGCTCATGAACCGGGTCGAGCGGGGTGGCACCTATTTCTCGGTCTCTAAGGTTGCATCCAAAATAGAGAAGCAGAAGATAGATAATCCCGTAGCTAATCTTCTGGTGCACGTGGTTTCCTACCTTTTGCTTCTGGTCTACATCATTCCTCCCGTGTTGATTGTGATTTTCTCGTTTACCAATGCGGATACGATAAACAGCGGGAGATTGACTCTAGACAGTTTTACCTTGGATAATTATTTGGCGGTGCTTACGGTTCCTGCTGCCCGCTGGCCATTTATGGTTTCACTTGGCTATGCCACCGCGGCATCCCTAACTGTGATCGTTGGCCTGCTATTTGTGGTACGGATAATCACCAAATACAAGGGTTTTCTTGGGGGTGCTCTCGAATACCTGATGCACATTCCCTGGATAATGCCCGGAACTATGATGTCACTGGGCCTTATTCTGACTTATTCCACACCCAAATGGACCGTTGGCGGGCAGGTGCTTACCGGCGGCTTGCTTATCCTCTATATCGGATTGGTAATAGGCAAAATCCCGTTTAGCTTGCGCCTGCTCAAGGCTGGATTTGCAGGGATTCACGAAAATCTGGAAGAGGCAGCTTCCCTGCTAGGGGCCAGCCAGTTCTACACATTCCGCCGTGTTATATTGCCGCTGGTGTTGCCCACGGCCGCCGCGATCACCGCACTGAACTTTAATAGCCTGCTCGATGACTACGACCACGCTATTTTTCTAGCAAACCCGTTCTACCAGCCGCTGGGCATCTTCATCAAAAACTCCACCCAAGGAGAAACGAACGCGGACGGAATCACTTTGACGTTTGTTTACACGGTATTGCTGATGTGCATTGCCACAACTGTAATGTGGCTTGTATACGGTGGCGGTGCCGGGAAATTAATACGAGCGGTAAAGAAACCATTTGGCAAGAAAGCTACCCCGAACGAGGTAGCGCTACCCGCAGCCCCGGAAGGAGTCGCATAATTATGGCCACCGGTATAAGCCGCACGGAAAAGGCCCGTTATCTACGAGGTAACTTAGAGAAATTGATTACTGGAATGGGGCGTCCCCTGGTAATCGCTCACCGTGGGACACCTCTGGGAAGTTTCCCTGATAACACCCTACGCTCCATCATCGGCTCTTTGAAAAGTGGAGCGGATATTGCAGAAACCGACGTAGTTCGTTCTGTAGATGGCGAATACTTCCTCTTCCACAACACATATGAGGAAAAAAACTTCAACCAGAAGTTTGATATTTGCGAAAAAACCAGCCAGGAAATTTCCTCTCTGCGTTACGTCTGGTCCGGGGGAAATAACGCGACCGGTGTGGAACAGTTAGGGACTTTGCTTGAAACTCTCCCCGACGCTTGGTTAAACATAGATCGTTCCTGGTTCTACTGGCCGGAACTGTTCGATTACCTGGGCGAGTACGGTGCAGAGCGGCGAGTTTTGCTTAAATCGTCGGTCGAGGATTACCTTTTGGATGCTCTGGCTGAACATCCGATTCCATTCATGTGGTATCCCATTGTGCGAACTATGGACGAGTTTGAAAAGGCAGCCGCGCGCAAGCACATAAATATGGTTGGTGCTGAGCTACTTGCAGTTAACGAGGAAGATGATTTTGCGCACCCGGATAACGTGGCGAAAATTCGTGAACGTTATCCGTTAGTGCAGATTAACGCGCTTAACTTGGAAAATGGCTCGCGTCTCTTCCTGGACTACAACGACGACGTCTCCGTACTTGAAGACCCTGAGAAGGGGTGGGGTGTGATAGCAAACTACGGCCCTAGCGCGATACAGACTGACTGGCCGCATCTGCTGCGTGACTATCTGCGTGAACGCTTCGGTAGTGAATCATAACGCTGTACTATCCAGTGCGGTGTAGCTGCGGGCGGGGAACCTCTGAAAAATATCGGAGTCTCCCCGCCCGCCAAACTTTATGGGGCAAATGCCCTGTTTGCTAGATCTTTTGGTGTTCTAGGAGTTCCGTCGCCGCCCGCGCAGGCAAAGCGATCTCCTCCGCCATGCGCTTACGCAGAGCGTCGGCGCGGGCCGCCAGGCCACGCTGCCTGCGCACGTATTCCGCCTTGCCCTCGCTGGTCTCGATCGGCACCACCCCGTAGCCCAGGCCGCGTACGTCGTACGGGGAGGCCTCCATGTCCAGCACGCGCACGTCGCGCGCCAGCTCGAAACAGTCCAGCACCAGGGCCGACGGTAGCAGCGGGCTGAGTTTCATCGCCCACTTATACAGATCCATGTTCGCGTGCAGGCAAGCCGGATTATCCAGCTCCAGCTGCCGCTCCCTGGTCGGCGTATAGGCGTTCAGTGGCACCGCCGGGGGCGTGAAGAAACGGAACGCATCAAAGTGGGTGCAGCGCAGGTTCTCGCGCTCCACGAAAGCGTCGGTCGCCTCCCGCCCGATCCGCAGCGGCAGCGCATCGTGGCGCGGCTGCTGCCGATAAACCATCGCCCACTCGTGCAGGCCAAAGCAGTCGAACGAACTGCGCCGCTCCCGCGTGGCGGTCAGCAGGCGGTAAATGTAGTGGAGGGCATCGGCACGCCGCTGCAAAAACAGCGCCACGTCGGCCTGGAAAAAATTCGCCGTCAACGGTGGCGGCGCCGCCGGATGCTGCGCGGGCCGCGCCCAGAGCCGTTTTGCCGAGCACGCGATACCAGGCCGGGCAATCGCCCCGCGCGGGCATCGCCGCCCGCCACCCCGGATGGTAGCGGCGCAGCTTAGCCGGGGGAAACGGATAGTAGGTGTAAAGGAAATCCTCCACCGCGTGCTTCTCGCCGCGCTGTTTACGCTCCCGGTGACCGGCCGTTAATTCATCCGCGCGCCGCGCGTGCTCCCGCGCCGCTGCCGCCGCCTCGTCGGCACCCAGCAGCACGGACGGCAGCCAGGCGCTGCCCCGCACGGAAGGGGACGGGGTGGAAACGGCAGAATCGCTGAGCATCACCCCACTAGGGTATGCAACGTACAAAGCCCGCGAAAACTCGTGCGTTTTCGCGGGCCGGTGAGTGTTAGCGGAACTACTGCTGGGGATTTTCCGGATGCTCGCCCAGTGCAGCCGCACGCTCGCGCTTCAGCGCGATCAGCGCCTCGGAAAACGACGTGCCGGGGTTCGCCTTGCGGTATTCCTTGATTTCCTGCGAGGTCGGGTTCTCGATGTGGCTCAGTTCCCGCAGCGCGGAAATGTCGGTCTCTTTCGGCTGCGGTAGCAGCTGGGCCGTCAGCGCCGAGAGGGAGATCACCCCCGCCACCATCCACATCCAGCTGCTGTTCGGCTGGAACAGGAAGTAAACCGAGGCGGCGGCCAGAATCAGATAGACGGCAATCAGGCCGGGGTTTCGCTTCTTCACAACGTCTCCTTCGAGGCTGCACATAAAAGGCGGGCGATTACTGCTCGCAACCAACGCTACGGAAAACCCGCCCTGCCCGCCAACCGACCAAAGTAGGCGCCCTAAGTAGGCTTCGGTCCAATAAAACGACCCGTGGGTGGGGCGCACGGTGCTGCCGAGGCGGGGATGAGTGTCTAGACCGACACGGTGGGACACGGGGCGCTGGCCCAGGCAAACCACTAAACTGGTACACATGCGCATCGCCAGATTCACCACGGGAGACGAGCCGGCATTCGGCGTAGTAGCGGAAAAAGACGGCCAGCAGGTCATCATGGGGCTGGTGGGCGATCCCCTCTACACGGAGATTCGCCCCTCCGGAAAGATCCTGCCGCTGGAGGACGTGCGCCTGCTCGCGCCGGTAATCCCGCGCTCCAAGGTGGTTTGCGTGGGCGATAACTATGCCCCGGCCGGAGAAGAAAAGCCCGCCGAACCCGGCGCGCCGCTCTTCTTCTTGAAGCCGAACACCGCCGTGATCGGCCCGCAGGACCCGATTCAGCTTCCCGCCTACAGCCAGGACGTGCGGGCGGAGGTCGAACTGGCGGTCGTGATTAAGCGCCTCGCCAAGAACCTCGCCCCCGAACAGGTAAGCGATTACGTGCTCGGCTACACCGTCGCCGGCGATCTAACCGCGTGTGATGCGCAGGCAGGGGAATCGCAGTGGGTGCGCGCCAAGGCCTTCGATACCTCCTGCCCCCTCGGCCCCTGGATCGAAACCGACTTCGCGCCCGCGGAAGACAACGCCATGCGCTGCCTGGTCGACGATCAGCTTGCGCAGCAGGGCAGCACCGCAAACGCCCTGCGCAGCGTAGAAAACCTGATCAGCGAAATCAGCGCCGTCATGACCCTGCTGCCGGGGGACGTGGTGCTCACCGGCACCCCGGCCCCCGCCGCGCCCCTGCGCGAGGGGCAGCGCGCTGCACTCAGCATTGCCGGAATCGGCACCCTCGAAAACCCGGTGGTGCGCCGCTAGGCGCCACCAAAACTTGCTACCCAACCGAAAGGTTTTACTGTGACCACGCAAAACACCGATGTGCGGCTTCGTTTCTGCCCGTCTCCCACCGGCACGCCGCACGTCGGTATGGTGCGCACCGCCCTCTATAACTGGGCCTACGCCCGGCACATGGGCGGCAAGCTGATCTTCCGTATCGAAGACACCGACGCGGCGCGCGACAGCGAGGAAAGCTACAACCAGCTGCTCGACGCCATGCGCTGGCTCGGCATCGACTGGGACGAGGGCGTGGAAAAGGGCGGCCCGCACGGCCCCTACCGCCAGTCTCAGCGCGGCGAGATCTACGCCGACGTGATCGAAAAGCTGAAGGCCTCCGGCCACATCTACGAATCCTTCTCCACCAACGAGGAAATCCGCGCCCGCCACGAGGCTGCAGGCCGCGATCCGCAGCTCGGCTACGACGGTTTCGACCGCGACCTGAGCGAAGAACAGAAGGCCGCCTACCGCGCCGAGGGCCGCGAGCCCGTCTGGCGCGTGCGCATGCCCGACGAAGACATCACTTTCACCGACATGATTCGCGGCGAAATCACCTTCCGCGCGGGCAGCGTTCCCGACTACGTGGTGGTGCGCGCCAACGGCGCCCCGCTCTACACGCTGGTAAACCCTGTAGACGACGCGCTCATGCAGGTAAGCCACGTGCTGCGCGGCGAGGACCTGCTTTCCTCCACCCCGCGCCAGATCGTGCTCTACCGTGCGCTCGTGGAGATCGGCGTTGCGGAACGCATCCCCGAGTTCGGCCACCTGCCCTACGTGATGGGGGAGGGCAACAAGAAGCTTTCCAAGCGCGACCCGGAATCGAACCTGTTCCTCTACCGCGAACAGGGCTTCCTGCCCGAGGGCATGGTCAACTACCTGGCCCTGCTGGGTTGGGGCTTCAGCGCCGATCAGGACATCTTCACCCGCGAACAGATGGTGGAGCGCTTCGATGTGCACGACGTAAACCCGAACCCGGCACGCGTCGACATCAAGAAGGCGACCGCCATCAACGCCGATCACATGCGCATGCTGGAACCGGCCGAGTTCACCTCCCGCATGGTGCCCTACCTGCAGGAGGCGGGCCTGATCTCCGACCCGGTGACGCCTGCTCAGGCCGAGCTGCTTACCGCGGTGACGCCGCTGGTGCAGCCCCGCATGAACCTGCTGGGGGAGGCCCCCGAAATGCTGCGTTTCCTCTTCACCCCGGACGAGGAGCTAACCGTGGCCGAGGACGCGCTCAAGAAACTGGGCGATGACCCGCGCGCCGTCGTGGAACGCGCCATCGCCGAGGTTGAGGGGCTGGACGAATTCACGGCCGCCCGCCTGGAAGAGGTGCTGCGCGCCGCGATCGTGGACGACATGGGAATCAAGCCGCGCCTGGCCTTTGGGCCGCTACGCAGCGCGATTTCCGGCCGCCGTGTCTCTCCGCCGCTGTTCGAGTCCATGGAGCTGCTGGGCAGGGAATCTTCCCTGAACCGCCTGCGGGCCATGTCCGAGCTGCTGGCGCAGCAGTAACCTTGGGTGGCTGACCTCACAGCCACTTTGGGGGCTTTAGTTTGCGTAAACGCGCCCGCTTCGGATAAAGTTTTATCTCGTTGCAGGAAAGCGGATTAACCGCTGGAAAGCTCCCACCATGGGGTATGGTGTAATTGGCAACACGGCTGATTCTGGTTCAGTTGTTCTAGGTTCGAGTCCTGGTACCCCAGCGCTTAAACAGGTTCGCCTGTTAAAGTCCGCGCCCCGTTCGTCTAGCGGCCTAGGACGCTGCCCTCTCACGGCAGTAACACCGGTTCAAATCCGGTACGGGGCACGAAACATTATTTACGGATAGTGTTTAGGCCCCGTTCGTCTAGCGGCCTAGGACGCCGCCCTCTCACGGCGGTAACACCGGTTCAAATCCGGTACGGGGTACAGATGAAGAGTCCTGACGCGTAAGTGTCGGGGCTTTTCCTGTATCTATGAATGGAGCTGCGATGGAGAAGCAAGATTCCCGTTTCCCGGCGCGGGTTTACCGGCACGGCAGCGAGCCGGACGCACGTTTCAGCCTCGCTAACGAACGCACCTTCCTCGCCTGGCTACGCACCTCCCTCGCACTAATCGCGGGCGGGGTGGCGCTAGAAACGCTCGGCCTGGGGATCAACCCGCCCCACCGCCTCGCGGCCTCCCTAATCCTGATCGTGTGCGGCATTTTGGCTCCCCTGCAAGCGTGGCTCGGCTGGGTAGCTACCGAACGCAGCCTGCGCCTGAATAAGCCCCTGCCGCACGCCCTGCTAGCCCTACCGCTCGCCGTCGCGGTCCTCGCGGTGGGTGTCCTGCTGTTCATCGGGGTGCTGACGGCGTGAGCCACCCGGAACCGGAGGGCAGGGTGATTTTCGATCCGGGCCTGCAACCCGAACGCACGGCGCTTTCCTGGCGGCGTACCGGGCTGGCGCTCGGCGTCGGCTCGCTTATCGCCCTGAAAGTCCTGCCCCACGTGTTCGGGGCCTATTCGCTCCTGGTCTGCGCCCTCGGATTGAGTGCCTCCGTGGCGATCGTGTTTTTCGCCGAACGGCGCTACGCGGCGATCCAAAGGGTACTGCTCAATAGCGACACCGACCATGTGCCGATGCCGTCGGCCCGGATTCTCGCTTTCGCGGCGGCAGCCGTGAGCTTTGCCGCGCTACTCATGCTGGTGGCGATCCTGGTGCACATATCCTGAGCGGCTAACATGGGGGATGAGCCGGCATCGTAGGCCGGACCATTTTCACTACAAGGAGAACACCTGTGGCAGCACCAGAAATCACCCTCGACGGCGTGCAAACCGAGATCGCCGACGGGGTGAGTGGGCTTGACCTATTCCCCGGCAGCAAGGACGTCGTGGCGCTACGCGTCAACGGCGAACTGCGCGACCTCGATACCAAACTCACCCCCGGCGACGTGGTTGAGTCGGTAACCATCACCAGCGAGGACGGCCTGCAGATCCTGCGCCACTCGACCGCCCACGTGCTCGCGCAGGCGGTGCAGCAGGTGAACCCGGACGCGAAGCTCGGCATCGGCCCGCCCATCAAGGACGGCTTCTACTACGACTTCGACGTAGCGGACCCCTTCACCCCCGAAGACCTCAAAAAGCTGGAAAAGGCGATGTCGCGCATCGTCAAGGAAGGCCAGCGCTTCGTGCGCCGCGAAATCAGCGACGACGACGCGCGCGGCGAGGAAGCGCACGAACCGTACAAGCTCGAACTGATCGGCCTCAAGTCCACCGCCGCTGAAGCGGGGGAGGGCGCTAGCGTCGAGGTGGGTGACGGCGGCCTGACCATGTACGACAACGTGCGTCGCAACGGCGAAGTGGCCTGGACCGACCTCTGCCGCGGCCCCCACCTGCCCTCCACCAAATACATCGGCAACGGTTTCGCGCTGACCCGCTCCGCCGCCGCCTACTGGCGCGGCAGCGAAAAGAACCCGATGCTGCAGCGCGTCTACGGCACGGCCTGGCCGACCAAGGACGATCTGAAGGCGTACCAGGAGCGCATCGCGGAGGCGGAACGCCGCGACCACCGCCGCCTGGGCAGCGAACTCGATCTGTTCTCCTTCCCCGACGAGATCGGCTCCGGCCTCGCGGTATTCCACCCCAAGGGCGCGATGATCCGCATGGAGATGGAGGACTACTCGCGCCGCCAGCACGTGGCCTCCGGGTATTCGTTCGTCAACACCCCGCACATCACCAAGGGGCAGCTCTTCGAAACCTCCGGTCACCTGGACTGGTACCGGGACGGCATGTACCCGGCCATGCACATGGACGAGGAACGCGACGCCGAGGGCAACATCACCAAGCAGGGCCAGGACTACTACCTCAAGCCCATGAACTGCCCGATGCACAACCTGATTTTCCGTTCGCGCGGCCGTTCCTACCGCGAACTGCCCCTGCGCCTGTTCGAGTTCGGCACGGTATACCGCAACGAAAAGTCGGGCGTGGTGCACGGCCTGACCCGCGCCCGCGGCTTCACGCAGGACGATGCCCACATCTACTGCACCCGCGAACAGATGCGCGAGGAGCTGACCACCCTGCTCACCTTCGTGCTTGACCTGCTCAAGGACTACGGCCTGGACGACTTCTACCTGGAGCTCTCCACCAAGAACCCCGAAAAGTTCGTCGGCGACGACGACACCTGGGAAGAAGCCACCCGCGTCCTGGAAGAGGTAGCCACTGCCTCTGGCCTGGACCTGGTGCCAGACCCGGGCGGCGCGGCGTTCTACGGCCCGAAGATCTCGGTGCAGGCGAAGGACGCCATCGGCCGCACCTGGCAGATGTCCACCATCCAGCTGGACTTCAACCTGCCGGAACGCTTCGGCCTCGAATACACCGCTTCCGACGGCAGCCGCCAGCGCCCGGTGATGATCCACCGCGCACTGTTTGGCTCCATCGAACGCTTCTTCGGCGTGCTGCTCGAGCACTACGCCGGCGCGTTCCCGGTCTGGCTGGCCCCCGTCCAGGTGGTCTGCATCCCGGTAGCGGCCGACCACGTGCCCTACCTGAACGAGGTGGCGGCCAAGCTGCGCGAGCGCGGCGTGCGCGTAGAGGTAGACGCCTCCGACGACCGCATGCAGAAGAAGATTCGCAACCACACCAAGGAAAAGGTGCCCTACCTGCTCATCGCGGGCAGCGAGGACCAGGAAAAGGGTGCGGTTTCCTTCCGCATGCGTGACGGCAGCCAGGACAACGGCATCGCCGTCGATGAGGCCGTGGAGCGCATCGTTTCCGCCATCACAAACAAACAGCAGGTCTGAGGAGCGACATGTCGCACGAAGATCCGTCCCTCCTAACCGGGGTCCCCGACGGCTACCAGCGGCTCTGGACCCCTCACCGGATGGTCTACATCAACGGTGAGGGCAAGCCGAAAGACGCCGGGGCGGGGGAGCAGTGCCCGTTTTGCCGGGCGCCGCGGCACGACGACGAGGAGTCGCTGATCGTGCACCGGGGAGAGCACGCCTTCGTGGTGCTCAACCTGTTCCCCTACAACTCGGGGCACCTGCTGGTGTGCCCGTACCGCCACGTCGCGGACTACACGGATCTGAAAGCGGCAGAAACGCGAGAGGTCGCGGAACTGACCCAAACCGCTATGCGGGTGGTGCGGCGCGTCTCCAACCCGGCGGGCTTCAACCTGGGCATGAACCAGGGAGAGGTAGCCGGGGCGGGGATCGCCGCCCACCTGCACCAGCACGTGGTGCCGCGCTGGCAGGGGGACGCAAACTTCCTGCCGATCGTCGGCCAGACCAAGGCGCTGCCGATCCTGCTGGCCGACACCCGGCGCATGTTCGCCGAGGCCTGGCCCGAAACTGAGGCGCGGGAATGTTAGGACGTAACGCACGCAAGCCCGTGGGGGCGGCGTTCAAACCGCTGGCGGACCTCATGATCCGCTGGAACATCAGCCCGGACGCGATCACCTGGGCGGGCACCGCGCTAACTGTCGCGGTTGCCTGCGCGACCCTGATCCCCGGTTACTTCCTGATCGGTCCCTGGCTGGTCACCGCGGTTGTGCTGCTGGACAGCCTGGACGGCCTCGTGGCACGCGCCACCGGCAAAGTCACGGTCTGGGGCGGGTTCCTAGACTCAACCCTGGACAGGGTGGCCGACGCCGCCGTAATCGGCGCGCTTTTGCTGCACTTCGCCCTGGTCGATCCGGAGGCCCCCTACGCCGGGGTGCTGGTCGTGTTCTGCCTGGTCAGTCTGGTCGGCGGCATGCTGGTCAGCTACGCCAAGGCACGCGCGGAATCGCTCGGCATCGCCTGCAACGTGGGCCTGATGGAACGCTCCGACCGGCTAGTGGTGGTGCTGCTCGGCACCTTCCTGAGCGCCCTGTTTGGCTACTGGCTCCTGATGGCTGCGATGGCTCTTCTCACCGTGACCTCGCTGTGGACAGTCGGGCAGCGCATGGCGGTGGTCTACCGGGCGGAGGGCAGCCGGTGAGCGCACCGCTGTTTACCCCCATTCAGCAGACGCCGCCCGCGCCGCGCAAACCCCGCCGTTGGCGGAGGTACATCGGTAAGGGACTCACCTGGGGAGCCTTCGCCGTGATGCTGCTTGCCATCGCCGTTTTTATGGGGCTCCAGCTCGGTTTCGGGCTCACCCTGGCGGCGGGCGGGGCGGCCTTGATCCCGTTCGGGATGCTGTTCCTGGTGATCCGTTGGATCGACCGCTTCACCCCCGAACCGCGCGGTGCTCTCTTCTTCGCGTTCGCCTGGGGCGCCATCGCCTCCGTTTTTGCGGCTTTGGTGCTCGGCGGGGTAATCGAGGTGGCGCTCGCCTTCAACGGTGCCACGCGGGAGGCCGCGAACTTCATCGGGCCGGTGATTCAGGCCCCCCTGGTAGAAGAGGGCGCCAAGAGCGCGGGCATCCTGATCCTGCTCATCTTCGGTCGGCGCTACATCGCCGGGCCGATCGACGGCATCGTGTACGCCGCCCTGATAGCCGCCGGTTTCGCCTTCACGGAAAACATTCTTTACTTCGGGCGCGCCCTGCAAGAAAGCGGCATCAGCGGCGACTCCAGTAACTTCTGGGCCGTGTTCGTTATGCGCGGCGTATTTAGCCCGTTCGCGCACGTCTGCTTCACCTCGCTGGCCGGTTTCGGCGCGGGCGTGGCTGCGGAGCGCCGCTATCTGCCGCTCTATTTCACGCTGCTGCCCGGCATGATCGGGTTTGGCATGCTGCTACACGCGCTCTGGAATGGCTCCGGTTTCTACCTGCCCGCGCTCGGGTTTGGCCAGAACGCGTCGGCCATCCTGGTCTGGTACCTGGCCCTGCAGGTGCCGATCTTCCTGTTCCTGGGGTCGGTAGTGATCTGGCTGCGGTGGCGCGAAAAGAAGATTCTGCGCAGGCAACTCACCGTCTACGGCCGGGCGGGCTGGTTCAGCCCGCAGGAGGTAGAGATGATGGTTTCGCTGCGCAAACGCCGCCGGGCACGCCGCTGGGCGGCACGCTCGGGAGCGCTCCCGCTCGCGGCGATGCGCGAATTTCAGCTCGCGGCGGGGGAGCTGGCGGTGCAGCGAAACGCGGCGATAAACGGGGAATTCGGCGAAAAAGCGCGGCGCACGGAAATGTCCCTTTTGGAGCGAGTCACCGCGGCTCGCAGGAAGCTGAGCGCCCTCAGCTACCCGGTGGTGGCAACGCCGCCGCCGCATACCTCGTAGAATGTCAGGGCGCGATCCTCAAACCACGCCGAGAGGCGTAAACCTAGCCCGCACTAAGCGGGGAAATATTCGTAGAAAGGGTGGAGACCATGTCGGGTCACTCTAAATGGGCAACCACGAAACACAAGAAGGCCGCCATCGATGCTAAGCGCGGCAAGCTGTTCGCCAAGCTGATCAAGAACATCGAAGTTGCTGCGCGCGTGGGAGGCCCCGACCCCGCAGGCAACCCCACCCTGTTCGATGCGATCCAGAAGGCCAAGAAGTCTTCCGTTCCTAACGACAACATCGACCGCGCCGTTAAGCGCGGCGGCGGCCTTGACGGCGGCGGCGTCGACTACCTGAACCTGATGTACGAGGGCTACGCTCCCGGCGGCGTGGCCGTGCTGGTCGAATGCCTGACCGACAACAAGAACCGCGCGGTTTCCGAGGTGCGTGTCGCGTTCTCCCGTAACGGCGGCAACATGGCCGATTCCGGCTCCGTTTCCTACCTGTTCGATCGCAAGGGCGTAGTAACCCTGCCCAAGGGCGATCGCACCGAGGACGACATCCTCGAAGTGGTGCTCGATGCGGGCGCGGAGGAGATCGTAGACGAGGGCGATACCTTCGAGATTTACTCCGAGGCCAGCGACTTCGTGGCGGTGCGTACCGCGCTGCAGGAAGCCGGCATTGACTACGACTCGGCCGAGGCCCAGTTCGTGCCCAGCATGAAGGTCGCGGTTGATCTGGACGGTGCGCGCAAGGTGCTGCGCCTGCTCGAAGCGCTGGAAGACAGCGACGACGTGCAGAACGTTTACTCGAACCTGGACATTCCGGACGACGTAGCGGCGCAGCTCGAAGCCGAAGGCTAAAGAGGCGTGCGGGTACTCGGCATCGATCCGGGCCTGACCAGGTGCGGTTACGGTGTCCTTGACGCCGGGACCGGCCGCAGCGCCAGCCTGGTCGATGTCGGGGTAATCCGTAGCGAGGCGGGCGGCGCGATAGATACGCGCCTGCTCGCCATTTCGCGCGGCCTGAGCGAGGTCGTGGAACGGCACGCTCCCGACGCGGTGGCCATAGAACGCGTCTTCGCGCAGAACAACCTGCCCACGGTGATGGGCACCGCGCAGGTCACCGGGGTAGCCATCGTGATCGCGGCAGAGCGGGGAATCCCCGTGGCCCTACATACCCCGAGCGAGGTTAAGGCGGCCGTGACAGGCAGCGGACGCGCCGATAAGGCGCAGATCCAGCGGGTCATGATGAAGGTGCTTGGCATGTCGACACTGCCGCAGCCCGCCGACGCAGCCGACGCCCTCGCTATCGCGCTCACGCACCTTTGGCGCGGGCGCGGTTCGGTGCGCCTCGACGCGAGCGGGGCGGCCCGCACCTCGGCGCAATCGGTCTGGGCGGAGGCGGAACGCGCGGCGCGCCGAAAACGAGATAGGTCAAACACCGTCTGGTAGTCGTACACTTGTTCTATTGTTTTGTACGGTTGGTTCTGGGCAGTGAGGAAAATTTCGCGTGATCGCAACATTAACGGGCGAGGTCGCCTGGATCGGTCTTGACCGCCTGGTGCTAGAGGTAGGCGGCGTCGGCTACGACGTGCGCACGACCCACCCGACCCTGAACGCGGTGCGCCACGGCCAGCGCGTGCGGTTATTTACCGAACTGGTGGTGCGCGAAGATTCCCTCACGCTGTTCGGTTTCCTGGAACGAGACGATGCCGACGTCTTTACGCTGGTGCAGTCCGTCACCGGAATAGGTGCGCGCACGGCGCTGGCGCTGCTTTCTGTGCTTAGCCCGGACGATCTGCGCCGCGCAGTCCTGGCGGGCGATACCAAGGCCATCACGAAGACCCCCGGGATCGGCCCGAAGGTTGCCAACCGCATGATCCTCGAACTAAAAGACAAGGTGAGCGCGCCCGCAGAGGCATCCGCCCAGGTGGAGATCCCCACGCCGCAACCGCAGCTGCAGCCGGATAGCGCCGACGTCGTGAACGCGCTGATCGGCCTGGGCTGGCAGGAAAAGGCCGCCAGCGAGGCGGTGCAGCGCGCCGCCGAACACCTGGGAGACGGTGCTGAACGCTCCGCCCTGCTGCGCACCGCGCTGAAGAGCCTGGGCGGTACCCGATGAACGATGCCGAACGCGTGGTTGTCCCCGAAGCGGGCGCGCTGGATAGGGCCGCCGAAGCCGCGCTGCGCCCCCGCAGCCTGGCCGACTTCGTGGGCCAGCAGGTGGTGCGCGAGCAGCTGCAACTGGTGCTTAGCGCCGCCTCCGCCCGTGGCGGCAGCCCTGAACACGTCTTGCTCTCGGGCCCGCCGGGGCTAGGGAAAACCACCCTCGCGATGATCATTGCGCACGAGATGGGGGTGCCGCTGCGCATCACCTCCGGCCCCGCAATCCAGCACGCAGGCGACCTGGCGGCGATCCTGTCGGCGCTGGAAGAGGGCGAGGTACTTTTCATCGACGAAATTCACCGGCTGGCTCGCCCCGCCGAAGAAATGCTCTACATGGCGATGGAAGACTTCCGCGTGGACGTCGTGGTGGGCAAGGGCGTCGGGGCCACCTCGATCCCGCTCGAACTGCCTCCCTTTACCGCCGTCGGTGCCACCACCCGCGCGGGTCTGCTACCCGCCCCGCTACGCGACCGTTTTGGCTTCACCGCCCACCTGGACTACTACGGGCCGGGCGAACTGGACGTGGTGGTGAGCCGTTCCGCGGCGCGGCTCGGGGTGGAAATCGACCCGGAGGCGTCGGAAAATATTGCCCGCCGCTCGCGAGGCACGCCGCGCATCGCAAACCGGCTGGTTAGGCGCGTGCGCGACTATGCCCAGGTACACGGCGACGGTCGCATCACCCCGCAGGCGGCCGACGCGGCGCTGCGCCTCTACGAGGTGGACGCGCGCGGGCTCGACCGCCTGGACCGGGCGGTGCTGAACGTGCTGTGCACCCGTTTCGGCGGCGGCCCGGTGGGGCTGTCCACCCTGGCCGTGGCGGTCGGGGAAGAAAGCGAGACCGTGGAAACCGTGGTGGAACCGTTCCTGGTGCGCGAGGGATTCCTGGGACGCACCCCGCGCGGGCGTGTCGCCCTGGAACAGGCGTACACCCACCTGGGGCTGCCGATTCCCGACGGGGGAGTGCTCGGCGGAGATGCCCCGGAAGGAAACGGACGCTTCTAAGCGGGGTGCGTGCGCGGGGAAGCGCTAGCCGCGTTCACCCGCCAGCCGGTAGAGTGGTGCAGTCTGTGCAGGAACAACAACGAAAAACGGGGGCGTGATGGAATTTCTTCTCTTGCTGATTCTGGCAATGATGATCCCGATGCTGCTTATGTCGCGTAAGCAGAAGAAGATGCAGGCGGAGCACGATGCTCTGGTCGCTTCGCTCGAAGTGGGCGACGAGGTGCGCACCTACTCGGGCTTCTACGGCCTGATCGTGGAAAGCTACGAAGACGTTGTGGTTCTCGAATCCGAGTCCGGCGCTCAGCTCAAGTGGGACCGCAAGGCAATCGCGGGCAAGGTCGAGGCCCCCGAGGAAAGCCTTGAGGAGACCGAGGAATCCGAGGACAAGGGCGGAAACGGCTCCATCCCCGGCGTGACCGTAGAGAGGTAAGCGGCTCTAAACATGGCACCGCTCTATAAGCGTCCCTGGCGGCGGCCCTTCTGGGCGCTGCTCGCGGTAATAGCAATATTGGCAGGCGGCATCGGCTACGGCGTAGCCGCGAAAGGCTGGCAGCCCACCCCGAAGCTGGCGCTCGACCTGGAAGGCGGCACGCAGGTAATCCTGAACGCCGCTACCCCGGACGGTTCGCCCGTTACCCAGGAACAGCTTGAGCGGGCCAGCGCCATCATGGGGCAGCGCGTGAACGCGCTCGGCGTGGCGGAAACCGAAATCACGGTGCAGGGCGGAAACAACATCGTGGTGGACGTCCCAGGCACCCTGGACGCCTCCACCTCGGAGGCGCTCAAACGCACGGCGCTGATGGAGTTTCGCGCGCTGCTGCTGGCGGGGCCGGGCCAGCCCATAGCGGGCAGCGCCCTGGACACGCAGATGAAGCAGGCGCAGGAATACATTTCCGGCCTGCCCGCAGCCGCGGTTCCGGACGCAAATCAGAAGGTGCCCGAGGGAGGCGTGACTCCGCAGGAAGCGACCTCCCCGAAGCTGCTCACACCCGAGGTGCTGAAGCAGTACTACACGCTCAACTGCGCCGATCCGGCCCAGCGGAACAAGGAACGCGACGCCAACCCGAAGGGTGCGCTGGTCACCTGCTCCGACGACGGTTCGGAAAAGTACGTGCTCGGTCCGGTAGCCATTCGCGGCGACGAGGTGGAGGACGCCTCCGCCACAAACGAGACGACTCCGACCGGCCAGATCCTCAACACCTACGCGGTAAACCTGAAACTGAACAGCCGGGGCGCACAGGAATTCGCGGTGCTTTCCACCTACCTGTACCAGCAGAAGGCGCTGAGCAACCGCTTCGCCATGGTGCTGGACGGACTGGTCATTTCGGCCCCGCGCATCAACACCCCGATTACCGACGGTAGCGCTCAGATCACCGGCGGCTTCAACCGCGATAGTGCCACCTCGCTGGCGCAGCAGCTCAAGTTCGGTGCCCTGCCGCTTAAGTTCACGGTTGAAAGCGAACAGCAGATCTCGGCCACCCTCGGCAGCGATCAGCTCCAGAAAGGCCTCATGGCGGGCCTAATCGGCCTGCTGATCGTGGTCCTCTACTCGGTGTTCCAGTACCGCGCGCTGGCCCTCGTGACCACGCTTTCGCTGCTCGTGGCGGGCGTGCTCGCCTACGGCGTGATCACCGTTTTTTCGAACGTTTCCGACATCGGCTTCAGGCTCTCGCTGGCGGGCGTAACGGGCCTGATCGTAGCGATCGGCTTTACGGCAGACTCGTTCATCGTCTACTTCGAGCGCGTGCGCGACGAGATCCGTGACGGGCGCGGCATGGTGAGCGCGGTGGATCACGCCTGGGTGCGTGCCCGCCGCACGATCATCGCGTCCGATGCGGTGAACGTGATCGCGGCCAGCGTGCTCTACCTGCTCAGCGTCGGCGGTGTGCGCGGTTTCGCCTTCACCCTGGGGCTGACCACCGTGATCGATCTGTTTGTAGTCTTCTTCTTCACCCACCCGATGCTGCAGATGCTTTCGCACACCTCGTTCTTCGGCGGGGGGCATCCCATGAGCGGTATGGACCCGCGGATGTTGGGGGCGAAAGCTCCGCGTTACGCCGGTAGGGGCAGGATCCGCAGCAAAGGCGAGTCCCTGGCTGCCCGCAAGCAGAGGGGAAGCGAAGGGAGACGACAATGCAGCTAGCTAAGAAGTTCGCCGACTTCGGTAACGCCCTCCACAGCGGCGCGAAATCTTACGACATCGTCGGCAGGCGCAAGCTCTGGTACACGATTAGCGCGATCGTACTGATCGTGCTGGCAGGTATCACCGCTCTGCGCGGGGTAAACCTGGGTATCGAGTTCACCGGCGGTTCCGAATTCCAGATCAGCTCGCCCAAGAGCCTCGACCCGGCACCCGCCCGCAAGGAAGTAAAGAGCGTGGTCGCCACCAACGAACCTAAGGTGACGGTGGTCGGCGGCTCCTCCCTGCGAATCCAGACCGAGCAGCTCAGTGCTCCGGAAACGGAAGCCCTGCGCAGCAAGCTGGCAAACGCCTACGGGGTCAGCAGCAAACAGGTAACCAGCTCCTTCATCGGTCCCAGCTGGGGTAAGGACGTTACCTCCAAGGCGCTGCGCGCGGTCGTGGTGTTCCTGCTGCTGGTGGGCGCGGTAATGGCGCTCTACTTCCGCAACATCAAGTCCTCGCTGGCGGCCGTGATGGCCCTCATGCACGACCTGCTGCTGACGGCCTTCACCTACGGCAGCGTCGGTTTCGAGGTAACCCCGGCGGCGGTGATCGGGTTCCTGACCATCCTCGGTTATTCCCTCTACGACACCGTGGTGGTGTTCGACAAGGTGCGCGAAAACACCGACGGCATCACAGAACAGGGCACCTTCACCTACGCGGAGGCGGTAAACCGAGCCGTAAACCAGACCCTGGTGCGCTCCATCAACACCTCCGTGGTGGCCCTGCTCCCGGTCGGCGCGATCCTCTTCATCGGCGCGTTCCTGCTCGGCGCGGGCACCCTGAAAGACATTTCTCTGGCCCTCTTCGTGGGCATCCTGGTCGGCACCTATTCCTCGATCTTCCTGGCACCCTGCTTCCTGGTGGGGCTGCGTCAGCGCGAGGACGCGATCGCCGAACATACCGCGCGGGTAATCGCCGGGCGTGAGGAAAAGGGGAGCGCGGCAGCCGCGACTTCCCCGGAGGAAGAGAAAGAAAACCCCGCAGCAGCGGGAAGCGCGACCAGGGTGCAGCCCCGGCGCAAGACCAAGGCAAACCGCAAGAAGGGCCAGCGATGAACAACCCCGCAACGACCGACCGTGCGCTTATTGACAGCCTGATGGAGTCGCACATAGCCGAATACCCGGACTTCCCGAAGCCCGGTATTCTGTTCCGCGACATCACCCCGCTGCTGCGCGACGGCGAGGCGTTCCGTAGCGTTATCCGCTACTGGGCCAGCATCATCCCGCAGGACGTCGAGGTGATCGTCGGCACCGAGGCGCGCGGCTTCATGCTGGGTGCGCCGCTGGCGCACGAAATCGGGGCGGGCTTCGTGCCGGCGCGCAAGGCCGGCAAGCTTCCCGGTAACCCGCACCGCGAAACCTACGATCTGGAATACGGCACCGCCAGCCTGGAGATCCAGGAGGGCGCGATCGTGGCGGGAACCCGCACCCTGGTGGTTGACGATCTGCTGGCCACCGGCGGCACCGCGGTAGCGACCTGCGACCTGGTAAAGGCCTGCGGCGGCGATCTCCTGGGCGTCTCTTTCCTGATCGAACTGCAGGGCCTCGGCGGTAAGGAAAAGCTCGGCGATCTGCCCTTCTCGGCTGTCTGCAGCATCCCCAACTAGCGTTACCAAACCGTTGCGGGCACCTGCCCATGGGGCGCGCCCGCAACGGGTAGACTGAACGACACACGTTCGGAGGGGGGCCGATATGAACCCGCAAGAAGATCAGCCAGTCGTGGCAGCGCCGCGCACGCCCTCGTCTCCCACGTCCGCTAACGCGGCGCCGGGATGGGGCAGGCGTTCTCGCCTGTCATTCCTAGTGGGGCGCTCCGCGAGCGCGGTAGATCCCATCCTGGAACCCCTGATTCAGGCTGCGCGGGTTAGCCACCCCAAGGACGACTTCACCCTCCTGCAGCGCGCCTACGCCACCGCCGAAAAGGCGCACCGGGGGCAGATGCGCAAGAGCGGCGACCCGTACATCACCCACCCGGTGTCGGTGGCGACCATCCTCGCAGAGCTGGGTTCGCCCCTGCCGGTGCTTGCCGCCGCGCTGCTGCACGACACGGTGGAGGACACCGATTACACCCTGGACATGCTGCGGGAGGAATACGGCGAGGAAATCGCGGTACTCGTAGACGGCGTGACCAAGCTGGACAAGGTCACCTACGGCGCAGCGGCACAGGCGGAAACGGTACGCAAGATGATCGTGGCGATGAGCCGCGACATCCGTGTGCTGATGATCAAGCTGGCGGACCGGCTGCACAACGCCCGCACCTGGAAATACGTTCCCTCCAGCTCCGCCGAGAAAAAGGCGAAAGAGACCCTGGAGATCTATGCCCCGCTCGCGCATCGGCTGGGCCTGAACGCGATCAAGTGGGAACTTGAGGATCGCTCCTTCCAGGTGCTTTACCCGAAGGTGTACGACGAGATCGTTTCGCTCGTCTCCGAACACGCGCCGGCCCGCGAAAAGTATTTGGCGACCGTTTCTGGGAACATCAACGAGGATCTGCGCCAGGCCAAGATTAAGGCGACCGTTTCCGGTCGGCCCAAGCACTACTATTCGATCTACCAAAAGATGATCGTGCGCGGCCGCGACTTCGCCGACATCTACGATCTGGTCGGGATCCGGGTGCTGGTGGATTCGGTCCGCGACTGCTACGCCGTGCTGGGCATCCTGCATGCGCGCTGGTCTCCCGTGCCGGGGCGCTTCAAGGACTACATCGCCCTGCCCAAGTTCAACCTTTACCAGTCGCTGCACACCACCGTGATCGGCCCCACCGGAAAGCCGGTGGAAATCCAGATCCGCACCTATGAAATGCACCGCCGTGCGGAATACGGTGTGGCCGCGCACTGGAAGTACAAGGCGCGCGCGGGACAGGCCGATCCGCAGCCGAGCGCTGCGGGCGGTGACATGCAGTGGCTCAAGCAGCTCATGGACTGGCAGCAGGAGACCACCGACTCCGGCGAATTCTTGGATTCGCTGCGGTTCGAGATGGGCAGCCAGGAAGTTTACGTGTTCACCCCGAAGGGGGATGTGCTGGCGTTACCGCAGGGGGCAACGCCGGTTGACTTCGCCTATTCGGTGCACACAGAGGTTGGGCACCGCACCATGGGCGCGAAGATCAACGGCAGGCTGGCCTCCCTGGAATCGGAGCTAAAGACGGGTGACGTGGTTGAGGTGTTCACCTCTAAGGCGGAGGGGGCCGGGCCGAGCAAGGACTGGCTGAACTTCGTTAAGTCGCAGCGTGCCCGCACCAAGATCAGGCAGTGGTTCACCAAGGAGCGCCGCGAGGAAGCCCTTGAACGCGGCAAGGAGGCGCTGGGCAGGGAGCTGAGAAAGCAAAATCTGCCGCTGCGCCGCCTGCTCACCCACGACATGCTGACCGCCGTAGCGCAGGATCTGCACTACGCCGATGTTGATGCCCTCTATTCCGCCATCGGGGAAAACCACGTAAGCGCCAAGAACGTGGCCTCCAGGCTGACCGCCGAGCTGGGCGGTCCGGCAAGCATGGAAGAGGACATCACCGAATCGGTAATGCCCTCGAAGGTGCGCGATTCGCGCCGTAAGCGCGGTGGTAACGACCCCGGCGTGATAGTCGGGGGAGAAAGCGACGTTTGGGTTAAGCTCGCGCGCTGCTGCACGCCCGTGCCCGGTGATCCGATCGTTGGCTTCGTGACGCGCGGTAGCGGCATTTCCGTGCATCATAGGGACTGCCGCAACGTGGAGCAGCTGCGGGACCAGCCGGAACGCATGATGGACGTCAAGTGGTCCGGCCGCCATAACGCCAGCTACCTGGTGCACATCAAGGTAGAGGCCCTGGACCGGCAACGCCTGCTCACCGACCTGGCGCAGGTGATCGCGGATCAGCAGGTAGATATGCAGTCGGCGTCCTGCCAGCTGCACAAGGACCGCCTGACCTCGGCCTACTTCTCGTTCGAGCTGGCCGATCCGTCGCACCTGCGCCACGTCCTATCCCAGGTTCGCCGGGTGGAGGGCGTGTTCGACGCCTACCGGGTAACCGCGGACGGGCAGCCGGTGTCCATGAATACGCCGCTCACCAAGGCATCTGACTAGCCGGGGGAGTAACGTCCGGCTGAGACAGCCCCGCCGTTAGCTCCGCCAGCAGCTCCAGCCCTCGGGCCAGACGCCTGCCCCGGTAAACCGAGCGCAGCTCTCGCTCCGCCTCCGGGGGCGAGACGAACCCCGTGGCGAACAGTCGGCGGGCGCATTCCCTGGCCCGGTGACGCGCGGAAGGGGGCTGGGAACTGCCGCTCGCGCGCAGCAGACACTCCCGCGCTGCGCGGGACGGCGCGCTTATTCTGTACCCGCCCACCCGGAAAATCGCTTCCTGAGCGGTGAAGTGATGGACGATCAACGCCCCCTCGCTGCGATAGCGGTGCCGCGGATCCGATATTCGCAGCGGCAGCGGAGCAGCCCCGCAGCCCGCGTACACCCAGGCGGCGCTCTCGGCCACGATCACGGCCCGGCCCGTCAGGTCTATGCCGGGCAGAGCGACCTGTAATGCGGCAGCCCGCCCCGCCGCGCCGAGGCGCGCCCCTGCGGGTAAATACCAATCGGCAACGCACTCTTGCACCAGGCCGTCGCGAAGCCAGGACTGCCGCGCGATCGGATCCGGCAAGTGCACCAGCAGCTGCGCCATATCGTCGGCCAAGCCAGAAAACCGGGGCGCGAAGCGCCTGCGCCGCGCGTTTCTTCGGTGGCCCCTTGCGGAGACGGGCACGGGGCGTTTTGGGGCAACAGAAAGGGGCATGCTTTGCATGCCCCAAGTCTGTCGCCTAAACGGGGGAGTAAACACCGCCCCCCCGTCAGGCTGTGGAAAACCGTGCTGGTTTTAACGCAGCTTCTCGATGGCCTCCAGCCACTGCTTGCGCGCCTCCAGAGCGGCCTCGGCCTCCTTGATGCGTGCGGGATCGCCCGATTCACACGCCTTGTCCAGCTCGTCCTGGTAGGACTGGATGGCTGCCTGCAGCTGCGAGTAAGCGCCCTCTACGCGCGCCTTGGTGCGCGGGTCGGTCCGACGCCACTCCTGCTCCTCGGCGTCCTTTACTGCCCGCTCGACGGCGCGCAGACGATCCTCGACGCTACGCAGATCCGCCCGGGGGACCTTGCCGATCTCTTCCCAGCGATCCTGCACCGCGCGCAGGGACTTCTTGGCCGCCTCGATGTCCTCAACCGGGACGATCTTCTCGGCCTCGTCCAGCAGCGCGAGCTTCGCGGTCAGGTTCTCCTTCTGCTCGGCCTCGGAAGCCTGCAGGTCGGCGTTGCGGGCGGAGAAGAATTCGTCCTGCGCGGCCTTGAAACGCTTCCAGAGCTGATCGTCGGTCTTGCGCTGCGCGCGGGGAGCGTTGCGCCAATCGTCCATCAGGGCGCGGAAAGCACGTACCGTCGGGCCCCAGTCGGTGGAGTCCTTCATCTCTTCGGCGCGGGCGATTAGGGCTTCCTTCACGCGCTTTGCCTCGGCGTGCTGCTGATCGAGCTGGGCAAAGTGGCTGCGGCGGGCGCGATCGAACTCGCTGCGGGCCGCGGAAAGGCGCTTCCAGAGCGAGTCCTCGCTGGCACGATCGATCGGCTCGGCCTTCTGCATGGCCTGCCAGTCGGAGACCATCGAACGCATCTTCTCGCCTGCGGTGCGCCACTTCATGCGCTCCGGCGGGGTCGAAACCATCTTTTCGATCTCGGAAACAAACTCTTCGCGGCGGGCCTTGGCGGCTTCGCGCAGCTTCGCGCGCTCGGCGTCCAGGGCAGCGATAGCGGCCTTGGCCGTCTCGCGCAGGGCCGCGCCGCGCTGGCGCAGGGCCGGAATGTCGCCGACTGCCTTGGGCTCCTTCAGGTTCTTCTTCAGCTGCTCCAGCAGCCGGTTCAGCTCAAGCTGGGTCAGGTTAGGCACCTGCAGCTTCTGCTCCAGAAGATCCAGGAAAGCCACGATGTCGAGGTAGGCGTGTGCGAACGGCAGCAGCGCCTTCTCGCGCTCGCTGCCCGGTTCCACCTGGCCGATGGTGCGCACCTGGGTGCCGTCCTGCACGGTCACGGTGCCGTCCTCGGCCACGTTCCCGAACGCCATCGCTGCCTTCGCGGCTTCCTCGTCGTACTGCACGACGGGCGGCGCCACCGGCACCAGCGGAGCCTGCGGGGCGCGGCCAGCCAGCGCAGCGGGCGACGGAACCGCGGGACGGGGGGAGCTCGTCTTGTCAGGCTGATCGCTCACGCCAACACTCCTTATTGTTCTACCGCTTAGAAAGCGGTTCACCGCCGCCAAAGCGACGTACCTCTACGTAACATTTCGTGTGAGGGCAAAATATGCCCCTTATCACTGTACCGTGCCGCGCCGCCGGGTACTAACTCAGGAGGATTAGAGGGCGCTAGTCTGGACGTATGCGTGCACACCTTTTAACGTCCCCGCTCTTTGCGGCGAACTGCACGATCCTGCTTGACGAAGAAAGCAAGCAGGCTCTCGTGGTAGATCCTGGGCTGGACGTAGCAGACCGGGTAAAAGAGTTCCTGCGGGAGAACGAAGCCACCCTGCAGGGGATCCTGCTCACCCACGGGCACCTCGATCATGTGGCCGACGTCAGCAGGCTGGCTCCCACGAGTGACGTTCCCGTTTATATCGGGGCGGGGGACGAATATCGGTTGGAAGAACCCAGTAAGCAGCTGCCGATGGCGTTTATCGCGCCGATCCAGCAGCAGTGGCTGCGCCACGGCTGGCAGCGCCCCTCGCGCATCGAACGCGTCACCGACGGTGACACGGTGAGGCTGGGCGAATACGAGATCAGGGCGATATCCGCACCCGGCCACACGGAAGGCTCGACCCTGTGGCTGTGCGACTTCGCGGTCTGCTTCAGCGGCGAAACGAGCGTCAGCGTGCCTGCGGTGCTGTTCACCGGGGACGTTCTCTTTGCCGGTTCCGTCGGCCGTACCGACCTGCTCGGAGGCAACCAGGAAACGATGCAGGAAAGCCTCACGGTGTTCGCGGACATGCCGATTAACCTGACCGTTCTGCCGGGGCACGGCCCCCTCACCACCGTCGGCGCCGAGCGCCAGAGCAACCCCTACCTGCGCGCGGCCCTGGCCTAGGGCGCGCTAGATCACCCGAAGGAGACACCGTTGGCGAAGATCGCCCCACTGTCGGGATTCCCCGAATGGCTGCCCGCGCAGCGCATGGTGGAACAGCACGTAATTGACACCTTCCGCGAGGTGGCGCAGCTTCACGGCTTCGTCGGCATCGAAACCCGCGCGGTGGAGCCGCTTTCGCAGCTTCTGCGCAAGGGAGAAATCGACAAAGAGGTTTACGTGCTGCGCCGCCTGCACGCAGAAGAGGGGGAGGACGTAAACCCCGATAAGCAGCTGGGCCTGCACTTCGACCTGACCGTGCCGCTGGCCCGTTACGTGCTCGAAAACCAGGGCAAGCTGGCCTTCCCGCTGCGCCGCTTCCAGATCCAGAAGGTCTGGCGCGGGGAACGCCCCCAGGACGGCCGCTTCCGCGAGTTCTACCAGGCCGACCTGGACGTGGTGGGCCTGGACACCCTGCCCGCGCACGTAGAGACCGAGGTGGCCCTGGTGATGGCCGATATCCTCTCCCGGCTGCCGCTGCCCGGATTCACCATCCACATCAACAACCGTCGCCTGTCGCAGAGCTTCTTCGAGGCGCTGGGGCTGTCCGACGTGCCCGCCGTGCTGCGCTGCCTGGATAAGCTGCGCAAGATCGGCCCGGAGGCCGTCAAGGAACTGCTCGGCAAGGAAGCGGGAGCCGACGCGAAACAGGCGCAGGCCTGCCTCGACTTCGCCGCCATCTGCACCCCGGACGATTCGTTCGTGCAGCGGGTACGCGACCTCGGCGTTACCAGCCCGGAGCTGGAGGAGGGCCTGGCCGCCCTCGCCGACGTAGTCACCGGGGTTAACGCCCAGGCGCCCGGCACCTGCGTGGCCGACCTTTCGATCGCGCGCGGACTCGACTACTACACCGCGACCGTATACGAAACCTTCGTGCACGGACACGAAAACCTCGGTTCCATCTGTTCCGGCGGTCGCTACGACACCCTCGCTTCGGACGGTAAACGCACCTATCCGGGCGTCGGCCTATCCATCGGCCTGTCCCGTCTCGTGTCGCGTCTGCTATCGGCGAACATGGCGCGCGCCACGCGCGAGGTGCCCACCTGCGTGCTCGTCGCCGTGACCGACGAAGAGCACCGTGGCGCATCCACCTCGGTAGCAACTTCCCTGCGTAAACGGGGAATTGCCACCGAAGTCGCCCCCAGCGCGGCGAAGTTTGGCAAGCAGATCCGTTACGCTGACAGGAGGGGAATTCCCTTCGTGCTGTTCCCGAATACGGACTCTGGCCAGCACGAAGTGAAAGATATCCGCAGCGGTGAGCAGTATGCTATCGATGCGGAAACATGGGAACCTCCCATGCAGGACCTGCGCGTACGCATCGTGCGCGACGACGACCAGCCGCAGAAAGGCGACCAGTAATGGCCACTGTCGAAATGACCAAGGAAAACCACGACGAACTGACCCAGAAGGACGGCATCGTGCTGATCGACTTCTGGGCCGGTTGGTGCGGCCCCTGCCAGCGGTTCGCCCCCGTGTTCGAGAAGGCTTCCGAGAAGCACACCGACGTCACCTTCGCGAAGGTTGACACCGAGGATCAGCAGGAACTGTCGATGCAGTACGGCATCACCTCCATCCCGATGATCGCGGCCTACCGCGACGGTGTGCCCGTATTCGGCCAGCCCGGTGCGCTGCGCGAAGCGGACCTGGAAGACCTGATTACCCAGATTAAGGGCCTCGACATGGACGAGGTGCGCGCTCGCGTAGCCGAAAACAACGGCTGATTAACGCGGCACGCTGGCGGTCGTAATAGCCGCCCGTAAGCAAAGGACCGCCCCACCGAAGAATCGGTGGGGCGGTCCTTTTGCTATGCCGTCAGGCTAGAGGCTGCGATCAGTAACGATCGTTCTTACGCCGACGTGAGAAGTCCTTCTTCGGCTCGGTGCGCGGCTTGGGGCCGGTATCCTTCGCGATGCGCAGCATGCGGCCGCCGATACGCGCCTTGGAGATCTTTTCGATCGCGGCGGGAGAAAGCTCTCCCTGGATCTCGACCAGGCTGAAGTTGCCGAAAATGTCGATCTTGCCGATGTCCTTGCCGTGCAGACCGGCCTCGCCCGTGATGGCGCCGACGATGGCCGGTGGCTTGGCGCCATGCGAATGGCCGACGGAAACCTTGTAGGTGGTGAAGCCCTTCGAGGAGGGGAGCACGTTGCCGCGCCCACCGCGATCGTCACCCCTCAGGCTGGCCCCGGTGAACTCCTCCTCCGCGTCACGCGGCTGAGGGCCGTTATCGCCCACGGCGATGGCGCACAGCGCGGCGGCCAGCTCGGTCGGGTCCGCGCCGTCGGCCAGCAGATCGCTGACCAGTTCCCGGTACATGCCCAGGCGTCCCTTTTCGATGCGGGCCGGGATGGAACGCAGCAGGTTGCGGGTCTTCATGCGGGAAACGTCTGCGGGGGAGGGGATCTCTACCTCAACCAGCTTCTGCCTGGTGGTGCGCTCGATCGCGCGCAGCTTGCCGCGCTCGTGCGGGGTCAGGAAGGTGAGGGCGCGGCCGGTGCGGCCCGCGCGGCCGGTGCGGCCGATGCGGTGCACGTACGCTTCCGGTTCTCCCGGTACGTCGAAGTTAACTACCAGGCCGATGCGTTCCACGTCGAGGCCGCGAGCGGCGACGTCGGTCGCCACCAGCACGTCGAGGGAACCGTCGCGCAGACGCGCCACGATCCTTTCGCGATCCTTCTGCGCTACGTCGCCCGAGATGGTGGCCGCGACTATACCGCGCTCGACCAGGGCCGCGCCGACCTCTTCCGCTGCGGCGCGGGTGCGCACGAAGACGATCGCGGCGTCGGTATCGGAGGTGGCGAGCACGCGGGAAAGCGCGCCGATCTTGTGCCTGAACGGCACCACGGCGTATTCCTGCGTCACGGATTCGACGGTGGTGGACTGGCGCGCCACTGCGATGGACTCTGGATCGGTCATATGCTCCGCCGCAACGCGCTGAATGGCGGGCGGCATGGTGGCCGAGAACAGGGCGACCTGCTTCTGGCTGGGGGAGAACGACAGGATTTCGTCTACGTCTTCGGCAAAGCCCATGCGCAGCATCTCGTCGGCCTCATCGAGAACCAGGTAGCAGAGGTCCTCGAGGCGTAGGTTGCCACGCTTGAGGTGGTCGATGACACGACCGGGGGTGCCTACAACCACCTGGGAGCCGCGCGAAAGCGCCTTCTCCTGGGGCATGTAGGGGGCTCCGCCGTAGAGGGCGGTGACGCGCACATTCGGCATCTCGGAGGCAAAAGTCTCTAGGGCGCCTGCAACCTGGAGCGCGAGCTCACGGGTCGGGGCCAGCACGAGAGCCTGGGTGGCGCGGTCGTTCGGATTGATGTTCGCCAGCAGGGGCAGCCCGAAGGCGGCGGTCTTGCCGGTGCCGGTCTGGGCCACGCCAATCAGGTCACGTCCGGAAAGGAGGACGGGGATAGCGCGGGCCTGGATGGGCGAGGGAGAGGTAAAGCCAAGGGCCGAAACCGCCTGCACCAGGTGTGCGGGAAGGTCTAGTTCGGCGAAAGTAAGCTCGGACTCGCTCGGGCGCCCAATCTTTTCTTCTGAGGCGCCGTTCGCGGAGGAATTCATGCGGGAAAAGTCCCTTTCTTTGGGGAACGCCACGGGGGCGGTCTGGAGTCTCCAGTCTACGGGGAAAACACGGCACGAAACGGGAAGACGCCCGCGAGGTGTATCACCGTTGCGGACACGAGTAGGATAGGGGCGATAGCCAACCGACTAGATAAAGGACGTGCTGTGCTGCGCACACACCACGCGGGCGAGCTGCGCCCCGCACACATCGGACAGACCGTCACCCTGGCAGGCTGGATCGGCCGCCGTCGCGACCACGGCGGCGTGACCTTCCTCGATCTGCGCGACGAATCCGGGGTTGCCCAGATCGTGGTGCGCGAAGACGAGGCCACCCACCTGCGTAACGAATACGTGCTGCAGGTCGTCGGCAAGGTCGAACAGCGCCCGGAAGGTAACGAAAATCCGGCCCTCGCCACCGGCGACATCGAGGTCATCGCCAGCGAGGTAAAAGTGCTCAACCCGTCGGCACCGCTGCCGTTCCAGCTGGACGATCACACCGAGGTAGGCGACGAAGTGCGCCTGCGCTACCGCTACCTGGACCTGCGCCGTACCGCCCCCGCGAAGGCGCTGCGCCTACGCTCCGCGGTTAGCCAGGCCGCCCGTAACGTGCTGGTGGGCGACGGCTTCACCGAGGTAGAGACCCCGACCCTGACCCGTTCCACCCCCGAGGGTGCCCGCGACTTCCTGGTGCCCGCGCGCCTGGCCCCCGGCTCCTGGTACGCGCTGCCGCAGTCCCCGCAGCTGTTTAAGCAGCTGCTCATGGTGGCGGGCGTGGAAAAGTACTTCCAGCTGGCCCGCTGCTACCGCGACGAGGACTTCCGCGCGGACCGCCAGCCCGAATTCACCCAGCTCGACATCGAGATGGCGTTCGTGGACCAGGAAGACGTTATCTCCCTGGCTGAAAAGGTGCTCGCCGCCGTTTGGCAGACCGCTGGCTACGAGGTCAGCCTGCCGATCCCGCGCATGACCTACGCGGAAGCGATGCGCCGCTACGGTTCCGACAAGCCGGACCTGCGTTTCGATCTGGAACTGGTCGAAATGACCGATTACTTCAAGAACACCCCGTTCCGCGTGTTCCAGGCCCCTTACGTGGGTGCCGTGGTCATGGCCGGTGGTGCCTCCCAGCCGCGTCGTACCCTCGATGGCTGGCAGGAATGGGCTAAGCAGCGCGGCGCGAAGGGCCTGGCCTACGTGCTGTTCCAGGAGGACGGCACCGTCGGCGGCCCCGTCGCGAAGAACCTTTCCGAAGAGGAGCGCGCGGGCCTGGCCGAGGCCACCGGTGCTAAGCCCGGAGACTGCGTGTTCTTCGCCGCGGGCGAGGTCAAGGCCTCCCGTGCCCTGCTGGGCGCGGCCCGTAACGAGATCGCCTCCCGCCTGGGCCTGATCGACGAGGACGCCTGGGCGTTCGTGTGGGTCGTGGACGCCCCCATGTTCGAGCCTGCCGGCGACGCGGTGGCTGCCGGGGACGTGGCAGTGGGCGAGGGCGCATGGACCGCCGTGCACCACGCCTTCACCTCCCCGAAGCCGGAATGGCTGGAAAACTTCGAGTCAGATCCGGGCAACGCCCTGGCCTACGCCTACGACATCGTCTGCAACGGCAACGAGATCGGCGGCGGATCCATCCGTATCCACCAGCGCGACGTGCAGGAGCGCGTATTCAAGGTGATGGGAATCAGCGAAGAGGACGCGCAGGAGAAGTTCGGCTTCCTGCTCGATGCGTTCCAGTTCGGCGCCCCGCCGCACGGCGGCATCGCCTTCGGCTGGGACCGTATCGTCTCCCTGCTGGCCCACGCCGACTCGATCCGCGAGGTAATCGCCTTCCCGAAGTCGGGCGGCGGCTACGACCCGCTGACCGCAGCGCCCGCGCCGATCACGGCCGCGCAGCGTAAGGAAGCCGGAGTGGACTTCAAGCCCGATACCGACGCCAAGAAGGCGGAAGGTAAGCAGGCCGAAAAGAAGTAACGCCAAGCTAAAGCAGTGGCCCGGTCCCCGTGTGGGGACCGGGCCACTGCTTTAGGCGCGCTAGGTGCTACTTGGCAATATAAAATAGGGGTTCCCATGAGGAGGTCTCTCCTATTTATTTTGCAAATTATTAGGCTTTCTGCATTTCCGGCCAGCCGGTAGATTTGACCAGGCTTTTTGCCTTCTGTGCGCGAGATTCGATAAGTGTCCAGGATAGGTAGGCTACCGGGTAGGTGATGGCTAGAGTGGCAAGCACAAATACGGGAACGGACCAAGCTGTGGCCCCTGCGGCGATAACTAATACTTGTGCAAGCGGGAAGCCATAGATATATGTGCCGTAGCTGATATCGGTTTTCTGGAATAGTTTTACCTTCAATACAGCTCCCCATAGCAGGCAAGTAAGTGCTAGTGGAATGGCTGTAAGCATTGCCTGAAATTGGCCTGAAGTGAAGTGGTCGCTAAGGTAGAAAACCGCGCTTACGATAAGGGCCGCAGGTAACGAGGCAGGTATTTTTTCCCTTACCGAGTACACCACCATGCCTCCTAAAAAGAAGGTGCCCAAAGTGAAAGCGTTGGTGATCCCGTCAGGCACGTGAAGTGTTTTTTCTACGGCAAGGCCCGCCGTTGCAAAAAGCCCGAACAGGAGGGGGCATAGTAGGCGGTAATTTACGCGGAAGAAAGCGAATAGGCACAGGGCTGCGACAGCCATGTAGGCCGCAAATTCGTAAATCAATGTCCAAAGGGGAGAGTTCCAAAATGGGAACGGGGAGGCATCTATGATCCCGCCAAAGTTCAGCTCCGGCCGCAGAAAAGGAGAGAGCTTGAAGGAATATAAGGCAGAGCCCAAAGAATAGCTACCGGCGCCTGTGAAAAGTGATAGCAGGGGGGCGATCAAGAACGCTGTCACAAGCAGACAAACAAAATATCCCGGGTAGATGCGCAATACCCTGCGCCACATAAAGGCACCGGTAGAGGTGCGAAGGCCGGAGGCCAGGATCAAGAAACCTGAGATTGTAAAGAATCCGCGTACGCCCCAGCGAGAAAGATCCTCTATAAAAGAGAACGGGGGAGTCACTTGAACTATCATCCAGCCGTGTGTGATTACCACAAAAGTGGCGAGCACGAGCCGCACAAAGTTCAGACTATTCCGGTGATCACGCAGTCTATCCGATAGACTGTCCGATCTTCTCGCAGAGAGACGCGTGGTTTCCATATGGTTTCCTTTTATATCCGTAAATAATTATGGTGGCTAAGTTTTGTTAGGCGTGGGAAACCACCGGGGTGCCGATGGGAGCCCAGTCGTAGATCCACTTGGCCTCGGAAACCGGTAGGTTTACGCAACCGTGCGAGCCCTGTTCGCCCGAGTAGCCGAAGCTACCGCGCCAGGGGGCACCGTGGAAGGCGTAACCGCGGTGCCAGTAGGAAACCCAGGGAACGTCCGGGGTTTCGTAGCTGGTGCCGTCGGCGTTCTTGCCGCGCATCGTTTGCGAATCGTACTTCAGATAGATCGAGTAGGTGCCGGTAACGGTCGGCGTTGCCGGGGCTCCGCTCACCATCAGGATCGGGCCGCGTACCTGCTGCGCGCCGATCCAGGCGCGGTAGGTGTGATTGCTCAGATCAACCTCAAGCCACTTTTCGCCCTCGGCTGCTGCGTAGGGGAGATTTTCCGCGCCGGGAGCTACCTGCCGGGTGATCCACTTGGCGGGGGAGACGTCAACCTTGGCTTCGCCCCGGAAGGACTCGCCGTCGGCGACTGCGGCATTCAGGCCGGTGAAAAGTTCTTCACGGTTGGAAAGTTCTTCCCCATCCTGCTTTTCCCGCGGGGTGGCGCGGGTGGTGCCTGAAGCATCGACGTTACGTAGCCCGTCAACGGCCTTGCGGTGCACCCGCTTAGAAACGCTGTTTAGCCACTCGTCAATTTCCTCTTTGACGGGCACGGGCTTGAGCGCTCCGCCGGAGGGAACGAAGTTAAACCAGGAGGCAAGCTGCCTACGTTCCGGGCGCAGGGGCTTATCCCGGTGCGGCACCTTTACGGAAAACTCCTTTTCGAGCAGGTTATTACCCTCTTTGGCAGCGGCTTCGGCGGCTTCGTCGCTGATCGCGGGCTCGCGTTCCGTTAGGGAAACGGAAATCTCGGAGTTAGCCAGGGTCGCGGCGGATGCCTGTAACTGGTCAGCAAAATGCTTTTGATCCACGCCCTTACCGGCGCGTCCCGGAACCGCTACGAAACGGTTCTTTTCGCCGGAATACTCGACCTTCGCGTCTCGCAACAGCCCGGGGCTCTTAAACACCCGGCTGCTTACCTGCTCACCGGTATCGGGATCCAGCTTCACCACAGGTTTGACGTCAACGGGGGAGAAGAAGCTGGTGAAACGCTCCCAGAGGGAGGCGTCGGGACGTAGCGCGGCCGTCGCGGTGGCCTGCGGATCCACTTCCACGCCCGCTTCCGAAAGGCTGAGAGTGGCTTCTGAATCGGGTCCGACAACTCGCAGCTTGGCAGCCTCCGCGCGCTGCGCGACGCGCTTAGCGATGCTTTCCCTGTTCATGCCCGACACCGATTCCCCGGCGATGCTGGTGCCGGGAAGTGCGCGCTGCGAAAAATACTGCTGGTAAGCGTAGCCGCCGCCCGCCAGCATGGCGAGGGCGAGCAGCGAAAACAGGGCCAGGGCTCGTCGGCCAGGCTTCTTCTTGCTGCTGGGGGTCTGGTCTACGTTTTCTTCCGTGTTACTCATGAAACCTTTTCGCCGTGCTTAACCTGCGGCTTCGGGAGCCTCCAGCGGCGGATCTGAAGCGCGCGGGTAACGCCGTAGGTAACGATGCCGCGTTCGGGAGTGCCGAACTTCTCGGTGACGGATGCGATCACCTTACGGCGCACCACCAGAGAGTCGATGATGACCAGTGCGATGCCGACCCAGAGTGCGATGACAAGCACGTTAGAGAGCGTTACGGCCGCGCCGGGATTGGAACCAATCAGGGCGATCTGGGCGAAGAAACCGATCAGCATGGCTACCAGGGCGATCGGCATGAAGTATTCGCCGACGTTGTAGCGCGCATCAACCAGGTTACGCACGTGGCGGCGCTGCGGGCCACGGTGCTGCAGCGGCATCGCCGATTCGTCACCGTTCATGAGCGCCCGATGTTCGCGTTCGCGGGCGGCGGCGCGTTCCTGACGGGCGCGCTGCTTGGCCTCCTTGCGGTCCTCCGGAACCAGCGGGCGGCGGCGCGCCTGCTGCGCTTCGCGGCGGGTCGGGGTACGTCGGCCCTTACCGCCGGGGTGTCCGGTTGCTTCTTCTGTCTGCTTCGCGTTGCTGTGGGTCACGCCCTAAGTGTACGAAATTACGGTGACAGAAAGTGAGATACAGAGACATAAAGTGAGGTGGCACGCGGGAGATCGCCCACGTCGTCACGCGAAGCCGCGATGCGCGCTAAATTAAATGTATGAGCGAAAACGCCTCCGCCTTCACCTCGGCGCTGCAGCAGCGCGAAGCAGAATTCTCGGCCCGGCTGGGCGAGGAGATGCCGCGCACCCTGGAGCAGCTGATCAAGCTTTGCCAGATCCCCTCGGTCGCCTTCCCCGGCTATGACCGCGCCCCCGTCCGCGAAAGCGCCGAAATGGTGCGCCAGCTACTGCTCGATGCGGGGCTGGAGGACGTTGAGATCGCGAGCGTTGCGGACGGCTCCCCGGCCGTCATCGGCCGCCGCCCGGCTGCCCCCGGCAAACCGACCGTGATGCTGTATGCGCACCACGACGTGCAGCCCGAAGGCGACCACGCGCTGTGGACCAGCCCGCCGTTCAGCCCCGAGGTGCGCGGTGAGCGTCTGTTCGGGCGCGGCGCCGCCGACGACAAGGCCGGCATCATGGCGCACGTGACCGCCCTGCGCCTGGCCGCAGATGCGCTTGCCGAAACCGGCGTGGGCGTGACCGTGTTCGTGGAGGGCGAGGAAGAGTGCGGGTCTCCCACCTTCCGTCCCTTTATCGAAAAGTACAGCGATAAGCTGCGCGCCGACGCGATCGTGGTGGCAGACTCCGCGAACTGGGCCGTCGGCCAGCCCGCCCTGACCACCTCGCTGCGTGGCGTGGTGGACATGGAGGTAAGCGTGCGCGTGCTGGACCACGCGGTTCACTCCGGCATGTTCGGCGGGCCGGTGCTGGACGCGCTGACGCTACTTTCCCGGCTTATCGCAACCCTGCACGACGACGAGGGCAACGTGGCGGTGGCCGGTCTGGTCAGCGCCCCCGAGCCGGAAGTGGAGATGCCGGAGGAGGACCTGCGCCGGGACGCCTCGACCGTGGCGGGCTACCGCCTGGCGGGTAGCGGCAGCCTGACCGGCAGGCTCTGGGCCAAGCCCGCGCTGTCGGTAATCGGGATCGACGCGCCCGCGGTTGCTGGCGCCTCCAACACCATGACTCCCGCCGCCCGCGCCAAGCTGTCGCTGCGGATCGCGCCCGGCCAGGAACCCGCGGATGCGATGCGCGCGCTTGAGGAACACCTGCTGGCGAACGCGCCTTTCGGTGCGCAGGTAGAGGTCACGCACGGGGAAGAGGGCAAGGCCTTCGTCGCCCCGCAGGATAGCCCAGGCATGCGCGCGGCCCGCGCGGCCATGCACGCCTCCTGGGGAGTCAAACCGGTGGACATCGGCATCGGCGGTTCGATTCCGTTCATCGCCGATCTGCTAGAGGTTTTCCCGCAGGCCGACATCCTGGTGACCGGCGTGGAAGACCCCGATTCCCGCGCGCACGGCATCGACGAATCGCTGCACCTGGGCGACTTTGAGCGCGTCTGCCTAGCCGAGGCGCTGCTACTTTCCAGCATTCACCTGGCCGACAACTAGGCCTACCGAAACAAATAAGCTTCATTCCCGACAGGAAAGAAAAGGATTACACGATGACCGTGGAAACCACCCACGAAACCGCACAGGCCGAAACCGCTGAGGCTGCGCACGGCGTCAAGCTGACTGACGCCGCCGCCGCCAAGGTGCGCGCGCTGCTCGAACAGGAAGGGCGCGACGATCTGCGCCTGCGCATTTCCGTGCAGCCCGGCGGCTGCTCCGGCCTGATCTACCAGCTCTACTTTGACGAGCGCCTCATGGACGGCGACGCCGTGGTGGACTTCGACGGGGTAGAGGTGATCGTGGACAAGATGAGCGTGCCCTACCTGCTGGGTGCCACCATCGACTTTGCGGACACGATTGAGAAGCAGGGCTTCACCATCGACAACCCGAACGCGACCTCCTCCTGCGCCTGCGGAGACTCCTTCTCCTAAGCCGTCTTTGAGGAATAGATGTGACACGCCGCGCCGGATACTGACCATGTGTCACAAAGATGGCGAAAAAGGACTATCCTTAGACACATCTACACCCATGCGGTGAACACGGCAGGCCGGGAAATCCCGGACGATGAGAGAGTTTCGGCGCTCTTATCCGGAGCGAACTCTGAAATCTGCGCCGACGACGATGCACGACAACGAGCGGAAGGTTGCCTAGTGACCCCCCAGAAGCCGCACCGCGGACAGCTCAGGGCACGGACAGTGCTCGCGTCACTCTTTGTGACGCTATCGATGGTGGGGTGTACCCCAGAACAGAGGCGAGGCTTCCTGCCGGGAGACACCGCGCACGAGGTAACGAACCACACCGGGCAGATCATGAACACCTGGGTTGCCGCCTGGGCTACCCTGCTCCTCGTCGGTGCGCTCGTGTGGGGCCTCATCATCTGGTGCGTGATCGCCTACCGCCGTCACTCCACCGATAAGGGCTTCCCCGTTCAGCTGCGCTACCACGTGCCGCTCGAAATGATGTTCACCCTCATTCCGATCGTGCTCATCATGTCGATGTTCTACTTCACGCACGAAACGATCAGCAAGACCGAGGCGCTCGATCCGAACCCGGACGTCACCGTCCAGGTGGTGGGCAAGCAGTGGACCTGGGACTTTAACTACCTGGATGCCGACGTGCACGAGCCCGCCGGTGTGCAGTCGGCACGCACCGGGCAGCCGGGGGCAGAGGCGGAACTGCCGACCCTCTACCTGCCGGTTAACAAGTCGGTACAGTTCAACCTGGAATCGCGCGACGTGATCCACTCCTTCTGGGTCGTGGACTTCCTCTACAAGCGAGACATGATTCCCGGACACACCCAGAAGTTCCAGGTGACCCCCACCAAGGAGGGCACCTACAAGGGCAAATGCGCCGAGCTCTGCGGCGCCTACCACTCCGACATGCTCTTCAACCTGAAGGTCGTCTCCCAGGAGGAGTTCGATAAGCACATGGCGGAGCTGCGCGCGCAGGGACTGACCGGCGCTCTCGACATTGACCTCAACCGCAACCAGGAAGAGTGGAGCATGCGGAAACAGGAAGGGGCCAAGAAGTGACTGATAAGCACGTTCTGCCCGCCAAGCCGACCTCTAAGGGTAAGCAGTTCTTCAAGCTGCTCACCACCACCGATCACAAGACGATCGGCATCATGTACATGGCGATGGCGTTCTTCTTCTTCTGCTTCGGCGGCGTCCTCGCCCTGCTGATCCGCGCCGAACTGTGGGAGCCGGGGCTCCAGGTTGTGGTCTCCAAGGATCAGTACAACCAGCTGTTCACCATGCACGGCACCATCATGCTGCTGATGTTCGGCACCCCGCTGTTCAACGGCTTCGCGAACTACCTGGTGCCGATCCAGATCGGTGCCGTGGATATGGCATTCCCGCGCCTGAACATGTTCGCCTTCTGGCTGACCCTGTTCGGTTCGCTCATTGCCTGCGCCGGATTCCTCACCCCGCAGGGCGCGGCCTCCTTCGGCTGGTTCGCCTACACCCCGCTTTCCGACACCACGTTCTCGCCCGGCCTGGGCGGTGACCTGTGGGTGTTCGGCCTAGCCATGCAGGGCTTCGGCACCATTCTGGGCGCGGTCAACTTCATCACCACCATCATCACGATGCGTATGCCCGGCATGACCATGTTCCGCATGCCGATCTTCACCTGGAACATCCTCATCACCGGCGTGCTGGTGCTGATGGCGTTCCCGCCGCTGGCTTCGGCGCTGCTGGCCCTCGGCGCGCAGCGTCGCTTCGACGCGCAGGTGTTTAACCCCGAAAACGGTGGCCCGATCCTGTGGCAGCACCTGTTCTGGTTCTTCGGTCACCCCGAGGTGTACGTGCTGGCGCTGCCGTTCTTCGGTATCGCCTCCGAAATCATCCCGGTATTCAGCCGCAAGCCGATCTTCGGTTACAAGACCCTGGTCTACGCAACCACCTCGATCGCCGCGCTGTCCGTGACCGTGTGGGCGCACCACATGTTCACCACCGGCTCGATCATGCTGGACTTCTTCGCCTTCATGACGATGCTGATCGCGGTGCCCACCGGCGTTAAGTTCTTCAACTGGGTCGGCACCATGTGGCGCGGCTCCATCACGTTCGAAACCCCGATGCTGTTCACCCTCGGCTTCATGACCACCTTCCTCTTCGGTGGCCTGACCGGCGTGATCCTTTCCAGCCCGGCGCTCGACTTCCACCTGTCGGACACCTACTTCGTGGTGGCTCACTTCCACTACGTAATCTTCGGTACCGTCGCCTTCGAAATGTTCGCCGGATTCTACTTCTGGTGGCCGAAGATGTTCGGTTACAAGCTGGACGAAAAGCTGGGCCGCATCCACTTCTGGCTGCTGATGATCGGCTTCCACATGACCTTCCTGATCCAGCACTTCCTGGGTGTCGAAGGCGCGCCGCGTCGTTACCCGAACTACCTGGCTGAGGACGGCTTCACCTGGATGAACCAGGTTTCCACCGTGGGCGCGTTCATCCTCGCGGCCTCGACCCTGCCGTTCATCCTGAACGTGTTCCTGACCCACACCCGTGGCGAAAAGGTAACCGTGAACGACCCGTGGGGCTACGGCGCTTCGCTGGAATGGGCTACCTCTTGCCCGCCTCCCCGCCACAACTTCACCGAGCTGCCCCGCGTGCGTTCCGAGCGTCCCGCGTTCGACATGGCGCACCCGGAGGTTGGCCTGGTAGACCAGATCGCCTCGGGCGCCGTTAGCCCGGCCGAAAGGAGCCGTGTCTGATGCGTAGCACCACCCGAATCTTCTGGTTCATGACGTTCTTCTTCCTGATCGTCGGTAGCGTCTACGGCCTGATGTCCTCCTTTAAGGAGCCGATGGGCTTCGCCGCCATCCTGATGCTGTCCGCGATGGCGCTGATGATCGCCGTCTACGTCGGCAAGGAAGACAAGGCATTCCCGAACCGTCCCGAGGACGACGCTCACGGTGAAGTCAGCGACGAAGCCGGCTACCAGGGCTCCTTTGCCCCGTACAGCTGGTGGCCGCTGGTCGGTGCCGTGGGTGCGTCGCTCTGCTTCACGGGCCTGGCCGCGGGCTGGTGGATCTTCATCGGCGGCGTGCTGATCGGCGGCCTGGGAACCCTGGGCTGGGTCATGGAGTTCTCCACCGGCAAGCACAGCCACTGAAATCCTTAAATAGGGTTCGCGCCTGAAAACTAGGGGAGCGAACCAAACCGGCAGGGGCCGGGTAGTGCGGGGAATGACCGTGCTGCCCGGCCCCTTGCGTTTGGGTGTTTATCGCTACCGCTATCGCCGCTTTTCGCTACTGCTGGAACTTGGGTTATAGCGGTTTTCTTTATCGAGCGGGATGCGGGCGCGCTATGACGTTTGGGTGCACTAACCGCTGGTTTTGGGTGGGGTTAACGTTTGGGTGCATTAACTGCTGTGAAAATGGGGTTTAACCCACCAAAAGTGCACCCAGGCGTAACGGGCAACCAAAACTACACCCAAGTGTTATCGGCGTGGTTAGAGCGCGCAGGTTAGCAGTGCCCGTGCCCGTTGCCGTTTCTGGTTGTGGTGGCGGTGTGGGTTATAGGGGTTTTTCTTTATCGAGCGGGATGTGGCGGGCGTACTGATCGGGTTTGCTTTCGTTGTTGCCATTGCGGGGCTGGACCTGGATCGGGGCCGGGGTGTGGTTTTCGCTGCCGAGGTAGGGCAGGAGCCGCATGATGTAGAACGAGCGTTTTTCCGAGGTGACGGTGATGGTGCCGTCGATGGGTTTCCATTCGCCGTTGTCTACCCGGTATTGGCCGGCGTAGGTGGTTTCTAGGTAGGCGTCTGCCCATCCCTCGTTGTAGTAGCGGTGGGTGATGTCCTTGTTCGGGAAGGGGCGGCCGGGACGGGTGGTGATGAGGGTGTAGCCATCGCCTAGATGCCAGGTGTAGCTGATGGGCGTGGCCTTGATGGTGACGTTTTGGCCCAGCAGGGTGGTGTTCAGGGTCTGGGTGTAGGGGATCGTGTAGTAGACGATGTCGAAATCCGTGGGGAAATAGTCGGTGGGTGGGCCGACGGTGATTTCGCCAGACTTGATGTTTAGCTTTGCGAATTCCTCGCGGGTGACGACTACCTCTGGGGTTTTGGCGGCCTGGGGCGTTGGTTTGGGCGCGCGAGGTATGGGTTTTGCGGGGGCGTGACCGCAGGCGGTTTCGTAGTTGTGGGTGGTGGTGAAGGCGTTTGTGTTGGTGAGGGCTGTGGGGTTGAAGGTTGGGGTGTCGCAGAGGGGGTTGTGTTCGGGGCGAATATGACCTAAGAGGGTTTTGGTAGGGATTACAGAGTTGGTTCTTAAATTTGATGAAATGTTGCTACTGTGGTTGCCTCTCTTGCGAGGGCTTACTTCAAGAGCTTTCCCTGGGATTCTTTTTGCGGAGTTGCTCTTGACTGTTACCCCGTACGCGCCGTCTTTTCCCCAAGCTGATTCATTTGTGTTTTCGTCAGCATAAGCGGATAGGTGGTGGGGTGTAATACTCAAAAGCACTACACAGCTCCAGAAAGCGAGGGATCTCATTTCTGTATGTCCTCACTCCTGCCTTCCTTGTATCCTATTTCGGTGATTACCCAGCCATCTTCCCTGTATGCCATATAGGCCGCAAGGAGATAGGGGAATTTATCTATCTTTTTTCCTGCTGGGAATTCTTTACTTATATCCAGGTAGTCTCGATAGTCTGCCCTAAGGTAGTAGGTTTCGCCTTCTGGTAAATCGGCTTTCCCTTGATCTGTATAGTCCGATATTAGAGTTTTTGCGTAGTCGCCCTTCTTATGTTTGGTGACGACGTTATCGAGTGCAGACTTGCAGCTTTCGCATTCTTTTGCGGAGTATTTTTGGGCGTAGCTAATGTTTCCTGTGGCTGCCGCGTAGTTGTACGCCGTATCCCAATACTTCAGGGTCTGGATCGCGCCGGCGTCGGTGTTTTCGTTCATCCCGGGGAAGTCGGCCGGGTCCGGCGGGGCGGGCGGTATCCCCTTATAGATCCCCGACGGACCGCTACCGTCATAGTCTGCGCGCGGCAATCCCGTTACCTGGGGATCGTCCAGGTCCGGTTTCTCTTCCGGCTTTGGTGTGGCCGGTGCAGCCTGTTTTTGCTCGACTTTGACGGTGGAGGGAGCGGGTGCTGTCGGCCCTGAATCTTGCCCGCAAGCAGCCAAAGCGAGGGGCAGCAGCAGGGCCGCAGAGATTGCGGACAGGCGTTTTCTTGTAGCTAGCATCGTTGCTTAGAGTCCTTCCAAAGCGCGCCTATGCGCTTCCTATGGCTAAAAGAAAACCACACGCTCGGCAGTCAAGAAAAGTGCCCCAACTAAAAAGTGGATAAGTGGTCAGGTGGGGAAACAGTCACGGGTTTGCTCACTGTTTAGAAACCGTTTTGCCTGTTCAGCAACAAAAAGCGATAGCCTGGGGATATGCGTACACGAGCAGAGATCACCAGCTGGCTAACTGATATGGACGGCGTGCTTGTCCACGAAAACAAGGCTCTGCCGGGAGCGAAGGAACTAATCAAGCACTGGAGCGATACCGAAACACCGTTCCTGGTGCTCACCAACAATTCGATCTTCACCCCGCGCGACCTCGCCGCGCGCCTGCACGATTCCGGCCTGGACGTGCCGGAAGAACGCATCTGGACCTCCGCCCTCGCCACCGCCACATTCCTGAAGGAACAGGCATCCGGCAGCACCGCCTACGTGATCGGCGAGGCCGGCATCGTCACCGCCCTGCACGAGGCCGGTTTCGTGATGACCGACCGCGACCCAGACTTCGTGGTGGTGGGGGAGACCCGCACCTATTCGTTCGAATCGATCACGAAAGCGATCCGCCTGATCGACGGCGGCGCCCGCTTCATCGCCACCAACCCGGACGCGACCGGCCCCAGCGCCGACGGCCTAATCCCCGCCACCGGCGCGATCAGCGCGCTCATCACCAAGGCAACCGGCAAACAGCCGTACGTGGTGGGAAAGCCGAACCCGATGATGTTCCGCTCCGCCCTCAACAAGATCGGCGCACACAGCGAAAACACCGGCATGATCGGCGACCGCATGGACACCGACATCGTGGCAGGCATGGAGGCCGGGCTGCACACCGTGCTGGTGCTGAGCGGCATCACCGACAAGAAAGACGTTGAAAACCACCCGTTCCGCCCGAACGAAATCCTGAACGGGGTGGGGGAGCTGCTGGAGGATTAGATTCCACCTATGGTGACACAGGCTGTAAGTAGACTGATCCCATAGGTTCCTCTACTTGATGGGTGCATTTCCGTGAGCGTTGATCTGGTTCCGCCGATAGATGTTTTCCGCCCCGCGGTACTGCGGGCACTGCAGGGAGGCTTAGTTTTCCGGTTCTCGGATCTTTGCGAGCGGGTGGCGGACCAGATGCAGCTGAGTGACGAGGCTAGGCAACAGTGTGTTCCTTCCGGCCAGCCCCGCTACATCAACCGCATTACTTGGGCATGTTCCTCGCTTAACCTTGCTGGTCTGGTCAGGCGCCCGAAACGCGGCTGGTACGAGATAACTGCCGACGGTAGAGCACTCGATGCCCGAGGTCTGAGCAGCTATTCGGAGAAGGAAATGCTGGAGTGGCCTGCTTGGGCGGACTACCAGGGCGAGATCGCTACCCGCAGGAAAGGCGAAGACGCTGGAGACGATTTCGACTCTGACGGTGCGCGGGATGGAAACGCCGCACCCTACCTGAGCGAGGCGAGCTCCCGCAGGGGGAGCGCCGACCCGGTAGAGGCGATCTAGTCGGGCGTGCAGGAGTTTAACGCGAAGGTCGAAACCGAGCTGCGGCGTGCTTTGCAGGAGGCTTCCCCCGAGTTCTTCGAGAAGGCCGTTGTTGAGCTGCTGTGGGCCATGGGGTACGGAGGCGCACATGGCGAGAAGCAGCATGTGGGTAAGACTCACGATGGTGGTATCGACGGTTTGATCCGCCAGGATGCGCTAGGCCTACAAAACGTATACATCCAGGCGAAGCGTTACGCCGACGATAACCCGGTCCAGGCCCCCGCGATCCAGCAGTTCTACGGCGCGCTCGGTGACAGGCAGGGTGCCGATAGGGGAGTTTTCATCACCACCTCACGCTTCACGAAGGGAGCTGTGGAGCAGGCGGCCAGGTACCACGACAAGGCGATCGTGCTGATCGACGGCCTGAAGCTGACATCTCTCATGCTCAGCTATGGCGTGGCAGTGCAGAAGTCCAGGGAGTTCACCCTCTACACGGTGGATGAGGACTTCTTCGATCAGGATCTGGTATGACGTAGTAGATGTGAGAGGAGGGCCTCCGCGTATTCCGAGGCTTGACGGTTAGGTTGTCGTGCCTTCCCGGTATCCTGTAGCGGGGTGCCGGAGCGCGCCGATAGCGCGCTCAGAGCGGGCGATTTCGGCTGTGAGGTTGTCGATCTTAGCTTCCAACTTCGCATAAGCCTGATCATCTTCAGCCGACAAGCAGCCAGCGGTGGTGTCGTGGCGCTCATCGAGGAAAGCCTTCGCCTTCTCCCAGGTGTCGGAACGCTTGGTACGAAGATCAGAAACAGTCATAGGTGTAGTCATTGGTGTTGGTCCTTTCAGTGGGGTTGGTTCGCTAATTCGGCGTACAAATCAAGAACCCGCCGACTAACAGTCACGGCGGAAGTAATAGTGGGGCGTGGTGGACGCACCGGCTTCGACGGCGGCGGTGACATGGCGGTCAAATGTGCGACGAGGCGCTGCTCGCTGGCGCGGCGAGGAAACACCACACCAAGGTGTGCGTTATTCTTGGGGACAGTGGGCGTTTCGGCCCCTTGTCGGGTTCGTCTGGCGACTCGACCACGTTCTCATCGTCGTCTGGTTCTTCGTCCCGTTTGGCGTTAAAGGCTGGATTGCGCTGTCCCGTAGGGAGTTCATCGGAGAAACCCATGTCAATCGCTGCTCGCGCGTATATCCACGTTTCGGTGTTCATGAGCTTGGACAGCTTCGCGCGACTCATACCCGTCTTTTCCTGGTAAGCATTCAGGGTAGATTCTTTGACCGAATCAAGCATCAACATCTCACGGGTGAGTTCCTCCTTGTCACCGACCGCCATCGTGGCGGGGTTGTGAACCATCAACATGCTCACTGGGCTCATGACGACCTTAGTGGCGGCCATCGCAATCACGGATGCCGCTCTGGCGGCGATGCCGTCGATGTTGACCGTGACCGTGCCTAGGTAGTCGATGAGCATGTTGTAGATCTGCGCCGCAGCAACCACATCACCTCCGGGGCTGTTGAGCCAGATCGTCACCGGCCCCGACCCAGCGTTCAACTCGCTCGCAAAGATATCTGGTGTGACGTAGTTATCGAACCAGGACTCTTCAGCAATCGTGCCGCTAATACGTAAAACCCGGACAGCATTTGCGTCCGGGACATCATTCTGTGTATCGGGTGTGAGCCAGTTTCAAAAACGTCTCATATTCTCGTCCTAGAAGCTTCACTTGTAGGTTCCTCGGCCATTTCAGGCTGCTCCGGTTCAGGTGTGGGTGCGTGTTCGTAGGCTCCGGCAAGGCCAAGCGGGAGCATGTTCCCGTTAACCAGGTAGAGGTCGCCGCCAGCCTCTTCGCTGATGAGGTCAAGGTTTTCGATTTCGCGGATGTCGTTGGCTCTCATCCACCCGTTCTGCCTCGCCACCGCATAGCCATCCATCCGCGACTTATAGTCACCTCGCAGCAAGCCTTCGAGGTTTAATTTCACACACCTCTGTGGTTTCTCACGCTCGGCGAGGAGGGTTTTGGTGATGGCTTGTTCCCAGCGGATCACCCACGGGTCCAACGTGTACTTCACGAACTCCAACGACTGCTCCTCAATGTTGTTAAAGGAGCTCCTTTCGAGGTCACCAATCATATGCGGCGGAATACGGAAGATACGGGCAATTTCATTGATCTGAAACTTCCTCGTTTCGAGGAATTGCACTTGCTCAGGTGAAACGGAGATAGGCGTGTATTTCATCCCTCTTCCAACACCGCGATCTTGTTCCTGTTCCTCGCGCCGCCGAACGTGGACTGCCATGACTCACGAACACGGGTAGGATCCTTGATCGTGCCCGGATGCTCCGACACGCCGCCGTTGCCGCACCGTTCGCAAGGAAGCTTGCCCCGTAGTCCTCGGTCCCCTGCGCCAGACCGATGGCGTTTTTCGCCATCGCAATTGACGAATACCCAACCAGCCCATCGAAACCGAGCCCTGGAATACGCAGCACATCGCGTGCGGCCAACATGGCGGTTTCGAACCTGCCGGTTGGTTCGTCCCACGTGCGCTGATACTCGTAGTACAGCCGCCCAGCCTCACCCCGCCCCGACCGTCATCCTGTTGGGTATCAGCGGATACAGTCCGAGGACCTCATCGCGGCCGTTACGAATCACCTGCGCAAACGCATTACCCCCCCAACAACAAGTGCGTCATCAACGTTTCTCGGAACATGAAGCTCGTTATCTCTGGGTTCGTTCGGCTCATCATTAAGCAACCGGTAGAGCGGATGGTCGAGGGCTTTCACCTTCGCCCCATCCACGCTCTGCTGGTAGATGTGCAACGGCAGCCCTGCGATCGTTTCCGCCAAAATCCGCACGCAACTGTAGACGGCGGTCATCTGCATCGCAGACCGTTCCGTCACCGGACGATCCGACGACGTTGCCCCGAAGAAAAGCTGTAACCAGTACCGATTGCATGATCCTCAGCACTACGAGAGCTGTCTCCGCTCAGCCAGTCAAGAAAACCCATAATCAAAATCCTAAAAGTAGTTGCCAAGTAGTTGTGGTACGGTTGTAATGTAGTCGTTGTCTAGTTATGGAGGGAAACAAAAATGGAAAACGCGATCGTAATAAAGCTCACCCCTACCAACCAGCGAAGCGCAGGTGAAGAAATTACCGCAACGTTGCGCAACGCCGAACAGCACAATGGGAAGACCTTATTCACCTTTGATCAGTCCGTAGATCTGCGTCGCTGGAAGGATCGGGTTGAACACTTCATCGCGACGACCAAGAATGGGAAAACCGCCCTGATCGCCCGAGTTATGGATTTCAATGACCGTGAGAAGAATCCTGACGCCGCGCCTGACCTCGAAGAGTTTCCGCAGGTTCCTCCATACGCACCAGATGACAAGAAGACGTGGTTTGCGCTGTCAGATGTGCGAGCAATTGAGATCAGGGAGGGCGACTTCTCGAATGATGAAGGTCGTGACTTACTCGACTTAATTGGTGGGCGTTCATCCCGCGCTTACGTTTCCTACTCAGAGTAGAAGTAAGCCGCGCTCATCGTAGACGCTCCCCGACGTGGTTCCTCGACCGCAGCGGATAGCGCGGTCGGGGACAGTGATCGTGGCCACGACCCCGTCGATCTTCTTAGTTGATTTCTGTTTGTCGGGCTTGATGTTTCCGGCTGGATCGGTGTGCACGTGAATGTTGTCGACCATCCATGACGGGACTGGGTGTCCGCAATGGGCGAGCCGTCCTTCAAGCGCGAGGTTCATGAGTTCTTTGGAGGGTGGGCTTATACCTTGAAGCCTTCCCTGAAGGGAGCCACGGTGAAACCCAAGCCTTCGAGGTTTCGGCTTATTTGGACTGCGCCCCCACCGGTCGAACGCGATCTCCCTGATATCGAAGCGTTCACCTAGTTTTTCGATGAAGGTTTCGATTGCGCCGTCGACTTGTTGAACGTTTCGGCGACAGGCCGCCTTGCAAAGTGCAGGGGGTAGCGTGCGATACCTTGGTTTACTGTTGCGCGGCAGTCTCGCACTCTCGCGTCCGTTCTCAGTAGAAAATTGCGCACGAATTCGTCCCAAGCTCGTCCTAATCACGAGCCATTTCTACCGCATTTAGGCAATTGGCCAGAGGTCTATCCTTGTATCTAATCCGTTCCCATTCCCGATCCGGTGATGGGTTCCGGTCCGTTGCTGCTCAAATTCTTGAAGGTGCTCGGCCCGAACCGGGTACGTACCGGGTTTTATGGGCAGGAGATCAACCTGACCACGTATAACCTGGCCAGGATCAACATGTTCCTGCACAACGTGGGGTACGACAAGTTCAGTCTTGCGTACGGCGATACCCTGACCGACCCGTCCCTGGAGCATCAGGAAGAAGAGCCGTTCGAGGCCATCGTCTCTAACCCGCCGTACTCGACTAGGTGGGCGGGAGACTCGGACCAGGTGCTCATTGACGATGAGCGCTTCAGCCCGGCTGGGGTACTGGCACCGAAGTCTAAGGCCGACATGGCTTTCGTTATGCATATCCTTTCCTGGCTGGCGGTTAATGGCACTGCGGCGATAGTCGAGTTCCCGGGCGTGCTCTATCGTGGTGGCGCCGAGCAGAAGATCCGAAAGTACCTGGTGGACAACAATTACGTGGATACGGTGATCCAGCTTCCGCCGGACCTGTTCTACGGCATTACCATCGCCACCCGCTCGCACAGGAAGCGATAGAAGCATCATGAAACGCATTTTTAAACTCATTCGTGAACTGGTAAAAAGCGATGAGGTTTCACACCCCACCGCGTCAGTGGTGTCTGTTCCTTTCCCGTGCCTGTACGGCGTGCCTATCTACGAGCACCTGAGCGAGGTCTCCCGCCTCAAGAGGGAAAATCGCAACGAAGAAGCACTAGATCTCGCGATGGCCTGCGCAAAAGCGATGGCAGATGCTGCCCGCTCAGGGAACGGGCCGGTGATGGAGCACTACGTCATAGAAACCACCATCATTCAGACCAAGCTGAAACGGTACGAGGAAGTCATCGCCACCATTGATGGATGGTTTGCGTTAGGGCTAGAGCCTGGACGGTTAGACGATCACGTAAGCCTCCAAAAGCGGCTCGCGAAAGCACGCGAAAGCCTGGCGCGCAGCAGGGGAGAAGACACAACCCAGTACACCCAAGCGTGGCGCGAGTACGTGGCCGAAGAAAAACGCATCAAAGCCGAGGCGGCTGCAGGCAGAATAAAAATTACTGGCGTTCGCAGTGGGCAAGTATCTGTTGGAGGCGAGATTCCCGGCGGCAGGAATAGCCATAGCATCTACACGACACCGCCCAGCCAGCTCGCGAAACCAGTGTTTGTGGCTGTCGATTTCGAGACGGCCAACCGTGAAGGGACGTCAGCCTGTCAGGTGGCGCTGGTCAAGGTGGCGAACGGGCAGGTCGTTGATAGGTACGTCAGCTACCTGAAACCGCCGAGCGGATCGGGGCGTTTCGAATTCACCCACCTGCATGGGATCTCCCGAAAAGACGTGGCCGACGCACCCACCTGGCAGGAGATCGCTAGCACCGTGGCGGAATTCTGCGCAGGTGTGCCGGTGTACGCGCATAACGCCCAATTTGATAGGGGAGTCTGGCAAAAGCTGGATGCCCGCTACGGCACCGTGAACCTGCCGCCAGACTTCTTCTGCAGTTACCGGACCGCTAGAAACGTTATGCCCGGATTGGAAGACTATAAGCTGCCCACGGTCGCCGCGCACTGCATTCCCGAGTATCGCTTAAACCATCACCAGGCCGATTCCGACGCGGAGGCCTGCGGCCTAATCATCGCGGCGCTACAGCGTCACGCGGGTCTGCGCTAGAGCGCAGCAACCTTAGCAGGCGCCCTACCGGTCGCCTTCCCGCCACAGTTTCCCGCTAAAGAAAACCACCACCCAGGCGCCGACAACCAGGTAAAGAAACTCGCCCACCGTCTCAAACACCCACAGGCCGCTCAGGTTACCGAGCAGCGCCAGCAGCGAGGACGCCACCAGCGCCGCGATGACGCTCGCCAGAAAGTCCCGCATCGCTCTTTTAGTAGCCGAAGTTAGGGTTGCGGCCGTTCACGATCTCCTTGCCGAACGGCATCAGTGCCAGCGGCACCATCTTCAGGTTCGCCCACGCCATCGGGAGGCCGATGATGGTGATTGCGAGCGCGAAAGCGGTAGCGATGTGGGCCAGGGCCAGCACCAGGCCGAAAGTGATCAGCCACAGCACGTTAAGCAGGAAGGAGCCGACGCCCGCTCCCGGCTTGTCCACCACGTAGCGTCCGAACGGCCAGATGACGTACCCGGCCAGGCGGAAGCAGGCGAACGCGGCGGGCAGGGTGATGATCGGCAGGCACAGCAGCAGGCCCGTGAGGGCGTAGCTGGCGGCCAGCCAGAAACCGGCGAAAACCAGCCAAATGATGTTCAAGATGGTGCGCATTAGCTCTCCCTGTCTGCCTGCGGTGCGCCGTATCTGCGTAGCACCTGCGTATTACCCAAAATCTTACCCTTGCGGCCTGGGAAGTTAAGGGCGCGGCCCGTCGGCCCCGCAAGGCTAATCAGTTGGCGCTGCGCTCCACCCGCAGGATGGCCACTCCTTCGTGCTCGGCCGCGTACGCCGCACCGCCACCGCGCACGCCAAACAGCCGTTTGGTAAACACCAGCCAGGCGATAAGCAGCAGGTTTACCGCGAAAGTGCCGACGCGCAGCACGGTCACCTTTTCGATCAGGTCATAGATCTCGTACGGCACCAGCAGGCTGGTGATTACGACCGCCACGTATTCGCCCCAGCGACGCAAAGACCATAGCCCGATCCCTTCCAGCAGCTCCAGGAAGGCCAGCAAAAGCACGCCGCTCATGGCCAGCAGCAGGGTGTTGTGGTGTAGGAAGAGCAGCTGCCGCGCCAGACGTACCGGCAGGGAATCGTGCAGGTCTATGCCGAACAGGGCAGCGGCCTGCTCGGTCAACGGCAGGTAGTGCGCAAAAGCCTGTTGCAGCGAATCGCGCGCGCCCGCGAAGCGCCACACCCCGTAGGCGGCCAGCGCCAGTAGCGCCGCGCGCAGGAAACGCTCGATCGCGAAGAAACGCATGATGAACGCGTCCCGCAACGTCATGCCGCGCAGGGGAGTGGGGGCCGCCGACGCTTCCCCCTCGCCGCGCGGCTTACCGAGGATGTAATTGCCGCAGCGCAGGCAACGCCAGGCCTCGCCGTGCGCGGTCGGGCTACACAGCCCCTCCCAAAGGTCGGGCCTGTCCGTGGGGCGATAGGTGAGGTGCCCGCGTATGCCGCACGCCCACAGTTCCCAGCGGTGCGCAGCGTAGGAATGTTTTACGGCCGTAGCACTTTTTCCTGCCATGGGTCAGATCCTACGCCGAATGGAAATCATCCTTTCGGCTGATACTGCAACTGACTATATGTGTATATATTCATTTTCAAGCAAAGAACGGACTTTGCATACGTCGTAGCTGTATCGGAGGCTTGCCGTGCGTGTATCTCCCCTGAAGAACCTGGTTGCTAAGGCTGCCGCGCTTTCTGGTGCGGCCCTGCTGCTCACCTCCTGCGGCACACCGCAGCCGATAAAACTGGGCCCGAAGTGGTCCGACACTACCTCTAGCATGGCCACGGTAGAACTGCCTTCCCCGGAACGGCACTATGCACCGAGCGACGAGCGTACGGTCGGGTTCTTCAAGACCAAAGACGCTTACGGCTTCATCTCGGTCACGGGCAACAGCTGCTCACTCAGCCTTGAAGGCGATCTGATACATGCTGGTAAAGGATCGACTTTCTTCAACAAAGGCAGGCTGAACGCGCCGGAAGATGAGCAGAAGGGCGTTTCGAGTTCCCTGCAAATAGAGGGGGAATCCGGCCGCTCCTGGGTGATTTACTGCGGCAGCCGGGGGATCATGCTGTGCAGCAGCACGGATGTAGGCAAAATCGAGCTGATCGGTTTGAAAGACTCCGCGTACCGGGACGATGAAAATACCGGGAAATGTTGGGAAGTGGAAAAGAAGCACTGATCGGATGATGCGGGGCGAGTAGAGTCTTGCCCGTGCCTACACCCGATTCAGCATCTCCCGCCGCCCGTTCTTTCGCGGCTGGTCGTTTCCTGCCGCTCCTACCCGGTACCGGGCTTTCGCTCCTGGTGCCCCTGGCCACGTTAGCGCTGAACGCCGTCGTCCCGCCGCTGTCGGCCGCGCTGGTCGCGATCCTGGTGGGTGCCGTGCTCACCAACTTGCACCTGTTGCCCGCGCCCCTCGCGCCCGGCCTTACCTTTAGCAGTAAGCAGCTGTTGCGCTTCGCCATCGTGCTGCTCGGCCTGCAACTGCCGATAGGTGAGCTGGCCTCGCTCGGACTCGGGGTTATCGCGCTGGTGGTGGCCGTGGTCGCCGTCGGCATGGTGACGGGCATGTGGCTCGGCAGGCTGCTCGGTATCAGCCCGAACCAGAGCGCTCTGATCGCCGGCGGTTTCTCCATCTGCGGCGCCGCCGCCGTCGCCGGCGTGCGCGGTATCCTGGTGCCCGACGTCCGCCCCGGCGAAAGCGCGCAGGAGGCAGAGGAGCGGCTCGAAGCGGAAACCGCCACAGCGGTCGCGCTGGTGGTCGTGTTCGGCACCCTCATGATCCCGCTTCTCCCCGCGCTCGCCAGCCTGCTTGCGCTCACCCCGCACGTTGCGGGTATTTGGATGGGGGCCTCGATACACGAGGTGGCGCAGGTGGTGGCCGCCGCGCTGCTCACCGGAAACCTGCACACCGTGCAGGTGGCGGCGGTGGTGAAGCTCGGCCGCGTGCTGCTGCTCGCGCCCGTCATAATCGCACTCGGGCTGGCCCTTAACAACCTGAACAAACAGCGCACGGCAGCCGCTCAGACGGATCCTGTGCAGGGCACGGGAAACCTGGCTAAACGGTCCCCGCTCGTACCGCTTTTCGTGCTCGGCTTCATCGCGGCGGTGGCGTTGCGCAGCCTGCTCCCCATCCCGCCGGGCGTGCTGCTCACTGTGGAATATGTGCAAAAGCTCTGCCTGATAGCCGCCATGTTCGCGCTCGGCACCGGCGTCAAACTTTTCCTGCTGCGGCAGGTGGGCGGCAGGCCGATCATCTTGGCGGCAATCCTCACCGCGCTAGTGACGGCTCTCGGCCTGGCCGGGGCCGTGCTGGTCTAAACGCGCCTCCTAAGAAGTCGCCTTAAACGCGCCCACTGGACAAAACAGTGGCGGGCCGGGAAGAAATTTCCCGGCCCGCCCTGGTTTGCGCCTATCGCGCTATCGCCCTGCTAGCAACCAGCCGAGCTAACAACTAACCGGGCTATCGACTAGCCAAGCAGCGTCTTTTCGATCTGCGCGATGTGAGGCAGGGCGTTGCCGTAGCGGTGCACGGTGCAGGAAACCGCCTGTTCGCGCAGGAACGGCAGCATCTCGATCCGGCCCGACACGGTGACGGGCTGCGCAAACAGCGCGATCTCGGGGCGCTTGGCCACCAGCTCGTCCAGCGGCAGCTCCGGCCCACCCACCAGACGCACCCGCAGTGAGCCCGCCTCGCGATTCAGCGCGGCCGCGAAAGCCTCGGCGTCCTCCACCGTGCCCGGCCCACCCACCAGACGCACCCGCAGTGAGCCCGCCTCGCGATTCAGCGCGGCCGCGAAAGCCTCGGCGTCCTCCACCGTGCCCGGCACGTCCGGCACCGCCAGGCGCTCCTCGGCGTAGCTGAACCTGACCGGCGCTCCCGCGGTGCGGGCGGCGTGCGCCACGCGGCGCACCTCGTCGGCCTCCGCGCCGCCGGTCACGCGCACCGTCACCGGGCAGGGCAGGTAACGCAGCACGTTCATCTCGCCGTGCAGCCCCTGCACGTCGCGTGGCGCAAAGAAATCGGCGGCATGCGCCAGATCGCTTGCGCGGGCGGCCTGCAGCCAGGCGCGGGCATCCTTTTCCCGCAGGTCGGTCGCGTCCTTAACGTCGGCCAGGTGCACCAGGTAGTTCGGGCCGCCCGCCTTCGCGGTCGCGCCCACGGCGGAACGCTTCCAGCCACCGAACGGCTGACGCTGTACGATCGCGCCGGTGATGCCACGGTTGATGTAGAGGTTGCCGGCCTCCACGTGGCGGCACCAGTAGTCGATCTCGCGCGGGTCGAGGGACTGCAGGCCAGCGGTCAGGCCGTAATCGGTGCCGTTCTGGATGCGTAGCGCGTCCTCCAGCGTGTCGGCCTCGATGATGCCGAGGATAGGCCCGAAGTATTCCGTCAGGTGGAACTCGGAGCCTTCCTTTACGCCCTCGCGTACGCCCGGCAGCCAGAGGCGGCCGCTCTCGTCCAGCGGCTGCGGCTGCTGCAGCCAGCGCTCGCCCTCTCCCAGCTCGGTCAGGCCACGCAGCAGCTTCCCGGAGGCAGCCTCGATAACGGGGCCGACCTGCACGGTCGCGTCTTCCGGGTAGCCGACGTGCAGCGACTGCACGGCGTCGGCCAGCTGCGCACGGAAGCGGCGCGAACGCGCCACGGAGCCGACCAGGATCACCAGGGAGGCGGCAGAACACTTCTGCCCGGCGTGCCCGAACGCGCTGTAGGCGACGTCCTTCGCGGCCAGGTCAAGATCGGCGTGCGGCGTGACGATGATCGAGTTCTTACCGCTCGTCTCCGCCATGATGCGCACGCCCGGACGCCACGAACTAAACAGCGCCGCCGTGTCGTAAGCACCGGTCAGGATTATCTGATCAATACGCTCGTCCGAAACCAGGGCCTTGCCGACCTCGTTCTCGGGCACGTCCACCAGGCGCAGCACCTCGCGGGGCACGCCCGCGTCCCACAGCGCCTCGGCGATCACGCTGCCGCAGCGCATGGCCTGCGGCGCGGGCTTGAACACGACCGCGCTGCCGGTGACCAGTGCGGCCAGCACGCCGCCCGTCGGGATGGCCAGCGGGAAGTTCCACGGGGGAGTGACCAGCGTCAGGCCGCGCGGCGCGAACGTGATGTCGTCGCGGTCGGCCAGCTTTTCGGCGCTCTCGGCGTAGAAACGCGCGAAGTCGATCGCCTCGCTCACCTCCGGATCGCCCTGGTCCAGGGCCTTGCCGGTCTCGTCTGCGGCCACGGCCAGCAGGTCGGCGCGGCGTTCGGCAAGCACGTCCGCCGCGCGGCGCAGCACCGCGGCGCGCTCGCTCACATCCAGGGCGGCCCACTCTTTACCGGCGCTGAGCGTCTCGCTTAGCAGCGCATCCACGTCGGCCACGGAAGCCGGGCGCACGGTGCCCGCCACGTCGCGTCCCAGCCCGCGCACGCCGGAACCCTCGGGATCGCGCAGGCGCGCGGTCAAGCGGCGCGCCCACTCCTGGTTGGCGGGAGTGGACATGTCGGTGTCAGGCTCGTTGCTGAAAGCGGCACCGTCAGCCGCCGGGACGGCCGCATCCAGGCGGTTTTGCACCCGGTTTGTTTCCACCGCGTCCTCGTTTAGCGCCCTGTCCAGGGACGCCGCGAAGCGGGCGCGTTCGCGCGCAAACAGTTCCTCGCTGCGCTCCAGATCAAACACGGCCGACATGAAGTTTTCGGGGGAGGCGTTCTCCTCCAGGCGGCGCACCAGGTAGGAAACCGCGACGTCGAACTCCTTCGGCTCCACCACAGGCACGTACAGCAGCAGATTGCCGACGCTCTCGCGCACCACGCGCGCCTGGCCGGGGGCCATGCCCGCGAGCATCTCGAACTCGACGCCCTCGTTAACGCCCCGCGCCTCACCGAGCAGGTGCGCGAAGGCCACATCGAACAGGTTGTGCCCGGCGATGCCGAGCTTCACGTAACGGCAGTTCTCCGGCGTCAGGGAATCCATCAGCACCCGCTTGTACTGCGCGTCCGACTCTTCCTTGGTGGAGAACGTGGCCAGCGGCCAACCGTGCAGGGAGGCGTCCACGCGCTCCATCGCCAGGTTCGCGCCCTTCACCAGACGCACCTTGATCGGCGCGCCGCCCGCCTCCACGCGGGCCTTCGCGAAGCGGCGCAGGCGGCGCATCGCGGCCAGCGAATCCGGCAGGTAGGCCTGCAGCACGATGCCTGCCTCCAGCTTGTGCAGCTCCGGCTGGGACAGCAGGCGCTCGAAAACATCCAGGGTCAGGCTCAGATCCCGGTACTCCTCCATGTCCATGTTGATGAACTTGCGGGTACCGGCGCGCGCCGCATCCAGGTAGAGCGGGGTCAGGGTGGAAACAACGTGCTCGATGGTCTCGTCGGCACCCCACAGGGCCAGGTGATCGACGATCGAGGAAACCTTGATCGAAACGTAGTCCACATCTTCGCGTGCCAGCAGCCTGCGCACGCCCGCCAGGCGGCGCTTCGCCTCGCGCGCACCGAGCACGGCCTCGCCCAGCAGGTTCACGTTCAGGCGGGTGCCGTCGGCACGCAGCCGGGAGATTGCCGCCCCGAGCTGCTTATCGCGCGCATCCAACACCAGGTGGGAAACCATCTCCCGCATGACGCGCGTCGCGGTGGCGACCACCGGGCCGGGAGCCAGCGGGGCCAGCGCCCCGCCAGCGCCGATAGCGCCGCGCAGAGTGGCGGGCAGGAAGGCCGGCGGGTTAGCGGCGATGCGCGCCAGTTCCTCGCCCGCAGCGCCCCGATCCTCCGGGCGTACCACGCGATCCACGAAAGCCACCGTGAAATCCAGGCCCTGCGGGTCCTTCAACAGGTCGGCCAGCATTTGCGCCTGGGCGGGAGCGGGGATCTTGGCGGCCTCGCGCACCCACTTAGCTACCAGGTCAGAAACCTCGGCGGGGGAGGGCAAGCGGGAGGGATCGGAAACGTTAACCACGTGTGGGCATCCTTTCGACGGTGAAACCTGCCCAAATCATATAGCCGACTTTTACCGCTGAGTAGCGCGCTCCCGCAGGTAACAGGGTCCGCACAGGGACTCGTAGGTGACGTGACCGCCGTCGTCAATCGCTACCTGGCTGCCGGAAAACACGTAGCGGCCATCCAAGAGGCGGCAGTTAAATTCGGCCTGGGAACCGCACCGGCACATGGTGGGTAACTTCTCAAAATTATCCGCCAGCTCGAACAGGCGGGCGCTGCCGGGGAACATGCGCGCCATGAAATCGGTTCGCAGGCCGTAACAAATAACCGAAACGCCGTCCTGCTTTGCGACCAGGAAAAGCTGGTCGATCTGGGCGGGGGTAAGGAACTGGGATTCGTCCACCAGCACGCAGTGCAGGCGCGCAGCACCCGCGTCGGCGCACCAGGCGTGGATCAGTTCGCGCAGATCCTGATCTTCCTCCACCAAAATGTCTACCTTGCGGCGGCCACCAGCCCGTGCCACCACGTAAGCATCGCCCTTCGTATCCAGCGCGGGCTTCACCGTCACGGTGGCCAGGCCGCGCTCCGCATAGTTATAGGCCGTCTTAATCAGCGTGTCGGACTTGCCCGAATTCATCGCGCCGTACTTGAAATGTAGCTTCGCCATTACGCCCTCTTTTAACAGCCTTCCCCGCATATCGTTAGCGCCGATAGCCTACCCGCTGCCGCAGGCGCGGGCCGCACGCCACGCTAACCGGCCGGTAACCGGGCGGCGGTGTGACGTGGCGTATATGTGGTGATGTGCCAGACGCAACAGGGCCGGACGTATCCGCCGGAAAGTGGCAGAATGAACCGGATACCAAACCTCGACTAAAGGTAAGCGATTGAACGGCAACACCACATTCCACTACCGCAACTCTTCGCTGCTCTCAGTAGTTGCGGTAGAAGCCCCGGTAGTCGTCACGTCCGACGACATGGACGAACTGCTGGCTCCCGCCCGCAAGCGCATGCGTCTGCCCAAGGGCACGCTGCAGCGCGTCGCAGGTGTTTTCGAACGCCGCCAGTGGCAAAACGACGAGGGGTGGCTCCAGGGCGTAATCTCCGCCGGTGAACGCGCCATCGCCCGCAGCGGCGTTTCGCGCGACAAGATCGGGCTGATCATCAACACCTCGGTCACGCGCAAGCACCTCGAACCCTCCATCGCGGTTGCCGTCCACGCCGGGCTGGGCCTGCCGACCTCCGCCATGGACTTCGACATCACCAACGCCTGCCTCGGCTTCGTGAACGGGCTCATGCTGGCCTCCACCATGATCGACGGCGGCCACATCGAATACGCCCTGATCGTCGGCGGCGAAGACACCGCCGAAATGCACCGGCGCACCATCGAACGCCTCAACAGCAAAGACGCTGCTCGCGACGACTTCCAGATGCAGTTCGCCTCCCTCACCCTCGGCTCCGGCGCCGCCGCCGCAGTGGTGGGCCCGGCAGACAAACACCCGGAAGGCCACCTCATCAAGGGCGGCATCGCCCGCGCGGGCACCGAGCACAACCAGCTCTGCGTCGGCTCCATGGGGGACATGCGCACCGACACCAAGGGCCTGCTCGAGCACGGCCTGGAACTCGTGGTTGACGCCTGGCGCGACGCGCACGAGGAAGGCTTCGACTTCCGCAGCGCCGACACCTTCGTGACCCACCAGATCTCGAACGTTTACACCCGCGCGTTCTCCAACGCCGTCGGCGTGGAAATCGACAAGATCCCGGTGACCTTCCCCGACTGGGGTAACGTCGGCCCGTCCTCCCTCCCGATGACCCTCGCCAAGGTGCAAGACACCTTCGCAAAGGGAGACAAGATCGTGCTGCTCGGCGTGGGCAGCGGCATTAACACGGCGATGCTGGAGCTCGAATGGTAAACCGCCGCAACGTAGAGGACATCGTCGATATCCCGCGCCAGTACGGGGTGGATCACCGCCTGCACCGGATCGTGCGGGCGCGCGACGTGCACGGAGAACAGCTCCGCTGGCACCTGCTCGATAACGCGCCGCTGCTCGCGGAGCGCGGCGTCAGCGAGCCCAAGGGCACCCTGCTGTGCGTGCACGGCAACCCCACCTACTCCTACCTGTTCCGCAGCCTCCTGCAGGCCGACATCCCCTGGCGCGTTATCGCGGTAGACCAGTTGGAGATGGGCTACAGCGAGCGCACCGGCACCGTACGCCGCCTGCAGGACCGCATCACCGACCTGTCGCTGCTGACCGACTCCCTGGACCTGCGCGGCAAGGTGATCACCGTCGGTCACGACTGGGGCGGCATCGTTTCGCTCGGCTGGGCGCTCGATAACCGCGACCAGCTGGCGGGCGTCATTCTCACCAACACCGCGATCTATCAGGGGCTGGACGAAAAACTCCCGGCCTCCCTGCAGCTCGCCACCGCCCCCGGCATGCTTGCCGCCGCAACCTCCCGCACCAACGCGTTCCTGCGCACCACGCTGTCGCTTTCCGACCCGCCGCTGCCGCAGCAGGTCCGAGAGGAATACCTGGCCCCCTACAAGGGCAGGCCGCGCCGCTGGGGCATCGAAGACTTCGTGGCCGACATCCCTGCCACCTACGATCACCCCTCCCGCCCCACCCTGGAGCGCCTGGCGGAGGGCGTCAAGGAGCTTGACGTACCCACCCTGATGGTGTGGGGCCCGCGGGACGTCGTGTTCTCCGACCGCTACCTCAAAGACCTGCTGCAGCGCATCCCGCACGCCGACGTGCACCGCTACGAAAACGCCTCCCACCTGGTGTGGGACGATGCGGACGTCGCGGGAACCGTCGCCAAATGGTTGGCGGACAACTACGGCGAACAGCCGCGCGAAGAACGCAGCGTCTCCAGCTACGCCACGCAGCGCGAACCGATTCACCTGGGCGAACGCATCAGCGAACTGGCCGCCGATCCGCAGCATGCGGAAGACGCGGCAGTCGTCGAAATGCACACGGGCCGCACCATCAGCTGGCGGCTGCTCGACACCCGCGTGAAGGAACTCGCCGCGGGCATGCTGGCCCACGGCGTCGGCCCCGGAGACCGCGTAAACGTGCTCGTCCCGCCCGGCGCGGACCTGACCGCTACCATCTATGCCTGCCTGCGCATCGGCGCGGTGGCTGTGGTGGCCGACGCGGGCCTGGGCGTTAAGGGACTTACCCGCGCCGTCATCGGCAGCCATCCCGACTACATCATCGGCATCGAAAAGGCGCTCGCCGCCGCCCGCAGCCTGAACTGGCCGGGGCAGCGCATCAGCGTGCGGGAACTGCCCAGCCTCGACCGCATCGCGCTCGGCGTGGAAACCTCCCTGGCGCAGCTCGCAGTGGAGGGCCGAAACCTGCTGGCGCTTGACGAAACCGTGCTCGGCCCCTGGCCCGAACAGGACGATGACGCCGCCATCCTGTTCACCTCCGGTTCGACCGGCCCAGCCAAGGGAGCCGTCTACACGCACCGCCAGCTCGGCGCGATGTTCCATGCCGTCGGCACCGTGCTCGGGATGCGCCCCGAACGCGGGCTGGTTGCCGGGTTCGCGCCGTTCGCGCTGCTCGGCCCCGCCATCGGCGCGCCCTGCGTGGTGCCCGACATGGACGTGACCGCCCCCGCGACCCTCACCGCGTCGGCGCTCGCCGACGCCGTGGCTTCGCTGGGAGAGCCCGCGATCTTCACCGCGCCCGCCGCGCTCATCAACATCCTCGCCACGGCGGGGGAGCTGAGCGAAACGCAGCGGGCCGCTCTCGCGAAGGTCCCCAGCTTCTTTTCCGCCGGGGCACCGATTCCGGCGAATCGCCTGCGCGAACTGAAGAACGTGCTGCCGAACGCCACCGCGCTCACGCCCTACGGCATGACCGAATGTCTTGCCGTGACCGCCATCGATCTGGACGGTATCATCACCGCCGGGGAAGGCAACGGCGTTTGCGTCGGCACCCCCCTGGACGGCGTGGAAGTAGCCATCGCGCCGCTTACCGAGGACGCGAGTACCGGCGACGAACCGACCACCGAGCCGGAAGTTTCCGGCGAGGTGCTGGTGCGCGCCCCGCACATGCGCGACAGCTACCTGATGCTGTGGGACACCACCCGCCACGCTTCGCGATACGAGGGCTGGCACGCCACCGGCGACGTCGGCCACCTGGACGCGGAGGGCCGTCTCTGGATCGAAGGCCGCATGGCGCACGTGATGACCACCCCGGAGGGTGTCTCCACGCCCGTCGTTATCGAGAAGGCCGTCGAGCAGACGCGCGGCGTGAAGCGCGCCGGAGTGTGCGCGGTCGGCCCGCTCGGTACCCAGCAGCTGGTGGTGTTCGTCGAGCCCGACGGCACCATGCACCGCAGGCGCAGCGACATTCCCCGCCCTGCCCCCAGCGATCTGGCTATTGCGGTGCGCCGCAGCGTGTTCAGCGCGACCGGGCACCCGGTGGCGGCCGTCTACACGACGCGCCAGCTTCCCACCGACATCCGCCACAACTCGAAGATTGACCGGGCCGCCCTGGCGCGCTGGGCCGAATCGACCCTGCGCGGCAGGAAGGCGGGACGGCCGTGAAGGTTCTGGTAACCGGTGCCTCCGGCATGCTCGGACGCCGGGTAGCGGAAACCCTGCGCGATCGCGGCGACGAGGTAACGGCATTCCAGCGGCGTGACGCCCAGATCCCCGGCGTGCGGACCGTGCAAGGCTCGCTCACCAGCGAGGCCGACCTGGCCCGCGCCGTGGCCGGGCAGGACGCCGTGATTCACCTGGCCGCTAAGGTTTCCATCTCCGGGCCGGAGGAAGAGTACCGCGAGGTCAACATCGGCGGCACGCAGCGCCTGATCGACGCGATGCGCGCCGCCGGGGTGAAACGCCTGGTGAACATTTCTTCTCCGTCCGTGGCGCACAGCGGCGAACCCATCGTCGGGGACGGGGAGCTGCCCGCGGACCCGGAAACCGCGCGCGGCCCTTACGCCCGCACCAAGGCCGCCGCCGAGGTGCTGGCAATGGCCGCCGACGGCGACGACCTGATGGTAACCAGTCTGCGTCCCCATATCGTGTGGGGCCCCGGAGACACCCAGCTGGTGGCTCGCATCGTGGAGCGCGGTAAGCGCGGCACGCTGCCGCTGCTGGACGGCGGGCAGGCGCTGATCGACACCTGCTACGTGGATAACGCGGCGGATGCGATCGTGGCAGGTCTGGACAGGATCGAAGAGGTGCACGGCGAATCGTTCGTGATCACGAACGGGGAACCGCGCACCGTGGCCGAACTAATGGAGGGCTTCTGCCGCGCCGCAGGAGTGCCCGGCCCGCGCCTGAACCTGCCCGCGCCCCTGGCAAAGGCGGCCGGACGCCTGGTGGAAAAGATCTGGGAGGTGCGTCCCGGAGAGGACGAGCCGCCCATGACCGAATTCCTGGCCGAGCAGCTTTCCACCGCGCACTGGTTCGACCAGCGGCGGGTGCGCGAGCGCCTGCGGTGGACTCCCGCCGTCAGCTTTGACGAAGGCCTGGCGCGGGTGGCGGAATACTTTGAGCGCCACCCGGTGGCGTAAGTCGGCGGTATAGCGGGGGAGCGCGAACATAGTGGGAGGCAACGTGCGCGAGAACGGACACGGCCCGGCGGCAGGGGAGAGCGTTACGGGCGAACCGAGCGACGCTGAACTGCTGGAAGCCTGGCGCGCTACGCGCTGGCCGAGCGAAAAAAGCTTTGGCGCCCTGCTCCTGGTTACCTCCCTGGTGTGTCTGTTCGCCTCTTTGATGATGGCGATTCACCGCTACGAGCAGCTGCTCAATCCCGGCGCGCTGTTCCTGTGCGACCTAAACCCGTTCATTTCCTGCGGCCAGGTGCTGAAGGTGTGGCAAAGCGCCGTGTTCGGGTTCCCCAACACCTTCCTGGGGCTGGCCGGTTACGGCGCGCTATCGGCCTGGTCAGTGGTGTTGTTGAGCGGCATAGAACTACCCACCTGGCTGCGGCGCGGCATGGTGCTGGGCATGCTGGGCGCTTTCACGTTCGTGCACTTTTTGATCTATACCTCGCTCATCAAGCTGCAGGTGCTCTGCCCCTACTGCAGCCTGCTCTGGGTGATGACCGGCCTGCAGGTTTTCACCGTCCTGGCCTACGCCAGCGGTAAGCCGGACACCCTCATGCCGCGCGCACTGCGGAGCGTGTTCTTCCACCGCTACCTGCTGTTCGGGATTTGGCTGTCGGCCGTAGTGGTGGCCGTGATACTGGCGTTCCTGCCACGCTGGATAGCGCTGCTCGGGGTCTAATGGAACGGCTGCGAGATTGATATATATGAAGTATATTACAGGTATTTAACACTACCTAGTGCATGTAATGTGTAGGTGCATTTTGCGCTCCCCATTTTTGAAAATGAAATATTCACTGACTTTAATTTATTTAGGTTAGCTATCAGCGAGTTTCCTGTTCTCAATATGGGCCTGCGACTCATAGATAGAATCATTAAAATGCCCCCTCCAGTACCGCTGCTCTAGGAGGTTTAAGAAAATATCTACTGCATCGCGTTCAAGTTCTATGCCCGTGTTAGTTGTGCTTATCCCCTTGGATACTTCCTTAACTTTTTCAAGATAGCTATTTAGCCTCTCCAAGGTAACCCGTTCCAGATAGTCCACTCTAGACAGTCGCCTAACTTGTTTTGCGGTGCGGACTGATTTTCTTGCAGCGTCTAGTATGGCTATTTTTGATTTGTTCGATAACGACGGGGAGGGTAGTGCGTCCTCAATGTGATTAAGGTAGCGTGGGACGGCGCTCTGGAGAGCTGCTGTATCTATAAATACTTCCAAAAAGCTATTGACATTCCAAATCGCAACCTCGGATTGATTGTTCGCTAAATCTAATTTTATTGCGAAATCGAATTTTTCATCTAGTTTAAATATGGGTGAGTTAAGCACATCCAGATAGTCATTTTGTACCATGTTTATCAAAAAATGCCCGCGCCTACTGGGATTATTTGCTAGATGAAATCCCCTAAGTTTTCTTACATAGGCCACATCCTCCCCATCGGAATTCCTTGCTAAAATTATATAGAAAGTGAAATTAGTTTTCTTTATTTCTTGTAGGAGGATGTCATCTTCATCGCTTCGTATGAGAGAGAGTCTGTTTAATATAATGCTTTCTTTATCGATAGCGTTTGCTTCATGTTCTTCGTCGCGACCTATGGCCTCATTTAAGTATCCAGTAAATGTCTGAGCGCTCTCCAATAGTCTAGTTTCCGAATACGGGATAAACTCATCATTACTCCTGACCTCAAGGAAAGAGGACACTATATCGAATAGCCGGTCGCGCAATTCAACTGTCGTTTTTGCTCTGCGTAGTTCAACTCCCTTCCCGTCCTTGCCTGTGGTAATGCGCCCGACAATCAATATGGGAGGGACCCTGCTATTTTCGTCTATTTCTAGCCATTCTGGGGGTGTATTGTTCATGACTCTGCCTTTTTGGGGGTGTTTTCAAAAAAAGTTTTCCCATCCCGTGTTACGAGGATCGGGTGGGTTTCTAGGGGTATTTTTGTCACGTTTCGAGATCTTCTTGCTATAAGGTATCCCGTTTCAATCTCTTCTGACTTTTCTCTCGTGTATTTGATTTTCCATATGCGGTAACCGAGAATGTATAGCATTGGGTTTGCCGACAAAAGTTCACTACTAGTAAGAATTTCGATGTAGATTATAACAAATATTATATAGGCTGCCCAGTCTTGGGCGCTAGATCCCTCTGCTGTGATAAGAGGAAATATGAATGATGCTAGGTAGCCGGTGGTCTCTGTGCCTGCGCTATCTGCTGACTTTATATTAATTTCGAACGGTGCATCACCCTTGCTCCTGTTAATAATCCAGTAAGTGCATAGTGCACCTAATAGTGCAGTGAGCAAAAGAAAGAAAAGTGCGCAGGGCGATTTTGAGTAAAGCTTTATTAGCATCAATACCGCTAGTGGGGTAAGTGGCGATAGGACTAGTGACCATTCTGTTATTTTTCTGTTTCTTTCCCTTAGGTCTTCTTTTCTTTTCCCTCTATCGATGTATAGGTTAGTTAGCCGGTAGACTATCGCTAACGTCAACAACGCCATGATTATGGGAAATGTATAGGGGTGAGAGGTTGGGAGGCGTGTAATTTCAAGTAAAATATCTTCAAGCATTTTGTTCCCATGGCGCTGGCTATTTTTGCTGCATTTTCGTGTGGCTGTATATTTTGAGGGATTGGTGTATGTGGAGTTGTGTATGAAAGCGGTATGCTACTTGGTTGCGCTTTGGTTGTACTTTATTTTAGGTTCTGCATGTTAACAAATATGAATATTAACGTCTTTTCCACATTCCTTCCGAGGTGGTGATGTAGAGCTGTATATGTTCTTTCATGTCACGTTTTCCTTTACGTATACTTATACCTGTAAGTTTGATCCTTGTCACGCTGCTAGGCTTGCTGCTGCTAACTGATGTGGGCGTTGAAACCATCTATCCGCCCGCAAGGGGACACTACGCTCCGGTGAAGCAGGTCGGCCAAACACAGGTTTTAGTACCCGGAGAAAGACGTGAAGCAAAAGCATCGGCAGTTGAAGCGAAGCTAAATCGCGGTGAGATGGGCAGTGCTGGGCAGCAAAAGAGCCCTGACCGTATGGGCCGGAGCGAAGGCGCGGAAACTGGCCAGGAAGTCACCGTTTACGTGACGGGACAGGTGGCAAGCCCCGGCCTGGTGCGCCTCGCCCCCGGCGCGCGCGTGGCCGACGCGGTGCAGGCGAGCGGCGGCTTCACGGGAAGCGCCGACAGGCAGGCCGTAAACCTGGCCCGGCCCGTCCGCGACGGGGAACAGATACACCTGCCCAGAGCGGGGGAGCGGCTCCCGCCCGGAGCGCTAAACGGTGCGATGGGTGCGGCGGAGGATGCCACGGGTAGCGTCGGCACCCCGGCAGGACCGGTAGACCTGAACAGCGCGGGGGAGCAGCAGCTCACCGCGCTACCCGGAATCGGGCCCGCCCTAGCGAAACGAATCGTGGCAGACAGAGAAAAGAACGGCCCCTTTCGCTCCGTCGCGTCACTAACCAGGGTGAAGGGGATAGGCAAGAAGCTCGCGGCGAAGCTAAGCGAACATGCGCGGGTCAACTAAAGCGCCGCAGAATCGGCAGGCAACCGCAGCACACAGCGCTGCAAACACGGGAAACGTTCCCACCGGCGGTGGCACTATCGCCCGCCGCCCGCCCAGGGACTATCGGCTTATCAGCGTGGCGTTAATGGTCTGGCCGCTCACCGCGCTGGCGCTCGCCCCTGCCACGCCTTGGCCCTACCCCTATCTGCTGCTTTTTCTATCCCTGCCCGCGCTCACCGCGCTTCCCGCCCCGGAGGGAAGCAAATGGCCGCTGCTGGTGCTGGCCTGCGCAGCGGGGCTGCTTGCAATCTGGCATGCCGGGCAGGTGGCGCAAGCCAAAACCGGCTACGCCCGAGAAACCGGCACCGCGACTCATGCGCTGATCCTGCGTACCGATCCGGTACGCAAACCAAACGGTGCGCTCAGCGCCCGGGCCAGGCTGCTGGATGGGAGCAGCTGGCCGGTGAGCGCAGCCGAGGCGATAGCGCGCGCAAAGCCCGGTACGCAGGCGCACGAAGTGCTCGCCAACGCCGGTGCTGGCAGCAAGCTAGAAGTGCGGGGCGCAATCCGCTCCTGGCGCGGCAACCTGATCCTCACCGTAAAAACCGCCCGCGTCATCGTGCCCGGCCCCACCTGGCGGCAGAGGCTACGCCGGGACGCGCGGGCGGCCAGCGAGTCTCTGCCCGCAGACCGCGCCGCCCTCGTGCGCGGGATGGCGTACGGGGACACCGACGGCCTTGCCCCGGAAACAGAAGTCGCCATGCAGCGCAGCGGCCTCGGCCACCTGGTGGCGGTATCCGGAGCAAACCTGGCCCTGGTAATGGCCACCCTGCACGTGCCGCTCCTGCTGAGCGGAGTTCCCCGAAAAATGCGCGTCATGCTCGCGGCCCTGGCCGCGTACGGGTACCTGCAACTGGTTGGTAACGAACCCAGCGTGCAACGCGCGGCAACCATGGCCGTCCCCGTACTGATAAGCCAGTACCTGGGGTGGCGTCCCGCCCCGCTAACCGCACTGGCGCTAGCCGTAACCGTCTGGTGCCTGGGGGATCCGCAAACGGTTACCTCCTACGGATTCGTATTAAGCGTGCTTGCCACCGCAGCCATCATCACCTGCGCTAAACCCTGCGCACGGCTGCTAAACGAATCCCTGCAGCTGCCCGAAAAGTATGCCTACGCAATAGCGCTGCCGCTGGTAGCGCAAGCCGCCTGCACTCCGGTGCTGCTGCGCTTCAACCCAGAAACATCGCTCTGGGCAGTGCCCGCAAACCTGGCGGCCGCGCCGTTTGTCGGCGCCGTGACCGTGCTCGGCCTGGCAGCCACCCTCACCGCGCCCCTGCAGCCGGGGATCGCCACGGTGCTATTCCACGCCGCCGGTCTCTGCGCGGAACCGATCAGGCAGATAGCGCTCGCGGCAGATCGGCTGCCGCTCTCCCGAATCCCGCTACCGGCGGGAAACACCGGCACGTTCGCCATCGCCGCCATCTTTATCGCTGCGGCGCTAGCGGGAGGCAGCTACCTGCGCAGACTGGAGAAGAAATACGTGGAAAGTACCACCCGGGAAATAAACCTCGCCCAGCAACCTCCCCGGAGGCCAATCCGACGCAGCCGCCCAATCCACCCCAGGCACCTTACGCGGCCTCGGCACGGGCAAAACATTTCCAGCGGCCTCCTGACCGGCCTCGCCCTGCTGCTTGCCGCGGCACTGGTCGGCGTTCTCGGCTGGCGTACCCTGCCCGCAGCGGCCCCGCAGGACTGGTTGATAGCCGCCTGCGACGTCGGCCAGGGAGACGCGATCCTGCTGCGCGATAGCACCGGGCCCGGCGCCGCCACCGCGCTGATAGACACGGGAGAGGACGAAGCCACCCTCGCAGGATGTCTAAAACACTTCGGTATCGAGCGGATAGACCTATTCATCCGCAGCCACCCGGACCGCGACCACATCGGCGCGGCGGGCGCGCTCACCGGAAAATGGCAGCCCCGTAAAACCTGGGCCTGCCCGCTAGACGAACAGGCAAACGCAGACCTCGTGCCCTACACCGGATACGTGGAGACGATGGGGAGGGTGCGCATAGAGGTGCTTTGGCCGCGCAGCGACAGCGAGATAACGCAGGCCGCACTGAATGATGCCTCTGAAACGAACGACTGTTCGCTCTCCATCCGGGCCGACTGGGACGGGGCAGACCTGAGCCTGGTGAGCCTGGGCGATCTTGAAGAGGACGGCCAACGCCGCATCACCGCCGACGCCCGCCCCGCACGGGTGGTGAAGGTATCCCACCACGGCTCAGCCCACCAGTACCCGCCGCTATACGCGGCCCTGCAAGCGGAACTCGGCATCTACAGTGCGGGTAGGCACAACCGTTACGGCCACCCCACCGCCCGTGCGCTCGCACTGGTCCCGGCCGATAGGGCGCTACGCACCGACACCGGCGGGCACATCACCATCGGCGTGAAACCAGACGGCACGCTGACCGTCACCAGACAGCGCTAACGCACCGCCCTGCCTGGGTAGACTGGACCCCGCATCCCGATAAGGCGGGACACGCTCGAAACGGGGCGCAGGCGAAACGAGACGGGGGAGAAGATGGCAGACGTCGAATGGCATTCCGTGCCGCTAAAACCCCTCATCCTGCTGCAGGGCAGCGAAGTGGTACTGTCCCAGCGCGCCGTGGCCAGGCTGAAGAAGCTAGCCCTGGCAGCGCACCCCGATACGACCATCACCACCCTTAACGCACCCACCTGCCGGGGCGGTGAACTGATGCAGGCCCTCAGCCCGTCCCTGTTCAGCGAACCCCAGCTCATCATCGTTGAGGAAGCGCAGCAGGCCAGCGAACCATTGCTGAAAGAGATTGCCGCGCTCGCCGCCACAGAACCGGACACCGACACCCACGTGGTGATCGTCCACAAAGGCGGCAACCGAGGCAAAAGCGTTTTTGACGCGGTGAAAAATAAGGCCCTCAAGGTGGCCTGCGATCCGATCAAGAAACCGGCAGAAAAACAGACGTTCGCCAGTTCCGAATTCAGCCGGGAAGGGCGCGCCATTACCCCCGCCGCGCTTGCCATGCTGGTGGAGGCGTTCGGCACGGACCTGTCGGAACTCTCCGCCACCTGCCAGCAGATCATGCGCGACACCCTGCTGGACGAGGACGCGAAGCCGCCGAAGATAGACGTGGAACACGTCCACCCGCTTACCGCCGGACGGACCGAAACCACCGCGTTTGCCGTGGCCGACGCGGCCCTGGCCGGAAACGACCGCCTGGCGCTACAGCTACTGCGCCAGGCGCACATGGCCGGGGTGGACCCGGTCCCGCTCGTGGCGGCGCTCGCCGCAAAGGTGCGCGGCCTAGCAAAGGTAACGGCGCAGAGCGCCACTCCGAAGCAGCTGAGCATGCCCGACTGGATGCTGCGGAACCTGCGCCGTGACGCTCGCGCCTGGAGCCAAAACGGGTTGGCCCAGGCGATAGAGGCGGTAGCGCGGGCAGATCACGACGTAAAGGGCGCGAGCCGCGACCCGCAGTACGCCCTGCAACGCGCGGTGCTCAGCATCTGCCGGGCGCGCCGTAACGGCTGAGCTTTAAACCCGGCCTACCGCGATGATGGGGTGCCTAAACATCCGCGCATCTAGAATCTTTAGCGTCTGTCCGCTTAACGGTGCGCTGGCCGCTGGACGGTAACGGGACGTTGAACATGGCGCTAAGCGCTACGCCTGAGTGCTCTTAACGTTTGGGTGCACTAAACGCTGTTTATTCCCACCCCCTAACGTTTGGGTGCACTAACTGCTGCGAAAACGGGGTTTAACCCACCAAAAGTGCACCCGAACGTAAGGCGCAGCAAAAGTGCACCTAGACGTTAGAGGAAGGTGGCCAAAACAAAAGCCACTGGGCAAAAGAAAGCCCCCGCGACCGGTAACCCGGTGCGGGGGACTTCTTTAAGCCGAGAAGCTTACTTCTCGAGCTTGCCGACCAGCTTCGCGAGGCCCGACTTGCGGTTCGCGGCCTGGTTCTTGTGGATGACACCCTTGGTGACAGCCTTATCGAGCTTGCGGTTGGCCTTCTTCAGGGCCTCGCCAGCGGTAGCGGCATCGCCCTCGGCAACCGCGGTGCGCACCTCGCGCACGTAGGTCTTCAGCTCGCTCTTGTACGCCTTGTTGCGCTGGCGAGCCTTCTCGTTGGTCTTGATCCGCTTGATCTGCGACTTAATGTTGGCCATGACGGCACGCTTCCCTATCTGTGGTCTACTTCGTGGAACGGTCCGTGTGTAACAAGGGTGGATAGCGGCGGGGACATGGCGGTGGGGACTCGCCTGGAGACGCCGTTATCCGCGAGACACGCGGACAACACGCCCGCAGCAGGTTTAGCTGGCGCGCACCGGACACGGTTGATGCGGCCGCCTAGCCATACGGCAAGCGGTATGTTCACACATACAAGAGAAGACCCTATCAGAGAACCGGGCAAAAACTACCCGGCGCGCTCGGCGGGTTCGCCTCCGCGCCGTGGTATCCGTCACCAGCGGTGCAGCCTGCGGGTCTCGTCGGCCACCAGATCGAAGCGTCGCCTGTCCAGTCGGGCCCCCTCGCGGCGCACGTTGTCCGGGTCGATGCGCAGCAGGCGATTAATGCGCACCTCGCTGGGGCGCCCCTGCTTATCCCAGGGGCCGGTGCCGATGTCTCCCCAGGTGTTGCCGTGGCGGTCGGTGTGGACTCCCCGGCCGCGATCGCGCGAGGTCAGCATCAGACACACCAGGTCACCGGCCTCGCGGGCCAGTACCAGCACGGGGCGGTCCTTGCCCTTGCTTGCATCCTCCTCGAAAGGCACCCACGCCCAAACAATCTCTCCCGGATCGGCCTTGTCGTCGTCCACGGGGGAGTAGCTGATGCGCAGCGGCTTGCCCGCCGGGCGGTCTGCGGCGGGCCTGCCGCGCGGGCCGCTGCGCTGCGGGCTCTTGTCTCCGAGCGCTTCGCGCGCCATGCGCCGGGCCGCCCGGCGCACCTCGGGGCTGCGCAGAATACGCTGCAGAAGGCGAACAATCTCATTCCAGATAGACATAGGGACATGCTACGCGGGCGGAACATGAGACGATTAAGCGTTAGCAAGTTTGCCCTGAAAGGACTGAGTGTCGGTGACGCCGAGGATAGACGAATCTGCCGCGCGGATTATTGCCCCCGCATCCACCCCGGTCGAACGCATCCGGAACTTCTGCATCATCGCCCACATCGACCACGGTAAATCGACCCTGGCCGACAGGATGCTGCAGCTCACCGGCGTAGTCGACGAGCGCGCCATGCGCGCCCAGTACCTGGACCGGATGGACATCGAGCGCGAGCGCGGCATCACCGTGAAGAGCCAGGCCGTGCGCATGCCCTGGTCGGTTGACCTCGGCGACGGCCAGGGGGAGCAGCCTTTCGCGCTGAACATGATCGACACCCCCGGTCACGTGGACTTCACCTACGAGGTGTCCCGTTCGCTGGCCGCCTGCGAGGGAGCGATCCTGCTGGTGGACGCCGCGCAGGGCATCGAGGCCCAGACGCTGGCGAACCTGTACCTGGCGATGGAAAACGACCTCACCATCATTCCGGTGCTGAACAAGATCGACCTCCCGGCGGCTGATCCCGACAAGTACGCGGCGGAGATCGCGCAGCTTGTCGGCTGCGACCCGGCCGACGTACTGAAGGTTTCCGGCAAGACCGGCGTGGGCGTGGCGGAATTGCTCGATCACGTGGTCAAGACCCTGCCCGCCCCGGTGGGAGACGCCGACGCGCCCTGCCGCGCCATGATCTTCGACTCCGTGTACGACACCTTCCGGGGCGTCGTCACCTACGTGCGCGTGGTGGACGGCGAACTGAAACCGCGCGAGCGCATCGCCATGATGTCCACCGGCGCGCAGCACGAACTGCTTGAAATCGGCGTTATCTCTCCCGAACCGATGCCCACCAAGGGACTGGGCGTGGGCGAGGTCGGCTACCTGATTACCGGCGTGAAGGACGTGCGGCAGTCGAAGGTGGGCGACACGGTGACGTCGGCCCGCAAGGGAGCGCAAGAGGCGCTCGGCGGCTATTCCGACCCGAAGCCGATGGTGTTCTCGGGTCTGTTCCCGATCGACGGCTCCGACTACCCGGTGCTGCGCGACGCGCTCGACAAGCTGAAGCTGAATGACGCCGCGTTGGTTTACGAGCCCGAAACTTCGACCGCGCTCGGGTTCGGGTTCCGCTGCGGCTTCCTCGGCCTGCTGCACCTGGAGATCGTGCGCGAACGTCTGGAGCGCGAATTCAACCTCGACCTGATCTCCACCGCCCCCTCCGTGGTCTACAACGTCACCATGGAGGACCGCAGCGAGATCGAGGTTCTGAACCCGTCCGATTTCCCCGGCGGCAAGGTGCACGAGATCCGCGAACCGATCGTGAAATCGACGATCCTCGCTCCCAGCGACTATGTCGGCACCATCATGGAGCTGTGCCAGCAGCGGCGCGGCACCCTGCAGGGCATGGACTACCTCTCCGAGGACCGCGTGGAGCTGCGCTACACGCTGCCGCTCGCGGAGATCGTGTTCGATTTCTTCGACCAGCTGAAATCCCGCACCAAGGGCTACGCCTCGCTGGACTACGACGTATCCGGCGAACAGGCATCCGACCTGGTGAAGGTGGACATTCTGCTGCAGGGCGAGACGGTGGACGCGTTCAGCGCGATCGTGCACCGCGACAAGGCCTACAGCTACGGCGTGGAGATGGCAGGCAAGCTCAAGAACCTGATTCCGCGCCAGCAGTTCGAGGTGCCGATTCAGGCTGCCATCGGCTCGCGTATCATCGCCCGCGAAAATATCCGCGCGCTGCGCAAGGACGTTCTCTCCAAGTGCTACGGCGGCGACATTTCCCGTAAGCGCAAGCTGCTGGAAAAGCAGAAAGAGGGCAAGAAGCGCATGAAGAACATTGGCAGCGTAGAGGTGCCGCAGGAGGCCTTCATCGCCGCGCTTTCTTCCGACGGTGGCGGGGACGCCAAAGCGAAGAAGTAGCGTGCGCGACCTCTCGGTCTACCTGCATATCCCGTTCTGCGCCGTCCGTTGCGGCTACTGTGACTTCAACACCTACACCGCAGAGGATTTGGGCGGTGGTGGTAGCCGCGCGGAATACCCGGTGCAGGCTATGCGGGAGATGGATCTGACCCTGGCCGACGATCTCGCGGCCGGATACGAATACACGCAGCTGAGTACCGTCTTTTTCGGGGGCGGCACGCCGACGCTGCTGCCCGCCGAGGACCTGGCGGCGATGCTGCGCCACCTGACCTCCCTGCTGCCGCTCGCGCCTGGCGCGGAGGTGACCACGGAAGCGAACCCGGACTCGGTGACGCCCGCGGGCCTGGAGATCCTGGCCGCTGCGGGGCTGACCCGCGTCAGCGTCGGCATGCAGTCTGCCGTGCCCCACGTGCTGCGCACCCTGGATCGCACCCACAAACCGGAACGGGTTGGCCAAACTGTGCGCGCCGCGAAAGCCCTCGGGCTGCAAACCTCCGTCGATCTGATCTACGGCACCCCGGGCGAAAGCCTGGCTGACTGGCGGCGCTCGCTGGAAGAAGCAATCGCGCTGGAACCGGCGCACATCTCGGCCTATTCGCTGATCATCGAGGGCAACACGGCGATGGCGCGAAAGCTACGCCGGGGAGAGATTCCGCAGCCCGACGTGGATCTGATGGCCGATATGTACGAACTGGCAAACGAAATGCTGGCGGCCGCCGGGTACGACTGGTACGAGGTATCTAACTTTGCGCGCAGCGAGGAGGCCCGCTGCCGCCACAACATCGCCTACTGGCGCGGTAGTGACTGGTGGGGGATCGGCCCCGGCGCGCACGGGCACCGGGACGGCGTGCGCTCCTGGAACGTGAAGCATCCCCGCCGCTACGCGGGCTTGATCGCGCAGGACAAGCTGCCGCGCGAGGGCAGCGAAACCCTTACCCGCGAAGATCGCGACCTCGAATACATCATGCTCGGCCTGCGCATGGCCGAGGGGATTTCCGCCGCACCGCTCACGGCGCAGCAGCACGCCACGGCGCGCGGCTACGTCAAGCGCGGCCTGCTGCGTGCCGACGCCTACGACGCGGGCAGGCTGATCGTGACCGACGCGGGCAGGCTGTTGGCCGACGCGATCGTGCGCGATTTGGTTGCGTAAGAACCGAAAACCACCGCCCTACAGCGGTGTCACCATATACGTGGTCGTCCTGTTAAACGGGGACCGTCACCCAGTCGATCAGTTCTTCGACGCGACCGATCAGAGCCGGGTCAAGGTCACCGTAGTGGCGCACGCTGGCGAGGATGCGCTGCCACCCCTCCGCGATGTCGACCTGCTCTGCACAGGGCCAGCCGAGCGCCCGCAACGTGCCCTTCTTAATGTCTGTTCCGCGCGGCACGTGGGGCCATGCCCGCAGACCGACGCGCTGCGGCTTCACCGCCTGCCAAATATCGATGAACGGGTGCCCGATCACGAGCACGTTTTCGCGCGCGCCCGGCAGCGTCATTACCTCGCGGGCGATCCGGCTTTCTTTGGAGCCGTCCACCATGTGATCCAGCAACACCCCGAGCCGCCGCTGCGGGGTAGGCGCGAAGTCCGCCACCAGCTCGCGCAGGTTGTCTGCGCCGTCCAGCTGTTCCACCACGACGCCCTCGATGCGCAGGTCGTGCCCCCACACCTTCTCCACCAGTTCCGCGTCATGCTTGCCCTCCACCCAGATGCGAGAGCCGCGCGCCACCCGCGCACCCACGCCCGCCACGTGCACGGAACCGGAGGCGCTGCGCAGCGGTGTGCTGCTCGCGGGCTTGGCCGGCCTGTCCTGCACCAGCACGACGGGCCTGCCCTCCAGCAGGAAGCCCGGCCCGAGCGGGAACGCACGGGTGCGCCCGCGCGCGTCCTCCAGCTCCACCACGTGCGCGCCGCCGATCTTTTCCACGCGCAGGATCGCGCCGCACCAGCCGCTCGCCGCGTCCTCTATCACCAGCCCGATCCGGGCCGGGCACTGCGGCACGGCGGGCTTACGCGGGGCGTTCTTTTGCCCAAGGACGTCTGATCCGTAACGGTCGTGCATGGTGGCTCCGAAAATACTGCGGCGGGGAAGGTTACCCGTGGAACGTTAGCAGTTTCGTTCCCGGTGAACGTGACACACACGCGGCGCTTAATTCGTTAGAGTTAGCACTGACGGGCATAGAGTGCCAAAGGGTAGGAAACGGGACAGCAAAGGGGGAGGCGTGGACGCGCGAAAACTGCAGATTCTCGGCGCGATTGTCGAGGACTACGTGGCAACCCGCGAACCCGTCGGCTCCAAGGCCCTACTTGAACGGCACGAACTGGGCGTTTCCCCGGCCACCGTGCGCAACGACATGTCCGTGCTGGAGGACGAGGGCCTAATCACCCAGCCCTACACCTCCGCGGGCAGAATACCCACCGACAAGGGCTACCGCGTGTTTGTGGATCACATCGCACAGGTGAAGCCGCTTTCGGTGCCGGAACGCCGCGCCATCAATTCGCTGTTTGAGGGCGCGGGGGACCTTGACGACGTCCTCTCCCGCACCGTCAGGCTGCTCGCGCAGCTCACCCATCACGTTGCCGTGGTGCAGTACCCGTCGCTCAACCAGGCGAAGGTGCGGCACGTGGAACTGGTCAAGGTGGGGGAGCGGCACGCGCTGGTGGTGCTCATTACCGACTCTGGCCGCGTGGATCAGCGCACGGTAGAACTGGCGCAGCCGCGCGACGAAAAGTTCCTGCACGAACTACGCACCCGCATCAATGCCGCGGCCGTCGGACACAGCGTCACCACCCTGGAAAAAACCCTGCAGGAAGTGGTCTCCGCCTACCCGGAACACGACCGCGAGGCGGCCGCCGAAACCGTGCGCGCCGTGCAGGAACTGCTCGATGCGCGCCGCGAGGAACGCCTCATCATGGCGGGCACCGCGAACCTGGCCCGCTACGGCATCGACCCGCACACCGATATCGCGCCGCTGCTGGACGCGGTGGAAGAACAGATCGTGCTGCTGCGCCTGCTTTCCCAGATGCGGGCCACACCGGGAGAGGTAGAGGTCAGGATCGGCCAGGAAATGCAGGACGTTTCCCTCACCTCTGCCGCGCTGGTAAGCGCCGGTTACGGCAGGGCCGACGCGCCCGGATCCGCCGCGCACCTAGCCATTCTCGGGCCGAGCCGCATGGATTACGTCACCGGCATCAGCTCGGTGCGCGCCGTCGCCCGCTACATCTCACGATTCGTCGGGTAGCCTGCCCAGGCACCCCCATTTTCACACCACCAGGAAGAGCATGAACGAGGACTATTACGAACTTCTCGGGGTATCCCGCGACGCCAGCCAGGACCAGATCAAAAAGGCTTACCGCAAGCTGGCCCGTACCCTGCACCCGGACGTAAACCCCGATCCGGACGCGGCCGAGAAGTTCAAGCTCGTCTCCCAGGCCTACGAAACCCTTGCCAACGAGGAAAAGCGCCGCATGTACGACATGGGCGGCGGTCCCGGCGGCATGGGCGGGGGCGGCTTCGGGGGCTTCTCCGACATCTTCGACATGTTCACCGGCGGCATGGGGCAGCGCAACGCGGGCCCGGTCCCGCGCACCCAGCGCGGCGGCGACCTGCTACAGCGCGTGGGCGTGGAACTGGCCGACGTAATCCGGGGCGGAGAAAAGACCGTGCGCTTCACCAGCGCCGCCGTCTGCCCCCGCTGCTATGGCTCCTGCGGCGAACCCGACACGAAGCCGGTCACCTGCACCGTCTGTAAGGGACAAGGACACGTGCAGCGCGTGGTGCAGTCGCTCCTCGGTCAGATGGCTACCGTCACCGTCTGCTCCGCCTGCCAGGGGCACGGAGACATCATCGAACACCCCTGCGTGGAATGCTCCGGTTACGGCCGCGTGCGCGACGAACGCGAACTGCGCGTAAAGATTCCCGCAGGCGCGGAAACCGGCGTCCGGCTGCGCCTACGCTCGGAGGGCGAGGCCGGCGTGGCCGGCGGCCCCGCCGGTGATCTCTTCATCGAGATCCACGTTGCACGCCACCCCGTTTTCGTACGCGAGGGCGACAACCTGCAAACCGTGCTCGAACTACCCATGACCGCCGCCGCGCTCGGCGCCACCATCACCCTGGAAACCTTCGACGGCCCCCAGGAGGTAGTGGTGCCCGCGGGCAGCCAGCCGGGCGACGAAGTGCGCCTGCGCGGCCTGGGCGTAACCGGCCTCTCCAGCGGCAGGCGCGGCGATATCCGCGTCAGCCTGAAGATCGTGGTGCCGACCAAGCTGAACGAGCGCCAGCGGGAGCTGCTGAGCGAACTGGCAACCCTGCGCGGAGAAGAAAAGCCCGAATCGAAGGTTCCCGAACAGGGCGTTTTCTCCTGGCTACGCGATAAGTTCAACGGCCGCTAATGACGCGCAAAAACTTCCTTTACGAGGCGAGGCCCCTCGCGGGCCTCGCCGCGGGAGCCGCCGTGTTGCTAGACGGCGAAGAGGGCAGGCACGCCGCGCGCGTTAGCCGCATCCGCAGCGGAGAAGAAATCCTGCTCACTGACCGCCACGGAAACCAGGCGGTAGCAGCGGTGACGGAAGCCGGGCGCGATCACCTAGCGTGCAGCCTGCTAAGCGCGCCCGCCAGCCACCGCTACAACGGGCCGCGCCTCATCCTGGTGCAGGCCCTCGCGAAGGGCGGCAGGGACGAACAGGCCGTGGAAACCGCCACTGAACTGGGCGTGGACGCGATCACTCCCTGGCAGGCGCAGCGCTGCGTATCGGTCTGGAAAGGCAGCAAGGCCGCGCGCGGCAGGGAAAAATGGCAGGCCACCGTAGATGCCGCCGTAAAACAATCCCGCCGCGGCAGCATCCCGGAAGTGACCGACGCGGTAGACAGCAACCTACTCGCGAAACAGATCGCGACGCGCAGCGAAAACGGCGGCGTAACCCTACTGCTGCACGAAGAAGCTGATATCCCCCTCACCCGCCACCTGGTAAGCGGCGCGGGCGGCGATAAACTGGCTCAGGCAAGCGAGATCGCTTTCATCGTCGGCCCCGAGGGTGGAGTAAGCCCGCAGGAAACCGAGATGTTCTGCGCGGCCGGGGCGCTAAAAACCCTACTGGGGTGCGAGGTGCTGCGCGCCTCCACGGCAGGGCCGGTGGCGCTCGCCGTACTGGCAGCGCATCTGGGCCGCTGGGAAGAGACGAACACCGAAGGGGATAGGGCATGAGCGCACAGGTCGAAGAGCGTTATCTGGCGATACCCGACCATCTGCAGCCGCTCGCCGTGCTGGGGGCGAACGACGCCGCCCTGCGCGCGCTCGAAGAAACCGTGCCCGACGCCGACGTATCGGTGCGCGGCCACCGCGTGACCCTGCGCGGCGATAGCGAGGCGCTAAAGCGCGCCCAGCGGATCGTGTCCGCGCTCATCGAAACGGCAGCCAGGGGCGAGGAGGTTAGCGCCGAGGTAGTGCAGCGCGCCGCCGCCCTCTACGGTGATGCGGCGCTGCGCGAAGAGCAGGTGCGCAGCGTCCTGGCCGACACGGTGCTGTCGGCGCGGGGCAAGTCCATCAAACCCAAGACCATCGGGCAGAAACAGTACGTTGACGCGATCCGCGATAACACCGTGGTGTTTGGCATCGGACCCGCAGGCACCGGCAAAACCTACCTGGCCGTCGCGATGGCGGTGCAGGCGCTGCTGGCGCAGAAAATTAACCGGATCATTCTGACCCGCCCCGCCGTCGAGGCGGGGGAGCGCCTGGGCTTCCTGCCCGGTTCGCTGAACGAAAAGATCGATCCCTACCTGCGCCCGCTCTACGACGCCCTGCACGACATGCTGGATCCGGAGTCGATTCCCCGGCTGATGGGCGCGGGCACTATCGAGGTGGCCCCGCTTGCCTACATGCGCGGGCGCACCCTGAACGATGCCTTCGTGATTTTGGACGAGGCGCAAAACACCACGCCGGAACAGATGAAAATGTTCCTCACCCGCCTGGGCTTCAACTCGACCATGGTGATCACCGGCGACGTCACGCAGGTGGACCTGCCGGGCGGCACCCGCTCGGGCCTGAAGGTGGTGCAGCAGGTGCTGGCCGGGGTGGACGACATCGAGTTTTGCCAGCTCACCCCGCGCGACGTGGTGCGCCACCGCCTGGTTAGCGAAATCGTGGACGCATACGGGCGCTGGGAAGTGGGCGTGCAGCGTGAAAACGACAGGAAGCGCGGCGGTAAAAACCGCGCTGACGATAGCGGAGAGAAAAAATAGCCATGAATATCGATCTAGAGAACGAAACCACCTACGAGGTGGACGAGCGGGAGTTCATCGAACTTTCCCGCTTCGTGTTCGCCGCCATGCACCTGCACCCGCAGACCGAAATGGAAATCCGGTTCGTGGACGAGGACGCGATGGAGCAGCTGCACATCGAGTGGATGGACGAGCCCGGCCCGACCGACGTGCTCTCGTTCCCGATGGACGAACTCACGCCCGGCAGCCCCGATAACCCGACCGCCGAGGGCATGCTCGGCTCGATCGTGCTCTGCCCGAGCGTGGCCCACAAGCAGGCTCTGACCGCGGGGCACAGCCCGCAGGAGGAAATGCTGCTGCTGACCACCCACGGCATCCTGCACCTGCTCGGCTACGATCACGTTGAGCTGGAAGAAGAAAAGGTCATGTTTGCGCTGCAGCGCAAGCTGCTGCTGACCTTCCTGGCCGAACGGCGCGCAGAAAGCTGAGTATGAATACGTCCGACATCGCGCTGTTGGTGCTGGCGCTCAGCACCCTGATGGTCACCGTGGCGCTGGCGGCGGTGGACGCCGCCATGCTTTCGGTTAGCCGCGCCTCGCTCATGCGGGCGCTGGACGACCAGGACGAGCGCCGCCGCCGCGCAGTGCTGCGCCACTACGAGGACGCCAATCAGACTTTCGCCGCGATCAACCTGGCGCGAGTCTTCTGCCAGACCGCCTACGCGGTGGCGATCACGGCGCTGCTTTTTTCCCGCCTAGACGGGCTTTGGCTGCCGCTGCTGCTCAGCTTCGCCGTCACCGCGGTGCTGTCGTTCCTGCTCGCCAGCGTTTCCCCGCGCACCATCGGACGGCGTTACCCGGACGAAACCGTAATCCGGCTGTCGGGCCTGGTGACGCTGCTGCGCGTGGTGCTCGGGCCGCTCGCCACCCTGCTGATCCACGTCGGTTCCTCGTTCACCCCCGGCGGTAAGGTCACCGGCGGGCCCTACGCCTCGGAAGCCGAACTGCGTCACTTCGTGGATCGTGCCACCGAACACCAGGAGTTGGAAAACGACGAACGCGACATGATCCACGGCGTGTTCGATCTGGGCGACACCAAGATTCGGGAACTGATGGTGCCCCGCACCGACATGGTGACGATCTCTGACGAGGCCACGCTGGGCCAGGCGATTCGCCTGTTCGTGCGCTCCGGATTCTCCCGCGTTCCGGTGATCGGCGAAAGCGTGGATGACACGCTGGGCATGCTGTACGTCAAGGATGTCATGCGGGCGCTGCACGCCCCCGGCGCGAGGGGAGAGGACCGCCCTGTCACCGACGTCATGCGGCCGGTGACCTTCGTGCCCGAATTCATGCACGCCGACAGGGTCATGCGCGATATGCAGACCGCCCGCGTGCACGTGGCCATCGTGGTGGACGAGTACGGCGGCGTGAGCGGCATCGTCACCATCGAAGACATCCTGGAAGAGATCGTCGGCGAAATCGCGGACGAACACGACCGGGCCACCCAGGAGATAGAGGACCTGGGAGACGGCACGATTCGCGTGCCGGCCCGCGCTTCGATCTCGGAGGTCGGGGAACATTTCGGCCTGGACATTGAAGACGACGACGTGGACACGGTTGCCGGTCTGCTCGCGAAGGCGCTCGGCCGGGTGCCGATTCCCGGCTCGCAGGCGGTAGCGCTTGACCTGGAGATGACGGCGGAACGCACCTCGGGCCGCCGTAAGAAACTAGCCACCGTTTTGGTGCGCCGCGCGGAGAACGTGCCCGGCGAAGGGGAAAACTAATGACTAAGCAGCATCGCTCCGGGTTCGTGGCCATGGTGGGCAGGCCGAACGCCGGTAAATCGACCCTCACCAACGCCCTGGTGGGAGAGAAGGTGGCGATCACCTCCTCCAAGCCACAGACCACCCGCCACGCCATTCGCGGCATCGTTACCCGGCCCGACTTCCAGATGATTCTGGTGGACACCCCCGGTATCCACCGGCCCCGCACCCTGCTAGGGCAGCGCCTGAACGATCTGGTGGAGGAAACGCTGGCGGACGTGGACGTGATCTGCTTCTGCCTGCCTGCCGACCAGAAGGTAGGCCCCGGTGACCGCTTCATCGCGGCCGCGCTAGCCGAGCTGCAGAAGCTGCGCCGCGCCCCCGCCGTGATCGCCATCGTCACCAAGACCGACCTGGTCGGCCACGAACAGCTCATGAATCACCTGATCGCGGTGGATCAGCTGCTCAACTTCAAGGAAATCATTCCGCTGTCGGCCGTGACCGGAAAGCAGGTTGAGACGCTGCTTGAGGTGGTTACCCGCTACCTGCCCGCCTCCCCGCCCCTGTATCCGGAAGAGACGGTTACCGACGAAACCGACACGAAGCGCATCGCCGAACTGATCCGCGAGGCGGCGCTGGAGGGCGTGCGCGACGAACTGCCGCACTCCCTGGCAGTCGTGGTTGAAGAAATCGTGGAGCAGTCGCTGGACGGCGATCCTTTCGCGGAGGTTGCCCCCGGAGAAGGCAAACTGGTGGTGCGCGCCACCATCTACGTGGAGCGCCCCAGCCAGAAGGGCATCATCATCGGCCGGGCGGGTAGCCGCCTGAAAGAGGTCGGCACCACCGCCCGGCAGGGCATCCAGAAACTACTCGGCCGCAGGCTCTACCTGGACCTGCGCGTTAAGGTGGCAAAGGACTGGCAGCGCGATCCGAAGCAGCTGCAACGCCTGGGATTCTAGCCGTGGCGGGGGAGCAACAGGCCTCACCGATGAGGTTTCGCCGCTATCGGCCCTACCACGAACAGTTTCGGGTAGAGCTGCCGGATCGGCGCTGGCCTAACCGGCGCCTCGCGCGGGCGCCCCGCTGGTGCGCGGTAGACCTGCGCGACGGTAACCAGGCGCTGCGCGCCCCCATGTCGGCCGAACGCAAACTGCGCATGTTCCGCATGCTGGTGGCGCTCGGCTTCAAGGAAATCGAGGTAGGTTTCCCCGCCGCCTCCGAAACCGAATACCGGTTCGTGCGCGCCCTGATCGAAGAGGGACACATCCCCGCCGACGTCACCGTTCAGGTGCTCACCCCCGCGCGCGAAGAACTCATCGCGCGCACCTTTGAATGTCTGCGCGGGGTAGCCCGTGCCACGGTCCACCTCTACAGCCCCACCTCCGCGCTGCAACGCGAGGTGGTCTTTAACGCGGACCGCGAAGAGGTGGCGCAGATTGCGCTGCGCGGGGCGGCCGCCTGCGTGGAGCACGCGCGCGCCCTCACTGGCAGTGAGATCGGCTTTGAGTATTCGCCCGAATCGTTCACCGGCACCGAGCTGGAATACGCGCTCGAGGTGTGCGATCGCGTAAGCGAGGTATTCGCGCCGACGCCGGAAAACCCCTTGATCATCAACCTGCCGGCCACCGTAGAAATGGCCACCCCGAACGTGTACGCGGACGCGGTGGAATGGCTGGATCGTAACCTGGCACGGCGCGAAAGCATCGTGCTCTCCCTGCATCCGCACAACGATCGCGGGACCGCCGTAGCCGCGGCAGAGCTGGGGCTGATGGCGGGGGCGCAGCGCGTTGAGGGCTGCCTGTTCGGCAACGGCGAACGCACCGGCAACGTGTGCCTGGTGACGCTCGCGATGAACCTTTATAGCCAGGGCATAGACCCGGAGCTAGACCTCAGCGAGCTGGACGCCGTGCGCGAAACCGTGGAGGACTGCACCCGGATCGGCGTGCACGAACGCCACCCCTACGGCGGGGAACTGGTGTTCACCGCGTTTTCCGGATCACACCAGGACGCCATCAACAAGGGGCTGGAAAAGCTGCGGGAGGGCGGTGCGGACCCGAAGGAAAAGCCTTGGCGCGTACCGTACCTGCCCATCGATCCGGCCTACGTCGGCCGTGACTACCGGGCCATCATCCGCGTTAATTCGCAGTCGGGGCGGGGCGGGCTCGCCTACCTGCTAAAGACCGAGCATCACCTGCAGCCCCCGCGCGGCCTGATCACCGAGTTTGCCCGCACGGTGCAGCGGACCAGTGAAGAGGGCGGCAGCGAACTGTCGGCCGAGGCCATCTGGCACCTGTTCCGGGGCGAATACCTGCCCCTGCCGGGCCGCCGGGACCGTTACCTGCTTTCCGCATCGCACCAGGTTTCCTCCGTCCCCGGTACCGGCCATAGCGGTGACAGCCTGGTGGCGAACATGATCATTGCGGGGAAGGAGACCACCCTGCTGGGCAGCGGCAACGGCCCGCTCGATGCCTTCGTGGCCGCGTTGCGCGGCGTAGGGATCAGCCTGCGCGTGCTCGATTACGCCGAACACGCCCTGCACGAGGGCGGCGATTCGCGAGCCGCCAGCTACGTGGCCTGCGAAATCGGCGGGCGCACCCTGTGGGGCGTCGGGATCGATAATTCGATCGTGCGCGCAGGCCACGGTGCGATAGTCTCCGCGCTCAACCGGGCCGCGCGAGGCTAAGGGCGAGCGGAGCGAACGGCAAGATGGAAAAGCTCTACCGGGACCAGGCACTGGTGATGCGCACCCACAAACTGGGGGAGGCCGACCGCATCATCACGCTCCTTACCCGGCGTCACGGCACGGTGCGGGCGGTAGCGAAGGGCGTGCGCAAAACCGCGAGCCGCATAGGTGCGCGGCTGGAGCCGTTCTCCGTGGTGGACGTGCAGCTGCATCGGGGCCGCAACCTGGATACCGTTTCGCAGGTGGTGACGATAGAAACCTGCGCCGAAGCGATAGTGAGCGATTTTGATCGCTACGCGGTGGCGGTCGCGATGCTGGAGGTTACCGGGCGCCTCACCGAAACCTACGGCGGTACCGGCACCGGCAGCGAAGAATACTTCTTCCTGCTGCTGCGCGCCCTGCGTGCGGTTGCCCAGGGGCGGGTGGCCCCCGGCCTGTTGCTCGATTCCTACATGCTGCGCGTGCTCGCCCTCGCGGGCTGGGCGCCGGAAACGACATCCTGCGCGAGCTGCGGCGCACAAGGCCCGCATCACGCTTTCGATAATGCCTCCGGCGGGGCCGTGTGCAGGCAGTGTCGGCCCGCGGCGGCCCGCGCGGTCAGGCCCGCCACCCTGGAACTGATGACCGCGCTGGCGGCGGGGGACTGGGAGAAAGCGGGGCAGAGCGACGAAACTTTGCGTGCCGAAGCGAGCAGGATTATTCACGGCGCGGCCTCCTGGCAGTTGGAAGCGCCGCTGAAGTCTTTAGACTTGCTCGGGACGAGTATTCACGAAAGGCAAGCATGAGCAAGCGCATTTACAGTGACCCCTATCCGCATCCCTCGGGTGCGGTGGCACCGGCCATTCCGCGCGAGCTGGTGCCGCGCCACGTAGCCGTAGTGATGGACGGCAACGGACGCTGGGCGAACCAGCGCGGCCTGCCGCGCACCGAGGGGCACCGTGCGGGCGAAGCCGCGCTGCTCGACGTGGTTGCCGGGGCGCTGGAAATGGGTGTCACTCATCTATCTGCCTACGCGTTCTCCACCGAAAACTGGAAGCGTTCGCCGGAAGAGGTGCGCTTCCTGATGGGATTCAACCGGGAGGTGCTGCGCAGGCAGCGCGACACGATGCATGAGTGGGGCGTGCGCGTGAAATGGGTGGGTCGGGAACCGAAGCTGTGGCGCAGCGTGATCTCCGAACTGCGCGACGCCGAGGAACTAACCCGCGACTGCGATCGCATGACCCTCTACATGTGCGTCAACTACGGTGGTCGCGCAGAGATCGTGGACGCGGTGCGCGTGCTTTCGCAGCAGGTGGCCGACGGACGCGTGTCCCCGCGCCGGATCAACGAAAAAACCATCGCTTCTTACCTGAGCGATCCGCAGATGCCCGACGTGGACCTGTTTATCCGCACCTCGGGCGAGCAGCGCACCTCCAACTTCCTGCTTTGGCAGTCGGCCTACGCCGAGATGGTGTTTAGGCCGGAGCTTTGGCCCGACGTGGATCGGCGGGTGCTGTGGGCGGCGATTGACGAATACGCGCGCCGCGACCGCCGCTACGGCGGGGCCGTGGACGCGGTCAAGCAGGGATAGTAGGCGGCTAGATACGGCCGCGGGAGCGGCGAAACAGGTAGATGCCGCCGCAGATCAGCAGCGCTGCCGCCAGGATCCCTATCCCCATCAGCGGGTTTTGCATCATCAGCCAGAACGCGGCCAGGCCGACGGTGGCGTAAATAAAGGCCCAGGCGGCCCCGCCGATGAGCAGCGCAGGGATGTACCTCACATAGGGCATGCGGGTGACGCCCGCGGCGGCGTTGGCGGCCGTCTGGAAGCCTACGGTGAGGAAGCTCAAAGCCACCAGGGGAGCGCCGTAAAGATTCACCTTTTCGGTGGCGCTAACAACGCGCGGGCTGTTTAGGAAATCCTGCACCCGGCCGCGGTTTGCCAGGGAGATAGCGCCCCGCCCAAGCAGATAGGTGCCGCCTGCGCGCAGAATGATTACCCCGTAGAGAAACAGGAAAGCCAGCTCGAACGGGAGCGACTCGATGAAGTCCTTCATCCAGGACACGCGCTATTCCTTAGCCGCGCTGCATTCCGGGCAGAGCCCGAATATCTCCATCGTGTGGCTGATAGCGGAAAAACCGTGCTGGTCTGCGACAGCGTGGGCGGCGTCTTCCATTTCGTCGGCCGTGAACTCCACCGTTTTACCGCATTCCCGGCACACCAGGTGATGGTGGTGGCCCTCATCGTCGCACTGTCGGTAGATAGCTTCGCCGTCGTCCGTCACCAGCACGTCCACCACGCCGGAGGTAGCGAGACTCTGCAGGTTGCGATAGACGGTAGCTAAGCCGACTTCCTGACCCGCGTGCCGCATCGCGTCGTGCAGTTGCTGCGCGGAAAGAAAATCGGAAGCCTCCGAGAGGGCCGCGAGAATCGCGGTTCGCTGTTTGGTTGTGCGCTGCACAAGAAATTCCTTCCTCCGGGGTGGCTACCAGTTTAGGGGGTAGGGGTTGGGCCGGTAAACTTGGCACGTATGCCTTTATCGTCTTTCCTTGGAGGAACCTGTGGCTAAACCGGCACCCAGCACTCTCGATAACGTGGTTGCGCTCGCGAAGCGTCGCGGATTCGTCTTCCCCTGCGGTGACATCTACGGCGGTACCCGTTCGGCATGGGACTACGGGCCCCTCGGCGTGGAACTGAAAGAGAACATCAAACGCCAGTGGTGGCGCACCTTCGTGCAGGGCCGCGAGGACATGGTCGGCCTGGACTCCTCCGTGATCCTGCCCCGCCGCGTCTGGGAGGCCTCCGGCCACGTCGCAACCTTCACCGATCCGCTGGTCGAATCGCTGCACACCCACAAGCGTTACCGCGTCGATCACCTGATTGAGGCGTACGTCAACAAGCACGGGCACGAGCCGGAAAACGGCCTGGCAGACATCCGCGACCCCGAGACGGGCCAGGAGGGAAGCTGGACCGAGCCGCAGCAGTTCTCGGGCCTCATGAAGACCTTCCTCGGCCCGGTAGATAACGAGGAGGGCCTGCACTACCTGCGCCCGGAAACCGCGCAGGGCATCTTCGTGAACTTCCTTAACGTGGTCACCGCCGCCCGCCAGAAGCCCCCGTTCGGCATCGGTCAGGTCGGTAAGGCGTTCCGTAACGAGATCACGCCCGGTAACTTCATCTTCCGCACCCGCGAGTTCGAACAGATGGAGATCGAGTTCTTCACCCCGCCGAGCGAAGCCGACGAGCACTTCAAGGCCTGGGTCGAGGACTGCTGGAACTGGTTCATCGACCTCGGCATCAACCCCGACAACATGCGCCGCTTCGACGTGCCGGAGGACGAGCGCGCGCACTACAGCGCGGGCACCATCGACATCGAATACCGCTTCGGATTCCAGGGCAACGCCTGGGGTGAACTGATGGGCGTCGCCAACCGCACCGACTTCGACCTGAGCAGCCACACCGAGGCCTCCGGCACCAAGATGCAGTACTTCGATCAGGCCAGCGGGGAACGCTACACCCCGTACGTGATCGAACCGTCGTTCGGCCTGACCCGTTCGATGATGGCGTTCCTGATCGACGCCTACACCGAGGACGAAGCCCCCAACACCAAGGGCGGCGTGGACAAGCGCACCGTGCTGCGCCTGGACCCCCGCCTGGCCCCCGTCAAGGTCGCCGTGCTGCCGCTCTCCAAGAGCGGCGACCTGGTGCCGCGCGCCAAGGAGCTCGCCGCCGAGCTGCGCAAGCTGTGGAACGTTGAGGTTGACGTATCGGGCGCTATCGGCCGCCGCTACCGCCGTCAGGACGAGATCGGCACCCCGTTCTGCATCACCGTGGACTTCGATACCGCCGAGGACCAGGCGGTCACGATCCGTGAGCGCGATTCGATGGCGCAGGAGCGCGTGGCCCTCGATCAGGTCCGCAGCTACCTGGCGCAGCGTCTGGTGGGCTGCTGAGTGGCCCTTCCTTCGTCGCTGACGATAGGCAACATTACGGTTGATACCCCCGTCGTGCTCGCGCCGATGGCGGGGGTAACCAACCTGCCTTTTAGGCTGCTTTGCCGGGAATACGGCGCCCTTCACAGCAAGGACGACGGCGGCCTGTTCGTTACCGAAATGGTGACCAGCCGCGCCCTGGTGGAACGCCATCCGGAAACCATGCGGCTGATCCGCAAGCATCCGCGGGAAAACCCGTATTCGGTGCAGCTTTACGGCGTGGATCCGGCTACCGTGCGGGCCGCCGTGAAGATGCTTCGCGAAGAAGAGCTGGCCGATCACATCGACCTGAACTTCGGCTGCCCCGCGCCCAAGGTGACCCGCAAGGGCGGGGGCGCGGTGCTGCCCTGGAAGACCGAACTGTTCACCCAGATCATTCGGGGAGCGGTTGAGGCCGCCGAACATATCCCGGTGACGGTTAAGACCCGCATGGGGATAGACCGCGACCACATCACCTATCTGGATGCGGGCCGGATCGCGCAGGAAGTGGGCGTGAAAGCGATCGCCCTGCACGGGCGTACCGCATCCGAACACTATTCGGGTAACGCCCACTGGGACGCCATCGCCGCCCTGAAGGAGGCCGTGACCGACATTCCGGTGCTCGGCAACGGCGACATTTGGTGCGCGGAGGACGCGCTCGAAATGGTGCGTCAGACCGGCTGCGACGGCGTCGTGGTTGGGCGCGGCTGCCAGGGGCGCCCCTGGCTGTTTGCCGATCTTGCGGCCGGGTTCTCCGGCAGCGACGAGCGCGTGCGTCCCACCATGTCGGACGTGGCGGCGACGGTGCGCCGCCATGCCCAGCTGCTGGTGGAGTTCTTTGAGGACGAGGGGCGCGGCGTGCGCGATTTGCGCAAGCACGTTTCCTGGTACTTCAAGGGTTACCCGTTGGGCGGCGATATGCGGCATAAACTGGCTACCATGGAGTCCCTCGCGGATCTGGATGAGAAGCTGGCGCAGCTGGATCACAGCGTCGGCTATCCCGGCGAGGCCGTGGAGGGGCCGCGCGGGCGCGCCGGTCACGCCAAGAAAGTGGCCATGCCCGACGGCTGGCTGAACACGCGGGAAATCACGCCCGACATCTCCAAGCGCCTCCACGAGGCCGAACTAGCGATCTCTGGCGGATAGGCAAATGGAGCACACGATTTCGGTAGGTTACAGCGACCGCGACGTCGCCCGCTTTCACGCGGAGGACGCGAAGTCGGCCACGCGCAGCCCGTTCTCTCGGGACAGGGCGCGCGTGCTGCATTCGTCGGCCCTGCGCCGACTGGGAGCGAAAACCCAGGTGCTCGGCGCGGGCGCGAACGATTTCGTGCGCACCAGGCTCACCCATTCCCTAGAGGTAGCGCAGGTGGGGCGCGACATTGCCGGCGTGCTGGGGTGTGACCCGGACGTGGTGGATGCCGCCTGCCTTTCCCACGACCTCGGCCACCCGCCGTTCGGTCATAACGGCGAAAACGTGCTGGATTCGCTGAGCGAAGACATCGGCGGCTTCGAGGGCAATGCCCAGACCCTGCGGCTGCTCAGCCGCCTGGAGCCGAAGGTTTTTGCCGGGAACACCCCCTACGGCCTGAACCTGACCCGGGCCACGCTGGACGCGGCGGTGAAGTATCCGTGGCTGCGCGGCGAGGGGCCGAACCCGGAATCGAAAAAGTTCTGCGTTTACCCGGACGACGAACCCGTTTTCGCCTGGGCGCGCGAGGGCGCACCCAAAAACGTGGCGTGCCTGGAAGCGCAGGTGATGGACGCCTCCGACGACATCGCCTATTCGGTGCACGATATCGAGGACGCGATCACCGCGGGACGCATGCAGATGTCGCTGCTGACCGAACCGATGGAGCGGGCCGCCGCGCTCTACGTGGTGCAGGACTGGTACCTGCCGGGCATGGACACGCAGGAGCTGGACGAAGCCCTGCAGCGGCTGGAGCGCGAACCGTACTGGGTGCCGACCTACCACGCGACCGGCCGCAGCGCCGCCGCGTTAAAGAACATGTCCAGCCAGTTGATCGGGCGCTTCACCAGCTCCGTCACGCGCGCCACCCAGGAACGCTACGGGGAGGGGCCGCTGTCCCGCTTCGAGGCCTCCGTGGTGGTGCCGGAAGAAACCCGCATCGAGATCGCGGTTTTGAAGGGCCTGGCGGCCACCTACGTCATGTCGTCGGCCGCGCAGCAGCCGGTTTACGAACGGCAGGAACAGATCTTGCGCGATCTGCACGCTAAGATCACGCAGACGGAAGACAAATACCTGGATCCGCTGTTTGCCGAACTTTTCCTGGCCGCGGAAGACGACGCGGCCCGCGCCCGCGTGGTGATCGACCAGATCGCCTCCTATACCGACGTCACGGCGCAGCGCTTGCACGCGAACCTGTGCGGGGGCGGTCGGAAATGAACGGCGGCGGGTGCGGGAACGGCCTGATTCGCAGGGCCGACGTTGATGCCGTGCGCGAGCGCGCCCGGCTGGACGAAATCGTTAGCGAACACGTCACCCTGCGCACCGCCGGCATCGGTTCCCAGAAGGGGCTGTGCCCCTTCCACGACGAAAAAACCCCGAGTTTCCACGTGCGCCCGATGCTGGGCAACTGGCACTGCTTCGGCTGTGGCGAGGGCGGCGACGTGATCTCGTTCGTGCAGAAGATCAATCACCTCACGTTCGTTGAGGCGGTTGAGATGCTGGCGTCCCGCTACGGGGTGCAGCTGCACTACGAAAAGGGTAGCGGCGGGGGAGGGCCCCGCACCGACTTCGGTACCCGGCAGCGGCTGATCGACCTGCACCGGGTGGCGGAAGAGTTCTACCGCGACCAGCTAGAAACGGAAGCCGCGCAGGTGGGGCGCCGGTTCCTGCAGGAGCGCGGCTTTGACCGGTCGGCGGCCGAGCACTTCGGCGTGGGGTTCGCGCCCGAGGGCTGGGACGCCCTGATGAAGCATCTGCGCGGGCGCGGCTTCACCGAGCCCGAGCTGCTGGCCTCCGGCGTGGTTTCGCAGGGGCAGCGCGGCGTGTACGACCGGTTCCGAGGCAGGCTGATCTGGCCGATCCGCGACGTTACCGGAGCCACCATCGGCTTCGGCGCCCGCAAGCTGCTGGAAAACGACCCGGGGCCGAAATACCTAAACACCCCGGAATCGCCGATCTACAAGAAGTCCCAGGTGCTCTACGGCCTGGACCTGGCGCGCAAGAATATTGCCGCCAAACACCAGGTAGTGGTGATGGAGGGGTACACGGACGTGATGGCCGCGCACATGGCGGGCATAGATACCGCCGTGGCGTCCTGCGGCACCGCGTTTGGGCCGGAACACATCAAGATCGTGCGCCGCATCATGGGAGACACCTCCCGCACCGCCGGGCTGCGTCTGGGCGGTGACCTGGCCTCCCTTGGGGCCGAGGTCATCTTCACGTTCGATGGCGACGCCGCCGGGCAAAAGGCCGCGTTGCGTGCTTTCGAGGAAGACCAGCGTTTCGTGGCGCAGACCTATGTTGCGGTAGAAGAGTCGGGGTTGGACCCGTGCGATCTGCGGCTGCAAAAGGGTGACGACGCCCTGCGCGCCCTGGTCACCTCCCGCCGCCCGCTGTTCGAGTTCGCCATTAAGTCCGTGCTGGCGCACGTGGACGTAAACACGGTGGAAGGCCAGGTGGCGGGGCTGCGCATGGCCGCCCCCGTGGTGGCGCAGATCCGCGATAGGGCGATGCGCCCCGAATATGCGCGGCGGCTCGCGGGCTGGCTCGGCATGGACGAGCGCACCGTGTTGCGCGCCGTGCACGACGCCGCGAAACGCGGGCCGGAACCTGCCCGTGAAAGCCTGCAAGCGCAGCCGTCGGCACCGGGAGAGGGAGAAGCGGACGGCGCAGAAATGCTGCCGCGCACGCGCCTGAGCGACGTGGTTTCGCCGCGCGATCCCGTCGGGATAGTCGAATCGCAATCCCTCGCGATGATGCTGCAATACCCGGAACGGCTCAACGCCACCATGCTGGAACTGCTGCCGGAAGACTCATTCCACGTTCCCGCCCTGCAGGGCGTGTGGGACGTGCTGCAGGCCACCGGGATACTGCTGGAGGCGGCAGAGAAAGAAGGGCTAGCCCCGGTGCTGCTGGACACCGCGCTGGAAATAGCGGGGGAGACGGTGCGCCCCCTGGTGCGGGAACTGGCCGCCATCGAACTTCCCGCCCGCAACGAGGCCGAACTGGACCGGCTGGGCGATTCGCTGATGCGCAGGCTCACGGAGCTATCTTTCACCCGCGAATACACCGTGCTGCGGAAACGACTAAAACAGATCGAGCCGGGAAGCGAAGACTACGCGCAGACAATGGCGCGCATGACCGCGCTGCAGGAGCGCCGCCGCAGCCTCCGGGCGGGGGATGAGTAGGCAGGGGAGTGGTGAACTTCCGCCTTACTTCAGCGATTAACCTAGCGATAAAACGCCGCTTTATAGAGCTAAAAGAGTCCCGCTCCCCTTTTGGGGAGCGGGACTCTTTTAGCTCTTATCGGGTTAGCCCTTCTTCCACCTCAGACGGCCGTCCTTGCCGGGGGCGCACACCATGCGCTTTCCTGTCTTTGAGACGCCTGTTCCACCGGAGCAGAAAGCGCCGGGATGAACGTATGAACCTGGCTGTTTAGGTTCAGGGTTTTTGGGCTTGGGTTCCTGCTTTGGCTTAGGTTTCGTTGCGGGCTGGGATGGTTTAGGAGAAGGCTTCGGTTTCGTGACCTGTTTAGGCTCGGGTTTCTTCGGCGCAGGGGCCTTTGTTTCAGGTTTCTTTGGCGCGGGTGCCTTGGGAGTAGGTTTCGGGGCAGGTTTCTGTGCCGGAGGTTGCGGCTTCGACGTAGGTTTCGGGGTTTCCTTATGTTTTACGGGCTCTGACTTAGGTGCGGGGGCTGTCTTTCCCGTAGATTCTTGTTTGGAAACATCCTTTTTCGCAGGGGTTTTGGTTTTAGAAACGATCCCTGCAGGCATGGTGTCGCTTTGCTCTGGTTCCGGGGCCGGGGCGGGCGTCGCCGGGGCCTCCTTGGGCTTTTCGGTCTTCACCTGGGGCGCGACCTTTTCTGACTGGGAATCGGGAGAGTAGGTGACTCCCTCTTCCGTTGCCGTGTCACCGCAGCCAACCAGTAGCGATAGGGATAGCGCTGTCGTCGCTAAAACCTTGAGTGAACACCTGCCGAACATTGCAGTCCTCCGGGGTAGAAGCATTAAAAGGCAGAGTTTTACGGCCTTCGAGTACATCTGCTGGTACGCCCAGTTCCCGCTCTGTTCCTGCGAAGTTCGGGGCATCCGCTCCTCTCCAGCATAGCCGGATAAGGTGTGACGCGTGCCCCTATCGCCAATAATTTGGAAATATTTATGCAGGTAGAAAGCGTTTGCGCTGCCATGACTTGGATGCCCGTGTGTTCATGGCGCACGGTGTGACACTCGGCAGAGAGAAGCGGCCCCTCCTTCCGCGATTCCGGGGCGGAGGAGGGGCATTTGGTTTATCTACGAGAAGGCTTAAGGCTGCTTAGGAGCAGCGTAAATCCCATCCGCAACGCTTGACGGGTAGACCTGCATGGAGGTGACTAGCTCCGGTAGTTTCGGACCGACAAGGAGCATCTTGCCCTGTCCCTGGGGAATGACTAACTTTGCGAATTCGCTGTGTCTTTGCGCGTTAATCGCGTCGTACAGCCTTACAGCTTCGTTATGGTCGATTTCGGTTCCGTCGTGGAGCCGATAGCTTTCTCTGCTGGGTTGAGTGTTCAAGTCGGTCAGATGCACGATGTCAAAGTCGATCAGGTAGTCGTGGAGAGCTTTATAGGTGTAGGTCTTACCTGCCAGGTCGGTAATTTCTATCCGGTTTATGCTGATCTGGTTGGTGCCCTGCCGATTGTCAACATCCGCAAGGATGAACGAGAAGTTATTTCCGGCGTGCAGTTCTTTTAGTAGCGTTTTTAGCTCCGGGTGATCTCCTGCGGAGGGGATATCCATCGTTATCCGCGCGCCTTCGGGGGAGTGAACCTCGAATATTCTGGGGGTAAAGGTGCTAATGCCGTCCGCTGCTGGTGCCTCTTTTTTCTCAGAGGCTGCGGGCTTTTGCTCTTCCGATGCTGTCTGTGCCTGCTTCGTCGCGGGCGTTTCCGGAAGTTTTTCCGCGTTACCGCCGCACCCGGTAAGCAGCGGCAAGGATATGACAGAGATAGCGGCAGCACGGAGGGGGGCGGGAGGTAAACATAGCGGCCTTCCTGTCAGGGGCTGCTTTGCCGGCAGTTCCCGGTAACCGGCAACGATGTCGGTTGGAACGCTTAGCACACGCGCTGTTGCCGGTGACTGGGTGTATCTGCTTGGCCCCAGCATAGTCCGCCGGTTTTGTTTGGGTGCGGGCTTACGGTGTCGGCCCGCAGCGCTACTGTTTCGTACAGATGTTTTTAGCGAAAGGCCGTTATGCCTAACACGCGAACCGCGTAACCCATCAAAGCCCGTCGTCTGACGGCACCCCGCAAGGGGCCCAACCCTGGGTGCCAGTATGCCCGCCAAGGAGAACATCCATGAACGAGGAACTGCAAGGAAAATTTGTCGAAACGAAACATCTTCTGCAAGCACTCTCAGCAGAGATGGGGGAGAGACTGTCTTCCCGCCGCGCTCACAAACTGGCACGGGTATGCTTCGCAATCTGGTCCGGGGAGGAGGTGCCGCCGCTAATCAACGACCCGACCGGAGAGGAAGCAGTACGCCGCGTGGTGGCGCTGCATGCCGCTTAACACTTCCCATTATTTCTGCCCCCGCAAACGTCGGGGGTTTGCTTTACCCGAAAGGAACTGGACCAATGAGTTTTCTAATCACTGCACCACCGATTCTTGTTACCGCGCAGCAGGCCGCTGAACTGACCGGCGTAGGTGTTGCCCGTATCAGGGCGGCTGAACACAGCAACCATTTGCCCGCGCGTTACCCGGACGCGAACCCTCGCTACAAGATCGAGGATCTGCTCGAGTGGGTCAACAACCTACCCACCGAGAAGCCGAGCAGAAGGTAGGTGTAAAGATTTCACCAGCGGGAGTCTGAGAGGTACCTATCTGACGTTTAGTGCGCATGTAAGACCATTTTTAATGGGTGCACCACTGGGTGCACCTGATCGGCAATAGACCGTATTTATCGACATCTATGCTGGTCAATGGTAGGACGGGCGGGGCTTGAACCCGCGACCGACGGATTATGAGTCCGCTGCTCTAACCGACTGAGCTACCGTCCCTAGGCCACCCCATTATTGCAGCCTTGCCCGGTTGGCGCTAACTTTCCACACCCTCCGTGAGGCGTGGCGACGATCACCCTGCCACGATTTTTGTTTCCGGCTAGGTGCTGGTAATGTTTAATCCGTTGTTGATCCCGCGTAGCTCAACGGCAGAGCATTCGACTGTTAATCGAACGGTTGTTGGTTCGAATCCAACCGCGGGAGCCAATCATTCCCCGCCAGGTAAACCTGGCGGGGTTTTGTTTTGCCTAAAACCTCATCCTATATGAATTCTTCTGTCATAAAACCTATCCGCAGTAAAGGCCCGTCCTTGACTAAGTATGCTGGTCAGGCGGTTGATAGCCGCTAGCGTTGCCCTTCCCATCTGACACGGAGCCCAAAGATGAACCCCCTGCGCAAGCTATCCCCGGCGGTAGAGAGATACCGCGCTTTACCGACGGGGAAGAGGCGGGGCGTCGCAGCCGGAGGAGGCTGCTGCGGCTGCATAACCATCCCGCTACTGCTCTTCTTCCTGCTCGCGGTGATCGCAGCGATAGTTTCGCCCTCCAAGACGGAAGCGCCCACCGTAAAACCGGTAGCCGTGGAGCAGCCCCAGTCTGATGCGCCAAAGGAAACGTCGGCACCGCCAAGTAAAGAACCGTCAAGTGAAGAACCGCCCAGCAGAGAGCCGGAAAAGCCCGTGCTGCCGGGACAACTGGCGCAGCTCGAAGTAAAAGAGCGCGCACCAAAGACCGGGTATGACCGGAAAAAGTTTGGCTGGCGCCAGGACACCGACGGTAACGGCTGCGATACCCGAAACGACGTTTTCCGCCGCGACTTCACAAACATCACGGTTAAGGCGGGCACCGGAGGCTGCATAATCCTGGGCGGCACCTTTACCTCCAGCTACAGTGGCCAGACTTTGCAGTTCGACCGGGCCGCGAACAACATCGACGTAGACCACATGGTGGCGCTTTCCGACGCCTGGCAGACGGGAGCCAGTACCTGGGACGACGCGAAGCGGCGCCAGTTTGCAAACGATCCGCTCAACCTGATCGCCACAGAGGCAGCTCTAAACAGACAGAAAGGCGCTTCCGACGCCGCAACCTGGCTACCGCCAAACAAGGCCTATAGGTGCGAATACGTGGCGCGTCAGGTAGCGGTCAAGGAGAAGTACGGGCTCTGGGTGAAGCCCGCCGAAAAAGACGCGATCGAGAATGTGCTTAACGGATGCGAGGTTAAGACATTCACCAAGTCCGTTGACTGGCCCGCGAAAGGGGTCGGCCGTGAAGTGCTAGAAAAGCCCACACCGATGCCCGCTCCCGCAAAGCCGGAAAAGACTCAGGCTCCTGTCACGCCGAAACCGTCCCCGGTGCCCGCACCTAAAAAAGAGGAACGAAGGCCCAGAAAACCGGCCCCGGAACCCAAGAAACCCGTGCAGCGCAGCCACTTCAAAAACTGCCGTGAGGCGTGGAACGCGGGAGCTGCGCCCCTGCTACGCGGCGAACCTGGGTACTCGCCGAAACTCGACGGCGATAGCGACGGCATTGCCTGCGAGAAACGCCCCAAATAGCTGGAACCCGGGCAGCGAGGGCTGACGTCTGGGTGCAGTTCTTGCACTGACTTACGTTCGGGTGCACTTTCGGTGGGTCAAACCCCGTTTTCGCAGCAGTTAGTGCACCTGAACGTTAGGTGAGGGGGACGTACTAGCACGTGCTTTCTTAGCGTGTCGGAACCCTCTGAGATATTTGGTGACGGATACAAGAAGATCCGAACGACAAATGAGGAAAGGGTGCTCCGGGATAAGCCAAGTATCCCGGAGCACCCGCCCCTAGGGTAACCATCCAAACCAATATGGACAAGAAAACTCGAGGTGACGTGATCGCCCTAGCCCTATCGGCAGCGGCCATCATCTTCATCAACATTTTCAACCCGATCCCGGTGGTGACACCCATCGCGACAGCGGTGGTTGCGTTCTCCATCGGCTACTGGCTGAGAGGCAGGAAGAAATGACCGAGCACTACATAGGGCGTGGCGAAGTAGCAAAGCTACTTGGAGTCGCACCCGACACCCTCAACCGGTACACCCTGCCTGAGGCGGACGTAGCCATTGGGCGCATCCGCGGCTGGCGTAGGGAAACCATCGAAGAATGGAACGCTAACCGCCCCGGCAAGGGCGGCAGGCCCCGCATGCAGACGCAAAATCCCCAGGATTAAAAGCTAGGCGCGGGCGCGCAGGCTGCTAGCAAGCGGCCCGGCGCGCCCGTGTGTGCGTCAGGCGTTCGTAACCACCAGCGCGATGTTGTGGCCGCCAAAGCCGAAAGCGTTGCTCAGCACCGCTACGTCACCGCCCGGGAGCGGGCGCTTTTCGTTCACCGCGATATCCAGCGGTACCTCGGGATCGAGGTTTTGAATGTTGATGGTCGGGGGAGCCACCCGGTCGCGTGCGGCCAGCAGCGAGAAGATCGCCTCAACCGCGCCCGCGCCACCCAGCAGGTGACCGGTCATCGACTTAGTGGACGTAACCACCAGGTGATCGGTGTCGGCATCCAGCGCGTCGCGGATCGCGTTTAGCTCGCCGATATCACCCTTGGGGGTGGAGGTACCGTGGGCGTTCACGTGCGCGATATCCTTCGGGGTAAGCCCGGCGTCACCGAGCGCCTCCCGGATCGCACGGGACTGCCCGGCAGTATCGGGGGCCGCGATGTGGTGCGCGTCGGAAGACATGCCGACGCCCGCCACGAAACCGTAAATGTTTGCGCCGCGCGCGCGGGCGTGTTCCTCGGATTCGAGCACCAGAATGCCTGCGCCCTCGCCCACCACGAAACCGTCACGGTCCACGTCGTAGGGCCGTGAGGCGGTAGCCGGATCGTCGCTGCGGGTGGAAAGCGCCTTCATGTTGGCGAATGCCGCCATCGGCAGCGGGTGGATCGAAGCCTCGGTGCCGCCGCAGATAACCACGTCGGCCCTGCCGGAACGGATCATCCAGGTGGCGAAACCGATTGCCTCGGCACCGGTGGCGCACGCCGAAACGGGGGTGTGGGCCCCAGCCTTGGCACCGAACTCAAGTTCTATGTGTGCTGCGGCGGAATTAGCCATCAGCATCGGCACGGCGTAGGGGTTAACCCGGCGCGCGCCTTTTTCTTTCACCAGATCCCACTGGTCAAGCATGGTCCAGACGCCGCCGATACCGGTGCCGACGCAGACGCCGAGGCGCAGCGGGTCCAGATCCTCCGGCAGTGCCGCATCCCGCCAAGCCTCGCGAGCCGCGATTATCGCATACTGGCCCATCGGGTCCATGCGGCGCATTTCGGGACGGCTCAGCACCTCTTCCGGACGCTGCGCCAGGCGGCACGCGAAATCGACCGCCAGGCCGTACTTCTCCCGCCAATCGTTATCCAGGGGGCGGCAGGTGGAGGTACCGGCCAGCGCCGCGCTCCAACTGCTCGCTACGTCGGCACCGAGCGGGTTGGTGGTGCCAAGGCCCGTGACCGCCACGCGGCAGCCGTTATCGGACGGAAACATGGATGTGAGACCCCCTAGAAGTCTGCGGATAAACGAAGGCCCGGCGGATTACCGCCGGGCCGTGCGTGGGTTACGCCTGCTGGGCGCCCGCGATGTACTTGACTGCGTCACCAACAGTGATCATGTTGTTGGAGTCCTCATCGGGGATGGTTACGGAGAACTTTTCCTCGGCGGCAACCACGATGGTCATCATCGAGATCGAGTCGATGTCGAGATCCTCAGCGAAAGACTTGTCCATCTGGACCTCGGAAACCTCTACGCCGGTCTCTTCGTTCACGATCTCTGCGAGGCCGGAAAGGATGTCCTGTTCCGAATAAGCCATTTTGGCTCCTTAAATACTTGGTGTTTGTTAACCACTAGGCCCTATCACTGTACCTAAAGCGGGGCGGCTTCTAGCGCGGTACACGTCACAGACGCATGTGATTCGCTGCTTTCCGGCCGGTAACCCCCGTACTTTACGGCAGTACCACGACCTGCGCGGCGTAGGCCAAACCGGCCCCGAAGCCGATCAGTACGCAGACGTCGCCGCTCTCTGCCCTGCCTTCGCAAAGCAGCCGATCAACCGCGAGCGGAACCGACGCGGCCGAGGTGTTGCCGGTGGTTTCGATATCGCGCGCCACGACCGTGGCATCGGAGAGCTTTAGCTGTTTGACCAGCTCGTTAATGATGCGCATATTGGCCTGGTGCGGCACGAAAACGTCCACGTCATCCAGCGTTAGACCGCTCTTTGCCAGGGTTTGGCGCACGATGTCGGCGGTATGCCAGACGGCCCAGCGAAACACGGTACGCCCGTCCTGCTCCAGGGTCGGCCAAGCGGGGCCGGAGCAGCCGCGCACGTCCAGCAGCGATCCCGTCATGCGGATAGCACGCCAGTTACTGCCGTCGCTGCCCCAGCGGGTAGGGCCGATCTTCGCGGTTTCGCTGCCGGTAACAATCGCGGCTCCGGCACCGTCTCCCATCAGGAAGGAAATGGAGCGGTCGGTAGGGTCTACGAAGTCCGACATTTTGTCGGCACCCACCACCAACACGTTACGCGCCACGCCGGAACGCACCAGGGCATCCGCCTGGCCGATGCCGTAACAGAAGCCCGCGCAGGCCGCCGAAAGGTCGTAGGCCGCAGCGTCTTTAATCCCCAGTTCGTGCGCCAGCAGGGGAGCCATCGCGGGGGTTTGATAGGGGAAGGTGATGGTTGCCACCAGCACCGCGTCTATTTCTGCGGGCGTAATCTCGGCTCGTTGCATTGCCTGCAGGCTAGCGCGGCGCGCCAGCTCCGTGACGGTGAGATCCTTGCTGGCCCGGCTGCGGGTGACGATGCCCGTACGCTGGCGAATCCACTCATCGGAAGAATCGATAGCCTCGATCAATTCGCTGTTGGGTACCGACAGGTCGCCGCGCGCCGTGCCAAAGGCCGCGATGCGCGAACCGGCCGGGCCGCTGGCCGCAGTGAGCCGGGTGCTCACGTCTTTGCTCACGCCGCTACCTCCCCGGCATCGTCGGATGCGTGCTCGCGCACGAATTCCGCCGCCCCGGCAAGGTCCGCGGGAGTTTTCAGGTCGAACCTGGCCACGTCGGGAAGATCGCGCTTAGCCATCCCCGTCAGGGTACCCGCCGGGCAAACCTCGAGGATGCCGGTAACGCCAATGCCGGAGAAAGTTTCCATGCAGGCCAACCAGTCCACGGGGCAAGTGACCTGTTCCACCAGGCTGGAAAGCAGGGCAGCGCCGTCACGCACCAGCTCCCCGCCCCGATTCGAGACATGGGGTATGGCGGGGAGGACAGCCGTGTCCAGGTAGGCATGATTGTTTACGAAGCGGGCAAACCTCTCGCGCGCTGGCACCATGTGAGGGGAGTGGAACGCCCCTGCTACGGGGAGCGGCATTACCCTGGCCCGCTGCGGCGGGTTAGCCTTCAACGCGGAGATTCGTTCCGTGGTGCCGGCGGCTACTACCTGCCCATGTCCGTTCACGTTAGCCAGCGTTAGCCCGTGTTCAGCGACTGCGCTGCGCACCTGGTCGGGATCACCACCTACCACGGCCGCCATGCCGGTGTCCGTGCTGCTTGCGGCAGCGGCCATGGCGAGGGCGCGCTCGCGCACCAGCCGCATGGCGGAAACGGGTGTGAGTACACCGCTGATTACGCTGGCAGAAACTTCTCCCACGCTATGTCCGGAAACTACGTCAGCGCGCAGTGCACCAGTCCCCATATATTCGCCGAGTGCGCGCATGGATGCGACTGCAGACGCCACCAATAGTGGTTGTGCCAAGCGGGTATCGCGCAGGTCTTCAGTGCGGGTGCCTGCCTCGATAAGGTTCACTCCGGCATGCTCGGAGAGCTGGCTCAGCGTTGCGGAAACGCTTTCGAGCTCGCACCAAGCCGTCAGGAATCCGGGCTTTTGAGCTCCCTGACCGGGGCATACGATCGCCAGCACGCAATCACTCCATTCAATAAAACGTTTTCGTTCCGGCTCATCATGGCATGTGAAAAGGGGGCTTAGCCGTTTGACGTGGCTAAGCCCCCTTACCGGTGGGTACGTAGCTGTGCGCTACGAAAATCTGTTAAGCGTCGCCGCCCGCAGAACCGGACTGGCCGGCGTTCACGTTAAGCAGGTCGTACTTGGCGATCGCATCGGAGACGACGTGGCGCTCGACCTTGCCTTCGGCAGCCAGCTCCTGCAGCGCCTTGACGACCATCGAATGGGCGTCGATGTGCAGGTAGCGGCGGCCCGCTGCGCGGGTGTCGGAGAAGCCCCAGCCGTCGCCGCCCAGCACGCCGTAGCGGCCGGGGATCCAGGGACGGATGAGATCCGGCACCAGGTAATCGAAGTCGGTGGAGGCAACGAACGGGCCTTCCACGCCTTCGAGTCGCTGGCTGATCCAGGGCTTGCGCGCGTCCTCTTCCGGGTGCAGGAAATTGTGCTTTTCGGCCTCGAGGGCTTCCTTGCGCATCTCCGTCCAGGAAGTAACGGACCAGACGTCGGCCGGGATGTTCCAGTCGTCGCGCAGCAGCTGCTGTGCGTGGAGCGCCCACGGAACCGCCACGCCGGAGGCCATGAGCTGCACCTTGGGGCCGTTGCCACCCTCTGCGGGCTTCAGCAGGTACATGCCCTTCAGCAGCCCCTCGACGTCCAGGTTCTCCGGCTGGGCCGGCTGCACGATCGGCTCGTTGTAAACCGTCATGTAGTAGAAGACGTCCTGGTTACGGGTCTCGTTCTCGCCGTACATGCGCTGCAGGCCATCGCGCACGATGTGCCCGATCTCGTAGCCGTAAGCCGGGTCGTAGATAACGGTGCCGGGGTTGGTGTAGGCCAGGAGCGGCGAGTGGCCGTCCATGTGCTGCAGGCCCTCGCCGGCCAGGGTGGTCTTACCGGCGGTAGCACCGATCACGAAGCCCTTGGCCATCTGGTCGCCAGCCGCGTAGAAGAAGTCGGCCGTGCGCTGGAACCCGAACATCGAGTAGAAGATGTAGACGGGGATCATCGGCAGCTCGTGGGTCGAGTACGAGGTACCAGCGGCGGTGAATGCCGAGGTCGAGCTGATCTCGTTAATGCCCATGTGCTTGATCTGGCCCTGCGGGGATTCCTTGTAGGCCAGCAGCAGGTCGCGGTCCACCGAAATGTAGTTCTGACCGTGCGGGTTGTAGATCTTCGCAGTCGGGAACATCGAGTCCATACCGAAGGTACGGGCCTCATCGGGGATGATCGGCACGAAGCGCTGACCGATCTCCTTGTTGCGCATGAGATCCTTCAGCAGACGCACGAACGCCATGGTGGTGGCGATCTCCTGCTTACCGGAGCCCTTCTCAACAACCTTGTATTCCTTCTGCGCGGGCTGCGGCAGGAACACCTTCTTGTGCTTGCGGCTCGGCACGGGGCCACCCAGCTCGGCGCGGCGCTGACGCAGGTACTGCATCGCTTCGGAATCCTCGGCCGGCTTGTAGAACGGCACGTTGTAGAGGTCGTCCTCGATCTGCTTGTCCGTGACCGGGATACGCAGGGTATCGCGGAAGGTCTTCAGATCATCCACCGTGAACTTCTTCATCTGGTGGGTGGCGTTACGGCCGGCGAACGACTTACCGAGCTTGAAGCCCTTAACGGTGTGCGCCAGGATCACGGTGGGCTGGCCCTTGTGCTCCATAGCTGCCTTGTAGGCGGCGTACACCTTGTGCGGGTCGTGGCCACCGCGGTTGAGCTTCCACCAGATGTCTTCGTCGCTCATGTCGGCAACCATGGCCTTCGTACGCGGATCGCGGCCGAAGAAGTTGTCGCGGATGAACGCGCCGCTTTCGGTGCGGAAGGTCTGGTAGTCGCCGTCCGGGGTGTTGTTCATCAGGTTTACCAGGGCGCCGTCGTAGTCCTGCGCGAGCAGCGGATCCCAGCCGCGGCCCCAGATGACCTTGATGACGTTCCAGCCTGCGCCGCGGAACTGCGACTCCAGCTCCTGAATGATCTTGCCGTTACCGCGCACCGGGCCGTCGAGGCGCTGCAGGTTGCAGTTGACGACGAAGGTCAGGTTGTCGAGCTCTTCCATGGCGGCGATGTGCAGTGCGCCGCGGGACTCGACCTCGTCCATCTCGCCGTCGCCAAGGAACGCCCAGACATGCTGGTCGGAGGTGTCCTTGAGACCGCGGTTGTGCAGGTACTTGTTGAAGGAGGCCTGCTCGATCGCGTTTACCGGGCCGATGCCCATGGACACGGTCGGGAACTCCCAGAAGTCCGGCATGGCGCGCGGGTGGGGGTAGGAAGGCATGCCGTGCGGGTGCGACTTTTCCTGACGGAAGCCGTCAAGATCGTTCTCGGTCAGGCGATCCATCATGAAGGCGCGCGAGTAAATACCGGGGGAGGCGTGCCCCTGGAAGAAGATCTGGTCGCCGCCACCGGGGTGCTGCTTACCACGGAAGAAGTGGTTGAAGCCGACCTCGTACATGGTCGCTACGGAGGCGAAGCTGGAAAGGTGCCCGCCGACGCCCACGCCGGGCTTCTGTGCGCGGTGCACAACCATCGCGGCGTTCCAGCGGATCGCGGCGCGGATCTCACGCTCAAGCGAATCGTCACCGGGGTAGTAAGGCTCATCCTCAACCGAAATGGTGTTGATGTAGTCGGTCGAGTTGGTGGAAGGCACGCTCACCTGGCGGTCACGGGCCCGGCGCAGCAGGTTCAACATCAGGTGGCGGGCGCGGGCCTTGCCGCGTTCATCCACCACTCCGTCGAAGGATTCAAGCCACTCCGACGTTTCCTGCGGATCGGGGTCCGGCACGTGGGACGGCAGGCCGTTAATGATGGGGCCGGCGGAACCGGAGTTCTCTTGGGAGGTCACGCTTGTCCTCGTTTCGTCGTAGTACGTCAACTGCGCCTCGGCATCTGTGCTGGCGCGCGGTCTGCCGACGACGCTCCAACCAGGCTACGATGCTTACGGGCCTACGGGGAATAGCGCACGCCTAGCGTGCCAAAAAAAACACAGTGAGAGCCCGTTTTTTAGCGGTTTGAGGGGCAGGGTGTGCCCTGCGCTGAGCAGATAAGTAAAAACTTCGGTGTCTTAGCTGCGCGGCTGTGGACGCGAACCGCCATATACCCATTAGACTTTTATCCATGTCTGTACCCCCCTTCGGAAGGAATTCTTCAGTGGCCAGCTCCACCGCCGCCGCAAACGATGCTGCGACAGCGGCCCGCACGCTAGGTTTCACGCACGGCAAGATCGTGCAGGAACTCGGTTACGACGACGACGTTGACCTCGATCTACGCGACGCCATCGAGGATGCGATTGATGCTGACCTGGAAGACGAAGACACCCAGGAAATCGTTGACGCGGTAATCATGTGGTGGCGGAGCGACGATGGCGATCTGGTGGATGGGCTGATGGACGCCCTCACCTCGCTCGCGGAAGGCTGCCCGATCTGGCTGCTGACCCCCAAGCCCGGACGTAGCGGCCACGTCAACTTTGCCGATATCGAAGAGTCCGCTTCCCTGGCTGGCCTGCAGGCGATGTCGTCGGTGAGCCTGGCCGCCGACTGGCTCGGCACCCGCCTGGCCCCGTCCAAGGCGCGTTCCTAGGAGCCAAGATGTTCGCGGAGCCGTACCTGCGCGACCATTTTGGCGGTGCTTTTTCCCTGGCTTCCCTTTCCGGGGTAGCCCACGCATTCGTTTTTCTTCCCGGCGCCTTCACGCCCGTCTGCACGGCGGAAATAGGGGAACTGGACGGCTATGCGAAACAGCTGGCTAACGAAGGAATGCCGGTATTCGGCATCTCGTGCGACAGCCCCCAGGTGCTGGGGCACTGGCGTGAGCAGACCGGCATTACCCTGCCTCTGCTGTCCGATTTCTGGCCGCACGGCGAGTTCTCGCGCGCATTCAACGCGTTTAACGAGGAGGGCGGCCGCAGCCGCCGTGTTTCCCTGGTGCGCGGGCCGCACGGCTGCGTCACCTGGCGGGACGAAGCGCCCCTCAGTGAGGCACGCAACATGGCGCGACTTGCTTCTGCACTGCGCGCCGTTGCAGAATAGACGAGTTCGCTTTTTAGCGAGCCAGGGCCGTTAGCTCAGTTGGTTAGAGCGCCACGTTTACACCGTGGATGTCGGGGGTTCGAGTCCCTCACGGCCCACTTTTTGTGCCCAAAACCCCATTCGTGCCGCTAGGCGCGGTGGGGTTTAATCTTTTGCCTCCCGCTGCGCATCCGTGTTGCCGGTACTACCCTCGTGCGCCGCAGCCAGGCGTTCGATCTGTTCCTGCAGCGACGAGACCTGCTGCCTGAGCTCGCGCAGCTCGTCGCGGGCCTCACGTTCTTTCTCTTCCCGCGGCAGGTCCACCCGGTTGAATAGCCAGGTGGCCAGGGTGCCGGTGATGGAACCGATCAGACCGATGCCGCAAAGCATGAGCGCCATGGCCACGATCCTGCCGCCCGAAGTGACGGGGTAGGTGTCGCCGTAGCCAACCGTGGTGATTGTGGTCATCGCCCACCAGACGGCGGTGGGGAAGTCGGTGATGGTGGCTCCCTCCGCCCCGCGTTCCACGTCCAGCGCCGACAGGGCCGCCAGGAAAACGATCACGACCGCCGAGGAAGCGGCGTACCAGGCAACCTTTCCCTGCAGGGAATCGCCCATCTTGCGGTCCAGGACGCGCAGGAGCAGCATGAGCCGCAGCAGTCGCAGCGGCCGGAAGATCGGGATTAATACCAGGAATAGATCGAACAGGTGGGTGGCTATGAAGTCGCGCCTGTCCTCTGCCAGGTAGATCTGTATGCCGTAGTCGACTACGAAAGCCAGCCAGGTCAGGTTCTGGGCGATCAGGCATCGCTCGAGCCAGATGTGGCTCATTTCCGGATCGATGATCGGCCAGGCGAAGGCCACGGTGAAGATCGCCGCAAACAGGAGCAGGAAGGGTTCTGCTTTTTTCTGGTAGCGCTCAACCTTGCTCAGGCGGTAGCTATCGTCCGTCATGGGGCGGAGCCTCTCGTTGCTGTGCTGCTTTCTTCCCCGTCCAGGCTACAGGCGCTAAGTCCGCTAAGCGCGAAAAAACCTTCTCATAAGTAACAACTTTGCCGGTCAAAAGTTTTCCCACGGTAGGGTTGGGGCAGTAGAACCCGCTTACCCCGTCGAGGTAGGAAAACGAAGAGAGTATGAAGCATGAAGAATAAGAAGATCGCACTCACCGCGATTGCCGTCGTATTCGTGGCCGTAGCAGGCGTGGTCCTGGCTCTGACCCAGCCCTGGCGAGCCTTCACCAGTTCCACCGTGGACGAGGCGCTGCCCGGCACGTCGGCACCCTCCGCGCAGAGCGCCCCGGCACAAGAAAAGTCGGCGCAGGAAAAACCCGCCGCGGACAAGTCGGCGCCAGAAGATGGCTCCGCGCCTGCGCAGGCGCAAGAGCGGGAGAAGCCCGCCGCCCCGGCTGGCCCCGTAACCCTGGCGCAGGGGGAGTTCACCTCCCTGGAGCACAAGACCTCCGGCACGGCCAAGATCGTGGAACTGCCCGACGGCAGCCGCGTGCTGCGCCTGGAGAACCTGGCTAGCAGCGACGGCCCCGACCTAAAGGTGATCGTGACCGGCAAGAGCGGCGGTTACGAATCGCTCAAGCAGGCCGACTACACGAGCCTCGGCGCGCTGAAAGCCACCCACGGCAACCAGAACTATGCGCTTCCGGCCGATTTCGATATCAAGAACGCGGCCTCGGTCCTGATCTGGTGCGAGCGGTTCTCCGCGCCGTTTGGTGTGGCGTCGCTGAAATAGGCAGTGAGACTGCGGCCCTCCCGGGAGCCCGATAGGGGATTCCCGCTAGGCCCGCTGGCACCCTGAGAACGGTGCAGGTGCGGTTCGCCCCGCTAGACTGGGGCGAGCCGCACGTTGTTTTGTGGAAGGAACTAGATGCGTTCACGTCTTACGGTCGCGCTCGGCCGCGCCGCTCGCGCCGCCGCGCGCCTCAAGGGGAGCAGCGGCAGCGCTTTCCCCGGCCTGGTTGCCGAAAAGGTCGATCCGTCGTTCATGGCGCGCACCCTGGCGCAGCTGCCCTACGGCGTGGTGGTCGTATCCGGCACCAACGGCAAGACCACCACCACGAAGATGCTGGTGGAACTGCTGTCCGGGCAGGGCCTGCGCGTATTCACCAACCGCACTGGCTCCAACTTCACGCGCGGCGTGGTCGCCTCCCTGCTCACCGAGGTGAACGCGGCGGGCAAACTGCAGGCCGACGTCGCGGTGCTGGAACTGGACGAGGCCCACGCGGTGCACTTCGTGCGTGAGGTAAAGCCCCGCGCCTGCCTGCTGCTGAACGTGATGCGCGATCAGCTCGATCGCTTCGGGGAAATCGACAACACCGCCGCCCTGCTGCACAAGGTCGCCTCCGCCACCACGGAACTGGTGGTGGTGAACGGTGACGATCCGCGCCTGGCTGCCGACAGCTTCACCGGTTCCCTCACCGCCCGCGTCGCGCGCTTCGGCGTCGGCACCGCCCTGCGTGACGTGTTCGTTTCCGACGATGACCTGCGCGCGGCTCCCGCCCAGCGTGCCGCTGGCGAAGAGAGCGCCGCCCGCACCGAGTTCGAGGGCTGCCTGGAGGAACTTTCCGGGCGCAGCGCGCAAATCCGGTTGCGCGGCGAAAGCTACGCCACCGAGTTTGCGATCCCCGGCGTGCACAACATCCTGAACGCCACCGCCGCGCTCACCCTGGCCAGCGAACTGCTGGGGGAGAGGGCCGACGTGTCGCGCCTGCTAGAAAGCGCGGCCGGGGTGCGCGCCGCCTTCGGGCGCGGCGAGGTTATCCACGTGGGCGGCCAGGAAATCGAACTGGCGCTGGTGAAGAACCCCGCAGGTTTCCGCATGAGCCTGCTCAGCTCCGCCCCGCACGGCTACGCCACGATGATCGCGATTAACGACGAATACGCCGATGGCCGCGACATGTCTTGGCTCTGGGACGTCGAGTTCGCGCCGCTGCGCGAGGGCGGGGTCGACATGGTCAGCGGCGTACGCGCCTGGGACATGGCCCTGCGCCTGCGCTACGACGGTGTGCCGCTCAAAAAGGTGGAACCGGAGCTTGAGAGCGCGTTGCAGGAATTCATCGATTCTGCGGTGAAAGAGGACAAGCCGATGCGTATCTTCACCACCTACACGGCGATGCTGGCCATACGCGCGCAGCTTTCCCGACTCACCGACGTGGAGGACGTTTTCTCATGAGCGCTAAACCGATCAAACTCTTGCAGCTCTACCCCCGCGAGATGAACATTTACGGCGACTGGGGAAACACCCTGGTGCTTTCCGAGCGCCTGCGCTGGCACGGTTACGAGGTAGAGGTAATCGACTACAACCCGGAAGACGACTTCCCGGCAGACTTTGACCTGCTGGTGGGCGGCGGCGGCCAGGACTCGGGCCAGAACAAGATTAAGGACGATCTGCTGGCGATCGGGCCGCGCCTGAAGGAACTGGCGGCGGAGGGCGTGCCGATGCTCGTCATCTGCGGCCTCTACCAGCTCTTTGGGCACGGCTTCACCACCGCGACCGGGGAACGTATCCCCGGCATCTCCCTGTTCGACGCGGAAACCGTGGCGGGGGAGGGTCGACTAATCGGCAACATCGTGCTCGACACGGAAGAGTTCGGACAGGTTATCGGCTACGAAAACCATTCCGGTCTGACCGTGCTCGGCCCCGACGCGCGCCCGTTCGGATGGGTCGCCGCTGGCGGAGGCAACAACCGGGACGACGACACCGAAGGCGCTCGCGTGCATAACGTGATCGGCAGCTACCTGCACGGCTCGTTGCTGCCGAAGAACCCGCGCGTGGCGGACTGGCTGGCGCAAAAGGCGGTAGAGCACGCGGGGCTGGAATGGCATCCGGCCCAGATCGACGACACCTTCGCGGAAAACGCACGCCGGGTAGCGTTGTCTCGCCCCCGCTGATTAGCAGGTACATAATGGGGCCATGGCTAAAACTGTTTTCCATGGCAACGAGATCGATACCTGCGGCGAACTGCCCGCCCCCGGCAGCAAGGCACCGGGCTTCACCCTGATTAGCAAGGATCTGAAGCCTGTCAGCCTGGCCGACTACGCGGGCCGTACCGTCATCCTCAACATCTTCCCGAGCGTGGACACCGGCGTGTGCGCCACCAGCGTGCGTACCTTCAACCGTGAGGCTGCGGGCCGCGAAAACGTCAGCGTGCTGTGCGTTTCCCGCGATCTGCCGTTCGCGCAGGCCCGCTTCTGCGGCGCGGAAGGTATCGAGAACGTCGAGGTGGCATCGGACTTCCAGCACGGCTTCGGCGAGGCCTACGGCATCACCATGGCGGGCGGGCCGCTCGCGGGCCTGCTGGCCCGCGGCGTGGTCGTCGTCGGCCCCGACGGTACCGTGCGCCACAGCGAACTGGTGGCGGAGGTTTCCTCGGAGCCCAACTACGAAGCGGCCCTGGTCGCGGCAGACGCCGAATAGCGACCGCCGATAACGGCTCAGCGCACCTCAGCCCCCGGTGCGGGGTCCCTCAGGGACTTCGCGAATCCGGGGGCGAGCGCTATCACGGCCAGGCAGACGGCCGCCATCAGGCTGAACGTGAGCTCCGGCGAGGTGTCCATCAGCGCGCCGGCGACAGCCGTGGTGATCGCGGAACCGACCCCTAGGCCGAGAGCGGAATAAAGCCCCTGGGCGGGAGACATCAGCTCGGGGGCGACCCTGGCCCGCAGGAACTGGATGAACGCCACCTGCACCAGCGCGAAGGTGATGCCGTGCAGCAGCTGAGAGGCCCCCAGCACCAGCACCGACTGGCTGAACGCCCACAGCAGCCAGCGCAGCACGCCGCCGGCCGCGGCCAGAGCGTACAGCAACGGCAGTGAAACGCGATCTATCCGCGAGCCGACCATCTGGAACACGGCGATCTCAAACACCGGCGCGAGCATCATGGCGACGGAAATGAGCTGCGGATTCGCCCCCAGGTGTTCCAGGCGCAGGGTGCCGAAAGCGTAATAGGCGGCGTGCGAGGACTGCATGAGCACTATCAGCCCGATACCGTAGCGCACGTCCCGGCGGCGCAGCAGCGGCATCCAGGAGGAAGTGGTGGGTCCGCTGCGCTGATTCGCCACCGAATCCACCCCGAGCGGGAACTGCGCCATCACGGCGAGCAGCGCGACGCTGCCGATCAACACCCACACGAGCTGCTCGTTACCCAGAAAGTAGGAAACCATCCCGTTTACGGCGGCGCCGACGATGTAGCCGAGCGAACCGAGCATCCGCACCGGGCCGTAAACAATCGCTCCGCGCTGCGCCCCGAGCGTCGCGGTGGTTTCCAAGACCGGCATCAGGGTCGGGTAGGTCAGGCCGAACAGCGCCGACACCACCAGCAGCCCCGCGTATCCGGTAACGGGCAGGAAGGCGATTGCGAGCAGCAGGGAAGCCCAGCAGAAGAGCCGTGCCACCCGCAGCAGCGGCAGCCGTTCGTTAAGCATCGGGAACAGGGTCACCACCGCAACCGAGCGTGTGATGAGGGATACGGTGATCGACATGCCGATCTCGCCGGTGGCGAAACCGCGCGCGGAAAGATACAGCCCCCAGTAGGAAAGAAATGTGGCCCAGCTAAAGAAGAACAGGAAAAAGGTGGAACGCATCCACAGGTGCACGGTGATCCCCTCGATCGGCTGGCTGGGCTTAACTCATATACTGGCAGGGCATCCCTAGTAGAGCGGAAGGTATTGATGACACAGCACCTAGATGCAAATGCCCTGCGTGACCAGGTTAGACTCTTGAGTCGCGATTTTGGCGGTACGCCGCTCACCTATCTTGACTCAGGCGCCACTTCGCAGCGCCCGGAGAGCGTTATCGCAGCCGAAATGGAGTACCTGCGCAGCGCTAACGCCGCCGTGAAGCGCGGTTCGAGCCGCCTGGCGGAGCTATCTACCGACGCCTACGAGGGCGCGCGGGAAAAGATCGCGAGCTTCATCGGCGCGCCCGATGCGCAGGAACTTATCTTCGTTAAGAACGCCACCGAGGCGCTGAACCTGGTGGCCTATTCGCTTTCCAACGGTGGCCCCGGCGTTCCCGCGCACCTGACGCTGCGCGAGGGCGACGAGGTGCTGGTCACGGAGATGGAGCACCACGCGAACCTGGTGCCCTGGCAGGAGGCCTGCCGCCGCACCGGCGCCACCCTGCGTTGGATACCGCTCGCAGACGATTTCCGCCTGGACCTTTCCCGGCTCGACTCCCTGCTGAACGAGAAAACCAAGGTGTTCGCGTTCACCCACCAGTCGAACGTGCTCGGCACCATCAACCCCGTGAAGGAACTCGTGGCCGCCGCCCGCGCGGTAGGCGCGCTCACGGTGCTGGATACCTGCCAGTCGGTGCCGCACATGCCGATTGACCTGGCCGATCTGGGCGTGGATTTCGCCGCTTTCTCCGGGCACAAGATGCTCGGCCCGACCGGCATCGGCGGCCTGTGGGGGCGCTACGAACTGCTCGCGCAGATGCCGCCGTTCATCACCGGCGGTTCGATGATCGAGATCGTCACGATGGAATCGAGCACCTACGCGGAGCCTCCCGCCCGTTTCGAGGCCGGCACCCCGATGGTTTCGCAGGCGGTGGGCCTGGCGGCGGCAGTAGACCTGCTTAGCGATATCGGCATGGCAAACGTTGCCGCGCACGAAAAGCAGCTCACGCAGCGCGCCCTGGCCGGACTGCGGGAAATACCCGGTATCAAGATCCTGGGGGCGGCGGAAGGCCCCGAACGCACCGGCGCGGTCGCCTTCAACCTCGAGGGCCGACACACGCACGACGTCGGTCAGGTCCTGGACAGCCAGGGCATCCAGGTGCGCACCGGCCACCACTGCGCCTGGCCGCTGCACCGCCGCTACGGCGTGCACGGCTCCACGCGGGCTAGTTTCGCCCCCTACAACACACTTGACGAAGTAGACGCCCTGGTTGCGGGAATGCACCGGGTAGTCGAATTTTTTGCGAGGTTTAACTGATGGCTTCTTCCCTGGACTCCATGTACACGGAGATCATTTTTGAGCACGACAAGCGCCCCCAGCACGCGGGACTGCGCGAAGACTTCGATTCCGAGGTGCACCACGTCAACCCCAGCTGCGGCGACGAACTGACGATGCGCCTGCTGATCGAGGGCGAGGGCGATGACGCGCTGGTGAAGGACATCAGCTACGAGGCCGTCGGCTGCGCGATGTCCCGCGCCTCCGCCTCGATCATGGCCGACCTTTTCATCGGAAAAACTGTTGCCCACGCAAAAAAGGTGATGGAAAACTTCGAGGGCGCGATGAAATCGCGCGGTGCCGACGCCGGCGATGAGGAACTGATCGAGGACGGCGTGGCGCTGCTCGGCGCGTCTAAGTTCCCCGGCCGCGTAAAGTGCGTGCTGCTGCCCTGGAAGGCGTATCAGGCGCTGATCGTGGAGGCGCAGGCAAAGCACGAAAAAGACGCGCCAGAGGCGGGGGAGCAGGCCTGATGTCGGGCGCGCGGGCGAACGCCACCCCCGGCGTGGGGGAGCTGCTGGAAGAGCTGGAAAGCGCCTATCCGCTGGAATGGGCGGAGGACTGGGACAGGGTCGGCTTCGCGGTCGGCCAGCGCAGCGCGCCCGTGCGCCGCGTGCTGCTCGCGGTGGATCCGACCTATGCCGTGGCGCGCCAGGCCGCCGAAGGCCGGTTCGATCTGCTGATCACGCACCATCCGCTGCTGCTGCGCGGCATCAATTCCGTCACCTCAGACACCGCCAAGGGCAGGATCGTGAGCGAACTGCTGCGCGCCGGAACCGCGCTCTGGTGCGGGCACACCAACGTCGATCGCGCCAGCGCGGGCACCAACCCGGCGCTCGCGAAGGCCATCGGCGTACAGGGGGAGCTGGCCCCGCTGCTGCCGCCGCGCGGCGAAGCGGAGGGCCTGCACGGGCTGGGCGGCGTCGGCAGGCTGGAAAAGCCGCAGAGCGTCGCGGAACTGGCCGCCAGGATCGCCGCTAACGTCCCCGCCACCGTGCAGGGGGTGCGCTACACGGGGGATCCGCAGCGCCGCGTGGAACGCGTCGCGTTCTGTTCGGGCGCGGGAGATTCCTTCCTGGAGGCGGCGCGCGAAGCCGGGGTGGATGCCTACATCACCTCCGACCTGCGCCACCATCCCGCCGGCGAACACATCGAGGAGGAGGGCGCGCCCGCGCTCATTGACCTGCCGCACTATGCGAGCGAATGGCTGTGGCTACCGGAGGCGAAGCGCCAGCTCGAGGCGCTGGCAAAAACGCGCGGCTGGGAACTGACGGTAGAGGTATCCACGCTGGTTACTGATCCCTGGAGCGGCAGCGCGGGCACCAATCCGGGCGGCGTAGCAAATCAGGGCGCGTAGCAAACCAATCTTTCGCCCTACGGGCGGGCGCAAGCGGCTAAATCGCCGCCGCGCCCGCCCGCGATTTTATGCCCGGTGAACGGCTATTTCCGCGCCACCACGGTGAGCGTGCCCGCGGTGTGCTCCACGCTGACCGGGCCGCCGTCGCGCGGGTCCTGAGTTACCTCGCTGCGCAGCATCGCCACCAGATCGGCCACGCTGCCGGTCGCCTCGGGATGCAGCAGGCAGGCGCGCGCCACCACGCCCCGGTACATCTTCGCGTCGTGAGAAATCACGGTGCGTTTGCCGCCGCTTTCCTTCACCGCGCCGACCTCAAGGGTGCGCTCGGCCGGGGTCGGCATCATCGTGCGGTAGCCGCCGCTGCGACAGTCCAGCACCAGATCGTCCCCTACGATCTCCGGCATGACAGCCTTTAGGTAGCGTTTCCACCAGGTTCCCACGGTGCCGATCCCGGCAACCTTGGACGAGCAGCTCACCCGGTAGGCCGGGATCAGGTCGGCCTCGCTCACGTAGCCGTACATGGCCGACGTCACCCCCACCCGTACGTCCCCGGAGTCGGGGATGGTGGCGGCGTCCAGCGCGTCGTAGAGAACGCCCGCATAGACATCCAGCGCGGGAGCGAGCGGTTCCTGGGAAAGGTTGCGCATGGCGTCTGCCAGCTCCGGGCGGCTCGCGGGAATCTTGAGCGCGGACGCGCCCTCGGGGTCGCGGAGCGCCTGTGCGATAGCGGCGGCCAGTTCCTCGCGCGGCTGCGTCAGCCCCTCGTAGAGGCGGGCGGAATCGGCGGCCTGCGGTCCGGGCGCGCCGTTTGTGGGACGGGTTTTGGTTTCCGACGGTGGGAGAAGAATCAACACACAAGATAGGATGACATACGAGAGGTGGTCGGCTAGGCGGTCGCGTCCGGTTTTTAAGACCGGTCGAGGAAAGTCCGGGCTCCCACTGACACGGTGGTGGGTAACGCCCACCCGGAGCAATCCGCGGGAAAGTGCCACAGAAAGCAAACCGCCCGCCCTACGGGGCAGGTAAGGGTGAAAGGGTGGTGTAAGAGACCACCGCGGCCCCGGCGACGGGGTCGGCACGGTAAACCCCACCGGGAGCAAGGCCAGACAGGGGACGTTAGCAGGCCGTCAGTCCGAGTCCCCGGGTAGGCCGCTAGAGCGCGTCGGCAACGGCGCGCGGAGATGGATGACCGTCCCTAGACAGAACCCGGCTTATCGGCCGGCCACCTCTCGCCCCAAAAAACGTGAAAACGTGAAAAGGGAGCGCCACCCGTGCCGGGCGGCGCTCCCTTAGCGTTTAAAGAGCCTGGCTAGGCCTGCTTCTTCTCCGCCTTTTCGGCCAGCTTCGCTTTGCGCTTGACCTCCTTGCGGGCAAGCTGCGCCGCGCCGATGATACCGGCCTCGTTACGCAGCTTCGCAGGCACGATCTCCGCGCGGGTATTAAGCAGCGGCAGGTACTTTTCGTTCTTCTTGGAAACACCGCCGCCAATGATGATCAGATCGGGGTTCGTCAGGAATTCGAGCATGTCGAAGTATTCCTGCAGGCGTCCGGCCCATTCCTCCCAGCCGAGGTCTTCGCGATCGCGGGCGGAATCGGCGCAATAGCGCTCCGCGGCGTCCCCGTGCAGCGGCAGGTGGCCGAGTTCCGTGTTCGGTACCAGCTTGCCGTCGCTGAAAACGGCGGTGCCGATGCCGGTGCCCAGGGTAACGATCGTGACCACGCCACGGCGGTCCTTCCCGGCGCCGAACTTCATCTCGGCGATACCGGCGGCGTCGGCGTCGTTCACCACGAAAACGTCGTGCCCGGTCTTTTCCGACAGCAGAGCGTTTACATCGGTGCCGATCCAGGACTTGTCCACGTTAGCGGCGGTCTTTGCCACACCCTGCTGAATCACGGCGGGGAAGGTGACGCCGACGGGCAGCTCGGGCGAAACCTGGAAGGCCGTCAGGAGCTGCGACACCGTTTCCGCGACCGCATCCGGGGTCGAGGGCTGCGGGGTGGGGATACGCAGACGGTCGGTGGCGAGCCGCCCCTTGCTGAGGTTTACCGGGGCCCCCTTGATGCCGCTGCCGCCGATGTCGATGCCGAACGCTTCTTTGCTCACTGGCTGTTTCCCTTCGCGTTAAAAACAGTACGGGTTTAGTTTGTCAGACCTGGGTAAGGATCTCGTAACCGGAATCGGTAATTAGGATCGTGTGCTCGAACTGCGCGGTGAAGCAGCGATCCTTGGTGACGATTGTCCAGCCGTCGTCCCAGCTCTCCCAATCCTGGGAACCGGTGGTCACCATCGGCTCCACGGTGAAGGTCATGTTCGGTTCGATCACGTCCGCGTAGGCGGGGGTCGAATCGTAGTGGGGGATGATCAGGCCGTTGTGGAATCCGGTAGCGATACCGTGGCCGGTGTAGTCGCGCACCGAATCGTATCCGAAACGCTGCACATACTTTTCGATCACGCGGCCGATCACGTTTACCTCGCGCCCCACCTTCGCGGCCTTAATGCCACGCATGGTCGCTTCGAGCGTGCGATCAATCAGCAGCTGCGCCTCCGGTGCGACCTCGCCCACCGGGAAGGTGGCGTTGGTGTCGCCGTGCACACCGTGAATGAAAGCCGTGACGTCGATGTTGAGGATGTCGCCCTCCTCCATCACGGTCGAGTCCGGGATGCCGTGGCAGATCACCTCGTTCAGGCTGGTGCAGCAGGATTTAGTGAACCCCAGGTAACCCAGCGTGGACGGGTAAGCGCCGTGATCCAGCAGCACCTCGTGCACCACCCGGTCGATCTCGTCGGTAGTGAAACCCGGCTGCGCGGCCTTGCCGCCCTCCTGCAGGGCCAGCGCCGCGATACGGCCCGCCACGCGCATCTTTTCGATGGTTTCGGCGTCCTGCACGAAAGGCCCCGAGTCGGATACCGCTTCGCTCTTGCCCACGTATTCCGGGCGGGCAATGTTCGCGGGGACCGGCCGAAGGGGGCCGACCTTGCCCGGAGTGAGGGGGGATCGTGCCGGTGGACGCTGCCATGCCTGATTTACGCTCATGTTCCAAGTTTGCAACATAAGCGGCGGGTAACGCAGTTGCCGCGCCCACGCGCGCTTTGCCAGATCCCTCGCAAACGGGACCGGAGGGTGGCAGTATGGGCAGCGGAAGACAGTGCTAAACCGATTAAGGTGCATAGGCGCACGGCATTCCCACGGGTTAACGCACGTGTTTACCGGCAATGACGCAGATAGGAGCCACGATGAGCGAGTTCTACTACAACACCGTTACCGGCGAGGTCGAGGAGGGCAAGCAGTCCGCCAGCAACAGACTGATGGGCCCTTACGCAAGCCGCGAAGAAGCCTCTCGGGCGCTTGAGATAGCGGCCGAACGCAACGCCGAATGGGAGCGAGAAAACCTCGCCTGGGACGGCGAAAGCGAAGTGGTAGACGGCCGTTCCATCGACGAACACTGAATGAACACCGAATCGGTGGATAGTGATTTATGAACGCGCCGCAGAGCGCCGCGCGCTGAGGCGCGCCGCCCGGCGGGTCCGTTCGGACAAACAGAAGCCGGTGGCCCCCGAAACGGGGAAGCCACCGGCTTTTGCTATTCCTGCTTTAGCGTGCCTTAGCCCCTAGAAGCTTTCCTTTTCCGACGGGAAAGTGCCCTCGGCGACCTCGCGGTGGTATTCGCTCGCGGCGCGCTCCAGCTCGGCACCGAGCTGGGCGAAGCGACGCACGAAACGGCCGTTGAAGTCCGACAGGCCGGCCATGTCCTGCCACACCAGCACCTGGCCGTCGCACTTCGGCCCCGCACCAATGCCGATGGTGGGGATGTGCAGCACCTCGGTGATGCGTGCGGCGAGGTCGGCCGGAACCATCTCCAAAACCAGCGCAAAGACGCCCGCTTCCTGCAGGGCGAGGGCATCATCGGCCATCTTGTCTGCGTCCGCGCCGTCGCGCCCCTGCACGGTGAAACCACCCAGCGCGTGTTCGGACTGCGGGGTGAAACCGAGGTGGCCGACGACCGGGATCCCGGCCTCAACCAGGGCCTTAACCTGTTCGATTACCTGGTGGCCGCCCTCCAGCTTGACGGCGTGCGCGCCCGCCTGCATGAGCTCCACGGCGTGTTTCATGGCGTCTCGCGTGCCGGTCTGGTAGGTGCCGAAAGCCAGGTCGGCCACCACCAGGGGGCGCTTCACGGCGCGGGTGACGGCGGAGGTGAAGAGCAGGATATCCTCGTGGCGCGTGTGCACGGTGGAGCTGTGCCCGAGCACGGTGGTGCCGCAGGAATCGCCCACGAGCAGCATCTCAATCCCGGCGCGCTCGAAGATCTGCGCCGAGAACTGGTCGTAGCTGGTGAGCATCGAAAAACGCTGCCCCTGCTTTTTGAAATCAAGCAGATGGCGGGTACGGATGCGCGGGATGTCGCGGCTGGGTGCACCGGTCATGGAAAGGATCCTTCACAGGGGTAGACGGATAGTGCCTGCACTAAGCCTATAACCGCTGGTCCCGCAGATGTGAGCGGACGGGCCGAAACTAGGGCAGACTGTAGCCATGCGGCAGTATGACAGCGTTATTCGTGCGGTGGAGGAAAACCGGGTGGGATTTATCCGCCTCTGGTTCTGTGACGTGCTTGGCACGCTTAAATCCATCGCGATTTCCCCGGCAGATCTGGAAGATTCCTTCACCGAAGGCATCGGCATCGACGGCTCCACCATCGAAGGGCTGACGCGCGCCTACGAATCGGACATGATTTTGCGTCCCGATCCGGCGACCTTCCAGATCCTGCCCTGGAGTGACGGCTCCGGCGATAAGCTGCGCACCGCGCGCATGATGTGCGACGTGCTGACGCCGGACGGGGAACCCGCCGCGAGCGATCCGCGCTACGTGCTGCGCCGCACCCTGGAGAAGGCCGAAAAGCAGGGGCTAACCCTGTTTACGGCTCCCGAAATCGAGTTCTACCTGTTCCAAAGGCCCTGGCAGCAGGGGGAACCGTTGGCTCTGGTGGATCGCTCCGGCTACTTCGATCACGTGCACGGCACCGAACAGCTCGGTTTCCGCCGCAACGTGATCGCGGATCTGGAATCCATGAACATCCAGGTCGAATACTCCCACCATGAGAACGGCCCCGGTCAAAACGAGATCGACCTGCGTTACGCCGACGCGCTCACCACGGCAGATAGCATCCTGACCTTCCGTGCGGTGGTGAAAGAGGTTGCTCATGGCACCGGGCAGGTGGCCTCCTTCATGCCGAAACCGATGATTAAACAGCCGGGATCTGGCATGCACACCCACCTTTCCCTGTTCCAAAACGGCAAGAATGCCTTCCACGATCCGGGCGGCGAATACGGACTGTCGGCCATGGGGCGCCAGTTCATCGCGGGACTGCTGCGCCACGCCCCCGAATACTGCGCCGTGACCAACCAGTTCGTTAACTCCTATAAGCGGCTATGGGGCGCGCAGGAAGCGCCCAGCTACATCTGCTGGGGCCACAACAACCGCAGCGCCCTGGTGCGGGTGCCGTTCCACAAGCCCACCAAGGGCACGTCTTCCCGCGTTGAGTTCCGGGGCCTGGACTCCGCCGCGAACCCCTATCTGGCGTTCGCCGTGCTGCTGGCCGCGGGCCTGAAGGGGATCGAAGAGCAGTACGAGCTGCCCGAGGGCGCGGAGGACAACGTTTGGGAACTGAGCGAAAGGGAACGCCAGGCGATGGGCTACCTGCCGTTGCCGAGCGACCTGTGCCGGGCACTCGAATACTTTGAAAGCTCCGAACTCATGGCCGAGACCCTGGGGGAGCAGGTGTTCGAGTTCTTCCTGCGCGAGAAGCGCTCCGAATGGCACCGCTACCGCAACCAGGTGACCGACGTCGAACTGGCCGCCAACTTCAACCTGTAGCACGATGAGCGAGGCCGAGCTTTCCCCCGGACGACTGGCGCGAAACGGGTTCTTGCAGACGGCGCGCGCGGCGAGCTTTCTGCAGCAGATACCCGAGCTTTCGCCCGCTTCGCTGGATGCCTTTTCCGCCACGGCGGACCCCGACCAGGCGCTGCTTTCGCTGCTGCGGATAAGGGAGGCCGCGCCCGCGGGAACGCTGCGCGAGATCCTGTCTGACCTAACCGAAAGGCCCGACAAGAGCCACTCCGTGCCGGGGGCGGGGGAGCGGCTACTGCGGCTGCTCGGTGTTTCCCAGGCGCTCGGCGATTTTCTGGTGCGCCACCCGGAAACCCTGCCCGCGCTCACCTCGGAAAACGAAAGCCTGCGCCTGGACGTGCCGCCCAAGGAGGTGCGCGCGGACCTGCTTAGCGCCGTCGGCGCGGACCCGCAGGCGCGGATTCCCGTGGCCGCGCTGAGCGGCCGGGAAGGAATGGACGCGCTGCGCATCGCCTACTATCGCAGGCTGCTGCAGATCGCCCTGCTGGACGCGAGCCAGGACGAACCGGAGCTTTTGCAGCCGGGGGTCTCCGCGGCTATCGCGGACCTGGCGGGGGCGGCCCTGGATGCGGCGCTCGCGCTGGCGCGAAACGCCGTGCCGGGCCAGGAAAAAGCCCGCCTGGCGGTACTCGCGATGGGCAAGACCGGCGCGCGGGAGCTCAACTACATTTCCGACGTAGACGTGATCTACGTGGCGGCCCCGGAGGAGGGTTGCGACGAAGAAGAAGCCCTCGCGGTAGCGACCGCGCTGGCTAGGGAACTATCCAGGATCTGCGCGGAAAAAACCGCCGAGGGCTCGCTCTGGCAGGTAGACGCAAACCTGCGCCCGGAGGGCAAGGACGGGCCGCTCGTGCGCACCCTCGAATCCTGCCGCCGCTACTACGCGAAGTGGGCGAAATCCTGGGAGTTCCAGGCCCTGCTGAAAGCCCGCGCGGTAGCGGGAGACATCCCGCTGGGAAACGATTTTGTGGCGCTCGTGCAGCCCGCCGTCTGGCAGGCAGCCACCCGCGAGGGCTTTGTGGAGGATACCCGCGCGATGCGCAAACGGGTGGTCGCGCACATCCCGGCGGGGGAGGCCCAGCGCAACATAAAGCTGGGCCCGGGTGGGCTGCGCGACGTCGAGTTCACCGTGCAGCTTTTGCAGATGGTGCACGGCAGAAACGTGGAGGCGCTGCGGGAGCGCGGCACGCTGGATGCCATCATGCGTCTGAGCGAAGGGGGCTTCATCTCCCGCGAAAACGCCGCCGAGCTCAGCGCCGCCTACCGCTTCCTGCGCAGCGTGGAACACCGCGTGCAGCTGCAGCGCATGAAACGCCTGCAGGTGCTCCCCACGGCGGAAAAAGACCTGCGCAGGTTGGCCCGCTGCTACGGTCTGTTGCCGGATGAGTTCAACCGGCGCTACGAAGCGACGCGCCGCCGGGTGCGCCGCCTCCACGAGGAGATCTTCTACCGGCCGCTGCTGATGACCGCCGCGAGCCTGGACGATGGCGTGGTCACACTGACCCCGGACGCGGCGCGCGACCGGCTCGCCGCCATCGGCTACCGCGACCCGGCGAAGGCAGTTAGCCATATCGCCGCGCTCAGCAGCGGTCTCTCGCGACGCGCCGCCATCCAGCGGCAACTGTTGCCCGGCTTCCTGGAATGGTTCGCGGAAGGAGTGGATCCCGACCTGGGGCTGCTCAACTTCCGCAGGCTGAGCGAGGTCATCGGCTCCGCCCACTGGTACATGGCGCTGCTGCGCGACTCCGGTAATGCGGCGCGCCGACTGACCATGTTGCTTTCCAGCTCGCGTTTCATCGGGCAGCAGCTGGAAAGGCTGCCGGAGGCCGTGCGCTGGCTGGCGTCGGATGCCGACCTACGGCCGCTCTCCGCACAGCAGCTGCGCGCCGAGTTCGCGAGCGTGCTGGAGCGGGTTAGTGATCCCGAAGAAAAGGCCGACGTGCTGCGCCGTACCCGCAGCCGCGAGCTGCTGCGCCTGGCCCTTTCCCACCTGTGCCTGGTCAGTAACGACACGGAGGTGGCGTCGGCCCTCACCGACGTTGCGGCCTGCGTTTTGGACGCTGCCCTGAGCGTGGTCGCTCCTACTGAGGGTGTGGAGGTTGCCATCATCGCCCTAGGTTCCTTCGGGGCGCGCGAAATGGGCTATTCCTCAGACGCCGACGTGCAGTTCGTGGTGCGCGGCGGGGATGGCGCTACGGAAGAGGGCGTGCGGGTGGCCAGCGAACTGCAGCGGCTGCTGAACGCGCCCACCTACGGCGCCGACATGAAGGTGAATGCCGATCTGCGGCCGGAGGGACGCAAAGGCATTCTTGCCAGAAGCTACGAATCCTGGTGCGAGTATTACCTGCACCATGCCGAGCTGTGGGAAAGGCAGGCGCTGCTGCGCGCCTATCCAGCGGCCGGTAGCGAGGCGCTGTGCGCCGACATTGCGAATTTCCTGGATACTGTGCGCTATCCGGTTAACGGCCTGAATGCGGCAGAGATGCGCCAGGTACGGCGCATGAAGGCGCGCCTGGAATCGGAAAGGCTCCCGCGCGGGGTGGCGCCGCGCCGGCACCTGAAACTGGGGCCGGGCGCGACCACTGACGTGGAATGGGTGGCGCAGCTGCTCCAGCTGCGCCACGCGCATAGGCTTCCCTCGCTGCGCGTTACGACCACGGCGCGAGTGCTGCGGGCAGCCGTGCAGGAGGGGTTGCTAACGGCGCAGCAGGCCGATTCTCTTAATGCCGCCTGGCACTACGCCTGGCGTTGCCGCCGCGCCAACTACCTGTGGCGGGGCCGGGCCAGCGACGTGCTGCCCCCGGATCGGCACGATCTGAATGCGATAGCGCAACTGCTCGAGGTGGGTAGCGGGAGCGAGCTGGAAGAAGAGTATCTGCGTGTCACGCGGCACGCCCGCCAACTGGTGGAACAGCTCTTCTTCGAAGCAACGCCGTAGAATGTCCTATTGATGACAACGCCGAAACTTAGTGCCGACACGCCCCGCGGGCGCATGTACCGAATCGAACCGGAAGGGCCTCTGCTCTACCCCTCGATCACCACCGTATCCGGGATGCGCCACAAGGAATTCCTGCAGACCTGGTACGCCTCCATGGCGGGCAAGAAGGCACTCGAAATGTTCGAGTTCCTCTCCCGCAACCCGCACCGGGCAGAGGCCGAGATCCGCCGGGTCGTCGGCCGGAAATGGGAAACTCAGAAAAAGATCGCTGCCGCCGCGAGCGACTACACCCAAAAGGCGGCCGACTTCGGCACGCTGGTGCACGCGCTGTGCGAAGACTTCGAGCGCGATCTGAGCATGCCTACCAGGCAGCAGATAGCAGAGCGCGCTACGGCAATGCGCGAGGGCGGCGCTTTCGCTAACGAAAGTTCCCTGAGTGATCTGTGCGATCGCGTGCAGGTCAGGCTGGACGGCTTCGCCGATTTCGTACGCGACTTCGCGCCGGAATTCGTCGAGATCGAACAGACCGTGGTGAACCATACCGTCGGCTACGCGGGCACCACGGACTGCATCGTGAGCATCGGCGGGGCCCTGCTTTCCGGCGACATCAAGACCTCTAAACGCGTGCACGGCGACTACGCGTTGCAGGCGGTGGCGGTGGTTAACGCCGAGGCGCTGCTGGACGACGACGGCACCCAGCGCCCCATGCCCGATCTGGCGGGCGGCTTCATCATTCACCTGCCCGAAAAGGGCGGCTACAGCGTTGTGCCCCTGAAAACTGGCGAGGAAGAAATGGCCGTGTTTAAGGGCCTGCGTTCCGCCTGGGGATTCCTGGAGGACGACGCCGCGTTGAAGGAGGTCAGCGAGCCGAAACAGCTCCTGCTGAGCCTGCTGACGGCCAAGAACGGCGTCGGTCTGATCGCCTAGCCCACTTCACATAAGTGGACGGCCAGACGCTGGCCCAATTAACGCATAGGGGAGGCCCCCACCGAACCCGGTGGGGGCCTCCCTTTTTATCTAGCTGGCTGGCCTCTTAGCGGCCGGCTTTTTAGATGTCGTAGTACAGCTCGAACTCGTGCGGGTGCGGACGGAAGCGGAACGGATCGATCTCGTTCTTACGCTTGTAATCGATCCAGGTGCGGATCAGATCCTCCGGGAACACGTCGCCCTCGGTGAGGTAGTCGTGATCGGCCTCGAGCGCCTTGAGGGCCTCTTCGAGCGAACCGGGCAGCTGCTTGATCTGAGCGTGCTCCTCCGGCGGCAGTTCGTAGAGGTCCTTGTCGATCGGCTCCGGCGGCTCGATGCGATTACGGATGCCGTCGATACCGGCCATCAGCTGCGCGGCGAACGCCAGGTACGGGTTGGCCGACGGGTCGGGGGCGCGGAACTCCAGGCGCTTCGCCTTCGGGGAGGTGCCGGTCACGGGGATACGGATGCAGGCGCTGCGGTTACGGGCCGAGTAAACCATGTTTACGGGGGCCTCGAAGCCGGGGACCAGACGCTTGTAGGAGTTCACGGTCGGGTTGGTGAACGCGACCAGCGAATCTGCGTGCTCGATCAGGCCGCCGATGTACCAGCGGGCGATGTCCGACAGGCCGCCGTAGCCGCTCTCGTCGTAGAACAGCGGTTCGCCGTTCTTCCACAGCGACTGGTGGCAGTGCATGCCCGAACCGTTGTCCCCGAACAGGGGCTTCGGCATGAACGTCGCGGTCTTACCGGCCAGCCAGGCGGTGTTCTTGATGACGTACTTGAACTTCATGACGTCGTCCGCGGCCTGCAGCAGCGTGTTGAAGCGGTAGTTGATCTCCTGCTGACCACCGGTGCCGACCTCGTGGTGGGCGCGCTCAACCTCAAGCCCAACCTGGTTGAGCACAGCGCACATCTCGTCACGCAGGTCTGCCATCTGATCGGTGGGGGCAACGGGGAAATAGCCGCCCTTGAGGCGGGTCTTGTACCCCTGGTTGCCGAACTCTTCCTCACGGCCGGTATTCCATACCGCCTCGTTGGAATCGATGTGGTAGTAGCCCTCGTTAATGTCGGTCTTGAAACGGACATCATCGAAAATGTAGAATTCTGCCTCGGCGGCGAAGTTAGCGGTATCTGCGATACCGGTGGACTTCAGGTATTCCTCGGCCTTTGCGGCAACCGTGCGCGGGTCGCGGCTGTAGGGCGCGTCCGTGAACGGGTCCACGATAGAGAAGTTCATGATGAGCGTCTTGCGCTCGCGGAACGGATCAAGATATGCCGTCTTGAGATCCGGAACCAACTTCATGTCGGATTCGTGAATCGCCTGGAAACCGCGAATTGAAGAACCATCGAAAAGCTGCCCGGTGGCGATCGCCTCTTCGTCAAAGGTGCTGGCAGGCACGTTGAAATGCTGCATCACGCCGGGAAGGTCGATGAAACGGACGTCTACGAACTCGACGCCCTCTTCCTCAATAAACTTTACTGCCTCACTGGGATTACTAAACACTGGGTACCTCCGTCCGTGCCGTGGGGCGGCACGTTCTCTCTGTTTATCCCCTAAGGGCAGTGGCTGCCTTCTTATGCAGCCGCCACATCACAGTGTACTTTGCATTGGCCCCCTGAGGGATCTAAGGTGCGCATATGGTTGCACGCGAAGATTTAGGTTCCTGGCTGGAAGGCCCCGCACACGATAGCGATTACGTGCCCGGTAGCTCTTTCGGTCACACCCCGGCGGGGCCGGGGAGGCGATTCCTCACCCTCTGGATCGACTGGATCTTCTGCTCCGTGATCGCCTTCCTGTTTTTCAACTACGAAAGCGTCGCGATCATGACCTCGTTCGTCGCCTTGAACATCGCCATGCTGACCTTCTTCGGCGCTACCCCCGGGCAGTTCCTGCTACGCGTGCGCGTGATCCCCGTCAGCGGTCGGATGCCGATGCTGGTGCGCGCCCTGCTACGCACCCTGCTGGTGCTGCTCGTTATTCCGTCGGTGGTTTTCGATAGGGACAGGCGAAACGGACAGGATCTCATTTCCGGCACCGCCACCATAGTCGTCTAAAACAGCCACGCCTCAGATAGCGCTCCCGCGGGGGAGCGGCGGGCAGGGCCTGATGGATACGGCTGAATGGTTACGAACACAAAAGTGAGGGACCCCCGATCGGGGGTCCCTCACCTATTTGGCTAATCGCCGTCACTCCCGGTTAGGGCGGCAGCGCCGCCGCTACCTGACCGAGGGTAACGAGAAATTTTTAGCGTCCGCGCATCGCCTTACGATTCGGGCGCATCCGCAGCGGATCCACACCCTTCGGCATGGCCTGCTGCAGCGGGCCGGGCATCGCCTGTAGGCGGCGCGCCACCTCTGCCGACTCTTCGCGGGTCAGCTTCGGGCGCATCCGCTGCATCTTGCCCGCCAGCTTTTCCAGCGGCACCTGCCCCTCGCCGTCACCCACCGTGATGGGGTGCAGGGGAACGTTCGGGAACAGCTTGGAGAGACGGGATTCTTCCTTCTCCAGCAGCTTGAGAGCCTTGCCGTTAGTGCCCTCGGTAACCAGCGCGATACCGGCGCGGCCGGAGGCGCGGAAGACCATGTTGCGGCTGCGCGCATCAAGGGCGCAGGGTTCCTGCTCCACGTTCCATCCCCGACGGATCGATTGCATGGCTGCCAGCGCAGCGCCCGGCTGCCCCTTGATCTGGGTGTAAGCGGCGGTCTGCGCCTTCTGCGCAATCACGTAAGCGGCGGCAAGCAGGCCGAAAGCGATGCCCACGAAAAGGCCGTAGTAGGGGTGGCCGAAGTAGCCAAACAGCAGGGTGAACAGCAAAGCCACGCCAACGAAAGCACCGATCATCCACGGAACGGTCGTGTTGTCGGCCTTCTGGGTGAACTGAACAACCTCGAAGAACTGCTTGATGCGGCCCTTCTTCTTCGGTGCAGTTTCGGTCTTATTAGTGGCAGCCATTGCTTCCTCGGTTTTTCCAACGGGCGACGACACTCGCCGCCTCCTGATGTGCGGGCTGTTCCTTATCCAGATGCGCCAGGTGCTCCGGAATGTCACGCCCAAGTTTCTTCATGGTCTGTGCCCAAAGGCGTCCCGCACGGTACGAAGAACGCACCATCGGTCCGGCCATAACACCGGAGAACCCGATCTCGTCCTTGGCTATCTTCGATAGTTCCACGAACTCCATCGGCTTAATCCAGCGGTCGATCGGATGATGCAGCGGGGAAGGCCGCAGGTACTGGGTAATGGTGAGGATGTCGCACCCCGATTCGTGCAGGGCGTGCATCGAATCGATGATTTCTTCGCGTTCCTCACCCATACCCAGGATCAGGTTCGACTTAGTGATCATACCCGCCTCTTTCGCGGCGTTGATCACCTCGAGCGAGCGATCGTAGCGGAACGCGGGGCGAATGCGCTTAAAAATGCGCGGCACCGTCTCCAGGTTATGCGCGAAAACCTCGGGCTTCGCATCGAAGATCTGCTGCAGGGCCTTGGGATCGCCCTTCACGTCGTCGACCAGCAGCTCCACGCCGGTGCCGGGATTAAGCGAATGAATCTGCTTGCAGGTCTGGGCGAAAAGCCAGGCCGCGCCGTCGGGCAGATCGTCTCGCGCCACGCCGGTGACGGTCGCGTAACGCAGCCCCATCTCCTTAACGGAACGCGCCACCTTGAAAGGTTCCATCGGATCCACCTTCAACGGCTTACCGGTGGCGATGTTACAGAAGTCGCAGCGGCGGGTGCAGGTGTCGCCGCCGATCAGGAACGTGGCCTCACGATCTTCCCAGCACTCGAAAATGTTGGGGCAGCCCGCTTCCTCGCAGACGGTATGCAGGCCCTGACCGTGCACGCGCCGCTTCATGTCGGCATATTCGGGGCCGACCGTCGCGCGCGTCTTGATCCACTCGGGCTTCTTCTCGATAGGGGTCTGCGCGTTACGCGCCTCGACCCTCAGGAGTCGTCGGCCCTCGGGGGCGATAGTCACGGAGTGTCCTCCTTCAAGTTCACGTTCCGTCTTGCAGTCTATACGGCTGGCCCCAACGATTCAGGAGCTCAGACACGTGTAGCTGTGCCGTATCAATCACGTCTGGCACGTCTAGGTGTTTTCCGGCTTCGGCGCTCAGGCTGGTAACGGCGGCGTCGCTAATCCCGCAGGGGATAATCTTCTCCGCCCACTCGCCGCCGTTGGCGCAGTTTAGGGCGAAACCGTGCATGGTGACGCGCTTGGAGACCCGCAGGCCGATAGCGGCGACCTTTCGGTCGATCTCCCCCTCGCGGCTTATCCAAACACCGCTGCGGCCCTCGACGGGTACCGTTTCTACCCCAAAATCGGCGCATACCCGAATCAGGGTTTGTTCGAGATCGCGCACGAAACCGACCACGTTGATCGGGGCGGGCAGCCGCACGATCGGGTAGCCGACGAGCTGGTGCGGGCCGTGCCAGGTGATCTTGCCGCCGCGGTCTACGTCAACCACGGGGGTGCCGTCCTGGGGACGCTCGTGCGGTTTCGTGAGTTTACCGGCGGTGTAAACGGCCTCGTGCTCCAGCAGCAGCAGAGTGTTATCGCGGTGGCCGGAAACCACCTCCGCATGGATCTGCTTTTGCAGCTCCCACGCGGCCAGGTAGGGGACGGGACCGGGAGGCAACCCGAACTCGGCGTTTGCCGCCCCTGGCACGGGTGTTGAGAAACCTAACCGGATTACGTCTACCACCGTTCCAGGATAAACCTCGGCCCCGTATTCGAGGTGCCGAATACGGGGCCGGGTGTAATAAACGAGACGGTTACAGGCCGAGCTCGCCTTCGAAGTTGCCCTCTTCCAGGCGGCGCTTCATCGCGGTGAGGAAGCGAGCCGCGTCGCCACCGTCAACCAGGCGGTGATCGTAGGAGAGGAACAGGTACATCATCGAGCGCACCGCGATTACGTCGCCCTCGGGGGTCGAGATCACGGCGGGACGCTTCACGATCGAGCCGCAGCCCAGGATGCCGACCTGCGGGTTCGGCACGATCGGGGTGTCCCAGAGCGCGCCGCCCGAACCGGTGTTGGTCAGGGTGAAGGTTGCGCCCTGCAGATCGTCGGCGGCGAGCTTGTTGCCCTTGGCCTTCGCACCCAGCTCACCGATCTGGCGGGCCAGCCCGGCCAGGTTCAGATCGCCCGCGTTGCGGATAACCGGAACCACCAGGCCGCGCTCGGTGTCGGCCGCCATGCCGATGTTCTCGGAGCCGTGGTACTTGATCATGTCGCCCTCGATCGAAGCGTTCAGCTTCGGGTACTGTTTGAGGGCCTCGACGCAGGCCTGCATGATGAACGGCAGGAAGGTCAGCTTCGCACCCTCGCGGGCCTGGAAGTCGTTCTTCGCCTTGCCGCGCAGCTGCGCGATGCGGGTCATGTCGACCTCGACAGCGGTGGTGAGCTGAGCCTGGGTCTGCAGGGACTCGACCATGCGCGAAGCCACGATCTTGCGCAGACGCGACATCTTCTCCTCGGTGCCGCGCAGCGGGGAAATCTCAACCTTCGGGGCTTCCTTCTTAGCGGCCGGCTTCTCGGAGGAAGCCGGGGCGGCGGCTGCGGGAGCAGCGGCGGCCTTCTCTGCGGCAGCCTTCTTCTCGTCGATTACCGCCTGCACGTCCTGCTTGCGGATACGACCGCCGACGCCGGTGCCCTTCACGGTGGCGAGGTCGATGTCGTTAGCCGAGGCGAGCTTGCGCACGAGCGGGGTGACGTAGGTCGAAGCGGAAGAGCCCGAAACCGCGGAGGCCGGGGAAGCGGCGGGAGCCGCCGGCGCCTCGGTCTTTTCTGCGGCGGGAGCCTCGGCAGCCGGGGCCTCTGCGGCCGGAGCGGCGGGCGCGGACTCCTGCGCGGCGGCAGCGGCATCGCCGATAACGGCGATCGGAGCGCCGACGGAAGCCTCTTCGTCCTCCTGGACCAGGATCTTCAGCAGGGTGCCGGAGAAGGGAGACGGGATCTCGGTGTCTACCTTGTCGGTGGAAACCTCCAGTAGGGGTTCGTCTACCTCTACCGTTTCGCCGACCTCCTTGAGCCAGCGGGTAACCGTGCCCTCGGAAACGGACTCGCCCAGGGCGGGCATCTTGACCTCTTCGCCGGCAGCGGAGCCGGAAGAGGCGGCGGGACGCTCGGCCTGGCCCTCGGGGGCCTGCTGCTCGGTGGAGGGAGCGGTCTGGCCGGAAGCCAGCGGGGGCTCCTCGGGCTTTTCCTCCGCCGGGGCCGGGGCTGCCGGAGCGGCTGCGGAGTCGGCCTCGGAGGCGTCACCGATAATCGCGATCTCGGCGCCCACCTCGGCGTCCTCGTCCTCCTGGACCAGGATCTTCAGCAGGGTGCCGGAGAAGGGAGACGGGATCTCGGTGTCTACCTTGTCGGTGGAAACCTCCAGTAGGGGTTCGTCTACCTCTACCGTTTCGCCGACCTCCTTGAGCCAGCGGGTAACCGTGCCCTCGGAAACGGACTCGCCCAGGGCGGGCATCTTCACGGATTCAGACATTCTTGTTTTCTCCTCGTCGGGAACGGCGAATCAGGCGTGGGCGTGCAGCGGCTTGCCGGCCAGAGCCAGGTGCGCTTCGCCCATTGCTTCGTTCTGGGTCGGGTGGGCGTGGATCAGGGTGGCCACATCCTCCGGGTAAGCTTCCCAGCTCACGATGAGCTGTGCTTCGCCGATCTGCTCGGACATGCGCTTACCGACCATGTGGATGCCGACTACGGGGCCGTCCTTTTCGCGCACCAGCTTGATGAAGCCGGTGGTCTCCAGGATCTGCGACTTGCCGTTGCCGCCCAGGTTGTATTCGTAGGTTTCTACGCGGTCGTCGCCGTAGCGTTCCTTCGCCTGCTTTTCGGTCAGGCCGACGGAACCGAGTTCCGGCTCGCAGTAGGTGACGCGGGGGATGTTCGACTCTTCGAGCATGACCGGGTTCAGGCCGGCGATCCGCTCGGCAACGAAGATGCCCTGCTGGAAGCCGCGGTGCGCGAGCTGCAGGCCGGGGACGATGTCGCCCACGACGTAGATACCGGGAACGTTGGTTTCCAGGGTCTCCTTGTTCGCGAGCACGAAGCCGCGATCCATCGCGATGCCCTGTTCCTCGTAGCCGAGGCCCTGGGTGTTCGGGCCGCGTCCGACCGCGACCAGAAGGACGTCGCCCTCGAAGACGGTGCCGTCCACCAGGGTGACCTTGACGCCGGAATCGCTCTGCTCGGCCTTTTCGAAGAAGGTGCCGAGGGAGAACTTGATGCCGCGCTTCTTGAATGCGCGCTCAAGCGCCTTAGAAAGAGCCTCGTCTTCGTTCGGAGCCAGGTGGGGCAGGCCCTCCACGATGGTGACGGACTCTGCGCCGAGCGACTTCCAAACGCTGGCGAACTCGACGCCGATGACGCCGCCGCCGAGGATGATCGGGTTGCGGGGCACGTAATCGAGCGAGAGCGCGGCCTCGGAATCGATGATGCGGCCGCCGAGTTCGAGGCCGGGCAAGGTCTTCGAGAACGAGCCGGAGGCGAGGACGACGTGCTTGCCCTTGAGCTGCTTCTTGCCCTCGGCGGTCTCTACCTCGATGGTGTCCTTGCCGACCAGACGGCCAAAGCCCTCTACGTAGGTGACCTTGCGGGACTTAACAAGACCCTGCAGGCCCTTGTAGAGGCGGCTGATGATGCCCGACTTGAAGCTGTTCATCTTCTCGACGTCGACGCCATCGAACTGCGCCTTGATGCCTACGGTGCCCGCGTTGCGGGTCTCGTCGGCTACCTCGGCCACGTGGAGCAGCGCCTTCGTCGGCACGCAACCACGGTGCAGGCAGGTGCCACCGAGCTTGTCCTTTTCCACGAGGGCCACGGAGAGCCCTAGCTGGGCACCTCGCAGGGCAGCCGCATAGCCGCCGCTGCCACCCCCAAGAATCACAATGTCAAACGTTGTATCAGTGGTGCTATCCGCCACGTTTCAGCTCCCTAGCTGGTCGGCTTTTGTTGGGCGGGGCCGGGCGTGCGGGACGCGCGAAAACCCCACGAACTCATACTATGCCCGGAGCGGACTCGAGTAACCCCTCAAACCGAGACAATTAACAAGTGTGGTGGCTCGCACGTTGCTAAAAAGACGGGGCCAACGCCCGAAAAGAACGTCAGCCCCGCCGCGAAAGCGCTATTTATGCGAAGGACCGCACAACCTCAAGCATGGTGCGCACGCTGAAGCCGGTGCCGCCCTTGGCCATGTAGCCGTGCGCGGAACCGGTGAAGGCCGGTCCGGCGATGTCCAGGTGGGCCCACTCGCAGCCGTCAACGAATTCCTGCAGGAACACGCCCGCCACCATCGCGCCGCCCTCGCGCTGACCGATGTTGGCAAGATCGGCCACGCGGCCGTTGATGCTCGCGCGCAGTTCCTTCGGGAACGGCAGCGGCCAGAAGTATTCCCCGGATTCGTGAGCGGCCGACATGACCCGTTCGCGGGCCGAATCGTCACCCATCACGGCGGCGTAGCGGTTACCCAGGGCCAGCACCGCGGCACCGGTCAGGGTGGCTACGTCCATCAGGAAGTCGGGCTTCTCCGCGGCCGCGTCCACCAGGGCGTCGGCCATGACCATGCGGCCCTCGGCGTCGGTGTTGAGGACCTCGACGGTCTTGCCGTTACGCATGGTGACGACGTCGCCGGGACGCTGCGCCTTGCCACCCGGCATGTTTTCGGCCAGCGCCAGGAAACCGGTGACCCGCACCGGCAGGCCCAGCTTAGCGGCGGCAACCACCGTGGCGAGGGTGCTGCCCGCGCCCGCCATGTCCATGGTCATCTCGTCCATCTTTGCGCCCGGCTTGAGCGAGATGCCGCCGGTGTCGAAGGTGATGCCCTTGCCCACGATGCTGACGTGCTTTTCCGCCCCGGCGGGGTTGTAGCTCAGCTTCACCAGGCGCGGCGGACGGGACGATCCCTGACCGACGCCGACGATGCCGCCGTAGCTGCCCTCGGCGAGCTGCTTTTCGTCGAGCACCGTAACCTCGATCGGCAGACCCGCGGCGGCCTCACGAGCACGCTCGGCGAAGGACGCCGGGAACAGCAGGTTCGGGGGAGTGTTTACCAGGTCGCGAGCGAAAGCCACGGCCTGCGCAACCACCTCTGCCTGGCGTGCCACGGCATCGCTCACACCCTGCAGCACCAGCTCGGCAACGGGCGCGGTGAGCTCCGCGTCCTTACCGCGCACGGCGGTGTAGTCGTAAGCGCCGAGCAGCGCGCCCTCGGCCAGCGCCGCCTGGGCTGCCTCGGACAGCTCACCGAAAGCCAGGGCGACGCGCGCGAACCCGGCCAGGGAACGTACCGCGGCGCCGGCGGCGGCACGCAGATCCTCGGTGGAAACCTCGGCTAGATCCTTCTCGCCGACGCCGACGCCAAGCACCACGGGGGCGGCTAAACCGGCGGGGGCGGGGAAACGCGTCACAGCCTCGGAGGAGGACTTCGCCTGCAGGGCGGCGGCCACGGGGTTGAGGTCGGCGATGCCGAGCACGTTGACCTCGCCGCCCTTTTCTGCGGGGGCGAGGACGGGGACGATGATTGCGTCTGCGGAAATCTCAGACACGGTTGCGGTAGTCACAGTCAGTGTTGTCATCCCTCTATCGTAGGAGACATAAGCTGTAGGTAAAGCGCTGTAGGGGGAATTACGAGTGGTTTGGTGGCTGGGAATAGCCGTGTACGCGACGTCGCTGGGCTGCGCCGCCCTCGGTGCGCTCTACGTCGCGCGCGATCTTCGCAGCGACCTGGTACTGCTCGGCGGGGCGCTACTCGTTAGCCTGGTGTGGCTGCTGGAAGCGGTGGCTTTAACGGCGGTAGATATCAGCGGGAGCGGCTCGCCGGATCGGGTGCTGCTGTACGGTTACCTGCTGACGGGAGTGCTGCTTCCCATCGGTGGGGGCTACCTTTCGCTGATGGAGCGTTCCCGCTGGGGGAGCGCCGCGATTTTGGTGGCGGTCCTGACCATGCCCGTACTGCAAATGCGTTTGGCCCAAATGTGGCCCGGAGGTTTCGCGTCGTGAACAAAGACTTCTTGCACCCTCAGCGCGAGGCACATAAAACGGATGCCGCGCGGCAAAGCGGGCAGCAGAAGCGAGGGTTTTCTACCGCGCTGGCGGCCATTTACGGTGTTTTCGCCCTGGCCGCGACCTCTCGCTCCCTGGTACAGACGATCCGCGACTTCTCCGAGGCGCCCCTGGCCTACAGCCTTTCCCTGCTGGCCGCCCTCACCTATCTACTGGCCTTCGTCCTGCTGATCAAGCGCGGAGCGCATTCGCAGGGGTTCCTCGCCGTCTGCACCTTCGAACTGTGCGGCGTGCTGGCCGTCGGCAGCCTCAGCCTGCTGCATCCCGAATACTTCCCGCACGCCACCGTCTGGTCCCTGTACGGCATCGGATACGGTTTCGTGCCGCTGGTATTGCCCCTGGTCGGGCTGCTGTATGTCCTGAAAAGTGGGGATAGGGTAAAAGCGTGAGCATCTACCACTTTGTTTTCAAGCACGGACTGACCAAAACCGACCCGGAATTCGCTCATCACGCCACCGTATGGGCCCTCAACCTGGCCCACCGCATCCCCGGTGGCCCACTGGTACTGCGCACCCTTTTCTCCCGCGGCGCGGGGGCGGGGCGCACCGTTATGGGCATGCGTTTTAAGACCCCGCTCGGCATGGGAGCCGGGTTCGATAAGGACGCGGAAATCCCCCTGGCACTGCTCGATATGGGCTACGGCTTCGTCGAGGTAGGGACCGTTACCCCGCGCCCCCAGCCGGGTAACCCGGCCCCGCGCGCCTTCCGCCTGGTCCCCGACAGGGCTCTGATTAACCGCATGGGGTTCAATAACGGCGGCGCCGACGCGATGGCGGCGCGGCTCGCCAAGGTGCGCGCCAAGAAGCGCGGCTGCGATGCGGTGATCGGCGTAAACATCGGCAAGAACAAGACCACCGAGCTGGCCGACGCGGTAGAGGACTACCGCTATTGCGCCCGCACCCTGGCCCCCTACGCTTCCTACCTGGCGGTGAACGTTTCTTCGCCGAACACCCCGAAGCTGCGGGAGCTGCAGACGGTGCAGGCCCTGCGGCCGATCCTGGTAGCGGTGCAGGAAGAGGCGGCGAAGGTGATCGGCCCGCACGGCAATCCGGTGCCGGTGCTGGTAAAGATCGCCCCTGACCTGCACGATGACGACATCGTGGCGCTGTGCGAACTGGTGCGTGAGATCGGGCTGGACGGCGTTATCGCCACCAACACCACGATCGAACGTCCACACGACCTCCTGACCGACCCGGCCAAGGTGGAGGCGGCGGGCGCGGGAGGCCTGAGCGGTCCCATGCTGGCGCCGCGTTCCCGCGAGGTACTCGCCCTGCTGCGCCGCGAACTTCCGGCAGAAACCTGCGTTATGAGCGTCGGCGGCATCTTTACCGCTGACGAAGCGCGTGCCCGCCTGGATGCGGGGGCCGACCTGGTGCAGGGCTTCACCGCCATGATCTACGAGGGCCCGGCCTGGCCGGGCCGGATTGCCCGGCAGCTGCTCGGGTGAGCGCGGACCTGTTCAGTTCCCTGCCCGAGCGGCACCGCGAGCCTCTCGCCGTCAGGATGCGTCCGCGCACCCTGGAGGAGGTGGTTGGGCAGGAATCCGTCTTGCGCCAGGCGTCGCCGCTGCGGCGCCTGGTGGAAAACGGCCCGCGCACCAACGCCCCGGCGTCGGTAATTTTGTGGGGTCCGCCGGGAACCGGTAAGACCACGCTGGCGAACGTGGTGGCGAGGGAAAGCGAACGGGAGTTCGTGGAGCTTTCCGCGGTCATCGCCGGCGTGAAAGAGGTGCGTGAGGTGGTGGAGGCCGCCCGGGCGCGGCTGCGTGAGCAGGGCCGGGAGACGGTGCTGTTCGTGGACGAGGTGCACCGCTTCTCGAAATCGCAGCAGGACGCGCTGCTTCCCAGCGTCGAGAACCGCTGGGTGACGCTGATCGCGGCGACCACGGAAAACCCGCACTTCTCGGTGATCTCCCCGCTGCTTTCCCGCTCCATCCTGCTCACCCTGCACAGCCTGGGAGAAGAAGAACTCTCGCAGCTCCTCGAACGGGCGCTGCGGGAGGAACGGGGCCTAAACGGTGCAATCCGACTCACCGACGACGCCCGCGAACTCCTCCTGCGCATCGCCGGGGGAGACGCACGCAAGATACTGACCTCCCTGGAGGCCGCGGCGGGCGCGGCAGAGGCCGCTGGACTGGACACGGTGAACGCCGAACTGGTGGCGCAGGCGGTGGATCGCGCCGCGCTGCGGTATGACCGGGCCGGAGACCAGCATTACGACGTCACCAGCGCCTTCATTAAATCCATGCGCGGTAGCGATCCCGATGCAGCGCTGCATTATTTGGCGCGCATGATCGAGGCGGGGGAGGACCCGCGCTTTATCGCCCGCCGCATCATGATCTGCGCGAGCGAGGACGTCGGTATGGCCGATCCCTCTGCGCTGCAGGTCGCCGTAGCGGCGGCGCAGATGGTGCAGCTCGTGGGGATGCCGGAGGGGAGGATTCCCCTCGCCCAGGCTGTTGTGCACATTGCCACCGCCCCCAAGTCGAACGCCTCCTATCGTGCGATCGACGCCGCGTTGGCGGATGTGCGGGCGGGCAAGACGGGCCCGGTCCCGCCCGCCCTGCGCGATGCGCACTACGCGGGGGCGAAGGACCTGGGGCACGGTAAGGACTACGTGTACGCGCATGATGCCCCGCACGGCGTGGCGCGTCAGCAGTATCCGCCGGATGAACTGGTGGGGGTCGACTACTACCGCCCCACCGGATACGGCCACGAGCAGGCCATCGCGAAGCGGTTGCAGACGCTGCGCGGCATAGTGCGCGGCGACGGTAGTGAGTAAGCGCACAGCAGTATTTGCGTGGCGCGCAACCCAGGCGCTGCCCCTGGCGGAGGAAACCGGATAGTATTGAGTGCGAATCCGCGGCTGCAGTAATGGATTCACACCAGTCGAGAACGAGGTAATCTTCGTGACCAACGTCACCCGTGCGCGTCGCCAGGCGCGCCTTTCCCGAGCCCTGGGGCTCGCGCTCACCCCGAAGTCCGTCAAGTACTTCGAGAAGCGTCCGTACCCCCCGGGCGAGCACGGCCGTGCCCGTCGCCGCACCGAGTCTGACTACGCTGTGCGTCTGCGCGAGAAGCAGCGCCTGCGTGCCCAGTACGCTCTGCGCGAGAAGCAGCTCCACCGTGCCTACCTGGAAGCCCGCAAGGAATCCGGCCTGACCGGTGAGAGCCTTGTCGAGCTCCTCGAGATGCGTCTGGATTCGCTGGTGCTCCGCGCCGGCTTCGCCCGCACCATGCTGCAGGCCCGCCAGACCGTCACCCACCGCCACGTGCTGGTAGACGGCAAGATCGTGGACCGTCCCTCCTTCCGTGTGAAGCCGGGCCAGACCATTCAGATCAAGCCCAAGAGCCAGGCCATGGAGCCGTTCCAGGTTGCCGCCGCCGGCGCGCACCGCGACGTCCTCCCCGCCACCCCCTCTTACCTGCGCGTAAACCTTGAGGAACTGAAGGCGGAGCTCGTCTCCCGCCCGAAGCGTGCCGATGTTCCGGTGACCTGCGAAGTTTCGCTGGTTGTCGAGTACTACGCTCGCTGATCTTTCCCAAAGATTTTCTTCCGGTGGCGGGCTGGTAGCCCGCCACCGCGCAGACCCCGGCAGGACTACGTCATGTATCCCTGACGGGGTTTTCTGCTTTCCTACGTATAACGTCCCGAAAGGACACGACCGATGCGTTCTGCTGAGATCCGCCAGCGCTGGCTGGACTATTTTGCTCGTAAAAACCACACCATCGTCCCCAGCGCCTCCCTGGTCTCCCCGGACCCGTCGATCCTGTTCACGATCGCGGGCATGGTGCCGTTCATTCCCTACATCGTGGGAACCGAAAAGGCCCCCTACCCGACCGCGGCCAGCGTGCAAAAGTGCATCCGCACCAACGACATCGAAAACGTCGGCAAAACCACTCGCCACGGCACTTTCTTCCAGATGGCCGGCAACTTCTCGTTCGGTGATTACTTCAAAGAGGGAGCCATCGACCTCGCCTGGGAGCTGCTCACCAGCAGCCAGGCCGACGGCGGCTTCGGCCTCGACGGTGACCGCATGTGGGTCACCCTGTGGGAGAACGACGACGAATCCTTCCACCACCTGACCAAGGTTGTCGGGCTGGATCCCGCCCACATCGTGCGCCTGCCGAAGGAAGAAAACTTCTGGGACACGGGCCAGCCCGGCCCCGCCGGCCCCTGCGCCGAATGGCACTACGACCGCGGCCCGGCCTACGGCCCCGAAGCCGTTGGCGGCAACGTTGATCCCGGCGGCGACCGTTACCTGGAGATCTGGAACCTGGTATTCGACCAGTACATGCGCGGCGAGGGCAAGGGCAAGAACTATCCGCTGCTCGGCGAGCTTGACCAGAAGGCGATCGATACCGGCCTCGGTGTGGAGCGCGTTGCCTACCTGCTGCAGGGCAAAGAGAACATGTACGAGACCGATCAGGTATTCCCGGTCATCGAGCACGCCCAGCGGCTCACCGACCGCGTTTACGGTAGCGGCGATGTTGAGGCCGACGTGCGCATGCGCGTCGTGGCCGACCACGTGCGTAGCGCCCTGATGCTGGTGGGCGACGGCGTCCGCCCCGGTAACGAAGGCCGTGGCTACGTGCTGCGTCGCCTGATCCGCCGCGCGGTACGCTCGATGCGCCTGCTCGGCTACGACAAGCCCGCCATGCCGGAACTGCTGCCCGTTTCGCAGGCGGTTATGCGCGAGTCCTACCAGGTGCTGGCCGACGAATTCGATCGCATCCAGGACGTCATCTACTCGGAGGAAGAAACCTTCCGCCGCACCCTGACCACGGGCACCACCATCTTCGATAACGTGGCCCGGAAGCTGAAAGACTCCGGCAGCGCGACGCTGCCGGGCGAGGACGCCTTCAAGCTGCACGATACCTACGGCTTCCCGATCGATCTGACCTTGGAAATGGCGAACGAGGTCGGCCTCAAGGTAGATGAGGACGGCTTCCGCGCCGCCATGCAGGAACAGCGCGAGCGCGCCCGAGCGGACGCTGTCGCTAAGAAGACCGGCCACTCCGATACCGCCCTCTACAACCAGCTGCTGCAGGAAATGGGCGACGCCACCCGCTTCCTCGGCTACACCGACTTCACCGCAAAGGTGAAGGTCGGCTCGGTCCTGGTGGACGGCAAACTGGTAGACGAGGTAAGCGCCCCGGCCCAGGTAGAGGTCATCTTGGACCAGACCCCGTTCTACGCGGAAATGGGCGGTCAGCTTGCCGACCAGGGCACCATCTCGCTCGATAACGGTGCGGTGGTAGAGGTTGACGATGTGCAGTCTCCGGTAAAGGGACTCGCGGTTCATCGTGGCCGACTGGTCGAGGGCACGCTCGCTGCCGGAACGCACGGCGTGGCCGCCATCGATACCGAACGGCGCGGCGCCATCGCCCGCGCCCACACCGCGACCCACATGGTGCACCAGGCCATCCGTGAGGAGCTGGGCGACTCCACTACCCAGGCGGGCTCCGAGAACTCGCCGGGCCGCATGCGTTTCGACTTCCGCTACAACAATCAGGTGCCGCGCTCTTCGCTGGAACAGATCGAGGGCCGCGTGAACTCGATGCTGGTAGAAGACCTTGAGGTGACCGACCAGCAGATGTCCCTCGACGAGGCGAAGGCGCTGGGTGCGATGGCGCTGTTCGGAGAGAAGTACGGCAACGTCGTGCGCGTCGTCTCTATCGGCGGCGACTGGTCGCGCGAGCTCTGCGGCGGTACGCACATTTCTTCGACCGCCAAGATCGGAAGCATCTCGCTCCTCGGCGAGGCATCCATTGGCTCCGGCGTGCGCCGCGTTGACGCCCTGGTGGGCCGCAGCGCGCAGCGTTTCCAGGCGAAGGAACACGCGCTGGTTTCGCAGCTTTCCGAGCTGCTCAAGGTAGGCAGCGACGATCTGCCCGAGCGCGTAAAGGCGCTGACGCAGAAGCTAAAGGACACCGAGAAGGAGCTGGCCAAGCTCAAGGCGGCGCAGCTACAGGCCCAGGCCGGGGAACTCGCGGCAACTGCGGTCACGGTCGGCAGCACCCGACTGCTGGCGCATGACGCGGGCAGCGACGTGGCGGCGGGAGACCTGCGCACCCTGGCAATGGATCTGCGCACCCGCCTGGGAGACGACTCCCCGGCCGTTGTCGCGGTCGCGGGGGAGAGCAACGGCAAGGCCGCGCTCGTCATCGCCACCAATGAGTCGGCGCGCAATGCCGGGCTCAAAGCCGGCAAGCTCCTGGCGCAGGCCGCCCAGGCCATGAACGGTCGTGGCGGCGGCAAGGACGATCTGGCCCAGGGCGGCGGCGGAGAGCCGCAGCTCGTTGCGCAGGCGTTCGCCGCAATCAAGAGCGAACTTGCGCTGTAGTGAGTGAGCGTTACGTAAGGATCGGGGTGGACGTCGGCACAGCGCGCGTCGGCGTCGCCCGGTCCGATCCGGATGGGATGCTCGCTACGCCCATCGCCACATTTCCCCGCGTGAGCGCAGTCGGTCAGGTGGCCGACGCGGCGGTGGAAGAAAACGCGGGGGTGATCATCGTTGGTCTGCCCCGGAGCCTGAACGGTTCGCTCGGCAAAGCGGCCGCTGCAGTGCGCGAATTCTGCGAGGAACTCGCCGATGAACTGCGCGAACTCGCATACGAATGCCCGATTAGGCTCGTCGATGAGCGGCTCACCACGGTGTCCGCGCACCAGGCGCTGCACGCTGCCGGGCGCAAAGAGCGTCGTCACCGTAGCGTGGTTGATCAGGTCGCTGCGGTAATGATTCTGCAAACTGCGCTAGATACGGAACGAGCAACCGGTAGGGTATGCGGAGATACTTTCGTGCCCTCAGCTACTACAGGAGAATAATGAGTCGTTCGTATTCCGGAAATACCGGCACTAGTAGGAACGGCTCGCGGCGTAGGAGCAAGAATCCGCCGCGGCGACAGGGTGGCCTGCTTAAGGCGGTACTGCCGCTGGTGCTGGTGGTTTCCGTGCTACTGGGGATCGGCGTTGCCGGCGTATACGGCTACCGCTGGGTGGTGACAAACTTTAATTTCTCCAGCGAACAGTCTGACTATCCCGGTCCGGGGACAGGTGAGGTTCTGTTCGAGGTGCACAAGGGAGATACCGGCACCAAGATCGCCCAGAACATGGTGAAGGCAGACGTTATCGCCTCCACAAAGCCTTTTATCGCGCTTTTTGCGAATAGCCCCGAGGCGCAGAAGATAGCTCCTGGTACCTATCGCCTGAAGAAGCAAATGAGCTCCGACCAGGCGCTGCAGGCACTGCTGTCTCCCGATTCGCGGGCCGGAAAACGCGTTACGATCCCCGAAGGCATGCGCGCCAGCGATATCTACGCGCGCCTGGCGAAGCAGACCGGTATCCCCGTAGAAGACTTTGTTGCCGCGGGTAAGGATTACCGTGCGCTCGGGGTTCCGGAGAACCCGGCACACAGCGCCGAGGGGTATCTTTTCCCCTCCACCTACGACATCGAACCGGGCATGTCTGCCAAGGACATTTTGACCATGATGGTCGCCAAGAACGAGTCGGTGCGCAAGGAACTGAATATCTCTCCGGAGAAGTGGCACGAGGCGCTTACCATCGCGTCTATCGTGGAGAAGGAAGCGCGCGACCCGGAGGACTACCCGAAGGTTACTCGCGTTATCGAAAACCGTCTGGCGGGCGCGGGTGCGGCTAACGGTGTGCCGATGAAGCTGCAGCTTGACTCCACAGTCGCCTACGCGAACAACATCAAAAATATCTCCACCACACCGAAGCAGCGAGCGCTTGATAGCCCGTACAACACCTACCGTTACGACGGGCTGCCGGTCGGCCCTATCGGTAACCCCGGTGTAGAAACGCTGAAGGCGTACCAGAACCCTGCCGATGGAAAGTGGCTGTTCTGGGTGACGGTGAATACCGACACCGGCCTGACTAAGTTTGCCGAGACCGCCGCAGAGCACGAAAAGAACGTGCAGGAATGGCGTAACTGGGCAGCTAACAAGCGGAAGTGAGGCGCGAGTATGCGGTGATAGGGAGCCCCATCGGGCACTCCCTATCACCGCTCTTGCATAACACCGCCTACCGTTTGGCAGGAGTGCCCGACGCCCGCTATCTGGAGCGAGGGATAGAGCTGGCAACTCCCGCTCAGGCGGGTGAGTTCTTGGCACGGACACATCTGCAGGGGCTATCCGTGACCATGCCGTTGAAGCCGTGGGCTGCTGAGGTGGCCGACGAAAGCGATGAGACCGTGGCTGCTCTCGGTATCGCTAATACGCTGCTGCGTTTACCGGATGGCCGTTGGCGAGCGGAGAACCATGACGTCGCGGGGATAGCCGAAGCTTTACGGCCGGGGCTATCCGATCGCTCACCGCGCAATGCGTTGATCCTGGGCGGGGGTGCGACGGCGCTATCCGCTGCTGCGGCCTGCCTTGGCTTGGGGGCCACTGAAATTAGCGTGGCGGTGCGCAACCCCTCGCGCTGCGCTGCCCTTACAAGATTTCTAGAGGCGAAGGGGGCGCAAGTGCATGTCTGCGAACTTTCCTCTCTAGGTGGTATGCAGGAAGCGGACATTGCGGTCTCCACGCTACCTCTCGCAGGAGCCCACCAGACCAGAGAGCTTTTTGCGATGTCCGGGGTAGCTCTACCTAGCTCCACGGTTTTTCTGGATGTCCTCTATGCTCCTTGGCCAGCGCCACTAGCAGAGCACTTCTCTAACCACTGCCGGGTAGTAGGCGGGGGAGAGATGCTGTTACACCAGGCCCTCGGCCAACTGCGCAGCATGGTCGGTGCGAAGTGGCAATTTCCGGTATCCCGGCTGCGGGCCCTGCTGCCGGGTACCTCGCTCTAGCCTGTCTGGCTCGCTACTAGCAGCTTCTATCGCATCCAGAGAGACATCTGCAGACTAGAAGTAAGCCCGATTACCGGCAGGTAACTCATTAATCGGTGTGGGCGAAACAGCAAATTTGGTCACGGAAAAGTAACTTTTAATCAATTCTGATTCGCACGTTTCGCTAGGTGCAATAAAGGAGTGCCTTCGGGCATGCTTCCTGTGTGTAAGTGCATATTTCCTGTTTTTAACATGGAACTTACCTGCGAGTTATCTGTATATTTGCCCATAGGTATAAGTGTCCAGTTAGGGCTGACCTGAACTTTATAAAGGGAGCAAATTAAGCCGATGGAAAATTCTTCGAGCAGCAAGACCGTTAGCAGGAGGAGCGTCGCCCGCGGCGCACTCTGGGCCGCCCCCGCGATGGTTATGGCCTCTGCTGCGCCCGCCCTTGCATCCTCCACCTGCGAGCTTCGTACTGCGAAGCTCGTAACCGATGGTGGCGCTAAGGGGGAGAGTGCCGTGTTTAAGGATCCGGTGACTGGTACCACTATCACCGTAAAAGTTGTGAAGCATACTGCAAATATCAACCGGGGGAAGGATCGCGCCTACGGTAACTTGACCAGGCGAGGAAACGGCGGTCTGGGTATTGGGCAGCAAGCTAACTTTGACCAGTACCAAGAAGTTGTTTTCACTGCTTCAGCTCCGCTTTATGGTATGAAGTTTATGGTTCAGGATATTGACTCCGATAGTGGAAGAGACCGTAACTACATTGATTCGGTGAAGATCGAGGGTCCGGTTAAAGCTACCCCGGTTAATTCTGGGTTCCTAAAGGTCAAGAACCTTAGCACTGGCGGTGTTGAACTGACAGCACCCGGTAAAGAATGGGGCGGAGACGAGCGTCCGCTCAAGGATGGCGTTGACACCGACGGTGACGTGGAGATAACCGCAAAGAATGCGAAGCAAGGCATTGAGACCTTCACTCTCGTTTACAGCAATAAGCGCCGTTTGGGTGGGAACCAGGGTATTACGGTTTCCGCGATCAGCTTCTACGACAAGGCAAGCTGCGTCTGATTCAATCCGTTTGGATTAGCTTCATAGCGAGCGGGGGCCGCCTGTAAGGCGGCCCCCGCTTTGCGTTCCCTGCGCAATAGGGGACTAGTGCCTTGCTAGCCAGTACCCTAGGGCGAAATGCTCCTGTCCGCGCAGCGCCTTCTTGGCCTGCCGGGTGTGGGTGGTGTCAAGTGATACCCATGTGAAGGTTGAGCTATCCGTCGGCGCTACGAAGTCGGTGAGTTTTTCGGCGAGCTGATCGTGCTCAAACAGATGCAGATCGTCTTTAGCGAACTCTTCCAGGCCGGGCAGCTCGGCTTCTGCGGGCGGGAAAAGCGCTATCTGTGCCGTGGCCTGCGGATGCGCCCGGCGTAGCTCGCGTAGCGCGGGCAGGGAAGCGTGATCGCCGATCAGGCGCAACCTGGCGGGGGAACGCTCGGGAAGGGGATCTTTTGTGCCCATGATGGTGACTTCCAGCTGATCGCCGGCTTGCGCATTCTCTGCCCAGTTCGCTGCTGTTCCCTCATGACGGTAGAAATCGAGGGAGAAATCGCCCTTTTCCGGGTAGGCCTCGATCACCGTGTAGGCGCGCTGGTGTCCCTTCCCGTTAAGCGGGAACCAGAGGCGCAGCCACATGGTTGGGTGATACGGGCAGAGCGTAAAAAGATCGTCGCTGTGTAGATGGACCCGCACGTAGCTTCCCAGGGTTTCACTACCCAGTACCGTCGCTACGGTGTCACTAGCGCGAAAGACCTTTAGTACGGCCCCCTGGAAGCCGCGCTTTAGTTCTGTAGCCAACCCGGTTCCTCTCTGTCTGGCAATTTGCGGCGCAGCTTTTGCCTAGCCGTCTCTTTCCCCAGGCTAGTTACGCCGCCATCTTGTTACAAGGTTTGCCTCGCCTAAACTCCAGGATTTTCGGGCAATAAAAAGACCCACACCGAAGTGTGGGTCTAATCTGTGTCCGAGGGGGGACTTGAACCCCCACGCCCTTAAGCGGGCACTAGCACCTCAAGCTAGCGCGTCTACCTATTCCGCCACCCGGACAGGGTGTCTGCCTCATCGGCAACAGATATAACTTTAGCAGGGCGCGGAGCTTTTTTCACATCCGGGAATAGCCAATCGGGCTTTTTGTAGGTTGAATCACGCAGTCGAGCGTGAACAGCTGCACCGGGTATTCGCGCTCCCGATTACGCAGGGAACCGATGTGTGCGCGCAGTAGGCCGAGTATCTGGGTGCACTGCTCGTTAGGGGAAGCGAGATCGCTTAGTGATGCCAGCGCGAGGGAAAGCAGGTCGATGTCCTGGCAGGCGAGAACACGCTGGTGCATATCCGTACCGGTGTCGCGAAGCAAGGAAAATAGTTCTTGTGCGGCGGAAGAGGCCGCACCGCCGATGCCTTCGCTGCGTGCGGCGCACGCTAGTCGGGTGACCTGACGCAGCCAGTCGGCCGCAGCGGCCGCCTCGGGGAAATGCGCTGTCATGTCTGAATCCTTCCAATCTGCGGGCGACGTTGCCTGCGTCACCATTCTAGCTCTCGTTTGTTGAGGAATCGTTAATCGGACGCGTCATGGGAGACTTAGAGTCATGTTCAACGTCATGTTCTACGAGCCGCGTATTGCGGGAAACACGGGAAACGCTATCCGCTTATCGGCGGTTACCGGAGCCAACCTGCACCTGGTTGAGCCTCTCTGTTTCGATTTTGAAGATGCGAAGCTGCGCAGGGCGGGCCTGGACTACCACGACCTGGCCGTGGTTACCGTGCACAAAGACTTTTCGCAGGCGCTTGCCGCCCTGCCAGGGCAGCGCGTCTTTGCCTTTACTACGCAGGCTACCCGCTGCTTTTCTGAGGTCTCCTACCGGGAGGGTGACATCCTGCTGTTTGGGCCGGAACCGACGGGACTGCCGCCGGAGGCCCTGGCGCACGAACGTATCACCGAGCAGGTCAAAATCCCGATGATCCCTGGGCGTCGGTCGCTTAATCTGGCCAACTCAGCCTCCATCGCGATCTACGAGGCTTGGCGTCAGCACGGTTACGCCGGTGGCCGCTAAGCGCACGGATATGCACAGCGGCATGCGGTGGGGGCGGGAAACTGTTTTGCTCTAGCCATGTCTGCTCTACCGTTTTCACTTTCTTTGCTTGTCTATGCGGGGTATCTGCCCCTCGCTCTCTGGTTGGCGATTGTGGATGTGCGGGAGCGCCGTCTCCCTAACAGGCAGGTGCTTGCGCTGAACCTGTGGGTTTTCCTCTGCCTCGCGGCTTCCTGGTTCGCCGTCCCCGCGGTGGGAACACTAATCCTCTTCTCGGTGGCGGTCGCTCTGCTTGCTGGAATCGGAGCGGTAACGCTAAGCCTTGTATTTCCGTCGCTGCTGGGTATGGGGGACGCGAAGGCTTTGCCCGCGGTGGTGGCGCTGGGGGCGGTAGGTGGCCCCTTTTCCGCGCTGGCGGGATTTCTTTGGTTGGTCGCGATGGCGGGATGCTGGGCGCTGCTATCGCTATTGCGCGGGCACTCGCGTATCCCCCTGGGGCCTGCTCTGCTTTCCGCCCCACCTATCGGGGCGGTTTTGGCAGTCCCATTGCAGGGGATGCTGGTCGGCTAGAAGAAACCGGCTATGAGTAATGATTCGTTAAGTGGGGGAAGGGTGCCCCCTCAGGCCCTTTATCGGGTAAGTTGATTACATGAGCAATGCAACGCGCGCCGCACTCAACACCCTGATCGCCGCACTCGAACGGCACTACGAGGCCTGCGCCTCCAAGCGAGGCGAGGACGACGCTGCGGTTGAAGCAGCGGTAGAACACCTCAGCGATGCCTTCGAGGCGTACGATGACTCGCTTTTCGACGAGTTCGATGAGGCTACCCCGCTGGTGCTTTTCACCCCCGCGGACGACGACGAAGAGTTCTACGACGAGGACGACGAGGAATACGACGAACTCGACGACATCGAGGAACTGGACGATGATGTCGAGCACGTGCAGGGTGACGAGGACGATACCGAGCGTTAACCCTGGCGTGGGCATCCTGGTCGTACTGTAGGAAAGTCACAGTTTTTCCTACCAGGAGCTGCACTTGTCCATTTTTGACGCCATCATCCTCGGCCTCGTTCAGGCCCTAACGGAGTTTCTTCCCGTATCTTCTAGCGCTCACCTGCGAGTTGTCGGCGAGCTGCTCATGCCCGGACGCGAGCCGGGGGCTGCCTTTACCGCAATCATTCAGCTCGGTACCGAAACCGCCGTGCTGCTCTACTTCGGGCGCGACATTCTGCGCATTATCATCCACTGGCTGCAGTCTCTGCTCGGAAAAATTCCTCACTCCGACCCCGATGCGCGCATGGGCTGGCTGGTGATCGTCGGTTCCATTCCGATCGGTGTGCTGGGTCTCGCTTTCGAGAAGCAGATCGACCACAGCCTGCGTAACCTCTACATCACCGCCACCATGCTGATCGTCTTCGGCATCTTCCTGGCGATTGCGGACAGGATCGGCAAGCAGGAACGCACCCTGGACGAACTGACCTGGAAGCACGGCATCATCTATGGTTTTGCGCAGGCCCTCGCCCTGATTCCCGGCGTTTCCCGTTCGGGCGGCACCATCACCGCTGGCCTGCTGATGGGATACAAACGCGAAGCGGCGGCCCGCTACGCCTTCCTGCTCGCCGTACCCGCTGTGTTCGCCTCCGGCCTGTACAAGGCCGCCAAGGAGATCCCCCAACTGCTTAGCTGCGAGGGACAGCAGGCCGCCATCGCTGCCGGACACCCCTCGCTGTTCGCGATTTTGGTGGCCACCCTGATCTCCTTCGTGGTCGGGTACGCGGTAATCGTCTGGTTCATGAAGCTCATTTCCCACAACTCCTACATGCCGTTCGTGATCTACCGCATCGCGGCAGGCCTGCTCCTGCTGCTCCTGCTGGTTACCGGCGTGCTTGATCCCCTCGCGGGAGGAGCAAAATAGTGCGTTCCTGGTCATCTCCTGAGGTAGTCACCGAAACCGCGCTGCGCGAGCCGCTGCGACTGTTCGATACGGCCAGCCGAAGCAAGCGGGAAATCGTGGGAACGGGCGGCTTAGCGCGCATATACACCTGCGGCATTACCCCCTACGATTCGACCCACCTGGGCCATGCCGCCACCTATCACACGGCTGACCTGGTAAGGCGCACGCTGCAGGACTCCGGCCTGCGGGTGGAAGCAGCCCAGAACGTGACCGACGTGGACGATCCGCTGCTCGAGCGCGCGGCAAAAACCGGCGTCGACTGGCGGGAACTGGCGCGCGAACAGAGCGAACTTTTCGCCTCCGACATGGAGCACCTGCGCATTATCGCGCCGGAAAGCTATCGCACGGTTTCGGAAGAGATCCCCGGCATCGTGGAGATCGTGGCGGGGCTCGCGAAGGCGGGATACGCCTATCGCGTGCCTACCGAGGACGCCCTGCACGAGGGGGACCGGGACTGGTATCTGGACCTCTCCGCGGGGGGCGATCTGGGCGGCGTGTGCGGGATGTCCCGCGAGGAAATGCTGGCTGTGTTCGCAGAGCGCGGGGGAGACCCCGAACGCCCAGGTAAGCGCGGCAAGTTCGATCCGTTGCTGTGGCGGGTGGCCCGCGAGGGCGAACCCAGTTGGGAGGCGGAAGAGCTTGGGGCGGGACGCCCGGGATGGCACGTCGGCTGTGTGCGCATCGCGGGAAGCACGTTGGAGCTGCCCTTCGACGTCCAAATCGGCGGTAGCGACCTCGCCTTCCCGCACCACGACATGTGCCACAGTCACGCAAAGGCGCTGGGTAAACCCGGATTCGCCGGTGTTTACGCGCACGTCGGCATGGTTGCCCTGGACGGCGAGAAAATGAGCAAATCGCTCGGCAACCTGGTGTTCGTTTCCAAACTCGTTGCCGGGGGTGAAGACCCGCGTGCGATTCGCCTGGTGCTGCTTTCCCAGCACTACCGACGGGACTGGGAATGGCGCGCGGAAATGCTGGCCGGGGCCCGCGAACGGCTCGGTAACTATCGCCGGGCCGCAGCCGCGAACGATCCGGAGACCTGCCTGGCCGTGCGCCGCGCTTTGCGTGACGACCTGGATACGCCGAAAGCTCTGCGCCTGCTGGATAGCTGGGCGCAGAAGCACGCCGCCGAGGGTGAGGCCGAGGGCGGTGCCGCCAGCGAGCCTGGAGACGTGGCCCGGCTCTGCGACAGTCTGCTCGGATTGCGGCTTGCCTGAGCTATACCCGAGCTAATAAACGGGGCACACGCCGTAGCGTGTGCCCCGTTTGTTTTCGCTTTACTTAGCTCTGCTCGCGCAGGAAGCGCTCTACCTCGCGCACGATCTCGGCTCCCGATGCCTGCTGCAGCGGGTGGTTCGCGTCGTAGTCCTCTTCTAACTGGGAAACATAGGCGGCCAGGGATTCGTTCTGCGCCATCTCGTTGGTGATCTTTTCTCGCCACTGTGCGGTGTTTAAACGCAGCGGCTCCAGATCCAGGGGCACGCTCAGAAACGACTGCGCCTGTTCCGCGAGCGCGAGGGCGGCGGGCGGGCACTGTTCCTGGGAAAGATAGTGGGGCACACGCGCCCAAAGACTGACCGCTTCGTAATCGCGTTCGGCGGCCAGCCTAAGCAGGATCGTCGGTATGCCGATCGGCCCCTGATAGCTGTTGGGGCGCGCGGTGTGCTCGGGGGATTCGCTATTTCGGTTTACCGGTAGCGGTCTGCTGTGCGGGCAGTCCGCCAGCAGGGAACCAAAGGTGACCAGGCGGGTCACTCCCTGCTTGCGTAAAAGAGAGCACAGCTTGCGGCAGTATTTACGCCAGCGCAGGGACGGTTCCGGCCCCTCCAGGGTGTAAAAAGGCTCTCCCGCGTTTCCCGGATCGACCCGGTAAATGACGGTATCTGGCCAGGTGACCTGGCGCTTGCCCGCATCATCGGTGAAAATTTGGGGGCGGGAAATTTGCAGATCAACATATTTATCTGCGTTTAGGCGGGCTACTTCCTGCCAGGAAAACTGCTCACGAATGGCGCGTAGCGCGCCGGAGGCTGACTCCGAGGCGTCGTTCCAGCCGGTAAATGCCGCGAAAGCGGTTGTCTGCGTCATCATGCCCTTTCGGCTTGCACCCTTACCCCTATTGTGCGTTACCGAGTGGTTTCGGCAAAAGCCGTAAACTTAGTGCGACACCCATCTACCGTAGGGAAACTCCCCGCATGCCCAAAATTAGGCTTCGCCCCTCAACCCTGCTGCTGGTCGTTATCGTGGCTGCGCTGATTCACCCGTTTAACGCTCGGCTGCCCCTGCCAGAGGCCCTTTTCCTGGACGCGGCATTCGGTGCCGGAGTGCTTGCCTCGGTGCTGGTGCACGAGCTTTGCCACGCGGCGGTAGCCAGGGCGGGAGGCCTGCGGGTGCGGGAGATAGAACTCAATCTCTGGGGAGGCCACACCGCGCTGCTGGGAAACCGGGATAAACCGTGGCTCGACATAGCGATTTCCCTGTCCGGGCCGGCAAGCAACCTGCTGATCGGCTGGGCCTGCGCGAGAGTGGGCGGAAACTTCTTCTCCCTGTTGGGCTTTGTGAATCTCGGCCTGGGCGTGTTCAACCTGCTGCCCGCGCTGCCGCTCGACGGCGGCTATGCGCTGCGTGCGCTGCTTCGTTTCCTGCGTTTTCGCGATGCCCTGGCCACCCGCGTCGTGGCCTACCTGGGATTTGCGTTGGCGGGAGCCATCGCGCTGCGCGAAGCTCTGCGCGGCCTCGCGGGGAACGCGGGCTTCTCGGTCTTTTGGATGCTGCTAATCGCCTGGGTAATTTTTCGCGGGGCACGCGATGCCCTGGCCGCCCTGCGCAGGCGGGAACGGCAACACGGAGTCACCGCGGGTAGCCTGGCCACCCCGGTGTGCGCCCTGCCCGCGGATGCCCCGTTGAGCCGGGCGCTAGCCAGCCCGCTTCCCGTAGTCGTGCTGCTGCCCCAGGGCAGGATAGGCGAGGTCGTGCCCGCCGCCGCAGCCGCCGTCCCGGTGGGGGAACGCGACGAGTGCCAACTGAGCCAGGTAGCCAGCGTGCGCGGCAACTACCGGGTGGTGCCGGCGCAGCTGGCGGGCGAAGAACTGGTGGATGCGGTCCTGGACGGCCCCGCCGGGGTTTTACTGACCGCTGCCGATGCCGCCGCGACTCCGGACGGACTGATCACACGAGAGAGCCTGATCTCTTTCCTCAAGTAAACCTGCACGTAAACTGTTGGGCATGGAAGACCCCACGAATATGCCCCCAGAGACCAACGCCCGGCTAGATCGCACCGGAGCGTTCGTAATCGGGGACAAGGTGCAGCTTTCCGACATCAAGGGCCGCCTGCACACCATCACCCTCAAAGAAGGCGGAGAGTTCCACTCCCACCGTGGCGTGCTGCGGCACGAAACCCTGATCGGGCAGCCCGACGGCAGCGTGGTGAAGGACTCGCAGGGAACTGAATACCAGGCCCTGCGCCCCCTCTACAGCGACTACATGCTTTCCATGCCTCGCGGCGCCGCAATCGTTTACCCCAAGGACGCCGCACAAATCCTCATGTGGGGAGACATCTTCCCCGGCGCCCGCGTCCTGGAAGCGGGCGTAGGCTCCGGCGGCCTGACCACGGCACTGCTGCGCGCCGTAGGCGAACAGGGCAGCGTGCACTCGATTGAGCGTCGCGAAGACTTCGCGGAAATCGCCCGCATGAACGTAGAAACCTTCTTCGGCGGCGAACACCCCGCCTGGAACCTGAGCGTCGGTTCTTTCCAGGACTACGCTCCCGAGATTCCCGGTGTAATCGGGGAAGACGGCGTCGGCACCATCGACCGCGTGGTGCTGGACATGCTGGCGCCCTGGGAGTGCGTGGAAACCGCGGCGCAGGTGCTGGTGCCCGGCGGCCTGTTCCTGGCCTATGTAGCCACCGTGACCCAGATGTCGCGCACCGTGGAAGCGCTGCGCGACCACGGCGAATTCACGGAGCCGCGCGCCTGGGAATCATTCGTGCGCACCTGGCACCTGGAGGGCCTCGCGGTTCGCCCGGACCACCGCATGAACGCGCACACCGGCTTCCTGCTCACCGCGCGCCGCACCGCGCCCGGCACGCAGGCCCTCACCAGGGTGCGCCGACCCGCTCCCGGCAGCCATGACGAGGCAGAGCTGAACTGCCCCGAAAACGAAGGCTTTGGCGGTGGCGGCGGCGAATGGACCGAAAAAGACCTGGGGGAACGCGGAGTATCGGCACGCAAAGTGCGCCGCGCTAAGCGAGACATTAGGCAGGGTCGGGACCGCTAATGTCGGAGCCGATGCTGACCTACCGCCAGATGCGGGATGCCATCGCGGATTACGCGGCGCGTAACGACAAGCTGACGGAAGCGCTGCGCGCCGCGCGTGAGCAGATCCTTGAGCTGCGTGCCGAGATGGATAAGCTCAGCGAGGCCCCCAATACCTTCGCCATCTACCTGGGACCGGGGGAGGACGACACCGCCCTCGTGCTCGCCAACGGTCGCAAGATGCGGCTACGGATAGACCCCGAGCTGGAGCGCGCCGAGCTGCGTCCCGGCCGCGAGGTGATGCTCAGCGAAAGCCTGGTGGTGGTAGCGCTCAGCCCGCAAAGCCGCACCGGGCAGGTGGTAAGCGTCGTGGAACAGTTGCCGGACGGCAGGCTGATCGTGCAGCTTGCCGCCGACGAACAGCGGCTGGTGGAAGCGGGCGGAGGGCTCGCCGGGCTCAGCATCAACGCCGGCGATAGCGTGCTGGTGGATGTAAAAAGCGCTCTGGCGCTGGAACTGGTCGCCGCCAGCGAGGTTTCCGACCTGGTGCTTGAGCGGGTGCCTGAGCTCAGCTACGACCAGATCGGCGGTCTGGGCGAACAGATCGATGCCATCCGTGACGCGGTGGAGCTGCCGTTCCTACATCAGGACGTGTTCCGCGAATACGGGCTGCGCCCGCCCAAGGGCGTGCTGCTGTATGGCCCTCCCGGCTGCGGAAAGACCATGATCGCGAAAGCGGTCGCGCACGAACTCGCGGTGCGTACCGCGCAGCGGCAGGGTAGGGACGTGAGCGAGGTGCTGGCGTCGGCCAGCTTCCTGAACGTGAAGGGCCCCGAGCTGCTGAATAAGTTCGTTGGAGAAAGCGAACGCGCCATTCGCAAGGTGTTTGCCAGCGCCCGCGAACACGCCGATTCCGGTAATCCGGTGATCATCTTCTTCGATGAGATGGAGGCGCTTTTCCGCACGCGCGGCAGCGGCCTCTCTTCCGATATGGAAACCACCGTGGTGCCGCAGCTGCTGGCCGAGATCGACGGCGTGGAAAGCCTCGATAACGTCATCGTCATCGGCGCCTCCAACCGGGAGGACATGATCGATCCCGCGATCCTGCGCCCGGGCAGGCTGGATGTGAAGATTCGCGTGGAGCGCCCGGACCGTCGCGGTGCCCGCGAAATCCTCGCGCTTTACCTGGACGCCAGCACGCCGCTGCGCGATCCGCGCGAGGAACTGCTGGATTTATTGGTGGAGGAAATTTTCCGCGAGGACGAGGCCAGCGCCTACGTGGAACTGCTGCTTTCCGACGGCAGCAGCGAAACGCTCTACTACAGGCATTTCGTGTCCGGGGCGATGCTGCGCAACGTGGTCGATCGGGCAAAGAAGCTCGCGGTGAAAGAGCTGCTTGCCGGAGGCGAAGGAGGCGTTTCGCGCGCGCACGCGCTGGCGGCGGTCCGCGCGGAGTTCCGGGAGAACGAGGATTTGCCTTCGGCCGCTCACCCGGACGAGTGGGCGCGCGTGAGCGGGCGGCGCGGTCTGCGGATTAAGGAAATCCGGCCGCTGCGGGGCCTCGCCGAAAGGGTACAACCAGTTAGTGAGGACGAATCATGATCACTACCCGCCGGGTGATGGGCATCGAGACCGAGTTCGGCGTGCTTGCGCGGGACGAATCGGCCCGCGCGCGCGAGGGAGCGAGCGCCTCCGTCGGCCATTCGCATCATGCGGTGGCGGCCTACGCCCTGCTCGCCGAGGAAGGGGCGGGAAAGCATCGGGTGCGCTGGGACTACGGTGATGAAAACCCGCTGCGGGACGCGCGCGGATTCGAGATGCAGCGCGCCAGCGCGCACCCTACCCAGCTCACGCACGAGGTGGCCGACGCGCACACCCCCAGTGTGGATCTGGACGCGCCGGTGCAGGCGCGGGAATGTCCGCCCGAGGGCGCGGATGCCGACACCACCCTGCACTGGGCGCACCGCCACGCGATCTCTAACGCCGTGCTGCGCAACGGGGCCAGGCTTTACGTGGATCACGCGCACCCGGAATACTCCGGCCCGGAGGTCATGACCGCCCGCGAGGCCGCGCTCTACGACAGCGCGGGAGACGAAATCGCGCGCCGCGCGATGGAGGTAATCGCGGGTACCGATACCGTTGCCCCCGTGGTGCTGTACAAGAACAACACCGACGGAAAGGGGGCCTCCTACGGCACCCACGAAAACTATCTGCTGGCGCGCGAGATACCGTTTACCGAGGTGATTGCCGCGCTCACGCCCTTCTTTGTGGCACGCCCGGTGATCTGCGGTGCGGGGCGGGTCGGCATCGGCCAAAAGGGACAGGATAGCGGCTACCAGCTTTCTTCCCGCGCCGACTTTTTCGAGGCCGAGGTGGGGCTGGAAACCACGCTGAATCGGCCCATCATCAATACCCGCGACGAACCGCACGCGCTGGCCAGCGAGTACCGTCGCCTGCACGTGATCGTGGGGGACGCGAACACCAGCCAGTTCGCCACCTACCTAAAGCTCGGCATCACCTCGCTGGTGCTGGCCGCTCTGGAACGGGAGCATCGCAGCGGGCAGCAGATCCTGCCCCGCATCGTGCTGGCGGATCCGGTCGCGGCGATGCACACCGTCAGCCACGATCTTTCCCTAAAGGCGCGGCTGCCACTGCGCGCTGGCGGGGATGTTTCTGCCCTGGAAATCCTGTCGTCCTACCTGGAGGCAGTCTCGGCCCACGCCGATAGCGCCGACGCGGAAACCGCTGACGTGCTCGCGCACTGGCGAGAGATCCTGGCGGACCTGCCCTCCGGCGGCGCGCGGGTAAGCGACCGGGTGGAGTGGCTCGCGAAGCTGAACCTGTTGCAGGCCTACCGCCAGCGGGGCGGCCTGGATTGGGACGCGGCGCAACTGCGCGCGATCGATATTCAGTTCAGCGATCTGCGCCGGGAGCGTTCGCTCGCGGCAAAGCTGGCCGCGGCAGGCAGGCTGCGAACGCTTTTCAGTGACGACGAAGTGGCGCGCGCGGTAACCACCCCGCCCGCCTCCACCCGCGCCTATCTGCGCGGCGAATTGATCTCCCGCTACCGCGAGAGCGTAGACAGCGCGGGCTGGGACCGCATCTGCGTTAGCGGCAGCGACGGGGCTCTGCGCAGGCTCAGCTTCCTGCGCCCCGAATGGGGGAGCCGGGAATGGTGCGCGCAGCACGCGGTGCCCCTGGAGGACGGCGTGGACGCGGTGCTTTCCCGCCTGGCAGAGATCGCGCAGGGATAGCGTCGGCCAGTTGCCGAGGCGGAGACCGAAAACGAAAGAAAACGCTTTAAGGAGTGAGCATGAGCCAGAGCTTTATCAACGCGCACGGCGGAGACGGGGAAGAAACCCCGGTAGCGGAAAACGCCGCCCCGCAGGTGTTTGCCTCCGCGCAGGGGGCCGACGATCTGCTGGACGAGATCGATCAGGTGCTGGAAGAAAACTCGGAAGTCTTTGTGCGTTCGTTCGTGCAAAAGGGCGGTCAGTGAGTTTCTAGCGCGGGAAGCGCCGGGAACCGCTGGCGCACCGTTGTTGCCCGTTTTGCAGGCGGGCGGAGGGGAGTAGCCATGCAGCGAAGGATCATGGGCCTGGAAACCGAGTACGGGCTTTCCTGCGTGCGTGCCGACGGCAGCCGGGCCATGGAGGCCGAGGAGGCGGCGCGGCTGATGTTCAAGCCGATCGTGTCCTGGGCGCGCAGCGCAAATGTTTTCTTGGCGAACGCGGCCCGCGTCTATCTGGACGTCGGTAGCCACCCCGAATACGCCAGCGCGGAATGTGACGATCCGATGCAGGTCCTGGCGCAGGATCGCGCGGGCGATGAAATCATGGCCTCCCTCGTGCGGCAGGCAAACTCGGAGCTGGACGGGGCGAAGATCCACCTGCTCAAGAACAACGTCGATTCTGCGGGCAACAGCTTTGGCAGCCACGAAAACTACCTGGTTGATCGGCGCGGCGAGTTTTCGCGACTGCCGTCGCTTCTGCTGCCGTTCCTGATTACCCGCCAGATCGTTACCGGCGCGGGCGGGGTGATCGACGGCAAGTTCGTTTTCTCGCGGCGCAGCGATCACCTGTGGGAGGCCGTATCGTCGGCCACCACCCGCACCCGCCCGATCATCAACACGCGCGACGAACCCCACGCGGACGAGTCCCTCTACCGCAGGCTGCACGTGATCAGCGGGGACTCTAGCATTGCCGACACCTCCGCCTGGCTAAAGTTCGCGATGACCTCAGCCGTGCTTTCGCTGATCGAATCGGGCCGCACCATGCGCACGCTGGCGTTCCGGGAACCGATCGTTACGCTGCGGGCGGTGGCGCGCGACCTGAGCGCCCAGGAACCTATCGAACTCAGCGACGGCGGCACGGTGACGGCGCTGGACGTGCAGCAGATTTACCTCGACGAGGTGGCCAAGAACGGCGGCGACGAACGAATGCTCAACACCTGGCAGAGGGCGTTGGACGCGGTACGCAGCGGCGATCATACGCGCGTGGAGACGGAGCTGGACTGGGCCATCAAGGAGAAGCTGTTTAGGGAGGTGGCCGCGCGGCGCGGTGTGTCCTATGACCACCCGGATATAGCCCGCCTGGACCTCGCCTATCACGACGTGGTGCAGGGAATCGCCCCGGCGCTGGAAAGGCGCGGTGCGCTGCGTCGGCTGCTCACTGCGCAGCAGGTACAGCACGCCGTAGATAACGCGCCCGCCACCACCAGGGCGCACCTGCGCGGCAGGTTCATCACGGCGGCGCAGCAGGCCGGGATTGATTATCAGGCCGACTGGAAGAGCCTGCGGATTAACCGTGCGGGCGCAAGAGCGGTTATGCTACCTGATCCGTTCGCTAACGAAGCGGCTGCCGTGGATGACCTGATCACGCAGCTAACCGACGAACCCGAGAGGCTCATGCCCTGATGACTATTTTTGCTCGCCGCACGCTGCTGCGCGCGCTTCCCCTGCCCCTGGCCGCCCTCACCCTGGCCGCCTGCGAGACAGAGAAGAAAAAGGACTCCCAGCCCGCTCAGCCCGCTCCGGCTAAACCCGCCGACGCGCAGAGTCTGCTTGCTAAGGTGCAGGTTTCTCAAGACCTCGGGCAGGAACCCAAGGTCACCCTGGACGGGCAGCTGGACGTGACCCGGCCCGAATCGCAGGTGCTGGTGAAGGGCGACGGCGCGCGTCTCACTGCGGGCAGCCTCGCGATCATGAAGAGCCTGTTCGTGAACGGTGCTGACGGTCAGGTCCTGCAATCCAGCTGGCAGGGCGCGCTTCCCGAAGCTTTGCTGCTCAACGAAAAGGGCATCGGCCCCGATGCTTTTAAGTTCCTCACCTCCGCAAACGTGGGCAGCCGCCTGCTCATGCTGGGCAAGCAGGAGACCCAGCAGGGACCGCTTAGCCTGGTGCAGGTGGCCGATGTCATCGAACAGGTGCCGGGCCGCGCTGTGGGCAAGAGCGAAAAGCTAGATCCGAAGTTGCCGAAGTACACGCTCGGCGAGGACGGAAACCCGATTCTGACCGGTGCGCCCGAGGGCCCGCCCCCGCAGGAGCTGGTGGCAGCCACCGCGATCAAGGGCGCCGGGCGGCAGGTAAAGAACGGCGACACCCTGGTCATGCAGTATCGCGGCTGGGGCTGGGACGGCAAAGAATTTGATTCTTCCTGGCAGCGCGGTAGCGTGTTTTCGTTCCAGCTGGGGAGCGGACAGGTTATCCAGGGCTGGGACAAGGGACTGCTGGGTGCCACCGTGGGCAGCCAGCTGCTGCTGGTGATTCCTCCCGCCCTGGCCTACGGAAACGACCCCAAACAGCACCAACTTGGCGTTCAGACGCTTATTTTCGTCGTAGACCTGCTACATTCTTTTGACGGTGCCGTAACCAATAAGTAATTCGGAAGGAAGCTAATGAGCTGCAACAAGCCGGAAATCGATTTTCCGACCCAGGCGCCCACTGATCTGGTGATCGTGGACGAGGTTGTTGGTGACGGTGAGGAGGCCCGCGCGGGCGACGTAGTGGACGTTCACTACGTTGGCGTGGCGTTCTCCACCGGAGAAGAGTTCGATGCGTCCTACAACCGCGGTGAGCCGCTGCGCTTCCAGCTCGGTGTCGGCCAGGTAATCTCCGGCTGGGACCAGGGCGTGCAGGGCATGAAGGTGGGCGGCCGTCGCCGCCTCGAGATCCCGACCGACCTCGCCTACGGCGAGCGCGGCGCACCCCCGGTGATCGCCCCCGGCGAGCACCTCATCTTAGTTTGCGAGCTGGTGGCGGTTCACCGCCGCTAAAAGCGTTGTCTGATAAGACAGAGCCGCACGTGCCTCCGCAACCGGAACTTTTTCCCGGTGGCGGGGGCGCGTTGGCGCGCGCGGAAAAGGCGGCTGCGCAGCAGCGGGCCGATGCCGCGCAGGGCGAGGCTTCGCGAGCGCAGCAGGTGCGCACGGACGCGGGGTTTCCGCTTGCGCAGAGCGAACCGGTGGCACAGGTTTTGGTGCTGGGCAGGCTGGCGCACCTGGATCGCCTGTTCGAATATGCGGTGCCGCAGAAGTGGCAGGCCGCAGCTCCGGGATGCCGGGTAAAGGTGCGTTTCGCCGGCCGCGAGTGCGATGGTTTTGTGGTTTCGCGCAGCGAGTCGGCACAGACGGAACGCAGGTTGGCTCCGCTGCAGCGTTTGGTTTCCGAGGTGCCGGTGCTTTCCCCGCAGGTCTTGGCGGCGTGCCGGGAGATAGCGGAACGCAGCGCCGGAACGGTCGCGGATGTGGTGCGCTTGGCGGTGCCGCCGCGCCATGCCAGGGCAGAAAAAGCGGTGTTGGCGGAAGAGGCCGCGTTGCCGGGGGAATCCGCTGCTGACGCCGCCGCCCCGCCGGTTGCCGACGGGGTGCTTGATCATTACGCCGGCCTGCGGGCCTTTCTTTCCTATGCGGGGCAGGAGGGGCCGCCCGTGCCGCGTGCGGCGCTTACTTTGCAGCCGGTGGATGGCTGGCCGGAGGTGGTGGCCGCGGCGATAGCGCAGCTGCCCGCGGAGCGGGGGGCGCTGGTGGTGGCCCCGGATACCCGGGACGTGACCCGTTTGGCGGCGGCTTTGGACGGTGCCGGCATCGCGTATGCGACGCTGCTTGCGGCGGACGGCCCGGAGAAGCGTTTCAAGACTTTCCTGAGGGTGCTGCTGGGGCATGTGCGGGTGGTGATCGGGAATCGTTCTGCGGCGCTGGCCCCGGTGCAGAACCTCGGCTTGCTGGTGGTGTTTGACGACGCTGACGATCTGCACCGTGAGCCGCGCGCGCCCTATCCGAGCGCTCTCACCACCGCGCTGGCATATTCGCGCAGCACCGGGGCGGGGCTGTTGCTGGTCGGCTATAGCCTGAGTCAGTCCGCCCTGCGTTTGGCGGATGCCGGTTACCTGAAGCTTTTGTCTCCGCTGCCGGATAGGCCGCGTACCGAGGTGCAGCCGCATATCGAGCTGATGGACGACTACCTGCGCGAACGTGAGGGGCCGAGCGGTCATTCCCGGTTGCCTTCGCGGGCGCTTGCGGTGATACGCAAGGGGTTGGCCGACGGGGCGGTGTTGGTGCAGGTGCCGCTGTCGGGCTACCTGCCTGCCGTGGCCTGCGTGCGTTGCGGCGAGCGCGCCCTGTGCCCCGCCTGCCACAGCACGCTGTCTTTGCCGGGGCGTAATCGTTCCCTTTCCTGCCGCGTTTGCGGGCAGCTTGTGGAGCGCTTTGAATGTCCGTTCTGCCACGGCGATAGGCTGCGGGCGCTGAGCACGGGAAGTTCGCGCACGGCGGATGAACTGCGCCGGGCGTTGCCGCAGGCGAAGCTTTTGATTTCGGGGGGTGCCGACGGGCCGCTACCGGACGGGGAGCTTGCCCCCGGCACCCTGGTGGTTTCTACTCCCGGTGCGGAACCTGCGGGGCTGCGGGTGGCGGGCAGCTACCGGGCGGCGGTGCTGCTGGACGGCGATGCGCTGCTGGGCCGGGGTAGTTTCGACGCCGACGTGGAGGCGGTGCGCCGCTGGCGCAACGCGATCTCCCTGGTTTGCCCCGCGTCGCAGGGCGGGCGGGTGCTGGTGGTAGCGAACGCGGAGCTTCCCCCCGTGAAGTCCCTGTTGCTGGCCGATTCTTTGCGTTTCGCGCGCGCGGTGGCCCAGACCCGTCAGGAACTGGCCCTGCCGCCGTATGCGGTGGCGGCGGAGCTGCTGGGGGAACAGTCGGCCGTGGCCGAGTTTGTGCGTGAATGTGAACTGCCGGAGGGGACCGATGTGCTCGGCCCGGTGCCTTGCGGGGAGGAATACCGGGCGGTGCTGCGGGTTTCTCCCGTCCGGGCGCCGGAGCTGCTGGCGGCGTTGAGGGCTACCACCGCTGCCCGGAGCGCGCGCAAGGCGAAACACACCGTGCGGGTCAGGATAGATCCGCCCGAGGTTTTCTGAGCGCATAAACTGGTTGCATCATGCGAATAGTTTTTGCCGGAACCCCAGATATTGCCGTCCCCTGCCTGCGCCTGCTCGCGGCCGAACACGAGGTGGTGGCGGTGCTGACGCGCCCCGACGCCCCGACCGGGCGCGGCCGTAAGCTCACCCCCAGCCCGGTACGGGCGGCGGCGGAGGAGCTGGGCCTGCCCGTACACACCCCGCGCACCCTGCGCGGCGAGGAAGCAGAAGCGCTGGTGCGCTCCTTTGCGGCCGACGCGGTAGCGGTGGTGGCCTACGGCCTGCTGGTGCCGGAGAACCTGCTTTCGGTGCCGACCCACGGCTGGATCAACCTGCATTTCTCCGAACTGCCAAAGTGGCGCGGCGCGGCCCCCGTGCAGCGTGCGGTCTTGGCGGGGGAGCGGGAGATCGCTTTAACCGCCTTCAAGATCGAAGTTGGGATGGACGACGGCGATGTGATCGCCACCCAGCCGGCGGTGCTGGGGGAGTTCGAGACTTCCGGTGAGGCCCTGGCCCGGCTCGGAACTGAGGGCGCACCGCTGCTTTCGCGGGTCCTGCATTCCCTGGCCGACGGCAGCGCGACTTTCACGCCGCAGGATCATGCGGCAGCAACCCGCGCGGCGAAACTGAGCGTGGAGGAGGCGCGCGTGAGCTTCGCGGCCCCCTATGCACGGGTGCGCGCGCACATTTTGGCTTTCGCCCCGAACCCGGGTGCCTGGGCCGTGCTGGGCGGCGAGCGGATAAAGCTGCTTTCCGTGGCCGACAAGCCGGCCCCGGCCGAGGCGGAGCTGGCACCGGGAGAGCTGCTGATAACCAAGAAGGCGGTTTTTGTCGGCACCGCCGATCAGCCCCTGGCGCTGGGAATAGTGGCCGCCCCCGGCAAGAAACCGCTTCCCGCACCGGACTGGGCGCGCGGCGCCAGGCTGGGCGAGGCACCTAGATTTGAGGATGAAACAGCATGAGCGAAGACAGGCATTCCCGCGGCGGCGATCGTTCGCGCGGGCAGGGACAGCGGGACCATCGCGGCCGGGAGCGTTCCGGTAGCCGGGGTAGGGGAGGCCCGCGTAAAGGATTCAGCGAGAACCGGCCGAGCGAGCGCAGGCGCGAAACCAGCCCGTCGCGCCTGGCTGTCTACGAGGCGCTGCGCGCGGTTGACGAGGACGGTTCGTACGCGAACCTGGTGCTTTCCCCGACCCTGCGCCGCCACAGGGTGAGCGGCAGGGACGCGGCGTTCGCCACCGAACTGTTTTACGGCACCCTGCGCGCCATCGGCAGGCTCGATCCGATCATCGGGCGTTGCTGCTCGCGGCCGCTGGACGAGGTAGACCCGAAGGTGCGCGACGTGCTGCGTCTCGGCGCCTACCAGCTGCTCGAAATGTCGGTCGCCCCGCACGCCGCCACCAGCGAAACCGTGGGCCTGGCGCGCATGGTTACCGGCGCGGGCAGCGCCCAGTTCGTGAATGCCGTGCTGCGCGCGGTGGGCGCTAAGGAGCTCGACGAGTGGTTGGCGGAGGTGCTGCCGGATAGGCAAGCGCAGCCGGTCGAATATCTGGCGATGAAATATTCTCATCCGGCTTGGATCGTGCGCGCCCTCGGGGATGCCCTGGTCGCTCACGGGCGCAGCCGCGATGAACTGGAGGCGCTGCTGGCGGCGCAGAACGCCGCCCCCACCGTGGATCTGGTTATGCGCCCCGGCCTGTGCGACCTGGCGGAACTGGAGGAATACGGTGCCGCGCAGGGCAGGCTTTCGCCGTTCGCGGCGCACTGGCCCGGCGGCGATCCCGGCGGCATCACCCCCGTCCGGCAGGGCCGGGCGGGAGTGCAGGACGAGGGCTCCCAGCTGGCGGCCCTGACCCTCGCGCAGGGCGCGGACGACGCGGTACAGGCCGACGACGCGCACTGGCTGGACCTGTGCGCGGGGCCGGGCGGAAAAAGCGCCCTGCTGGCGGGCCTGACCGTGGAGCACGACGCCGACCTGCTGGCCACGGAGTTGCAGCCGCACCGCGCGGACCTGGTGCGCGAGGCCGTAGCGAGCCTGGTAGAGGCCGTCTGTGACGTGGTGGTGGAGGCCGCCGACGGGCGCGAGATCGGTTCGCGCATGCCCGGTCGTTTCAGCCGTGTGCTGGCCGACGTTCCCTGCACCGGCCTGGGGGCGCTGCGCAGGCGTCCCGAGGCGCGATGGCGAAAGAGCCCCGGAGACATCAGCACGCTTTCCGGCCTGCAGCGGGAGCTGCTGATCTCCGCCCTGGACGCCGCCGCTCCCGGCGGTGTGGTCGCATACGTTACCTGTAGCCCGCACGTCGCCGAGACGCTGCTGGTGGTGAAGGACGTGCTGCGTAAGCGCAAGGACGTCTCCCGCCTCGATACGGCGGCGGCGCTGCGCTCCTGCCTGGCTGACGGCGTGGAGATCGATCTGCCAGCCACCGACAGTGTGCAGCTTTGGCCGCACGTGCACGGCACGGACGCGATGTTTATCTGCCTGCTACGAAAGGACGCGTAATGAGCGCGCTGCACTCCGCCACGCACATCAGCCCCTCGATCCTGAACTGCGATTTCATGCGCATCGGGGAGGAACTGGATGCGATCGCGAATGCGGACTACGCCCACGTAGACATCATGGACGGACACTTCGTGCCGAACCTGACGTTCGGGCCGGCGATGGTCGAACAGATTGTGCGCCGCTGCCCGGTGCCGGTGGATACCCACCTGATGATCGAGGACCCCGACCGCTGGGCTCCCGCCTACGCGGAGGCCGGGGCATCGTCCGTAACCTTCCACGTGGAGGCCGCCGCCGCGCCGGTGCGCCTGGCCAACGAACTGCACGCGAAGGACGCGCTGGTCGGGGCCGCCATCAGACCCGCTACCGGGCTGGACGCGGTGCGCCATCTGCTACCGCACCTGGACATGCTGCTCATCATGACGGTCGAGCCGGGGTTCGGTGGGCAGGCTTTCATCGCGAACATGCTGGAAAAGATTAGGCAGGCGCGCGAGCTGATTAGCGCGGCAAACCTGCCCGTCGCGATCCAGGTGGATGGCGGCGTGAAGCGCGACACCATCGCGCGCTGCGCGGAGGCCGGGGCAAACGTGTTCGTGGCAGGTTCCGCCGTCTATTCGGCCGACAGCGCCTACGAGGAAATTGAGGCGCTGCGCACCCTGGCGAATAAGCACGTGCACACTTTGGCGTAGACTGCTTTCGTCAACACCTGTTGACGTGCTCCGGGGTCGGTGTAAGTCCGAGCCGGCGGTGATAGTCCGCGACCCGCACCCGTGCGGTTGAGCCGGTGGAATTCCGGTGCCGACAGTTAAAGCCTGGATGGGAGGCGCACGTATACAACAGGCATGCCCTGCTACGGGTATGCCTGTGTGTCCCTATGTCCCGGAGCCACTGCTGCTCTGAGAAGAAAGGACACACATGAGCATCCTGCAGTGGCTCTTCGAAGCCAAAGTAACTTTTCCGGGGGGCCAGTTCATTCTCTGGCGAGAAGTCCTCGGCAACCTATTCGGCCTGCTCAGCGCTTTCGGCGGCATGCGCCGTAAGGTTTGGGCATGGCCGGTGGGAATCATCGGCAACGTACTGCTTTTCACCGTGTTCATGGGGGCCATTTTCGGTAGCCCGAATCCGGTTAATCTGCTCGGTCAGGCGGGCCGACAGATCATGTTCATCATTACCTCCGTTTACGGCTGGTACACCTGGCGGGCGCACCGTAACAGCGGCGCGGGGGACGGCGGTAACGCCGTGGAACCGAACTGGGCTTCGGGCCGCGAACGCGTGCTGATGCTGGTCGTGCTCTTCGGCGGAACTTTCGCCCTTACGCCGATCTTCCGCGCGCTGGGCAGCTACGAACCGGTTTGGGCAGACGCCTGGATCTTCATGGGCAGCCTGCTCGCCACCTACGGCATGGCGCGCGGCTGGGTCGAGTTCTGGTTGATCTGGGTGGCCGTCGATATCGTCGGCGTACCGCTGCTGATCGCCTCCGGATACTATGCGAGCGCGTTCATGTACCTGTTCTACGGCGCCTTCACCCTGACCGGTTTCTTCGTCTGGTGGAAGGTGAACCGCGACAGCGTTAGGGCCGAAAAGATCCGGGTTGAGACCAACTTCCCTGACCCGCGTATCGAACGCACTCCCTAGTAGGCGTTAGGCTGGGTGGCGTGAAAGACTTCGAGACTCTCTTCAACGAACTGAGCGAAAAGGCTCAGCGCCGCCCAGCCAACTCCGGCACCGTGCGCGAACTGGACGCCGGGGTCCACGCCATCGGCAAAAAGGTAGTGGAGGAAGCGGCCGAGGTCTGGATGGCCTGCGAATATCAGGGACGCGAGGAACAGGCAGAAGAAATTTCCCAGCTGATCTACCACCTACAGGTGATGATGGTCGCCAAGGGCCTCACTCCCCAAGACATTTACCGCTACCTGTAAAGGCAGAGACTCAAAGTATGCTGCGGATCGCCGTACCGAATAAGGGCGCTCTTTCCGAGCCCGCCACCGCCCTCCTGAGGGACGCCGGCTATCGCCAGCGCGCCTCTCACCGCGAACTGGTATTGGTCGATGAGGCCAACGGGGTCGAATTCTTCTTCCTGCGCCCCCGGGACATCGCCGTTTACGTCGGCTCCGGCACGGTGGATGCCGGCATCACCGGGCAGGACATGCTGCTCGATTCCGGCACGGCGGCAAACGAGCTGCTGGCGCTCGGATTCGCCCGTTCCACCTTCCGTTTCGCGGGGCCCAAAGGCCAGTTTTCCGACGTTTCGGAGGCGGCCGGGAAACGCATCGCCACCAGCTACGGGCGTTTGGTAGATGACTTCCTGGGCAAGCGCGGCATGAGCGCCCAGGTGGTGCACCTCGACGGCGCGGTGGAAAGCGCGATCCGGCTGGGCGTGGCCGACCTGATCGCCGACGTCGTAGAGACCGGATCCACCCTGCGCGCGGCCGGACTGGAGCCTTTCGGGGAAGCGCTAATGCACAGCGAGGCCGTGCTGTTCGCCAGCCCCGACGCGAAGCTGGACGCCGAGGCGCAGCACACCCTGGAGATCCTGATTAGCAGGCTGAAATCAGTGTTGGTGGCCAGACGCTACGTGCTGCTTGACTACGACGTTTCCGCGGCTGACATGGAACGCGCGGTGGCGCTCACCCCCGGGTTTGAGTCCCCCACGGTCTCCCCGCTGCACGGCAGCGACTGGTACGCGGTGCGGGCCATGGTGGAGCGCGATTGCGCGCACCGCGTCATGGACGAGCTTTATGCGGTGGGCGCACGCGCGATTTTGGTAACCGCGATCCAGGCCTGCCGCATATGAGCCTGCCCCATCCGCCGCACCTGGGAGAGGGACGCACCTACCGTCCCGGCCTGACCCGGAAGTTTGCCTACGGCTTGGGCGGCTTCGTCTGGTTTTCCCTGATCGTGGCCGCGATAGTCATGCCCTACGGCGGAAAATTCGGGTTTCCGATCACCGACCGTATCCTGCTGGTCCTGTTCGGCGGCGTCATCTTCTGGTTTGCGCACCGCCAGGCCGACGTGAATGTGCGCGCGGGGGAAACCCTGCGGGTGCAAAACCTGTTGCGCAGCCGGGAAATCCCCTGGCACGCGATAGAAGCGGTCCGTTTCCCGGAAGGGGACGCCTGGGCGCGCCTGGACCTGCACAGCGGCGAAAGCGTGGCCATGATGGCGTTTCAGCGTAGCGACGGCGAACACGCCCTGCGCGGCGCACGCGAACTGCAGGCCCTTGTGAGGGACAGAAACTCCTACTGAACCGACGCTGCGGCGTGGATACCCGCCGCTGCCGCGTAAAGGAACGCGTAGGGATCTTGCGCGTAGCCGCGCCCCATGGTGGAGAGCTTCACCGGGCTATCTGCGAGCACGCCGGGCAGATCCGGGTCTGCGATGCGCACCAGCCGGTGCTGCACCCCGCGCTGCGCCGCCGCCGCCAACATTTCCGACACCTCGCGCGAGATACGCTCCGCGAGCGGCTCGTTTCCGGGGGCGGGCTCCGCCTCCGGCTGATTTTCGCCGGGAGAGGCGTTCGGGGCGGGCAGGTATTCGACCAGGTCGGCACCGGCAAGGCACAGCCGACCGTACGCGGTGAGGCAGTGATGCGATAGCCCGAGATGCCTGTCGCGGGCGTCGGCACCCGAAACCCGCAGCGAACCGATAGGCCTGCCTCCGAGGGCAGTGCAGGCGTGGATCGCTTCCGCGACCTGCACGCCGGAAAAACCGTAGCGGGTGGCGGAGCCGAGATTTCCCGGCCCCTGCACGCAAACCGTGACGTCGGCCCCGCTGACATGCCTGGCCGCCAGCAAGCCCGAGTGGAGCGTCACCGCGTCCACGTCCCCGCCGTAGGCCTGGCCGCAGGTGACGATGGCGCAGATATCGCCGCGTTCGCGCAGCTCGCGGGCCGCGCGGGAATACCAGGCGGGCAGCGCGGCGCCGTCGGTCATCAGATAGGCGATGCGGGCGCGGGGAGCGGCGTGCCGGATAGCTGCCACGATCGCGGGGAGCGCCGAATGTAGATCGGCAACCACCACGGGCATGCCCGTCAATGAATCCGCCCGCTCCATCGTTTCGTGATGGGGAGAGTCGGGGTCGTCCACGGCATCCACCATCACCTGGCACGGGGTGTAACGTGCTTTTACCAGGTGGCCGGTGCCGCGCTTATCTGCGGGGGAGCGGCCCTCCACGGCGACGATCATGCAGTCGCCCCCGGTGCCCAGCCCCCGTTCCTGCGCGGAAGAGTTGAGCGCGACCGTTTCACCCACGCGCACCGGTCCGGTGAGCGCAAGGTAGCTGAGCGCCCTGACGCGCCCCCGCTGCGTTTCCACCCACACCCGCTGCACTCCGGGCCAGCCGCCCGCTTCAGCGCTTACCCGTCCGCGTTCCCAATAAATCACGCTCTAAAGACTACTGCCCGGTTATGGTTGCTAGGTGACTAACTCGGGCAGGAAAGACATCGAACGCCTAGCGAACCTACTTCTCACGCTGGCGGGCACGCGGCGCGGATACACCGCGGCGCAGCTGATGGAGATGGTCGGCTACGGCGGGGAACCGGCCAGCCGGGAACGCGCGCTGGAACGGGACAAGCAGGCCCTCAACGAGTGCGGCGTGAACATAGAAAAACTGGTAGACGTGCTGGACGAAAACCTGGTGCGCTACCGGGTCACCCCCCGGCCGGATAGCCTGCGGCCGAACGCGGACGAATGGCCGCTGCTGCGCGCCGCGGCGGACACGCTGGGCAGGGGCGCTCTGGCCAGCAGGGTACGGGCGAAACTGGCGGCGCTGGGGCCGCGCGAAAGCAACGAACGCTACCGGGTGGCCGACGAAAACCAGCCGCCGGACGTGGCGTTGCTGCTGGCGGCAGCGGCCCAGGCGCAGACTGTCGAATTCTCCTATCGCCGCCCCGGCAGCGGCGGCGCAAAGACCCGCCTGGTTGAGCCCTGGCAGGTGGCCCCCGTGGAGGGGCGCTGGTATCTGCTCGGCTACGACAGACAGGCGGGGGAGAAGAGGCTTTTCCGCCTCAGCCGCATCGTTTCCAGCCCCAAGGTGAAGGGGGACGCCCGCGAGGAACGCCTCGCCGGGCAGGATATTGCGCAGGCGCTGCGCGCATATCGCGCGGGAAAGGGCGGGGAGCGACGCGAGGTGGAGTTTCTGGCCGCTCCCGGCAAGTTGCTGCACGAACGGGAACTGGCGGGGGTAGGCCCCGCGCGCGAACGTTTTTCGCTAACGCTTAGCTACGGGGACGCGCTTGCCGTGGCGTTGGCAAACCCGCTCTGGTGCGATCTGGTGGCTCCCACAGACTGGGCTGCGAAGGCCCGGGAAAACTATGCCCGGATCGCCGCGCTGCACCGGGGGGGACGGCGAGGTACCCGAATACGGCGAGGTACCCGCCGCGCCGCTGCGCAGGATACGGCCGGGCGGGGGAGAAAACGTCACCCTGATGGCCTCTCTCGCCGCCTACGTGCACGCCAATCCGCGAGTCGAGGTGGCGCACCTGGCGGAGCGTTTTCAGCTCAGCCGGGAACAGGTAGAGAAACATTTAGCGACCCTCTACATGTGTGGACAGCGCACGCCGGACGGTTTCGAGGACCTGGTGGAGGCGTCCTGGGAGGGCGGCGTGGCGCAGGTGGCCAACGTCGGTGCATTCTCTCAGGTGATTGCCTTCACCGATGTCGAGGCCCGCGCCCTCGGGGAAGCGCTCGGCTACCTGCTGCCGAACCTATTACCCGCTGATCAGCAGCTCGCGCTCGGGCTGATGGCGCTGCTGGGAACCGGCGCGCTGAGCGAAGGCGGGGAGGCGGCTTTTTCCGCTGGCCGCGAAACCTCCCCGCCGGAGGAAGGCTCGCTCGCCCCGCTCATAAACGAAGCCATTTCCCGCGGCGAAGAACTCACCCTGCTCTTTGCGGGGGCCGCGCAGGCGACTCCCCGCCTGCGCCCGGTGACCCCGCTGCAACTGCTCATCTCCCGGGGCAGGCTTTACCTGCGCGCCTACTGCCACGAGAACCGGGAAGAGCGCAGGTTCCGCCTGGACCGCATCATCGCTTGCGCTAAATGCGCGGATGAACTGCAAGAACTGCGTCTGGCTTGCGACGGCTCCCGCTGGGAGGCCGGAGCGCGGGCGGTCGCCCAACTAGATCTGGATGAGGTGACGCTGCGTTTAGCGCCGGGGGCGTGGTGGTTCGCGGAGGCTTTTGGCGGCAGGCTTGCGGGAGTCACCGCCGAGGGCGATAGTATCGCCGTGGTCACAAACCCCGTTCCGGCGGCGCTTATCGAGGCCTGCTTCGAGGCCGACGGTGAGGCCGAGGCGGTGTCTCCGCCGCGGCTGCGCGCGGTGATACGTGACATCGCTAATGCACGGTTTTCGGCATTGAGCGACTAAACTACTGCTAATAGCGGTCGATCACGCGTCTCCGTGAAGGCGGCGCCTACGAAAGGAGCACCGAAATGGGTGCACTCAAGCCCTGGCACTGGGTAGTTATGGTTGTCCTGGTTGTTCTGCTGTTCGGCGCGGGTAAGCTGCCGCACCTGGCACGCAACCTCGGCAAGTCCATGCGCATCTTCAAGTCCGAGGTTGACGAACTCAAGCGCGAGTCCGGCATCGGCCAGGACAAGGACGAGGACGACGATGAGCGCGAATACGATCACCGCGCGGCCCGCAAGGTGAAGCCGGCAGAGCCGGTAGACACCCTCCGTGACGCGGCTGAGGATCGTTACCGCCGCGACTAAAGTTCGCTAAAGAGATTCGGGAAAGGTAGCCGTAGTGGCGATCCTGAAGAAGAAGCGCCCGCCCAGGGACCCGGAAGGGCGAATGACCCTGGGCGAGCATTTGCTCGAGGCACGTAACCGCCTGTTGATCTGCGCCGTGGCCGTTTTGCTAGCCACCATCGTGGGTTGGTTCTTCTCTGACCAGGTTTTGCAGACCATCGCGGCACCGTTTGATGTTGCCCGCAAAGAGCTGAACCTTAACGCTCAGCCCAACTTTGCCGGGGTAGGTACGTCGCTTGATATCAAGCTGCGCATGTCTGCCTACTTCGGGCTGATCGCGGCATCCCCAGTAATACTGTGGGAGGCCTGGCGCTTCATCACTCCCGGCCTGAAGAAGAACGAACGTAAGTACGCGCTCGGCTTCATGGGCGCGGCTGTGCCCCTTTTCTTCATGGGATGCGCCGCCGGTTACTACGCCATGAGCAAGGCGGTGCCTCTGTTCATGAGCTTTACGCCGGAAAACTTCACCAACATCGTCGATTTCGGTTCCTACATGAACCTGTTTATCCGCACGGTGCTGGTGTTCGGCATTGCCTTCACCCTGCCGGTGTTCCTGGTGGCGCTCAACATGCTCGGCGTGCTGCGTGGACGCACCATGCTGAAGGCGTGGCGCTGGGTGGTGTTCCTGATCTTCCTGTTCACGGCGATTATGGTGCCGACGCCCGACCCGTTCACCATGATCTTCATGGCGATGCCGATCTGCGGTTTCTACTTCATCGCCGTGGGCATATCGATCCGTAACGATAAGAAGCGCGATGCCCGCCTCGAAGCCATGCTCAACTCGGACGTTGTGAGCGATATCGGCGAGGTAGAGGACATCTCCGCGCCGTCAGACATCAGCCGTGATTAGACTCCGCGTCGGTCTGCTGGTTAATCCCTCCGCCGCCGGCGGGGGAGCGATGAGGCTCAGCGGGCACGTGGCGAATCTGCTGCGGCTCGCTGGGCTTTCCGTTGTTGATGTAACCGGTCCTAACGCCAAGACTGCGCGGGCTAGGGCGCTTTCCGTGCTGGAGGATCTTTCCGCGCTCATCGTGGTGGGCGGGGACGGAACCGTTTGCCTCGGCGCGGAGATAGTCGCCGGAACCGACGTCAGGCTGGGCATAGTTCCCGCCGGGACCGGAAACGACCAGGCGCGCAGCCTCGGACTCCCGCTCGCCTCTCCCGATGAGGCGATCCGGGTGATGCTGGAATCGCTATCGTTGCCGCCGCTCGCGATAGACGCGATGGAGATTAGCTCCGACGGGGCGAACCCCTACAGCTCACTGGCCCTCGGCAGCGTCAGCCTGGGGTTTGATGCGCTCGTCACCGCCCGCGCAAACTCCGGCCGCAAGGGTAGTGGCTCCCGCTACGCAATCGCCGCGGCGCAAGAAATCCGCCGCTTCCGCGATCTGCCCTATCTACTTAGCTTCGACGGCGGCGAGCCCGAAGAGGTAGACGCTTCCCTGCTGAGCGTCGTCAATGCCCCCTTCTTCGGGGGAGGCATGAACCTGGTGCCGCAGGCCAACATGCGTGACGGAGTACTTGAGGTCGCCAGCGTTTCCGGGCTGGGGCGGGTACGCCTGCTCTCGATGCTGCCAAAGGTTTACCGCGGCAGTCACGTAACGCACCCGGCGTTCAGGGTTCGCCGCGTCAAAAGCGTCAGCGTAGCGCTGCGCGATAACACCCTGCTGCGTGCCCACGGAGACGGCGAGCCTCGTTGCCTGCTGCCGCTCACCGTGCAGGTGGTGCCGCAGGCAGTACACGTGCTCGCCCCACATACCGCCGATTGCCTGGAAAAACAGTGAGCGAATCAGCCGCAGAAAAATACGCCCGTTATCGCGCCCGCGCCAAGAGTCCCTGGCAGCGTTTCGTTTCCCGCTTCCTTTTCCTGCCGGATGAGTTCCAGGAAAAGGCCTGCCGTGCGATCGAGGATGGCAGCAGCGTGCTGGTTGCCGCGCCGACGGGAGCCGGAAAAACCCTGGTGGGCGAATACGCGATCTTCCTGGCCAGCGAAAACGGCGGCAAGGTCTTTTACACCACCCCGATCAAGGCGCTTTCTAACCAGAAATACCGCGAACTGTGCGAATGGCTCGGTGAGGACCGGGTAGGCCTGCTTACGGGAGACGTAAGCCGTAACGGTGAGGCGGACGTGGTTGTGATGACCACCGAGGTTTTGCGCAACATGCTCTACGCCGGTTCCGCCACGCTGGATTCCCTCTCCTACGTGGTGATGGACGAGGTGCACTACCTGGCTGACCGCTTCCGCGGCCCCGTCTGGGAAGAGGTCATTTTGCACCTGCCCGAGCAGGTGAAGCTGGTGGCGCTGTCGGCCACCGTGTCCAATGCGGAAGAGTTTGGCGACTGGCTAAACGAGGTGCGCGGCACCACCCGCGTGATCGTTTCCGAAAATCGTCCCGTACCGCTGTGGCAGCACGTTCTGATCGGGCGGGAACTGGTAGACGTGTTTGTGGACGCCGACGGTGAGCCGGTGGCCTTCCACGGCCCCGATCGCTCCACCAAGCCCCTGATTAACCCCGATCTGGAGTTCAATCCCGATTTCCTGCGCACCCCCAGGCGCGCGCGCGGGCACGGCCAACGGGGACGGGGCAGGCCCCGCATTACGGGCGGCGCGACCGGCCGCCCCGAGGCGATCATGGCGCTGGACGATGCCGGATTGCTGCCCGCCATCTTCTTCATCTTCTCGCGCAAAGGCTGCGAGGCGGCGCTGAGCCGCTGCGCGCAGATGCGCCTCAGCCTGACCACGCCGCAGGAACAGCGGCTCATCGCCGAGCACGTGGACCGCCGCACGGCGGCCCTGAGCGAATCCGACCGCGACGCGCTACGCCTGTGGGCGTTCCGCTCCAGCGCCATTCACGGCCTGGCCTGCCATCACGCGGGGATGCTTCCGCTGCTGAAAGAGATCGTGGAGGAACTTTTCAGCGAGGGCCTGATCAAGGTCGTTTTCGCCACGGAAACGCTCGCACTCGGCATCAACATGCCCGCCCGCAGCGTGGTGCTGGACAAGCTCAGCAAATACAACGGCATCGGGCACGTGGATCTGACCCCCGGGGAATACACGCAGCTAACGGGCCGCGCGGGCAGGCGCGGCATCGATACGGAAGGGCACGCGGTGGTGGTAGCGGGCGGCGATATCGCGCCCTCCGCGGTGGCGCAGCTCGCCTCGCGCCGCACGTTCCCGCTGCGTTCCGCGTTCCGGCCCACCTACAACATGAGCGTGAACCTGCTGGGCAGGCTCACCCCGTCGGAATCCAGGGAGATACTGGAGAGTTCCTTCGCGCAGTTCCAGGCAGACCGTTCGGTAGTTGGCCTGGCCCGCAAGGCCCGCGAGCTGGGCACTACCGCAGATTCCTACGCGGAGGCGATGTCCTGCGAACGGGGAGACTACCGCGAGTATTCACGGCTGCTGGAGGAGATCGCGGATAGGGAAAAGGCGCTTTCTCGGGAACGCTCCCTGAAACAGAGCAAGCTGCTGCACGATTCCGTGGCGCGTCTCAAGCCCGGCCAGCTGGTGGCCGTCGGTGCCGGAAAACGCGCTGGCTGCTACCTGGTGTTGGGCAGGCACAATAACGCCCTGAAGCTGCTCAGCGTGAAGGGGCAGCTACGCACGATGGGGCCGACGGAGTTCGCCACCGCCCCCGCCGTGGTGGGGCAGATAAGCCTGCCGCGTTCGGTGGACGTCTCTACCGGCCGGGCGCGTAAGGATCTGGCCGCGAGGTGCCGCGCGAAGCTCGATCCGGGCCTGGACCCGGCAAAAGCTGTGCGCAAGGCGCATAAGCAGGTGCCCTCCAGCGCGGCCAGCGACCCGCTGCTGCAGGAACTGCGCGAAAAACTGCGTGCGCACCCCTGTCACGACTGTCCCGATAAGGAATCGCACCTGCGCTGGCAGCGACGTTACCTGAAGACGAAGCGGGAACAGGAAAAGATCATCCGCACCATCGACGGGCGCACCTCGTCGATCGGCAAGAGCTTCACCAGGGTTTGCGAACTGCTCGCGGAACGCGGTTACGTGGCGGGTGAAGGGGAAGACCTGGCCCCGACCGAGGCGGGCCGCCTGCTACAGCGCATCTACAGCGAACGCGACCTGCTACTCGCGGAAACGCTGCGCGGGGGAGTCTGGGACAAGCTCACCGCCCCCGAGGTGGTGGCTTTCGCCGCCTGCATGAGCGCCGATTCGCGGCGGGAGGATCACGCCCCGTCGGCACCGACGGCGGGCGTCTCTGCCGCCTACCGTAGCGCCCTCAACCTGTGGAGCAAGCTGGAACGGGACGAACGCCAGCGTCACCTGGAGACCACCCCGGAACCCACCCTCGCGGTGGCGGTGACGATGTTCCGCTGGGCGAAGGGGGCCGACCTGGCGCTTGCCCTGGAGGGCAGCGACCTGACGGCGGGGGATTTCGTGCGCCAGTGCCGACAGATAGTCGATCTGCTACAGCAGTTACGGGCGTTTGAGCCGCTGCGCGCGCGCTGTGACGCCGGGATAAAGCTGGTGCGTCGCGGCATAGTGGCGCAGGAACTAGAGGCTCCCGCGCTATGAGCCCTGCCGAAAATGCGCGGGAAGTGAGGCGGCCGCGCTGCCCGCTGCCGCTGTCTTTACCCCTCGCGGGGGTAGCCGGGTATTTGCTTTACGCCTCTTTTCCCGCGTTAGGCCTGTGGTGGTGTTACCCGCTCGGGGTGGCAGCGCTAACGCTCTCCCTACTGGGGCGGGGGAACCTGCTTGCCGCACTAAACGGGCTGGTCGCGGGCGGTACTTTCTTCGGTCTGCTGATCGGTTGGGCGGGTACCTATACCGGTTCGGTTTTGCCCTGGCTCGCGCTCACCATTAGCCAGGCCGTATTTTTTGCCGGATACGCCGTGGCGGCCGCGCTGCTGCTGCGCAGGCGCGGGCTAAACCTGTTCACCCCGTTCGCGCTGGCGCTTCTCTGGACGGGCTGCGAATACCTGCGCGCCAACTACCCCTACGGCGGTTTTCCCTGGGGGAGCGCCGGGTTCTCGCAGGCGGACTCCCCGCTTGCGGCCGCCGCGCCCTATATCGGCATGGCGGGCTTCGCGCTGCTGCTGGCGCTGCTCGGAAACCTGCTGGCGTCGGCTCTTGCCAGGCGCAGCGCGCCGCCGCTGCTGCTCGCCATCGCCCTTGCGCTGGCCGCCAGTTACGCCCCGCAGCTGCCGGTAGAAAAGGCCACGCTGCGGGTGGTGGCGATCCAGGGCAACATTCCCGAGGAATCCAACGGTTTCGGCCTCTACCACGGCCAGTTCCTGGACAACCACGTGGATACCACCAGGCGTTGGCTGCGGCAGGCAAAGCCCGCGCCGGACGCCAACACACTCGTGGTGTGGCCGGAGAATGCGAGCGATATAGACCTCGACGCCTCGCCGCGCGCACACGCCAAGGTGCAGGCCGTGGTGGATGAGGTGGGCAGCCCGGTGCTGGTGGGGGTGCCCCATTACGTGCAAAACGATCGTTACCGCTATAACGAGCTGCAGTATTGGCTGCCGGGACGCTCGGCGGTGGACGTTTACCGCAAACAAAAGCCCGTCCCCTTCGGCGAGTACGTGCCGGATAGGGCGTTTTTTGAAAAGGTCAGCCCGCTCGTGGAGCAGGTCGGCACCGACATGCTTCCCGGCAAGAAGCCCGCGCACTTTACCTCCGCCCGGCCCGACGTCGGCGCGCTGATCTGTTTCGAGGTCGCCTACGAATCGCTGGTGCAACAGTCGGTTCTTTCCGGCGCCCAGGTAATAGTTGTGCCGACCAACAACGGTAGCTTCGGGCGCTCCGATCAGAGCGTGCAGCAGCTCGCCATGTCTCGCATTTTTGCCCGTATCGCCCACCGCAGCTTCGTGCACGCCTCCACGGTCGGCGAATCCGGCGTCTACGGCCCGGACGGCCGCGAGCTCGGCAGGCTCGGCCATTACCGGTCGGGCTGGATAGATACCACCGTGCCGCTCTCGCAGGTGATCACCCCGGCGGTGCGGGCGGGCAGCTACCCGTACCTGGTATCCCTGTGGGGAGCGGGATTGGTTTTGCTCTACGCGTTCACGGGCAGGGCGGGGCGTTCCCGCAGGGAAAGACGCGAAGATACCTAGAATGTCCGAAACCCCCGTAACGGCCCCGGCTGCGCGAATCACGGTGGTCATCCCCACCTATAACGAGGCGCGCAATCTGCCGCGCATGATCGCCGGTGTCCGCGAGGCCTGCCCGGAGGCGCAGATCCTGGTGGTTGACGACGCCTCCCCGGACGGCACGGGCAAGCTCGCGGAGCAAATTGCCGCCGCAGATGATGCCGTCCAGGTGCTGCACAGGCAGGCCAAGGAGGGGCTGGGCCCCGCCTACCTGGCCGGTTTTGCGCGGGCCCTGCAAGGCGGCGCTGACACCGTGGTGCAGATGGATGCCGACCTTTCGCACCGTCCCTGCCAACTGCCGCGCCTGCTGGAGGGGCTAGCCGGGGGAGCGGATCTGGTGCTCGGCTCCCGCTGGATTCCCGGCGGAGCGGTGCACGACTGGGCGCTGCATAGGCGTTTGCTTTCCCGCTTTGCAAACCTTTACGCGGCCTTCCTGCTGCGCCTGCCGGTGCGGGACGCCACCTCTGGATTTCGTGCCTGGCGGGCCGGGGCTCTCTCCGGCTTGCCGCTGGTGGAGGTGGCTTCGGCGGGCTATTGCTTCCAGGTGGATATGGTTAGCCGCGCCGTTAGGGCCGGGCAGCGGGTTAGCGAGGTGCCGATAGATTTTGATGAACGGCGTGCGGGATGCTCAAAGATGAGCCCGCAGATCGTGGGAGAAGCCCTGCTGCGCGTTACGCTTTGGGGGATAAAGGGCCTGTTTCACCGGGCCGCAGCGTAGGCTTTAGGCATGAGTTTCATACGTGAACGGTTGCCCCTGCTGCTGATCGCGCTCGGGGTGCTCGAGGTTGTGGTGCTGTTCCTGGTGGGCCGTGCCTGGGGCTTCGGCACGGTGCTGCTGCTCATCGTGCTCGGCTGGGTTATCGGTGCCGGCCTCATGCTGCTGGCGGGAGGCCAGGCCATCACGGGCTTGCGCGCCTTCGCCGCCCGCATGCAGTCCGGAGGGGCCAAAGGCGAGGATACGGTGCGCGGCCGCCCCCTGTTCACGGCTACCGCCGCGCTGCTGTTTATTTTTCCCGGCCTGATCACCGCCGCCGCTGGCGGCCTGCTCTTGCTGCCACCGGTGCAGCGGGCGCTGACCAGGAAAGTACGGGAAAACACTCGCCACACAAACAGCTTTACCGCATTCACGAGCGGTGGCACGGTGATGGATGGCGACATCGTGGTCGAGGTGGAAAAGATCCCGCCGCGCGAAATCGAAAGGTAGTCGCCCGGATGGCAGATAGCTCACCCGTAAGTGCCGGAAAGAAACCGCAGCTTCTGCTGATAGCGGCGCTGCTGGCGGTTATCGCCGCCCTGCTACTGGTTATCGCATGGCAGCTGGCCGCTGGCAACGGCCCACGTGAGGCCAGCGCCGGCGCAGGCGATACCCACGCCGCGCCAGCAGCCCCAGCAGTCCAGACCGCCGCAGCTGAGGAAGATCTTTCGGTGTTGCAGGTGACTGCCGGTAAGGGCGGCATGTTTACTCAAAGATAATTGATTGGCCTAAAAACCTTCCTACGGGTGTAACTACTGAGTACCTGAACTCTATGCAGAAAAAGATGGAGAAAGATGGCTGGACCCTCTGTCAGAATCCGGTCGAGTAGCCCTCTTAATTTCTGAAAATAAAACGAAAAATTGTTTTAGGCAGAAGCGAGGCCCCGGATAACGATCCGGGGCCTCGCTTTATAACCAAAAATTAAGTTCGTAGTGCTTCTCAGATGGTGCGGTCCGAGTGCAGCTTGCCCTTGCGTAGCAGGTCCAGGCGCTGATCGAGCAGCACCTGTAGCTCCTCTTCGCTGCGGCGCTCGAGCAGCATGTCCCAGTGGGTGCGCTGCGGCTTGGTTTCCTTCTGCTCCGGCTTTTCGTGGTCACGCAGTACCGCGGACTGACCGCAGCGGCACTCCCAGAGCGCGGGAATGTCTGCCTCTACAGAGAACGGCAGCACGATGACGTGGCCGTTCGGGCAATCGTAAAAAGTCTCTTGGCGGGGGGCTGCCAGGACGTTATCGTCGGTCTCCATGCTGAGGGAGCCCAGGCGCGTACCCCGTAGGCTGCGGCTGCTCATATATCTCGCCTTCCTGTTGCTGCCAGTACGCCCGAAAGCAAATCGGCGCGATTAGTAACGATACCATCAACGCCCATCTCAAGCAGGCGTTCCATGTCGGATCGCTCATCTACGGTCCACACGTGCACCTCCAGCCCGAGCGTGTGCGCCGCCGCCAGGAGGCGCGGGGTAACCACGCGGATGGGGCCGTAGATTTCCGGTATCTGCAAGGCCTGATAGGGGGCCAGCAGCCTAGCCAGCACGGACCTGGGGGCGCGGGCCGCCAGAGCCGCACGCAACGCGGCTACCGTGGTTAGCGAGGGCGCGCGCACCACCCGTTTCCCCGTGAGACGCTGGACGGTCTGCGCGGCGATCCGGGCGGGAGCGGCCGAAAAACCGGTCAGGCACACCCGCTCGGCGGCGTCTGCGGCCGCGATCGCGTGCGCCACGGGCAAAGCCGCGTGAGCGTCTTTCACGTCGATATTGAAGGGAGAGTTCGGAAAAGCCGTAAGCGCCTCCCGCAGCGTGGGAATCCGGTGCCCCTCGCCAAGGTCGATGTCGGCCAGCTGCCGCGAATTAAGGGAGCTAACCTGGCGCGGATCGCCAGCCAGGCGCAGCAGGGTTGCGTCGTGGGTGGTGAACGCTACCCCGTCCGCGCTGGCCCGGCAGTCTGTCTCCAGCAGATCGGCGCCGGCGGCGAGCGCGTCGGCAAATGCCGTGAGCGTGTTTTCGTATCCCGCCGGGCTAAAGCCCCGGTGCGCGATCAGGCGCGGGCGGCGCGGCGTGAAGAAACGGGGAAAGTCCCGTGTGTTAGCGGTCAAGGATGGCGTCCTCTTCGTCTTCGTCGCGGCGGCGCTGCGAACGGGGCTTGGGGCGGGGTGTTGCCGGGGCGGCGGATTGTTCCTGCAGGGTGCGTCGGCCCGCGTAAATTAGCGCGCCGGGGAAGAACAGCCCGAAGATCCACCACTGGAATGCGTAGGAAAGGTGCGGCCCGAGGGAAGTATCGGGTTTCGGCACGGGGCGGGGCGGGTTGGGGGCGGGGGAGGATTCCTCGCTCATATCCAGGTACGCCCCGGTATAAAGATTCTGCGTGTCCGCGGGGAGTGACTGCGCGACCTCTCCCGGCGCGATGGACTGCACCTGGCCCGGCGGGTTGGTGCGCTCGGAAAGTTCCGGTTCGATCCTGCGCAGCCGTCCGGTCAGTTCGATCTCTCCCGACGGTATCGCGGGTTCGCGCGCGGGAATGGATAGCCGCGCGTTAGCGGGCACGAAACCCCGGTTCACGAGCATGGTGCCGCTGCGGGTTACGAACGGCACCAGCTGATAGAAACCGACCTCGCCGTCCTGCGGGCGGTTCCTGACGTAGAGCACGCAGCCGGGAGAAGCGCAGTAGTGCCCCTGCAGTGTGACCCTCTGCCAAACCTGTTTGTCGGTAAGCACCCGGTTGCGCTGCGGTAGCACGCTGCCTACCGGAACAGGCTTGGCCGTGTAGTTGCGGGAGATCACCTCCGCGCGTTCGCTTTTACCGACGTAGCGCTGATACTGCCAGTTTCCGAGCAGCGCGCAGACGCACACCGCCACCACGACGGCTACCACCGCACCAAGCCATTGCCGGGTCAAAAAAGTGCGCATCACCGATCTGCCGCCCCCGCGTTATCCGGCGACTGCGCGGCAGATTCGGTTGTCTCTCCGTCGATTACGGTTTTGGGGGCGGCAAGCTGCGCCGCGGGCTTCGCCCCGGTCAGCGCCGGACCGTTGTCGCGCGGGGCGCGCCTGCCCGCGTCGGGGGCGCTGCGCTGGTTTGCGTCCACTACGGCCACGTACGGCAAAACCACGGCTCCGACCACGAAGACCAGTTTCCACCAGCCGGGAACCACCACTACCAGCCCGAAACAAACGAAACGCAGCAGCATGCGCCAGGCGTAGATGCGGGCGCGGCGATTTATCTCTTCACTACGGCGGCGGGGGACAGGAGAACCCAATTCGGGTTCCGGCTGCGTCACGCGAGGCTGCTCTGGTTCGCCACCGGGAGAGTGGAAACCGTAACTCACTGGAATGCGCTGCTTGCGTACTGAATCAGCAGGGTAAAGGTGACGGTGGCCGCGACGATACCGCTCACGCCCAAAAGCATTAGCGCCACGTTAGCGGCGCGGCGGCGCTGTTTGGCGCGCGGGTGCGGTGCCGGAGGGGGCGGAAAACCGTGCAGCGCGCTATCGGCCACCCCGCCGCTAAACACGCCGGGTATGTACACCGTCACCGGATATTCGGCCGGGGGAGCGGGCGGGAAAGAACCGGAGGCGGCTACTTCCTCGGAAAGCTGTATCGGCGCGCCGTCAACCCGCTGGGACTGTTCCTGTGGATCAATTTGCACCCGCCAGCCGCTGGGGGGCGGCGGGAGCTGTTCTGCGGGCAGGGGGAAGCCCCCGTCGGGCCCCGGTTCGGGCCACGACGGGGGCGGATTAAGAATCTGTCCCGTCACCGCGCAAGAACGTCAGCCAGGGCTGCCGCGGAGGTGTTAGCGGAAAACAGCGAGCCGCCGATACCCCCGGAAAACACCAGTCCCACCAGCACAAGCACAACCAGCAAAAGTACGATCAGCAGCAGGCGGCCGATCCCGAAACCGGAGCCGGCCTGACCGGACTCAGCGGCGGCGCTTGCAGGGCTGTGGCCGCTATCGACGGCGGTGGTTTCCGGCTTCGCCGCAGCCGGGGTCGGGTAGGTGTACTCCGCGTCCTTTTCCGCTGCCTGCGGGTATGCCTGAGCCACGCTCTGCGCGGCGGGCTGCTTCGCATCAGAAGCGGCGAAATCTGCGGGCTGTTCCTGAGAGCCATCGGTTTCTTCGAGCGGGAAGGCCTGCGCCACCGGCGCGGCCTCCTGCACGGGTGCCAGCACCGGCGCCACGGGGGCGGCTTCGCTTGCCTGCGCTTGCGTGCTTGCGGCTTCTTCTGCCACCGAAGATTCATCTGCGGCAGCCCGCTCTTCGCCGGCAGCCTGATCTTCGGCGGCCTCCTCCGGTACGGAAACTTCCTCGGCCGCCGGAGCCGCTACTGCGGGAGTCGCTTCTGCGGTTTCGGCAACGGGAGTCACTTCTGCGACCTCCGCCTCCGCTCGCTCGTCATGAGACGCTGCGGGACCATCCTGAGGTGTTACGGACTCGGTCTGAGACGCTGCGGGTTCGACCTGGGGCGCTACCGGCTCCGCCAACTCAGCGGCAGCGTCCGTCTCCTGCTCCGCGTGGGCTGCGCAGGGCTGCGCGGCCTCCTCCAGGTACGGCCCCTCTGCGGGGGCGGTTTCTTCCACGGCGACGGGGGTCTCCGCGGGAGCGGCAGACTCGTTAAGGGGTTCGTCTACCCGCGCCTCTTCCGCGTGGGCTTCCGCAGGGGCGGGCTTTTCCGCATCGAGCGGCAGGATCACGATGGTGTCATCGTTCAAAGGCGCGGCCTGTTCGCCGATCCCTGCAGCGACGGGAGCATACTCGACGGGCACGGTCGCTTCTTCTCGCACGGGAGCTACCTCTTCCTGTGCGGCCTGCTCCTGCACAGGTGCGGGCCGTGCCTGCGCGGCGTCTTCCCGCTCAAGATTTTCTTCGGCAGTTACCTGGGCCGGGCTTTCCTCTGCTCTCGCCTGCGCCGGGTTACCTTCGGCGTTATCTTTGGCGCTTACCCGTGCCTGGGCGGGAGAATCCTGCACGGAAACTTCCTGTGCGGAAACTTCCTGCGTGGGCGCTGCTTCCTGGGGTGCCGCCGCGACGGGCGCGTGACGCGGACCGTCGTCTTTCACCCAGAACTGCCAGCCCTCGGGGGCGGGTCCCCATTCCGGCTTCGGCTGCCAACCGGGAGGCGGGGTCCAGCCGTCCTTCGGAACATCCCAGTTAGTCGGCGGATTAAACCTGTAAGCCATTTTTATATGCCTCCCATGTCTAGAGTTAGCAGCACTAACGGCTAGTCTCTCACGAGCACACCCCGATGCTACTACCCAAACCTGACCAAAGGAGTCTGGCGATGACAACGCCCCGCAGCATCCTTATCACCGGCGGCAACCGCGGCATCGGCCGCGCGATCGCGGAAGAGTTCATTTCCCGCGGCGATCTGGTCGCGGTCACCAGCCGTTCCGGCGAGGGAGGCCCGGCAGGGGCGCTCACGGTGCGCGCCGACGTTACCGATCCGGCCTCCCTCGACGAGGCTTTCGCAGAGGTTGAAAAGGCGCACGGCCCGGTAGAGGTTTTGGTGGCCAACGCAGGCATCACCGATGATCAGCTGCTGCTGCGCATGGGCGAGGAATCGTTTGCAAACGTGCTGGACACGAACCTGACAGGGCCTTTCCGCTGCGTGAAGCGGGCAATCCGCGGCATGCTGCGCAAGAAGCAGGGGAGGATCGTGCTGATCTCCTCAGTGGTCGGCCTGTACGGATCGCCCGGTCAGATCAACTACGCCTCCGCGAAAGCGGGCCTGGTCGGCATGGCACGTTCCCTGACCCGCGAACTGGGAGGAAAGGGCATCACCGCGAACGTGGTCGCCCCTGGCTTTATCGATACCGACATGACCGCGCAGCTTCCCGCAGCCACCCGCGAACAGTACCTGAAGAGCATTCCGGCGGGGCGTTTCGCGGCCCCGGAGGAGGTGGCTAAAACCGTTGCTTTCCTAGCCGGTCCCGACGCGGCGTACATCAGCGGCGCCGTGATTCCGGTCGATGGCGGCCTGGGCATGGGCCACTAAAACAGTAAAAATCGCCCCGCGACACGCCCGAAAAGACATTTGCTGGCAAATTCGGGTAACCGGACAGTAACCCGAAACCGGGGATACAGTGGCGGGGGAATAACCTTTTAGGGAGGTATGCCGCATGTCTATGTTGGCCGGAAAAAAGCTTCTGATCACGGGTGTTCTCACCCAGACCTCGATCGCGTACGAAGTTGCGCGCCTGGCCCAGGAACAGGGCGCGGAGGTCGTGCTGACCTCGTTCGGGCGGCAGATGAAGATTACTCAGGTGATCGCCAAGCGCCTGCCCAAGCCCGCTCCGGTGGTCGAACTGGACGTGAACGACCCCGAACACCTGGAGAGCCTCGCAGATCGCGTGCGCGAACACGTAGATCACCTAGACGGTGTGCTGCACTCCATCGGCTTCGCCCCGCAGAGCGTTATGGGCGGCAAGTTCCTCGAGGCGTCTTGGGAGGACGTTTCGGTGGCGCTCCAGACCTCGGCGTTCTCGCTGAAGGCGCTCGCGGTGGCCTGTCGCCCGCTGCTGGTAGAGGGCTCCTCCGTGGTCGGCCTGACCTTTGACGGCAGCCACGCCTGGCCCGTCTACGACTGGATGGGCGTCGCCAAGGCCGCGTTCGAGGCCACCTGCCGTTACCTGGCGCGCGATCTCGGAGCCGAGGGTGTGCGCGTAAACCTGGTTTCTTCCGGCCCCGTGAAGACCACCGCCGCGCGTTCCATCCCCGGCTTCGAAAAGATGGAGGGCGGCTGGCCCGAACGCGCCCCTCTCGGCTGGGACGCCACCACCGCGGAGCCCGCCGCCCGCGCCTGCGTCGGCCTGCTTTCTGATTGGTTCCCCGCCACCACCGGGCAGATCGTGTTTGCCGACGGCGGCTACCACGCGATGGGCGTCTAAACAGAGCAGTAAACGTTGCCCCGTAAGTAAGAGCGGGGAAACGGTAAATAAATGAGGGAGACCCGGCTCGGGTCTCCCTCATTTATTTGTTTATCTGCTTCGCTGCGTTAGCTCAGGGGGTAATCACGGTTCCCTTGCCAACCACGGTGATACCGGAATCGGTGACCGTGAAGCCGCGTGCGCGATCCTTTTCCGGATCCAGGCCGATCTGGGTGCGCGGCGGAACCACGATGTTCTTATCGATGATCGCCCGGTGGATCTGGCAGTGCCTACCCACCTGAACGTTATCCATGATTACCGAGTCGGAAACCGTGGTCCAGGAATGGAAGCGACAGTTCGGCGCCACCACCGAGTTAGAGATGCTGGCACCCGAGATCACGACCCCGGGGGAGATGATCGAATCGACCGCCTGCCCCATGCGCCCCGGACCGGCGTGCACGAATTTGGCGGGCGGCACGTTGCGATGCGCGGTGTAAACCGGCCATTCCTGGTTGTACAGGTTGAAGATCGGGTGGATCGAGATCAGATCCATGTGCGCGTCGTAGAAGGCGTCCAGCGTGCCGACGTCGCGCCAGTAGTTGCGGTCGCGGTCGGTCGAATGCGGAACGTCGTTCTTGATGAAGTCGTAGACGCCCGCATCGTTCTTTTCCACGAAGAACGGCACGATGTTGCCGCCCATGTCGTGCACCGAATCGGGGTCTTCCGCGTCGCGGGTGACGGCGTCTACCAGGGCCTCCGTGGTGAACACGTAGTTACCCATGGAGGCGAGAACCTGGGTGGGGTCATCGGGTAGACCGGCTGTTTCCTTCGGCTTCTCAACGAAACGCTTGATCGTTTCGGGATCTTCCGCGGTGGTTTCGATGACGCCGAACTGATCGGACATTTCGATCGGTTGACGAATCGCGGCCACGGTGCAGCTCTTACCGGAGGCGATGTGCTGTTCCACCATCTGGGAGAAGTCCATGCGGTAGACGTGATCGGCACCAACCACCACAACGTAGTCGGGCTTCTCGTCCACCAGCAGGTTTAGCGACTGGTAGATCGCATCGGCAGACCCCAGATACCAGTGCTTGCCCATGCGCTGCTGGGCGGGCACGGGAGCCACGAAGTTACCCAGCTGCGCACTGAAACGCCAGGTGCGCGCGATGTGGGTATCCAGCGAATGCGACTTGTACTGGGTCAGCACAACCACCTGCAAATACCCGGAATTAACCACGTTGGAAAGCGCGAAGTCAATCAGGCGGTACATGCCGCCGAAAGGCACGGCGGGTTTGGCGCGGTCAGCCGTGAGGGGCATGAGGCGTTTGCCCTCCCCGCCGGCGAGGACGATGGCAAGTACTTTCTTGGCAACCATGTATCCAGGATAGACCCTTCGGTGCCCCACGTCACACCAAACAAGTCCCGGTGCAGCAATTTATCGTTAGTGTGGAACCTAGCTTGTAGGGCACAGGCAGTGACGACGAAGGGGAGTCCCGCGTGCGGATCGACATTCTCAGCAAGGAATACCCGCCGGAAATCTACGGCGGGGCCGGAGTACACGTGGCGGAACTCAGTGCCGTGCTGCGCGAGCTGGCCGACGTGCGTGTGCGCTGCTTCGGAGCCCCCCGCGAAGAAGCCGGGGTCACCGCCTATCCGGTCCCCGAAACGCTGGGCGATAGCAACGCCGCGCTGCAAACCATGGGCGTGAACCTAGGGATGGCGAACGACTGCGCCGGCGCCGATCTGGTGCATTCGCACACCTGGTACGCGAACTTTGCCGGTCACACCGCGAAGCTGCTGCACGGCGTTCCCCACGTAATATCCGCGCATTCGCTGGAGCCGCTGCGCCCCTGGAAGGCGGAGCAGCTGGGCGGCGGCTACCGCGTTAGCTCTTTCATCGAAAAAACGGCCTACGAGGCGGCTGACGCCGTGATCGCGGTCTCTGGCGGTATGCGCCGAGACATCCTGCGTTCCTACCCCGGCGTGGACCCGGCGCGCGTGCACGTGGTGCACAACGGCATCGACCTGGAGAAGTGGCAGCCGAACCCGCTCCGTGAGGTACACGCCCGCTACGGCATCGATCCCGATGCCCCCACGATCATCTTCGTCGGCCGCATCACCCGCCAGAAGGGATTGCCCTACCTGCTGCGGGCCGCCCGCGAACTGCCGCGCGATGTGCAGCTGGTGCTTTGCGCCGGGGCGCCCGACACGGCCGAGATCGCCCGCGAGGTAGACGAGCTGGTGGGCGTTTTGCAAAAGGAGCGCGAGGGCGTGTTCCTGATCTCCGAAATGCTGCCGCGCCACGAACTCACCCAGTTGCTTAGCCACGCCACCACTTTCGTTTGCCCCAGCGTTTACGAGCCCCTCGGCATCGTGAACCTGGAGGCCATGGCCTGCGGCATTCCCGTGGTGGGCACCGCCACGGGCGGCATCCCGGAGGTAGTGGCCGACGGCGAAACCGGCCTGCTAGTGCCGATCGAACAGGTGGAGGACGGCACCGGTACCCCGGTCGATCCCGAGCGCTACGTAGCCGACCTCGCGGCGGTGATGAGTGACATGGTGAGTGACCCGGAACGCGCCAAGCGTATGGGCGAAGCGTCGATTAGGCGCGCCGCGGAACACTTCTCCTGGCGCGCCATCGGCGAACGCACCATGGAGGTTTACCGCGGAGTCTGCCGAGCCTCCTAGGGAAGACACCCAAACGGGTGTAATCTCGTGGCCATGGTCGAGGTTGCAGCTTTACGCGATGTTTCCGTCCGCCGTTCGGGAAAGTTCCTGGTGCGCGGCATTAACTGGACCCTCAACGAGGGGGAACGCTGGGTAGTGCTAGGCCCCAACGGGGCCGGTAAATCCACCCTCGTCTCCCTGCTTGCGGGCAGGCTGCATCCGAGCAGCGGCGAGGTCGCCCTGCTGGAAGAAAAGCTCGGCCAACAGGACGTGTTCGAACTGCGCCCGCTGATCGGCATCGCCAGCCAGGAACTGGCGCAGTCCCTGCCTGCCGACGAGCGCGTGCTCGACGCCGTAATGACCGCCAGCTACGGCGTCACCGGCCGCTGGCGAGAAGGGTACGAGGGGGATGACGAGGAACGCGCCATGCAGCTGCTGCGCGCGTTCGACGTGCAACACCTGGCTGAGCGCACCTACGGCACGCTTTCTTCCGGGGAACGCAAACGGGTGCTGTCGGCGCGCGCCATGATGACCGACCCGGAACTGCTGCTGCTCGACGAACCGGCGAGCGGGCTGGACCTGGGCGGCCGCGAGGAACTGGTGCGCTCGCTCGGCACGCTGGCCGCGGACCCGGCGACCCCGGTAACGGTGCTGGTGACCCACCACCTGGAGGAGATCCCGCCCGCCTACACGCACGCGCTGCTGCTGCGCGACGGGGAGATCGTTTCCGCGGGACCGATCGCGGAGGCGCTGACCTCATCTACCCTGACCGCCGCCTTCGGGCTGCCGCTGGTGGTTAACCGCGAAGAGGGCCGCTGGTCCGCGCGCGCCTTGTCGGCACGCTAAAGCATCGTGCTGGTAGAAATAAGCGGGGCCGATGACCCCCGCCTAGACGACTACGTCCGCATGACGGACGTTAAGCTGCGGGCACGCATGGAGCCGGAACGCGGCCTGTTCATGGCCGAAAGCTTCAACGTGATCAGCCGCGCGATAGCGGGTGGCTGCGTTCCGCGCTCCTTCCTGACTTCCCCGCGCTGGCTGGAAAAGTTTGCTCCCCTCTACGAACGTTTCCCCGACGCCCCCGTGTACGTGGGGGCCGAGGAACTGCTTGAGCAGATCACCGGTTTTCACCTGCACAGGGGAGCCCTAGCCGCGATGCAGAGGCCGCTGCCCACGTCGGCGCAAGAACTGTTGCAAAACGCGCGCACGGTGGCGGTTTTGGAGGACATCGTCGATCACACGAACGTGGGCGCAATGTTTCGTTCCGCTGCCGCGCTCGGGGTAGACGCCGTTCTGGTGACGCCGAGCTGCGCGGATCCGCTCTACCGCCGCGCCATTCGCGTCTCCATGGGCACGGTGTTTCAGGTTCCCTGGGCCAGGCTTGAGGCCTGGCCGCAGGGCCTGCAGACGCTGCGAGAGAACGGTTTTACCAGCTATGCGCTGGCGCTCACCGACACGGCTTTGCCGCTGGATGAAGCGCCCCTGGGAGAGCAGGAAAAGGTGGCGTTCGTGCTGGGCAGCGAGGGGCACGGGCTGAAGCCCGCCACGCTAGCCGGGGTCGATTCGCACCTGATCATTCCGATGGCGGGCGGGGTCGATTCCCTAAACGTGGCGGCGGCCAGCGCCGTCGTGTTCTGGCAACGCCAGGCAGCGCTTAAATAAGCTCCGGCTCCGGCAGGCGCAGGCGCGCGTTGCGCGCCGCCAGCAGCCCCACCGCCACGGCCAGTGCGAGCCACACCAGCAGCCCCGCGATGCGCAGCGGTCCGCCCACGGCGGATTCCTGCGCGGCAGCGAGGAACTGGGAAAGCGGCAGCGCCTGCGCCAGGGAGGCCACCCAGCCGGGAGCAGCGGCCAGCGGCAGCACCCCGCGCACAAGCGCCAGGTCCACCAGGAGCAGGGACACGATGAGCGCGCCGCCTAGACGCCTGCCCGCAAGCAGCAAAGACGCCTGCACGAGCAGAGCCAGCGTGACAGCACCCACCATGAGCACCGCGAGGAACGCCAGCGGGCGCTGCACCCCGCCGGGCCACAGCTGCACCACCAGGAAAGCAAACAGGGCGATCCCCGCGGCAGCCAACGCCCGGCTAAGCAGCGAACTTGCCGCTACGCGCGCCATCGGGGCGGCGGAGTCGAGCAGGCGCTGATTCAGGCTGGGACGCATGATGCTCAACACCGCGACCCCCGCCAGGGTAGCGAGCAGTGCGGCGTAAACGAACGCCGTGCCGCTCGACTTCTTCGCCGCGTCCTGTACCGAGATAGGCTGCGCAGCCATGGCGCTCATCTGTTCCTGCTGCTGCTCGGTGTAGCTGGGAACCTGCTGGCTACTTTCGCGCAGGCCGGTAGCTAGCTTCTCGCTGCCGTCAGCGAGCTTCTCCGCGCCGTCGGCGGCGCCGCCCACACCGTGGGAGAGCTTCTCCGCGCCCGCAGCGGCACCGTCCACACCGGTAGCCAGCTTCTTACCGCCGTCGGCCAACTGGGACTGTCCCGCGGCCAGCTTGCCGCTCGCTGCGGCAAGCTCTCGCTGGCCATCGGCCAGCTGGCGTGCGCCCTGGCTGGCCTCCTGCTGCGCCTGCGCCAACTGCTGGGCGCCGCCGGATAGTTTTCGCTGGCCGTCGGCCAGCTGCTCGGCTGCCCCGCTCAAGCGGCGGTTTCCGTCCGCGAGCCGCTGGGCGCCGTCGGCGCTTTGCTTAACACCGTCGGAAAGCTGCTGCGTACCGGCAGCCAGCTTTTGGCTGCCGTCGGCCAGACGGGTGGTGTTTTGCGCCAGCGTTTCGCTGCCGTTAGCGAGCTGCTGGGCAGCGCCCGCGGTTTGGGCAATTCCCTCGCGTAGCTGTCGGGTTCCCTCCCCGGTTTGCGCGATTCCGCCCGCCAACTGTTCCGACCCCTGCACCAGCTGCTTAGCGGCAGGCACCAGGCCCGGTTGCTGTTTATTTCCTTCGAGCGCGCCCGCAACCCCGTGCAAGCCCTGATTTACCGCACGGGCACCGCCCACCAGGCTGCGTGGGTTTTGTGCGTCACCTATCACCGCATTGGCCTTTTCCGCGTATGCCAGTGCCCCCTGTACCTGGGCGCATTCCCGCGCCGGATCGCCAGCGCTGGCCAGACACTGCTGGGCGGCTCCGCGCAGCAGCGTGAGCATCCCCGGATCCTGGGGGGAACCTGAGCCGTTGAAGATATGCGCGAGGCCGTCGCTGGCCGCCACGACGCCCTCTGTGCCCGCGATCAGACCCGGACGTTGAGGGGAGCCGGTTATTCCTCCCTGCAGTTGCGTCAGCCCCTGCGCGAGACGTTCCTGTCCCTGCGCGAGACGCTGTGCCGACGGGGTGAGGCCGGGCTGCTGCTGCGTGCCGTTGAAGCCTGCCACCAGGCGGTCAGCGCCCTGCAAAAGACCGGGGGAGTTCTTGCTCCCGCCGACTGCCTCTGCCAGCTGCTGCTGCCCCGCAGCGAGGCGGTTACTACCCTCAGAAAGTTGCTTGGCACCGTCAGCGAGGGCCGGAGTTTGCTGCGCCAGCTGCTGGGCGCCGTCGGCCGCCCCCACGAGGCCGTTCGCCAGCTGCTGCTGGCCCTCGGCGGTCTGCTTTGCCCCCGCGGAAAGCTGCTGCCCACCGTCGGCCAGTTTCTTGCTTCCGGCTACCAGCTCCTGCTGCCCCCGCGCGATCTGCCCGGTGCCTTCCGCTAGACGCTGCGCCCCGTCGGCGGCCTGGTGATTCCCCGCAGCTAGCTGTTGCCCGCCTTCTGCGGCCTGCCGGTTCCCCTCCGCCAGGCGGCGCGCGCCGGCGCTGGCCTCGGAAAGACCGTTCGCCAGGTTTTTGCTGCCGTCTTTTGCCTGCTGCAGACCGTTAGCCAGTTCGTTCTGGCCGTTTGCGAGTTCGCCCGCGCCGTCGGCGGCTTGCTGCAGGCCTTCCTTCATCTCCCCGAAGCCGAGGTAGAGGCGGGAAAGGTAGCGTTTAGTGAGGTCGTCCCCGACCTCGCCCGTCGTTGCGCGGGCGATCACCGGTGCAACCAGCCCCGGTATCGGACCATCGCTATCGCGGGTGAGCACCTGCACTTCGGCCCTCTGCGCCTGCGGTGTGCCCAATGTGCCGAGGCGCTGCGAGAAGTCTTTAGGAATGATCACCACGGCCAGGAAGCGGCCGTCGCTCAAGCCTTTCCGGGCCTCCTTATCGGTAGCGATCGTCCACTTGAAAGAATCGGCCGAGTCGTCTTCCGGCTGGGTGAGCGCGGCGGTGAGCTGCCTACCGAAGGGCACGAACTGTTCCTTGCCGTCCACCGTCAGGGTGGTGCCCTCGTCAAGGTTCACTACCGCGGCAGGAATTTCCTGCAACGTGTTGGTGCGTGGGGATAGCGAGGACATCGCCACCACCGCCAGTAGGGCGGTAATCGTGAAAGCTACGAGCAGGCTACGCCAGGTTTTCATGGTCTTCCTTAAAGCTCGGGCTGACTACGGGTCCGCCGTGCGCGGTCCCTAGCTGCAAAACGCAAAGTTGTTTGTCGGCGAGCGCCTGCGCCTGCTGGGCGGTGAAGTCTCCCACCACCACGCAACCTTTTGGCGCTGCCAGGCATGCCTCAAAATCCGCCCCGATGAGCGCGCGCGCCTGCGCGGGGTAGGCGGATAGCGAATGTTCAAACAGCAGCCCGTCCCCGCTACCCTGGGCACGCCCCGTGAGTACCAGGGCGAGTTTTCGCCGGGCGGGGGAGGGCAGGTCCGACAGCGCGATAACGTCTCCCGGGTTTGCCGCAAGAGAAACGTAACCGCCGGGAACGTTCAGCTCACGCAGGTTAATTTCCGGACCGTCGGAAAGCTCGAGGTAGCGTTCCAGGCCCTCTCCCTCGATGTCCACGCGGGGCAGGGGGAGCCAACCGGGCAGACGCCAGGCGCGTTCCCCGAGCACGGTCAAGACCGCGGGCACCAGGCTCATGCGCACCAGGAAGGCGTCCACCAAAATACCTGCGGCCAGAGCCAGCGCGATGGGTTGCACTTCGTAGGCGGACTCGGGCACGAAGGTGATGAACACGCTCACCATGATCAGCGCGGCGGCCGTAACCACGGCGGCGCTGGCGCGGAAACCACCCCGCACGGGTTCGGGGCGGCCGTGTGCGTATTCTTCGCGCATTCGGCTGACCAAGAACACCTCGTAGTCCATGGCTAAGCCGAACAGGACACCCATCACCATGATCGGCATGAAGGGGTTGATCGGGTTCGTGGAATGCACCCCGAGCAGGGACGCGCCCCAGCCGTAGCTGAACACCATCGCGGTGACGCCGAAAGCGGCCGCCAGGGAGAGCAGATAGCCTGCGGCCGCCTTAACCGGCACCCAGAGGGAACGGAACACGATGCTCAGCAGCAGCAGACAAAGGCCCACCACCATGATGCCGAACGGCACCAGTGCTTTCGTGAGGCGCTCCGTCATGTCGATGGTTTGCGCGGTAGCGCCGGTGACCAGCACCTCGCGCAGCCCCAGGGACTTTTCCCAGCCGGGAGCCTGGGCGCGGATGCGGTGCACCAGGTCGGTACTCTCCCGCGTGCTCGGGCCCGTTTCCGGTATCGCCACCACCACGGCCAGATCGGCCCCTCGGTTCGGGGTGGCCAACTGGATATGGGCGATCCCCGGTACGGCGGAGACGCGCTCCTTGAGGTCAGCCACCAGCTTTAGCGGGTCGGTGCTGTTGATGATGTCGGCGGTTACTACCAGCGGGCCGTTATAGCCGGGGCCAAAATCTTTATCGATGGCATCAAATACCTGACGTGCGGTGTTTTCTGCGGGCAGAGAGCCGTTGTCCGGCGGGCCGAGCCGCAGATCTTTTGCCGGTAGGGCCAGCGCGGTCACGATCAGCAGGCAGGCAAGTATCGTGAGCCAGGGTTTGCCGGTGGTGAAACCAACCCAGGCGGCATAAAAACGGTTGGCGGGGGAGGGGGCGCTATCTTTGCGCCTCTTGGGCTGCAGCCTGCTCCCGGCAAAACCTAGCAGGGCGGGTAGCAGGGTCAAAGAGACCACCACGGCGGCGGCGACCGCCAGCGCGGCAGCTACCCCCAGTAGGGTCAGGAACGGAATACCGCTCACGCTCAGGCCGAGCAACGCCACGATTACGGTCAGGCCCGCGAACACTACCGCGCCGCCTGCTGTGCCTATGGCCCTGCCGGCGGCTTCGTCGGGAGAAATCCCTTCCGCGAGGTGGGAACGGTGGCGGGAAAGGATAAACAGGGAGTAGTCAATACCCACCGCGAGGCCGAGCATGACGGCCACGCTAGGGGTGCTGGTAGCAACATCCATAAAACCGGCGAGCAGGAAGATGCAGAGCATGGATACGGCGACCCCGGTGAGGGCCACCAGAATGGGCATACCGGCGGCGAGCAGAGAACCGAGGGTGAGTACCAACACCAGCAGCGAAGCTACCAGGCCGATCGCTTCGCTGAGGGAGGGTTTTACCTCCGAGGTCGCAAGGATACGTCCGCCCACTTGCAATTTGAGGCCGTCCGCGCTGTTTTTAGCGGCTATCTGCTGCAGCGCCTTCACCGTCTTGGGGGAGACGTCGGCAAAACCCTGTCGGAGCTGCACCTGCGCCAGCGCCGAGTTACCGCTTTTGCTGATAGGCGCGCCTTCGCCAAAGGGATCGCTGACGGCGGCAACGTCGGGCAGCGCCTTAACCTCTTCCAGAGCGGATTCGATCTGCGCCCGATCAGCGGTCACCGGGCCGTCGTTGGAGGTGAAGAGCAGCTCGCCACTGGCTCCCGCCATTTCGGGTAACCGGGTGGCCAGGGTGTCTATGCCCTGCTGGGCTTCGGTGCCGGGAATGGTGTAATCGTTCGCGAGCTTTCCACCGAACAGGAATACGCTTCCCGCCAAGAGCAGGATGGCACAGCCCCAGGCGGCCAGCGTTGCACCACCGTGACGGGCGCACCACCGACCGAGGCGAAAGAGCAGGGAGGACATCAAGGCTCCGATCACGCGCTAACTATTCCCCCAAGGGTAACAACGGCAGCGTTAAAACGGCAGGTGTGAAAGAGGGGCAAAGCCCCCCGCACAACGCTCCTGGAGGCGTAGGATCGTGCAGTAATTAGTGCCCGCACCAGCACCGTTTAAGCATGAGGAGAGGTATGTCCTAGGCCGGGAAAAACGTGCCGCAGGAAGTTCCAGAAGTTCCCACAGTGACCGGCGGCATCCCGGTAGTGGTAGACGGTACCGTGCAGTGCCACCCGAATAAGGCGCAGCGCAAACAAAACCAGAAACAGATCACCGCGCTGATGATCGCCGTGCTGACCACGCTGTCTGCCGTGGCGCCATTCGCGATCGATACCTATATACCGGCCTTTCCGGTCGCCAAGGAAGAGCTAAACACCACCCAGTCTCTGCTGCAGTTCACCATGACCTCTTTCTTTATCGGCACGGCCGTCGGCCAGATTGTGGCGGGTCCGCTATCGGACCGTTTCGGCAGGCGTAAGCCGCTGCTAACGGGCATTTTCGTCTGCCTGTTAGCTTCGCTGGGGTGCGCGTTCTCTCCCAACATCACCGCGCTTCTCTGGTTCCGCATGTTGCAGGGGATCGGGGGAGGGTTCGGCATGGTGCTCGGCCGGGCTGTGCTGATAGACATGACCGAGGGGCCGGAGCTTTTCCGGCTCATGAACATCATGCAGGGTGTGAACGGTATCGCCCCGATAATCGCTCCCATCGTCGGCGGCATAATCATCGAGTTCAGTTACTGGCGAAACGTTTTCTATGTCAGCGTAGGCATGAGCTTGATCAGCCTCATAGGGATCATCTTCCTCATCCCGGAGTCGCTTCCGCCGCATAGGCGGCACGGGGGAGGGATGCGCACTTTCCTCAATAACTGTCGCATTCTCTTCGGTCGGCGCGACTACCTGGGATACCTGCTAGTTAACGCATTCTCCGCGATGACCCTCATGGCTTATGTATCCGCATCGTCGTTCGTCGTGCAGGACATGCTTGGCTTTAGCGCGAGTGCCTATTCGCTAATCTTCGCCTGCTATGCGATGGGGCTGATGTCGATGTCGCTGCTGTCTGCCCGCCTAAATCGCAGTGTTCCTCCGCGCTCTTTGATCAGGATCGGACTAACCATGTCTAGCGCGGGCTCGCTTCTCCTGCTGGTGGGGGCGTTTAACGGCACCTCCGCCTGGTTTGTGCTCCCCGGTTTCCTGCTGGCAGTTCCGGCACAGGGCTTCATCTTCGGTAATGGTGCGGCTCTTGCGTCTTCTCGCGCCAGGGACGTCGCAGGCACGGCCTCGGCCCTGCTCGGCCTCGGGTTCTCTTTCTCGGCCTCGTTCGCCTCTCCGCTGGTGGGCGTGGCCGGTAATCAGTCCTCGCTACCGATGGCGATAGTCATGTGCGCGGGAGCTATGGTGAGCGTCACAATGTTTATTCTGGTGGGACGTTTAGGCAGCAAAACCGCCTAACGGTTAGTGTTCGATTAGCGCTAGTCAATACACTTTTCTGACACAACTAAGGAGATCTGCCGCAAACTCGCAGCTAACCATCAACTAACACAACTACCTTTCTAACTAACTACGGCCATGGGGGCCGATGGGAAAGGAGATGTGTGATGGTATCCCCGGATAGTTCTACAAATGAGGTGAGACTGAGCAGGCGCAGTATCGCTAAGGGGGCGGCCTGGGCGGCTCCCGCTATGGTGCTTGCCTCACAGGCGCCCGCCCTAGTTTCTTCCACGGATCCGGATAAGAACCTGAGCATCAATGGCTGGGTCTACATGAACTGGGATTAGGTACGCACGAGCGGCTATGGCTGTATCGAAAGCGGAACCCTGCGTGTCACCTCGCCGGAGGCGACTCGTTACTACCCGAATAGCGAAAACGATAACGGCCTGTGGGTGGACGATGCGACCGCGGAAACCCGCATCGAAAACGCTAAACTCACCCTCTGGGTGAAGGATGATGATGTACAGACACATCCCCTCGAGTGGCGCCCCTACGAAAAGTACGGCCGTAACTACGGCTGGTCCAAGCCAACCTATGCAGGTAGGAAGACGGATCGACAGGGGAGGAGCTTTACCCTTTACGAGATGAGGTTTACCGGTGAGACCCGTCTTGTAGGAAGCCGCCTTTACCTGGTGGGCAACATAGGCTGGTACGCATACTTCCAAAACAGGAATAGCTACACGTGCGCTACCGACATCATGAACTGCATGGAGCGCGACGTCGATGTCACGTACAAGCAGGGCGGTAAGCAGCAGCATCGCAACTTTAAGCGTTGCGTAACCTTCCGCCGCGGTCTTCTACCCAGCTCTGATAAGCTGCCGCGTCGCCGAGGTAGGTCTGTTTTGCCTCCCGCAAGTATCCCTAACTGGCATCAGTGCTAACGCTCTAACAAATATTTTCCCCTTCCAAGGAGCACCTTCTCTCTCCTTGGAAGGGGATTTTGATTAGAGAAATCTAGGTAAGACTAGTATTTTCTCTTAACCTTTTCACTAGGTTTAAAACATATGGGGTCTTTTAATTTAGCAAAATTAAAAGACCCCATATTTTATTAAGTGTTCTATCAGGCAGAGTAAGAAGGAAGTTCTTCTTCCCCACCTCTAAACGATAGCTTCTTGCATACTCCATCCGGGTAGAGGGTTGAGGTATTATTTCCGCCGGGGCCACACACGGGACCCCGAGGGCCCTGATTGCCTGTCTTACCACCGACTGCGGAGTAGCGAACCGGAGGATAGGTGCTCTGCTCTCCCCGCTTCTCAAGGAAAGTAGTAGGCGTAGTGTTTCGCGTGCCCTGTCGAGTGGGAACCAGGAACGAAAGGCCAGCGGTTCCACCTTTACTAGAGCTGTTCACATAAATCTGAGTTTTCGGCCTTACGTTAGGATCCGAAGTGGAATCACTCCAGAGCATAGTGGTAACACAGGCAACGTCAGAAAGCTTAACTTCCTTATTCACGGTGAGGACTACGGTGATCGAGGAAGCGGTATCCCCCTTGGACAGGCCACCTTCGTAACCTATGGTCCAAGCGTCAGTGGAGCCGCCGCTGTTATTCAGCTGCGGAACTCGAAGAGTTCCGGAAGGGCTCGTAACGGTCCATTTCACAACAGTCCCCGCCGGCACAGTCTTTGAATCAGACTTGAGCCCCAGATGTAAAGCGGTCCGCTGAGCATTAACGCCACCGCTGCCGAAAAAGAGTCGGCAAACGACGCCCACGGGGGCGCTTGAAGCTGCGTAAGCAGGGGCGCTCGCGGCTATAACAGATGCAGGAACAGCCCAGGCGGCGCCCTTGGCTACGGTCCTACGGCTTACAGGAGTGGTCATAGAGTTCCCTTCAGTGCTTGCGTGAGCGTTACGTTCACACAGTGGTGTATTCGTAAATATACGGTCGAATCACGCAAAACCTGCGCAACAAAACAGCCTTTTATCGGATGTCACACGCAGCCTGTAAATAACCTGAAAAATTGCTGCCTAATTCCAGTAAATGCCCAGGTCGGCGTAACTTTTACGCCACATCCGGACTGTTGTTTTGTGTCCGTCGAGGGGTGTGCGAGAGATTATCTTCGCGCAAATTTCCGGGGTTTTCTCCGCCTTTTCCCAGATTTCTATCAGTTATCTATTTTTTGTAACCCCTACCACCTCTTGGCCGGCTGGCCTACGCCGATAATGTATGTTATGTAAAGTGAATGTTTGGGAGCCTCCCCGTCCACTCGACTCGTGCTGGTGTACCTGCGTTACCCCACCCTCTACCCTGGTGTGGTGAGTACAGTCCTAAACCGAGTAATGAATCCCGACGGCAGCGGCGTCGAATGCGGGAGCTTCGCGGAGGCCCGCAGGCTGCTAACGGAGCCCGGAAAGACTGCCGTGCTGCATTTGACGGCGCCCGATAACGCCGAGCTTGAAGAATTGGCCGACGCGTTCGATCTGCACGAGCTAGCGATCGAAGACGCCCGTGAAGGTCATCAGCGCCCAAAGTTGGAACGCTACGGCGAAACGCTTTTTTGCGTGCTGCGCCCCACCGCGTACAACGACGCGGCCGAGGAGGTAACGGTCGGCGAGATAGACATTTTCGTCGGGAAAAACTTCTTCATCACAGTCTCCCGCAACACCTACTACCCGTGGTTTAGAAGACTCGATCGCCTCCCGCGAGAACTCTCCCCCGAATCTGGCCTGCTGAGCGGCCCGCAGACGATGCTTTGGGCGCTAATGGACGTGGTGGTAGACGGCTATCTTCCCGTGACGAACGGACTCGAAAACGACATAGACGAGATCGAGGTCGAACTATTCGCGCGTGCACCGGGCGTGGCTCAACGTATTTATGAACTGTCGGGAGAGATCACCAATGTGCTGCGTGCGGCGCGACCTATCGTGCCGATGTGCGATGCGCTGTTGCGCGGTGCCCAAAAATACAGTCTTGACGTCGAACTAAACAGACTTATTCGGGATGTGCAAGACCACGCCATCCGGATCGTGGAACGAGCTGAAAACCAGCGCACCTCGCTACAAAACGCGCTTACCGTGCACTCCGCCCTTGTCTCGGAACAGCAGAACGAAGAGATGAAGCGGATGACCGAGGCATCCCTCGATCAGGCCGAGGCGGCGAAGAAAATATCCTCCTGGGCTGCGATTTTGTTTACCCCCTCGCTTATCGGATCGATATACGGCATGAACTTTGTGGACATGCCAGAACTCCATTGGCGCTACGGCTATCCGATGTCGCTGCTTTTGATGTTGGCGCTCTCCCTCGGCCTGTACCTGATCTTCAAATATAAGAAATGGCTTTAACGAAGGTCCCGTGGCGTCGGCCCTAGCATGGCGCTATGAGACCACTGCGGCATGAGACATTGGCTAGGAGCGAACGCTACGCACTGGCCGATGCCCTGCTGAAAGTTGGCCCGCAGCGCCCGACGCTCTGCGCCGGATGGGACACCGCAGACCTGCTGGAACACCTTTACCTGCGCGAACGTAAACCCTATCTGCTGCTGGGGGAAAAGTTTCCCGGAGCCGCCGGGGCGCTGCGCCGCTGGCGGAATAAGCCCTGGCAAGAACAGGTGGATGCTTTCCGCTACGGCGGGTTCCCCTTCCTCTCTTGCCTGGACACATTTTTCAACACCGCGGAATACTTCGTGCACCATGAGGACGTGCGCAGGGCGCACCCCGGATGGCAGAGACGAGAACTCAGCGGCATACAGGAATCGCAGCTGATGCGCCCTTTGCGTACGCTGGCCAGGCTTAGGTTGCAAGAGCGCGCGGAGGTAATCCTCGTGGCCGGAAAGCACGGAGGCATCCGGATCGCAGGCAAGGGAGAAGGTAGCGTGCGTGTTTACGGCCTGCCCTCAGAACTGCTTCTCTGGGTATTTGGTAGGCGAGACGCCTCACTGGTCAGGATCGAGACCAGTTCTAAAGATCTTGCCTACCTTTTTACGTCAGCAACTAATTTGCCCGCAGACGCAGTGTAAACAGACGCGGGTGATGCCCCTTTTGGAAGTAGCGGTGCTCCCCTACCTGCTCCCATGCGGTCTGGCCGGCGATCACCCGTTGCGTGCGCCTAACTTCGTGGCTGAGAATGCCGCATAGGGCGTTCGGGGCGGCCAGCTGCGCCGCCTTTTCCAGTAACGCGGCGTAGAGGTCTAGGTTTGCCTCGTGCTCACCCACCAGGGTGCCCCAGGGGGGATTGCAGACGATGCGATCAAAGCCTCCCTCTATATTCAACTGGGTGGAGTCGGCGCAGAGCCATTCGATTTTCCCCTTGCGCTTTGCCTGGCGCTGATGAACCTGTGCGATCTGGATTGCGGCGGGGTTCAGATCGACGCCGACGCAGCGTTTTGGCGTTGCCAAATGCAGCTGTTCTATCAGCAGGGTGCCGGTCCCGCAGGTGAGATCCAGGAGCTGGTTCTCCTCCCCCACGTCCATGCGCCGCATGATGCTGGCTGCGATCGTTCCGTTAAGGGCTCCCGGATAGTTTTCGCTGCGCCAGGGGCGCGTAGCCAGGGGGCGAGGCGTAATCCTCATCAGCACTTGCCAACCTGCTTCTGAGCGCCTCACCCGCAGCAGAAGATCCCCGTCTTCCTCCGGGGACAGGCCGCAGGCCTCCCCCAATTCCTGCACGAAACGCACCATTTCCGGAGAATCCGCCCCCGCTGCCGAAAGCCTCAGCGAGGTGAAGTTAGGCTGCGGCCTGGGCTTAGTGGTGCGCAGGGTCGCTATTGTTTCCGCCAGCTGATTAATCCGCTGCGTCGCCAAGAGCTCACGGGGCCGCTGTACGGGAAAAGTGGCCACTACATAGGCGGCAACCACGGTGCGCAGGGAGCGAAGTTTAATGATGTGTTTTCTGGATAGAGGTGTTTCTAACGACAGAAGTATCTCGGTGTCACCGGCTGATAGTATAAGAGAGTCTCCAAAAGATTCGTAAAGTTCCTCAAATACGTCATCAACGCATCCTGACAGTATTTCTAAAGCTATTTTAGTCACTCATTCTCCTCGGGAGGAAAAATGCTGGTATACAGCGAAGATTTAGTTGCCTGGCAAAAATGGCAAGATCGAAGTTCGACTTTACGTAGGATTAAAAAGCTTCTAAAAACCAGGCGCAAAGCCTCGCCATCTCCGAAACTTTACATAAGGGGAGATAATCCCGAAATTATTGTAGCACTTGAGGCAACAACTCCGTCTAGTGTTGCAGCGAACCTTTCTTTCCTTGCGCACACCGATAGATCAACTCTTGTCTTGGCTCCGGAGGAGCTGAATCTTGGGCCTGAATGGAAAGAATTTTGTGGAGACATAAAATCACTTTCACCTAAATGTGCTGTAGGTCTCGGAACATTCCTACCTGTCGGAAAATACGCAAAAGAGGTTTCGGACTCTTTTGGAATCCCGTTTATTGTTGTGCAGCACGGGCTGCTTACTCCCTACGCGCCTCCCCTGCCGCGGGATACCCATCTACTTGCCTTCAGTGACGAGGATGCAAATTTCTGGGCTAGTGGCAGAAAAGACATAACTCATACGGTTGTCGGATCTAAGCTGATTTACGCGGCAAGTCAGAAGCCACGGGCGGCACTCGCAGACGTAGACACCCCCTATTTCCTGGGGCAGCTACACGGCGCGGAACTACCGCGCCGCTCCCTCGCGGCTTCTACCGAAGCGTTTTGGCGAGCGACCGGAGCGACTTACCGCCCGCACCCCTCGGAGATAGACAAGCTATCCCGGCTGCAACATGCCCTCTGGGAGCGTAAGGGAATGCGTATGGACAAGCGCCGAATCGGTTTGCAGGAGCTGGCGGCCCCGGTAGCGGGTGTTTTCTCCACCGGCATCGTGGAAGCCGCTGCTCTAGGGCTTCCCTCCTGGTCCGTTTATGCCGGCAAAGCCCCCGACTGGGTAGAGAATTTCTGGGAACGCTACGGCATCGTTCGCTACGACCTGGAAAGCAAAGCCCCGCTGTCCGCGCGACCCGCAACACCCGCACCCAAAGCACCCGAGGTAGATCCCTCTCTAGCTATCGCGCGTGCGATCACCGATCTGGCGTGACGTTATGCGCACACAAAAAGGTTCCGTGTCGCGTACATCCCTACGAATCGAAAAGGTAGAGTAGAGCAGTGTTCACTCTGAGCGTTTGTTCCCTCAAAGGTGGTGTCGGCAAGACGTCCGTCACCCTCGGCCTTGCTTCTGCTGCCCTGCACAGGGGTATAGACACCCTGGTGCTCGACCTGGATCCGCAGGGCGATACGACCCTTGGCCTGCTAGGTAGCCAGGTGGATGGCCTGGACGTTGCCGAGGTCGTGGCATCTGCACGCACCGAAACCATTGAGCGCGCGATTCGGCCTACCCCGTGGGCGCTGGAGAGCGAAACCAGACTCGACATGATTCCAGGTTCTTTCCGCTCCGGCCGCCTGGATTCCCCCACTCCCACCGCGCGGACGCTTCGCCGCTTGCGTGAAGCGCTCATGAAGCGCCGCACCGAATACGGCCTGGTGCTGATCGATTGCCCGCCTTCGTTGAACGGTCTAACCCAGATGGGACTGACCGCTTCCGACAGTGCACTGGTGGTAAGCGAGCCCGGCATCTATGCCGTGTCGGCCGCGGATCGCGCATTTAAGCTGATCTCTGAACTGCGCGAGCAGGGCCACGCCCCGGAGCTAGAGCTGCTGGGGATCGCGGTGAACCGTTTCCGCCCTCGTTCAGTGGAACACGCTTTCCGCCTCAATGAGCTGCGCGAACGCTACGGCGAGGAAATGATCGTTAATCCCGTGATCGAAGAGCGCGTGGGACTCCAGCAGGCGCAGGGTTCTGCCGTGCCGCTGCATAGGTATCAAGGGGCGAGCGGCCCGGCGCTGTCCGCGCAATTCGATCAGCTCCTGGATACCGTGCTGAAGAACCGCGACGAACGTTTTGGTGAGGAACCCGTAAGCCGGGTTCGTCCCGACAGCGAAGCCTAAATAGATATAGGAAAGCCGCCCCAATTATCTGGGGCGGCTTTGCTATGTCTAAAAAAGTAACGGGCCGCCGGTTCTTCCCGGACGGCCCGCCAGAAAGGCTTATGTCAGCCACTCATGCGAGCCTTGCGGCGCGCCGCGAGCTCATCGTTAGCGCTGGTTTCTTCCGCGGTAACGCTGGGCAATTCGAGCAGGGAAGACTCTACTTCTCGGCGCACGCGACCAACGGCAATGCCGAATACGCCCTGTCCACCCTGTACGAGGTCGAAGACCTCGTCTGCGTCGGCACATTCATAGACGGAAGCGCCATCGCTCATCAGGGTGACCTCGGAGAGGTCCTCCACCCCGCGCTCGCGCAAGGCCTCGACGGCCACGCGGATCTGCGGCAGGGAAACCCCGGTATCGAGCAGGCGCTTCACTACCTTCAAAACCACGATGTCGCGGAAGCCGTAAAGACGCTGAGTGCCGGAGCCGCTAGCGGAGCGAATGCTGGGTTCAACCAGGTGAGTGCGCGCCCAATAATCCAGCTGACGGTAGGTAATACCGGCAGCCTTGCAGGCGGCGGGGCCACGGTAGCCCGTTTCAGCGGCATCTTCCGGTTCGATCTGCGAACCGAACAAAACGCCTTGCGAAGCTTTAAAAGTGGGTTCGCTACCGAACCACGAATCGAACTCGCTCACGTGTTTTTCCTCCGGGATCCTCTAAGTGGGGAAGAAGAATGAGGATCTGCCGCCAGAATACCTGGATAGCACGCTAAATACGAGAGGCGACACGCCAGTATTTACGGGAAAATTTTGCGATGCTTTTCCACCTACTAATACTTAGAGACTTCGTCCCTAAGTAGCGCGGAATAGATGGTGATTAGCGATTCCGCCAGCTCTTGCGTCATCTGCTTCGCCTGCTCTTTGGCTTCCGGCGCTTTACGCATTTCATGGGGCAAAGAAACGCTATGCACCAGGTGAGCGTGTCTTCCCACCGCGGTACGTACCAGGGTGAGATGCCGCGGATGCAGCCCCTCGTCCGCAAGTTTGCGTGCAGCAACTGCCAGATCAAGGTCCGACTGGCCGTAGAACGCCGCCTGGGGATCGAGAAAACCGTAGGAAAAAAGCTCCTCTAGCAGCGCCTCGTCTAGCTGCGCACGGGAACGAAGCTCGGCCGCGTTCAGCCTAACGGGAGCGCGATGAGCGGCGATGCTGGTTACCTGACCATCTTCGCAGCCGTGCTTTTCTATATGATCCGCAATCATCGAAAGCTGCCAGCGCCAGTCACGCTGTGCCCGCAGAATGAACTGCAAACGGGTCACGTCGGCACGGGAATATTTACGGTATCCCGCTTCCGTCCGCGAGGGCGATATCAGCCCCTGAGACTCCAAAAAGTGCAGCTTGGAGGGACGTAGGGTGGGAAACTCTTCCCGCAGCATCCCGATCACTTGACCGATCGAGAACCTGCCGGGCGCGCCGCCGGGGGAAGCTAGGGCGGAGGCAGCCAAGGCCGGCTCAGTTCTCCGCTACTGCGGGGTGGAAGGTCAGGCGGTATTTACCGACGTGAATTTCCTGGCCCGCGCTCAAGCGCACCTCGTCCACGCGGTCGTTACCGACGTAGGTGCCGTTTAGCGAACCCAGATCGCGCAGCACGAACCCGTCAGCATCGCGCAGGAAAGCGGCGTGTTGGCGGGAAACAGTGACATCGTCCAGGAAGATTTCGCAGTTGGGGTGCCGACCGGCGACGGTCTTTTCCGCATCGAGCAGGAACCTGGCGCCCATGTTCGGGCCTTTACGCACGATTAGTAGCGCGCAGGATTCCGGGAGCGCAGAAATCGCCTGCTTATCCTGCTGACTAAGACCGATAACCTGGTCTTCTGCAAAGTCCTCCGCAGAGATCGCCTTGAAGACGCTCGTCTGATCGAGGGTGGGGTCAGGCATGCTCGCCTGTTCGTGGGAGTTCATTTCCTAGTCCCTCCGCTCGTGCGCACATTAGATACCCCTCCATTTTGTCATGCCCGGAGAGGTTTTCTGACCGTCAGAGGCCACCTGCGGCTAGGTTTTACTCAGTTTTGGGAAAGATTCCTACTTGCTCTTCGCGTGCTGGAACTCGCTCGGAGGTACAACCGCGTTAATCGTGACGTTGTCGAGCTGCGACACCGTCAGGTCACCGCCGTCGGAAGCGACCGTGTCCGCGGCTCCGCCGGGGATCTTCAGGGCAGGATCGATAACGTCGGACGGGCCTATCACACGGAACTCGTAGGGCGCTTTTAGCGTCTTTCCATCCACCACGATCTGACCGGGCTTGCCCGTGATCGAAGAGGAGGCAACGATACGCACGCTGTTGAGCTGCACTACCTCAGCGCCGGCGTTGCGCAGCTCTTCCAAAACCGTGAGCAGGGTTTGCGGTTTTACGCCCGCGCCACCGTCGGCCACGATAACGCGCACTCCCGGACCCTGCGCGGGGATCTCCCCCGCCAGCACCTGCAGCGTCCTTAACCGTTCCTGGGCTGCCGCCCGCGCCGCCAACGAATTCTGCTGGCCGTTTTCCAGCTCGCGCAGAGTGGTCTCTAGTTCACGCGATTCCTGCTGCAACTGGCTAACGTGACGATTTGATTCATCCAGCAGGCGGACAAGGTCTTGCTGGCTCATCTGGTCCAGGGGCTCCTGGAGTGTCTCGCGCACCTGGATGGCTATCGTCAGGCCGACCAGCAGGCAGAGGATTCCCACCACGATCTGGGACATTTTCCAACGCGGCCGCAAGATATTGCGGATTCGCTGCCAGCCGCTGATTTCCTGTTGCGCCATGCTTTAAGCCTTAAATACGTGGCGGCGAATAGCGGCGGCGTTAGCGAAGATACGGATACCGAGAACCACCACAACCGCGGTGGAAAGCTGGGCGCCTACCCCCAGCTGGTCACCCAGAAATACGATGAACGCCGCCAAGACCACGTTGAAGAGGAAGGAAATGATGAATACGTGCGCATCGAATACCCCCTCCAGGGCGGCCCGGAATCCGCCGAACAGCGTATCTAGAGCCGCTACCACCGCGATCGGGAGGTAAGGCTGTAGCGCCACCGGCACATCAGGTTGTACCAAAAGGCCGATAATCACGCCCAGGACTAGGCCGATGATAGCGATCATTCCTGGTTTCCTTCCGTTAGCCGGACATGGCGCAGCGGTCCGATGGGTGCCTTAGGCACAGCCAGTTTACTGCCTTTCGTAACGTTCCAGCCGATCCCGTACTGGGCACCCAGCTGACGCAATTCCGCAGCGGCGGTGCTCTTGGCAAAAGAGTTGTAGAGGCGATCCGGCTCCCCGAGCGCGGTTATCTCGTAGGGCGGCGAAAGGGGGCGGAAATCAACCAGTATCGAATCTCCCGCGGTGCGAATCGCCGTGCGCGCGGTGACCCGCTGCCCGTTCACCGAGATGGCCTCGGCCCCGCCATCCCACAGAGCATTAACCACCAGCTGCACCTCGCTATCGCGCACCCGGTTGGTGCCCGCGGTGGCCGTCTGTCCAGGTAGCGTGCGCTGCCCCTGCGAGTCCTGGAGCTGCACTACTACTCCCTCGCCCGTGAGGTCTGTGGCCCCCGTTATTTCTTCGCTGCGCGAAAGTTCCGCGCCGTTGCCACCGCCCAGGACCTGGCCCTGTAGCTGAGAAACCTTCTCCTGGCGCTGCTGGTTTAAGGCGACCAGGGCATCTACGTCCTGTCGGCGCTGCTCGAGCTGCTTGCTCAAATAGGTACGCGGGTTGTCCGCCCCGGTGACCGGCTTGCGCAGCGCCATCGCGCTGGCCGAAACCATGAAGCCGAGAGCCACCGCAAGCACCGCCACCCCGGCTTTCCCCACGGTGCCGAGCTCGCGCATAGGAGGGTCTTCTTCCCCGCCGTTACGCAGCTGGGAATAATCCAGCGGATTGGCCGTAAGCGCTCTAAGCAGCGACGACGGCGAATAACTGGTCTCGCCGTGGGCGGTAATGTGGCTGCGCTTCTTTTCGTGCTCACTCATCGTTCAGCTCCCCCATTGCGTGCAACAGCAGCGCGGCCTGTAACCACTGCCCGTAAAGCTGCGGCGCGGAACTGACGTCGGCCCCGCTCTCGCGCAGCGCGGCGCGGGCCGCTTGGGCGCGGCTGGCGCGTTCTTCGGGGATTAGCCGCGCGAGCTTCGCCTGCGCCAACGCGTAACTGTTGCTCCCCGCGGGTGCTCCCGAATCCGTCTGCGCCGCACCTGCCGGAGGCAGCTGGGCTGGGTCTTCGCTGGCCGCATCGCGCAGCCTCCCCCGCTCGTCACGGCAGGTTTCATCGCAAAGCCGCAGCAGCCGGGCGGCCTCTGCGCCATCCCCCAGGGAGATCGCCGCGAGCGCCCCCGCCGCCAGATCGTCCAGGCCTGCAGCCGGTCCCGCCGGGCCTGCCAGCGTGGCCAGCCTGCGCAGGGTGCCAGATACGTCCGTATGCAGCCGCAAAGCGTTCTCGTAGAGTGCGCGGCCAGCGTGCGTCAGGGCTTCGTCCGCGAGCGAGCGCCCCGCGTCGGCCAGTGCCGATACCGCTAGGAAAGTCCATGCCAGCACGGACGCTTCGGAGCGTTGCGGCGCGACCCGGCGCTTTTGCGCTTCGCGGAGCCGGGAGCGCACCTCGGGCGGGGTGCGGTAATCGCTGCCCGGCACGCGGCGCGGCGTGCAATGGTCGATCCGGTAGCTGGCTTCCGCGCGAATGTTGTAGGCCTCCGCCCAGGCTGTCGCGGCAGCGCTACCGTTTCCCGTATCCAAGGCCTCGCGCAGCGCCTTGCGGTGCCACAGGTAGTAGCCGCCCTCGCTGCTTTCGCTTTCCCCCGGAAGCGGAGACTCGGCGTCTATCCCGGAGGCAAGTAGGCCATTTTCCATGGCGAAGATTTCTTGCAGGGCCGACGCTGCGTCGGCCAGCTCCTGCGTGCTGCTCTCGCTCGGCGCGATATTGTGGCGCGCGGCCAGGAGCGAGGTGATGAGGGCGTTATCGCAAAGCATTTTTTCGAAATGGGGAACGTCCCACATCTCGTCCACGCAATAGCGGAAAAAGCCGCCGCCCACGTGATCTGTGAGGGCGGAGGAGAGCAGCATGTCTATGTCGGCGCACACCGCCTCCACGGCGAAGGGCACTCCCGTGCGCAGCAGGGCCTGATAGGCGAGCGGAAGCGGAAACTTTGCGCCGCTCCCCCAGCCGCCCCAGCGCGTATCCCGGCTCAGCAAAAGAGTCCGCAGTAGCACATCTAGGCCCCGCTGAGTGCAGGCTTCCCCGCTTATGCGCCTCCCCGAGACGGTTTCGTCGGCCACCTTTTTGGCTACGCGCTGGGCGGTCAGTTCCAGGCGGGCGCGGCCGTCTGCTGTGCCCCAGGCGGTAGAGACGCTGCGCAGGAAATCGAGGCAGCCGATCTTTCCGTCGGCGCTTACGGGCGGCAGATAGGCGGCCAGGTAAAAGGGGGATCCATCGGGCAGGCAGCAGGCGTTTAGCGGCCAGCCGCCCTCTCCCCTGGTGGCGAGCATTGCCCGCATGTAGGCGTGGTCTACCGCGGGGTGTTCCTCGCGATCAACCTTCACCGGAACGAAGTGCTCGTTCAGGTATGCCCCTACCTCCGGATCGGAAAACGATTCCCGGCTCATCACGTGGCACCAGTGACAGGAGCTGTAGCCGATGGAAACAAACAGGGGCAGGTCACGCTCGCGCGCCTCGGCTAACGCGGCAGGGCCCCAGAGACGCCAGCGTACGGTGTTGTTTGCCTGCTGGCGAATGTACTGGCTGGCGTGCTGCGCGAGGTTTTCTGCCATGCCTCCACACTACCCGAGCAGGCCGCAGGTTAGCCGGGGCGGCGCGGTTGGTTTAGGAAAAGACGCGCAGGCTTTACGGGTGCCGGGCGCCCTTGCGCCAGTACCCCATGAAGGATGCCTGCCGCTTGGCTATGCCTGCACGGCGGGCGGCGCTGCGGATCTTTGCCACCCACTGCGTTTCCCCGGCCACCCAGCCGAGCCACTGCCCCGGTTCCGCTTCTTCCTGCCACAGCATTTCGTCTTCATCGCCCGTGTAGAAAGCCTTTTTGTCTTCCTCCGTGACGGGGAAGGGCAGCTGCGAAAAGGCCGTCTGCCCCGCATCGCGTACGCACCAGACGACTTCCACCCCCTCGGGGGCGCTCATCTCTTCTTCGACATCTTCCGGGTAGGGGACTTCGATCACGGCCCGGCCGCTCACCTGCACCGGGAGTTGTTTCAGGATGCCGCGGATCGCGGGAAGCGCGGTTTCGTCACCGACCAGCAGTATGTTTTGCAGGATGTCGTAGTCGGGATACCAGGCGATGCCCAGCTTGTCGTGGCCTGGTACGTCACCGCGCGGGCCGGACATGATTACCCGGCTGCCATAGGGGGCTTCCAGGGCAAACGTGGAACCGGGGCCGTGGGCGTGCCCGTCGTGAATCACCACGTCGATATCTACCTCGCATTGCGCGGGCCGCAGCTCGGCAAAGGTGTAGGTGCGCGCCACCGGCTTTTCGTCTTCCGGCAGGGAGGCATACAGTTCGCGCCAGGGAGCATTGCGTGCGAGTATCGCGTCGGCGTGGGCGTCGTCCCTTACGAAAAGCAGTTTGATCCGCTGGTCAAGGCCTGTGGTGCCGACCAGCGCCAGATCGGGGCCCGACAGGGTGATACGCAGCAGCGTGGGACTGATGAAATGCCGGGCCGTGATGCGGGTATCGAACAGTGCGTAAGGTTCCTTCAGCAAGGTATCTCCCGAATAGAGCCGATGGTTCGTGGCAGCGAACCACACAGTTTGGGTACGCGAGGAAAATTCTCCGTACCATGCAGGCGGTACATACGGGGACAGTTTACCCGAGTCGCGGCTCCATGTCGAGGGTGAGTGCCGAGCGTAAGCATCGAGGAAGCGGCACGAGCGTTATCCGGCCCCGGAGGATCCCGCGCTGGCTAGTATTGGGAACATGAACGACCCCGTACAGGACGAGCATGGCCGCCCCGATCCGCCAAATCGTGCGGGGGAAGCCGAAACGCTGCTGGGGTTCTTAGATTTTCTGCGCGCCACTATCGCCTGGAAGGTAGCCGGGCTGAGCGAAAGCGATCTGCGGCGGCGTTCTACCGTCTCTGCCATGACCCTGGCCGGGCTGCTAAAGCACCTCACCTTTGTAGAGAACTTCTGGTTTTCCCAGGTGTTGCTGGGAGAGCCCGAAAAAGAACCCTGGTGCGGCGTGGATTGGAACGAGTCTCCCGATTGGGAGTGGGAAACGGCGCTGCAGGAAAACGCGGCGAAGCTATTAAATGATTGGCAAGGCGCGGTGACGGAATCGCATGCGCTTTGGCAAAAAGCGTGCGCACAAGAAACGTTCGATCTTTCCAGCGAAGCCGCACTACCGGGTGGGGAAACGGTGTCTGCACGCTGGATACTCACCCACATGGTTGAAGAATATGCGCGCCATTGCGGGCACGCAGATTTACTGCGCGAAGCGATTGACGGACAAACCGGCGAATAGCACTATCCGGCTTTAGCTGTAACGCTTTTCGCCAGATGTTTTCTAAGCTAAGCGGCGAAAGGCGTCACTGTTTCGTGACCGAAACAACCCAGGTGCCGTCCTTATCCTGAAAGGCTTCGGCTTTCAGTGAGAGGCCAGCCAACATGGCCTTTTTACCGGCGTTGATTTCGCCTGCCAGCGTAAGGGCATTAGTTCTCTTAGCCTCCGGGTATCGCGCAACGAGTCTGGTATCTCCGGACTCAAGCATTCCCAAGACCTTAACCATCTCCTTCTTGAAGATCTTTCCTCCATCGCGAAAGAGACCCACCTCAGCGTTGAATTTCCGCTCATTGGCCGGCTGAGATTCCAAAGACATCAGATGCCCCACACCACTGCCTCGGCGAGGTATTTTCCGGCCAGTCTTCATTAAAGCGATCAGGCTTTCTAAATCTGTCGGAACAAAGATGAATTCTTCATAGTCAGGAACGATGGTGTATCTAGAAGGTTCCTCCTCTAGATGCCACATATCTGTCGAAGGGTAATACATGAACACCAGCAGGTCTTTAACCAAAACTGGAACACATGAAAAAACTACATCATCGCCGTTTATTTCGACCATTTTGTAATGACCGTCAGGAATTTCGCTCGGCATACCCTTGTATTTTTCATCGATAATCGTCCCTAACAATTTGCACCCCCATAAATAGATATGTTTCATCCTTTGTTCACCGAAGGGAATGCTTAGGCCTCCTCGGGTGAACCGATGAAATTTTCTGTTCTCTATCTGTGTGAACGCGTGCGCAGCGCAATCGGCTTCGGGATTCCCGGATGCTTTACAGGACTAACGCGTGTCGCTGCACAGCCAAAGCGTGTTATGGAATCAACCTGCGCCTAAATACGAGCCACTCGCTTGCTGCTCATCCTAAGCGTCACCCCCGACAATCTATCGCGGCGGTTAACCGTGCAGGGCTTTCGGGAGCCTTGGCGAGGGTGTGAAGCCTGGGGCAGGTGGGGATACTGTGCACGCAAACGCAGGGAAACTAAAAGGTCCCGGAAACCGAAGTTTCCGGGACCTATTTGGTCGGGCTGACAGGATTTGAACCTGCGACCCCTTGACCCCCAGTCAAGTGCGCTACCAAGCTGCGCCACAGCCCGTGACCCGTATAAGCATAGCCGACGTTTGGCCTGCGACGAAACCGGCGCGGCGTGACACCCGCCACGGCTTCGCAAGCAGCCAGGCGTTTCGGATCAACCACAGCTTGTTCACACGTTCACTGCTCCTTGCGTTTCCCACAGCGGATACTGCAACGCCGCCGCTTTTACGTAGCCTGCCGAAAACGCGGTACTAGGAGGTGGCAGGAGCGTGTTTCAGGGAATGGATACGGAGCAGGCGCGGCAAACGGCGTTAACGATGGACCGCCTGGAATACGCCCTGCTGCGCCTCACCACGGCACTTGAAAACGTTCAATCGGCTAACTGGCACGGCCCCGACGCGCAGGCCTACCGGGAGAAAATCGGTGCGCTGTGCAGGCTGCGCCTATCACCGATTCGGCGGGAGAGCGCGGAACTTGCCCAGCAGCTCCGTGCTGAGGCCGATGCGCAGGATTACGCTTCCGCTCCGATGTGCCTTGCTCCCCCACCGTTGCCGCTGCCTGGGGAACAGCAGCTGCAGCGAAACGCTGCGAACGCTAAACAGGCGGCCTGGGAAACTGCCACAGAGACAGACGCTCCGCTTTCACGGCGGGTAGCCGCGGCAAGCTACTGGTATCTGCTCCAGGCCGCTTCCCTGCCCCTCATAGACCGGGCGCTACCCGAGAACATGAGCGGCGCAGAAGTTTCCGTGGCGGCCGTCAGCGCCGTCTCCCACCCTAGGGCGGCTCGTGACCTGGCGGGCCTCTTTCTGGCAAACGCTACGCTGCGCACGGACCCTCCCGACGGGCATGGCGGCACGCTCCCCGCACGGGACTTTAGCCAGGTTGCGATCCAGAAAATGCGCGACAAGCGCGGTGAGACTATCTATCTGGTGCAAATACCACCCACGGAAAGCAATATGATTGCGGCATCCGGCTGGTGGGGCCAAAAGAACCCGCAGGACTGGGCCAGCAACCTGGTTGCCGGCTCCGGTCAGGAATCAGACAGCATGCGCGCGGTGCGGGCCGCGATGCGGGCGAGAGGCCCGGACGGTAAACCGCTCGTTCCGCCGGGCGCAAAAATCATGTTGGTGGGTCATTCCCAGGGAGGGCTAATCGCGGCCTCCCTCGCGTCCGATCCCACCTTTAACAACGCGAGCGGCAAGCCGGGAAGCTACCGGGTAGAGCAGGTATTGAGCGCCGGTTCCCCCGTGCAGCAATTCCATCCGGCGCGCAGCGAAACCGGGGTAGCCAACCTAAGCCACGAACTGCGGGCCAAGCCGATATCGCTCCCGGCTCCGCTGCCTCCCACCGTGCTCGGATTTAGCGGCGACCCAGTGCCTGCGCTAGACCTAAATCCAGAAAACCATCGCGTGCAAGAAATTTCTCTTCCCGGCTACCCACAAAAAGCCGAAGAACTGTTTAACCCCATGCCTACGCTAATCAGCAACCACGACACCGCCCCTAAAGACGGCACCGGTTACGTCGGCACCCTGAACCGGCTAGAAGCCAGCGATTCCCGCATAAAACACCTGAAAGATGGCGCAGTTGGCCGCTACCTCGAAGCGGAGGTGATAAGCGAACACAGGGTAACGCTCAGCAGAGATCCCGCGCTGCCCGCAGACGAGGCGGACGCGCAGGCAGGTACGTATTGAGGCCTATTCTGCCGGGCGGATGCGCGGCTGCTGCGCTCCCGCTATAGTTTCCCGCACCGCCCGCTGGAAACGCGCGTTAAGCGGCGGCAGGGCATCGAGCGGGAACCACGCCGCCTCGGTATTTTCACCATCGGCGGGGAACGGTTCCCCGGACAGGTATTCCGCGGCAAAGCAAAGATCCAGGTATTGGCTGCGATCGCCGTTCGAATACGTCATGGGACCAACCACGTCCAAGGAAACCAGGCGAGTGCAGCGCACCTTCAGCGAGGTTTCTTCCAGCACCTCGCGTTCGGCGGCATCCACCGGCTGCTCCCCCGGATCGATAATCCCCGTCACGGGAGTCCACTGCCCATTGTCTGAGCGGCGCACGCACAGTACCCGCCCTTCGTGCAACACCACCACGGTCACACCGGAAAGCCACAGCATTTTCGTGGCCGATCTTTTCGCGCAGGGAAAGAATGAAATCGGGGGTAGCCAAAACATAACTCCTTGGGGAGAACGCGAATACGAGATAAAGAGAACGCTCGGCCCTCCGCGAGGAAGGCCGAGCGTGAAACTAATGGATTATCCAGATGGAAGCTAAAAGATCAGTCCTCGAGCGTGACCGGCGGCTGGCAGGACCACGGGAAGGAGATCCAGTCGCTGGTTTCCTTCCAGGAGTAGTCCGGCTTAATTTCGCTACGCGGCTTGGTGTAGAGCACAGCGCAGCGGGCGTCCACGGGAGCGTCGCCGTCGTTCAGCGGCACGCCCTCTGCCCGCAGCAGTTCCATCACCTTGGCCAGGGTCTTACCCGAGTCGGCCACATCATCAACGACCAGCACCCTCTGGCCCGCGATATCGGAAGTATCCATGTGCGGGGCCAGCAGCACCGGCTCCTCCAGGGTCTCGTCGATACCCGTGTAGAACTCCACGTTCATCGTGCCCATGGCCTTCACGTCAAGCGCGTAACCCAGCGCGCCCGCAGGCAGCAGGCCGCCGCGCGCAACGGCGATAACCAGATCGGGCATCCACCCCGAAGCCAGGATCTGGCGTGCCAGTTCGCGGCTCGCCTCACCGAACTCGCTCCAGGAGAGCACCTCACGATTTACCAGTGTTTCGTCGTCTTCACGCACCATACGAATATCCTACGCCGTTAGCCACCATGCGCGCACACGCGCAGGCTAGCGCCGTCCCTTTCTCTTCTCGCGTATACGTACGCCGATCTCGATCGGGGTACCGGGGAACTGGAAGTCCTCGCGCAGACGGCGTTCGATGAAGCGACGGTAGCCGTGCTCCAGGAAGCCGGTCGCAAACACCACGAAACGCGGCGGCCTGCTGCGTGCCTGGGTCGCAAAGAGAATGCGCGGCTGCTTTCCGCCCCGCAGGGGGTGCGGGTGCGCCGCCACCAGGGTGCCCAGGAACGCGTTCAACCTGCCGGTGGGGATGCGTGCGTCCCAAGATTCCAACGCGGTCTCCAGCGCCGGAACCAGCTTGTTGACCGCACGGCCCGTCTCTGCCGAAATATTGACGCGCGGCGCCCAGGCGACGTGTGCCAGATCGGTGGCGATCTCATATTCGAGCTGCTTGTGGCGCTCTTCGTCGATCAGATCCCACTTGTTGAACGCCAGCACCAGGGCTCGCCCGGATTCAACCACCGTATCGATGATCTTTAGGTCCTGGGAGGAGATCGGCTCGCTGGCCTCCAGCAGCACGATCGCCACCTCGGCCTTCTCCAGGGCTGACTGGGTGCGCAGCGAGGCGTAAAACTCCGCCCCCTGGTGGTTGTGGATGCGGCGGCGAATACCCGCGGTATCCACGAAGATCCATTCCTTGCCACCCAGCTCGATCTTTTCATCGACCGGATCGCGGGTGGTGCCCGCGGTCGAATCGACAACCACGCGGTTCTCCCCCGCGAGCCTGTTCAGCAGCGAGGACTTACCGACGTTGGGTCGGCCGATCAGCGCCACGCGGCGCGGCCCGGCGTAGGGCGCGAGAGCCTTGCCTTCCTTCGGGAGTACCGCCATCACGGCATCGAGCAGATCGCCGGAGCCGCGGCCGTGCAGGCCCGACACCGGGTAGGGCTCGCCGAGGCCCAGGTTCCACAGCGCCGCCGCCTCAAGCTCGCCGCGTTCGTCGTCTACCTTGTTGGCGGCGACCACAACCGGCTTACCGGAGCGGCGCAGCACCTTTACGAGCTGCTGATCCGTCTCGGTAACCCCCACGGTGGCGTCGACCACGAACAGGATCGCATCGGCCATTTCCACGGCGATTTCGGCCTGTTCCGCGATGCGGTAAGAAATACCCTGCACGCGGCCTTCCCAGCCGCCGGTATCCACCAGCATGAAGTCTCGCCCGGCCCAATCAGCCGGGTAAAGCACGCGGTCACGGGTAACGCCGGGGACGTCTTCGACCACGGCCTCGCGCCTGCCCAGGATGCGGTTTACGAGCGTGGATTTACCTACGTTCGGGCGTCCCACCACGGCCAGTACCGGCAGGGTGCGGCGCACCTCGCCCTCGTGTTCCGTGGGGATCTCGCCGTCCAGGAGGGCCCGGTCGTCCTCATCGAGTTCGTACTCTTCCAGGCCGCTGCGCCAGGCTGCCTCAACGGTGTCGTCGTCGTAAGCGTCCGCGTCTTCGCCCGGCAGCGCTCCGGTTGCCTCGGTGAGAGACAGCACCGCCGCCACCACTTCGTCGATCCCCATCTCGGAGGTATCGATCGTGGTCACGCCGTCGGGCGCGGTCAGGAACTGGGAGACGGTGGCATCGTCACGGTCGCGGCGCAGCACCTGATCCTGCATCCGCTGTGCCACGTCGGCATCGCTCACCTCACCGATGTTGAGTTCCTTCGCCCGGCGCGCCATGCGGGCCTCCTCACTCGCGGTGAGCAGGATACGCACGTCAGCGTCCGGATAAACCACGGTGGTGATGTCTCGCCCCTCGGCCACGCAGGAGCCGTGCCGCTTAGCGGTCTGGCTGATGATCTCGCGCTGGCGCTGCTGTAGCACCGCGCGTACATCGAGGTTGGTGGCGACGCGGGAAACCTGGCTAGAAATCTCTTCGCTGCGGATCTCATCGCCCAGGATCGTCTCTCCCACCGCAACGGCGGGTGCCTCCGGGTCGGTGCAAAGACGCAGATCCAGCTCGCTCGCCGCGCGGGCCACCGCAAAGCGGTCGTCTAGGTCAATGCCTTCGCGCAGGCAATACCAGGTAACGACCCGGTACATGGAGCCGGTATCTACGTAGCCGCCGCCCAGCTCGGCAGCAAGGCGCCGAGAAACGGTGGACTTGCCGGAGCCCGAAGGGCCGTCGATGGCAACAATAAGCGAGTTCTCAATCACGCCCCCATCCTATCGGGAGGGAAGCCAGATATGCCCGCTGGCGGGCGCGGGTAGGCGCAAGGTTACAGACCGTCCGTAAACAAACGGCCCCGAAAATAATCCCTACAGGCCAACCTGGGCCATCAGCGTGCCCAGTTCCTTCCCCTGCACGGGGCGCAACTTCCCCGCCTGCTGGCTGCCGAGCAGCACCGAGCCGATGCGGGTACGCACCAGGCGGGTTAGCTCGAATCCCTGGGAGGCGAACATGCGGCGCACGATCCGGTTACGCCCCTCGTGCAGGGTCACTTCCACCACCGCTTCGCGCCCGTTGTGCGCGATCAGCTTCGCAGCGTCGGCCTTCGCCGGGCCGTCCTCCAGCTCCACGCCATCGCGCAGGTTCTTGAGCAGACCGCGCGGGAACTGACCGGGGCAGTCGAAGGCGCAGACGTACGTTTTTTCCACCGAGAAGCTCGGGTGGGTCAAACGGTGTGCCAGTTCGCCGTCGTTGGTCAGCAGCAGCAGGCCCTCCGTTTCGTAGTCGAGCCTGCCGACGTGATAGACCCGCTCGGGGATGTCGGCCACAAAATCGCTGAGGTCGCGCCTGCCCTGCGGATCGCTCATCGCGCTCACCACGCGGCGCGGCTTGTTCAGCGCGTAAGTGACAAGTTCCTGGCGCAGTTGCAGGCGCCTACCGTCAACGTGCACTACCTGCTGCTGCGGGTCGATGCGCACGCCAGCACCCGTGACCACCGTGCCGTCCACGCTGACGCGTCCCTGGGCGATGATCACCTCGCAGGCGCGGCGCGAACCAAACCCCGCTTCGGCCAGTACCTTTTGCAATCGGATGCCGTCCTCGCGGTGCACGTCGGCCTCCGCGTTACCGCGCACCTTGCTGCCGTCGCTGGCGCGCAGCGTTACTTTCTTGGGGGCGTTAAACGCCGACCGTTTGCGCGCTGCGCTCACGGGGCTCCGCCCCGGGAAATCAGCTCACGCGCCAGGCTGCGATAGTTTTCCGCGCCGGCGTGGCTGGAGGCGTAGGAGGTGATCGGCTCCGCCGCCACGGAGGCGTCGGGGAACTTTATGGTGCGCTTGATAGCGGTATGGAACACCTTGTCCGGGAATGCCTCCACCACGCGCGCTACCACCTCGCGGGTGTGCAGCGTACGGGAATCGAACATGGTGGCCAGAATGCCGTCAATCTCCAGGCGCGGGTTAATGCGATCCTGCACCTTTTCGATGGTTTCCACCAGCAGGGCGACGCCGCGCAGCGCAAAGAACTCGCATTCGAGCGGGATGATCACACCGTGGCTTGCGGCCAGCGCGTTCACGGTGAGCAGGCCCAGCGAGGGCTGGCAGTCGATGATGATTACGTCGTAGTCGTCCTCTACCTGGCGCAGCACCCGAGCCAGCGCCATCTCGCGCGCCACCTCGTTCACCAGCTGCACCTCGGCCGCGGAAAGGTCAATGTTTGCGGGCAGCACGTCCAGGTTTTCGGTGCTGGTTTCCCGAATCACCTCGCGCACGTCGTGACCGCGCTCGATGAGCAGGTTGTAAACGGTAACGTCTAGCTCGTTTGCGTTGATGCCGGTGCCTGCCGACAGCGCGGCCTGCGGATCCAGATCTACCAGCAGCACCTTGCGCCCGTATTCCGCCAGCGCGGCCCCCAGGTTAATAACCGAGGTGGTCTTACCTACGCCGCCCTTCTGGTTCACCATCGAGATGATCCGGGCGGGGCCGTGCGAACTGAGCGGCTGCGGCTGCGGGAAGTCCTGTGCCGGGCGGCCGGTCGGCCCCAGGTCTATATCCAGTGTCTGCTTAGCGCTCGTCACTTCCTCGTCCCATCTACAAAACGTCGGGTGTTTGTCTCTATCTTAGGTCGTACGCGAGCGCGGGTGGGCCATCAGGAACGCTTCACGTAGCGAATCGATCGTCACCTGGGTATATATCTGCGTGGTGGCGACCGACGCATGTCCCAGTAGCTCCTGCACCACGCGCACGTCAGCGCCCGCTTGCAACATGTGCGTGGCGTAGGAGTGACGCAGGGTGTGCGGGGACACCTTATCCCCCAAGCCTTCCGCTTCCGCGCAGTTTTTAACCACCTGCCACGCCGCCTGGCGCGTCAGCCTGCCGCCGCTCGCGCCGAGAAACAGGGCGGGAGAACCCTTACCCCGCGCAACCAGCGCGGGCCGCGCGGAGGTCAAGTAGGCGCCGATCGCGGCGGCCGCGTATCTGCCGAGCGGAACCACCCGCTGCTTATTTCCTTTACCGCGCAGCAAGATCGCCCCCTCCTCCAGGGAGAGATCATCGATGTCTATCCCGCAGGCTTCGCTAATGCGAGAACCGCAACCGTAGAGCACCTCCAAAAGCGCCCTGTCTCGCAGGGCGCGCTGCTCCGTCAGTCTGCCGCCGCTCGGTAGCGATGCCCTTTCGACTAGCCGGGTAACGTCAGCCACCGGCAGGGGGTGGGGCAGATTTTTGTCGCGTTTCGGGGCCTTCACCTCCCCCGCGAGCGAAACGGCGGTGTCACCCTGCCGCTGCAGGAAAGCGCAGTAGCTTTTCACAGCGGCAATCGCCCGCGCCGTGGAACTTGCGGCCAGCACCGCCCCACCGTCGCTGCCCGCGCGTAAAACGAGCGGATAGGCGCGAATCATCTCCGCGTTAAGCTCCCCCGGTTCACGCGCTCCCTCGGTACAGGCATAGGCCAAGAAACGCGCCAGATCGCGCCTGTAAGAGGAAACCGTATTAACGGAAAGTCCCCGCTCTATCCGCAGATAACTCAGGAATTGCTCCGCGCTGCGCGCGAGCGCGCGGGGCAGCTCGCTCACAGGCTAAAGAAGGGATCCAGGGCGAGCGCGATGAAGAGCAGGGTCAGGTAGGTGATGGAACCGTGGAATACGCCCATCGGATTGAGTTCCTTGCCGCTCTTTCCCTTTTGCACCCGCAGCGCATACCGCACCACCAGGAAGAGGAACCAGGCACCGAGCAGCGCCGCGCTCACCGTGTAGACGGGGCCGGTGTGTTCAAGCGGCACGATGGCCAGGCTGGAGGCGATCATCGCCAGCGTGTGCCCGATCATTTGCACTGCAACGGTGCCGCGGCTAGCCACGACGGGAAGCATGGGGACTCCCGCCCGGCGGTAGTCGGCGGTGAACTTTTCCGCCAGCGGCCAGTAGTGCGGCGGTGTCCAGAAGAAGATGACCAGGAAGAGCGCGACCGCGGTCAGAGAGACGGTTCCCGTAACCGCGGACCAGCCGATCAGTACCGGGAAGCAGCCAGCGACGCCACCCCAGACGATGTTCTGGCTGGTGCGGCGCTTTAGCAGCATCGTGTAGAACACGACGTAAAGGAAGATTGCCGCGGCGGAAAGCAACGCCGACATGGGGTTCACGAGGAGCCACAGCCAGGCGGTGGAAATTACGCTGAGCGCGAGACCGAAAATTAACGCGTTGCGGGGGCTTATCAGCCCGGTCACGATCGGCCTGTTTTTGGTGCGGTTCATCGCGGCGTCGATGTCGCGATCCAGATAGCAGTTAAGGGCGTTCGCGCCGCCCGCGGAAAGGTAGCCGCCAACCACCGTGGCCAGAATCAGCCAGGGAGAGGGAAAACCGTGCGCTGCCAGGAACATCGTCGGGATGGTCGTGATCAGCAACAGTTCGATAATGCGCGGTTTGGTTAGCGCAACATAGCCCTGCAGAACGCGTCCGAAGCTGCGTTTAGGGGCAGTTTTAGTGCGAGGAGCCCTAGTCACGTCCGTGCCCACAAACCGTCCTGACAGTAGTTGTAAAAGTTCATAATTCCTCGTCAGTCTATGACAAGGGACGAGTCCCCGCGACTTAATTCGCGGGAAAGACTAGAGTTGTCACAGACCATCAATATGTCTTAGGGGAAAAGGGGAACCACCCATGAGCAACACCTTCACCGCTCCCGAGGGCTGGAACAGCCTTGATAAGCGTGCGGTAGACACCGTGCGTGTTCTCGCGGCCGACGCCGTAGAAAAGGTTGGCAACGGCCACCCCGGCACCGCGATCAGCCTCGCGCCCGTCGCCTACCTGCTCTACCAGGACGTCATGCGTCACGATCCGGCAGACACCGAATGGCTTGGCCGCGACCGCTTCGTACTTTCCTGCGGCCACTCCAGCATCACGCAGTACATTCAGCTTTTCCTCGGCGGCTTTGGCCTTGAGCTTGAGGACCTGAAGCAGCTGCGCACCCTGAACTCGCTGACCCCCGGACACCCTGAGTACGGTCACACCCGCGGCGTGGAGATCACCACCGGCCCGCTCGGCCAGGGCCTCGCTTCCGCGGTCGGCATGGCCATGGCGGCCCGCCGTGAACGCGGCCTGCTCGACCCCGCCGCCCCCGCCGGCGAAAGCCCGTTCGACCACTTCGTTTACGTGCTCGCTTCCGATGGCGATCTGGAAGAGGGCGTTACCGCAGAGGCATCCTCCCTCGCGGGCACCCAGGACCTCGGCAACCTGATCGTGATCTGGGACGACAACAAGATTTCCATCGAGGGCGAAACCGACATCGCGTTCAGTGAAGACGTGGTTGGCCGCTATGAAGCCTACGGCTGGCACACCCAGCGCGTGGACTGGACCGTCACCGGCGACTACGTCGAGGACGTCGCGGCCCTCAAACAGGCGATCCGCGAGGCGCAGTCGGTCACCGATAAGCCCTCCTTCATTGCCCTGCGCACCATCATCGCCTGGCCCTGCCCGACCGCGCAGAACACGCACGGCGTGCACGGCTCGAAGCTCGGCGGCGAGGAACTTGCCGCGCTGAAGAACGTGCTGGGCTTCGACCCCGAGGCCAATTTCCAGGTCGAGGACGAGGTGCTGGCCCACACCCGCAAACTCGCCGCGCGCGCAAGCGAGGCCCGCAGCGAATGGGACGCCGCCTTCGCAGCCTGGCAGGAGAAGAACCCGGAGCGGGCGGAGCTGCTGGAGCGCCTGCGCGAGCGCAAGCTGCCCGCGGGCTGGGAAGCTTCCCTGCCGACCTTCCCCGCCGACGAAAAGGGCGTTGCCACCCGCGCCGCTTCCGGTAACGTGCTGAGCGCCCTGGCCGAGCCGCTGCCCGAACTTTGGGGCGGCAGCGCCGACCTGGCCGGCTCCAACAACACCACCATGAAGGGCGAGCCGTCGTTCCTGCCCGAGCATCGCTCCACCGAAACCTTCCAGGGCAACCCCTACGGGCGCACCCTGCACTTCGGTATCCGTGAGCACGCGATGGGCGCGGCCCTTTCCGGTATCGCGCTGCACGGCCTGACCCGTCCCTACGGCGGCACCTTCTTTACCTTCAGCGACTACATGCGCGGCGCGGTTCGCCTGGCCGCGTTGATGAACGTGCCGGTAACCTACGTCTGGACCCACGACTCGATCGGCCTGGGCGAAGACGGGCCTACCCACCAGCCGGTGGAACACCTGGCCGCTATGCGTGCCATCCCGAACCTGTCCATCGTGCGCCCGGCGGACGCCAACGAAACCGCGCAGGCCTGGAAGGCGATCCTGGAACGCGATAACGGTCCCGTCGGCCTGGTGCTGACCCGTCAGGCAGTGCCGACCCTGGACCGCGAGGAGCTGGCGGATGCCGCCGGGCTGGCTCGCGGCGCCTACGTGCTGGCCGACACCGAGGGCACCCCGGACGTCGTGCTGATCGCCACCGGTTCCGAGGTGCAGTTCGCGCTCGGTGCGCGCAAGCTGCTGGCGGAAGAGGGCATTCAGGCGCGCGTGGTCTCCGCCCCCTGCCTCGAATGGTTCGATGAGCAGGACGCCGAATACCGCGAGTCCGTGCTGCCGAGCGCAGTCAAGGCCCGCGTCAGCGTAGAGGCAGGCATCGCGATGCCGTGGCACCGTTACCTCGGAGATGCCGGTCGCGCAGTCTCGCTCGAGCACTACGGTGCTTCCGCGGACGCCGACACCCTGTTTGCCGAGTTCGGTTTCACCGCCGAAAACGTGGCCGCAGCGGCCCGCGAATCCCTCGCCGCCGCCAAGGCCTAGCCTTTTCCCGCCCCGGGGTGTCGCCGTTACTGACGGCGGCACCCCGACGGGCACGATGGAAGGAAAACCGTGACCGATTCCCCCGAGCTGACCAATAATCCCCTGCGCGATGCGCGCGATCGCCGACTTCCCCTGATTGCAGGCCCCTGCTCAATGGTGATGTTTGGCGTGACGGGTGACCTGGCGAAAAAGAAGCTCCTCCCCGCTATCTACGATCTAACCAACCGCGGCCTGCTGCCACCGAGTTTCGGGCTGGTCGGCTTCGGTCGGCGCGACTGGAGCCACGAAAAGTTCGCTGAATACGTACACGAATGCGTCAGCCAACATTCCCGCACAGAGTTTCGCGAAGAGGTGTTCGCCCAGCTAAAGGGCGGCCTGCGCTTTGTGCAGGGCAGCAGCTTTGATGACACTCCGGCATACGAGGAGCTCACCCGCGTAGTCAAGGAACTGGACGAAGAGCGCGGTACCGGCGGTAACCACGCCTTCTACCTGTCCATTCCCCCGGACGCCTTCCCGAAGGTCTGCTCGCAGCTGGCAAGCTCCGGCCTGAACAGCCCGGACGGGCAATCCTGGCGGCGCGTCGTTATTGAAAAGCCCTTCGGTCACGATCTCGCCTCGGCCCGCGAACTTAACGACGTGGTAGAGCGGGTATTCCGCCCCGAGGACGTTTTCCGCATCGACCACTACCTGGGCAAGGAAACCGTGCAGAACCTGTTGGCGCTGCGCTTTGCCAACCAGATGTTCGAACCGGTGTGGAACGCAAAATACGTTGACCACGTGCAGATCACGATGGCGGAAGACATCGGCATCGGTTCGCGAGCCGGATACTACGACGGGATCGGCACGGCCCGCGACGTAATCCAAAATCACCTGCTGCAGCTTTTCGCGCTCACCGCGATGGAGGAGCCGATCTCCTTCGACGCCGCCGAGCTGCGCGCGGAAAAAGAAAAGGTGCTGGCGGCGGTGCAGCTGCCCGCTGACCTCGGTGCCCACACCTGCCGTGGCCAATACGTTGGCGGCTGGCAGGGCGGCGAACAGGTGCGTGGCTACCTGGAAGAAGACGGCATCGGAGCGGACTCGCGCACCGAAACGTTCGCTGCCATGCGCCTGGACGTGAACACCCGCCGCTGGGCCGGGGTGCCGTTCTACCTGCGCGCCGGGAAGCGCCTGGGCAGGCGGGTCACGGAAATCGCGCTGGTGTTCAAGAGCGCCCCGTTCCTGCCCTTCCAGACGAGCGACACGGCGAGCCTGGGCCAAAACGCGATCGTGATTAGGGTGCAGCCCGACGAGGGCGTGACCCTGCGTTTCGGCTCCAAGGTGCCCGGAACCCACATGGAGGTACGCGATGTCACGATGGACTTCGCCTACGGCTCCTCGTTCACCGAGGCCTCCCCGGAAGCCTACGAGCGCCTGATCCTGGACGTTCTGCTGGGCGATCCACCCCTCTTCCCGCACCAGCGCGAGGTGGAGCTTTCCTGGAAGATCCTCGACCCGATCACCGAATACTGGGCCAACAACGGTCGCCCCTCCCCCTACCGGGCCGGTACCTGGGGGCCCGACTCGGCACACGAAATGCTGGCCCGTGACGGACGCACCTGGAGGCGGCCATGATTAAGACCCTTACGGACACGACCTCTTCGCAGGTCGATAAGGAAATGATGGCGCTGCGCGAAAGCGGCGGCGCGCTCGCCCTGAGCCGGGTGCTGTCACTCGTGATAGTCACCCCCGCCTCCGAGATGGAGGAGCCGATCCGGGCCGCGGTGCAAGCCAGCCACGAGCACCCCTGCCGGGTTCTCGTGCTGGTGTTGGACGCCGAAGCGAGCGAGGACGGTTTGGATGCGGAGATCCGGGTCGGGCATGATGCCGGCGCCGGTGAGGTGGTCATCCTGCGCGCCCGTGGTCAGGTGACGGCCAGCATCGACACCCTCATCACTCCCCTGCTGCTGCCGGACGCTCCGATCGTCACCTGGTGGCCGAGCAATCCGCCGTCGGCTCCCGCGCAGGATCTGGTGGGCCGACTCTCGCAGCGGCGCATCACCGATTCGCAGTCCTGCCCGGACCCGGCCGACGTCATGAAGCGGCTGCGCCGCGGCTACCAGGAGGGCGATTCCGACTTCAGCTGGACCCGGCTAACGAACTGGCGCGGGCTGCTCGCGTCGGCGTTCGACGTTCCGCCCAGGCAGACCCCGAAGCTGGTGGAGGTCACCGGCAACCCGCGTAACCCCTCGGTGATCCTGATGTCTAGCTGGCTGGAGACTCGCCTGGGCTGCGAGGTGCGCGTGATCGACGCCAGCGAAGAAGTAAACGGGCTGAAAGCGGTGCGTATCCTGCGTGCCGACGGCGATATCGTGCTCACCCGCGAAAACGATACCCAGCTCGCCATGCAGCTTCCCGGCAGCCAGAAACCGCAGCTTGTCAGCCTGCCCCGGCGAAGCCTGTTCGAGTGCCTTTCCGAGGAACTGCGCAGGCTGGACCCCGACGTGGTCTACGGTGAGGTTATCCGCCACGCCTTTGAGGAGATCGCTGACCCGGCGGAATACGCCCGCAACAAGCCCGCCCCGACGGTGAAGGTGTTTGCCGACGCCGACGAGCTTGCCGCGCAGTCCGCAAAGAGCATCATGGATCGCCTGGCGGCCGCGATCAGCGAACGCGGGGTAGGCCACCTGGTGCTGACCGGGGGTAGCGTCGGCACCAAGGTTGCGCTGGTGCTGCCAGCTGCCGCCCACGCCGCCGGGCTGCCCCTGGAAAAGCTGCATCTGTGGTGGGGCGACGAACGCTTCGTGAAGCACAGCAGCGAGGACCGTAACGACCGGGCTGTGAGCGGCCTGCTCGATACAGAAGGCCTGCGCCCTGAGCACATTCACCGGATGCCCGCGAGCGGTTCCGGTATGAGCCCGGCCGACGCGGCCGCCTGGTATGCCCAGCAGCTTGCCCTCTGGGGAGGCGACGCCCAGTTCCATACCCGCGGCATGCCTTTCTTCGATGTGGTGCTGCTCGGGGTCGGCCCCGACGCGCATGTCGCCTCGCTTTTCCCGAAGCACGAGGCGCAGTCGGAGTGCAGTCATCCGGTGATTCCCGTTCACGATTCCCCCAAGCCGCCGCCGACGCGCGTGTCGCTTTCCTACAGCGTGCTCAATTCTTCGCGCACCGTCATGCTTTTGGTGGCCGGTGCGGAAAAGGCCGAGGCCGTGGCCAATTCGCAGTGCGATCCCGAGCCGTGGCTCTACCCCGCTTCGTCGGTGCGCGGCGTGCAGGAAACAACCTGGTATCTGGACGAGGCGGCGGCCTCGCGGCTGCCGTAGAGTCCGCTCCCCCGCAAAAAGGGCATAGCGAAAGCGAGAGGGCGAACGGTAGAGATACCGTTCGCCCTCTCGCTTAATAATTTATTGCGCTATAGCGGCTGAGCCATGCCGCGCAGCTAAGCGTTATGTGCCTAGAACCTGGAGAGTACGCCCAGGGCAATCACGCAAATGCCCCAGAGTAGCGCCATGCCGACGGTGATGCGGTTGAGGTTTCGTTCCGCGACCCCGGAAGAACCGGCACCGGAAGAAATCCCGCCACCGAACATGTCCGACAGACCGCCGCCGCGCCCCTTGTGCAAAAGCACCAACAGGATCAGCAGCAGGCTGGTCAGGGCGAGGATCACTTGCAGGATGATGGTCAGAATTTGCACGCCAAGTCTTTCACTCGAAACGGATTACTTCCCCAGGATACGGCTCGCGCCGCGTCCCTGTCATCCGGGACGCGGCGCGAGTAATAAATCAGCTAGCTTTAGGCCTGCTGGTAGGTGGCGATGGCGGCGAAGCCATCGGCCTTAAGCGAAGCACCGCCGACGAGAGCGCCGTCGACGTCTTCCTTGGCCATGATCTCGCGGACGTTATCAGCCTTGACGCTGCCGCCGTAAAGTACGCGCACTGCGTCGGCGACCTCGCCGCCGTACATTACGCGCAGGCACTCGCGGATCTCGTGGCAGACTTCCTGAGCATCCTCCGGGGTAGCGACCTCGCCGGTGCCGATGGCCCAAACGGGCTCGTAGGCGATGACGATCTTCGCTGCGTCCTCGGCGCTGAGGCCCTCGATGCCGCCTTCCAGCTGGGCGAGGGTGTACTCAACGTGCTTGCCGGCCTTGCGCTCTTCGAGCGGTTCGCCCACGCACAGGATCGGCACCAGGCCAGCCGCGAAAGCAGCCTTGACCTTGTTGTTGGTGATGGCTTCGGTCTCGCCGTGGTATTGGCGACGCTCCGAGTGGCCAACCGCAACGTAGGTGCAGCCGAGAGCCTTCAGCATCTTGCCGGAGGTTTCGCCGGTGTAGGCACCGGACTCGTGCTCGGAGATGTCCTGGCCGCCGTAGGCGAGGCCGAACTTACCGGCATCGACAGCGGTCTGCACGGTGCGGATGTCAACGAACGGGGGCAGAACTGCGACCTCGACGGCGCTGTAGTCATGCTTCGCGTCAGCGAGCTTTTCACCCAGCTCCTCAACGAGGGCGAGGCCCTCCTTGTAGTCGAGGTTCATCTTCCAGTTGCCCGCCATCAGCGGGGTACGGGTGGTCACTTAGCTTCCTCCTCAAGGATAGCGATGCCCGGCAGGGTCTTGCCCTCGATCAGTTCGAGGCTGGCGCCGCCGCCGGTGGAAATGTGCGAGAACTTCTTCTCGTCATAGCCCAGGTTACGCACTGCCGATGCGGAGTCGCCACCGCCAACGACGGTGAAGCCGGCGCAATCCATGAGCGCTTCCGCCACGGCCTTGGTGCCCTCGGCGAATGCCGGGAACTCGAACACGCCCATGGGGCCGTTCCAGAACACGGTCTTTGCGTCGGCGATCTTCTCCGCGAACAGGGCGCGGGTCTTGGGGCCGATGTCCAGGCCCTCCTGATCGGCAGGCATGCTGTCAGCGTCGACCACGGTGCTGGGGGCGTCCGCGGCAAACTCGGGGGCAACCACGACGTCCACGGGGAGAACGATCTCCACGCCGTTAGCCTTTGCGCGCTCCATGTAGCCCTTCACGGTCTCGATCTGGGACTCGTCGAGCAGGGACTTACCAACCTCGTGGCCCAGGGCCTTCTGGAAGGTGTAGGACATGCCGCCACCGATCAGAATGCGATCGGCCTTATCGAGCAGGTTCTCAATCACACCGAGCTTGTCGGCGACCTTAGCGCCGCCCAGGATCACTACGAAGGGACGCTCCGGGTTGTCGGTCACCTTGCGCAGGGACTCGACCTCGTTCAGCACCAGGCTGCCGGTAGCTGCGGGGAGAAGCTTGGCAACGTCGTAGACCGAAGCCTGCTTGCGGTGCACAACACCGAAGCCGTCGGAAACGAAAACGTCGGCCAGCTCGGCCAGCTCGGCGGCGAAAGCTGCGCGCTCCGCCTCATCCTTGCTGGTTTCGCCCTTGTTGAAGCGAATGTTTTCCAGGATTGCGACTTCGCCATCCTTGAGGGCAGCCACTACCTCTTTAGCGGATTCGCCGACGGTATCGGTGGCGAACTTAACCTCTTTGCCGAGCAGCTCGCTCATGCGGGAGACAACGGGACGCAGCGAGTACTTCTCCTCGGGAGCGCCCTTCGGGCGGCCCAGGTGAGCAACTACGACCACGCGAGCGCCGGCATCGACCAGGCTCTGAATGGTGGGCAGCGACGCGCGCACGCGGCCGTCATCGGTGATGGTGGTGCCGTCAAGCGGAACGTTGAGGTCGGAGCGGACGAGAACGCGCTTGCCGCGCAGGTCTCCGAGGTTTTCAAGAGTTTTCATGGGTTCTCCTCAGTGGAGCGAAGTTATCTAGGGTGCGGCAGAGGCCGCGGTAGGCAGAGAGCCCGCCCCATCCGGCGCTGGGCCAAACAGTGCGGGCTCTCTCAGATGCTTAAGCGTTTAGGCTCAGGCAGACTTGGCAATGATGCCCATGAGGTCAACGAGACGGTTCGAGTAGCCCCACTCGTTGTCGTACCAGGTAACAACCTTGACCTGGTTGCCGATCACCTTGGTGCAGCCAGCGTCGAAGATCGAGCTGTGCGGGTCGGTGACGATGTCGGAGGAGACGATCGGATCCTCGGTGTAAGCCAGGATGCCCTTCATCTCGCCCTCGGCAGCCTTCTTGACCGCAGCGTTGATCTCTTCGACGGTAACCTCGCGGGAAGCCTCGAAGGTGAGGTCGGTGGCAGAACCGGTCGGGGTCGGAACGCGCAGAGCGTAGCCGTCGAACTTGCCCTTCAGCTCCGGCAGAACCAGGGCCACAGCAGCGGCAGCACCGGTCTTGGTCGGGATGATGTTGAGGGCAGCGGCGCGGGCGCGACGCAGGTCCTTGTGCGGGCCGTCCTGCAGGTTCTGGTCTGCGGTGTAAGCGTGCACGGTGGTCATGAGGCCCTTGACGATACCGAACTCGTCGTTGAGGACCTTAGCCAGCGGCGCGAGGCAGTTGGTGGTGCAGGAAGCGTTGGAGATGATGTGGTGCTTGGCCGGATCGTAGTCCTTGTCGTTCACACCGATAACGAGGGTAACGTCCTCGTTCTTCGCCGGAGCGGAGATGACAACCTTCTTGGCTCCAGCCTCAAGGTGAGCCTTAGCAGCGTTGCCGTCGGTGAAACGGCCGGTGGACTCGATCACGACGTCGGCGCCGAGCTCGCCCCAGGGGAGCTTGGCCGGGTCGCGCTCTTCGAGAGCCTTGAAAGTCATGTCGCCTACGGTGATGGTGTCATCGGTGTAGGAAACGTCCTGCTTGAGAACGCCCAGGATCGAGTCGTACTTCAGCAGGTGAGCGAGCGTCTTGTTGTCGGTGAGGTCGTTGACGCCGACGATTTCGACATCAGCGCCCTGTTCGAGAACGGCTCGCAGGAAGTTACGGCCGATACGTCCGAAACCATTAATTCCGACTTTAATTGTCACAGTGCCCTCCTAGGCGCGCGACGGTGATTGCACCGTCGCTGTTGGAGACAGGTCTGGCGCGCACAACGACGTACGCTAACCCGTGAAGCGGGCGGGTGAGCCTGTTTCCAAGCCGTTCGTTCCGCTTACCGGATAACACAAGCCTACACACCTTGGAGGGGGACTTCGACCATTCGTCCCGGTTTTTTAGCGGACTAATTTCACTATTGTGTCGACTCACCCGTAAGGCGCGCCTCAGTGTCGGGAATACCCAGTTCAGCGGCCTTTTTATCGGCCATCGCCAATAATCTGCGAATACGTCCCGCCACAGCGTCCTTGGTCATGGGCGGATCTGCCAGGGCCCCGAGTTCCTCGAGACTCGCCTGTTTGTGCGATATCCGCAAAGTCCCGGCGCTGCGCAGGTGAGGGGGCACCTCGTCCCCCAAAATCTCCAGGGCACGCTCCACGCGTGCGCCCGCGGCAACCGCCGCGCGCGCGGAGCGGCGCAGGTTGGCATCGTCGAAGTTCGCCAACCGGTTAGCTGTGGCGCGTACCTCACGCCGCGTACGCTTTTGCCCCCATAGTTGGGCGGTTTTTTCCGCCCCCAGGACCTGTAGCAGGCGCAATATCTGTTCGCCGTCGCGTAGCACCACCCGGTCGCTGCCACGTACCTCGCGCGGTTTTGCGGCAACCCCTAGCCTGCGCGCCGCGCCCACCATTGCGAGCGCCACCTCCGGTCCGGGGCAGGTTAGCTCAAGGGCGCTGCTGCGGCCCGGCTCGGTCAGGCTGCCGTGGGCGAGGAAAGCGCCGCGCCAGGCGGAGGCCGCATCGTGATCGGCTCCCCCCACCACGACCGGCGGCATGCCACGCACCGGCCTGCCGCGTCCGTCGATCAGCCCCGTCTGGCGTGCCAGTACGTGCCCATCCCCCATCACGCGCACCACGTAGCGGTCGCAGCGGCGTATCCCCGAAGCGGAGATAACGCCCAGTTCGCTGCGGTGACCGTACAGTTCTGCCAGGTCACGGCGCAGCCTGCGGGCGGCCAGCGCGGAATCGAGTTCCACCTCGACCGCTACCGCGCCTCCCACCAGGTGCAGCCCGCCGCCGAAGCGCAGCAGGGCCGACACCTCGGCTTTACGGCAGCAAACACGCGTGACCTCGGCGCGGGCAAGCTCTTCTTTGACGGTACCGGTGAGCGCCACGCGTGCTCCTCTCCCAAAAAATCTGGCTGTAAAAACAGGCCGAAAACAGGCCTAGGTTATCTTAGTGCGCCTCCTCGCGCGCAAACATGTCGAAGACGTCCCGGTAGGCGGAGGCCAGGCGCAACGGCTCGTGCTCGGGCACGTTTCCGCTGACGCCTACGCTGCGCAGCACCAGTTCGGTGCCGTGGTGCTGCGTCCTTTCCCGCATTACGGCGGGATCTGCCAGGCACGATGGGTCGGCGAGCAGCGCGTGATAGCGAATGTCGGGACGCTGCGCGCAGAGCACGTCGAGCAAATCGGCGAAGTTTCGCCCTTCCGCCTCACTGACGCCCGCGGATAGGTTCATCGTCACCATTCGGCGCGCGGAGCTACGCGCCACGGCGTCCGCCAGATCCGGCACCATCAGGTGCGGCAGTACAGAGGTGAACCAGGAGCCGGGGCCGAAGATTAGCCAGTCGGCGCGCGCAACCGCTTCCAACACCTGCTGCGGCACGCGCGGGTTGGCGGGAAGCAGACGTACCTTTTCCACGAATCCGTCGGAGGCAGCCACCTGCGCCTGGCCGCGCACCTTGCGCAGCTCTCCCCCGACGCGCACATCTGCCTCGATATGCAGCGGATCCAGCGCCATCGGAAGCACCCTGCCGCGGGCGCCCAAAAGATCACCCACGTATTTCAGGCCCTCTACGGGATCGTCCAGTAGCTGCCAAAGTGCCACGATCAGCAGGTTTCCGACAGCGTGCCCCTCCAGCTCCCCCGCGTCCTCGAAGCGGTGCTGGATCACGTCTCGCCACATGTGGCCCGCGCTCGTGTCATCGCACAGGGCCGCCAGCGCCATGCGCAGATCGCCCGGCGGCAACACCGGCATGTGTTCGCGCAGCCGCCCGGAGGAGCCGCCGTTGTCTGCCACGGTGACCACCGCGGTCAGGTCCTGCGTGATGTGGCGCAGCGCCTTGAGGTTCGCGGCTAGGCCGTGCCCACCGCCGAAGGCCACCACGCGCGGTGCGCGCTGGCGTCGATTCTTCCTCGCCATTTTCTGCCTATTCTCGCCCCAGGTCGCGGTGGCGTACCCGCACCGAATAGCCCTGCTTTTGCAGCTCCGCCGCGATGCGTTCCGTGATCGCCACGGAACGGTGCTTACCGCCGGTGCAGCCGATCGCGATGGTCGTGAAGTGCTTATTTTCGGTGCCGTAGCCGGCAAATACCGGCTTCAGCATCGCGAGGTAGGCCTCCACGAACGGTAGCGCGTTGGGGGTGCCCATGACGAATGCGGCCACCTCTTCGTCCGTGCCGCGCAGGGGCCTGAGCTCGGGGATCCAGTACGGGTTCTGGATAAAACGGACGTCGCTCACGTGGTCGGCTTCGAGCGGGATGCCGTACTTGAAGCCGAAGGACATCAGATTGACGGTGAGCCGTTGGTCATCGTCCGAACCGAAAGCGCTTCGCATGCGCATGGTCAGCTGGTGCACGTTGAGCGCGGAGGTATCGATGACGGTATCGGCAAACTTCTTTAGCGGGGCCAGCATTTCCCGCTCCCGCCGGATGCCCTCGATCACGCCGCCCTCGCCCTGCAGCGGGTGGGGCCGACGCACGGAATCGAAGCGGCGCACCAGGGTCTGTTCGTCCGCGGTCAGGTAAACCAGACGCGGCCGCACTTCCTCTTCCTGCAGGTTCATGATGACGTCGGGAAGCTCCGAGAAGAACTCTCCCGAACGCGGATCCACCACGCAGGCGAAGCGGCTGCGCTTGCCCTCCGTCTGCGACTGCAGTTCGTAAAGGGTCTTTATAAGCTGGGGAGCAATGTTGTAAACGACGTACCAGCCGAGGTCTTCCAGGGCGTGGGCTGCGGTTTCGCGCCCCGCCCCGGCCAGGCCGGTGATAATGACGATCTCGGGGGCTTCGCTCGGTTCCGGGGCGCCGTCGGCCATCTGAAACGTCTCCTCTTAGTAAACGCGCTAGCTCAATCTATGATTTCGCCGGTGGTCATATTCACCGCCGGCTGCGTCTCTACCGATTGTAGTGCCCGCCACACATTACCCGCTAACGCGGCGCCGAATCCGGGCACCGCGGCGATCTCTTCCTCGCTGGCTTCGCGGAGCGCCTTTACGGTGACGAACTTTTCCAGCAGCGCCCGGCGGCGCTTCTCACCCAGTCCCGGAATCCCATCCAGCAGGCTTTCCTGCATGGCCTTGCCGCGCTTGGTGCGATGATGCGAGATCGCGAAGCGGTGCGCTTCGTCGCGCAAACGCTGCAACAAGAACAGGCCCTGCGAGGTGCGCGGCAGTACCAGCGGGAAGTCCTCCCCCGGCAGCCAGACCTCCTCCAGGCGCTTTGCCAGGCCGACCAGGGCAATATCGGTTACGCCCTGCTCCTCGAAGGCGCGTTGGGCCGCCGCCACCTGCGCCGGGCCGCCGTCCACCACTATCAGCGAGGGCGGGTAGGCGAAGCGCTTGTCGTCGCCGGATTCTGATTCGCCGCGTTTGTGGCGCGCGAGCCTGCGGCTGATCACGTCGTACATCGAGGCCGTATCGTCGCGCGCGGCCTCGCCCGTCACGTTGTAGCGTCGGTAGGCGCTCTTGCGGGGCAGGCCGTCCTCGAACACCACCATCGAGGCCACTACGTTGGTTCCCTGGGAATGGGAAACATCGAAACATTCGATGCGCAGCGGCGGGGTGTCCAGATCGAGCGCCTGCGCCAGTTCCTCCAGGGAACGCGAACGAGCGGTGAGATCGCCCGCCCGCCGCATGCTGTGCAGGCGCAGCGCTTGCTGTGCATTCGTGAGGACGGTTTCCAGCAGGTCTTTCTTTTCGCCGCGCTGAGGTACCCGCAGGTTCACGCCGCGCCCCACGAACTGGGTCATCCGCCGGGTTTCGTCGGCATCTTCCGGCAGGGCCGACACCAGCACCTCGCGGGGCGGCTTTTCCTGCTCGTAGAGGGTTTGCAGGGCGCGTTCAACGATGTCTGCGGCGCAGGAGGCGTCGCTCAGCTCGGCTATCCAGCCGCGCTGGCCGCGAATCCTGCCGCCGCGCACGTGGAACACCTGAATGGAGGCTTCCAGATCGTCTAGCACCACGCCGATGACGTCGGCATCCGTGGCGTCGGAAAGCACCACGGTGTTCTTCTCCATCACCTTTTTCAACGCCGCCAGATCGTCCCGGTACCTGGCCGCCGCCTCAAAATCGAGTTCCTGCGCGGCGGCGCGCATCTTTTCCTCGATGTCGCGCAGGTAGCGGCCGGTGTTTCCGGCCATGAAGTCGCAAAGCTGTTCTGCGAGCCGCCGGTGTTCCTCGGCGCTCACCCGGCCCACGCAGGGCGCGGCGCAGCGCTCAATGTGTCCCTTCAGGCAGGGCTGACCCGCCCTTTCGGCACGGCGGAAGATTCCTTCTGTGCACGTGCGCACCGGGAATACGCGCAGCAGCAGATCCAGGGTCTCTCGGATCGCCCAGGCCTGCGTGTAGGGGCCGAAATAACGGTTTCCCTTCCGGTGCGCCTGGCGTGTCACCAGGACGCGGGGGAACTTATCCGCCATCGTCACGACCAGGTAGGGGTAGGACTTGTCGTCGCGAAACTTTACGTTAAAGCGCGGATCGTATTCCTTGATCCAGGTGTATTCGAGGGTGAGCGCCTCTACCTCCGTGCCTACCACGGTCCATTCCACCGATTCGGCGGTGGTTACCATGCGGCGAGTGCGCGGGTGCAGTCCGGCTAGGTCCTGGAAGTAGTTAGCCAGGCGCTGGCGAAGGTTTTTTGCCTTGCCGACGTAGATGACGCGCCCGTCTCCGTCACGGAAACGGTAAACGCCGGGAGAGGTGGGGATCTCTCCCGGTGCTGGCCGGTAGGTTACCGGGTCAGCCACGGCCCAACAGCGGCTTCAGGTAGCGTCCGGTCCAGCTTTCCGCGCACTCGGCAACCTGTTCAGGGGTGCCGCAGGCGATTAGCTGGCCGCCGCCACTGCCGCCCTCCGGGCCGAGGTCGATCACGTAGTCGGCGCTCTTGATCACGTCCAGGTTGTGTTCGATCACCAGCACGCTGTTGCCCTTGTCTACCAGCCCCTGCAGCACGGCGAGCAGCTTGCGCACGTCCTCGAAGTGCAGGCCCGTGGTCGGTTCGTCCAGCACGTAAATGGTGCGCCCGTTGGAGCGTTTGTGCAGTTCCGACGCGAGCTTGACGCGCTGCGCCTCACCGCCCGAAAGCGTGGGCGCGCTCTGCCCGAGGCGCACGTAGCCGAGGCCGACGTCTACCAGGGTCTGCATCTGCCGACGAATCGCGGGGATCGCGTCGAAGAAGTCGAGCGCCTCCTCGATCGGCATGTCGAGGATCTCCGCCACGTTCTTGCCCTTGAACTTAACGTCCAGCGTTTCGCGGTTATAACGCTTGCCCTTGCATACCTCGCAGGGCACGTAGACGTCGGGCAGGAAGTTCATTTCGATCTTGATCGTGCCGTCGCCCGTGCAGGCCTCGCAGCGCCCGCTCTTCACGTTGAAGGAGAAACGCCCCGGCTGATAGCCGCGAATCTTCGCTTCGGAGGTCTGCGCAAACAGCTTGCGCACGTGATCCCACACGCCCGTGTAGGTGGCGGGGTTGGAGCGCGGGGTGCGCCCGATCGGGGACTGATCGACGTGCACCACCTTGTCCAAGTGCTCCAGGCCGGTGATGCGCTTATGCCGCCCCGGCACCAGCCGGGCCCGGTTCAGATCGCGCGCGAGGGCCGTGTAGAGGATGTCGTTCACCAGCGTGGACTTGCCGGAACCGGAAACGCCCGTGACAGCGGTCAGTACGCCGAGCGGGAACGCGACGTCAACGTTTTGCAGGTTGTTTTCGCGCGCTCCCAGCACCTTGAGCTGCCTGTCCTTAGCGATCTGGCGGCGTTCTTTGGGCACCGCGATGCTGAGCTCCCCGGAAAGGTAGCGGCCCGTGAGGGAATCCGGGTTTTGCTTCAGGGAGGCCACGTCGCCAGAATGCACCACGCGTCCGCCGTGTTCGCCCGCCGCCGGGCCGATGTCCACCACCCAGTCCGCGGCGTTGAGCGTGTCCTCATCGTGCTCCACCACGATCAGGGTGTTGCCGAGGTCCCGCAGCCGGGTCAGGGTGTTAATCAGGCGTTCGTTATCGCGCTGGTGCAGGCCGATGGAGGGCTCGTCCAGGACGTACAGCACGCCCACCAACCCGGCACCGATCTGGGTGGCCAGGCGGATGCGTTGCGCCTCGCCGCCCGAAAGCGTGCCCGCTGCGCGCGAAAGCGTGAGGTAATCCAGGCCGACGTCGAGCAGGAAGCCGAGGCGTGCCCGGATCTCTTTCAGCACGGCGTCGGCGATGGCCGCCTGACGGGGGGTCAGGGAAAGCCCCGTGAAGAAGCTCTGCGCGTCCCGGATGGACATCTCGCAGACCTCCGCGATGGAGCGCTCCCCCACCGTTACCGCGAGCACCTCGGGGCGCAGGCGCGCGCCCCGGCAGGCGGTGCAGGGAACCTCGCGCATGAAGGCCGAGTATTTTTCGCGCATCGTGTCGGATTCGGTGTCGTCGTAGCGGCGCTTCACGAAGTGCAGCACACCCTCGACGCCGGTCGAATAGGTGCGTTCCCTACCGAAACGGTTGCGATAGCGCACATGCACCTTGTGGTCCTTGCCCTCCAGCAGCGCCTTGCGTGCGGCCTGCGGCAGCTTTCGCCAGGGGGTGTCTAGGTCGAAACCCATTTCCTCGGCCAGGCCCGCCATCACCTGTAGGTGATAGTCGGCCCCCGACTGCGTCCAGGGCAGGATCGCGCCCTCCGCGAGCGTCATGTCCTCGTCGGCGATCACCAGCTCGGGATCTACCTCGAGGCTGGCCCCGAGCCCGTCGCAGGAGGGGCAGGCACCGTAGGGGGCGTTGAACGAGAACGAACGCGGTTCGAAATCGTCAATCGCGAGCGCGTGCTCGTTCGGGCACGCCATCTTCTCGGAGAAACGGCGGGCGCGGCGGGGGTCGTTTTCGTCGCGGTCCACGAAATCGACCAGCAGCAGGCCCTCGGCCAGCTGCAGCGCCGTCTCCACAGAGTCCGTCAGGCGGCGCTGCATGTTCTCGCGCACCACCAGTCGGTCCACCACCACCTCGATGGTGTGCTTGTACTTCTTATCGAGCGTGATCTCGCTGTCCAGGCGCACCTGTTCGCCGTCGATCCGGGCGCGGGCGTACCCCTTGGCGCGCAGATCGGCCAGCAGGTCCACGAACTCGCCCTTGCGTCCGCGCACAATCGGGGCGAGGAGCTGGAAGCGGGTGCCTTCCTCGTATCCCAGGATGACGTCCACGATCTGCTGCGCGCTCTGCGCGGTCACTTCCTCACCGCAGTCGGGGCAGTGCTGAATACCGGCCCGCGACCACAGCAGACGCATGTAGTCGTAGACCTCGGTAATGGTGCCGACGGTGGAGCGCGGGTTGCGAGAGGTGGACTTCTGATCGATCGCAACCGCGGGCGAAAGCCCCTCGATGAAATCAACCTTGGGCTTGTCCATCTGCCCCAGGAACTGGCGGGCGTAGGCGGAAAGGGATTCAACGTAGCGGCGCTGCCCCTCGGCGAAGATCGTGTCGAACGCCAGGGATGACTTACCGGAACCCGATAGGCCGGAAAAGACCACGAGCCGATCTCGGGGGATGTCTATGTCTACGTTCTTCAGGTTGTGTTCTGCGGCACCACGTACTACCAAGGAATCCTTCACTCAAACAGTCTACGGGGCGGCGGCCGTGCGTAATGGCTGCTTCGCTAAAGGCGAATGAAAGGTTCATACTGGTGGACATGGCACGAGGTGAATACACCGGGGACGTCGAAAACGGCGGCCCCTGCGCAAAACGAATCGTCAACAACCTGGTGATACGCAAGGCGTCGGTAGGCCCGATGGACAACAACGCCTACCTGCTGACCTGCCGCTGCACCGGCGCGCAGGTGTTGATCGACGCCGCCGCCGACCCGGCCCGGCTGATGAAACTGGTGCGGGAAGGTTCCCCGGAGTCCCGGCTGGACATGATCGTCACCACCCATTCTCACCACGATCATGTCGGCGCCCTGGCGGCGCTGGTTGCCGCCACCGGGGCGAGCACCGCCGCCGGCGCGGCCGACGCGCCCGACATTCCCGTACCGACAGACCTGCCCCTGCGTAACGGCGACGTGTTCCACGTCGGTATCCACGACGTCGAGGTGATCTCGCTGCGCGGGCACACCCCCGGTTCCATCGCGCTGCTGCTGCGCGGCGATTTCTACGGTAACCACCTGTTCACGGGCGACTCGCTCTTCCCCGGCGGGGTCGGCGCGACGCACAACGATCCGCAGCGTTTCCAGCAGCTAATAGGAGACGTAGAAGAACGCATCTTCGACCGGCTGGACGACGACACGTGGGTGTATCCCGGCCACGGCCCGGACACCACGCTCGGCAAGGAACGCCCCCAGCTACCCGCCTGGCGCGAACGCGGCTGGTAGGCCCCGCTAAGCCTGCCCCTGCTCGATCTGGCGCAGCTCCTTCTTTAGGGCCGCCACCTCGTCGCGGATCTTCGCGGCCTCCTCGAAGCGCAGCTCGGCGGAGGCCGCGTGCATCTGCACCGTCATCTCCTCGATCAGCCTGCTCAGTTCGCCCACGGGATCGTCGCCCAGGTCCAGTGACTGCGCGGTGGCCTTCGCGGTCGCGCTAGTCGCCACCGCCAGGTCCTGCCGCACCGCGTCCTTTCCCTTGCGGTACTTGCTGGCCATCAGCGTCTCGGTGTCTACGTCCTCGCGCGCCAGCATCTCGGTGACGTCCGCGATCTTCTTGCGCAACGGTTGCGGGTCGATGCCGCGTTCCTCGTTGTAGGCGATCTGGATGGCGCGGCGGCGGTTCGTTTCGTCAATCGCCTGCTGCATGGAATCGGTGATCTTGTCGGCGTACATGTGTACCTGGCCCGACACGTTACGCGCCGCGCGCCCGATCGTCTGGATCAGGGAGGTGCGCGAACGCAGGAAGCCCTCCTTGTCGGCGTCCAGGATCGCCACCAGGGACACCTCGGGCAGGTCCAGGCCCTCACGCAGCAGGTTAATGCCCACCAGCACGTCGTATTCGCCGTGCCGCAGTTCGCTCAGCAGCTCGATCCGGCGCAGCGTATCTACGTCCGAATGCAGGTAACGCACCCGCACGCCGTGTTCGAGCAGGTAGTCGGTGAGGTCCTCCGCCATTTTCTTGGTGAGGGTGGTGACCAGCACGCGCTCGTCCCGGGCCGCGCGTGCCTCGATCTCCGCCCGCAAATCGTCGATCTGCCCCTTCACCGGCTTGACCACAATCTCCGGATCCACCAGCCCCGTCGGGCGAATAATCTGCTCCACCAAGCCATTGGCCAGGTTTAGTTCGTAGTCGGCGGGGGTGGCCGACAGGTAGACGGTCTGGCCGATCCGTTCGGTGAACTCCGCAAACTTGAGCGGCCGGTTATCCAGTGCCGACGGCAGGCGGAAGCCGAAATCTACGAGGGTGCGCTTGCGCGAACGGTCGCCCTCGTACATCGCGCCGATCTGCGGGATGGTCTGGTGGGACTCGTCCAGCACCAGCAGGAAGTCCTCCGGGAAGTAATCGAGCAGCGTGTTCGGCGGGGTGCCGGGGCCGCGCCCGTCGAAGTGCCGCGAATAGTTCTCCACCCCGCTGGTGGTTCCCATCTGGCGCAGCATCTCCAGATCGTGCGTGGTGCGCATGCGCAGCCGCTGCGCTTCGAGGAGCTTGTTTTGCCCCTCCAGTTCGCTAAGCCGCTCCCCCAGTTCCTTTTCGATGTCGCCGATGGCGCGCGCCAAACGCTCTGGGCCAGCCACGTAGTGCGAGGCGGGGAAGATATGCACCTGCTGCTCTTCCCGAATCACCTCGCCGGTCACCGGGTGCAGGGTGTAAAGGGCGTCGATCTCGTCCCCGAAGAACTCAATCCTGAGCGCCAGCTCCTCGTACATGGGGATGATCTCTACCGTGTCGCCGCGCACGCGGAAGGTGCCGCGCACGAAAGCGATGTCGTTGCGTTCGTACTGCATGTCCACGAATCGGCGCAGCAGCACGTCCAGGTCAATCGTGTCCCCTACCTGCAGCGAAACCATGCGGTCCACGTATTCCTGCGGCGTGCCCAGGCCGTAGATGCAGGACACCGACGACACCACCACCACGTCACGGCGGGTAATCAGCGAGTTGGTGGCGGAGTGGCGCAGCCTCTCAACCTCCGCGTTGATGGAGGAATCCTTCTCGATATAGGTATCCGACTGCGGGACGTAGGCTTCCGGCTGATAGTAGTCGTAGTAGGAAACGAAGTATTCCACGGCGTTATGCGGCAGCAGCTCCCTGAACTCGCTCGCAAGCTGCGCCGCCAGGGTCTTGTTGTGCGCCATCACCAGCGTGGGACGCTGTAGCCGCTCGATCAGCCAGGCGGTAGTCGCACTCTTGCCCGTGCCGGTGGCGCCGAGCAGCACCACGTGTTCCTCGCCGTCCTCGATTCGGCGCGCCAGCTCCTCAATCGCCTGCGGCTGATCGCCGGAAGGCTGATAGGGAGAGACCACCTGAAACGGGTGCACAGTCCTGACAAGATCGGTAACCGGGCGCATACACTCAGCCTAACCGCGCAAGCAGTCTTTCCAGGGCCACATTCGCCTTGCGGCGTAACGCCTCCCTGTCCCCGTTATTAAGCAGGAGCAGATCGCTGCGGCGAATCCGTTCTAGATCGCCCACCTGCGCAGCGATGACCTCCTCGAAAAAGCCGCGTGCCTTTCCGCGCGAAGCGACCAGGCGCTCCACCCGTGCGTCGTAGGGAGCCAGCACAGACACCACCGCATCGAAACGGGAATCTAGGTTCTTCTCGAACAGGAGGGGCACATCCTGCACAACCAGCCGGGCCCCGGCCGCGAAAGCCAGGCGCTGCTGCCGGTCAAGCTCTGCCTCAACCCGGGGAAGCACAATGCCTTCCAGGTCGGCTCGCGCCGCCGGGTCGGCAAACACGATCCGGCCCAGCTCGTCACGGTTCACGGGGCAGCCTTCTCCCCGCACCCGTTCCCCGAAACGCGCCACCACGGCCTCCACCGCATCACCGGGGTTGTTCAAAACAGCCCGGGCGATCTCGTCTGCATCAAGCACGGGAATCCCGGCTTCGCGCCAGAAACCGGTCACGGTACTTTTCCCGCAGCCGATGCCCCCCGTTAAGCCGACGAGAAAACCGTCGCTGTCGTCCCTGCGCCGTAAGAAAGCCATGAACGTATTATTCCTCTCCCCGCTAGCGGCGCGCGCTGACTGTCGCAACTATCGTTGTTAGCCTTGCACATCGTGACCCCCGGAGACTTTCTTTTCAGTTCCGAGATCGTGCGCTACCTTGACCTGTTTGGCGTGTTCCTGACCGGCATCGTCGGCGGCGCCTACGGCAGGCGCCTGCGCTTCGACGCGGTAGGTTTTGCCAGCGTCGCCATCATCTCCGCCCTCGGCGGCGGCATCCTGCGCGATCTCATCCTCGCCTACGGCACCCCGGCGGCGTTCGCGGGCCCCTGGTATCTGTGTTTCGCGCTCGCCGGAGCCACTTTCGCCTTCCTGGTAAAAACCGAGGGGCGCAAATGGCGGGTCGGCATCGGCGTGATGGACGCCGCCGTGATCGGCACCTGGGCCGCCGTGGGCGTGGCGAAATCCCTCAACTACGGGCTGAGCGTCCTGCCCGCCATCATGCTGGGGGTGGTTTACGCGGTGGGCGGCGGCGCAATCCGCGATATCGCGGTGGGCAAGATCCCGGAGATTTTCGGGGGTGGCCCCCTTTACGCGACGGCGGCTCTGCTCACCTCGGTGCTCACCGCCGGCTGCATCCTGCTGCCGGTTCCCGGCGAAACCGTGTTCCTCGCGATCGCGGCCGGTGCCGCCACCGCGATCCTCGCGAAGTGGCTGCGCTGGCGCCTGCCGCAGCACGACGACTGGTCGGTCACGCTATCCGCGGCGCAACTGAAATCGCTGGTGCGCCGGGTTAGGCGAAGCGAACAGAAGCGGGTGGAGGCCGAGCTGCAGGAAGCGATCGACGAGATCAGTTAGTCACCCGCGAGCGCCAAATATGCCGCGTGCAGGGTGGCTTCGTCCGGGCCGACCAGGCGAGACGGCTTGGCGATAGCGTCGAGCACCACGAAACGCAGCGTGTTGCCACGCGCTTTCTTATCGCGCCCCATGGCTGCGCGCAGCCGCTGCCAATCCCCCCGGTACCCGGTGGGCAGGGACATTTGCCGCAGAACCTCGCGGTGCCTTTCCACCGCGGCATCGTCCAGGTGGCCGCTCAGGCGCGCCAGTTCGGCAGCGAAAACCATGCCCACCGCGACCGCCTCGCCGTGACGCCAGGAATAGTCCTCGCACAGTTCGATGGCGTGGCCGAAGGTGTGGCCGTAGTTGAGGATCTCCCGCAGTCCCGCTTCGCGCAGGTCATGGCTCACCACGTCGGCCTTAACCCGCACCGCGTAGCCGAGCGCGCGCGCGAACTCCGGGCTGCGAATATCGCGCAGGGCGGCTGCGGGGATTTCCAGGATCCGCGGGTCCGCGATGAAGCCGCACTTCAGGGTTTCCGCCATGCCCGCCGCGATTTCCCGTTCGGGAAGGGTCTCCAGGGCCGACATGTCGCTCACCACCGCCACGGGCGGATGGAACGCACCCACCAGGTTTTTCCCGTGCGCCGTGTTGATCCCCGTCTTACCGCCAATAGCGGCATCCACCATTCCCGCGACCGTGGTCGGGACCTGCATGAGCGAGATGCCGCGGTTCCAGCTCGCCGCGGCGAACCCGGCAAGGTCGGTCACCGTGCCCCCGCCGTAGCCGATCACCAGATCGCTGCGGGTGAATCCGGCGTCGCCCAGGCTATCCCACAGTTTCGCGATGCCCGGAACGTCCTTACACGCCTCCGCGTCGGGCACCGGGGCGGGGGTTACCAGATAGCCGCTATCGCGCAGTCTCTGGCAAAGCTCTCCGGCGCGTTTAGCGGTGGTTTCCTGATACACAAACAGGATCCGCCGTACGCCCGCGGGAATCGCCTGGCACAGGTATTCGTCGAGGCCGTGCCCGATCGCCACAGCGTAGTCGCGCACCCCGATTAGTTCTGCTTCTCGCGGTAGCGCCGGATGCAGCAGGCGGATCAGCTCCGAAACGCAGCTGCCTACGCTGCGCTCCCCCGTATCTACGCTTTCCACCGCGACCTCACGCCACAGCGGTTCCCGCCGATCGTTTATTTTGCGCCAGTTCGCCAGCGCGTCCCCGGCCAGCAGCGGGCGTTCCTCCCCCGCCAGGCGCTGCGCCACGGCCTCCGGGGACACCGTTAAGCACACCACGCGTTCGCCGCGCAGGAGTTGCCGCGTCTTAGCACTCAGTACGGCCCCGCCGCCGAGAGACAGGATCCCGTCGTGGTGCGCCAGCAGGTCGGCTAACGTGGCGGCTTCGATGCTGCGGAACACTTCCTCCCCGAAGCGCGCGAATACGTCCGCGATGCTCATGCCGAGGCGTGCCACGATCACCTCGTCGGAATCCGCGAAGGGCAGATTCAGCCGGGACGCGAGTTCCCTGCCCAGGGTGCTTTTACCGCTCCCCATCGGGCCGACCAGGACCAGGCGCGGGCTCACCGGCTCAGCTCCGCCGCTGCCCGCTGCACCTCGGCCAGGGTGTCCCCGCCGGTCTTTTCCAGGAGGGCGTCGGCCAGGGTGAGGGCGACCATCGCCTCCGCGATAACGGCGGCGGGTGCCACCGCTGCGACGTCAGAACGCTGATGGTGCGCGGTGGCCGCCTCTCCCGTGGTGACGTCTATCGTGCGCAGCGCCCTGGGAACCGTGGAGATCGGTTTCATCGCGCCGCGAACGCGCAGCACCTGCCCGTTCGTGATGCCACCCTCTAGGCCCCCGGCCCGGTTGCTCGCGCGGGTAACGCCGCCGGCATCGGCCGCAGGCAGGATCTCGTCGTGCGCCGCGGAGCCGCGCCGAGCGGCGGTGGCGAAGCCGTCGCCTATCTCCACTCCCTTGAACGCCTGGATGCTCATGATGGCCTGCGCGAGGCGCCCGTCGAGCCGCCTGTCCCAGTGCGTGTGGGAGCCCAGCCCGATCGGCACGTCATAGGCCAATACCTCTACCACCCCGCCCAGGGTGTCCCCGTCCTTTTTGCATTCATCCACCGCCGCCACCATCCGCGCCGAGGTTTCGGGATCGAAACAACGCAGCGGATCGGCATCGAGCAGCGCGGTATCCTGCGGGCCAGGAAGCGGTGCGCCGTCCGGCACGCTAACCTCCCCGACCGCTACCGTATGCGAAACCAGGCGTATCCCGGCTGCCTGCTCCAGCAGGGCGGCAGCGAACGTTCCGAGGGCCACGCGGGCGGCAGTTTCACGGGCGCTGGCGCGTTCCAGGATGTTGCGGGCATCGCTAAGTCCGTATTTGTGCATGCCTGCGAGGTCGGCGTGTCCGGGACGGGGGCGCGTAAGCGGCCGGTTGCGCGCGATCTCGCGTTCGTCTCCCGTACCCGCGTCGCGCAGCAGTTCCTCCGCCGATACCGGGTCCGGCGACATCACGGCCTGCCACTTGGGCCATTCGCTGTTCCCGATCTCTAACGCGATCGGTGAGCCGATGGTGAGGCCGTGGCGCAGCCCGGAGAGAATGCGGAGCTTGTCTTGCTCGAACTTTTGCCGTGCCCCGCGACCGTAGCCGAGTCGGCGGCGCGCCAGGGCGGCCGAGACATCCGCACTGGTAATGCCCACCCCTGCAGGAAAACCTTCCAGGGTGGCGACCAGTGAGGGACCGTGAGATTCACCTGCGGTAAGCCAGCGCAACATGCCCTCAATTCTTCCATGCCCGCGCTGCCGAAAGGAGGTTTATGAACTAGCCGAACCGGAAAAGAGCGTACCGCAGCGGCAGAAAACGAAGGCGGGGCACCGCCCTAAGGGTGATGCCCCGCCTTTTAGCGTTTTAGCTTAAGCGACTGAAAATCAGTTGCCGGTCAGCTTCTCGCGAAGGGCAGCCAGGGCCTCGTCGGAAGCGAGGGTGCCCTCGTCCGAGGAGGTGCTCTGGAACGAAGCCGAGGAAGCGGCCGGAGCCTCTTCGGTCTCGGCAGCGCTCTCGGCGTCTGCCTTCAGGGAAGCCGCAACCTGAGCCTTGTGCTGGGTCCAGCGCTCGTATGCCTTCGCGTACTCGCTCTCCCACTCCTCGCGCTGCTTCTCGTAGCCCTCGAGCCAGTCGTTGGTCTCCGGGTCGAAGCCCTCGGGGTACTTGTACTCGCCGTTCTCGTCGTACTCTGCGGCCATGCCGTACAGAGCCGGGTCGAAGGTGGTGTCGTCGCCCTCGGGGTCAACGCCCTCGTTCGCCTGCTTCAGCGACAGCGAGATGCGGCGGCGCTCGAGGTCGATGTCGATGACCTTGACGAATACGTTCTGATCAACGGTGACAACCTGCTCCGGCAGATCGACGTGGCGCACAGCCAGCTCGGAGATGTGCACGAGGCCCTCGATGCCGTCCTCGACGCGCACGAACGCGCCGAACGGAACCAGCTTGGTGACCTTGCCGGGCACGACCTGGCCGATGGCGTGGGTGCGTGCGAAGTGCTGCCACGGATCTTCCTGGGTGGCCTTCAGCGACAGGGAGACGCGCTCGCGGTCCATGTCCACGTCGAGAACCTCGACGGTAACCGGCATGCCAACCTCGACGACCTCGCTCGGGTGGTCGATGTGCTTCCAGGACAGCTCGGAGACGTGCACCAGACCGTCGACGCCGCCCAGATCCACGAACGCACCGAAGTTGACGATCGAGGAAACGTGGCCGTCGCGGACCTGGCCCTTCTGCAGGGTCTGCAGGAAGTCGCTGCGCACTGCCGACTGGGTCTCTTCCAGGTAGGCGCGGCGGGAAAGCACGACGTTGTTGCGGTTCTTGTCCAGCTCGATGATCTTGGCTTCGAGTTCCTGTCCAACGTAGGGCTGCAGGTCACGGACACGACGCATCTCAACCAGGGAGGCGGGCAGGAAGCCACGCAGACCGATGTCGACGATGAGGCCGCCCTTGACAACCTCGATGACGGTGCCGGTGACAACGCCGTCGTCTTCCTTGATCTGCTCGATCGTGCCCCAGGCCCGCTCGTACTGAGCGCGCTTCTTGGACAGGATCAGGCGGCCTTCCTTGTCTTCCTTCTGAAGAACAAGCGCCTCAACCTCGTCGCCGACCTCTACGATCTGGCCGGGGTCGATGTCGTGCTTGATGGAAAGTTCGCGGGAGGGGATGACACCCTCAGTCTTGTAGCCGATGTCGAGGAGAACCTCGTCACGGTCGACCTTCACGACAGTGCCCTCGACGATGTCGCCATCGTTGAAGTACTTGATCGTCGAGTCGATCGCCGCCATGAAATCATCAGCGGTGCCGATGTCGTTGATGGCGATCTGCGGGGTCGCAGTGTTGTTGGTCGAGCTGGTCATAAAGGTCGAAGCTCCGTAGGAACAAAATAGTCGAATATGGACAGGTGAACGCCCGCCTTACGGCGGACTCTGCGTATACGTGTATAGCGCAGTCACGGTCAAATTTACCTGCTGGTTAGGCCTCATGCAACGAAAAACGCCGCGAGTCACCAAAGTTTTCTCGCTAGTGCGCGGCCGCGAGCCAGGTTTCGCCGAAACCGACGGAAACATCGAGCGGCACGCTGAGTTCATAGGCGCTAGACATCTCCCGCACCAGTATGTCCCGCACCGCGTCCTTTTCTCCTTCTGCCACGTCCACGATCAGTTCGTCGTGGACCTGCAGCACGAGCCTGCTCGCGTAGCCTCCTTCGCGCAGCGCTCTATCCACGCCGAGCATCGCCAGCTTGATGATGTCGGCCGCGCTCCCCTGGATCGGAGAGTTGAGGGCCGCGCGCTCCGCGTTTTCCCGGCGCATGCGGTTATCGCTGGTGAGATCGGGCAGGTAGCGGCGTCGGCCCAACACGGTTTCCGTGTAGCCGTTTTCGCGCGCCTGCTCGACCACCCCGGCCAGGAAGTCGCGCACCCCGCCGAAGCGCTCGAAGTAGCCGTCCCGCAGCGCGGTCGCCTCAAACTGAGGAATGTGCAGCTGCTTGGAAAGGCCGAAGGCGCTCAGGCCGTAGGCCAGACCGTAGCTGACGGCCTTGGTCTTGGCGCGCATCTCGATATCTACCTCGTCAGAGCCCACTCCGAACACGCGGGAGGCCACGAACACGTGCAGGTCCTCACCGCTGCGGAACGCCTCGATCAGGCCCTCATCACCCGACAGGTGCGCCATAATGCGCATCTCGATCTGCGAATAGTCGGCCGTCATCAGGCCCGCGAACCCCTCGCGGGTGCGGAAAGCCGACCGGATGCGCCTACCCACCTCGCTTCGCGCGGGAATGTTTTGCAGGTTCGGGTTCTTGGAGGAAAGCCGCCCCGTGGCCGCCATGTTCTGCAGCAGCGTGGTGTGGATCCGCTCGTCCTCCGCCACGGCTGACTGAAGGGAGCCGATGATCTGGCGCTGCTTGGTGACTTCGCGGTAATCGAGCAGGGCGCGCAGGAACGGGTGCTGCGTCTTTGCGTAAAGATCGGTTAGCGCGTCGGCGTCCGTGGTGTAGCCGGTGCGGGTCTTGCGCGTCTTGGGCATTTCCAGGCGGGTAAACAAAACCTCCTGCAGCTGTTTCGGCGAGTTCAGGTTGATCTGTTCGCCGTCCAGCTCCGCGTACGCGCTCTGCGCCGCCTGCCTCTGCTTGCCCGCGTGCTCGGCGTCTATTTCGTCCAGGCGGGCACGAGAGACGGCGATCCCCTCCGCTTCGATCCGCGCCAGCACTCCGGCGAGGGGAAGCTCCAGGGTTTCCAGCAGGGAAAGGGCGTGACGCTGCGTAAGCTCCTCGCGCAGCAGCGGGGTCAGCGCCCAGATCGCCCAGGCCCGACGCGCCAGCGCCTCGCTTTCCGCCGCGTCGTCCAACAGCAGCTGGCCTTCGCTGGCTTCCGCTTCCGTGAGTTCGCAGCGTAAGTGGCGCAGCGCCAGGGAATCCAGGGTGCCAGGGCGGGAATCGGGGCGGCACAGGAACTCAGCCAGCGAAAGATCCATAGCAGCGCCCGCGAGGGTAAGGCACTCTCCCAGCGCGCGCCGCAGCCGATGCTGAATTTCTTTCGCATCGAAGAAAAGCTTCTCCGCCTCGGCGTCGGCAAACCAGGCCAGCAGGCTTTCGCGCAGCTCCTTAGGAGCGGCCCCCAGGTCAATCACCTGCACCTCGGCGTCCTCTGCCAGGGCCAGTAGCGAAGATTCCAGCAGTACAGCGGCGCTTTGCGGGGCCGCGAAGTCTGCGGCGGAGGAAACGCGCAGGATGTTTAGCGCGGGAAGCTCCTGCGGCTTTTCTTCAGCCGCCGCCAGGCTGCCGCCCTCCACCAGCGCCGCGGGGACGCGGCCCCGGATCGTGTCGCCGAAAGCCAGTGCGTCAAACATTTCCTGCACTGCGGCGGCGCGCACCGGTCGCAGCCGCAGATCGGCAGCGGGCAGCGGCACGTTACGCACCGCCTGATTCATGCGGCGGTTACGGCGCACTAGCTCCAGGTTGTCGCGCAGTGACTGTCCGGCCTTGCCCTTGACCTCCTCGGCGCGTTCCAGCAGGGCGTCCAGGCCGCCAAACTGCTTCAGCCACTTGGCCGCCGTCTTGGGACCGACCCCGGCCACGCCGGGCAGGTTATCGGCCTTTTCGCCGACCAGCGCCGCCAGTTCGGGGTACTGCTGCGGGGTTACGTCGTACTTCGTCACGATGTCGGCGGGAGTCAGCGGTTCCAGTTCGCTCAGGCCCTTTACCGGCTTGAGTACGGAAACGCGTTCGCTAATCAGCTGGAAGGCATCGCGATCGGAGGTGCAGATGAGCGCCCGCGCGTCCTCCTCTTCCGCGCGCTGCGCGAGGGTGGCCACGATGTCGTCTGCCTCAAATCCTTCGGCGGTTAGCCATTTCACACCTAGCGAGTCGAGCATCGTCTTTATGCGGTCGATCTGTCCCTTGAACGCCTCCGGGGTGGCGTCGCGACCGTCCTTATAGGCGGGATAGATCTCGTCGCGGAAGGTCGGCCCGGAAAGGTCGAAAGCCACGGCAACGTGAGTGGGATGGTGCTTCTCTATCAGGTTAAACATCATGCTGGCGAAGCCGTAGACCGCGTTCGTGGCCTCACCCGTGGGCAGGGTGAACGCTTCCGGGGGAAGCGCGTAAAAGGCACGGAACGCCATCGCGTGCCCGTCGATCAGCAGATAGGTCGCGTCAGAAGAAGCCATACCCTAAGTGTTGTCTACGTATCACTCCGACGCAAAGCGAATAAGTAGCGAAACACGGGCCGACAGTGACACCCTTAGGGGTATGACCTCAGCTAAACGCGGCCGTCGGGCCAAACGCACACCGTCCCGGCAGGAGATTTCCCTTCCCGACCTCACCCTGACCGGCACGCTTTGCGGCGCCCTCGGGATGGAAATAGTTGAGGCTTCCGCGGCCGGCGGTATCGCCACCATGCCGGTGCAGGGCAACACCCAGCCCGCGGGGATCCTGCACGGCGGGGCTTCCATCGCGCTCGCGGAAACCATCGCCTCGGTTTGCGCCCTCTTCCACGCACGCGCACAGCACGGCCCCGAAGCACAGGCTGTCGGGGTAAACGTCACCGCCACCCACCATCGTTCCGTACGCAACGGCGATGTCACGGCGATGTGCCGCGTGCAGCACCTGGGCGCGCAGCTACAGACCTATCTGGTGGAGGTGCGCGATAGGCGCGGCCACCTGCTTTGCACCGCCACGGTTTCTACCATGGCCATGCCGCCGCGAGGCAACTAGGCGCAGCTAAAAGCGGCGGTAACTAACCGCGCCAGGGCGTCAAATACAAGCATTGCGGGCCACCCCAAACGGGGTGGCCCGCAATGCTTTAACGCAGGTTTCCAGGCGCTAGCCGCGGGGACGGATCACTCCTTGCCCGCGGATGCGAGCTGATCGATCACGGCGTCGGCGACCTCTCGCATGGTCAGGCGGCGGTCCATGGAAGTCTTCTGGATCCAGCGGAATGCCTCCGGCTCGCTGAGACCCATGTTGGTCATCAGCAGGCCCTTGGCGCGGTCAACGCGCTTGCGGGTCTCGAAGCGTTCGGTCAGGTCGCTGACCTCATCGCGCAGGCACTGGATCTGGGTGAAGCGAGACATCGCGATCTCGATGGCCGGCAGCAGGTCGGCCGGGGTGAAGGGCTTAACCACGTAAGCCATCGCCCCCGCGTCGCGCGCGCGCTCAACGAGCTCTTTCTGGCTGAACGCGGTCAGCATCACGACCGGCGCCAGATTTTCCTTGCCGATCTGCTCCGCAGCAGACACGCCATCGAGCTTCGGCATCTTAACGTCCATCACCACGACGTCAGGGGTAAGCTCGCGGGTCTTTTCGACTGCGCTCTCACCGTCCCCTACAGCGGCGACGATCTCGAAACCGGCTTCGGTGAGAGTCTCGACAATGTCCATGCGGATGAGGCTCTCGTCCTCAGCCACCACGACACGCCGTTTTGCCGCGGGTCGCGGCGAGTCCTCTGCGGGCTCTTCCTGCGTCGAGACCGGAGTCTCCTCGGGAAGGCCCTCGCTATCGTTAGCGTTCATGCCACCTGCCGTTCATATTGGATTTTGAGTACAACCATAGCTATTCTAATTCCCGTGGCCTGTGATTGCGAGATGGCAGGCACAGGCCGGATTGGCGGAATGGTAGACGCGGCGCACTCAAAATGCGTTGCCTTCGGGCGTGTGGGTTCGAGTCCCACATCCGGTACGTACAGGGACTGGACGGATAGACCGTCCGGTCCCTTCTCGTTTTTAGCCCGCGTTTTCCTTTCCCGCAATGGGAACGTTTACAACTCCTAGAAACGGGTCGGACCCCCGGGTGCTCCCCGAGGGTCCGAAACCTTAAAGCGAAATGCTCAGTCTTCCGCGTGTACGCCGGTGATCTGTTCGACCTCCAGGCGGGCCGACATACGGCCGTCGAGGTCACCGATGCGGTGCACGCGCAGAGTGTTGGTCGAGCCGTGCTCTCCGGGGGGAGAACCGGCGGCGATCACGACCAGATCGCCCTGCTTGAGGCCCTTCTGCTCGCGCAGCAGATCGTCAACTACCTGCACCATTTCGTCGGTGTTGGCCTGCTTCGGCACCAGGTGAGTCTCGATGCCCCAGGAGAGCGCCAGCTGGTTGCAGGTCTTCTCGTAGGGGGTGAGGGCCAGGAGGGGGATGGTCGGGCGGATGCGGGCCATACGGCGCGCGGTGTCGCCGGACTCGGTGAAGGTCACCAGGTACTTGGCCGACAGCTGATCGCCGATCTCGGTGGCCGCACGGGTGATAGCACCGCCGCGGGTGTGAGGAATGGTGCCCAGCGGGGCGATACGGTCTGCGCCGTTTTCCTCGGTGTTGGTGATGATGCGAGCCATGGTGCGCACGGCCTCGAACGGGAACTTGCCCACGCTGGTTTCGCCGGAGAGCATTACCGCGTCGGCACCGTCCAGGATCGCGTTGGCGCAGTCGGAAGCCTCCGCGCGGGTCGGGCGCGGGGAAAGAATCATGGATTCTAGTACCTGGGTGGCGACGATGACCGGCTTCGCGTTACGGCGAGCCAGCTCAATCGCGCGCTTCTGCACGAGCGGAACCTGCTCCAGCGGCAGCTCCACGCCCAGGTCGCCACGGGCAACCATGATGCCGTCGAACGCGTCAACGATCTGGCGCAGCGCGCGGACCGCCTGCGGCTTCTCGATCTTGGCGATGACGGGGACGCGCACGCCCTCTTCAGCCATGATGCGGGCCACGTCGTCCATGTCGTGCGCGTCGCGCACGAAGGAGAGAGCGATCATGTCGGCGCCGAGCTTGAGGCCCCAGCGCAGATCGGCAATATCCTTCTCGCTCATGGCGGGAACGGAAACCGCGACGCCGGGCAGGTTGATGCCCTTATTGTTGGATACCGGCCCCGGTACCTCAACCACGGTGTGTACGTCGGTCTCGGTCACGTCGGTAACCTTGACAGCCACCTTGCCATCGTCGATCAGCAGGGTATCGCCGGGGCGGCAGTCGCCGGGCAGGCCCTTGAAGGTGGTCGAAACTCGCTCACGGGTGCCGACGATGTCGTCAACCGTGATGGTGAAGCGGTCACCAACTTCGAGATCGTAGGGGCCGCCTTCGAACTTGCCAAGACGAATCTTCGGGCCCTGCAGGTCTACCAGAACCGCAACGTTCTTGCCGGTGTCAGCAGCCGCCTTACGGATGTTGGTGTACACCGCCTCGTGATCCGCATAGGTGCCGTGGCTGAGATTCATGCGGGCCACATTCATGCCGGATTCGATAAGAGTCCGGATTTCGTCGTATGAGTTCGTCGCAGGTCCGAGGGTGCAGACGATCTTCGCTTTGCGCATGGCTACCAATCTGTCGCTGAATATGGATGAGAATTATGTGGCGCACCAAGCGGCGCTAAAAACCGCGCGATCGCACCACGTCTGATGTCTCGTACACGCTAGTCTAAACGCGCACTGACCCTTCTTCACGGGACTCGCGGGGAGTTTCGGCAAAATATGCCTCTTCTCCTCGCACCCGTTTACGGCGTGTCAGGATGCCGAACATGAGCACGCCGAAAGCGATCATGAACAGTGAAGTCCAGACGTTCAGGCGCTGCCCGAAGATGATCTGCGCCGGGTCGGTGCGCAGCGTCTCAATCCAGAGCCTACCCGCCGTGTAGTAGATAACGTAAGCCCAAAACATGCGTCCGCCGGCGAGGTGGAAGCTGCGCTCCCAGATTAGGAGCACGCCGATCCCGGCCAGGTTCCAAAGCATTTCGTAAAGGAAGGTGGGCTGGTAAAGACCGGGCGTGCAACCGACGATCTCCCCGCCGCGGCAGGTGATCTCGAGAGCCCAGAAGGAATCGCTAGGCCCGCCGTAAAGCTCCTGGTTAAACCAGTTTCCGAGGCGCCCCACGGCCTGCCCGAGGAGCAGCGTCGGGGCGACCACATCGGCCAGCACGGCAAACGAGCAGCCGTATTTGCGGCAGACGAAGTAGGCACCCACCGCGCCCCCGGCAACGCCGCCCCAGATGCCCAGGCCGCCGTTCCAGATCTTGAATGCGTCTATCAGGTGCCCCTGGGGACCAAAATAGGCGTCCGGCGAGGTGATCACGTGATAGAGGCGGGCACCGATAATGCCGGTGATCATGCCCGCAAAGAGGGCGTCGTAGAGGTGCTCCAGGTTACCGCCGCGCGCCTCCCAGCGGTGCTTCGCCCACAGCGTCGCGAAAGCGATCCCGGTCAGTATGCACAGGGCATAGAAATGTATCGTGACCGGCCCCAGGTGGATGGCGTTAAAGTCCGGGGAGGGGATGTGGGCGGGAAGCAAGATAGGCCTCAGGCTTTCTTGGTCTTCTGACCGAATCCGGCGGCACGCAGGCCGAGCGAAGCCGCGCAGGTCAGAACGATAATGGCCACGCCGCCGTAGGTGGCGAAGTCAATGTCGAGGGAAAAACCAACCGCAGCCACAACGGAACCGATCACAACGCCCCAAGTGAGCACCCAGGCCGCAAGCGTGCTGCCGTGGTTTGCGGGCGGTGCTGGCGGCACCTCGTATGTCTTAGGCATTTATAGCTCCTGTTTTCCTACGAAGAAACGTACCTCGCTATTGTGCCACGTTCACGGCGTCAGCTCGCGCTACCGCGCGCAGTCGGATCCTCGCCCGCGGAGAGGGCATCCCAGATCTGTGCGGAGTCCGGTTCTTCGTTAACGCCGCCAGCGGCTTGCTGGCGCGGTTTGGAGTCCGCCGCGCGTAGCGAAAGCAGCGCGCACAGGCCGCCGCCGAGGGCGACCAGGCAGAAGGGAAGCCACCAGTGAGAGGCTTGCGTGGCGCTAAGCGCCCCTCCCGGAATCTCCGCGACCGACAGCACCGGCGAGGTAAACGGGAGCGCACATAAAAACAATGAAAGCGCTCCGGCGGTCACGGCAAGCACCACCCGTAGCGGGCGCAGCTTGGCCAGGTACAAGCCGATCAGCGCCGCAAAAAGAGCCAGCTGCAAAGCCACCCCGAGCGGGAACGCCACGACGCCGGAAACCGGTAGCTGTTCCTGCCTGCCGCCGATGCCCGTCACGGTGAGCACGTACCAGTCCGCCCGGGAGGTCAAAAAGGCCCCTCCCGCGCACAGGAGCGCCAGCCACAGCCAGCTCCCCCGCTTCACGAGCCGCCTTCCGTGAGCGGCAGGTCCCGCTCGGCAAAGCAACTACGGGTTCCCGTGTGACAGGCAGCGCCGGTCTGAGTTACCTCGATGAGCAGCGCATCGCCATCGCAATCCAGGCGCATGCGGTGCGCTATCTGCACGTGCCCGGAGGTGTCGCCCTTGCGCCAGAGCTGCTGACGTGAGCGCGAAAAGAACGTAACGCGGCCCTCGCGCAGCGTGTTTTGCAGCGCCTCGTCGTTCATCCAGCCGACCATCAGCACGTCGCGGGTATCCGCGTCCTGCACGACGGCGCACACCAAACCCGCCGCATCGCGTTTCAGCGCCGACAGTATCTCCTGCGCCGCGAGCGGCGAGTTGGGCAGCGAAATTTCGGACATGCTCAGGCCAGCGCCGCGCGTAGCTCTGCCACGCGGTCCCGGTTCTCCCAGGTAAAGCCTGCGTCCTCGCGGCCGAAGTGGCCGTAGGCGGCGCTTGCCAGGTAACGGGGCGCGCGCAGGTCAAGGGCTGCGATGATCGCGGCGGGGCGTAGGTCAAAGACTTCGCGGATCGCGCGTTCCAGCGACTGCGGCGAAACGGTCTCGGTGCCGTAGGTTTCCACGTAGATGCCTACCGGCTGGGCGCGGCCGATAGCGTAAGCGAGCTGGATCTCGCAGCGGCGCGCAAACCCTGCGGCAACCACGTTTTTGGCGATCCAGCGGGCGGCGTAGGCGGCGGAGCGATCCACCTTCGACGGGTCCTTGCCGGAGAACGCACCGCCGCCGTGGCGGGCGTAGCCACCGTAGGTGTCGGCGATGATCTTGCGCCCGGTTAGCCCGGTGTCCGCAGCGGGGCCGCCCAGCACGAACTCCCCCGCCGGGTTGATGATGATTTCCGCGTCCCCGGTGAGCAGGCCCCGTTCCGCCATGCGGGCCAGGAAGGGGCGCACGATCGCCTCTTCGACCTCGGGAATGAGCTTGCCTTCGAGGTCGATCCCGCCCCGATGCTGCGTGGAGAGCACCACCGTTTCGATGCTGCGCGGGGTCCCGGATTCGTCATAGCCGACGGTGATCTGAGTTTTTCCGTCGGGAAGCAGGTAGTCGAGTACCTCGTCCCGGCGGGCGGCGGTCAGCGCCAGCGCCAGGTCGTGCGCGGCGTCTATGGGGAGCGGCATGAGCGAGGGGGTTTCATCGCAGGCATAGCCGAACATGAGGCCCTGATCGCCAGCGCCCAGCCCGCTCAGTTCGTCTTCCCCGCCACCGTGGCGCTTTTCCCAGGAGGTGTCCACGCCGGAAGCGATGTTGGGCGACTGGTGGCCGATGGAAACATTGATGCCGCACGTGGCCGCATCGAAACCGGCATCCTGGCCGTTATAGCCGATGCGGGAGAGCACGCCGCGCGCGAGCGCGTCTATATCGCAGTAGCCGCTGGTGCTCACCTCCCCCGCGATCTGCACGAAGCCCCTGGTAGCCAGGGTCTCCACCGCCACACGCGAGGACGGGTCCTGCCGAAGCAGATCGTCCAGAATGGCGTCCGAGATCTGGTCACACACCTTGTCGGGGTGGCCCTCGGTGATGGATTCGGAAGTGAAAAGACGAAGCGGAGCCTGCGACGAAGTCATGGCTAAAGCCTACGGCAAAGCGGGCAAGGCAGCCTTAACCGTTGTTCATAATTTCGCTCACCCGATCAAGCAGCAGGTGAGACACGGTTTCCTTGCTGCCTTCGCCGGAAGCGAGTAGCTCCCCCACGGTATCCAGGATGTGTACCCGGTTATCGTCGCTGCCAAAGACGCCGCGGCTGACATCGTTGGCAACCAGTAGGTCGGCCCCCTTGCGGCGCGCCTTTTCCCGCGCGAAAGCGAGCGCGTCCTTTTCCCCGTCGCCGGTCTCCGCCGCGAAGCCGACGATAACCGGCGCGCTGCGCTTCCCCCGCGTGGTCACCAGGGTGCGCAGCACGTCCTGCGTGGTTTGCAGGGCAAGGGTGAAGGTGTCCTCCCCCGGCGTCTTTTTAATCTTGCTGGCCGCGGCTCCCGCCGGAGCGAAATCTGCGACCGCGGCAGCCATTACCACCGCATCGTGGTGCGCGCTCTCGCGGTGCACCGTTTCGGCAAGCTCTGCCGCGGAGGTGACATCTATCCGCCGCACGCCGCAGGGAGTGGGCAGCGAGACATTAGCCGCCACCAGGGTCACTTCGGCACCGCGCACGGAGGCCGCGTTTGCGAGCGCGAATCCCTGTTTGCCCGAGGAATGGTTACCGATAAAACGCACCGGGTCCAGCGCCTCGCGGGTGCCACCGGCGCTAATGAGAATGCGTTTCCCGGCAAGGTCGCGCGGTTTGGCGGAGATCGCCGCGCGCGCGAAGGCAACGATGGCCTCGGGATCGCTCAGGCGCCCCGGGCCGGTATCGGCCCCGGTTAGACTGCCGGAATCCGGGTCCGGCAGCAGCACGCCGCGCTCGCGCAGCACGCCGACGTTTTCGACCGTGGCGGGATGCTGCCACATTTCCGTGTGCATGGCCGGGAACATCGCCACCGGGCAGGTAGCGACTAGCAGCGCCGCGGAAAGCATGTCCTCGCAGCGTCCCTGCCGGTGACGCGCGAGAAAATCCGCAGTTGCGGGGGCCACCAACACCAGGTCTGCCTGTTTGCCCAGGTTTACGTGGGCGACGCTATCGACCGCCTCGAAAACCCCGGTGTGTACCGGGTTGCCGCTGAGCGCTTCCCAGGTGGCGCGGCCGACGAACTCCAGGGAAGAGGGGGTGGGAATCACGTGCACCGTGGCACCGGCAGCGCGAAGGCCGCGCACAACGTGCGCGGCCTTGTAGGCGGCAATGCCGCCACACACTCCGACAACGACGGTTTTACCGTGCAGGGACGACGCCACTTGGCACACGCCTCGCTTTCGCTGCGGGATTAAAGAATCAGTAGGTCGGCGGGAACTGGATGTCCTCGTCGGGAGCCGGGCGGCTCAGGTCCAGGGCGTCCAGGCGCGGGGAAGAGTCCTCTTCCTTCGCGAGGTCGCTCTCCGCTGCCTCACGCGCGGCCAGCTCGGCCTCGTCGATCTGGCGGGAGGTAAGCAGGCCGCCGTCGATCTCGCGCAGGGCGATGGAGAGCGGCTTCTCCTGGTTATCGGTCTCTACCAGCGGGCCGACGTATTCGAGCAGGCCCTCGGAGAGCTGCGCGTAGTAGGCGTTGATCTGACGCGCGCGCTTGGCGGCGTACAGGACCAGCGAGTACTTGGAGTCAGTCGCCTCGAGCAGGTCGTCGATCGGCGGATTGGTGATGCCCTCAGGCTGGGCGACAGTTCCGGACACGAACGTCCCTTCCGGTTTTGGATTGGTGGACAGCTATTCAGACTACGGCAAAAAGTGCCTGTTTGTCATTGTGCGGGGCGTGTAACACCCATAACGTCGGCGAGTTCGCGCGTAGCGCGCGCAACCGAATCGTTCACGATGGTGACGTCGAACTCGCTTTCCGCGGCGAGTTCTTCGCGGGCCGTGATCAGCCTGCGTTCGCGTTCCTCGGCGGTTTCGGTACCGCGACCGACGAGCCGATCTACCAGCACGTCCCACGAGGGCGGGGCCAGGAAAACGAACCTGGCTTCCGGCATGGTCTTTCTGATCTGGCGCGCCCCGGCGAGGTCGATCTCAAGCAGAACCGGGCGGCCATCGCGGGCCGCGGCGGTGACGGAGCTGCGCGGGGTCCCGTATCGGTGCTTACCGTGCACCTGCGCCCATTCGAGGAATTCGCCTTCCTCGATCATCCGGGTGAACTGTTCGTCGCTCACGAAGTGATAGTGAACGCCGTCGATTTCTCCGGGGCGCGGCGCGCGCGTGGTCGCCGAAACGGAAAGGTAAATCTCGGGATAGCTTGCCCTAATAGCGGCAGAGACAGTCCCCTTGCCGACCGCCGTCGGTCCGGCAAGGACAGTAACGGGGGCGGACCCGCTAAGCGAGTCCGCCTTCACAACCGTCACTCCGAGAAATGTTCCACTAGCTTGTCGGCCTGGTGGGAACCAAGGCCGCGGATACGGCGGGTGGGAGAAATGCCGATATCCTCCATGATCTGCTGCGCCTTAACCTTGCCAACACCGGGAAGAGATTCAAGCAGGGCGGCTACCTTGAGCTTGCCAATAATTTCATTGGTTTCCGCGTCCTTAAGGACCTTCTTAATTTCTTCACCACGACGGCCGGCGCTTTCCTTAAGACGAGCCTTAACCGCGGCACGTTCACGGCGCGCTTCGGCGGCCTTCTTCAGCGCCTCGGCGCGCTGCTCGGGCGTCAGAGGGGGGAGTGCCACGACGTGTACCTCACGTTTCTTCTTGGGATATAGGGATATATAACTTAACTGGAGATATTTGGTGAACACCGGTGTATCCACCAATCGAATCATAAGACTACGCCCGGCTATTTTCAATCAAAGGCCGGGCCGCTACCAGCGGTTTTACTCAGCAAATCGATAGTTTTTACGCCACTCTTCGCATGAATTACGCAGGTCAGCGATATTCGGCCCGGCGGAGAGCACCCCGCGCGATACCGACACCAGCGCCCGCGACGCGGCCTCGCCGAATACCTTTTCCCGGTCCTGCGGGCCCGCTCCCTGCGCACCAAAACCGGGCGCGAGAACGGTGGTAGCCCCCGCGGAAGTGCCCAGGTCAAGGGCCAGACGGTGCACCGCATCGCCCACCGTAGCACCGATCACCAGTCCCGCACTGCCCCATCCGGTAATAGCGTGATTTGTAACCTCTTCGGCATTACTGCGCGCCACTTCTGCGGCAATCAAAGCGGCCACCGAAGGCGCCTCATTACCGGGAAGTAAATTAGCTATTTCCGAATCTGTCGGACGCGCATGCTGCACCTGCGGACCCGAGGGATTTGAGGTTAACGCAAGCACGTAAATTCCCTTTCCGTATTCGGCTACCAGATCCAGCGCAGGGCGCAGGGAGGCATAGCCGAGGAAGGGGCTGACGGTGATGGCGTCGGCCTCCAGGGGTGCTCCGGGGCGCAGCGTGGCGTCCGCGTAGGCCGACATGGTCGAGCCGATGTCGCCGCGTTTCACGTCGAGGATAGACAGGGTACCGGACGCACGCAGCGCGGCCAGCGTCTCTTCCAGCACTGCCACGCCGGCGGAGCCGTGGCGCTCGAAGAATGCCGACTGCGGCTTCACGGCGGCCGCGAGCCCCTGGCTGGCTTCCACCACGCGCAGAGCAAACTCGCGTAAGCCTGCCGCACTGTCGGGCAGTCCCCAGTCCGCTAACAGCCCGGGGTGCGGGTCGATACCGACGCAGAGCGGGCCGTTTTCGGCTACGGTAGCCTGCAGCCTCTCACCAAAACGTTGCTTGTTCATGCTTTCCTTCCCGCACGCAGGTGCGCGTGGTGCTCCTGCAAACTCAAAACCTTAAAGCTGCCCTCGCGCAGAGACTCGATGCCCTGCACGGCGGCCGAAAACTCCTGCACGGTGGTCACGATCGGCACATCGACACTGGTAGCCGCCGCGCGAATGGCGTATCCGTCGGCCCTGCCGGAAGTTCCCGTGGGGGTGTTCAGCACCATCACGACCTCGCCGGATTCGATGCGGTCAATCACGTGCTGTTCGCCGTCCTGCGCCTCGGAAACCTTCCGCACGCGGTCGCAGGGGATTCCCGAACGTGCCAGCACGTTGGCCGTGCCGTCCGTGGCGAGGATCTTAAAGCCCAGGTCTACCAAACGCTTCACCGGGAACACCACGGCGCGTTTGTCCCTGTCGGCCACCGATACGAATACCGTGCCGGCCTCGGGCAGCCCCTTGCCGGAAATACCCAGCTGGGCCTTGGCGAAAGCCCGGGGGAAGGTCTGGGCCAAGCCCATCACCTCTCCCGTCGAGCGCATCTCCGGCCCGAGCACCGAATCCACGCTGCGGCCCTCCGCCGTGCGGAAGCGCTTGAAGGGCAGCACGGCCTCCTTCACCGCGATGGGGGCGTCCAGCGGCAGGTGGGTCATGTCGCCCTCCGGCAGCAGACCGTCGGCGCGCATCTGGGAGATGCTCTTACCGGCCATCAGCAGCGCGGCGGCGCGCGCCAGCGGCACGCCGGTCGCCTTGGAAACGAAGGGCACCGTGCGCGAAGCACGCGGATTGGCTTCGAGCACGTAGAGGATGTCCTGCGTCAGCGCGAACTGAATATTTAGCAGGCCGCGCACGCCGACGCCCGCCGCGATTGCCTCGGTCGAGCGGCGAATCCTTTCCAGTTCTGCGTGCGAAAGGGAAACCGGCGGGATGGTGCAGGCCGAATCGCCCGAGTGAATACCGGCCTCCTCGATGTGTTCCATGACGCCGCCGATGAACAGCTCCTCGCAGTCATAGAGCGCATCCACGTCGATTTCGATCGCCGTGTCCAGGAAGCGATCGATCAGGATCGGGGCCTCCGCCCTACCGCCATCCGGCAGGTTGCGGCTGACGTAATCGCGCAGCTGCGGTTCGTCGTAGACGATCTCCATGCCGCGCCCGCCCAGCACGTAGCTGGGGCGCACCAGCACCGGATAGCCGATCCGGGACGCCACTTCGAGGGCGTCTTCGAGGGCCCAGGCGGTGCCGTAGGGCGGTGCCGGAAGCTGTGCCCTGGTGAGCACTCCCCCGAACACCCCTCTGTCCTCAGCCGCGTCTATCGCCTCGGGGCTGGTGCCGATGATCGGCAGCCCCGCGTCCTGCAGGCGCTGCGCCAGCTTCAGCGGCGTCTGCCCGCCAAGCTGCACGATCACGCCCGCCACCGGCCCGGCGGCGCTTTCCACCGTGTACACCTCGAGCACGTCCTCGAACGTGAGCGGCTCGAAGTAGAGGCGCGAAGCAACGTCGTAGTCGGTAGATACCGTCTCCGGGTTGCAGTTGATCATCACGGTTTCGTAGTCGAAATCCCCGCCGCGCAGCGCGAGCGCCGCGTGCACGCAGGAATAGTCGAACTCGATCCCCTGGCCGATCCGGTTCGGCCCGGAACCCAGAATGATTACGGCGGGCTTTTCCCTAGCGGGCACCTCGTTCTCGTGGTCGTACGCCGAATAGTGGTAGGGCGTATGCGAAGCGAACTCCGCCGCGCAGGTATCGACCGTCTTGAACACGGGGGTCACGCCGAGCGCCCGGCGCACGCCGCGCACCACGTCCTCGCTCAGGTGGCGTACCTGCCCGATCTGCAGGTCCGAAAAACCGTGGCGCTTTGCCTCGCGCAGCAGCGCCTCGTCCAGGGTCGCAGCCGTGCGCAGCTTGGAGCCGATCTCGTTAATCAGCAGGATCTGATCCAGGAACCAGCGGTCTATCCCCGTAGCGGCGTAGAGGCGCTCGATCAGTTCTTCCGGATCGCTTCCCCCGCAGGCCGCCGCCCGTAGGATCCTCTGCACCTGCCCCAGGCGCTGCACCGTCGGGGTCTTAACCGCCTCCAACAGCTCGGCAACCTCGGCTTCGCTCGGCGGCTCCCCCGCCCAGTCGAAACCGACCTCGGGCACGTCCAGGCTACGCAGTGCCTTGCCGAGCGCCTCGCTGAAGTTGCGCCCCAGCGACATGGCTTCACCCACGCTCTTCATCGTGGTGGTCAGCGTCGGGTCCGCACCGGGGAACTTCTCGAACGCGAAGCGCGGCACCTTGACCACGACGTAATCGAGCGCGGGCTCGAAACTGGCCGGGGTGGTACCGGTGATGTCGTTACGGATCTCGTCCAACGTGTAGCCGATGGCGAGGCGCGCCGCGATCTTCGCGATCGGGAAACCGGTCGCCTTCGACGCCAGCGCGGAGGAACGCGAAACACGCGGGTTCATCTCGATCACTACCACGCGGCCGGTCTCCGGGTGCACCGCGAACTGCACGTTGCAGCCGCCCGTGTCCACGCCGACCTCGCGGATGATCGCAATGCCGATATTGCGCAGGTTCTGCAGCTCCACATCTGTGAGCGTGAGGGCGGGGGCAACCGTGATCGAATCGCCGGTATGCACGCCCACCGGGTCCACGTTCTCGATAGAGCAGACGACCACGCAGTTATCCTTGCGGTCGCGCATCAGCTCCAGCTCGAACTCTTTCCACCCGAGGATCGACTCCTCCAGCAGCACCTCACTGGTCGGGGAATAGTGCAGGCCATCTCCCGCAATGCGGCGCAGGTCGGCCTCGTCGTAGGCCATGCCGCTGCCCAGGCCGCCCATCGTGAACGACGGGCGCACCACCAGCGGATAACCGAGCTCGTCGGCCACGCGCAGGCACTCGTCCATGCTGTGGCAGACAGCGCTGCGGGCAGATTCCGCGCCGCAACGCTCCACCACGTCCTTGAACTGCTGGCGGTCCTCCGCCTTGTTGATCGCGTCAATCGAGGCACCGATCAGCTCCACGCCGAACTCGTCCAGGATGCCGCGTTCGGCCAGTTCGATAGCGGCGTTAAGCGCGGTCTGCCCGCCCAGGGTAGGCAGGATCGCGTCGGGGCGTTCCTTCTCGATGATCGAACGAATAATGCCCGCCTCGATCGGCTCCACGTAGGTCGCGTCCGCGATCTCGGGATCCGTCATGATCGTTGCCGGGTTCGAGTTCACGAGGATCACCCGCAGCCCCTCCTCGCGCAGCACGCGGCAGGCCTGGGTACCCGAATAGTCGAACTCGCAGGCCTGACCGATCACGATAGGGCCGGAGCCGATGACTAGAACTGAGGAAATATCTTTACGAGCGGGCATCAGGACTCCTTGGCGCTGCGCACCATGGCAACGAAACGATCAAACAGGTAAAGGGCATCGTGCGGCCCGGCCGCGGCCTCCGGGTGGTACTGCACCGAGAACGCCGGAATGTCCAGGCACTCGATTCCCTCCACCACGTCATCGTTCAGCCCCACGTGGCTGACGCGAACCCGGCCGTAGCGACCGTTAGCGTGCGGCGCCACGCTCTCCCCCTCCAGGGGGATGTCCACCGCGAAGCCGTGATTATGCGCGGTGATCTCGACGTGCCCGGTGGCACGATCCAAGACCGGCTGGTTGATCCCCCGATGGCCGAAAGGCAGCTTGTAGGTGGAAAAACCGAGCGCCCGGCCCAGCAGCTGGTTGCCGAAGCAGATCCCGAAGTAGGGAATTCCCCGGTCCAGCACCTCGCGCAGCAGCGCCACCTGCCGCTCCGCGCTCGCCGGATCCCCCGGCCCGTTGGAGAAGAACACGGCGTCCACGCCCAGCGCCAGCAGCTCGTCACAGGTGACGTCGGCCGGCACGATATGCACGCGCAGCCCGCGTTCGCACATGTTGCGGGGCGTGGCCGCCTTCAGGCCGAGATCCACCACGGCCACGGTGCCGACGCACTCCCCCTGCGGTTCCAGGGTCTGCGCCTGGGCGACCGTAACGCGATCCACGAACGAAGCGCCAACCATGCCGGGGGCGTTACGCACCCTCTCCAGCATCTCGGCGCGGCTTAGGCCGAGGCCCGAGAAGATACCGCCGCGCATGGCTCCCGCGCTGCGCAGCAGGCGGGTGAGCTGACGGGTATCGATGCCGCTGATGCCGACCACTCCCCCGGCAATCAGCGCCTCGTCCAGGCTGCTTTCGCTGCGCCAGTTGGAGGGCCGCCGCGCGGGGTCGCGCACCACGTAGCCCTCGACCCAGATCCGGGTGGACTCCATGTCCTGCGCGTTCACGCCCGTGTTGCCGATGTGCGGCGCGGTCTGCACGACGATCTGACCGGCATAGGAGGGGTCGGTCAGGGTCTCCTGGTAGCCGGTCATGCCAGTCGTAAAGACGACCTCGCCCAGCGTTTCCCCGCGTGCCCCGTACGGCTGGCCGGTAAACACGGTGCCGTCCTCCAGCACCAGGTAAGCCGTGTTGTTAGCTGTCTCTTCGCTCTGCTGCTTCATACGCTTCTCACAGCACCTTTCCATCAGCCACGGTGCGCTTGCCGCCATAGAACGTGGCCCGGTTAAAGCCGGGCAGGTTCATCCCGCGATACGGCGTGTTGCCGGAACGCGAAGCGTGCTCGTTCGGATCGACCGTGGTGCTCACGCGCGGATCCCACACCAACAGGTGCGCCGGCTCTCCCTGCTTCAACTCGCGCCCCTGGGAATCGTCCAGGCCGATGCGGGACGGCGTTTCGGAAAGCACGCGCGCCACGTCCCGCCAGGTCATCTTGCCGCTCTCAACCATGGTCTGCTGCACGATCGGCAGCGCCGTTTCCAGCCCGGTCATGCCGAACGCGGCATGCACCCATTCGCAGTCCTTGTTTTCGCGCGGGTGGGGGGCGTGGTCGGTGGCCACGATGTCGATGGTGCCGTCGGCCAGCCCCTCCCGTACCGCAGCCACGTCGCGTTCGGTACGCAGCGGCGGGTTTACCTTGTAGGAGGCGTCGTAGCCGCGCGCCAGTTCATCGGTCAGCAGCAGGTGGTGCGGGGTGACTTCCGCCGTGACGTTGATGCCGCGCGATTTCGCCCAGCGCACGATCTCCACGCTGCCCGCGGTGGAAAGATGGCAAACGTGCAGGCGAGAGCCGACGTGTTCGGCCAGCAGCACGTCGCGGGCGATGATCGATTCCTCGGCCACGGCCGGCCAGCCGGTCAGGCCGATCTCCGCCGAAACCACGCCCTCGTGCATCTGGCTGCCCTCGGTCAGGCGCGGCTCCTGCGCATGCTGCGCGATCACCCCGCCGCAGGTCTTAACGTATTCGAGCGCGCGGCGCATGAGCAGCGGATCGTGCACGCACTTACCGTCGTCGGAAAAGACCCGCACCCGGGCCCGTGAATTCGCCATCGCGTCCAGCTCGGCCAGGCGTTCGCCGCCCAGTCCGACGGTGACCGCGCCGATGGGACGCACGGCGCAGTAGCCCGCGTCCTCGCCCAGGCGCAGCACCTGTTCCACCACGCCCGCGGTGTCCGCCACCGGGGTCGTGTTCGCCATCGCGTAAACGGCGGTGAAGCCGCCGCGGGCCGCCGCGCGGCAGCCACTCAGCACCGTCTCGGCGTCCTCCCCACCCGGTTCGCGCAGGTGGGTGTGCAGGTCTACCAGGCCCGGCAGCAGCACGCAGCCGTCGGCCTCAACCACGGTGGCATCGCTCGGGGCATCGGTGATCTGCTCCGCGATACGCGCGAAACGGCCGTCCTCGATCAGAACATCGGCGCGCTGCTCACCGTAGAGCAGGCCTCCCTTAATCAGATATGCGTTGGTCATTTTTTAATCCTCCGGGGAGTAGCTGCCGGCGAGCAGGTGGTAGAGAACGGCCATGCGCACGCTAACGCCGTTGGAGACCTGCTCCACGATCACGCTGCGTGGGCTGTCGGCCGCGTCGGTACTGATTTCCAGGCCGCGATTCATCGGGCCGGGGTGCATCACGATGGTGTGTTGCGGCAGACGCGAGATCCTGTCCGCGTCCAGGCCGTAGCGCCGCGAATATTCGCTCTGCGAGGGGAAGAAGCCGCCGCCCACCATGCGTTCGCGCTGCACGCGCAGCATCATGACCGCGTCCGGCCCCTGCGCGAGGGTCGTGTCCAGATCGTAGGAAACATCGCAGGGCCAGGTTTCCACGCCTACAGGAACCAGCGCGGGCGGGGAGACGAGGGTGACGCGCGCGCCCAGCGTGGTCAGCAGGTGCACGTTGGCGCGGGCCACTCGCGAATGCAGCACGTCCCCGACGATCACCACGTGCAGCCCGTCCAGGCCGCTGCCCGCACCCTGCCCGAGGTGTCGGCGCAGGGTGAAAGCGTCCAGCAGCGCCTGGGTGGGATGCTGGTGGGTGCCGTCGCCTGCGTTCACGATCGGCTGTTCGATCCAGCCCGCGTGAGCCAGCTGGTAGGCGGCGCCGGAGGCGTAGGAACGCACCACTACCAGGTCGGCCCCCATCGCCTGCAGGGTGAGGGCGGTGTCCTTGAGAGATTCGCCCTTGGAGACCGACGAACCGCGCGCGGAAAAGTTAATTACGTCCGCCGAGAGCCGCTTCGCGGCGGCCTCGAAGCTGATCCTGGTGCGGGTCGAATCCTCGAAGAACAGGTTGACCACCGTCTTCCCGATCAGGGCGGGAAGTTTCCGGATCTGCCGGGACTGCGTGTCGGCCATCTGCTGGGCGGTGTCCAGCAGCGCCACGGCCTCTGCGCGGGAAAGGTCTGCGGTGGAGATCAGGTGTTTCACGCCGCCCCCTCGATAACTACGCGGTCCTCGCCGTCCAGCTCGGAAAGCAGCACGCGCACCTTTTCGCTGCGCGAGGTGGGCAGGTTCTTGCCGACGTGATCGGCGCGCAGCGGCAATTCGCGATGGCCCCGATCCACCATCACGGCCAGGCGCACGATGCTGGGGCGGCCGATGTCTTGCAGGGCATCCAGCGCGGCGCGGATAGTGCGGCCGGAGAACAGGACGTCATCCACCAAAACCACGGTGCGGCCGTCGATGCCGCCAAGCGGGATTCTGGTCGGGGTGATTTCCCTGGTCGGCTGGCGGTGCAGATCGTCCCGGTACATGGTGATGTCCAGCGAGCCGTAGAGTTCTTCCAGCGGCCGGGTGGGCATGCCCTCGCGCTCCCATGCCAGGTTCAGCCGCTCCGCGAGCCGCTTCGCGATAGGCACGCCGCGCGTGGGGATTCCCAGCAGGACGACGTCGTCGGCGCCCTTGCCTGACTCAATAATTTCGTAAGCGATGCGGCTCACCGCGCGGCGCATATCGTCCGCGGTAGCCACCGTTTTTATGGTGCCCATCGGCTTTCCCTTCCGCGCCTCACGGGACGCTGATTAAAGGTTGTTTTTATTAGGTTATGAAAAGGCCGCCCGTCGCTTATCTTGACGGGCGGCCAATAAAACTATTCCTGCAAAAGGGACTGCATATCCACAATCCGCTGCAGAAGAGCGTTCACAAACCGGGGGGAATCCCCGGTAGAAAGCGAAGTAGCGATGTCCACGTACTGTCCGAGCACCGAACCCACGGGCTGCTCTTCCTGAGAAAAGACCAACTCCGCCGTTCCCAGCCGTAGGATAGCCCGGTCAACGGCGGGCATCCGCTCCAGGGTCCAGCCCACGGCGTGGGTGGCAATGAGATCGTCGATCTCTTCGCTGTGCGCGGCGTGCAGCCGCACCAGTTCGGCGGCAAACTCCGGGAAATCACTCTGCGCCGCGGAGCGAACCTTACGCTCCGCGAGCAGTTCCAGCTCGTCCAGGCCGCCGCGCATGTCGGCCTCAAAGAGGACGTCCATCGCGCGGATGCGGGCACGGGTACGCGCGGGGAGGCGCTTAGCGGAGCCGGGTTCGGTGCGAACCAGCTCTACTTCCTCCCCGTCACGCTGAGGCAGCGGAAGACTCACGCGCGCCCCAGGTATTCGCCCGAGCGGGTGTCGACCTTAACCTTGACGCCCTGCTCCAGGAACAGCGGCACCTGGATCTCGCGGCCGGTCTCCAGCTTCGCGGGCTTGGTGCCACCGGAGCTGCGGTCACCCTGCAGGCCCGGCTCGGTGAAGGCGATCTCCAGCACGACGGAAGCGGGAAGCTCGACGTAAAGCGGGTTGTCGTCGTGCAGCGCCACGATGACGTCCTGGCCCTCAAGCATGAAGTCGGCGGCGTTACCCACAACGTCGGCGGTGACGTTCAGCTGCTCCCAGGTGGAGGTGTCCATGAAGACGTACATTTCGCCGTCCATGTAGGAGTACTGCATGTCGCGCTTGTCGACGTTGGCGGTCTCAACCTTTACGCCAGCGTTGAAAGTCTTATCTACGGTCTTGCCGGAGAGCACGTTCTTGAGCTTGGTACGCACGAAAGCGGGGCCCTTGCCCGGCTTCACGTGCTGGAATTCGACGACGCTCCAGAGCTGACCTTCGAGGTTCAGCACCATGCCGTTCTTGAGGTCGTTCGTGGTGGCCATGGGGCTCCTTTAAGTTGTACGTGCCTAAAAACTGCCCTCGGGCAGACTTACGGAAAAGTTTACCAGTGTTACGGCTAAGCGAGGTCAATCAACTCTCGGTAGGACGCGTTCCACAGATCCTCAACCGCGTCGGGCATCAGCAGTACCCGCTCCGGATCGAGCGCTTCCACCGCGCCGGGATCGTGCGAAACCAGCACCACAGCCCCCTCGAAGGCCGACAGCGCCCCCAGGATTTCCTCGCGGCTCGCCGGGTCCAGGTTGTTCGTCGGTTCGTCCAGCAGCAGCACGTTAGCGCTCGAAACCACCAGGGCGGCCAGCGCCAGGCGCGTCTTTTCCCCGCCCGAAAGCACTCCGGCCTTCTTGTAGACATCGTCCCCCGTGAACAGGAACGAACCGAGGATCTTGCGGCATTCGACCTCGGGCAGGTCTTGCGCCGCGGACTGCATGTTTTCCAGGATCGTGCGGTCGGGGTCCAGGGTCTCGTGCTCCTGCGCGTAGTAGCCGACCTTCAGGCCGTGTCCGGCTATTACGCGGCCCGTGTCGGGTTCGCTAACCCCGGCCAGGATGCGCAGCAGGGTGGTTTTACCGGCGCCGTTCAGCCCCAGGATCACAACCCTGCTCCCCCGGTCGATCGCCAGGTTAACGTCGACAAAAATTTCCAGGCTGCCGTATGACTTGCTGAGTTCCTCCGCCATCAGCGGGGTCTTGCCGCAGGGCGCGGGAGTCGGGAAACGCAGCTTGGCCACCTTATCTACCTGGCGTTCCTCGTTCATCTCGCGGCTCATCTTTTCGGCGCGCCGCAGCATGCTCTGCGCCGCAGAGGCCTTGGTGGCGGTGGCCTTCATCTTTTCGGCCTGCGCCACCAGGGTCGCTACCTTCTTACCGATGTTCGCGTTTTCGCGGCGGCGGCGCTTCTCGTCCGCCTCCCGCTGCGCCAGGTAGTGCTTCCACCCCATGTTGTAGATGTCGATCACGCAGCGGTTCGCGTCCAGGTAGAACACCTTATTGACGACCTTCTCCACCAGGCTCACATCGTGCGAAATGACGATGATGCCTCCGGGGTAGGTCATCAGGTATTCGCGCAGCCAGTGGATCGAATCGGCGTCCAGGTGGTTGGTCGGTTCGTCCAGCAGCAGCGTTTCCGCCTGGGAGAACAGGATCCTGGCCAGTTCGACGCGGCGGCGCTGACCGCCGGAGAGGGTGCCCAGTTCGTTGCCGAGCAGCCGATCCGGAATGCCCAGGTTCGCTGCCAGGCGCTTCGCCTCGGCCTCCGCCGCGTATCCGCCCTTGGCGTGCAGTTCGTCGTCCAGGCGGGAATAGCGGTTCATCGCCTTTTCGCGGCGGGTATCGCTAATGGTCATGTCCGACATTTCCGCTTCGGCCTTGCGCAGCCGCGCCAGCACACCGTCCAGGTCGCGGGCCGAAAGGATCCTGCCGAGAACGCTCTGGTGCGGGTTATCGGCCTGCGTATCCTGCGGCAGGTAACCGATCTGCCCGCTTACGTCTACCTCGCCCGCGTTCGGCTGGTTCTGTCCCGAAAGCACCTTGGTGAGGGTGGTCTTTCCCGCACCGTTACGGCCGACCAGGCCGACCCTGTCCCCCGCCCCCACGTGGAAGGTTACGTCGGACATGAGCAGGCGCGCACCGACGCGGATCTCCAGGTTTTTCACGCTAAGCAAGGGGGACTCCTCAAAATTTGCGCCGTGCGGCGCGGGCTGATCGTACCGGGGTTGATGAGGCACTTTTGCTGCACCGTTGGTGCGCGTGCCTAACGTCTGCGGGCGGCAGAAAAGGACGGGCCCTGACGGCCCGTCCTTTTCCCGGTGTTTTTAAGCGGCGTCTACGACGTTTTCGCCGTATCCGGCCGCGCGGAGAGTCTCGCGCAGAAGCTGCGCGGCCTCGTCCAGCTTCGCCTGGTCCGGTTCCTTCATACCCCTTGCGGGATCGAAATCGGCGGGCGAATTAGTCGGGAAAACATGCACGTGCACGTGCGGGATCTCGTAACCCTGCACGATCACGCCGGTACGTTTGCAGGAGAAAGCCTCCTGCTGTGCGCGTCCCACGATGTGAGCCACGCGGAAGGCGTGGGTGGCCAGCTCTTCAGGCAGATCGGTCCAGCGGTCCACCTCTTCGCGGGTTACCACGAGCGCGTGACCGTAGGTCTGCGGGAAAGCGTCCAGGAACACCACCACCGAATCGTCGGCCCAGATGATGCGCCCGGGTATGTCCCCCGCGATTATCTTGCTGAAAATGCTGGCCATGCCCAGCCTCCTTAAAGGTTGAAGCCGATCGCGCGCAGCTGCTCGCGACCGTCATCGGTGATCATCTCCATGCCCCACGGCGGCATCCACACCCAGTTGATGCTGTGCGTCTTGGTGATCGGCTCCAGCACCGCGGTGGTCTGCTCTTCGAGCACGTCGGTGAGCGGGCAGGCCGCGGAGGTGAGAGTCATGTCCACCACCGCGTTGCCCTCCTCGTCAACGTTTACGCCGTAGACCAGGCCCAGATCAACCACGTTGATTCCGAGTTCCGGGTCGATGACGTCCTTCATCGCCTCGGTTACTTCCTCGGCGGTAATAGCTACGGCTGCGTTATCGCTCATGCCTAGAGTCTACTAACCGGGGCTTACTTAGCCAGGAAGCGGTCGTAGCCCTCTTCCTCCAGGCGCGCCGCCAGCTCCGGGCCGCCCTGCTCGGCAACCTTACCGTTGACGAACACGTGCACGAAGTCGGGCTTGATGTACTTGAGGATGCGGGTGTAGTGGGTGATCAGCATGATGCCGACGTTGGTGTCGGCCTTCGCGCGGTTCACGCCCTCGGAAACGATGCGCAGGGCGTCCACGTCCAGGCCGGAGTCGGTCTCATCAAGAATCGCGATCTTCGGCTTGAGGAGCTCCATCTGCAGGATCTCGTGGCGCTTCTTTTCGCCGCCCGAGAAGCCCTCGTTGACGTTGCGCTCGGCGAACGCGTGGTCCATGCGCAGGTTGTCCATCGCGTCCTTGACGTCCTTCACCCAGGTGCGCAGCTTGGGAGCCTCGCCGGAGACGGCGGTCTTAGCGGTGCGCAGGAAGTTGGAAACGGTAACGCCGGGGACCTCGACCGGGTACTGCATCGCGAGGAACATGCCGGCGCGGGCGCGCTCGTCCACGCTCATCTCGAGGACGTCCTCGCCGTCGAGCATGACGGAGCCGGAGGTGATCTCGTACTTGGGGTGGCCTGCGATGGAGTAGGCCAGGGTGGACTTGCCGGAGCCGTTCGGGCCCATGATGGCGTGGGTTTCGCCCGAACGGATCGTCAGGTCTACGCCCTTCAGGATCTCTTTGGTGCCCTCGGGGGTTTCCACGGTGGCGTGGAGGTCGCGGATCTCTAGGATCGACATTTTGTTCTCCTTGAAAAAGTTTTTGGCTGTGATGGGGGCCGATTCCTCGGCCGACGGCTGCTGTTAGGCGTGCATGGTGGTGCTCAGCTCGGCCTCGACGGCTGCGAGCAGGCGTTCGCGCACCTCGGGGACGTCGATCTGCTGGATGATCTCGGCGAAGAAGCCGCGTACCACCAGACGGCGCGCCTCTACCTCGGGGATGCCCCTGGCGCGCAGGTAGAAGAGCTGCTCGTCGTCGAAGCGACCGGTGGCGGAAGCGTGCCCCGCGCCCTCGATCTCGCCCGTCTCGATCTCCAGGTTCGGCACCGAGTCGGCGCGTGCGCCCTGGGTCAGTACCAGGTTGCGGTTCAGCTCGTAGGTGTTGGTGCCCTCTGCCTGCTTACGGATCAGCACGTCGCCAACCCATACGGAGCGGGCGCTCTTGCCCTGCAGCGCGCCCTTGTAGGTGACGTTGCTGGTGCAGTTCGGGGCAGCGTGGTCCACGAACAGACGGTGTTCCAGGTGCTGGCCTTCGTCGGAGAAATAAAGGCCGAGCTGCTCGATCTCGCCGCCGGGCTCCGCGAAGGCGCTCACGGAGCTGATGCGCACGGCCTTGCCGCCGAAGCTGACCACGACGTGCTTGAAGCGAGCGTCGCGGCCAACGCGCGCGGCGTGGGAGGAAAGCTGCACCGCGTCGTCGTCCCAGTCCTGGATCGAAATCACGGTCAGGGAAGAGTTATCCCCCGCGATCATTTCCAGGTTCTGCGCCACCAGGCCGCTGCCGGTGTGGTTGAGCACGAAGGTGGCAGACGCCGACTCCTGGGTCTCAAGAACCAGGTGCCGGGCGCTTACCTGCTCGCCTGCCGCGCCGTGAATGTTCACGGTTACCGGGTCGGCCAGTTCCTGATTGCGCTTGGCCGACAGGTAGGTGGCGGCAGCGTCGGTCTCGTGAACGCGCGCGGAAACGCGGTCCTCGGGAACCAGCGCGCTGCCGCGCGGGGCCTCGCCCGCCGCGAGGGTCGCGTTGATTAGCTCATCTGCGGAGGCGGTGGTTTCCACGGTGACGCCGAGCAGGGGCGAATCTGCCACGTATTCCGTTTCGTCCTTCAGCAGCGGAATGATGTCTTTCAGCGAGCTGAAGCGCCATTCCTCTTCGCGTCCGGTCGGAATCTGGTGGTCCGCCACGCTGAACGAACGCGGGCGCGCCGCGCGCGATGCCTCGGGGGCAACGTTCGTGGTGATGCCTTCGCTTTCCGCTACGGCGCGGGAATGATCGGTCTTGGGTGCCTCGGTGTTGCTCATGCTTAGCCCACCGCTCCTTCCATCTGAAGTTCGATCAGGCGGTTGAGTTCGAGCGCGTATTCCATGGGTAGCTCACGCGCGATCGGCTCAATGAAGCCGCGCACGATCATCGCCATGGCTTCGGTCTCTTCCATGCCTCGGCTCATCAGGTAGAAGAGCTGTTCCTCGCTGACCTTGGAAACGGTGGCCTCGTGGCCCATCTGCACGCCGTCCACGCGCACGTCCACGTAGGGGTAGGTGTCGGTGCGGGACTGGGTGTCTACCAGCAGCGCGTCACAGAGCACGTTAGATGCCGAATTGTGCGCGCTTTCCTGCACCTGAACCAGGCCGCGGTAGGAGGAGCGCCCGCCGCCGCGCGAGACCGACTTGGAGACGATCGAGCTGGAGGTGTTCGGGGCCATGTGCACCATCTTGGAGCCGGTGTCCTGGTGCTGTCCCTCGCCCGCGAAGGCGATGGATAGGGTTTCACCGCGGGCGTGTTCGCCCATCAGCCAAACCGCCGGGTACTTCATGGTGACCTTGGAACCGATGTTGCCGTCTACCCACTCCATGGTGCCGCCCGCCTCCACGGTGGTGCGCTTGGTGACCAGGTTGTAGACGTTGTTGGACCAGTTCTGGATGGTCGTGTAGCGAACGCGCGCGTTCTTCTTCACGATGATCTCCACCACCGCGGAGTGCAGCGAGTCCGACTTGTAGATCGGCGCGGTGCAGCCCTCTACGTAATGCACGTAGGAGCCTTCGTCGGCGATGATCAGGGTGCGCTCGAACTGGCCCATGTTTTCCGTGTTGATGCGGAAGTAGGCCTGCAGCGGGATGTCCACGTGCACGCCCGGCGGCACGTAAACGAACGAGCCGCCCGACCAGACGGCGGTGTTCAGCGCAGCGAACTTGTTATCACCCGAGGGGATAACGGTGCCGAAGTATTCCTCGAACAGTTCCGGATGCTCGCGCAGACCGGTGTCGGTATCGAGGAAGATGACGCCCTGCTTTTCCAGATCCTCGCGAATCTGGTGGTAAACCACCTCGGACTCGTACTGCGCCGCAACGCCTGCCACCAGGCGCTGCTTTTCCGCCTCCGGAATGCCCAGGCGGTCGTAGGTGGCCTTGATGTCTTCGGGAAGATCGTCCCAGGTCTGCGCCTGCTTCTCGGTCGAACGCACGAAGTATTTGATCGTGTCGAAATCGATTCCGGAGAGGTCGGGGCCCCAGGTGGGCATCGGCTTCTTATCGAACAGCTGCAGCGCGCGCAGGCGTCGTTTGAGCATCCATTCCGGCTCGTTCTTTAGCCGGGAGATGTCCCTTACGACCTCTTCTGAGAGGCCGCGTCGCGCGGCAGCGCCGGCCACATCGGGGTCGTGCCAGCCGTATTCGTAGTTGCCGATGGACGAGATGATCTCGTCCTGGCTGAGCTGCTCGGGTGAGCTCGTCATGGTGTCCTTCCATCGGTGAGAGGAATATGCGTCGTGCACGCATGGTCGCCTCGTGCCAGAGTGGCGAGGCGTTGTACGGGGACGCCGAGCATGCGGGAAATCGCTTCCGTCTCGGCGTCGCAAAGCTGTGGGTGATCGCTGGCCGCACCCTGCACAGGGCAGTGGCCCTGGCACAGTTGCGCTGCTTCCACGGTACGCACCCGGGGGCGATTAACGCCGCTCCCCACGCCGGTTGTGCGTGACACCACCGGCAGCGCGAGCGGCCGCACCGACCCCGCGTAACCTAAATCACTCAGTACTTCGGATAGGATCTCTACCCTTTTTTCTATCCCCAGCGGGCCAGCCTCCGCTTCGCGCTCCGCGAGCCGTTGCGTAAAGGCGATCTCCCACTGCTCCACGCGGCGTTTGGCGAGGCGCGCAACCGCATCCTCACCTCCCACTTCGTGAAGCTCGGAGAGCGCCATGCGGGCCAGGGAGTCGTATTCGCTGGAGAGGTCTCCGTGGGCGCGCTCGGTAAGCACGTAGGACTTACTCGGCCTGCCCCGACCCCGCCCGGTTTGGGGTTGCACGTGTTCGGCAATCCAACCGTCTGCGTGTAGCGCAGAAAGATGACGGCGCACCGCGGCGGAGGTCAAAGAGAACCGTTCCGCGAGTTCGGTGGCGGTAACCGGGCCAAGCTCAGAAATCGCTTCTACCAGGCGTTCTCGCGTCCGCGGGGACGCTTCTTCATGCGTGGTTCCCATACCATCCACCCCCTTCGCAGATAAGTCCTAAAGTCCCTTAATTTTACAACATCAACTTTGCGTAAGAGGCCGCTTTTAGTGGGTTTTCGTGATGCGACAGATACGATTGCCACATGAGTAACACCGCCCTGGAGGTCGTAGGCCTACGCAAAACCTATCGCTTGCGCGGCCGCGAGGTGCGAGCAGCCGCGGGAATTGACCTCACCGCCCGCGCGGGAGAGATCACCGCCCTCCTCGGCACCAACGGAGCCGGAAAAACAACCACCGTCGGTTGCTGCGTCGGACTGCTCACGCCCGATGCCGGCACGGTGCGGGTACTGGGCCAAGACCCCCTGCGTGCCGACGCGGCGCACCGTGCGCGTATCGGCGTGATGTTGCAGGACGGCGGGCTATTTACTTCCGCGAAGGCGGGCGAACTCCTGCGTTACGCCCAGGGACTCTACCCGCGCACCTGGCCGCTGGATGATCTGATCGCGCGTCTCGAGCTAGGCGATTTCCTCGGCAGGGTCGTGCGGCGCCTCTCCGGCGGACAAAAACAGCGCCTCAGCCTGGCCCTGGCCCTGCTCGGCAAGCCGGACATGCTTTTCCTGGACGAGCCGACCGCGGGCATGGATCCGCAGGTGCGCCGCCAGACCTGGCAGCTGCTGCGGGAGCTGACCGCCGACGGGGCCTGCGTTCTGCTCACCACGCACCATATGGAGGAGGCCGAGCAGCTCGCCTCCCGCATAGCGATCGTGGCGGCCGGGAAGGTGGTTGCCGAGGGCAGCAGCGAGGACCTCACCCGGTTGGCGGAGCACCAGGGCACGCTCAGTTTCACCACCTCCGAGATGTCCCCGGAAGACGCGAAGCGATTCGCCTCCCGGGTACGCGATCTGGCCGCCGAGTTCGGAACCCGCGTGAGCGTGCAGGCCGGGCAGCGCCGCACCCTCGAAGACGTTGTCATCGCCGCCGCGAAGCAGCATTCCTTGGAGACCGATCCCCTAAAAGATGCAGCCATCGCAAATCCCGCAACGGCCACAGGAAAGAAAGCATGAAACGACTCCTGCACCACGCCGCCTGGGAGGCCAGGCTGCTGCTAAGCAACGGCGAACAATTCCTGGTGGCGATAATCCTGCCCGCCATGTTGCTGATCGGCCTGGTCTATTTGCCGATCGGCAAAATCTCCGGGGTGCCACCGCTTTCCACGGCCGTTGCCGCGGCGTTTGCGACGGCCCTGATTTCCAGCGCCTTTACCTCACAGGCCATAGCCACCGGGTTTGATCGCCGCGCCGGCGTGCTGCGCTGGGTGGCCACCACCCCACTGGGGCTAGGCGGCTATCTGGGGGGCAAGGTTCTAGCCCTGATCCTGGTACAGGCAATCCAGTGGTTCGCCCTCGGCGGTATCGCTTTCGCGCTGGGATGGCGCCCCGGCTCTTCCCTGCTCTTGGCCATCCCCGCCTGGCTGCTCGGAACCTGGGCTTTTGGCTGCCTTGGGCTGCTGCTCGCCGGAACCCTGCGCACGGAAGCCATCTTGGCGCTGGCAAACACCGCTTTCGTACTGATGGTTGCCGTCGGCGGAGTATCGCTCCCGCCGGGCGAGTTCCCGCCTCCCGTCGCTTTCCTGCTGCACCTGACTCCCTCCGCCGCGCTTTCGGAAATGCTGCGTAGCGCGCTGGCGGGCCTGCCGCTAGATCCGCTGGCACCGCTGGTGCTGGCCGTTTGGGGCCTGCTCGCGTTCCTCGCCGTGAAGCGATTCTTCAAGTGGGTATCCGTCTAAAACCTAAGCTCCACCGCCGGAAAAGGTCCTCTGGCCCGGCCGCGAACGCATAGAATTGCCTGCATGCCTGAAACCGTCACCCAGCCCGACCGACTAACCCGTTTCTTCTTCTGGGGAAACCTGTTTTGCCAGATCGGCATCATCGTTACCGGTGGCGTAGTACGCCTTACGAAATCGGGCCTGGGCTGCACCAGCTGGCCCGGTTGCGAGCCGGGTCAGTTCCTGCCGGTCTATCACCCGGAATCGGGCCTGCACCCCTTCATCGAGGCGGGAAACCGTGCGCTCACGGGCGTGCTCGTAATCTTCGCCGTCGGGCTGCTCGCGATGACCTTCCTGCGCCTAAAGCACAAGGGAAAGGGATTCCTGCTGCTGTCTTGCGTGCCCCTCATCCTGACTTTCACGCAGGCGATCATCGGTATGGTGACGGTCATTTACCACCTGCACCCCGGCCTGGTGGCCCCCCACTTCATCGTTTCCCCGATTCTCGTGGCGTTTTCCGCCGTGCTGGTTTACCGGCTTTATGAGGGGGACGGGCAGCGCAGCAGGCTCTACCCGGCCGCGATCTACGTGCTGTATACGGCACTCGCCGTGGCGGGCTTCATCGTCATCTTCCTCGGGACCGTGGTTACCGGTTCCGGCCCGCACTCGGGCGATGCCACCCGCGCCTCGCGCCTCCCGTTCGATCCGCGCACGGTGGCCTGGCTGCACGCAGACGCCGTGATGCTGTTCATGGGGCTGCTGGTGGGCGTGCTGGCGATTCTTTACATCATTCGGGCCCAGCGCCCCGCAAAAAAGGCCGCCTGGCTGCTCGTGGCGCTTTCGCTGGCGCAGGGTGCCATCGGTTACGGCCAGTATTTCCTGGGGCTTCCAGAGCTGCTGGTGGGTATGCACCTGCTCGGGGCCGGTCTCTTCGCGGCGCTCATCGCCTACCTCGGCGCGGCGCTTTACACCTGGCAGCCGCAGCCGGTTTCCCAGTCACCCGCGGGCGTTAACTAGATCAGTTCGCGCACCTTACGCACCACTGCGGAGGCGTCCATACCCTCCAGCGTGAGCACGCGCGAGCGCGAGGCGTGGGGCAGGAATTCCCTGCCCACGCCGAATGCGTGGAAGCGCGGCAGCGTCTCCCCGGCGGGGCAGGCCGCGGCCATCGCGGAAAGCAGCGCGGTGCCGACGCCCCCCTCTGCCAGGCCGTCCTCCAGCGTGAAAACCGCACGCGCCGACAGCGCCTTACCGACCAGCGCTTCGCTTACGGGAAGGGCCTGTAGCGGATCGATTACCTCGACCCGGATGCCTTCCCGCGTCAGCTCCTCGGCTGCGGCGATGGCCGTAGGAACCATCGCGCCGACGGCAACCAGCAGTGCGTCGTGACCGGAGGCGAACACGACCTCCCCGGCAGCGTCTGCGTGCAGACAGGGGATCTCCGTCGGCGCGCTTCCCTTGGAGTAGCGCAGCAGAGCGGGCCCCTCGTCATCGGCCAGGAAACCGGCGAGGGCTTCCCGCAGACGCTTCGCGTCGCGGGGGGCAGCCACCCGCAACCCGGGAACGCGGGCGGCTAAAGCCAGGTCCCAGACGCCGTGGTGGCTCGGGCCGTCTTCGCCGGTGATCCCGGCGCGATCCAGCGCCACGGTCACGTTTTCTTTGTGTAGCGCGATATCCAGCAGGAGCTGATCGAACGCGCGATTCATGAAGGTCGAATAGAGCGCCACCAGGGGACGCATGCCGCCGCGCGCCAATCCGGCCGCGTGCACCAGGGCCTCCTGCTCCGCGATCCCGACGTCCAGCACTCGCTCCGGAAGTTCCTCCTGCAGCGGGGTGAACCCGACGGGGTCCACCATGGCCGCGCTGATCGCCACCGTGCGGGGGTCTTTGCGCGCCTCTTCCAGGGCGGCCTGGCCAAACACCTCGGACCAGGAAAGCTCGTTCTTGACGTCCTGCGGGGCGGCCACCTTTTCTCCGTCGTGCTCGCCCAGCTGGAACGGGCCGGTGGCGTGCATCTGATCCAGCACGTCCTCTTCGGCGCGGTTGAAGCCGTTGCCCTTGCGGGTTACCACGTGTACCACCGTGGGGCCGGCCTCCCCCGCCCGCATGCGGGTCGCCAGGGCGCACAGCTCCCTTTCCAGGGTGTTCACGTCGTGCCCGTCGAGGGGGCCGACGTACCCGAGCCCCAGCTGGGCGAAGATATCCGGGGCAGCTCCGCTGCGCAGTTCCGCCAGGTGGGCGGCAAGCCCGCCGATTGTCGGCGCGTAGGAGCGCGCGTTGTCGTTTAGCACCACTATGGTACGGGAGGCCGGATCCGCGGCCAGGTTGTTGAGCGCCTCCAGAGCCACGCCGCCGGTGAGCGCGCCGTCGCCGATCACCGCCACCGCTACGCGGGGGGTGCCAAGGAGCCTGCCCGCGCGTTCGATGCCGTGCGCCCAGCCGATCGAGCCGGAGGCGTGGGAGTTCTCCACCACGTCGTGTTCGGATTCCGCACGGGAGGGGTAACCGCTGATTCCGCCCTCTCGGCGCAACCGGGAAAGCTCGGCCCGGCCGGTAAGCATTTTGTGCACGTAGCTTTGGTGCCCGGTATCGAAAACGATGGGTTCTTCCGGGGAACGCACGGCCCGGTGCAGGGCGATCGTAAGTTCTACCACGCCCAGGTTGGGCCCGAGGTGGCCGCCGTTTTCGGCCACGGCAGCGAGCAGCCTGGAGCACAGTTCACGCGCGAGTTCCGGCAGCTGCTTGGCAGGTAGGGAGCGCACGTCCTGCGGCGTAGAAATATCCTCGAACATGCTTAAAAACCTCCGCGGCGTGGTTTGGACTGTCCTAGCCTACGGCGGCGCAGCCAGCCCGGTCGGCATTTATGGTCACATCTGTGCATATCTTCACGGGCCTTTTCGGGGGTGCGCACCGATATGCCATCACCCCCTACCGATTCGCACATATGTGCAAATGGCAGGGGGTGACGGGAGAAAAAATTACTTCTGCGGCGCAGCCAGGGAACGCAGCACGTACTGCAAAATGCCGCCGTGACGGAAATAGTCGGCCTCGCCCGGGGTGTCGATGCGCACCACGGCAGAGAACTCAACCGCGAAGCCATCCTCGCGGGTGGCCCTCACCTTTACGGTGCGCGGCACACGCCCCTCATTAAGCTCCTCGATACCGACGAAGGAGAACGTCTCCTCCCCCGTCAGGCCCAGCGAATCGGCGTTTTCGCCTGCCGGGTATTGCAGGGGCAGCACGCCCATGCCGATCAGGTTGGAGCGGTGGATACGTTCGTAGCTTTCCGCGATGACCACTTTCACGCCGAGCAGCATCGTGCCCTTGGCGGCCCAGTCGCGGGAAGATCCCGTGCCGTACTCCTTGCCCGCTAGCACCACGAGCGGAATCCCGGCAGCGGCGTAGTCCTGGGCGGCGTCATAGATAAACGCCTGTTCGCCGGTCAGCAGGTTCTTGGTGTACCCGCCCTCCACGCCGTCGAGTAGCTGATTACGCAGGCGGATGTTCGCGAAGGTGCCGCGAATCATCACCTCGTGATTACCGCGCCGGGAACCGTAGGAATTGAAATCCTTACGTTCCACGCCGTTCTCGCTCAGATAACGGCCAGCCGGGGTGTCGGCCTTGATCGCGCCCGCAGGGGAAATGTGGTCGGTGGTGGTGGAGTCCCCAACCTTCACGAGCACGCGCGCCCCGGAGATGTCGCTCACCGGTTCGGGCTCCATGCCCATGCCCTCGAAGTAGGGAGGCTTACGTACGTAGGTGGAGTCGTCCTCCCAGGCGAAGGTGGCGCCGTCGGGGGTCTCTAGCGCGCGCCAGCGTTCGTCTCCCGCGAAAACGTTCGCGTAGTCGCTGCTGAACATTTCCTGGGTGATGTTTCTGGCGATGGTTTCCTCCACCTCGGCCGGGGAGGGCCAGATGTCGGAGAGGAACACGTCCCTACCCTCGCTGTCCTGCCCGAGCGGTTCGCTCGCGAAGTCGAAGTCCATGGTTCCCGCCAGCGCGTAGGCAATCACCAGCGGCGGGGAGGCCAGATAGTTCATCTTCACGTCGGGGTTGATACGCCCCTCGAAGTTGCGGTTGCCCGACAGCACGGCGGTGACGGCCAGGTCCGCTTCCGCGATGGTTTCCGAGATCGCGGTGGAAAGCGGGCCGGAGTTACCGATACAGGTGGTGCAGCCGTAACCGACCAGGTGGAAGCCGAGCTTTTCGAGGTAGGGCCACATGCCGGCCTTCTCGTAGTAGTCGGTGACTACCTTCGAGCCGGGGGCCATGGAGGTCTTTACCCAGGGTTTGGCCGACAATCCCTTTTCCACCGCGTTACGGGCCAGCAGCGCGGCGGCCATCATCACCGACGGGTTGGAGGTGTTGGTGCAGGAGGTGATGGAGGCGATCGAGACGATGCCGTGGTCTATCTCGAAGTCCTGGCCGGGCACGCGGCGGGCGCGGCTGACGAAGGTGTCCGCGTCGCCCTCGCCGGTGTAGTTGGGGAGCACCTTCCTGAACGCCTGCTTCGATTCGCTCAGCACGATGCGGTCCTGGGGACGCTTCGGCCCCGCGATGGAGGGCACCACGGTGGAAAGATCCAGCTCCAGGTATTCGGAGTAGTGGGCTTCCGCGGCCGGGTCCAGCCACATGCCCTGTCGCTTGGCGTAGGCCTCGACCAGCGCCACCTGCTGTTCGCTGCGGCCCGTGAGTCGCAGGTAATCGGTGGTAACGCTATCGATCGGGAAGATCGCGCAGGTGGAACCGAATTCGGGGCTCATGTTGCCGATGGTGGCGCGGTTTGCCAGCGGCACGCTCGCCACGCCCTCGCCATAGAACTCGACGAACTTACCGACCACGCCGTGTTTACGCAGCATCTCGGTAATCGTCAGCACCACGTCGGTCGCGGTAGCGCCGGAGGGAATGTCTCCGGTCAGCTTGAAACCGACTACGCGCGGGATCAGCATGGAGACGGGCTGGCCTAGCATCGCCGCCTCGGCCTCGATGCCGCCCACGCCCCAGCCGAGCACGCCGAGGCCGTTCACCATCGTGGTGTGGGAATCGGTGCCGACGCAGGAATCGGGGTAGGCGCGCAGCACCTTTTCTCCGCCGACCTCTATCTCGCGGGTCATTACGGTGCGGGCCAGGTATTCAATGTTTACCTGGTGGACGATGCCGGTGCCGGGCGGAACCACCTTGAAGTCGCTAAAGGCGCTCTGCCCCCAGCGCAGGAACTGGTAGCGCTCACGGTTTCGCTCGTATTCGAGCTCCATGTTGCGCTCCAGCGCGTCTAGCCTGCCCGCGATGTCGATCATGACGGAATGGTCGATCACCATTTCTGCGGGGGCGAGCGGGTTAATCGCGTTCGGGTCCCCGCCGAGGTCGGCCATCGCTTCGCGCATGGTTGCCAGGTCCACCACGCAGGGCACGCCGGTAAAGTCCTGCATGATCACGCGGGAGGGCGTGAACTGGATTTCCGTGTCCGGTTCCGCCTGCGGGTCCCAGGACCCCAGCGCGGCGATGTGCTGCGCGGTGATGTTCGCGCCGTCCTCCGTGCGCAGCAGGTTCTCTAGCAGCACCTTGAGGCTATAGGGAAGTTTTTCGCTGCCGGGCACGGCATCCAGCGCATAGATTTCGTATTCTTCGCCGTCCACCGCGAGGGTGGTTTTCGCGTTGTACGAATTAACGGTGCTCACCGGGCCGCTCTCCTTCAGACGTTGGAATGGGCCGCCGCGCGCATCCGAAAGGCGCTAACTGACGGCATGTCACAATACTATCTTGAAGCCAAGAGATTTTTGGCTCAACGCTCCAAAACGCTCACGGTTTCTACGTGATGGGTGTGGGGAAACACATCGAGCGCGCGCACGTCCGCGATGTGCCAGCCCGCGTTTTCGGCCTGTTTCAGGTCGCGTACCAGGGTCGCGGCGTCGCAGGAAACGTAGACAATCCTGCGCTTTACCCGCTCCAGCAGCAGGCGCATCAGTTCTTTCCCGGCCCCCGCGCGCGGCGGATCGAGCAGCACTCGGTCGGGGGCGTCCCCTCCCTGCTGGCGCAACGTACGCAGGCAGTCCCCGGCTAGGGCCCTCGCCTGCGGGTAATCGGCCAGCGCGCGGCGCGCCGACGCTACCGCGCGCGAGCTACCCTCCACCGCCAGCAACCGGCCGCTCTCCCCGAGCGCCCGTGCGAGCGGAACGGAGAAAAGGCCGCTGCCGCAGAAGAGGTCCCAGACGTGTTCCCCGGCCACCGGCTGCAGCGCCGACATAACGCTGGCGGTTAGCAGCTCGGGGGCTTGTCGGTGCACCTGCCAAAATCCTGCGGCGTGCACGGAGAAGGTGTTGTTGCCGACGCGTTCGGTGACGTCTTCACGCCCCTGCAAGACACGCTGACCGTCGCGGGCCAGGGCGATCACGCTGGCTTCTTCCCAGGCGGCAGGGAGCTTTAGGCCCGCCGTCAGGTCGGCCAGACGCGCCCCTTCGGCGCCGCGCAAGACGATCGCCGGGCGCGAGCCGCAGGCGGGGGCGGCGATCTCAATACCGGTGACGGCCCGCGGCAGGCGCGTTTCGGGCACTCGCAGGGCATTCACTTCCGGGGTAGCGAGGGGGTTATCCCCCACCGGGAATACCTTGTGGGAGCGCCAGCCGCGCATGCCGATCAGTCCGTCCTGCTGCGCGAACTGCACACGGGTGCGCCAGCCTAGACCGCTGTGGTCCCCCGGCGCGGGCTCCACCTGGATATCCTCCGGCAGGTAGGTGGAAATTTTGGCGCGGCGAAAGAGTTCCTGCACCACTTCGGTTTTGATCCTGCGCTGCGCGGGCAGCGCGATATGCGCATAGTCCGCGCCTCCCACGCCGTTCTCCCCGGCCTCCGGCCAGACGCTCGCCACCCTGTCCTGCGAGGGTTCGAGCACGCTCACCACCTGGGCGCGCCAGAAGCTAGCCTTCGCCCGCTGCGCGGGGGTATCCAGGAGCCGCGCCGACACCGTTTCCTCCGGCGCGCCGCCGCGTACGAACACCACCCGCCCTTCGTGGCGGGCCACGAACGTGCCGCCGTTAGCGGGTGCCCCGCAGGTGAGGGTGATGTTTTGTGTGTTCTCCGGCATGTCCGGTTACGCTTCCTCTCCCCCGCCGAGCTGCCAGGGCACGGAGGCGATTACCACGCGCGGCAGGTGGGTTAGTTCGGCCTTGAGACGCTTCATTGACTGGTTGTGCAGCACGCCCTCCCAGGGGTGGCGCACCACGAACTCGGGCACGTAAACCACCACCACATCGCGCGGGCTACCCGCGGAAATGCGCCGCACGTAATCCACGATCGGCCCCGCGTATTCGCGGTAGGGCGAATACATGATGCGCAGCGGCAGCTGGATCTGCGCCTGCCCCCAGCGCTTAGCCAGTTCGTCGGTGTCGATGATGTCGGTTTTTACCGTGACTGCTTCGAGGGTGGTGTGGTGGTTTACGGCCGCAAAGTTGATAGCCAGCAGCGCGGGCTTGTTCATGCCCGACACCAGCACCAGGCCGTGCGAGCGGGAGGGGTACAGCCCGCGGTCCTCGTCGGCCAGGTCAACCGAAAGTTCGTCGCGCACCCCGGTGTAGTGGCGGTTAATGGCAGACATGAGGAGCCACAGCAACGCCATGGCGAGCACGGCTACCCAGGCGCCGTAGATGAACTTGGTCAGCACCACGATCACGAGGACGGCGGTGACGACGGCGAACCCGGCGGAATTAATCACCCGGTTCAGGCGGTAGCGCACGCGCCGCCCGTGGTCGGTTTCCACCGCGAGGCGCTTGCCCCAGTGCCGGATCATGCCGAACTGGCCCAGGCTGAAGGAGACGAAAACCCCCACGATGTACATCTGGATCAGGGTGGTGACGTTCGCCTGGGTCAAAACCACCAGGGTCGCGGCCGCGCCGGTGAGCAGCAAGATGCCGTTGGAGTAGGCCAGGCGGTCGCCGCGCAAACGGAGCTGCCTGGGCAGATAGCCCTCCGCGGCCAGCACGCTGGCGAGATTCGGAAAGCCGTTGAAGGCGGTGTTCGCGGCGAGGTAAAGCACCACCCCGGTGACCAGCGAAACCAGATAGAAGATGAAGGGGGTTTCCACGAAGACCGCGCGGGCGATCTGCCCGATCACCGGAAGCTGCCGGTAGCTATCGCCTACCGCCTGCCCGTTCAGGGTGAGCTGGGTGGCAGGATCGTCCACGAAACGGACCCCCGTGGCGGCCGCCAGGCCGATAATGCCCATGATCATGGTGGCGCTGATGGTGCCGAGCAGGATCAGCGTGAGCGAGGCGTTGCGGGCCTTGGGGCGCTGGAAAGAGGGCACGCCGTTGCCTACGGCCTCCACGCCGGTGAGCGCGGCACAGCCGCTGGAGAAGGCGCGCAGCACCAGGAACGCTCCACCCAGGGCGGTTATGCCCTGTTCGTAGCGGGAGCTAGGCAAAACATCGAACGCGGCGGAGGGCGCGGCGTGCAGGGTGCCGGTGAAAGCCTGCCAGGCCCCCGCTAGCAAGACCACGCCAATGGTCGCCATGAACAGGTACACCGGAACCGCGAGCACCCTGCCGGATTCCTTCGTACCGCGCAGGTTGGCAAGCGCCAGGATCGCGATTAGGGCGATGCTGAGCAGGGTTTCGTAGCCGTGCAGAAAATCTATTGCACCCGAGGCGTAGCGCGAGGCCTGGGAGATCGAGACGGCCACCGTCAGCACGTAATCGACGAGCAGCGCGGACGCGGCCACGCGCCCCGCGGTGCCGCCCAGGTTGGTGTGCACCACCTCGTAGTCGCCGCCCCCGGAGGGGTAGGCCTCAACGTTTTTGCGGTAGGCCAGGATGACCACGGCCATCACGCAAACCACCGCGAGTGCCACCCAGGGGCTGACGGTGAAGGCCGCGATGCCCGCGAGCGAGAGCGTCAGCAGGATCTCGTCCGGCGCGTAGGCCACGGAGCTGAGCGCATCCGAGGCGAAGGTGGGGAGCGCCAACCGTTTGGGTAGCCGGGTAGTGCCGAGCCTGTCGGAAGAAAAGGCTCGGCCGACCAAGATGCGTTTAATTAGTGAAAACCCGCCGGACACGTGAACACATTATCGCTATTTGTTCCCTCGGTAAGTCAGGCGCGCCCCACATAACTGGCATAGCGGCCGTGACGGTGGAAGAATTGCGGCGCGCGGGTAGTGATCCCGCCCCCGCGTTTTTAGGAGGAGCGTTGCATTTCGTGATTATGGGCTGCGGCCGAGTGGGTGCATCCCTCGCCCTGAATATCCAGGAGATGGGGCATACCGTGGCGGTTATCGACCGCGACCCGCATGCCTTCCGCAGGCTGGGCGATTCTTTTGCGGGAACCACCGTTACCGGCATGGGGTTTGACCGCGACACCCTCAAGGCGGCCCGGATCGAGGAGGCCTACGCGTTTGCAGCGGTTTCGAGCGGCGATAACTCGAACATTCTTTCCGCTCGTGTGGCCCGCGAAACCTTTGGGGTAAAACACGTTGTGGCCCGCATTTATGACCCGCGCCGCGCGCAGGTCTACGAACGCCTGGGGATCGCCACCGTGGCGTCGGTGCGCTGGGTCGCCGGGCAGGTTTTCAAACGCATGATTCCCGGTTCCCCGAGCCGCGAATTCCAGGACGTCTCCGGCCTGCTTTCGATGGTCGAGATCGAATGCGACCCGTCCTGGGTAGGGACCACCATCCGCAGGATCGAAGGGATCGCGCGCTGCCGCGTAACCCACCTGCACCGGCTGGGAGACGGCTACCTCCCGTCGGAAAACGACCTGCTGCAGGAGGGCGATCTGCTGCACGTGATGGTCGAAACAGAACGCATGGATGAGGTAGAGGTGCTGCTCACCCACCGTAAACAGGCTCCGGCAGAGTAAGGCGGAAAAGTAGCGTGAAAATCGTAATCGTGGGTGCCGGCAGCGTTGGCCGTTCGATCGCCCGGGAACTGCTGCAAAAATCGCACCGTGTGCTGCTGATAGACCGCAATGCCACCCCCGAACGCCTGGCGCGGGTGGAGGGGGCCCAGTGGCTCGAGGGCGACGCCTGCGAGCTGTCGGTGCTACATTCCGCCGAACTGGAAAGCGCCGAGGTGGTCGTGGCCGCCACGGGCGATGACAAGGTGAACCTGGTGGTTTCCCTGCTCGCCAAGACCGAGTTCGGCGTACCCCGCACCGTGGCGCGCGTTTCCCATCCGCGCAACGAGTGGATGTTCGACTCCCAGTGGGGCGTGGATGTCGCCGTCTCTACCCCGCGCATCATGACCGCGCTGGTGGAAGAGGCCGTCTCGGTGGGACGCCTGGTTAAGATCTTCGAGTTCTCCTCGTCCAACACCCAGATGGTAGAGCTGACCCTGCCCGAGACCTCCCCCATGGTGGGCCGCACCATCGGCTCCATGCGCTGGCCGCGCGGCGTGGTGCTGACCGCCATCCTGCGCGATGGTAAGCCCCTGCCTCCGACCCCGCAGGATGCGCTCGAAGCGCGCGACGAGCTGCTTTTCCTGGCGGAGCAGGAGGCTCAGGAGGCGCTGCAGAGGCACCTGGTGCCCCGCGAAATCGAAGCTACGACGGCGGCGCTGCCGGTGGTGCGCATGCGCGAAGAAGAGGAATAGGGCCTACTTTTCCTCTGTGGCTTTTTCCTCTGCGGCGGTGGGCATGAGGCGCACCGCCGCGCCGTGTAGGCGCCAGATCACCCAGAGCACGAGCGCGAACAGGGGTAGCCCCAGGACTATCCGCGCTACGCCCAGCGATTCCACCCGCCCCGCGTAAAAAAGCGGCAGCAATACCAGCAGGCGCAGGGCGAAAAGCCCCGTCAGCACCCCGGTCGCGGCAAGGTAGAGCCGTTTTACCGCGGGGACCTCGCGCCAACCCTTAACGCGCGGATCTAACACCTGCGCCAGCACTCCGACCAGCGGGTGACCCAGCACTATGCTGAGCAGGCAGATGCCGCCGTAAAGCCCCGCCACCAGTAGACCGGGCAGGTAAACGGCGCTATCGTTGCCGGTCTTGAGCGCCCAGAGCACGCCGATACCAACCGCTACCGCGCCGCCGAGCACCTGATCTATCCGCTGCTTAGCGACGATTCGCAGCAGCAAAAACACCGCGATGCTGGCCCCGGCGAGGGCCCCGGAAAGCGCCACGTCCCGGCTGATCGTGTATGCGATTACGAAGATGGCCGTGGGCACTACCCCTTCGGCCAGCCCCCGTTTTCCGCCCACCGCACGGGAAAAGGAAAACTCTTCTCGCGCGAGGGTGTCTGCCAGCGCGCCGCGCTTCTTCGCGGCGGGTTCTTTCGCCGCGTCCTCGCTGTGCGTGTCGCTCAATCTTCGTCTCCCGGTACCGAAAGCAGGGTGTAGCGCGGGTTGTACATGACCCGCTTGCGTTCGCGGCGGGCCGCAAAACCTTCCAGCCGTAGCTTGCTTCCCGGTTCGATGCCTTCGATGTGGCGGCGGCCGATCCAGATCACGGTGATGGTTCCCGTGCCGTCGTAAACGTCCACCTCCACGCTGGCCTCCGCCGCCGCGGGCGGGATTACCACCGAACTGATGAAGCCGACCAGGCGCACCTTGCGCCTGTTCTTGACCGACGCCACGGTGTCCAGCCCTGCCAACTGCGCCTCTTGCAGCGCACGCTCGGCGTCGGCCCGCGCAGCGCTATCGAACCTATCCCGCAAACGGGCTAGGAAACCGGTGCGGGGCGGCTGCGCAGCCACCTCTTCTCCGGTGGGCAGCACCCTGCGATTATTTTCGTGGGAAAGCGCCACTTAATTTAACCGATCTCGCTAATGCTGCGGCCGCGTTCCAGCGGCGAATCTTCGCCGCCGAGCTGCGCGACGGGCTGGCCACCGCCGGGCAGCTGCAGGGGAATCAGTTCCTCCGGCGGCATGGCGTTCCTTCCGCGCACCACGACCACGCGGGAAATCAGGTTTTCTAGTGCCTGGGCATGCTGTTCGTCGTCGCAGGCGGGTCCCGAAATCACCGCGCGCAGGAACCAGCGGGGGCCGTCCACCCCGAGCAGGCGTGCCGGACGATAGCCGGTCTTCCCGTCGGGCCTGGTGACGGGCAGGCGCAGTTTGAGTTCGTCCCCGAACGGGCCGGTAGCGGCTTCGGCGGTGCCTCCCTGCCCAACCGTGCTCTGGCGCAGGGTGTTGCGCACCGCCTCCCACAGCCCACCGCTGCGGGGCGCGGCGAACGCCTGCAGCTGTAGCGAGGACCCGTCCAGCAGCAGATTTGCGGCGGTGACCACTCCCGTGGCCTGCTCCACCTCCATGCGCAGCTCCAGGCCGCGCACGGCGGGGATGCGCAGACCGCCGAGGTCTACGTACTGTTCGTCGTTAGCCGGAACCGCGGACTCGTCATAGGGTCCGTGCTCCAGGTGCGGGGCGCGGGGCGCGGGGGCCGCCTCGTCCACGGTGTCTGCTGCGTCCTGTTCCAGCGGGCGCTGCTTCTTTTTGAAGAATGCCATTTTCCGCCTCACGAAAGATTCGGCATGCCGCCGGAGCTGCCGAAACCGGCATCTCCACGGTCAGCTTCCGGAAGTGACTCTACCGCAGTTACCTCTACCGGAAGTAGGGGCAGCACCACTAACTGCGCGATTCTGTCTCCCGCACGCAGCTCGCACGCCTTTTCCGGGTCGGTGTTGTGCAGCGGCACCTTGACCTCGCCGCGGTAGCCGGCATCCACGATGCCGGGGCCGTTAAGCACGGTAACACCGTGTTTGGCGGCGAGCCCGGAGCGCGGGCAAACCATCCCTACGCTCCCCTGCGGCAGCGCGATTGCGATCCCCGTCGGCACGAGCGCCCTGCCGAGCGGCGGAATGGTGACGTCTTCGCTAGCCACCAGATCCAGTCCGGCGTCGCTCTCATGTGCCCGTCCCAGGCTCACCTCGCGCCCCTCACCGCTTCCGTAGGGCGCAACCAGCAAACGTGCTTTAGTCGTCTCACTCATGGTGCAACCCTAGGACAGTCGGGGCTAAATACCGAATAGGCCGGGCTGGCTGTGAAACAATTTTGGGATGAGTTCATCACCTTCCAGCGCTCCCCTTTTCCGTGAGCGGCTCACTCCCTCCCCCGCGGTCTGGTTCTTGACCGTACTCTTCGGCGGCTCTTTCGGCATCATCATGATCCCGCTTTCCCTGCGGCTCGCGGCCTTCGTGGCGGTGGGGGCGTGCGTGGGCATGTGCGTTTGGATGTGGACTCTCTCCCCCGTGGTCGAAGTGACAGCGCAGCGTTTCCGGGCCGGTCGCGCCAGCATCGATCCCGCCCTGTTGGGTGAGGCCGACGCCCCCACGCGGGAAGAAAGCGCTTCCCTAATGAGCACCGGCTATGCACCGCTGGCCTACCACTGCACGCGGGCCTGGGTACCCGACACCGTGCGGGTTCAGGTGAGCGATCCCGAAGACCCCACCCCCTATTGGCTCGTTTCTTCCCGCCACCCCCAGGAACTGGCGGCGGCTTTACGCGAGGCAACCCTGGGGAGCCAAGCGGAATAGGGCATATAAATAGCGGCGAATCACCGATTAATGGTGATTCGCCGCTGTTTCATTTTCCCTGCGGCGGGATAAACCGCTTTAGAAAGCGCATTCCTTGCAGATCAGCAGCTTGCCTTCGGCATGATCGATCTGGCTGCGGTGCTTCACCAGGAAGCAGGAACCGCAGGTGAACTCGTCTGCCTGACGGGGCAGCACCAGCACGGACAGCTCTTCGCCGGAAAGATCGGCACCGGGCAGCTCGAAGCCTTCCGCCGCCTCTACCTCGTCCTCGTCAACCGCGGGGGTCGAGGACGAGCTGCGGCGACCCTTTAGTTCTTCGATCGAGTCCTCTGCAAGATCATCGTCGTTCTTGCGCGGAGCATCGTAGTCAGTCGCCATTTTTCCCGTCCTGAAAAGTCGTTGCTACTTCTTCGTAAAATTACTGCCTAAAAACCTAGTTAGGCAGGCAAGGCGCGATTATTGCACTTTCGTGGGGCCCGCGCAAGCCGGTGCTTACCGTATCCGCGCCGCGCCCGATTTAGGCACGTAGCGCGACTTATTACCCGCCTAGACATTATGATCGTGTGTGATCAGTTAGGAAGGACTGCCAATGCGCGAACTCGAGCTTGTGGGCCTGCACGAGGACGAGGAACACCTCGTTCTCACCACCGACGATGGTGAACGCTACACCCTGCTAGTAAACGAGGCTCTGCGCGCCGCTGTGCGGCGGGACAGGCCTGTCCTTAACCGACTACAGGCCCAGCAGAAGTCCACTTACACGCCGCGCGACATCCAGTCGCTGCTGCGAGCCGGGCGTTCCCCGGAAGAAATCGCGGAGATCTCCGGCCTGCCGCTGGAACACGTTACCCGTTACGCGGGCCCGATCCTTGGCGAACGCAAGATGACCGCTACGCGGGCCTGCCGCTTCCATGTCGGCAAGGGAGACTCCCCGCGCCTAGAGGACCTGGTGCACGAACGCCTGCGTGCCCGCGCCGCGAGCGCCGGACCCGTCTGGGATTCCTGGCGGCGCGAGGACGGGCTTTGGACGCTGACCCTGGGCTTCACCGCCGGGGGCAGGGAACGGGTGGCCGTATGGCGGGTAGATCTGGTGCGCGAGACCCTGAGCGCGGAAAACGACGAGGCCCGCTGGATTACCGAGGACGAAGCCCCCGCCGTTGAGGAACAGCCCCGGCGCCCCCGCCTCGCGGCCGTCCGTAACCGGGTTTACGACGTGGAGGCCGACGGCGGAGTAAACCGCCCGCAGGCACCCTCCGATCCGGCCGCCGGAAACGGCGCGGCGAGGCCCGAGCGTGCTGTCCCCGAAAAAGCGCAGCCCAAGGTTGTCAGTAATCTTTGGAGCAGTCTCAGCGAGAACGAGGACCAGCCCGCGGACAAAGAAACTGCGAGCGTAGAGACGGCCGGGGATGATTCCGAGGAGTATCCCGCCGCTAGTGTGCGGGAGCCCGCCGCCGAGCAGGGCGCCACATCCGCAGCTTCGCAGCTGGCCCATGCCACGCAGAGTTCGCCGAGCGAGTATCGCGAAGCTCAGGCATCTGATGCTGATTCCTCTGCCATGCAGGGCGGTGACCTGCATAAGGAAGACACCGCCGAGCTGGACCTAGATGTTCCCCCCGCAGAAAAGCCCGCGAAGAAGAAGGCGAAGCAGCGCCGCTCTAGCGTGCCCAGCTGGGACGAGATCGTTTTCGGTCCGGGCAAGCACTAAAACGAAAAGTAACGCTTTCGGGGCTAGCCATCGCTTAAGGGCGGTGGCTAGCCCTTTATGCAGGGAACGTAGAGCTCGTCCTCCGTCAGGGAGCCGTGTTCTCCCGCCAGGTGCGGGGAGTCCTGCGCCGCCAGCACGCGCGAACCGCCCGCCCAGATAGTGATGTCCCCGAACCGGGGACGCAGCGCGTCGTTTCCTGTGGGCGGGCCGAAGTAGCCTTTCGCCAGAGCGGTTTCGCTGGTCATCACCAGGAACCCGTCACCGAGCGCGTCCTGCCAGCTGGAGGCCGCCAGCTGCGGGTCGCTGCCGGGCAGCAAACGCACGTTACGCACGCGCCCCTCTCCCGCTATCGCCGCGCAATTTTTGGCCAGGGCCGGCGGGATCACCACCCTGTCGGCCGCACTCGGTGCGACCATGCCGTGATCGGCCAGCAGCGTTATGCGGGCGTGCGCGGGGAGACGCCGCCGCAGCGCCGCGATCTCCGCATCGGTATCTTCCAGGGCCGCAAGCCACTGCGGGCTGCGCGGCCCGTGCGAGTGTCCGGCATGGTCGATTTCGCTGACGTGCACGTACAAAAGCCCGGTTTTGCCCAGCTGACGCGCGGCGCTAAGCACCGTGTCTATCCTTTGCGAGACGCGCCGATATCCCCAAAAACGCCAGCCGGGATAGAGCAGCGAAGTGAGCAGGCTGCCTGAGAACTTGTCCGGGCCGACGTGCGCGCACGGACGGTTCGGCGCGAGCGGGGCCCTCCCCAACCAGTTGGCGGGAACGCTCGCGAGGTCTCCCCCGAGCTGCGGCAGGGCGGCATCCCTTTCAGGATCGAGCACCGTGTAACCGGCGATCCCGTGTTCACGGGGCGAAGCGGCGGTAAACATGCTCGCCAGCACGGCCGCGGTGGTGCTGGGGGAAGAGGTTGTGATCCTGCTGTATTCCCCCAGTTTGGTGATGGTGCGGGCGTGGGCCGAGGCACTTTCTAGAAGGTTCGCCCCCAGGCCGTCCAATAAGAAAACTACGTCGAGTCCCGTATCCTGCGTGAGCAGCTCACGCATTTGCGTAACTACACCGGGTTCGTTTCCTCCCGCCCAGGGCGGGGGTAGCAGCGCTTGCACGCCTAGCAGTTTACGCGTTCGCTGAGGGCCGCGAAGAAGCCGAGCGCCTCGCGGACGGCCTGCGGCCCGTCGGCCAGTGCGCTCACGCGCACCATGAGGTCCGCCGGTGCCGCGCTACCGCTGTAACCGTGGTCGCGGGTGCACTGGCTGTCGTCGCAGATCATCGGTTCGACGTCGATGCGGCGCGTGGTGGACCAGTTGACCCCCACCGAGACTTCGCTTTCCTGGCTATCCACGTTCTCGCCGTCGGTATCGAACGTCTGCCCCAGCCCGATCGACTGGATGCGGTTAAAGAGCACCTTTTCGCTGTTGCAACGCACCTGCATCGGGTTCAGTTCGTCCGCCGGTTCGTCATCCAGGTGGCAGACGATGAGGTGCTTTTCGGTGAGCGCCAGCAGCGTCAGGTGCCGACGTACGGAATTTCCCTCGAAGGTGGTTTCCGGATGCACAAGATAGCCGTGGACCTCGGCCCCCGCCAGCAGGGTCGCCAAAACCGCGGTGGCGGTCTGCGGGAAATAGCCACTGCGATTGATCGCGTGGGCGATCTCCTCCGGGATAGCAAACATAGGCCGTTTATATCAGCACCACCCCTCCCCTGCAACACGCCGCCGACCCGGCCAGGAGCCACCCACATATCTGCCGCGCCGGGACTGTGCAACCGATATCACCGGCCACTCCTGCCAGGTTTTACACCCCTTTTAAGGCAATATGGAGGGCATGGCTCGCGTATCACGTACACAGCAACCCGAAGAACAGGCGGACTTCGAGGAAAACATCATCGATGTAGATGTTTTGGCGGAGATGGAAAACTCCTTCCTCGAATACGCCTACTCGGTGATTTACGCGCGGGCGCTACCGGACGCGCGCGATGGTCTGAAGCCCGTGCAGCGTCGCATCCTCTACATGATGAGCGAGATGGGGCTGCGCCCCGATCGTGGTCATGTCAAGTCTCAGCGCGTGGTCGGCGAGGTGATGGGCAAGCTGCACCCGCACGGCGACAGCGCCATCTACGACGCGCTGGTGCGCATGGCCCAGGACTTTTCCCTGCGCCTGCCGCTGGTCGACGGGCACGGCAACTTCGGTTCGCTAGACGACGGCCCGGCGGCGGCCCGCTACACGGAGGCTCGCCTAGACCCGGCCGCGCTGTTAATGACCTCTTCGCTCGACGAAGACGTGGTCGATTTCGTACCCAATTACGACAACCAGCTCACCCAGCCGGAAGTGTTGCCCGCGCAGTTCCCGAACCTGCTGGTAAACGGCGCCTCCGGGATCGCCGTCGGCATGGCCACCAACATGCCTCCCCACAATCTGGTGGAGGTTATCGCGGCGGCCCGCCACCTGTTACAGCACCCGTCGGCCAGCCTGGAAGAACTGATGCGTTTCGTGCCCGGCCCCGACCTGCCCACCGGCGGCAAGATCATCGGCCTGGACGGTATTCGCGACGCCTACCGCACCGGGCGCGGCAGCTTCAAGATTCGCGCCACCTGCAAAATCGAGAACGTCACGAGCCGTAAAAAGGGCATCGTGGTGACGGAGCTGCCCTACCTGGTCGGCCCCGAAAAGGTGGTTGAGAAGCTGCGCGATGCCGTGCAGAGCAAGAAGGTGCAGGGCATCACCGACTACCAGGATCTGACCGACCGCCACCACGGTATGCGCCTGGTGCTCACCGTGAAGAGCGGTTTTAATCCCGAGGCGGTGCTGGCGCAGCTCTATAAGTACACGCCGATGGAGGAATCCTTCGGTATTAATAACGTGGCCCTCGTGGAGGGGCAGCCGCGCACGCTCGGGTTGAAGGAACTGCTCGAGGTGTTCGTGGCGCACCGTATCGACGTCACCCGCCGCCGCACCGAATACCGGCTGCGCAAGCACGAGGATCACCTGCACCTGGTGGAGGGCCTGCTGGTGGCGATCCTCGATATTGACGAGGTCATTCAGATCATCCGTTCTTCGGACGATGCAGAGTCGGCCAGGGAGCGGCTGCGCATGGTGTTCGATCTGAGCGAGCGCCAGGCCGAATACATTCTGGAGCTGCGGCTGCGCAGGCTCACCAAGTTCTCCCGGATCGAGCTGGAATCTGAGCGGGACGAGCTGGAGAAAGCGATCGCCTCCCTGCGGGAAATCCTGGCTTCCGACGAGGTGCTGCGCGGACTGGTCAGCAGCGAACTGGCCGAGGTTGCCAAGACGCACGGCACTCCCCGCCGCACCGTGCTACTGGAGGCGGATTCCGCCCCGGCGCCCAGCCAGGCGGCCCCCCTCGAGGTGGCCGACGATCCCTGCCGGGTGCTGTTGTCTGGCACCGGCATGGTGGCGCGCTGCGCGCTCGACGCGTTCGGCGAGCAGCCTGGCCGTAGCGCGCACGACGCGGTGACGTCGGCCGTTACCACCACCACCCGTTCGCAGGTGGGCGTGGTGACCAGCCTGGGCCGTCTGCTGCGCCTTTCCGTGGTCGATCTACCCGCCCTGCCGCCGCAGGCAGGCTCGCCCTCGCTGAGCGGCGGCGCTCCGCTCTCTTCCCTGCTGACTCTGGAAAAGGACGAACGAATCATCGCCCTTACCCGCGTGGAAGAGGCCGACCTCGAACGCGACGGCGGCGGCCTGGCGCTCGGTACACTGCACGGCGTGGTGAAGCGAGTCAGCCCCGAATACCCGAAAGCCGATGACTTCACGGTCATTTCCCTCAAGGACGGCGACGCGGTGGTGGGCGCGGTTGATCTCACGGCCAAGCAGTTAGAAAGCCACGATCTGGCTTTCGTTAGTAGCGACGCGCAGCTGCTACATTTCCCGGCGTCGGGGGTGCGCGCACAGGGACGCGCCGCGGGTGGCGTAGCGGGCATCAGGCTGGCGGACGGCGCGAGCGTGGTCGCTTTCACCGCCTACGACGTCACGGGACGCTGCGAGGTGGTTACCGTTGCCGGTTCCTCCGGTGTACTGCCGGAGCTACAGACCGGTTCCCTCAAGGTGAGCGACGCCGCCGAATACCCGGCAAAGGGCCGTGCCACCGGCGGCGTGCGCTGCCACCGCTTCTTGCGCGGCGAGGACCTGCTGCTGTCGGCCTGGATCGTGAGCAGCCCGGCCCGCGCCTGTACCGCCGACGGCCAACCGATGGATCTGCCCGCGCCGCTGGCGCGCCGCGACGGTTCCGGTTCACCGCTCGCTACCCCGCTCGCTACGGTGGCGGGTGGCTCCCTGTGAGCGCCCCGCAGCTCCCCGTAGGGGTGTCCCAGGTGGCTGGGCCGGACGGTTTCCCCTGCCTCCGGGTGGAGACGCCACTGTGCGGCGCACTGGTTAGCCTGTACGGGGCGCAGCTGCTCTCGTTTACCCCCGCCGGGCACACCCATCTTCTCTGGCTGAGCCCAAAGGCCGTTTTCGCTGAGGGGACAGCGATCCGGGGCGGGGTGCCGGTGTGCGCTCCCTGGTTCGGTCCGGGGGTTGCCGGGCCTCTCTCCCCCAGCCACGGCCCCTGCCGCCTGAGCACCTGGGAGCTGGCCGACGCGGACTCTGACGGCGGCGCGGTGGCGCTGGTTTTCGCGCTTGAAACGGGCGGTTTTGCCTACCGCTATCGGCTGGGGTTGTCGCACGCACTCACCCTGGAGCTGAGCATCACCGCGCTGGATGAGGCGGTGCCCCCGCTCGCGGAGGCGGCGCTGCACACGTATCTGCGCGTCGGCGATGTTTCCCAAGTGAGCGTGAGCGGTCTAGCGTCGGCTACTGCCGAAGATAAGACCGGAAAGGGGCTGACTTCCCTTAGCGAAGATGGCCTTCTCCCGATCCCCGCGCACACGGACGCGGTGTTTTCCACGGGAGATGCCGCGCGCACCGTGCACGATCCCGTGCTTGGCCGCAGCATCACCCTGACCAGCCAGGGAGCCGGTTCTACGATTGTTTGGAACCCCTACCAGGACGGGCCGGACCTGAGTGAATGGCAGAAAATGCTCTGCCTGGAATCGGGCAGCGTAACCTCGTCGGCCTGGCCGGTGAGAAAAGGGGAAACCAAGACTATCCGCGCCCGCTACGAGGTGCGGGCTTTCTAACGCCCCGGCCAGCAACGGGTATTTCACAGATTCCAGGTTCGCCGTAATTTCTGCACAGAAATAGGGACTGGCTTAAATGGTGAGGAACCCTCACTCCGCTGCTTATTTGCCATTGGGGAACAGATAACGGGCTAGGTAACGGTTCCGTTGCGTGAGTCGTAAGCCTTTATACGGGTGTGCTTCGTATCCCTCATGGATCGCCTCCGTTTTAATCCCCTACCACTTATTACTCACATACTCTCCCCCGACATACCCCTTTGCTAACTCCACAGGAATATTTACGGGTAGCATGATTACATACTTAGGGCCTACCAAGAATGTTCTTTCGGTATTCTGCTCCTGCATTATCAGTGCTACCTGCTTCGGGGAAAGACCAGAATTTACAGCACTCTCGGGCAGTTCCCCAATGACGGCACCGTCATCACATAAGAGCATATTTTGCCCGTTAGCAAAGCGCGGCTTGGGGTAGTCACATAGTGCTCCTGGTATAACTTTATATGCCCCTGCAACATCGTCTTTGCTTTGAGCTTTTTCTAAGGTCATACTTGTGAGCGCCGGGATCGGCTTTTCGCTAGATTTTTCGACAGATGAGTTTACTATCTCAGCATTTTTTCTGTCATCTTTTCCAGCATTGACAGCTCCAACTGCAATGGTGATAACCAACACCGATAAAGCAACAAGCACGATTGCGATGAAAATGCGGGTCTCTCTACTTAAATTCATGCTGCTCTCCTTGCTTTGAGGGATGCCCGGTAAACGTCAACAATTTCGTGCGTCACGTCTAGCTCGTCCGTCATCGCGTACAGTCTCATTGGAGATGCACAACCTTCAAGCATTATTCATTTTGGCTAGACGCTCTTCCAGCTCCCGCGCATGGGATTTAAGTTTATCTAGAGAACTCAAACGGCGTTTTATTTCAGCAATCAGTTCTCCATCATCGAACATCGTTAAATCATGAACAACTTTGGGAACGTAAAGATCATCTTCTGATACATATCCAGCCGCTATGAGTCCTTCGGCTACCGATACGCCATACGTTTTAGCTACTTTAACCAGTGCATGCACCTGCGGAGGATGCTCACGCCATCGCGTAATAGTGGATGGGGATAACCCGCATTCTTTCGCGATGGTGTTGTCGTTAGCGCCACCGCTTGCACTTCTGATCCACTTCATCCACGCAGCATCATCAGTCATGGTTAAAGCCTAGTTCGCCATCAATCTTGCTGCTACTACCGGAGGTTGCAACCTACAAAAAAATTAGATCAGCCCCGTCATTTTCCACTAGCGAACCGCATGCCCCGCTTCGCGGAGAGCGGCCTTAACCGCGCTCACCTCTACCTGCCGGTAGTGGAAAATGCTGGCGGCCAAAAGGGCATCGGCTCCTGCGGCCACGGCGGGCGGGAAATCGTCGGCGCTGCCCGCACCGCCCGAAGCAATCAGGGGCAGGGTGGTGGCACGCCTGGCCCTCTCGATCATTTCCAGATCGAAGCTCTCCCTGGTGCCGTCTGCATCCATCGAATTCAGCAAGATCTCCCCCGCCCCCAGCTCGGTGACGCGGGAGATCCATTCGATCGCGTCGATTCCCGTGCCACGCCTGCCACCGTGGGTGGTCACCTCGAAACCGCTACCGCCCCGCGCGGGGCCGTCCGGGGTATCTGCACCCACCCGGCGGGCATCTATGGAAAGCACCAGCACCTGGTTGCCGAAGCGCTCCGCAACCTCGGTAATGACCTCTGGCCGGGAGATCGCGGCGGTGTTCATGCCAACCTTGTCGGCCCCCGCGCGCAGCAGGCGATCCACGTCCGCTACTTCTCGCACGCCGCCGCCAACCGTCAGGGGAATAAACACCTGATCTGCGGTGCGGCGTACCACGTCAAGCATGGTTTCGCGGTTGCCGGAGGACGCGGTGACGTCCAGGAAGGTCAGTTCGTCAATCCCTTCGCTGTTGTAGCGCTGCGCGAGTTCCACCGGGTCGCCCGCATCACGCAGCCCCTGGAATTTGACGCCCTTCACCACCCGTCCGGCGTCCACATCAAGGCAGGCGATAACGCGTGTGGCGAGAGACATCAGATCCTCCTAGGCGTCGATCCGGTCGCGGTCCAGTTCGGCCGCTCCCTCGATGATGAACTGTTTGCGCGGCGCTACCTCGGACCCCATCAGCAGCTCAAACACGCGCTCCGCTGCGGCAGCGTCGGCAATATTGACGCGGCGCAGGGTGCGGTGACGCGGGTCCATGGTGGTTTCCGCGAGCTGATCGGCGTCCATTTCGCCAAGGCCCTTGTAGCGCTGAATCGGTTCCTTGTAGCGCTTACCGCGCCGCTCCAGGTTCTTCAGCAGCTTGTTTAGTTCCGCTTCGGAATAGGTGTAAACGTATTCGTTCTTTTTGCGTCCGCCGTGGATGATTTCGACCCGGTGCAGCGGGGGCACGGCCGCATAGACGCGCCCCTCCTCCAGCATGGGACGCATATAGCGGTGGAACAGGGTGAGCAGCAGGGTGCGAATGTGCGCGCCGTCCACGTCCGCGTCCGACATAATAATGATCTTGCCGTAGCGGGCAGCCTCGATATCAAATGTGCGCCCGGAACCGGCCCCGAGCACCTGAATGATCGCCGCGCACTCGGCGTTCTTCAGCATGTCGGTGATGGATGCTTTCTGCACGTTCAGAATCTTGCCGCGAATCGGCAGCAGAGCCTGGAACTCGGAGCTGCGGGCGTTCTTCGCGGTGCCCAGGGCCGAGTCGCCCTCGACGATGAAAAGTTCGCTGCGCGCCACGTCGCGGCTGCGGCAGTCGGCCAGTTTCGTCGGCATGGAGGAAGATTCGAGCGCGTTTTTGCGGCGCGAAACCTCCTTATGCATGCGGGCGGCCACGCGGGCGCGCATTTCGGAGACGACCTTTTCCAGTACCAGGCCGGCCTGTTCCTTCTCGCCCTTTTTGGTGGAGCGCAGGAAGTCGCCGAGTTGCGCCTCGACGATACCGGCCACCACCTGCCGCACGGCGGCGGTGCCAAGTATTTCCTTGGTTTGCCCCTCGAACTGCGGCTCGTCCAGGCGCACGGTCACCACGGCGGTCAGGCCCGCCAGGCAGTCGTCCTTTTCCAGCCGATCATTCTTTGGATTGAACTTGAGCTTACGGGCGCTATCCGCGACGGTTTTGCGCAGGGTTTTAACCAGGGCCTGCTCGAAGCCGGCTACGTGCGTTCCGCCCTTGGGAGTAGCCACGATGTTGACGAAGGAGCGTAGGTTGGTTTCGTAGTCGCTCCCCCAGCGCAGGGCGATGTCCACGCGGCAGGTGCGTTCCACCTCGCGCGAAACCATCTGGCCCTTGCCATCCAGCACCGGCACGGTTTCCTTGAAGTCGCCTTCGCCGGTGAGGCGGATGACGTCGGTGATCTTCTGATCGGCGGCCAGGAACTCGACGAACTCGGAAATGCCGCCGTCGAAGCGGAACTCCTGCACGTCCGGGGCGTCCTCGGGCCTGTCGGAACGGTTATCGTGCAGGCGCAGGGTCAGACCCGGCACCAGGAAGGCCGTCTGCCTGGCGCGACGCACCAGTTCTTCCCGCAAGAATCCGGCCCCCCGCAGGAAGATCTGCGGGTCGGCCCAGTAACGAACACGGGTGCCGGTGACTCCGCGCTTGGTCTTGCCGACCACACGTAGGCCCGAACCGGATGTAAAGGGCGTGAATTCGTTGCTGGGAGAAACTCCGGCGGCATCGTCGAACTCGCCCGGTTCGCCGCGCCTGAACGACATCGCGTAGGTCTTGCCCGCGCGGTCTACCCAGACGTCCAAGCGCTCGGAAAGCGCGTTCACGACCGAGGCGCCGACGCCGTGCAGACCGCCGGAGGCGGCGTAGGAGCCACCGCCGAACTTGCCACCCGCGTGCAGCTTCGTGAACACGACCTCAACACCGCTCAGCCCCGTCTTGGGCTCCTTATCGACGGGGATGCCGCGCCCATCGTCTCGCACCTCTACGCTGCCGTCCTCGTGCAGCACGACGTCTATTGCGCTGGCGTGCCCTCCCAGGGCTTCGTCCACGGAGTTATCGATGATCTCCCACAGGCAGTGCATGAGGCCGCGCGAGTCGGTAGAACCGATGTACATGCCGGGGCGTTTGCGGACGGCTTCCAGCCCCTCCAGGACCTGAAGGTGGCGGGCGTCGTAAGAGGTTGCAGGCGTTTTAGGCACGCACAGATTCTACGCGGCGCGGGCGTAGAAAACCCGCAGCACACGGCTGTTCTTCGCCACAGCGTATTTCCATGATCTTTTGCGCAATCAGCGAAATCACCGTGACAGCGCAACCGGGCGTTGCTTGAATGTAGGCATGACCCAGACTATGCAGGCACCGAATCTGACTGCGAACGACCGCTGCGATCGCTGCGGCGCCCAGGCTTACGTGAAGGTTTCCCTGGTTGCCGGGGGCGAACTCATGTTTTGTGCCCACCACGCGCGCGCTCACGCTGACGCGTTAAACAGCGTTGCCGCCGAGGTTATCGACGAAACCGGTCGGCTTACCCCGCAGCGCTAATTAAGCAGACGAAAAACAAAAACGGGTGGGCCCGCGTTCTATGCAGAAACGCGGGCCCACCCGTTTTTAATCAGCAAAGGATGCTATATGTCATCGCTTTCTGCCGAGGCAGCGGTGATTTCTGCGAGCGATGAGCCTGCCGCCAGCGCGTCCCTGATTCCTCGCAGCCCCTCGATATCGCGGGCGGTGGCGGAGATTCCGGCGCGCCAATAGCCCGAGATCGCGATCTGTTCCTTGCTGTGTCCGAGTGTCTTGCGCCAATGGCTGCGCACAATCCGCATCTGTCCCTGTTCGCCAGCCGCCCAGAGGGCATCTGCGGTGTTCGTTTCGGGTAGCTTCGTGAATTCCTCTCCCAGCGCTTCTTCCGGCACGAACACGGTCTTTACACCCGCCAGTTCCGGCAGTTCATCACGGGCCGCCGAGGTGAGCAGCGTGGTCTGGGCGGGAAGAGGGTGCTCCGCACAGATACGCAGCACGGCGGGCACGGCCGTGGAATCCGCCACCAGCACCAGTTTCTCCCCTTTCGGAGGGAGGAAGTGAACGCGGGGGCTTTCCAGCTCAATGGTGGTTCCCGGCTTCGCATCGCGCAGCCAAAGCATGGCCGGGGTGTCGCCTTCGTGAAGCACAAAATCAATATCCAGGGTACGTGCGGCGACGTCATAATCGGCCACGGTGTAGCGGCGCGGGGAGGTATGCGGGGCCCCTTCGATCCCCTCTAGTTCCTCTGCGGGAATGGGGATTTCCAGCGAAAAGGCTACGTTCGGCCCGGTCCAGGCCGACATATCGGTTCCCTCTGGGAGCTGTCCCCTGACGCGCATCATTTTCTTTGCGCGGGGGAACACCTCTGTCACGGTAAAAATAACGTGGGCGATTTTGCCGGCATATTCTTTTTCCAGTACCTGCACCACTTCGAGCAGGCCGTTGGCTTCTTCTTGGGTAAGAGGCTTGGGGGCGTCAGACATTAAAACTCCCGGATCAGGTTTGGTTAGCCGAAACTAACCTTACCCAATCCGGGAGCTTTGTTATAGGTATTGTGCCTACCCGTAGCTAGAGTCAGTCCAGGTAGTCGCGCAGCACCTGCGAACGCGAGGGGTGGCGCAGCTTGGACATGGTCTTGGACTCGATCTGGCGGATGCGCTCGCGGGTCACGCCGTAGACCTTGCCGATCTCATCGAGGGTCTTAGGCTGGCCATCTTCCAGTCCAAAGCGCATTGCGACAACGCCCGCTTCGCGCTCGGAGAGCGTATCCAGCACAGCGTGCAGCTGCTCCTGCAGCAGGGTGAAGCTAACCGCGTCAGCGGGCACAACGGCCTCGGAGTCTTCGATCAGGTCACCGAATTCGCTATCGCCATCCTCGCCCAGCGGGGTGTGCAGGGAGATCGGTTCACGACCGTACTTCTGCACCTCGACAACCTTCTCGGGGGTCATGTCGAGTTCCTTGGCGAGCTCTTCCGGCGTAGGTTCGCGCCCCAGGTCCTGCAGCATCTGACGCTGCACGCGGGCCAGCTTGTTGATTACCTCAACCATGTGCACAGGAATACGGATGGTGCGCGCCTGGTCAGCCATGGCGCGGGTAATCGCCTGACGGATCCACCAGGTGGCGTAGGTAGAGAACTTGTAGCCCTTGGTGTAGTCGAACTTTTCCACCGCGCGGATCAGGCCCAGGTTACCCTCCTGAATCAGGTCCAGGAAGAGCATGCCGCGTCCCGTGTAACGCTTCGCCAGCGAAACCACGAGTCGCAGGTTAGCCTCGAGCAGGTGGTCCTTTGCCGCGCGGCCGTCCTCGGCGATAACACCCAGTTCGCGTCCGGCCTTGGTGCGGGCGATGGAGGGGTCCTGCTTGAGCTTATGCTCCGCGTACAGGCCGACTTCGATGCGTTCGGCCAGCTCTACCTCCTGCGCGGCGTTCAGCAGCGCAACCTTGCCGATCTGCTTCAGGTAATCCTTGACCGGGTCTGCGGTAGCGCCCGCGGTAACAACCTGCTGCGCCGGGGCATCGTCGTCGTCATTCTTAAATACGAAACCGCGCGTGGTGTCCTCGACCTCGTCGGCCTTCGGATCTTCCTTGGCGTCTTCGTCGTCCTCAAGCTCGGGCTCTTCCGCTTCTTCGGCGGCGGCCTTCTTGGTGGTGGCACGCTTCTTCGGTGCGGGCGCCTCTTCCGATTCCTCCTCGGGGGCCTCCTGCTCCGACTCTTTCGCTTTCGCGGCGCTCTTACGCGTCGTGGCCTTGCGAGTGGTAGCGCTCTTACGCGCGGTGGTCTTCTTGGCGGGAGCTTCTTCCGTCACTTCACCATCGGCAGCAGCTTCAGCTTCGGCATCCGCCTTCTTGCTGGCCGCACGCTTACGAGTGGTCGCCTTCTTCGCGGGAGCTTCCTGCGCTTCCTCGGCCTTAGCCGCAGCCTTCGCAGTGCTCTTACGCGCGGTGGTCTTTTTGGCGGGTGCCTCTTCCGCTCCCTCGGTCTCCTCGGCCTTCGCTTTGGCCGCGCTCTTGCGAGCGGTGGTCTTCTTGGCGGGGGCCTTCTTCGGCTCTTCTCCCTCGTCCTCGATAGCCACGCTGGTGGAAGCGCGGCTGCGCGATGCCGCTACGGCCCGGGAGGAGGTGACTACCTCAACACCTCGCGCAGCAAGCAGTGCCTCAAGTTTGGCTACCGAAGCGCCTTTAAGACCCGCGGATTCCGCGGCGACGGTCAGCTCGGCAACGGTAACTCGACCCGCGGAGGCGACGCTGGACATAAGCGCACGGATTGCGGGAGTGGAGAGGTCACCAGTGAACGAGGTGGAGGGTGTGGGCACGGAGATCCTTCTTTCGACGTGAAAAAATCACGCCATAGGCGATCTGGGGTCTTCGCGGGGCCGCTGCAACAAGCGCCACCCCTTGGGCGTCTAGCCTGTCAATTATAACCGGCGAAGCTACTCCGGCGCGCCGTCTTTCACTGCCAATACCGGGCAAGTTCCCTCAACTATCACCCGTTGCGCCGCCGCTCCCAGGCTCAGCTTGCCGATACGTGATTTCCGACGCAGGCCGATAACTATGCGTTCAGCGTCACTGCTTTGGGCGACGCGAACGATAAATTCCCCGGCGTCTTCCTCTACCGAGCTGACCACGCGGAGCGGAACATCCTGCGCGCCGGGCAGGTCCAGGGAGGTGATCTCCTCTTTCACGTGCGCCTCGTCACTGCTCACAAAGGCTCCATCATCCGAAAGATAGACGTGAGCCGCGACCACCAGATCGGTTTTTCTGGCAAGCGCCTCCTTGACAGCAGCGGCGAGCGCGGCCCGCCCCTGCGGGGAGGGCATGTAGGCAACTACGACGCTCATTCGTTCTCCTTGCGGCATAAACGGTTACCGGCCTAGCCTACCGCGATCTTTCGTTAAGTAGCTGGGCGAGCTTTCGGGGGGCGTTTCTTTCAGGCATTGCGCGGTTTTCAGCTCTCGCGTGTTGATGAGCAGGGATTGCACGGGGAGGCGGTTAGATCGCGCCACTTGAGCGGCGATTGCGGTTAGCAAAGCTTTTTCGCGGCAGCGTCTTGCCTTCGTTCTGCCCGCTGTATCGGTTTCGGTGCTATCGCTCCTTAGCAGAACAAAGATAGTTTCTGCCGGTTTTGGCGCTAGGTTCCGGTTCGATGCTTTCCGCCGCGATAGGCGGCGCGCGGTTACGGCGATTTCTCTCTGCCGCGGGAATGCCCCACGACCAGCCCTGCCGTTAGCAGGGTCTGTGGCGCGGCGCAGTGCTTGTTCGCCGCAGCAATAACGGCAGCTCGTTTGGGGGCGAAGCCCATTCCTCGCGGTTCTGAGTAGCACCAGCCCTCCCGGAGGGATACCTCCCTGCTGTCGAAGCGTGACGGCGAGCACGAGGCAGACTCTGGCCTGCGTGTGCTTCGTTTTGCGCGTTCGCTGGCGGCCTTTTCGTTTGGGGCGCGCAAAATCACTCCTGCGCACGTGTTTCCCCGGGGCAGTCGGCTTGGACATGACACAAAGCGTGATGATTTTTGGTCGCGCCTGCTACGCCTGAGCCGCGAGTGTGGATAGGCTTAGCCCCATACGACCAAAGGCAGTGAAGCGTGCCCGCTGTGCACAGGGAGCTGCTCCGGCTAAGGGAGAGTGCATGAGCCAGGTAAGTAATCCGCTGATCGAGTCCGTGAAGGCCGACATTTCCGAGTTCCTCTCCGCTCGCCGGGAAGAGCTAACCATCGTCGGCACCGAGGTAACCGCCCTTTTGACCCTCCTTGAGCAGTATCTGGAGGGCGGCAAGATGCTGCGTCCGCAGTTTTGCTACTGGGCTGGCGCCCTGGCTGCGGGCGACCGGCTTGATAGCGTTCGCCCGGCCCTGACCCGTTTGGGCGCGGCGATAGAGCTGTTGCAGGCTGCGGCGCTGCTGCACGATGACGTGATCGACCACTCCCCGACGCGGCGCGGACGCCCGGCGGCGCACAAGGCGGCGGAAGCGGAGCACCGGGTGCGTGTTCTGGCCGGCTCTAGCGCAGATTTTGGTATCGCGGCGGCGATTGTGCTCGGCGATATGTCTTTGACTTGGAGCGAGCAGATGGCCGGGCCGGATCTGGCTCGCGAGCCGGAGGCGCGCCGGGTATGGGATGCCATGCGCACCGAGGTTATGGCTGGTCAGTACCTGGATGTGCTTAACCAGGTGAAGGGCCTCCTCCCCCAGGACGATGCCGTGTACGAAGAGCTGCCCACGGAGGCTGAGCTCAGCAAGGAACAGAACGCTCAGCGCGTGATTCGCTGGAAGACGGTCCCCTACACGATTCTGCGTCCGATGCAGCTGGGTGCGCGCATGGCCGGTGGCGATGACGAGCTGCACCAGGCGATCGCGGATTTCGCGATTCCCCTGGGCACGGCGTTCCAGCTTCGCGATGATCTGTTGGGCGTTTTTGGGGACGAAGCAGTGACGGGCAAGTCTTCCACCTCCGATCTTTTGGAGGGCAAGCGCACCGTGCTGCTGGCGCGCACCGAGAAGGCAGCGAGCGGGGTGGATGCAAAGCTCCTCAAGCGCACCGTAGGTAAGGCTTCTTCTTCTGCCGAGGACATCGCTAGGGTGCGTGAGCTGATGGTGGAAACGGGCGCTTCCGAATCTGTGCGGGCCGACGTACGCAGCATGGGTGAGCTGGCTGCGAATAGTCTCGATCGTCTGGCGGAGATGACCGACGCTCCGCAGGCGATTGCCGAGCTGCGCACCCTGCTTCACGCGGCCAGCAGCCTGGACGATGTGCCGCAGCGCTGACGCATAGCGCTTTACGCAAAAAGTGGCGCGGCCCCGAGCGGGGCTGCGCCACTTTTCTTTTTGCTGTTTTAGACGGCTTGTTGCTTTCAGAAAGCCAGGGCCTGCGCGCGGCGGCGTACCTCTCCGCGCTGCCCCTTGCGAAGCTGGTCTACGGGGCGTCCCGGCAGGGAATCGTCCTCGGTAAAGAGCCAGATCAGGATTTCTTCGTCGCTGTAGCGGGCGTCGCGCAGCACGGTGATCGTGCCCGCGAGGTGCGGAATGATCTCTCCGTCCAGCAAGAATAGCGCCGGCACGCTACGTACCGGGGGCTTGCCGCGTTTCAGCGCGATCAGTTCGCCGCCCTCTACCAGCCTGCGCACCTTGCCCACTTCGATGTCTAGGTGGGTGGCTACGTCGGGCAGGTTAAGCCAGTCAGTTACCAGGGTTTCTACTTTTTCCATGTCGCTCACCCTCCTAGCGTGCCACGAAAATGCCTCCGGTTTTGTGAGCGACGCATGTCGCGTCCGCAAACACAGATTTTTTTCTTACACTTAGAGCGTGACTTCCCCAGCTAACAATCCACTGATTGGGATTGTCCTCGACGGTCGCTACCGCGTGGACTCCCTGATCGCGCGCGGCGGCATGGCCACCGTTTTCCGTGCGTGGGATCTGCGGCTGGAGCGCGACATCGCGTTGAAGGTAATGCACCCCCACCTGGCGGAAGATCAAAACTTCCGTTCCCGCTTTAGGCGCGAGGCGCGTTCCGCTGCCCGCCTTTCGCACCCGCACGTGGTTCCCGTCTTTGATCAGGGCGAGGACCAGGGCTACACCTATTTGACGATGGAGTTCATTCACGGCCGTACCGTGCGTGACCGCCTGGTCGAGGAGGGGGCGTTTAATCTGCGGGAGGCCTTGCAGGTTTCGCTCGCTATCTTGGAGGCACTGCAGACGGCGCACGAGGCAGATATCGTGCACCGCGATGTGAAGCCGGAAAATATCATTCTTTCCCAGCGCGACAGGATCGTCGTGACCGACTTTGGCCTGGCCCGCGCCATCGGCACTTCCACCTCCTCCACGTCCGCCTCCCTGCTAGGGACGGTGGCATACATCGCTCCCGAGATCGTGACTGTGGGCAATGCCGACGAACGTAGCGATCTTTACTCGCTCGGGATCGTGCTTTACGAGATGCTGACGGGCCAGCAGCCGCATCGTGGCGAATTACCTGTGCACATCGCTTTCAAGCACGTTCACGAGAACGTTCCCGCGCCTTCTCAGACCATGGCGAACGTGCCGCACGAGATAGATTCGCTCGTCGCCTGGTGCTGTGAGCGCGAGCCTGCCCGCAGGCCGGAGACGGCGCGTGAGGTGGCGGACTGCGTGCGCACGCTGCTGGCGGATCTGCCCCCCGCAGTTTTAGACGCGCCGCCGCTCCCCAGGGCGGAGACGGACACGGCTTCGATAGCCTGCCCGACGGCGGAAATTGCACGCCCCGTATTGCCTCCGTCAGCTAGCGGGAGGGGAAGCACCCCGGCCGCTCCTCCCCTCGCGGACGCCGCGCAGCCTGCGGACGAAGCGCGTCCCGTGGAATCGGAGTCATCCGAGCTGCCTCCCTTGCGCAAGACGAAGCCTGCCGGGCGTCACCTGGTGCGCGCTAACGAAGCCAAACCCGCTAAGCAAAAGCCGGTGCGTCGGCGTGCGTTCCTTGTCTGGCTGCTGCTGTTGCTGCTTGCCGCGGGAAGCGCCGCCTTCTGGTTCCTGCTCGGGCCGGGCGCGCAGCGCGAGGTTCCCGCCACCGTCGGTCTGGAACTCGCGGCCGCAGAAAAATCACTCAACGAAGCAGGGCTGGTGACCCGTACGGTTTCGCAGTTCAGCGATTCCGTGCCCGCGGGAGCCGTGATCTCATCCTCTCCCGAGGCCGGGAAAGAGGTACAGCGGGGCAGCACCATAACCTTGACGATCTCGCGCGGAGAACAGCTCTTCCCCGTCCCCGACCTGCAGGGAAAAACCAGAAAAGAAGCAGAAGAAGCTCTTGCTGAGGCGAACCTGCAGATAGAGATTCTGCCGGGTGCATATTCTGAGACGGTTCCCGAGGGGACGGTTTTGGAGCAGCGGGAGAAGGGCCGGGAACTGCCCCGCGACGCGAAGGTCGGCGTGGTTCTGTCCAAGGGACGCCAGCCGATCGAAGTGCCTAAGGTGATCGGTTCCGCAGAGTCTGCCGCCCGCTCGGCCATTGAGGAGCGCGGCCTTAGCGTAAAGACGGTGAGCGCTCATTCGGCGAGCGTGCCTAAGGGCGCGGTAATTGCGCAAAAGCCCGCCGACGGCACCCTGTTTAAGGGCGATTCGGTGCAGATAACCGTTTCTCTGGGGCCGGAATACGTGAGCGTTCCCGCCGTGATCGGTAAGCGGACCGACGAAGCGAAGGCAGAGCTGGAAAAGGCGGGCCTGTCGGTCAAAGTCGAGGGCGTAGGGGGCCTTCCCCCGGTGCTTAACCTGGTGCAGCGGCAGTCCATCGGGGGCGGCGAAAAGGTCGTGAAGGGAACCACCGTCACGCTGACGGTGGTTTAACCCGCCCCCGTCTTTCAGTTAGGCGGCGAGCATCTCCGCTACCAGGAAGGCGAGCTCCAGCGACTGCTGGTGGTTTAGCCGGGGATCGACCAGGGTTTCGTAGCGTCGGGCAAGCCCGGCCTCATCGATCTTTTCCGTTCCGCCAAGGATTTCGCTGACGTCGTCTCCCGTCAGTTCCGTGTGCAGACCGGCCGGGATGCTGCCCAGCGCGCGATGTACTTCGAAGAACCCCGTTACCTCGCTCATTACGTCGCTGAAACGGCGCGTCTTGTAGCCGTTCGACGAGGTGATGGTGTTTCCGTGCATGGGGTCGCAAACCCAGGCCACGCGCCCGCCCTCCGCCTGCACACCGGAGATGAGCTCGGGCAACCGGTCACGAATGACGCGCGCGCCCATTCTGGTGATGAAAGTTAGCCTGCCCGGTTCGCGTTCCGGGTCCAGGGCGTCGATTAGCCGCAAAGCGTCTTCCACCTTAGTGCTCGGGCCGAGCTTCACACCGATTGGGTTTCGCACCTGAGACAGGAACTTTACGTGCGCACCGTCTAGCTGCCGGGTGCGTTCACCGATCCACAGGAAATGACCGCTGCAGTCGTAGACGTTTCCGGTGCGGGTATCGATCCGGGAAAGCGCCTCTTCGTAGTCGAGCAGGAGCGCTTCGTGGGAAGAAAAGAACTCGACTGCTTTGAGCGCCTGGGTGCCGCTGCCGCAGGCTTCCATGAAGCGCAGCGCCTTGTCGATGTCGTGTGCGAGCTGTTCGTAGCGATCGCAGCCGTTGCCTTTCACGAATCCGCGGTTCCAGGAATGCACCTCGCGCAGGTCGGCCAAGCCGCCTCCGATGAAGGCACGGATCAGGTTCAGGGTCGAGGCCGACGTGGTGTATGCGCGCCAGAGCCGCTGCGGATCGGGGGTGCGCTCCGCTTCGGTGAAGCCATAGCCGTTGACCGCGTCTCCGCGATAGCACGGCAGGGTCACGCCGTCACGGGTTTCCGTGTCCTGGCTGCGCGGCTTCGCAAACTGGCCCGCCATGCGCCCCATTTTGATGATCGGCATGGAGGCGCCGTAGGTAAGCACCACCGACATCTGCAGGATCGTGCGGATCTTGTTGCGAATATGGTGCGCGGTCGATTCCGCGAAAGTCTCTGCGCAGTCGCCTCCCTGCAACAGGAACGCTTTGCCTTCCGCCGCGTCAGCGAGCCGGGCGCGCAGCAGATCTACCTCTCCCGCGAACACCAGCGGAGGCGCGCTGCGCAGGGCTGAGAATACCTCCCCGAGGGATTTCTCGTCGGGCCAGCGGGGCTGCTGCAGGGCGGGAAGTTCCCGCCAGCTCGCTAGGTGAGCAAGCTGTTCGTCCTCACTGAAAGAGGGCGTAGTGGCAGTTACCGGACTGACGCTAGGAAGGTTCACAGGGATAAGGCTAGGCCAGGTAGGCAGCTAACGAAAATATGACACGGTGTGACACGGGTTAGAACAGCTTCCGCCCGGCTTCGTGGGCGTATTCGGCAACTGTTTCTTGGCCCGACATTTGCGCGATCTGTGCCATCACGGTATCCGTTACTCGCCGCAGCCGTTCATGATCGGCCTCGCTCCCATCCAACCGCTCGCTGAACGTCAACGGTTCACCCACGATTAGCTTCACGCGCGGATGACGGCGCGGAATGAGCCTGCCGGGAGGCTGCGCGGCGTAGGCGTTTACCACCGCCACCGGCACGATGGGGGCCCCGGTCGTGAGGGCGATACGCGCTGCGCCTGTCTTCCCCCGGTAGAGTCGCCCGTCGGGGCTGCGCGTGCCCTCGGGATATATACCCAGCAGCTTGCCATCGTTCGCTATGCCGGCCCCGGCCTCCAGCGCCGCCTGTGCGTAACCGCCTCCGCGCCGATCTACGGGAACCGTGCCGATGCTGGTCAGCGCGTAACGCATGATCTTGCCAAGGACGCCCTTGCCGGAGAAAAACTCGCTTTTTCCGATGAAGGTGATCTTGCGGGGCAGGTACACCGCCAGGAACACGGCATCCAGATAGGCAACGTGATTTCCGGCGATGATCGCGCCACCGTGCAGCGGCACGTTTTCTATGCCGCTCACTTCCGGGCGGTAAACGTAGCGCACGATTGGGCGCAGGACTGAGGTGGCAAGCCGGTAGAGCATCGACGGGCCTTTCTTGCTGTGGGTGAGCGCGAAAAACTTTCTGGTTGCAGCGCGTTTCCTTGCCGGAACGTGTAACTATAGCTGCATGCGTTTTTCTGCGGCATCTGAAGCATTTCATGCCAGTCCTGCTGACCCGCTAGGGGCGGTGGTTCTCTGCCACGGTTTCACCTCTACCCCGCAAAGCATGCGCGCCTGGGCAGAGCATTTCCTGGATGCGGGTTTCGCCGTTTCCCTCCCCCTGCTCAGCGGCCACGGCACGACGTGGCAGGAAATGGCCAAAACGAAATGGTCGCACTGGGCCAGGGACGTAGACCACGAGGACCGCGAGAGCGCGCGTCGCCACCGTAACGTGGCCGTCTGCGGCCTTTCCATGGGAGGCACCCTGAGCCTGCTCATGGCGCAGCAGCATCCGCAGCGGGTCTCCGCCCTGTGCCTCGCCAATCCCGCGCTCGGGGTTCCCTCCCGCATCGCTCCCCTGGCAAAGACTCTCAGCAAGGTGGTGCCTTCGCTTTCCGCCATCGGTAGCGACATCGCGCAGCCCGGTGTAAGCGAGGAATGCTACGAAAGGCTGCCGGTGGCGTCGGTAGCGCAGCTGTATGACCTGACGGGAAAGGTGAAGCGGGACCTGCACAAGGTTTCCCAGCCGATCTTCCTGGCTACCTCTCCCTCGGACCACGTGGTTCCTCCCAAGCACAGCGATTGGTTGGTGGAGGAGTCCAGCAGTCTGGAGATAGAGCGCTTCACGATGTCCCGCAGCTACCACGTAGCGACCCTTGACTACGACGCCGAGGAACTTTTCCGCCGCAGTAGTGACTTCCTGCGCGGCGTGTTCAGCGAAGACTCGCGCGCCGACGCGCAGTAGCGGCTAAGGAAAAGCGCCGGGCAAGCGGCTATCCGCTTACCCGGCGCTTTCTTTCGTCGTTAGTTTTCGGTGCGGGCAAGATCGGCTGCGCCGACCAGCCCGGCACCGTTGCCCATCTGCGCCAGCTCGATCCGGGTGCTTCCCCGGTAAGCACCCGCGGTGATCTTTTCGGCGCAAGCCGCGCGCGCAGCCTCGATAACGTGCAGACCGGACTCCGAAACCCCGCCGCCGAGCACGATAATTTCCGGATCTAGCACTGCGGACAGGCTGGCCGCGCCGTGCCCGACCCAGGCACCAAGTTCGCGCAGCAGGCGAATGCTTCCCGGGTCTCCCTTGGCCGCGAGCGCAGAAACCAGCGGCCCGTCAATGCCGGGGGCGCTTCCTCCCGCAGCCGCCAGTAAGGGCGCCAGATCCTCTTTCCCCGCGGCCGCCTGCGTGCGGGCCTCACGCACCAGAGCCCTCCCGGAGGTGTACTGCTCAAGGCACCCCTGCTGACCGCAACCGCACGCATGCCCACCGGGAACCGCGCAAACGTGGGCGATTTCCGCGGCGAAGCCTCCCGCGCCGCGCACCAGATTGCCGTTAATAATCACCGCGCCGCCCAGCCCTGTCCCCAGGGTCATGGTGAGCATGTTTTGGCACCCCTGACCAGCGCCGAAGCGATATTCTGCCCAGCCCGCGGCGTTCGCATCGTTTTCCACGACCACGGGGAGGTCGACGAGGTTTTCCACGTTTTCCGCCAGGGGGTGATTACGCCAGGCCAGATTCGCGGAAAAAATTACGTTTCTCCGCGCAGAATCAACGAACCCGGCAGCACCGATTCCGACCGCTTTCGCATCGTGGCTACGCCGCAGCTCCCGCACCAGGTGAGCAACGGTTTCTTCCAGCGCCGTGGTGTCTTGCGCCGGAGTCGGCTGCCTTTTCGTTTCCAGCACGCGACCATTTTCATCAACCACCCCCGCAGCAATTTTTGTGCCGCCGATGTCGATGCCGATAGCCAGCATGAGTAGCCTTTCTCTCGCGAAAACGGGTTACCGCCCGGTATGACTTCCGAGTAATAAAAAATCCTGTTTAACCTGGGCGTTGTTGTCTCTAACGTTACCCGTGAGGTGCCCCTGTGGTCGTATCCAATTCTTCCAGTAATGGTTCGTGTATTGCGACCTCTCAGCAGATTTTCGCGCAGCCGCACGAAAACCTTACGGAATTGCTTTTGCGCAGACAGCGCAGCTACCCGCTGATTCCGCTCTTCAAGGTTAAGCGCGAAGAGGGCCTGGTTGATCTATCAACGGCCTCTTTCCTGGGCGAGGTACGCCAACTGGCCGGGGGCCTCATCGATGCGGGCATGCTGCCCGGGGACAGGGTCGCGATCATGTCCCGCACCCGCTACGAATGGTCCCTCGTGGATTGGGCCATCTGGTTTGCGGGCGGCGTCAGCGTCCCCGTTTACGAGACTTCTTCCCCGGAGCAGGTTGCTTGGATACTGGGCAATTCGCGGGCCCGGTATGCCTTCGCGGAAACCGAGGAACACGTTGCCTGCATGGAGTCCGTGCGCGCGCAGGCGCCACAGTTGCAAGAAATTTGGTCGTTTGCGGGCACCGATTTGGACAGGCTCCGCCTGCACGGCTCGCAGGTGCCGCGGGAGCAGGTAGAACTAAGCCGCACCTCCCGCGAGGCCGATGACATGGCCACTATCATCTATACCTCCGGCACCACGGGCCGCCCCAAGGGGGTAATGCTGACTCACCGCAACCTGCTGGAGACCTCTCTCAACGGAGACGCCCTGCTCGGTAAGAAGGTGGCCCCTCCCGGCTCCTCCACCCTGCTTTTCCTTCCGCTGGCGCACATCTTCGCCAGGTTCGTGGGTCTGCTTGCGGTACAGACCGGCATGACCCTGACCCACGCGCCGGACGCGAAGCAGCTGGTGTCCGACATCCAGGAGGCTCGGCCGACGTTCCTGTTGGGCGTACCCAGGGTGTTCGAGAAGATCTACGCTGCTGCGCAGCAAAAAGCGGGCGGCGGGCTGAAGGGCAAGCTGTTCCGCTATGCCACGAATACCGCAGTGGAATACTCGCACGCCACCGAGGAGTCGCGCGTCCCGCTACTCCTGCGGGCGCGGCACGCTCTCTGCGAAGCGCTTGTCTACCGCAAGCTGCGCGCCTCCCTTGGCGGCCGCGCACGCTGGGCGGTTTCCGGCGGCGCCGCCCTAAACGAAACCCTGGCGCGTTTCTTCCACGGCACGGGAATCACGATTCTGGAAGGGTACGGCCTGACCGAAACCAGCGCTCCGGTCTGCGTAAACGTACCGTGGAACCTGAAACTCGGAACCGTCGGCCCGCCCCTGCCCGGCGCGCAGATGCGCCTGAGCGAGGACGGAGACATCCAGGTAAAGGGCTGCATGGTCTTTGCCGGATATTACGACAACCCCGAGGCCACGGCGGAATGCTTCACCGAAGACGGTTGGTTCAACACCGGCGACCTCGGGAAAATAGATGAAGACGGCCACCTGCGCATCTGCGGCAGGCGTAAGGAAATCATCGTCACCGCCGGCGGTAAGAACGTCTCCCCCGCCCCGATGGAAGATCGTCTGCGCAGCCACCCCCTGATTGGGCAGGCGATGGTGGTAGGCGAAAACCGTCCCTTTATTTCCTGCCTGCTCACCCTCGATAGGGAGGGGCTGTACGCCTGGCTCAAGGAAAGGGGCATCTCTCCCCGTTCCACTGCCGCGGCGGCGGCGCTTCCCGCCGTACGCAAGGCCATCCAGGAGGCCATCGACTTCGCGAACCGTTCCGTATCGCGCGCGGAATCTATCCGTTCCTTCAAGGTGGTTAACACCGATTTCACCGAGGAAAACGGCTACCTGACACCGTCCATGAAATTGAAGCGTCACCTGGTGGCGAAGGACTTCGCGCAGGAGATCGAGAATCTCTACCGCCGCTAATGCGCACCTTGCATAGCCGCATCTAAGCAGGGGCCCGGCCGCACCGTGAGTGCTGCCGGGCCCCTTTTGATGTGATCCTTGCCCCCGATTTTGTATCGATCTGCATCAATTTTCGTGTCTGTTACACAATTTTGCTGACGACACGACATAATGATTTTGTGACTGCTACGACTATGGCCTCAAAGCGCCCTCACAGCCCCGTTGTGAGCCGCCCGAACCCGACCCAGATCGGCACCATCATCTGGCTCTCGAGCGAGCTGATGTTCTTCGCCGGTCTTTTCGCCATGTACTTCACCCTGCGGGCAGTGGTGCCCGACGTTTGGGCACAAGAAGTACCGAAGCTCGCCAAGGGCTTCGCCACGGTGAACACCGCGATTCTGGTGCTCAGCTCGGTAACCTGCCAGTTTGGTGTGTTCGCGGCAGAACGCCTGCAGAAGCGCCGCACCGGTTCGCTGCTGAACCTGCGCGGCTGGGGCATGATCGAATGGTTCACCCTCACCTACATCATGGGTGCCATCTTCATCGCGGGCCAGGCTTACGAATACACCGAGCTGGTGCATAAGGGACTGACCCTGGCGTCTTCTCCCTACGGCTCCGTGTTCTACCTGACCACCGGTTTCCACGCCATCCACGTCACCGGCGGCCTGATCGCCTTCCTCCTGGTTCTGGCCCGCGCCTTCGCCGCGGAAAAGTTCGGCCGCCACGAAGAGGTCAGCGCCATCTGCGTCTCCTACTACTGGCATTTTGTGGACGTCGTTTGGATCGGCCTGTACTTCGTCGTCTACTGGCTTGATGCCCTGACCACGGTCTCGTAGCCGATGCACCCCGTTCTTTCCCCGACACCCCGTAACGAATTGAGGTTCGCGCTGTGAAGGCACTTGCCGCATACCGGCATCACCCGATGGCGTATCTTGCCCTGCTCGCCCTGGCCCTGGTGACCATGGGCGCTGCCTACGCTGTGCTCGCTCCGCGCGATGCGGGAGCCGAGGTAGCTACCGCGGAAGATATCGCCCAGGGCAAGAACCTGTTCCTGGCTAACTGCGCCACCTGCCACGGCATCAACGGCCAGGGCCGCGTGGACGGCGAGGGCAACACCCTCGGCCCGTCGCTCATCGGTGTGGGCGCCGCCGCGGTCGACTTCCAGGTCGGCACCGGCCGCATGCCCATGCAGATGGAAGGCCCCCAGGCACAGGTCAAGCCGCCGCAGTTCAACGACAAGCAGATCAGCCAGCTGTCGGCCTACGTAGCTACCCTGGGCCCCGGCCCGGCCATTCCCGACGCCAAGTACACAACCCCCGATGGCGATGCTGCCCGCGGTGGCGAACTGTTCCGCGTCAACTGCGCAATGTGCCATAACGCCGCAGGTGCCGGTGGCGCGCTTACCCACGGTAAGTACGCTCCCCCGCTGCTGGACGTGAAGGGCAAGCATGTTTACGAGGCTATGCAGACCGGCCCGCAGAACATGCCCGTCTTCTCTGACGACAACATGACCCCGCAGGATAAGCACGACATCATCACTTACCTGCATACCCTCAAGGAAAACGGCTCCCCCGGCGGCTGGTCGCTGGGTTCCCTGGGCCCGGTAACCGAGGGCCTGTACGCGTGGACGATCGGCCTGGCGATGCTGCTCGGCTGTGCATTCTGGTTGGGAGCGAAGTCTAAGTGAGCATGAAACAGCAAGAAGTAACCACCGACACGACGGTGCAAGCGCTCGTGCCCAAGGAGGACGGCGGTTTCGCTAACCCCGGCCTGCCGCCGCATGTGGAGCGCCACGCCGACACCAACCCGAAGGCGGAAAAGCGCACGGAACGCATGGTTGCCGCCATGTTCCTGCTTTCGATCGTGGGCACGGCCATCTTCACCCTGTCCTATTTCTTCGTGACCCCGACCGGCATCAACATCTTTGCCGAGCCGAACACGCTGAGCGCAGTCATGTACTCGAACCTTTTCACCGGGCTCGGTCTGGCGATCTCCGTGTTCTTCATCGGCGCGGCCGCCGTGCACTGGGCCAAGACCCTGATGCCCGACCACGAAAAGGTCGAGGAGCGCCACCCTATCGCCGGTGACGCCGAGACTCGCGCGAAGGCCGTGCAGGCCCTCAGCGAAGGCTTTGCGGAAACCGGTATCGCCCGCCGTCCGCTGATCGTCGGCTCGATGCTGGCCGCTTTCGCAGCCCTCCCGATCGCCCTGATCGGCCCGCTCGGCACCCTCGGCCCGCTCCCCGGCGACAAGCTGTTCCACACCTTCTGGCGTAAGGGACTGCGCGTCACCCAGGACGTGACCGGCACGCCGATTAAGGCTGACGACGTCACCATCGGTTCGATCTTCCACATCATGCCGGAGGGCCTCACCGCCGAAACCCCGGATTACCTGGAAGAGCGCGCTAAGGCCGCAGCCATTCTGGTGCGTGTCGATCCCCGCGATGTGCAGGATCAGGAGAGCCTCAAGAACGGCTTTGCCGGCATCCTCGCTTTCTCGAAGATCTGCACCCACGTGGGCTGCCCGGTGGCGCTGTACGAGCAGCAGACCCATCACCTGCTCTGCCCCTGCCACCAGTCCACGTTCGATGTCACCGACGGCGCGAAGGTTATCTTCGGCCCGGCGCATCGCCCCCTGCCGCAGCTGCCCATTGAGGTGGACGACGAAGGCTACCTGGTCGCTACCGGCGACTTCCCGGAACCGGTCGGCCCCAGCTTCTGGGACATCCACAAGGAGAACTGAGCCGTGACGACGACACAGAACGCCCCGAAACAGGACGCCGCACCGTCGCGTCTGGAAAAGCTCGGCTCCTACGGTGCCGACTGGATCGATTCCCGTACTTCCGCCTCCGCGGTTATTAAGGGTTTCGCCCGCAAGATCTTCCCCGACCACTGGTCGTTCATGCTCGGTGAGGTAGCCCTATACAGCTTCGTGATCCTGCTGATCTCGGGCACCTTCCTCACCATGTTCTTCGTGCCGTCCATGGACGAGGTGCACTACGAGGGCATTTACGAGCCGATGCACGGCCTCGCGATGTCCAAGGCATTCGAATCGACCCTGCACCTCTCGTTCGAGGTGCGCGGTGGTCTGCTGTTCAGGCAGATGCACCACTGGGCCGCGCTGATCTTCATGGTCGCGATTTTCGTGCACATGTTCCGCGTGTTCTTCACCGGTGCTTTCCGCAAGCCCCGCGAGCTGAACTGGCTGATCGGCTTCTCGCTGATGGTGCTGGGCATGGTCGCCGGCTTCTCCGGTTACTCGCTGCCTGACGACGTGCTTTCCGGTAACGGTCTGCGCATTGCTGACGGCATCTCGAAATCGATGCCGGTGGTGGGCACCTACATCTCGTTCTTCCTCTTCGGTGGCGAGTTCCCCGGTCACGTGATCATCCCGCGCCTGTTCACGATTCACATCCTGCTCCTGCCTGCGCTGATCCTGGCGCTGATCGGCCTGCACCTGATCTTCGTGGTGCTGCACAAGCACACCCAGTACCCCGGTCCGGGCCGTTCCGACAAGAACGTTGTCGGTTTCCCGCTGTTCCCGGTTTACACCGCTAAGGCAGGCGGCTTCTTCTTCATCGTGTTCGGCGTGATCGCCCTGATCTCCGCCACCACCGCGATGAACCCGGTATGGGTTTACGGTCCTTACGATCCCTCCCCCGTTTCTGCGGGTTCGCAGCCTGACTGGTACATGCTGTTCACCGATGGCGGCCTGCGTCTGATGCCGGGCTGGGAGTCGACCATCTTCGGCTACACGTTCTCCTGGAACATGCTGCTGCCGATGGGCTTCTACGGGTTGTTCCTGGGCTCGCTCGCCTTCTACCCGTTCATCGAGGCCTGGGTGACCGGCGACAAGCGCGAACACCACGTGCTGGATCTGCCCTACAACACCCCGGTACGCACCGCGTTCGGCGTTGCCTGGATCACCGAGTACATCCTGCTCTGCCTGGCTGCCACGAACGACCTCGTAGCAATCGCGTTGAAGCTGAGCATCAACGACCTGACCTACGCGTACCGTATCGGCTTCTTCGTAGCCCCGGTGCTGGCGTTCATCATCACGAAGCGCCTGTGCCTGTCTATCCAGCGTCACAAGCGTGACCTGGTGCTGCACGGCCGCGAGACCTCCAAGGTTGTGCGCATGGAGAACGGCGAGATGCTGGAGATTCACGAGCCTCTCAACGAGTACGATCGCTGGGTCCTGGTGCAGCACGACGATTACCGTCCACTGGCCAAGGGCGAGGGCGTGTCGGCCCTGCGTGCGAAGGCGACCAGCTTCTTCTTCCGCGATTCGGTTTCGCCGGTCACCCCGTCCGAGCTGCGCGAGGCCCTGGAGCACCAGGGACACGAGCTGCACCGGATCGAGGCGCTGGTTGGTCCGGTCGAGAAGCTTGGGGACGAGGACTAGCCTCTCCCCGATTAGCTAAAGCAACGGTGGGTCACCCTTTGGGTGGCCCACCGTTTTGCTGTCGCGTAGCGGCGCGTAACGAAAGGAACGCATGTTTTCCACATCGCGATTCAGTGTCTTCGGTGTCTCTGTAGCTTCTACGAAAAAGCAAGCCAAAGGGAGCCGCCATGATTCGCAAGAAAAAGTTTTTCGCAGCAGTAGCCTACCTATTGCTGACTGCCTGTAGCGTGGCCGGAGGCACGCCAGGAGACGGCCGATACGTGCCGGATGCCCCCGCAAAGAGCCCCACCGGGACGGCTGCGGGAGCCGCAGTTAAAGCGGAGAAGGTTACAACGGCGAACCCCTCCTCCCCCGCTGTTTCTCCCGCCGCTTCTGCTCAGGAAGCTACCGACTCAGGGCTGTCTACCACGAACGATAGCGCCGGTATCGAGCAGGCAAAGCGAGCAAGGGAATTTTCGCACCTGTTTTGGTCAGATTTCTATGCCCGCGCCGGCTCTGGCGATAGGGCCGGCGCCGAACGCTTCTTTGCTCCGGAGTGCGTAAACTGCCGCGATTTCTCCGCGAAGCTGTTTTCGCATGGCGGGGTGTTTCCTTCCGGCGCGCAGTTGTCTCTGAAGTTCGCCGACGGCCCCGTGTATGCGCTACCGGGTGGAGGCTACAGGGTCGAGGGGAAATCGGTCCTGTCTGTTTCCGGCTCACAGCTTCTCTTCGGCTACGCCCTCGTCCTGTCGCCGTCCGCCGAATCCTGGACGATAACCGACATGGCCGTTTGGGAAGAGAAATAGCAGCCGGATAGGGTTTTCAGCCTAGGCTTTGCGCGGGCAAAGAAATGGGGAGGCGAATAAATCGCCTCCCCAATCTGCAAACTTCTAGCTCTGCTTAGCTTTCCAGCCTGGCCAGCTCTTCCTCTACGATCTTCGGGTCGAGTTTGGTGAAGATCGGCGAAGGCTTAGAGACGGGAGCACCCACCTTAACCTCACGGTGTGCCCAGGCGGGAACATCCGTGTAGTCGCCGGTAATGATCGGGTACTGTTCGTCGCCGTCGAGGTCGGTTACTTCTTCGATCACCGGCAGCGGCGCCACCACACGGTCGCCGCCAAGTGCCTTTTCCACCAGGTTCGCGGAGAACGGCAGGAACGGTGCCAGCATCGTGTTCAGGTCGGTCACGGCCTGGGCCAGGGTATGCAGCACGGTGAGCAGGCGCTCGCGCTGTTCCGGCGCTTTCATTTTGAAAGGCTCGGTCTCGGAAACGTAGCGGTTGGCCTCTCCCACCAGGCGCATGATTTCGGCGATCGCGGCGCGCTGACGATGCGAGCGAATCATGCCGCCCACGGTCTCGAACCCTGCCTCGATCTGGGAGAGCAGCGCCCGGTCTACATCCTCCAGCTCGCCCGCGGCGGGAACTTCGCCCACGTTCTTCGCGATCATCGCGGCGGTGCGGTTTACCAGGTTGCCCCAGCCCGCCACCAGCTCATTGTTGGTGCGCGCCACGAATTCCGCCCAGGTGAAGTCGGCGTCCTGGTTTTCCGGTCCGGCGGCGGAGATGAAGTAGCGCAGCGCGTCCGCCTGATAGCGGGAAAGCACGTCGCGTACGTAGATGACCACGCCCTTGGACGAGGAAAACTTCTTGCCCTCCATCGTGAGGAACTCACTGGAAACGACCTCGGTAGGCAGGTTGAGTTCCCCGAACGGGCCGGGCTTGCCGCCCTTTGCGCCCTTACCGTTTTGCCCGAGCAGTTCGGCCGGCCAGATCTGGGAATGGAAGACGATGTTGTCTTTGCCCATGAAGTAGTAAGTGAGTGCCTCCGGGTTATTCCACCACTTGCGCCACGCCTCCGGTTCGCCGATGCGGCGCGCCCATTCTACGGAGGCCGACAGGTAACCGATGACGGCGTCGAACCAGACGTAGAGGCGCTTGCTCGGCTGGTCCTCCCAGCCCGGAACCGGAATGCCCCAGTCGATGTCGCGGGTCATGGCGCGGGGGCGAATGTCTTTGAGGATATTCTGGCTGAACTTGATTACGTTCGGGCGCCAGGTGCCGGACTCTTCGCGCTCATCCAGCCACTCTCCCAGGGCTTCCGCCAGCGCGGGCAGGTCAAGGAAGTAGTGGTTGGTTTCGATGAACTTCGGGGTTTCCCCGTTGATGCGGGAAACCGGGTTGATCAGGTCGGTCGGATCGAGCTGGTTACCGCAGGCGTCGCACTGGTCGCCGCGCGCACCGGGCGTCTTGCACAGGGGGCAGGTGCCCTCGATGTAGCGGTCGGGAAGCGTGCGACCGGTGGAGGGAGAGATCGCGCCAGAGGTGGTCTGTTCGATCATGTAGCCGTTATCGCGCACCGTCTCAAACATCTGCTGCACCACGGCGTAGTGGTTGCGGGTGGTGGTGCGGGTGAAGAGATCGTAGGAAAGACCGAGGGCTACCAGGTCTTCCACGATAATGCGGTTGTTACGGTCTGCCAGCGCACGGGGCGTGATGCCCTCTTCGTCTGCCGCCACCAGGATCGGCGTGCCGTGTTCGTCGGTGCCGGAAACCATTAGCACGTCGTGCCCGGCCATTCGCATGTAACGCGAGAAAACGTCGGAAGGGACCCCGAAACCGGCTACGTGGCCGATGTGGCGGGGCCCGTTTGCATAGGGCCAGGCAACCGCAGACAAAACTGTGCTCATAGTTTCTAAGTCTACCGGGCAAGTGGCCGACAGGCGGCGGACGTTAAGCGTTGGCGATCACACAAGCGGCGACTAGAGTTAAAGCATGAGCATTGAGGCACTCCACAGGGCACAGCAGAAGATGCGCGACGCAGGTGTCGCAGACCGTGCGATCGACGTCTTCAGCCACTACTACGAGAAATTGGAGGCCGGCACCACCGGCCAGATTCCCGAAGAAACGATCATCCCTTACCTGGATCCGCCGCAGCTGGCGGAGGTCGAGGTAGACGAGGAAACCCAGCGCGAGGCTTTCAGCAAGCTCGCCGTGATTAACCTGAACGGCGGCCTCGGCACCTCGATGGGAATGGACCGCGCTAAGTCCCTCCTGCCGGTGCGCGACGGCATGCGTTTCCTAGACATCATCGTTAAGCAGGTGCTGGCGGCGCGCGAAAAGACCGGCGCCCGCCTGCCCCTAATCTTTATGAACTCTTTCCGCACCGAGGCCGACACGCTGGAGGTGCTGGGCAACTACCCGCAGCTGCCGGTGGCCGGGCTGCCGCTGTCGTTCGTGCAGAACAAGGAACCGAAGCTGACCGTGGACGGGCTGGAGCCGGTCGAATGGCCCGCCGACCCGGAGCTTGAATGGTGCCCGCCGGGACACGGCGACATCTACACCGCGCTAGAGACGTCGGGCCTGCTCGACAAGCTGCTGGAGGCAGGTTTCGAGTACGCGTCGGTATCTAACTCCGACAACCTCGGCACCGTTCCCAGCCCGAAGATCGCGGGCTGGTTCGCGCAGTCGGGCGCGCCCTACGCCGCCGAGCTGTGCCGACGCACCATTGCGGACCGCAAGGGGGGCCACCTGGCCATCCGCAAGAGCGACGGGCGTCTGATCCTGCGCGATACGGCGCAGACCCCCGATCATCAGATGGAGTTCTTCACCGACGAAAACCGCCACCCGTTCTTCCACACCAACAACCTCTGGTTTAACCTGCGGGTGCTGAAGGAAACGCTCGAGGAGCGCCGGGGCGTGCTGGGCCTGCCGATGATCCGCAACGAAAAGACGGTGGATCCGTCCGATAAGTCCAGCACCAAGGTGTATCAGATCGAGACCGCGATGGGCGCCGCCATCGAGGTGTTCGAGGGCGCTACCGCGATTGTGGTGGAGCGCGCCCGCTTCCTGCCGGTGAAGGCCACCAGTGACCTGCTGCTGGTGCGTTCCGACGCCTACGTGCTGGACGACGATTACGCGCTCGTGAAGCAGGTAGAGACCGTGCCGCTGGTGAAGCTGGATAGCGACTACTACAAGCTGATCGGCGATTTCGAGGAGCGTTTCCCGAAGGGAGTGCCCTCGATCAAGGATGCAACCTCCCTTACCGTGGAAGGCAAGCACACCTTTGGTGCCGACATCACGGTGCGCGGTGACGTGACCGTGAAGCCGACCTGCCCGGAGAATATCCCGGACGGCACCGTCATCGAGCAGTGATCTCTTTCCTCGCGGGCTGGTAGGGCCGCGCGAGAGAAAACGAGGGGCCGGTACGTGTTGCACGTACCGGCCCCTATTTTTAGCTTTTCGAGCTTCGGTTTCAGCGGGTTGCCGCAGAGAGCGGAACTTCCGCGTCAGGCTCGTGGGTGATGCGGTTACGCAGGTCGCGCCTGGTTAGTTCGATCAGCCACATCCAGAAAATGTGTCCGAAGCATTCGCTGAAGTGCTCGCCGAACGGCTGGCCCCACATCGGCGGCACTAGCCCCATGGCGGGCATCAGCAGCAGGTGGAATACGACCCACACCAGGAAGCCGAAGGCAGCGCCCTGCCAGAGCTTAATTCCCGGGTAGTATTCCGCGATTACACAGTAAATAACGCCGAAGGCGATCGCGAAAGAGAAGTGAATCAGGAACGACATGATGGGGCGTTCGTTCCCGTTATAAATCACCATCAGGTGCGAGGTATCGGGGCTCATTCCGAACAGTTCCAGTAGCGCCTGCGGCGGGTTTGTCATATCTCGCATCGGGGTGCGGGGCGGGAAGGGAACCTCCCAGCCAAACTTTACGATTGCGGAGATCGTACCGGTTATCACGCCTACCAGCAGCGCCACTCCGATACGCCGCCTGCTGGGGTCGGTTTTAACGAACAGATTTTTCATTTTGCCATTCCTTTCATCTAGGCAAACGCTTAGATATTAGGTGCGGCAAAAATGCTTTTTAGGGACAAAGGTCCGTCAATACAAAAAGGTGGTACAAGCCAGCAAACTATTACCGAAGAGTAACCTTTTCTATTTCCCCTTATCCCCGCCAGAACAGGATTTACCTGTGCTAGACGGTGGCGTAAACGACCTCTCCGCCGTCCAGGGAGAAACCGACCTTAATGGTTCCGGGAGCGAACGGCCCCTCCCCCAGCGGTAAGGTCAGCTCTCCGTCCCAGCTCTCCGCGAAGGAAAGCCGCCGCGTCGGTAGTTCGGCACCGGCCTCGACCCCGCCCTCACCGCGCGCGGTTACCCGCACATCCGACAGCTCGACGGCCTCCTCTCCGTCACAGGTAACGTGCAGCCCCAGGCTAACGCCGCCGGGGACGGCCTCTTGCAGGTAGGCAAATACCGTCACGCTTCGCTTTCCGTTAGCCACCGCCAGTTGCGTGTCTACCGGTTGCGCGTCGTCCTCGCTGAGCGGCGGGGTTGCGAATGCACCGTCCAGCGATTCCTCCTTACCGGATACATCGTTTGGGTCCGGCGGCAGCAAACCGTTTTCGTCTACCTTTTCTACCGGATGTAGTGGCTGAGTCATGGTTGTCTCGCTCTCCAACGTGGCTGCTTGGGTGCAGGAAGTAAGGGCCGTGAGCAACAGGGCGCAGGCAGCTGCTACCGCCGGTCCGCGCATCACGGGAACGGCCTTTTCACATAGGGTTTTACGTACCGGTTACCCCATACCACGCTGCTGTAGGTGCGTTCGTGAACGTTTCTTTCTGCAGCGTGCGCAATTTTGCCGTCGCCCAGGTAAAGCGCAACATGCGTCACCGTTCCGCGCGAGTTTCCGTAGAAGATTAAGTCTCCTCGTTTTTTCTGCGCTAGCGGTACGCTGAGCAGGCGCTTGTCGGCATAAAACATTTGCGAACTGCGGTACGAGGGTTCCGCGTGCGCCACAACGTTTACCGGTTGCGGATCCAGTCCTGCCGAATACATGGCCTGCAGCAAAAGCCCGGAACAGTCGTATCCCGCTACGCTGCTATCGCGCCACCCGGCACCGCCCCAGGTGTATGGACTACCGTAAACGCTGCGTACGAACCTGACCATTTCGTCTATGCGCTGCTGCCTGCTGGCGTGTTCCGTTACCCGAATCGGGGTCTGCCAGGCATCCATGTCGAACGGATATTCGGGCGCTATGTGCCGCCAGGTAGCGGCATCTACTATGCCGTTAACGGGAAGTTTATGCCGACGCTGCACCGCTTTAACGGCTTGCTGGGTTTCATAGTCATAGGTTTGCCTGGCTCCGCTACGTGCGATTCCCAGCTTCTTTTGGATGATGCGCACCCTGGTGCCGTTCCAGCCGCGTCGGATCGCAACGCCGCCTTTCACCGGGGCTATTTTGCTTACGGGACCGTGCATTCCCCTCGGTGGTGTCCAGGGAATGGGTTGCACGATCTGCCCGCCCTCAAAGCTTTGCCGGAGATTATCGCCTTCCCTGTTCTCCGGAGAGGTCGGAAATCCAAATTCGCCTTGTGCTGCTCTCGCCTGCGCGTATCGCGTAGCAATCTGCCCGCCTACGGCGTGCGCTCCCGTTCCGGGGCTCCACGCCACGTATCCCCCGGCAAATTTTTGTTGCGCACCGCGGTTTCCGCTCACCGGCGAGGTGAGGTCGCTAGCGTTTCCCTCGGGTAGGCCTAGTTTTCCGTGCGGTCCGCCAACGGCCCAGTAGGCAACCCCGAGCGCTCCCGTTACCGTTACGTCCTTGCCGAAAATGCCGCCGTTAACGTAGCGGTAGATCAGGGCCGCCGCCGCGTCTCGATGAATGGGGGCGGTGGGCAGGTAGCGTCCGTCGGGCCAGCCGGTCATGTAACCGCGCGAGCGTGACCATTCGATTTCCTTTCGGAAAACGTAGTTAGCCGGAACGTCGCTCACCGGAGCGCACACTCCGATGGTGGGCCGCCTGCTTATGCGATAAAGCACCGTCACCGCCGCGTCACGCGCTATCGGCAGGTCGGGCCGGAACGTTGCGTCCTCCTGCCAGCCGGTGAATATGCCCTGTTCCCGGTTCCAGCAGATCTCCCGATAAAACTCACGTTTGTCGGTAACGTCCGTGAACGGACTTTCTTCCGGGGCTTCGTAGGGAGGGCTGCCCGCTAGCCGGTAAAGAATCGCGGCGAACGCTTCGCGCGTTATGTTTTCTAGGGGCCGAAAAGTGTTGTCCCACCAGCCTTTCAATATCCCCTGCTGCCTGGCCCACATGATTTCGCGGTAGAACATGCTGTTTTGTGGCACATCGCGATAAGGGGCGGCCGCCCGGGCGGGTATTACTGTAGCCGCGAGGGCGCTCCCCGCGAGTAGTCCGCGCCTGGTGATCTTAAGGCTGTTCTTGCGGGATGACACGGGGTTCCTTACAGGCTCTAGATGCGAATAACCCGGCTAGTTACTAACGAGTCTAGCCGGGTCATTAGTCGCAGAGGCGCGGTTAGCTGTCCGCGTGCAGCGGCACACCCCTCTCGTGCGCCCTGCGGCGTTCTTCGCGCAGCTTTTCCTTTTCCCGACGGTTACGGTCGGTCTTGATGCGCAGCACCGTGTACACGACGAAAATACCGGTGTAGAGGACCAGCGAAAGGTAGGTGTCTACCAGGTAGGCGGGTTCTTTCTCGAGGTATTCACCGAATACCAGGATCCGGCGCACGAACACCAAAATGACGTTCGCGAAGAGGACGAAGTAGAACGCGTAGGACCACTTGTGCAGCTTCTGCCAGGTCACCGCCTTCATCGAGAAACGAATCTTCTTGAAGGAGGTAATGAACAGCGGAATGCCGATCAGCAGCAGCGCCAGGGAGGTGTAGAACAGGATTTCGTAGGGAAGTTCGAACTCGTCACCGCCGCCGTAGAAGTATCCCAGGCCATAAACCATCAGGTGGGCAAAGGAGAAGATACAGGCCAGGATCGAGATTTCGCCGCGGATCGCGTAAAGCTGCTTGGTTACGGTGTTCCAGGGCTTGATCACCCCCTGGAACATGACGACGGTGAACAGCACGAAACCGAACGAACCGCGCCGGATCTGGCTGTTGATGGGCCACCACCAGGCCTCGGTCGGGTAGGTATCGGTAAGCCCCCAGTGAATTTCCATGCCGATCGACAGGAAGCTGAGGATCGTCGCCCCCAGGTAGTACCAGACGGCGTGTTTACGAATGTTTTTCCTGAGCAGGAAGAGTAGGGGAACCAGAGCAGCAAAACCGAAAATAATCTGGTTTTCCTCGTACAGGAATTTAAGAACGGTGAGCACCGTACCCTCGCAGATCTATCTAGTTATTAAATAAGGCAAGGCTTATCTTGTCCCCAAGTATCAACACAATCACGCATAGGTGACTCACTGCACAGTATTTTTTCTTGAGCCTGACACTACGTGGGGCCTCAGAGTGGAGGGCATGAAGAAAAAGCCCTTATACAGCGTGGGAGAAGTGGCCGCCATGCTCGGCTTGACCGTGCGCCAGTTGCATCACTGGGACGAGCTTGGTTTAGCTCCCGCGAGCCGCCGCTCCCCCGCTGGTTATCGGATCTATACCGAGCATGACGTGGAACGCTTGCAGAGGGCACTTGTTTACAGGGAAACGGGCATGGCGCTTGCCAGAATCAGGCTTTTGCTCGATAGCCCCGCCTCGCCGCAAGAGCATCTGGTTAGCCAGCTTGAGTTGCTGTTGGCGCAGCGGGAAACCCTGACGAAAAAGATCACCGCAGTAGAGCAGCTATTGGAGAAAGAAATGACCAAAACACCGGTAAGCGTGGCAGAGAGAGCCGAGATCCTGGGACAAGAATGGAACCCGGCCTGGGACGAAGAGGCGGCAGAAAAATGGGGAGATACCCATGACTGGCAGGTTAGCCAGCAACGACAGGCACGAATGAGCAGCTCTGATTGGCAGGCATTTGCGGATCGCTTGAAGGGTATCGAGGAGCGCTGTGCCTTGGCAGTTTCTTCCGGTATCGCCCCCGACAGCGTAGAGGGGATGGCTTTGGCGGAGGAATACCGGGAAGCGCTAAGTGCCATGTTCGAGGTCACCCATGCCAAGCAGGTTCTGCTCGGACGCATGTATTTGGCCGATGAGCGTTTCACCTCCCGCTACGAGAGCCTGCGCCCGGGTCTGAGCGAGTGGCTATCGGCCGCCATCAACGCGAATGCCCTGGCGCACGGGACGGATCCCGCCAAGGCGAGCTGGGAGTAGTTTCCGTCCGTCCGCTACTCCCTCACAAACTTTCTTCCCCATATAAGACGGGTGGGTGTGACTCCGGCACGGGAGCCACACCCACCTGTTTCAGCTGTTTAGCCCTGGCGCGCGGCATTTATCGTGGCGCGGCCAGGGCTAAAGGTTATTTCTCGTTTACCGCGAGCTCTCCGGCGGTTTCGTCGGGGTGCGTAGCCATCACTACGGCACCCGCAACTAAGCCGCCACCGACTACCCCGAGGTAGACGACCATCATGACGATTGCAGATAGAGACATGTCTTTTCCTCCTAGGTCAGTGCGCGCAGTTTTCTACCGGCGGGGTGTTTTCCTCGTTGCAGAATTCCTCCGGCAGGGAGAAATCGGTGTCCTTATGCCAGGGCACGAACGTGAACACCAGCGCGGCGGTGTAGATCACCGCAGCCAGCACCCAGCCGTACGTTAGGAGCTGCGGCCCGGTGTAGCCCTCGTAAGGGCTGGCGAGGAGCTCTTTCACGTTGCCGAAGAAAGTAACCGCGAGAACCGCCGGGGTCAGCACGCCGACGGCGGCCGTCCACCAGCCGCGGGTGCGGATGGTAGAGCGGGCATCGAGGTGGCGGGAAAGCACCGGGAACATTTTCGCTCCCCAACCGACTATCACCAGCGTGAGTAGGGCGATCAGCACGATGCCAAAGACGTTGATGAAGCGGTCCATGATGTCGAGCGTGGCCAGACCCGTGGTGGTGGGCAGCAGCACCAGGGAGAACAGCGCAGCGGTGGAGCCGACGACCACAACCGCCTTCTTCCTGCCCCACTTGAACTTGTCCATGCACGCCGAGATCGGTACCTCGATGATGGAGAACATGGAGGTGAAGCCCGCCAGGAAGAGCGAACCGAAGAACAGCACCCCGAAGAACGGGCCGCCCGCCATGGTGGAGATGATCTTGGGGAAGGCGATGAAGGCCAGGCCGATGCCGGAGGAGACGACGTCACCCACGGCCGCGCCGCTCTGCTGCGCCATGAAGCCTAGCGCGGAGAACACCGCGATGCCGGCCATTACCTCGAAGCAGGAGTTCGCGAAAGCGACCGTCCAGGCGGTGGTGGTGATGTCGGTGCGCCGCTTCAGGTAGGAGGCCTGCGTCAGCATGATTCCAAAGCCGACGGCGAGCGAGTAGAAGATCTGGCCGTAGCCCGCCATCCACACCGTCGGGTCAAGCAGCGCCGACCAGTTGGGGGTGAACAGCGCGTCCAGGCCTTGCGCGGCGCCCGGCAGGGTGAGCGCCCGCACCGTGATGATCAGGAACAGCACGACCAGCGCGGGCACCGCGTAGCGGGATACCGCCCCCACGCCGTGTTCCACTCCGAGAGACATGACGAGGAGCAAAACCACCCAGAGGATGGCCAGCACCACGGTGAGGCCCGGGATGAAGGTTCCGGTGTGCACGTGCGCGGTGTCGGCCTGTAGGAATTCCTGAGAGAAGAACTTGTCGGGGTCGTCTCCCCAGGCCAGCGTTGCCGCGTAGTAGGTATAGAAAGCAGCCCAGGCCAGGATCGCCATGTAGTAGACGGCGATGAAGAACGTGATGAGCGTCTGCACCCAGCCGAACGGCTCCGCCCAGCGGCGTATCCGCGCGAAAGCGAGCGGCGGGGCGGCACGGAAACGGTGGCCGATCGCGTAGTCAAAGAAGAGCATCGCCACGCCGCCGGTGACGAGGGCGATGACGTAGGGAATGAGGAACGAGCCGCCACCGTTTTGGTAGGCGATGTAGGGGAACCTCCAGATGTTGCCTAGGCCGATAGCCGAGCCTATGGCGGCTGCCAAGAAGACGGTACGCGATGACCAGACTTCTCTGACGGGGGTGTTAGACATGGGAATTCTTCCTGGTCTTGTGGTGTGTTTGGGCAAACAAAAAACCCTTCACTGCTTTGCGTGAAGGGTGGGTGCGCAAGACGGCGGCTACGCGGCTTCTCTAGCCTGCGCACCCGTTCATAATCTCGACCATCTTGAACATACTGTTGATGATACTCCTGGTAGTGCAGAGAACAAGGGGAAAGTTAGAAATGTGAACAAGTAAGTATCGAGGGGCGCAAGAAGTGGCGATCAAAATGGCTCTGGAGGCCGCAGAGTTAGCTGCCGGCGTGTAGCGACATGCCCCTCTCGTGCGCCTTGCGGCGTTCTTCGCGCGGCTTTTCCTTTTCCCGACGGTTACGGTTGGTCTTGATGCGTAGAACCGTCACTGCGAGGAACGCGCGCTTCGAGGGGATCCAGGTCGCCTGGACTATCTTCGCCGACCAAGATACGCACACCCAACCCCGTGAACACACGGACTATTTCTGGGCTCACAGTCAGGCGCATAACCCAGCCTGGACCAGATGGGATCAGGAGGATGGCGTTCCCTTCATGCAACACCTGACCTCGACCCGACAATACGTGGGTCAGCCTGTCAGCTATATAGGGGGCGCTAGGAAACATGAATCAATCCCCTTTGGCGGAAGCCAATAATTTAGCTGATATCGCCGCAGCGCAATCAGACCAGCCGCCAGAAACCCGCGGTAATAAGCAAAAACGCCCGTTTCAATACTTTGCCTGAATGTACCAGACTTTGCATCAAAACGAGCGCCTAAATCGTGGAGCTAAGGGGAATCGAACCCCTGACCTCTTCCATGCCATGGAAGCGCGCTACCAACTGCGCCATAGCCCCGTGTCGTTTCTTGCCCGTTCCCGGGCCGACATGAATACTTTACTACGCTTCGCCGCCACTGCCAAAACCGGGAGCGGTGTTATGTGACGACAACCGCATTAGCCCTTCCTGGCCGTAGTCGCGCAGCGGTACGAGCGTGGAAAAGTGGCAGTTGTTCAGGCCTGCAATCCCGTTGAACGCCTCCGCGTCCAGGCCCAGCAGTTCGCCTATCGCGAGGCGGGTGGCCGCGCCGTGGGAGACGATCATGACGCACTCCCCCGCGTGCTTAGCCATGATTTCGCGGCAGGCCTGCGCATAGCGCTCAGCCGTAGCGGTGCGCGATTCCAAGCCGATAGCAGGGTCTACCGATCCGGCGCCGCGCCAGGCGCGGGCGTCCTCGGGCCAGCCGGAGAAGATTTCTTCACCCGTCAGGCCCTCCCAGATGCCGAATCCTCGCTCTAGCAGGCGCTCATCAGTGCGCACCGCCAGCCCGAGCGCGTCCCCTACCGCCTGCGCGGTTTCCAAAGCGCGGCGCAGCGGCGAAGAGAACAGCACCACCGGCCTCTCCGCGACGGGAAGCGCCGCCACGGTACGCGCAAGCGCACGCGCCTGCGCCCGGCCAGCTTCGTTCAGATCAATGTCGGTCTGCCCCTGTAGCCGCCCCGCACGGTTGTATTCGGTTTCGCCGTGCCGGGCCAGGATTAAACGGGCGGCGCTCACGAAGCGTCTGCGGCGCCCTCTGCGGGCAGGTCCAGTTCGATCTCGGGGCAGTCGCGCCACAGGCGCTCCAGCGCGTAGAACGCGCGGTCTTCCGCGTGCTGTACGTGCACCACGATCTCACCGAAGTCCAGCAGCACCCAGCGCGCGTCGCGTTCGCCCTCGCGGCGCAGCGGCTTAACCCGCAGCTTGAGCAGCGCCTCTTCAACCCCGTCCACGATCGCGGATACCTGGCGTTCGCTGCTTCCAGAGCAGACGACGAACGCGTCGGTGATGACGAGCTGCTCGCTCACGTCGAGGGCGATGATTTCTTCCGCCAGTTTTTCCGCGGCGGCGTTAGCCGCTACGCGGGCAAGTTCGATGGCTTCTTTAGAGGCGCTCACAAGGCTCCTTAGCTAAGTGATGAAAAGTCTGAAAAATTGGTTCCGCTCAGGCCAGGCCTGCGGGCCAGTTTCCGGGCAGCAGGGCGGTAGCCAGCGCCGCCGCCTCCGTCTTCCCGGAGGACAGCAGGCCGTTTACCAGCAGCGCCACCAGCACGATCAGCACCACGATGACCACTGCCCAGCTGATCCAGAACAGCGGGTTCTCGCCCAGGCGCGAACGGGTCTGCAGCACGGTGCCCTCGAAACGCGGGGCGGCCACGGGGGTAGGCGCTTCCTCGGCGGAAAGCTCGCCGAAGTCCTGATCGGCAGCTCCCGCGGCTTCGGTACGCGCGTTTACCTTGGCCGGGGCTTCCGCCAGGGCCTGAGTTTCCTCGTCGCGCCCGACGAGGCGCTTGAGGCGCTTAAGCAGCGGACGCGGTTCGTCCTGCTGCGGCGGACGCACCGCGTGGCGGTAAGTCAGCGGCAGTTCGTCGCTCTGGTTTGCGGCGCGTCGGCGGCCCTTCACCGCCGGGCGCGTCGAAGCCTCCTCGACGCTGGCTGCTGCCCGCGCACGCCTACCGTGGCGGCGCGGCTTCTTTTCTACCGGGGCTTTAGGAGCGGACATCGTCCTCACTTCCCACATACAGAGCGTATTTGTTGATGTATTGCACTACCCCGTCGGGCACCAGGTACCAGACGGGCTGCCCGGCGCTGACTCTGCGCCGACAGTCGGTAGAGCTAATCGCCATGGCCGGAACCTCGATCAGGGTGACCGAATCTTCCGGGATTCCGGCGGTATCAAGTTCGTGGCCGGGCCGGGTGACCCCCACGAAATGGGCGAGATCGAAGAGGCCGTCGGCACTCTTCCAACTCACTATGTTGCGCAGCGCGTCGGCCCCCGTGATGAAGAAAAGTTCCGCATCCGGGTATTGCCGGCGCAGGTCGCGCAGCGTGTCTATCGTGTAGGTACTGCCGGGCCGTTCGATATCGACCCGGGAGACCGTAAAGCGAGGGTTGGCGGCGGTGGCAACGACCGTCATCAGATAGCGATGTTCCGCATCGGAGATCTTTCGCTCCGCCTTCTGCCAGGGCTGTCCGGTCGGTACGAAAATCACTTCGTCCAGAGCGAACTTGCTCTGCACCTCGCTTGCCGCCACCAGGTGCCCGTGGTGGATGGGATCGAAAGTCCCACCCATGACACCGATACGGCGGCGGGGAGAACTAGTGCTTGGCATCCGTCCCGCTCAGCGGCTTCTGGGCAGCGTCCTTGTCGGTCATGCTGCTGAAAAGGAAGGTGATCCCCAGCAGGGACATCAGGATGACGAACGTGGCCCCGGCCGCATACAGGGGGTCAAGACCTTCGGCGTGCGCGGCGCCCTCAGCGAGCAGCACTACGTTGTCCAGCATTCGCATGCCTTTCTGGTTGGTATATCGCTAACTGTGCCATTCTGTCACAGGAACGGGCTAAGGCCGGGTATGACCCTCCCCAATCAACAACCATTTTGTGGTGGTCAACTCAGGCAGGCCCATCGGTCCGCGGGCGTGCAGCTTCTGGTTCGATATTCCGATCTCCGCACCGAAGCCGAATTCGCCGCCGTCCGAGAACCGGGTGGAGGCGTTACACATCACCACGGCGGCGTCTACCTCGCGCAGGAAATATTCCTGGCTGGGCAGGCTGGCGGTCAAAATGGCCTCCGTGTGGCCGGTCGAGTAGGCGCGGATGTGCGTCACCGCCTCCTGTACGTCGGCCACGATCTTCACCGCTAGGTCTAGGGAAAGGTACTCGCTGGCCCAGTCGGTTTCCTCGGCCGGAAGCACCCGTGCCCCGCAGTCGTTAAACAGGGCGGCAGATTCCTCGTCGGCGTGCAGCGTCACGTCGGCTGCGCCCAGCAGGCGACCGCATTCGGGCAGGAAGTCGGCCGCCACGCTGCGGTGTACGAGCAGCGTTTCCGCCGCGTTGCAGGCACCGACCTTCTGCGTTTTAGCGTTCAACACGATTTCGTAGGCGGTCGAGAGATCGGCGGATTCGTCCACGAAGATGTGGCAATTCCCCGTGCCCGTTTCTATGACGGGCACCTGGGCGTGCGTAACCACGTGGTTGATCAGCCCGGCACCGCCACGCGGAATGGCCACGTCCACCAGCCCGCGTGCGGTAAGCAGCGCGGTGACCGCCTCGCGCCCGTACCCGTCTACCCCGACCACCAGGTCTTCCGGCAGCCCCTGCGCCGCTAGGCAGGCTCGCAGGCACGCCACGATTCGCTCGTTGGTGTGCGCTGCGGCAGATCCGCCACGCAACACCACGGCGTTACCAGATTTCAGGCAAAGCCCGGCGGCGTCAACGGTCACGTTGGGCCGCGCCTCATAGATCATGGCCACCACGCCCAGCGGCACCCGCACCTGGCTTAAACGCAGCCCGTTTGCGAGCACTCCCCCGCGCGTAATCTCTCCCACCGGGTCAGGCAGCGCCGCCGTGTCCCGCAGCTGGGCGGCGATAGCAGCCACCCGCTGGATGTCTAGCCGCAGCCTGTCCAGCAGCCCCGGCGTCATTCCCGCTTCGCGGGCCGCATCCAGATCCAGGGCGTTCGCTGCCACGATCGCTTCGCTGTCGGCCACCAGGGCATCGGCCAGCGTGTGTAGCAGGGCGTCTTTCTTTTCGCGATTCAGCGCCGCCAGCGTGGGCTGGGCGCTGCGCGCCAGGCGGACGCGCTCGTGTACCAGGGCCGTAACATCGCTGGTATCCCGCGTCGCGGGCTCTCGGGTAGCTTCGCTCATGTCCCGATGTTACCGGGCCGGGCCGCTTAAAGCAGCACCAGGTTGTCTCTGTGCACGGCCACGGGCGTGGCCACCTGCCGCATCAGGGCCCCCGGCAGCTCGTCCTCAATGCGGTGCAGATTCATGCCCTGCAACCTGCGCACTATCTCGCTGGACTGCGTAGCGAAACCGCGTGCGATTACCTTTCCGTCAAGGCCCACGATGTCCACCGGGGCGCCTTGCGCGAAAATGCCGCGCACCTGGCAAATACCCGCGAATAGGAGCGAAGCGTTGCGCTCTTGCAGGGCCTTGGCCGCGCCCTCGTCTACCGTCAGGCTGCCTCCGGCGCGCGCGGCGTGCTTGAGTCACTGCCTGCGATCCCCGCGGCAGGAGTCGCTGGCCGCAAAGAACGTGCCGGGGCAGTGTTCACTGCCCTCTGCGAGGCGCGAAAACACGAGCGGCAGGTCCGCAGCCTGCAGCACCAGCGTGGCGCACCCCGCCTCCGTCGCGATCTGCGCGGCCTCCAGCTTTGTCACCATGCCGCCGGTGCCGACCTTGGAGCCGACCGTGCCAAGGCTGATCCCGGCCAGTTCCGAAAAATCCCGCACCAGGGGGATCCGCTGCGCGCCGGGCGTGCCGGGGGCGGCGGTATAGAGGCCGTCGATGTCGGTGCAGAGCAGCAGCAGATCGGCGCCGACGGTCTGCGCCACCAGCGCGGCCAGCCGGTCGTTATCGCCGAACGAGATTTCGCCGGTAGCCACCGCATCGTTTTCGTTGATGATGGTGATCGCACCGAGGCCCTGCACGGGTTCCAGCGCGGCGCGAATGTTAGTGCGGCGCGAAACGCAGGAAAGGTCATCTTCCGTCAGCAGAAACTGCGCGGCGCTCAGCCCCAGCTCGGCAAAAACATCACGCCACGCTGCCAGCAGCAGCGGCTGACCGACCGCCGCGAGCACCTGCTGCGTGGCGAGCTCGCGCGGCCGTTCCCGGAACCCCAGCACGGGTAGGGCCGCCGCGATTGCGCCGGAGGAAACCAGCGTGACCGCGGCCCCGCTGCTTTTCTGCCAGTGAGCGGCGCAGCGCGCCACCTCTGCCATGCGCTCCAGGTTGAGCGCGCCGTCCTCCCCCACCAGGGAAGAAGAACCGATCTTGATTACGACCCTGGCGGAAGTGGTGACGTCCGCGAAATCCCGGTATCGCTCCGGAGGCCGTTTCATGTCGTGGGATCGGTCCAGTGACCGGCGCGGCGCTCCTGCTCCATGGCCGCCAGCCTGTCCAGGCGGGCCGCGGTGCGGGCCTTTTGCTCCTCGCGCTTTTCCTGCCGGGTCGGGCGCGAGGTGTCTTCCAGGCGCATGTCGGTACCGCGGGCACCGAGTAGTTCCGCGCCGCCCACCATGGTGGGCTCCCAGTCGAAGATAACCGCGTCGTCGCCCTCGCCGATGAGCACGGTGTCTCCGGCCTGCGCTCCTACGGCATAAAGCTGATCCTCCACGCCCAGGCGCGCAAGCCTGTCGGCAAGGTAACCGACGGCCTCGTCGTTGGCGAACTGAGTCTGGCGTACCCAGCGTTCGGGCTTCTCGCCGCGAATACGGTAGGCGGTCTGGCCGTCCATCTGCTCGGGAGTCACCGTGAAGCCGCTATCGTCCAGCGCTTCGGGGGCGAGCACGATCGGGGCCGCTTCCGGTGCGGGCAGCGCCGCGCGTGCTTCTTCCACCAGGCCGCCCAGCACGAATGCCAGCTCGCGCAGGCCCTTGCGGGACACCGCGGAAACCTCCAGCACCTGCGTGCCGCGAGCGGCAAGCTGTTCGCGCACCATTTCGGCCATGTCGGCACCGTCCGGCAGATCGGTCTTGTTCAGCACGACCACGCTGGGGCGTTCCATTAGCGGAATACGCTGACCGGCGTCGCTGTCGCCCACCAGCCTATCGGCGTAGGCGCGCAGCTCCCCCTCGATGGTTTCCAGGTCCTGTAGCGGATCGCGGTCAGATTCCGGAGTCGCCGCGTCAAGCACGTGCACGATAACGTGGCAGCGCTCGATGTGACGCAGGAAGTCCAGGCCCAGCCCCTTGCCCGCACTCGCGCCGGGAATAAGCCCGGGCACATCGGCGATCGTGTAGCGGAACTGCTCGGCCTCTACCACGCCCAGGTTCGGGGTCAGGGTCGTGAACGGGTAGTCGGCGATCTTCGGACGTGCGGCCGACATCGCCGCGATCAGCGAAGACTTGCCCGCGCTCGGGTAGCCGACCAGCGCCACGTCGGCCACGGTCTTGAGCTCCAGCATTACGCGGCGTTCCTCACCGGGCTCGCCCAGCAGGGCGAAACCGGGGGCCTTGCGCTTGGCCGAAGCCAGCGCCGCGTTGCCCAGTCCACCGCGTCCGCCGCGCGCCACCACGAGTTCCGCGCCTGCCCCCACCATGTCGGCGATGACCTTGCCTTCGGGGGTTTTCACCACGGTGCCGTCGGGAATGCTGAGGATCAGGTCCTCCCCCTTGGCTCCGTGCCGGAAGTCGCCCTTCCCGAATCCGCCGGAATCGGCGGTGCGGTGCGGCCTGTGGTGGAAAGGCAGCAGGGTGGTGACGTCGGGATCTACCCGCAGCACGATGCCCCCGCCGTGCCCGCCATTGGCCCCGTCGGGGCCCGCCAGCGGCTTGAACTTCTCGCGGCGAATGGAGGCGCAGCCGTTACCGCCGTCCCCCGCCTTCAAATGGACGGTTACGCGGTCAACAAACGTGGTCATGAAAACTCCCTAGGAGCGGGTGCGGATAGCCCAAGAGGGACGGCCCCTGTGCGGGTCCCGTCCCTCTTGAAAAGTTTTTGCGAGCGTCTCAGGCAGAGACTACGCTGACGACCTTGCGGTCGCGCTGACGGCCAAACTCGACGGTGCCAGCGGTGAGGGCGAACAGGGTGTCGTCCTTGCCGCGGCCTACGCCGGAGCCGGGGTGGAAGTGGGTTCCACGCTGGCGGACGAGGATCTCGCCGGCGAGGACTTCCTGGCCACCGAAGCGCTTAACGCCGAGGCGCTGAGCGTTCGAGTCGCGGCCGTTCTTAGAGGAGCTAGCGCCCTTCTTATGTGCCATGGCTTAAACCTCTCCCTTACTTAATTCCGGTGACCTTGAGCTGGGTCAGCTGCTGACGGTGACCCTGACGCTTCTTGTAACCGGTCTTGTTCTTGTACTTAAGAATACGGATCTTGGGGCCCTTGGTGTGCTCGAGAACCTCGGCAGACACCTTGACCTTGGCGAGAGCGTCAGCGTCGCTCGTCACCTTGTCGCCGTCAACGAGCAGGACCGGCGCGAATTCGACAGTGTCGCCTGCCTCACCCGCAACGCGGTTGATCTCGATGACGTCCCCAACGGACACCTTCTCCTGACGACCGCCAGCGCGGACGATTGCGTACACCACGAATCAGCTCTTTCTCTTGAACGTTCTTTAACGTGCGATCCCGCTTACCGGGCCACGGTCCGCAGCCACCGCCGCGAGATATTCGCGAGGGGCGCGGTCTCGTGACCGCCTCGGCGGGCACGATGGTGGGGGCATTAAAAAATGCACCGACGAATAGACTACGGCTGTAGTGGTGGCGGGTCAACTGCGACATGCCGAAAGGCCTGCGCTTTTACCCGCCAACCACTGTGTAGCTCGTCACCTATTTTTCGGTCTCGGCCTCCGGGGAAGCCGATTCCGGGGTTACTACCTGCCCAGCGACAGTAACCTCGGGGGTCTCATGGTGCGTTGATGCCGCAGCGGCAATAGACGCGATGGTCGCCCGCGCGATCTCTCGCGCTTTATCGTCGTTGGCCAGCACCTGCACGTCGGAAGCGTTCTTTTCGTCGACCAGCTCGGCCACCGATTCCTTAGCGTTACCGCGGGTGCCACGCTTCGCCCTGGCCGCCTTGCGGGAGCGCTTGGCGCCCTGCGCGGGGGCCTCCTTCTCCTGCTGTGACGGGGACGACGCGGTGTTTCCCTGCATGTCAATCACAATGCCGCGACCGTGGCAATGCTCGCAGTCGTGCGAGAACATCTCGACCAGTCCCTGGCCGACACGCTTGCGTGTCATCTGCACCAGGCCCAGGCTCGTCACCTCGGCCACCTGGTGCTTGGTGCGGTCCCGGGAAAGGCATTCCACCAGGCGTCGCAGAACCAGGTCACGGTTCGCCTCGAGCACCATGTCGATGAAGTCCACGACGATGATGCCGCCGATGTCGCGCAGGCGCAGCTGGCGCACAATCTCCTCGGCCGCCTCCAGGTTGTTCTTGGTGACCGTCTCTTCGAGGGAGCCGCCGGCACCGGTGAACTTGCCGGTGTTGACGTCGATCACAGTCATGGCTTCGGTGCGATCGATCACCAACGAACCGCCGGAAGGCAGATAGACCTTGCGGTCCATGGCCTTCAGGAGCTGCTCATCGATGCGGTGCTTCGCGAACACGTCCTTTTCGCCGACGTGTTTGGTTACCCGATCGAGCAGATCCGGTGCCACGGAGCTGACGTAGTCGTGAACGTTCTTGTACGCCTTATCGCCCTGCACCACGAGCGAGGTGAAGTCTTCGTTAAAGACGTCACGCACAACCTTGATCACCAGATCGGGCTCGTTCGAGAGCGGGGCCGGGGCGCTCTTGCTCCCCTGCGCTTTCTGGATGCGCTCCCACTCTTTGCGCAGGCGTTCGACGTCGCGGGTCAGCTCTTCCTCGCTCGCCCCCTCGGCGGCGGTACGCACGATCACGCCAGCGTCCTTGGGGATGATCTGACGCATGATCTTCTTCAGGCGAGTGCGCTCGTTGTCGGGCAACTTGCGGGAGATGCCGGTCATGGAGCCGCCCGGCACGAACACCAGGTAGCGGCCAGGAAGTGAGATCTGGCTGGTCAGGCGCGCGCCCTTGTGGCCGATCGGGTCCTTGGTCACCTGGACCAGAACCGAGTCTCCCGGCTTGAGCGCAAGCTCGATGCGACGCGGCTGCCCGTCCAGGCCCGCAGCGTCCCAGTTGACCTCCCCCGCATAGAGCACGGCGTTGCGTCCGCGATCAATATCTACGAAGGCCGCCTCCATGCTGGGGAGCACGTTCTGCACCTTGCCGAGGTAGACGTTGCCGACCATGGAGGTCTGGGATTTACGCGCTACGTAATGCTCGACCAGGATGTCGTCTTCCAAAACCGCAATCTGAGTGCGGCCGGCGGCTTCGCGCACAACCATGGAGCGCTTAACGGCCTCGCGGCGAGCCAGGAACTCGGCTTCCGTGATCGAGGTCTTGCGGCGGCCCGCGTCTCGGCTTTCCCTGCGACGCTGCTTCTTTGCCTCCAGGCGGGTAGAGCCTTTTACGGCCCTAACCTCATCGCGGCCTTCGCGCACGCGCACTACGGTGTTCGGCGGATCGTCGCTCGCGCCCTCCTCGCCCTGGCTACCGTTGCGGCGGCGGCGACGGCGACGACGGGTGCTGCTTTCTTCCGCCTGTTCGTCATCGGAAGTTTCGTCAGCAGCTTCTTCAGAGGATTCCTCCTCCGAATTTTCTTCGCTGCGGCCGCGTCCGCGCCGACCGCGCCCACCGCGGCGACGCCGACGGCGCTGGGGGGCGCCATCTTCGTTTTCTTCGTCTGCAGCTTCGTCCTCGTCTTCCGCGTCTGGCTCACCCACAGTGGTGGCCACGGGAGCCTGGAACAGGAGGGAGGCGAAGTCCAGGCGTGCAGCGTTAGTTTCCTGCGCTTTTTCTTCGTCCTGGGGCGACGCCTTGTGCTGCTGGGCCAGGTTGGCCAGATCGTCCAAGATGGCGGAGCGATCTTCTCGTCCGGGAGCCACGAAAACCGGGGCGGAAGCGGCTTCGGCGCTTTCCTTGTTTTCGGAGCTTTCAACCTCGGGAGTTCCGTCCGCCTCCTGCGGCTTCTCGGGCTGCGCGTCCTTGCGCTTACCGCTACGGCTGCGACGCTTGCGCTGCGACGGGCGCCCCTCTTCCTGCGAAGCCTGCTCGGTTTCCTCCTTGGCAACCTCACCGGTGGGCGCGGACTCGGTCCGGGTCTCTTCCTGAGCGGACGGCTCGGTCTTTTTTTCAGCCGGTTCTGCCGCACGGCGGGAATTTCTGCTGCGGCGAGGCTTTTCCACGGGAGCGTCCGTCACACCCTCCGTCTGCGGCGCGACGGAAGTCTTCGGTTCGGCCCTGTTTTCCGCCTGCGGCAGCTCGACCACCTGCGGGGGGCCCGCCGGGGCCGCTACCGCGCGGCGCCGACGACGCTGCGGGGCGGGGGCCACAACCACTGCCTCCGCGGGCTGCGCGGCCACCATGGTGGAACGAGTTTCGCTGGAGACCGGGGGCGCCTCTACGCTCGGAGCGCTCGCGGGAGCCGTTGCCCGGCGACGCTCACGCCTGCGGGGCGTTCCCTCGGCATGGGGGGTGTCGATATGTTCAGCCATCTGGCTGCTCCTTTTAGTCCGCTAATCCAGCGCACCCTGGACGGGACGGTCATCGCCCTGCGGGCGGAAGTCATGTGCCCCCTGCGTGTCGCGCGGCTCCTGGGAAGAGCGCAGCGTGTCAACCGTGCCGCCTCAGCCACGAATGTAGATGCGCCGCCAAAATCGGCGGCGCGCGTGAGCTGCCGGCGCGGGCAGGGGTTCCTCCGCCCGATGCGGGACGGAGAAGCGCTCCCCCCAGTATGGCACAGCACACCGCAACATCAGAGGAAGGGAGCGCGAAACATACTCGACACCCAAAAAAGACTGATAAACTGACAAGGCGTCAGAACAGTGTTGCTACTGGTCAAAGCGCATTTTTTTGCTTTTAGGGTGCCATTTTCGGGACTTTCGTCCCAATTTCTTTCCCGGTACCGGATAACGTACGAATCATTAAAACCAGCCCGTCTTCTGAAGGAAACTAATGGAAGCCCTTGACCTTGCCCGGTGGCAATTCGGTGTCACAACCGTTTACCACTACATTTTTGTGCCGCTCACAATCGGCCTCTCCATGCTTGTAGCGATAATGCAGACGATTGCCTACCGCGCCAAGGACGATGAAAAGCGCGCTGCGTGGGTCAAGATCACTAAGTTCTTTGGCCAGCTGCTAATCATCAACTTCGGCATCGGTATCGCCACCGGCATCGTGCAGGAGTTCCAGTTCGGTATGAACTGGTCGAAGTATTCCATCTTCGTGGGCGACATCTTCGGCGCTCCGCTCGCCCTCGAGGGCTTGCTCGCATTCTTTATGGAATCCACCTTCCTCGGCCTGTGGATCTTCGGCTGGGACAAGCTCCCCAAGAAGATTCACCTGCTTAGCATCTGGATGGTAGCCCTCGGCACCGCTCTCTCCGCCTACTTCATTCTGGCCGCAAACTCCTTCATGCAGCATCCGGTAGCCGCGGTGTTCAACCCGGAAACCGGACGTGCGGAACTCGACCCCTCACAGGGCGGCATTTTTGGCGTGCTGACTAACATCACCACACTCGCCACGTTCCCCCACGTGATTAGCGCCGCCTGGCTCACCGCGGCCTGCTTCGTTACGGGCATTTCCGTATGGCACATGATCCGCCACACCCAGAAGGGTGAAAAGCTCGGCGTCGAAACCGAAGAGGGCGCTGCCCACATCAAGCAGGCACGCACCATCTTCCGCCCGGCGGTACGTCTGGGCGTCACCTGGATGCTTATTGCCGGCGTGGTTGTCGGTCTGACCGGTGACTGGCAGGCGAAGCTGATGTTCCAGCAGCAGCCGATCAAGATGGCTTCCGCGGAGGCTCTCTGCCACACCCAGAAGGGTGCCGAGTTCTCGATCCTCACCCTGGGCAGCCCCGACGCTTTCAATACCAACTGTGAAGACGTAACCGACGTCATCACCATCCCCTACCTGCTCTCGATCCTGGCTACCTGGAACCCGAACGCCGAAGTTAAGGGCGTGCTGGAGCTGGAGAAGGAGTACAAGGAAAAGTTTGGCGAGACGGTAACCCTGCCGAACGGCGAGGTGGTTCCCGCTAACTATACCCCCGATCTCTTCACCACCTACTGGTCCTTCCGCCTCATGATCGGGCTTGCGGGCTTCGCCGCGATCCTGGCTTTCTGGGCACTGTGGGTGACCCGCGAGAACAAGAAGGGCAATCTCCTTGCCAAGAAGGGGCTCACCAATTCGAAGCTGCTCTCTTCTTTCGCACTGCTGTGCATCCCGATGCCGTTCCTCGCTAACTCCTTCGGCTGGATCTTCACCGAGGTAGGCCGCCAGCCGTGGGTTGTCGCACCGAACCCGACCGGCGATCCGATGGTTCGCCTGATGACCATGCAGGGCGTTTCTAACCACCCCTCGTGGATTGTTATCACCTCCCTAGTGGTGTTCACTCTGCTGTACGGCGTGCTCGCGGTAGTTTGGTACCGACTCATGCACCGCTACACCGCAAAGGGAATCGCACTGCCCGCCACCGGTGACGACAAAGAGGACGCGAAAGACGTTTCGCTGTCCTTCGGTTACTGATCGATCAGGTCACTGGAAAGGACACTGAATCATGGATATGACTTTTCTCCAGATCCTCTGGTTTACCCTGATCGCGGTACTCTTCACCGGGTACTTCGTGCTGGAAGGCTTCGACTTCGGCGTCGGCATGAACGTGCTGTTCCTGGGCAAGGGCGATGATGAACGCAAGAGCGTCATGCTGCGCACCATCGGCCCGGTCTGGGACGGCAATCAGGTTTGGCTGCTCGTCGGTGGCGGCGCCATGTTCGCCGCTTTCCCGGCCTGGTACGCCACCCTCTTCTCAGGTTTCTACCTGGCGCTGCTGGCAATCCTCGTGGCGCTGATCGTGCGCGTCTGCGCTTTCAAGTACCGCGAAAAGTCCGATTCTCCGCGCTGGCGTAAGAACTGGGACCTGATGCACTTCATCGGCGGTTTCTTCCCCTCCCTGCTGTGGGGCGTCGCTTTCGCCAATATCGTGCAGGGCGTAGCTATCAACAAGCAGGGTGAGGTCACCACCTCCCTGCTCGGGCTGCTGAACCCGTTCGGCCTGCTCGGTGGTGTGGTGTTCGTTCTCCTCTTCTGGATGCACGGCACCCTCTACCTGGCGATTAAGACCGAGGGGCAGATCCGTGAGGACGCCAACAAGCTGGCTGGCAAGCTGTTCATCCCGGTCATCCTCGGTGGCGCCGTGTTCCTGGTCTGGGCACAGCTCATGTTCAACGGCAAGGCACTCACCTGGATCCCGCTGGTGCTGGCGGCCCTTGCGCTGATCGCGCTGGTTCCGCTGCACGCTAAGAAGCTCGAAAAGGCATCGTTCTGGACCTCCTGCTTCGCCATCGCAATGGCCTCGGCGTTCCTGTTCGGCTGCCTATTCCCGAACGTGCTGCCGGGCAACCCCGATCCGAGCACCTCCCTGACGATCGCGAAGGCTTCTTCCACCGAATACACCCTGCTGGTGATGACCGTCGCGACCGTGCTGATCCTGCCGTTCGTGCTGGCCTACCAGATCTGGGCCTACTGGGTATTCCGCGACCGCGTGGCCGATAGCTCCGCGCCCGCCGAAAACGGTCTACTCTTGAAGGCGAAAGAAAAGATCGCTCAGAACTTCTCGGTCTGACATCAACTAAGGAGGTCGACCAATTTCCGGTCGCACCGCATCCGACACGCGCCGTCCGCCGCTGGATCCCCGTTTGATCCGGAATGTGCGGGCGGCGCGCGTTCACGTTATTCGCACCGCGCTGCTCGGGCTGCTGCAGACGTTCTGCGTTATCGCCACCGCGCTCTCGCTCGGCAAGATAGGCGCAGATCTGCTCGTATCCGGCGTTTCCCCGCTGGCAAGTCCCGGCCTGCTCAGCATCGCGGCGGTGTCCCTCGCGCTGCGGGCGCTGGCTCTCTTTGGCCAGCAGCGCTACGCCCACCGAGCGGCAACCGACACCATCTCGCAGCTCCGTTCCGACCTGGTTCGGCACACTGCACAGACTTCCCCGCGGGTCTTGGCCGACCGGGGAGCCGACGTAACCGCGCTGGCCACCAAGGGGCTCGATAACCTGCGTCCCTACCTAACCTCCTACGTGCCGCAGCTACTGCTCGCCGCGACCGTCACCCCCATCTGTCTCGCGGTGGTCGCTTACCTGGATCTGACGAGCGCGCTAATCGCGGGCTTCACCCTGCCGCTAATTCCGGTATTCATGATCCTGATCGGCCTGCTCACGCAGGGACGCAGCGAACGTTTGCTGCTCGACATGCGCGAGCTGTGGTCGCAAGTCATGGACCTGGTGCAGGGACTGCCCACGCTGCGCGCGCTGGGGCGCGAACACGGTCCGGAAAAGACGGTGCACGAGCTCGGCACCCGGCACTACAACTCCACCATGGGCACGCTACGTTACGCCTTCCTATCGGCCATGGCCCTGGAATTGCTCGCCACCCTGTGCGTGGCCCTGATCGCGGTCAGCATCGGCCTGCGGCTGGTATCGGGAAACATGGAGCTGTTTCCCGCGCTCGCGGTGCTGATTCTGGCCCCGGAAATCTACCTCCCGCTGCGGCAGGTGGGCGCGCAGTTCCACGCCTCTACGGACGGTCTGGCAGCGCTGGACGAAACCTTTAACCTGCTGGCCACCCCGCTAGTTAGCGATGGCAGCGAAACATGCCCGTCACTCGACTCGACCACCATCGCGGTTAGCGGGCTATCGGTAGCTAGCCGCAACGGCTACGCGCCACACGATCTTTCTTTCACCGTGGAGCCGGGCAGCATAGTGGCCCTAGCCGGGGCTAACGGCAGCGGAAAATCCACCACCGTGCACGCCATGCTGGGTCTTTTACCTCCGGATGCCGGCGAGATTCGCTACGGAGATATGCCGCTGACGCAGATCTCTCGCGAAACCCTCTGGAGCCAGCTCCAGTGGCTACCGCAGAGGCCGCTGCTCAGTCCCGGTACGGTGCGAGAGCTGCTCGGCGCCAACCACAGCGAGGCTGAACTGTTAAACGCCTGCAAACTTACCGGGTTCGATCACGTGCTGAGCGGGCTCGACGAGGGGCTGGACTCCCCAATCGGGCGCGACGGCGTGGGTCTTTCCGTCGGCCAGCGGCAGCGGCTAGCGCTTACTCGCTGCCTGCTCTCCCCCTCTCCCCTGGTGATTTTGGACGAGCCTACCGCGCACCTCGACGCCGGTTCCGAGGCGACCATCGCGGCGGTGGTGCGCGAGCTTTCCCAGCAGGGACGAACCGTTTTGCTGGTGGCTCACCGCAAGTCCCTGCTCAACCTGGCTGACAAGGTGGTGACGCTGTGAAGCAGCAAGATTCCCTGCGGCGCGCGGTAGGCCTGCTCCAGATTCGCAGGTCCTCCCTGGTCGCAGCTGTAGCCGCCGCCACCGCGACTTTCCTGGCCGGTTACACCCTGGCCGTGGTTTCCGCGTGGCTGATCACTACCTCCTGGACGCAACCTCCCGTGCTAACGCTCACCGTGGCGGTGGTTTCGGTGCGCGCCCTCGGTATTTCCCGTGGCGTGTTCCGTTACGTGGACAGGCTGCTCACGCACTCCACCGCACTGCGTGGCGTGGTGGAACTGCGTACCGGGCTGTACTCGCTGCTAGCAGACCGCGACGATGACACGCTCTTTAGGCTGCGGCGCGGCGATCTGCTCGCCCGCCTCGGTAACGACGTGGACGAGCTCGGCGATCACATCATCAAGGCGGTCGTTCCCGCGCTGGTAGCCGCAGTGATGGCGGTGCTGGTAACCGTCTCCATCCTGCCGTTTTCCCTCTTTGGCGGAGTCAGCCTGCTGCTAGCGCTGGTATTGAGCGCCGTGGTCGGCCCCTACGCCTCCTATCGTTCCGCGCAGGTACACGAGGCGGCTTCGCTCGAATCACGCGGCGAAGTGGTTGCCCAGACCCTGACGGTGCTGGACGACGCGGCTGCGCTGCGCGTGCAGGGACGCCTTGCCCAGCAGTGCGATCAGCTCGCTGCCGCGCAGGAGAGCTTTGACGCCTCCCTCGATAGGGCCGCCTGGCCCTCCGCCGTAGCGCAGGCGGCCACCCCGTTCGCGGTTACGCTCGCCGTCCTTGGCTCGCTGTGCGCTATCTTCCCGATCTGGCACGCGGGTGCCAGCGCGGGCGTCATCGGTATTCTCCTGCTCGCCCCGCTTTCCGCTTTCGAGGCGCACGGCGCGCTCGCGGGCGCGGCCAGCCAACTTGCCCGCAGCAGGGCCGCCGCGCAGAGGCTGGCCCCCTTCACCGGGAACGAGGAAACCGCCCCCGGCCGGGTGGAAACCGTCGGCACGGACATAGTCGCATCCTCCCTCACGACCGGTTATAGCAAGGCCAAGCCGCTCAGCACGGGGATAGACCTACGGGTTACACCCGGATCCCGCATCGCGGTGGTGGGAGATTCCGGAATCGGCAAAACCACCCTGCTGCTCACCCTGGCAGGTTTGGTACGTCCCCTTGGCGGGAGCGTCACGCTGGGAGGAGTAGACAGCACCGAGATCGGCACCGCCGACGCGAGCGCGATCGCGGTCTGCTACGCGGAGGACGCACATATTTTCTCAACGACGCTGCGCGAGAATCTGCGCGTGGTCAAGCACGGGCTGACCGACGAAGAGCTGGTCAGCGCCCTCGCCAAGGCCGGTCTTGGGGATTGGTTCGACAACCTTTCCGACGGTCTTGATACCCAGCTCGCCGCTGGCGCGTTATCGCTTTCCGGCGGAGAGCGTCGCCGCCTTCTGCTGGCCCGCGCGCTTTTGCGCGACGCCCCCGTGACCCTGCTGGACGAACCCACGGAGCACATGGACATGCAGCAGGGGGATGCGGTCCTGCACGCCCTGCTCGCGCGGGAAAACGGCCTTTTCTCGCCGCAAAGCGCGGTGGTCGTTGTGACGCATAGAGTCTCTGCGCTACAGACCGCGCAAGACATCATCGCGCTGGGGAAAGACGGTATCCTCATACGCGGAACCTACGCCGATATAGCGGCGCACCCCGACTGCGCGCATCTTTTCGAGGAGAGCTAAGTGGCCCTTGCTTGCACGTACGACATCGCCGTAGCCATCTTGAGCGGTGGCGATAACGAAGAGGTACTGCAGCTAATAGTTGAACGCAGCACGGAGCTGACCGAGGCCGACACTGCCGCGCTAATACTTCCCGGTATCGACGGCAGCTGGGTGGTGGAGTTCTGCCACGGAGAGGAATCTCTGATCGGCTACACCCTGTCCTCTTCCTGCCCTGCCGCCCGTGCGCTCAGCGCACAGGACCTGGACGCCGTGCGTAACTGCAGCGTGGACCTCCCCGGCAACTGGCATAAGACCCTCGCTTTCCCGATTCCCGGCGCGGCGGAAGTCGCGGGCATCCTCGTGCTCGCCTACCGCGAAGCTAAGCAGGATAGGCACGTCTACGCACAGTCCCTCGCTTCCCTGACGGGGTTCTGCCTCGGCATGGCCGACATGCAAGTCATGCGGGACAGCTCGGACCTCACCGAGGAACGCCACCGAATCGCGCGGGACCTGCACGACATGGCGATTCAGGAACTCTTCGCCGTCGGCATGCAGCTAGACAGGATCAGGCAGGAAGCGCATGCCCTCAGCGGAGGCGAGGCGCTGGTGCGGCAGGTGACGGAGTCCCTGGCCGGGGTGGATCAGACCGTTACGCAGATCAGGCAGATCGTGCAGTCGCTGCGCCGGGACACACCTTCCGCCACGCTCTCGCAGCGCCTGCATCACGAGGGGGCACTCGCCATTTCCGGGCTCGGTTTCTCCCCGAGCATGCAGATAGATGCCGGGGCACTCGACCGGGAAGTAGATGACGACCTGGCTCAGGACGTCGTGGCTGTGGTGCGCGAATGCCTGGCTAACGCCGCGCGCCACGCGCACGCCTCCGCCGTGGCGGTAACCGTATCCATCTTTTCCGAGGGCGTGGATCGCGTGGTGCGCGTCAACGTTTCCGACAACGGTCGCGGCATAGACCCAACGGTTACCCGCTCCTCCGGGCTTTCCAACATGCGTTCGCGCGCGCGCAGGCACAACGGCTGGGTGGACGTGCTGCCCCTGGATCAGGGAACCATGGTTTCCTGGCGCGCCACCCTCCCCGCCAAATAGAGCCGCAGACAAAGAGGGCACCCCGCGCGGTATAAACCGCTGCGGGGCGCCCTCTTTTGTTTCTCCCGCGCTACTGCGACCAGCCGTTGGTGTGCCTGCTCGCGGCCCAGGCCGCGATCTGGGTGCGGCGCTTCAGCCCCATCTTCGCAAGGATCTGGGTGAGGCGGTTCTTAACGGTCTTTTCGGCGATGCCCATGGAACCGGCGATCTCCCGGTTCGAGTGGCCCTCCCCGATTAGCTCCACGATGCGTACCTCTACCTCGGTCAGGCCGAAGCTGGAGAAGGAATCTTCCTCTTCCACGGCCACGCCCTTCCAGGCGTCGGAACCTGCCAGGATCTCCCGAATAGCCACTACGATCTCACTGCTGCGCACGGACTTGAGCAGGAATCCGCGCGCCCCCAGTTCCTGGGAGGCTTTGACAGCTTCCTGATCGTCGAAGGAGGTGAGCACGATCATTACCTGCTCCGGGTTCAGTTCCTTAGCCGCCCGCATGACGTCCAGACCGGTGCCGTCCGGGAGCTGCAGATCAACCAACAGCACTTCGGGTCGCACGGCAGGCAGGCGACGCAGCGCCTCCTTGACCGTGCTGGCCTCGGCAGCCACGGAAAGATCGCCTGCGCTATCGATAACATCGATAATTCCGCGTCGGACGACCTCGTGGTCGTCGACCACCATAACCCTGTGCGTTTCGCTCATCTACCTGCTCATTTCCTATTTCTAACCGTGTTCACGCAGCCCGCTGGCACTGTTTGCAATGATAGCAAGAACGTCCCTGCCACTTCGTGATATGTAGCGGTTTACCACAGCGCCGGCAGGGCTTTCCGCCCCTGCCGTAGGCGGCCAGCGACTGTGCGAAGTATCCCGAGCGCCCATCCACGTTCACGTAGAGGGCATCGAAGCTGGTGCCGCCCGCGTCCAGCGCCCGCAGCATCACTTCCTTTGCTCCGTCCACCAGCTGGCCCGCCTTTACCGCGGAAACGTCCTGCGCGGAAGTTAGCGGGTGCACCCGCGCCTGCCAGAGGGTTTCGTCGGCATAAATATTGCCGATTCCGCTGAGCACTTCCTGGTTCAGCAGCACCCCCTTAATCGGCGTGCGCCGCCGACGCATCGCTGCAACTACATCTGCCCGGCGCATGTGTGGATCGAGGACGTCGCGAGCGATGTGGGTGACGCAGGCCGGGATTTGCGGCGTATCGCTGCCGCAGCCTCCCGCGTGCCCGTCCGTTGTATCCACGAAACTATCCAGGTGCATGCCGCCGAAGAGGCGCTGATCTATGAAATCGATCTGCGTGCCGTCGTCCAGCGTCAGCGTGATGCGGCGGTGGCGCAGCGGATCCGGGGCCGGCCCCTGGTGTTCCGCGCGGGCCTGCGCGGCGCCGACCTTATCCGCATGCCTTACCCGCATCTGACCGCTCATGCCCAGGTGGGTTACCAGCGCACCTGCCTCCAGCTCAAACCAGAGGAACTTACCGCGCCGCGCAACGGCCGAGATCAGGTTGCCGCGCAGCGCATCGGCGAATCCCTCCGGGCTGCGCGCCTCCCGTTTCAGGGAGCGCGGATCGACGATGCTGACGTCGGTGATGGTGCGGCCCACGGTGTGGGGCACCAAGCCCCGGCGCACAACCTCAACTTCGGGAAGCTCAGGCATCGGCACCCGCCTCTTGCAGTAGCGATGCCACGGCGTCCGCTGCGGCGGCCTGCTGGGCGGCCTTCTTGGAGCCTCCCGTGCCGGTGCCGCAGAGCTCGCCGCCGAGGAATACCTTTGAGGTGAACACGCGCGCGTGATCCGGTCCGTCAGATTCGACCTCGTAGCGAAGCTCCCGGCCCGATGCCGCAGAGATTTCCTGCAGTCTGGTTTTGTTGTCGAAGGCTGCCGTGAGCGCACGGTCGTCAGCTAGCAGGGGCGTGATCAGGGAACGCACGAAGTCGCGCGCAGCGTCGCGCCCGAGCCCCAGGTAAACAGCGCCGATGATGGCTTCCGTGGTGTCCGCCAGAATGCTTTCCTTCTTGCGGCCGCCCTCCAGGAAGGCACCCTTGCCGAGCCTGATGTACGGCCCGAGCCCGATTTCACGGGCGATACCCGCGAGCGCGTGCATATTGACCACCGCGGCGCGCCGACGCGCCAGCTGGCCTTCCGGCAGGTCGGGGTGGCGCTCGTAAAGCAGTTCGGCAGAGGCCAGTCCCAAAACGGCATCGCCCAGAAATTCAAGGCGCTCGTTGTTTTCTCCCCCGCCGTTTTCAAACGCCCAGGAGCGGTGAGTCAGCGCCAGCGCCAGCAGCTGCGTCGGGATCTCGAGGCCCAGCGTTTCGGCGAGCGCGGCCGGGTCTTTGGCCTCGTATTCCGCGAGGTTACGCTTCCTGGTCATCTTTGAAGAGTCCTTTGAGGGCGGCGAAGCGGTCGTCGATTACTTCGTGCTCGTGGTCCGGGTCTTCGTCCATGCGAATACCGCACTGGCCGCATAGGCCCGCGCAGTCGCTACTGCACAGGGGCTGGTAGGGCATGGCTAGGGCCACTACGTCGCGCACCAGCGGCTCCAGGTTTACCTCGTCGTCCTCCAGCAGGACTACGTCTTCGTCTTCGCTGGGTTTCTTGGCGGGGTAGGTGTAAAGCTCGTCGAAGCGGATGCGTACGGGCTTAGCTACCGGGTCTAGGCAGCGCGAGCATTCGCCGACCGCGGTGCCGCTGATGTGTCCGGTGGCGTAGATGCCTTCGCTGACCGATTCGAGGGAGACTTCCAGGGTGACGTTTTCGCCTTCGGGCAGGCCCATGACGTCGGAGCTGAGTCCGGCGGGGGCCGGGAATTCGAGTTCTACCGTGCGCTGGGAGCCTGGCCTACCGACTAGGTCGATGGCCTCGATGACGAAGGGTGAGGCGGTTTTGCCGGTGCGGTTCACTGATGCTCCTTGGAGGAAAGTTTTTGCTGCGCGGGAGGTGGCAGCATAGCACCGACGTCTCCGCCGAGCCGCGCCACCTCCTTAACCATGGAAGATGAGATGTGGGAGTAGTTTGGGTTTGCCGTAAGGAAGAGGGTTTCGATTCCCGTTAGCTGGTGGTTTACGCGGGCCATGGGTTCCTCGTAGGCGAGGTCCTGGGGGCCGCGCACCCCTTTTACGATTGCGTCCGCGCCCACGCTGCGCGCGTATTGCGCGAGTAGACCGGTGGGCAGGGTTTCCACGGTGACGTTATCGATGCCTCGCAGCCGTAGGGATTCGACGATCATCTGTTTGCGTTCTTCCAGCGTGAACATGCCCTGTTTGGCCGGGTTGTGGGATACCGCGACTATTACGCCGGTAAAGATGCGGCTGCTGCGTTCGATGATGTCTAGATGGCCTAGCGTGATCGGGTCGAAGGAGCCTGCGATTAGTGCGGTGCTCATGGTTTAAGCCTACTTGAGGGCTGCTCTCGGGCGCGGGTTTTGTGTGCGTGTCTACTCTGTCTGAGCTGTCTCAGTCCGGTCTGTTTCAGCCCGGTCTGTCTCAGCGTCGGCTTCGGGGGTGCTTGCGTAGTAGATGCTGGTTTCTCCGTAGTGGCTGACGTCGATCTCGCTGTAGGGGGCGGGCCAGACGATGGGGTCGCTGCGGCGCGAGCGTTCCACGACTATGGTGGCGTCAGCCGCTACCCTGGCGTTTTTTGCCAGTTCCGCGAGTAGTTCGCTGATCTCGCCGCTCACTACCGGGTAGGGCGGGTCAAGTAGCAGCAGGTCGTATTCGCCCTCTAGCCGTGCGGTGGCGCTCTGTGCTTTGGCGGTGAGCACCTTGCTTTTGTGGGCTACTCCCAGATCGCGCAGGGTTTTCCCGATCAGCCTGGCGGTGGCGGGGTGGGATTCGACGAAGGTTGCGTGCCGCGCGCCGCGAGAGAGGGCTTCGATCCCGAGCGCGCCGCTTCCCGCGTAGAGGTCGAGCACGCGCGCGTCTTCCAGCACGCCCCAGCCCGCGAGGCGGGAAAATACCGCTTCGCGCACCCTGTCGCTGGTGGGCCGGGTGGCGCTGGTTTTGGGCGCGGGAATGACGCGGCTTTTTAGTTCTCCTGCGATTACGCGGGGCATGTTCAGCTTCTTTCGATCTGTTCGGCTGCTGCAAAACGGCGCAAGGCGCGCGCGGTGGCCGGGTGCGCCGCTAGTTCCGGGTCTTTCGTGATCAGCTTTTCCGCGTGTTCGCGGGCTGTCACGATGAGCTGGGCGTCGTTTAGCAGGTCTAGGTATTTTAGTTCGCTGCGCGTGCCCGCCTGACTGGTCCCGGTTAGTTCGCCCTGCCGACGGTAGCGCAGGTCTATTTCGGCGAGCGCGAAGCCGTCCGTGGTTGCCGCCACTGCGGCCAGCCTGTCGGCGCTGTCGCTACCGGGCGGCGCGCTGGATACGAGGAAGCAGATGCCGGGCAGGTGAGAGCGCCCTACCCTCCCCCGGAGCTGGTGAAGCTGCGAGAGCCCGAACCGCTCGGCGTCGAGGATAACCATGGCGGTGGCGTCGGGGATGTCCACCCCGACTTCAATCACCGTGGTGCTGACGAGCAGGTTGCTTTCGCCGTTCGCGAAGGCGCGCATGGTGGCGGTTTTTTGTTCCGCGCTCTGCTGCCCGTGCAGGGTGGCGATACGCGCGTGGGGTAGATCGGGGTGCGCAGCGAGGGTTTGCGCGGTCTGGGTGACGCTGTGCCCGCCCTCGTTTTCCTGGTTGATGCGGGGGCAGACGACGAACGCACGTCTCCCCGCCGCGAGTTCTTCGTCTACCCTCTGCCACATGCGCTTGTTCCAGGTAATGGCGCTTTCGGGAACGTAGTGGCTGGTTACTCCCGCACGCACGGCGGGGGTTTCGTGAAGGGTGAGCGCGTCTAGGTCGCCGAGCATCGCGAGCGCTGCGGTGCGCGGGATTGGGGTGGCCGTCATGACGATCACGTGGGCATGCAACCCGGTGGGTGCGCTTTCGCGCAGGGTTGCACGCTGGTTTACCCCGAAGCGGTGCTGTTCGTCTATGACGACTAGCCCTAACCTGTGGAAGGTGACGTTCTCGGAGAGCAGGGCGTGGGTACCGACGATGATGCCCGCTTCTCCGCTGAGGCAGGCGAGGAGGGCTTCGCGCCGCTGCGACACCGAGGCCGACCCCGTCAGCAGGTGAACGCGGGTGGCGTGCGCGGGGGCATGGATGGTGCCCGCTCGCGCCAGGTCGCCGAGGAGCCCGCGAATAGTTTCCGCGTGCTGCTGGGCTAGCACTTCGGTGGGTGCCAGCAGCACCGCCTGCGCCCCGCTGTCTACCGCCCGCAGCATGGCTAGGAGCGCGAGCACGGTTTTTCCCGCGCCGACGTCGCCCTGCAACAGGATGCTTGCGGGATGGTTTTGCGAGATCTTCTGTGCGATCTGTGCGCTCACTGCCCGCTGCCCGGCGGTGAGGGAATAGGGCAGGCGTGAGGTTAATTCCTGCTGCAGGGGGCCCTCTTCGGCCAGGGGCAGCGCCTTTTCGCGGCTATCGGCGTAACGGCGCTGGGCGAATACCAGCTGCAGCAGGAACGCTTCTTCGCAGGCCAGGTAGCGCCGCGCACGCTCTCCGCTTTCCGCACTTACCGGTTGGTGCATTTCCCGTAGCGCCTCGGCCAGGCGCGGCAGGCCGTAGGCGCGACGCAAGCTTTCCGGCAGGGTGTCGGTGAGAGAGTCCGCGGCAGAGATTATTTTGCCGATCGCGCCGCGCAGGTGCTTCTGCTTGCTTTTGGCCGTGTCCACCAGCGGATAGACCGGGACAGGCCGCATCGCCTGCGCCACCGCTTCGGCGTCATCCGCGGGGATGATTTGCGGATGGGTGAGCTGCGGCCCGTGCCCGGGGCGGGTTTTCACTGTCCCCTGCAGTAGCACCTGCTGCCCGATCCCAAGCTGTTTTTCCCAGTAGGCGATTAGGTGAGCAGCCCCAAAAAAGACGGCATCGATCTCCGCCGTGCCGTCCCCTAGCGTGGCGGTGAGCATCATACCGGGGCGTTTGCGTAGGCGAACCGTGCGGCTATCGACCACCCGGCCCTTCACGGTGGCTTCGTCGCCGTCATCCAGTCCCGCGATCTGGGTAAGGTTTCCGGGCACCAGGTAGCGGCTGGGGGCGTAGCGCAGTAACTGCTCCGCCGTGCGCGGCCCGCATTTGCTGACGGCGGCGTATTCGCCGGGGGTGAGCAGACCCGCCAGTTCCTCGTGTGCCTCAATCCTCACGTAGCTAAGTCTGCCAGCAATTCAGTTTCGGGTATGGTTGGGAGTGCGGCATTCGCCAACCCGGCGTTGGTGACCGACTCCACAGACCAATACAGCGTTTATTTGCTTCGGTGGGTTATCCTTGTGTGGTTGTCGTGTCGTGGATAGCGAGCAGCAAGATTCTTCTTGCGCCTGCCGTCCCTGCCGCGCACGACCCCATTAGACCTACTACTCAGGAGAAGAACCGTGGCTTCTACGTGTGACATCTGCGCCAAGGGCCCGAGCTTCGGTAAGAGCGTTTCGCACTCGCACCGCCGTACCTCGCGCCGCTGGAACCCGAACATCCAGTCCGTGCGCACCGTCGAGAACGGCACCCCCAAGCGCAAGAACGTGTGCACCTCCTGCCTGAAGGCCGGCAAGGTGGTCCGCGCCATCTGAGCGTGACGCAAAAAGAGCACCGGGCATTGCCCGGTGCTTTTTTGTTGCCCGTTTTTGTTGCCTGTTTCCAGGGCGGGGTCAGCTATGCGAAGCGGCTAGGCGCTAACGAAGTGGTCAAACCCTCCACTTACCCGTTTTCCGTCCAGGAACACCCCACTACCTGCCGCGACGCTACCTATGCGGCGAAAGCCCGCCGGGATTTGGTTTTCGGGGCAGGCTCCCAAAAGTAGGTGCTCCTCTCCCCCGTAGTAGACCCACTCGTGTGCGTCTGCCCCGAGGAGCTGCGCCTGGGGTTTCAGCGAGGCGACGTCTTCGGCCAGGGCGCGCGCGCAAATATCCAGCCTTACCGAGCTGGCCCGCGCGATCCTTCCGGCATCCCGCACCAGCCCGTCGGAGACGTCTATCAGCGCATGCATGCCGCGCGAGAGCCAGCCTGCCTCCAGCGGCGGGTCTGGGGCATGGTGATAGGCGATTACGTCGGCCAACGGGGCCGGACACTCCCCCTCGGGTCGATAACCCGCGAGAAGGGCAGCCAGGCCCGCCGCGCTGCGCCCGAGCCGCGCCCGGCTAAGCACGAGCGCGTCCCCCACGCGCGCCCCGGACCTTGTCACCGGGGTCTGTTCCGCGCGGCCGAGCGCGGTCACCGTGAGGGAGATTTCCCCGCCGCGCCCCAAGTCTCCTCCCACCACACCTACCCCGTAGGGGGTGCACCTGTCGCGCAGGCCGGTGGCCACGCCACGCAAGAAGGCGGCGCTCTCGTCGCCCGACATTTCCCTGGGCAGCGTCAGCGAAACGAGCAGTGCCAGGGGCCTGGCTCCCATGGCGGCGACGTCGGCCAGGTTCTGAACCGCAGCCTTGCAACCGAGCTGCCTCGGCGTAATCGCGTCCGCGAGGAAGTCGCTGCCTTCGGTCAAGGTGTCTATGGTGGCGGTGAGTCCCCCGGAAAAGTCCAGCACGGCCGCGTCGTCCCCCGGCCCCACCAGAGCGGAAACACTGGGTAGGAGCGGCGTGAAATCCGCGATTAGCTTCTCTTCGCTCCACTCGGTCATGCCTCAAGAGTGGCATAAAATTGCGGTGTGAAGCGACAAAACCCCTTCCGTTACGCCGCGCTGGCCGCGCCCTTCGTCGTCTTCGCGCTGAGCGGCTGCACCGTGACCGTTCCCGCCGCGCCCTCTGCTTCCTCCCCCGTCTGCGCGGAAATAGTACGCTCGGCCCCGGCCGAGCTATCCGGGCTTCCCCGCAGAGAAACCAGCAGCCAGGGCAGCGTCGCCTGGGGGCGGGGAGAAAATCTGATCGTGCTGCGCTGCGGCGTGACTCCCCCGGGACCAACGACCGAGCGGTGCACCTCTCTCGAAGACGCGGCCGGGAACCGGGTCGATGTCCTGATCGAAACGGACGAAAAGCCCGGCGAAGAAAGCATAGTTACTTTCCGCAGCTACGGGCTCTCCCCCGCGCTGGATATGACCGTGCCCCGGTCTGCCGTGCCAGGCGGGCAGGTGTCGGCCCCGCTGCTCGAGCTTACGCCGCTGCTCACGAAAGTTCCCGTGCACTCTCGCTGCAGCGGCTAGCCAAGCCCTGCCCCAGGCAAGGGGCGGGCTTGAGATACAGGGAACGCTCTAGCGCAGGCCGGTACGCCTGTTACTAGCCAGCTCGATCAGGTGCGTCAGCAGTTCGCTGTAGGAAAGCCCCATCTGATCCCACAGCACGGGGAACATGGAGAACGGGGTGAAGCCAGGCATCGTGTTGATCTCGTTCACCACCACGCCGTCGTCGGTCACGAACACGTCCACCCGGGCCAGTCCTTCCAGGCCGACGGCGCGAAATGCCCGCTCGGCCACCGTCCGCACCTGTTCGATCTGGGTTTCTTCTAGCCGGGCGGGAACCTCGATCTCTACCGTTCCCTTCCCGAAATACTTCGATTCGTAATCGTAGAAGTCCAGGTCATCGCCGGTACGCACCTCGCCGGGGAGGGTTGTCATAACGCCGCCGCGCGGGGTCTCCTGCAGCACTCCGCACTCCACCTCGCGTCCGGAAACGCCCGCCTCTACAAGCACGCGCGGGTCTTCGGCGAAGGCCGTCTCTAGCGCCTGTTCCAGCTGCGACAGGTCGGTAACGCGGCTTACTCCGACGCTGGAACCGGCACGGGAGGGCTTTACGAAAAGCGGCAGGGAAAGCTCCTGCGCCTGACGCATGGCTCGCGCCCCGCCGTCGGCGCGGTAGTCGTCCTCGTGGATCATGAAACCGTCGGCCACCCGCAACCCGGCGGCGGAAAGCAGCACCTTGGTGAAGTGCTTATCCTGGCAGGCCGCGGAGGCAAAGACGCCAGCGCCGACGTAGGGCATATCGATCAGATCGAACAGTCCCTGTATCGTGCCGTCCTCCCCGTAGGGCCCGTGCAGCAGCGGAAACATTACATCCACCCGCTTAAAAGGCAGCAGCTCGCCCTCGCGCACGATGCGTAGCTGGGCTCCCTGTCCGGGTTCTACCTTCCCGGTGGGGAGCAGAATCTCTTCCCCGGAACTTGGCACCTCGGGCGCTACCCCGTCTTTGAGCTGCCAGTCTGCGGGGTTGTCGCTTACGTGTAGATAGCGGCCGTCACGGGTAATGCCGATAGCGGTGACGTCGTAACGGTCACGGTCGATCGCGGCAAGAATGCCACCCGCCGTGACGCAGGAGATGCCGTGCTCGCTGGAACGCCCGCCGAAAAGGAGGGCCAGGGAAGTTTTCTGCGTCATTTTCTCTCACAGTTTTCACGCGCCACAGCGGTCAGCTCGGCGATCTTATCCATTAATTCTGCGGTTAGCCGGCGGGCCCCGGCAGTTTCGTTTTCCCCCGGCAGCAACGTCGGTTTCCAGGGAGCGGAAACCACAAAGTGCACGCGAGGCTTAGGCAATAGGCTGGGATGCAGTTTTTCCGGGTGCCATACGTTCTGGCTGCCCCAGCTTCCCACGGGAATAATCGGCGCTCCGGTCAGTAGCGACAACCTCACAGCACCGGTCTTCCCCTGCAACGGCACCGCCGAAGGCACGTAGGAATAGGTGCCCTCCGGGAACATCGTCACCATATGTTTTTCTTCCAGCACCGCGCGCGCGGCCGCGAACGCCTCTTTTGCGCGTTCCGTTCCCCGGCAGACGGGGATCGTGCCGAGCATTCGCAGCAGACGCCCCCCGATCGGGATCTGAAACAGGGTGTGCTTAGCCAGAAACCTAGGATGGATACCTCGTTCGTACTGCAACCTACCGTAGCTGACGGCGTCGTAGCCGCTGAGGTGGTTCCCGACGAGGATAGCTGCACCGCCGCGCGGTAGGTTCTCCGCGCCCTCCACGGTCTGTTTGGTTAGCGCCCTGCTCAAAAACAGTACCGCCCCCAAAAGAGGTCTGGAGAAGGCGCCGCAGCTACCGTCAGCCTTCACCGCGTTTTTCAATCTGCCGGGCAGGAGCGGTAGAGCGCGTAGGCAGCGCGCTGGTGCGCTGAGTACCGTTAACCAGCCTGCGCCGAACGGTCACGGGAGCGCGCCGGGCCAGGGTGTTAACAAAGGCGGCATGAGTGAGCTTGCGCGGGATAAAAGCGAGCTTGCCGCGCAGGGTACGGAACTTAATTGCCGTGGTTACCTTGAGCAGCGGCGCGTTCTCATCTACCTCTACCGCGATACGCAGCATCCTGTGCGCGTTGTCATCCACGATCAGGGCTTCGTTACCGCGCACCTCGTCCGTAACGAGTTCGCCGCGGGGAGACGGCACGATGTCTACCATGCGTAGCGCCTCATCGAAGAGCGCGCGCGCTCCGCGCATTGCCAGGGAAGCGTTTTCGTGAGCAAAAATCGCTTCCGCCCAGACCTGCGGATCGCGCACCTGCACCCCACGGGTGGGCACGATGACTACATCGCAGTAATCGGGGATAGGAATGTCGCGCAGAGCGAGCGAGGAGCTCACTATTCCTCCCAGAACTCTGCGCCGAGCGCGGTGAGCTTCTTACGGAAATCAGCGTAACCACGGTCGATCAGATCGATGCCGCGAATGTTAGAGACCCCGTCCGCAGCCAGCGCGGCTATCAGGTAGGAGAAACCGCCCCGCAGGTCAGGCACCGTGATGTCGGCACCGCGCAGGGGGGTAGCGCCGGAAATAACCGCCGAGTGGTTGAAGTTCTGGCGGCCAAATCGGCAGCGAGAGCCGCCCAGGCAGTCACGGTAAACCTGGATCTTACCGCCCATTTCATTCAGCGCGGCGGTGAATCCGAGCCGGTTCTCGTAGACCGTCTCGTGCACGATCGAAAGCCCCTCCGCCTGGGTCAGCGCCACCACCAGGGGCTGCTGCCAGTCGGTCATGAAGCCGGGATGTACATCGGTTTCAATGGCGATCGCCTTTAGCGGCTTGCCGGTCGCGAAGAAACGGATACCGTCTTCACGGAAGTCGATACCGCCGCCGATCTTGCGGAATACGTTCAGGAAGGCAAACATGCCCTTCTGCTGCGCGTTACGCACGAAAATATCGCCCTTGGTGGCGAGCGCAGCGCAGGCCCAGCTCGCCGCTTCGATGCGATCCGGGAGAGCCACATGCTCGTATCCCGTCAGACGGTCCACGCCCTCAATCTGAATCGTGCGATCGGTCTGCAGGGTGATTATCGCGCCCATCTTCTGCAGGACGGCGATCAGATCCTCAATTTCAGGCTCAACCGCGGCATTCTTAAGTTCGGTAAGGCCCTTGGCGCGCACGGCGGTCAAAAGCACCTGCTCGGTTGCGCCGACGCTCGGATACTCGAGCTTGATGCGAGTGCCGCGCAGCCCGTTCGGCGCGGTGATGTAAATGCCGGCTTCGCGCTTTTCCACCTTGGCGCCGAACTCGCGCAGCACGTCCAGGTGGTAGTTGATCGGGCGATCACCGATACGGCAGCCACCGAGGTCGGGGATTACCGCCTCACCCAGGCGATGCAGCATGGGGCCGCAGAAAAGAATCGGAATGCGAGAGCTACCTGCGTGGGCGTCGATATCCTTGGTGACCGCCTTGTCAATCACGCTCGGATCCATTTTGACGGTGCCGGAGTCAAGGTCCATGTCCACCTTCACTCCATGCAGCTCCAGCAGCTTCCCCACAATCTGCACGTCGCGAATGTCGGGCACAGAATGCAAAACACTGGGGGTTTCTCCGAGTAGCGCCGCGACCATGGCTTTGGAAACCAGGTTCTTGGCACCGCGTACGGTAATTTCACCCTCTAGCGGGCGACCGCCCCGGACAGAAAAAATCGAGCTCATAGCATCCTCGTCGTGGTTGGCTGCTGACTATGTCAGCCTAGCGGAAACCCCCGCCGACGGCGCACTTCCGGCGCGTGATATTTACAGTGTCGCAAATATCCCCTCATCTTTTGAGAAAGCTCCCCTCCCCCACCTGCCAGTTCTTGCCTGCTGAGACGGTAATGTTTACTACATGGACATCCCGATGTTGGAGGCTGCCAAGGGATCCGGTGTCGGAGTTCTCGATAAGTCGGTAGCCATACTCGCCACTTTGGAGGCGGGACCGGCCACGCTGGCCGAGCTTGTGCACGCCTCCGGGCTCTCCCGTCCGACGGCCCACAGGCTTGCTGTCGCACTGGAATACCACCGCCTCGTTACACGCGACATGCAGGGCCGCTTCGTACTGGGCCCACGGCTAGGCGAACTTTCTTCCGCCGCGGGCGAAGATCGCCTGCTCGAGGCGGCAAATCCCATCCTTTATGCCCTACGCGATCAGACTGGCGAGTCCGGTCAGCTCTATCGCAGGCAGGGCGAATATCGCATCTGTGTTGCTACTGCGGAGCGCCCCTCGGGGCTGCGCGACTCAGTCCCCCTGGGCGCGACTCTCACCATGAAGGCGGGCAGCGCGGCGCAGGTGCTACTGGCCTGGGAGGAACCGGATCGCCTGCATCGCGGACTGCGCGGGGCGCGTTTTAACGCCGCGATGTTGGCGGCGGTGCGCAGGCGCGGCTGGGCGCAAAGCGTAGGCGAACGGGAGTCTGGCGTCGGATCTGTTTCCGCACCCGTTTACGGGCCCAACGGGAGGGTCATAGCCGCACTTAGCATTTCCGGGCCGGTGGAAAGGCTGAGCCGTCAGCCGGGCAAGCGGCACGCCGCTGCTGTGATGGGGGCGGCGCATCGTCTCACCGAAATACTGCGCAGTCACGACCCGAGCCAGCAGTAGCTTCTGCCCCGCTCTCTTTGACGCGGGGAAAGGCCCCCTTAAATCGGCTTGCGCACCACGAAACCCACCGCGCAAAGGTTGTCACGGTTACGGTTAAACACCTTACGCATGGCCCCCACGCGCTCTCGCGCAGCCGGGTTACGCAAAACATTGGTGACGAACTTCAGGAAAGTTAACGGCCCCTCATCTTTAATGAGCCTGGCTGGCCTCAGCAGAGCCATCGGGTTTTGCCATTCGTAGCAGACCTCAAACCCCGCGCTTTCCAGCAGCTCCCGCCAGTGCGCACAGGTCAGAGGGCGGGCACCGACCTTAATGGTGCGCGCGAGCTCCCGGCTGACCTCCTCGATGCGCGCGGGAGAGATGTGGTCCGGGGTGAAGGCGAGTTCGTGAACTACGTAGCGTCCTCCCGACTTCAAAATACGCAGGCTCTCGCGCATCACACGCAGTTTGTCAGACTCTGATTGCATGGTCAGCATCGCTTCTCCCACGACCAGAGTGGCGCTTTCAGCCGGAAGCCCCGTTTCAGCCGCGTCAGCGGTAATCCTGCGCGCCTGGGGGTGGGGGGAGATTACCGCAGCCAGCTCCGCCGCAGCATCTAGGTTTGGGTCTACAGCCGTATAGCTTCGCGGCTGTACCGAAAGCAGTATCTGCGCGGTGCGCCCGACTCCCGGCCCGTATTCGACGATATCGTCTTCAGCCTTCGGGGCGGCTTCGGTAAGCAGTGCGGAGGTCATTTCCATACCTCCGGGCCGAAGCACCTTCTTACCCATCTTTGCCAGCAGCCAGTGTCCCTGCAAGCGTTTTTCTTCCGGTCCCTGACGCTGACCCTTAACCTGCTCGGACATACTCTGCCGCCTATTCTTTCTAGCCGCCGCGCATATAAGAAAGGGCGGGTGACTACCAGAGTAGCCACCCGCCGCTTGCCTAGGCAGAGACCTTAGCCCTTCTTGATCGGGGCGGTCGGATCCTCAGCCTTGCACTTGAGCTGTTCGCCGGTGTAAAGCCATTCCATCTTGACGTCGAAGGGCTTGAACCAGCCATCGACCTCAACCTTGGTGCGGGCATCGCCGTGTAGGCCGTAGCCCTTCGGCGGAGCAATGTTGAATACCAGGGTGAACTTGCCCGGCTTCTGCAGGGTGCCGACAAGGCCCTTTTCCTGAGCGGTCAGCGGCACGTTGGTACCGTAGTGCGAACCATCGCCGGCGTTCATCTCCATGAACGGGCCGGAGATGATCTCCTTGCCGGACTCGTCAAAAACCTTGTAGGTGATGTTGAGGCCAGCGGGAGTCTCGTCGAGGGTCCAGCCGTACTTAACGCCTTCCTTGTTCACCTTGACGTCCATCTCCAGGTGGCAGAGGGATTCCTTGTAGGAAGGCATCATGTCGGCGGTGCCGGGAAGCATGTAGGCGGGCTGGAAGTAGTTTACTGCCATCTTGAAGGGGCCCTCTTCGGCTTCGCCTACGGGGATTTCGTGAGCGCCACCATCGTCGTCCTTGGTACCGCAAGTGGATTCCTTCAGACGGGGATCGCCCTCCTCCTTCTTCGCGTCACCCTCTTCCTTCTTGTCGGCAGCGGCCTTCTTCTCCATCTTGTCGGCTTCCTTCTTGGCGTTGTCGCAGCCAGCAAGGAGGAGCATGGTCGCGCCAAGACCAAGTACGGAACGGCGGTTCATACGGGGGGTAGTCATTACGACTGTCCTTTCCTACAACTTCAATGTGTTAGAAAATGCGGTTTCCCGCAGGGATCTCATGCCTTCTGCTTTTCCGCCTCACGCTTTTTCTCAGCGAGAGACTTGCGGTGGGCAAGACCCAGCCACACAGCGGCAATTATTAGGATTAGCTGCGGCAACAGGGTCTCGGCTTTGGGGTAAATGCCAAGATCCGGGAATGTTAGCCAATGCAGCGAGGGGATATCCGTCTGCCCAACAATGAACCCGGCCTCGCCGAGCTCCCCAACACCGTTCCCAACGAAGGTGATTGCGAGCATGAATAGCAGCAGCGAAGTTCCTTTGAATACCAGCCCAATAGGAAGTTTCACCGCGTAGAAGCGGAAGATTACGAAAATTACCGCCAGCACTGCCACTGCCGCGACAATGCCATAGGTAACCCATAGCGGGTCGGAACGATCTCCCGAAAAAGCAGCTACGTAGAACAGCACCAGCTCGGCGCCTTCACGAGCCACGGCAAGAAAAGCGGCGAACGCGAGCAGCCAGGTCTTTTGCTGCGATATGGACCGATCCACCTTTTCCTGCACGAATTTCTGCCAAGCGGCTCCGTCAGACTTAGAGAGCATCCAGTTGGAGATGTAGAAGAGCACGAATACCGCGATGAACATCGTGATGCCCTCTAGCATTTCCTGTGCGGCACCGGCATTTTCCACCAACTTGGTGAAGACGACCGACAGCACCAGCGAAAGTACAACGCCTGCACCAACACCGGCGTAAACGTACTTGTTTAGGTGCCTATTTCCGCTGCGCACCAGGTAAAGCACAATGGCTGCGACCACCAAGAGTGCTTCCAGCCCCTCACGCAGCAGAATCGTGAACGCGGTGATGAAGGAGAAGCTCTCTCTGCTCCCCTGATCTACGGCTAGGGTCTGCCGATCTTTGAGAACCTTTTCCGCCGCGGCAATCTTGACGGGTTCGTCAGCTTCGTCATCGAGCACCCCGTCCAAAATCATCGCGTCGCGTACGACTCCCACTCGCAGCTGCGCTACGGCGTCCTGGAAAGCCGCCTCGTCTTCCTGTTTGGCTGCGCGCTTGGCATCCCCGTAGAGGCTTTCCATCTTTATCTTTCGCCCACCGGAAAGAATCCGGGACGGTCCCTCTAGCAGCGGGTCGTAATAGTCGAAATAGGAGGCCTGTACGAGCCTATAGGCAGACTGGAAGTCACCTTTTTTAGCGGAATCGCTGGCTTTATCTAGAACGTCCACCACTTTTAATGCGATGGCCTGATTATCCCTTGCTTCGCCTTCGGCATGCGCGGCAGGAATCGCCAACAAAGAAGCGAACAGAATTGAAAGTAGCGTCAGAAAAAGAATGTTGCGCCGAATCGGGAGGTCTGACCCGACCCCGAATCGTTTTGGGCTATATTGGCCGGCCGCCACATCCATGTATGTCCGCTCCTCATATGCTCCGTTAGGATCAGCAGCAGATTAACACCGGGTTAGGTAAAGCTACACTTGCTGTCTGCCTTATCACTTACCCATGCCACCGCCCCACAAAGACGCTATAGCCCCTCTTTTTATGTCACTTTTAGAAAAAGCGACATAAAAAGAGGGGCGCGAGGACCTACCCCACACCCCTCCAACGAGAGCCTTACCCCCTAGCGTTTCCTAGGGAAGAATCCAAAGGCCCCAAATGCCAGGGCGAGCCCAGCAAGAGCCATCCCTCCCCAAAGGCACACGCTCCCGGCGGTCCACCACGCATAAGCGTTTAGCAGCATCCCGCGCAGCGAGTTCCCCATGAACATCTGCTGTTTGAGCCCCTGCAACTTATTTAACTCAGGATTTGCCTGCACCTGTTCGGGAGTCATCCCCTGCGACTTCTTTATGAGTTCGCCGGAGACTTCGGCGTAGGTCTTCCCGCCGGATGCAGCCATCAGGTGCTGCCAAACGAAGTGATCCGCGAAGGCTTTTGCCTGAGGTCCGGTTGTGAGCTGCTGCCCCGCATACGCCTCAAGATTTTTGCGCGAGCTTTCGTCTTTCAGCTTCGCGATTGCCTCCCCCTGCGGCATCGAGATTTTCTCTTGCGCAAGCTGCGCAGAAACCTGGGAATGGGTGAATAGACCGCCGGCGATAAGAACCATGCCGCCAACCAAAAGCAGCACGGAAAGCACCCGCGCGATCGGGCGATACCTGTTTGTTTCCATTTTTCCTTCTCCGATCAGGGGGAATAAAAGCCTTGCAAGGCTAACCTAAACAGTGCAGGCCGGGAAAATGGGGGAGGAAATAAAAAAGCCCCTGCTGTTAACAGGGGGTTCTGGTGGGCGATACTGGGATCGAACCAGTGACCTCTTCCGTGTCAGGGAAGCGCGCTACCGCTGCGCCAATCGCCCTAGGTTCGGAAGCTGTCCGAACTGCGAGGTGGGTACGGGATTCGAACCCGTGTACACGGCTTTGCAGGCCGTTGCCTCGCCTCTCGGCCAACCCACCGCGGAGATATGGAATAATCCATCACTCGAGCGGACGACGGGACTCGAACCCGCGACCCTCACCTTGGCAAGGTGATGCTCTACCAACTGAGCCACGTCCGCAGATCAATCAGTGAAGCTCCGTTTTCTCGGCGCCTCACCGGCTGACAACGAAAACATTACCGAAGCCGCGGGGGTCGCGCAAATCGAAAACGGCCCCTTGTGGCACAGGAAACATTTGGGGGCTTTTGGTCATCACCCGAGTAAACCTCGGGTATATTTATGTGCACGCCGGGCGATTGGCGTAGTGGTAGCGCGCTTCCTTCACACGGAAGAGGTCACTGGTTCGATCCCAGTATCGCCCACCCTTAAAAGTTAAAGCCTCCCAGCTGGGAGGCTTTTTTGTGTCTGTTCCGCCCTTATCTGGGGAACGGGGATAGAGTTGCAACATGCAAACTTGGCCTGGCAATCCCTACCCTCTCGGCGCGACCTTTGACGGTAGCGGCACTAACTTTGCCCTCTTTTCAGAGGTAGCGGATCGAGTAGATCTCTGTCTGCTCGCAGAAGACGGAACAGAAACCCGGATCGAGATGACCGAGCAGGACGCCTACGTATGGCACGTCTACCTGCCGGGAGTGCAGCCCGGTCAACGTTACGGATACCGCGTACACGGCCCCTACGATCCGGCAGCTGGGCACCGCTGTGATGCAAGCAAGCTTCTGCTGGACCCCTACGCGAAGGCAATCGCCGGCATGACCGGTAATCACCCTTCGCTGTTCTCCTACGACTTCCAGGATCCGACGCAACAAAATCGCGAAGATTCCGCGCAGCACACCATGCATTCGGTAGTGGTTTCTCCGTATTTCGACTGGGGAAACGATCATCCGCCGCACCATGAGTACCACGAGTCCGTCATCTATGAGGCTCACGTAAAGGGGCTCACCCAGCTGCATCCCGAGATCCCCGCAGACATTCGTGGTTCCTACCTGGCCATGGCGCATCCGGTAATCATTGATTATCTGAAGTCGCTCGGCGTGACCGCGATCGAACTGATGCCTGTGCACCAGTTCGTGCAGGACGGGCATCTGCAGGAAAAGGGACTGCGCAACTACTGGGGCTATAACACCATCGGTTTCTTCGCGCCCCACAATGAATACGCGCACGGAGGGCAGCTAGGCCAGCAGGTGCAAGAATTCAAGCAGATGGTGAAGGCGCTGCACGAGGCCGACATCGAAGTCATCCTTGATGTGGTCTATAACCACACCGCGGAGGGCAACCATATGGGGCCGACCCTTTGCTTCCGGGGTATCGATAACGCGGCCTACTACCGATTGGTGGACGGCGATCGCAGCCACTACTACGACACCACCGGCACCGGTAACTCCCTGCTGATGCGCACCCCGCACGTTCTCCAGCTAATTATGGATTCGCTGCGCTATTGGGTTACCGAAATGCACGTGGACGGCTTCCGCTTTGACCTAGCCTCCACCCTCGCCCGCGAACTGCACGAGGTAGACCGGCTGTCCGCCTTCTTCGACATCATTCAGCAAGATCCGATCATTTCGCAGGTAAAGCTGATTGCGGAACCCTGGGATCTGGGTGAAGGCGGCTATCAGGTAGGCGGGTTCCCTCCCCTGTGGAGCGAATGGAACGGCAAGTACCGCGACGTAATCCGGGACTTCCACCGCTCCCAGCCGGGCGTGATCGGCGAGTTCGCGGCGCGCCTTTCCGGTTCCTCCGATCTCTACGAGCACACCGGCCGCACGCCCATCGCCTCCATCAATTTCGTCACGGCTCACGACGGTTTCACGCTTCGCGACCTGGTCTCTTACAACGAGCGCCATAACGATGCCAATCAGGAAGGCGGCCGCGACGGCGAGGAACATAACCGTTCCTGGAACTGCGGCGAAGAGGGCCGGAGCGATAATCCCGACGTTAACGCGCTACGCCTGCGCCAGCAAAAGAACTTCCTTTCTACGCTACTGTTCTCGCAGGGCGTCCCGATGCTGCTGCACGGCGATGAACTGGGACGTAGCCAGGGCGGAAACAACAACGGTTACTGCCAGGACAACGAAATCTCCTGGATGGACTGGAGCCTCTCCCCCGATCAGGAAGAGCTGTTAGCTTTCACGCGCAAGCTGATCGAGCTACGCAAAAAACACCCGGTGCTTCGTCGGCGCCGCTTCCTGACGGGCGAGGTAACGGAGAATACCGAAGCAGCCCTGCCGGATGTTATGTGGTTCTCTACCGGCGGCACCCCGATGGGTGAACAGGACTGGAACAACGCGGATTCGAAGTGCATCACCGTTTTCCTCAACGGCGATGCTATCCCCGAGCCCGATGTGCGCGGCGAGAGGATCGTCGACGATTCCCTGCTGTTGCTCTTCAACGGCTCTTCCTACGAGGTAAGTTTCGTGCTGCCCCTCGCGGAGCTGGGCGGTGAGTGGCAACCGATGCTGGACACCTCGGGGACGCTAGACGAAGAAGCCTCCCTCCAGCCGGGAGCTAATCTGTCGCTTCCTCCCCATTGCGTTATGGCATTTAAGCACCAGCCCACAAGCTAAAACGCGTTTCGCGCAGAGCGCGGCCGCGAGCGTCTTAAAGGAGACACGATGCGTAAAGTTCTTTCCACCTATCGGTTACAACTGCACGCGGACTTCACCGCCCACGACGCGGCCGCGCTGGTGCCCTACCTATCCCGGCTAGGGGTATCCCATATCTTCTGTTCCCCTGTTTTGCAGGCGGCACCGGGTTCACGCCACGGGTATGACGTGGTTGACCACTCTCGTATCAGCAGCGATATAGGGGGCGAAGCGGGACTGCGAAAGTTGGCAGACACCGCGCATGCTGCCGGCATCGGCCTGGTGGTGGACGTAGTCCCAAACCACATGGCGGTTCCCTCCCCCGTCTGGCACAACCAAGCGCTCTGGTCGGTCCTGAAAGAAGGCTCCGAATCCCCGTACGCCAAATGGTTCGACGTGGATTTGCACGGTAGCGGGGCCATCCTGATGCCGGTTTTGGGAGACAAAATCGGTAACGTCCTGGGGCGCGGCGAGATCACCCTGGACACGGTGGAGATACCGCTGCACGCGGGGTCGCAGGAAACCCGCAGCGAGACCGTGGTGCGGTATTACGATCACGTTTTTCCGGTCGCGCCGCACACTGAGAATCTGCCGCTCGCGGATCTGCTGGAGCGGCAGTGGTATCGCTTGGCCTACTGGAAGGTCGCGGATGACGAGCTCAACTACAGGCGTTTCTTCGACGTCGATACTCTGGCGGCCATCCGGGTTGAAGAACCTGAGGTGTTCGCCGCCAGCCACGAGCTGCTACTGAAGCTCCACGCGGAGGGAGTGATAGACGGCTTCCGCATCGATCATCCGGATGGCCTGGCCGATCCGCGCGGCTACCTGCGCGACCTGGCAGAGGCCAGCGATAACGCCTGGGTCGTCGTGGAAAAGATCCTGGAGGGAGAAGAGACCCTCCCGCAAGACATGCCCTGCGCGGGCACCACCGGCTACGACGCTCTCTGGCGGGTCGGCGGCCTGTTCCACGATCCGCGCGGAGCAGACGCTCTCACGGTCGCCTGGCAGCAGGCCACCGGTGACGTTCGCACGTTTGGCCAGGTAGCCGCCCAAGCGAAGCAGGAGATCGTAGCCAACTCCCTGTACGCGGAGGTGCGCCGCCTAACCGATCTCGCCTATACGATCTGCCAGTACGATATCCGCCTGCGCGATCACACTAGGCGGCAACTTGAGTCGTGCATTCTCGCTCTTTTGCAGGGAATGGATCGTTATCGCGCCTATATTGTGCCGACGGAACCTGCGCCCGCAGCCGAGCGCGCGGTCATTGCGGAGGCTGCCGAGCGCGCAAAGCGCCACCTGGACGAGGAAGACCTCGACACGCTGGAGCTGGTCGTGGCTTTGGCCTGCGGCGACGAGGCGGGAAGCGCCGGACGCACGAATTCTCCGCGCCGCCGCGAATTCGTAATCCGTTTCGCGCAAACCTGCGGGCCGGTACAGGCAAAGTCTCTGGAGGACACAGCTTTTTATCGCTATAACCGGTTCGTCGGGGTAAACGAGGTTGGCAGCGATCCGCGCATTATCGGCGTGGACCCGGACGAGCTGCACGAACACGCTCGGCGCATGGTGCACAGCTTCCCTGATTCCATGACCACGCTTTCCACGCACGACACGAAACGCAGCGAGGACACCCGCGCCCGTCTCGCGGTATTAACCGAGATGCCCCACGAATGGCTGGACACGGTGACCGAACTGCGTGAGGCCACCGCCGCGCAGCGCGGGGCGCTGGTCGATCCGGGAATCGAGACCCTGTTTTGGCAGACTCTCGCGGCCTGCTGGGAGTTACCCGGTAGCGAGATAGAGACAATCAGCGAAGAACGCCTCACCGGTTACCTGCTGAAGGCGATGCGGGAAGCGAAACTGCACACCACCTGGACAGCGCAAAACAGCGAATACGAATCCCAGGTGAGCGACTTCGCGCGTGCGGCACTAAAGAACGAAAAGGTTGCGGAAGTTCTGACCCAGTGGACCCGCAAGACGCTGCCGCATGTGCGCACCGCGGTGTTGGGGCAGAAGCTGATTCAGCTCACCATGCCGGGCGTGCCCGACGTCTACCAGGGGCAGGAACGGATAGACATCTCTCTGGTGGATCCGGATAACCGCCGCCCGGTAAATCATGAGCTGGCTGCGGAACGCCTGGAGAGGATGCTTAGCGGGGCACGGCCCGAAGGCCTGGCGGATGAAAAACAGTTCCTGACGCACAGTGCGCTACGGCTGCGCCGCGAAAAACCGGAGTTCTTCCACGGGCGCGATGCCGCTTACCTGCCGATCGCTACGACTACTGGCCACGCGGTGGCTTTCGCGCGCGTTCACGCCAGCGATGCGGAAGAAACCCCTGCGGCGCAGGACGCTCGCAATATCGGCGCCATCACTGTGATCACCCGTTTGGGGTATTCGTTAGCCCATCGGGGCGGTTGGCGCGACGATACCGTGGTCCTGCCCGCTGGCCACTGGCGCGACCTTTTGACCGGAGAAACCATCTCTGGCGGGGCGCAGCGACTTTCCGACCTGCTGGCCTCCTGGCCCGTTGCACTGCTTGTTCCCGCCGATTCCCAGGAGGACCCCGGTGCGTGAGTTTTCTGTCTGGGCACCGTTCGCACAGAGCCTGCTAATTGAGCTGAACGGGGAACGCCTACCCCTGGTAAAGAGCGCGGAGCGGGAGGGCTGGTGGTATTTGCCCGCGCCCTCTCCCCGTCCCGGAGACAGATACGCTTTCCTCATCGATGGCCAGGGCCCACCCCTTCCCGATCCACGTTCGCTCAGCCAGCCCGACGGGGTGCACGGGGCAAGCGAGGTTATCGCGACAAATGAGTTCACGCACTGCGAGCACTGGCGCGGGAAAGATCTACGCGGCGCGGTGCTGTATGAGCTGCACGTAGGAGCCTTCACCCCGGGGGGCACGTTCGATGCGGCGATAGCGAAATTAGCTCATCTGGCGGCGCTGGGCGTAGACGCGGTGGAAGTAATGCCCGTGACGGCCTTCCCCGGCGAGCGCGGCTGGGGCTATGACGGGGTTGATTTATTCGCCGTGCATAGCGCGTATGGCGGCCCGCACGCCTTTAACCGTTTCATTACCGCAGCCCACGAGGCCGGTATCGCGGTTGTGCTCGACGTGGTTTATAACCACCTGGGGCCGGCCGGAAACTATTTGGGAATGTTTGGCCCCTATTTCACCTCCCGGCACGAAACCCCCTGGGGACAGGCCGTTAACCTGGACGATGAGGGCAGCGGCGAGGTGCGCGCTTTTATCCGTGACAACGCCCGGCAGTGGCTAGAGACCTTCCGCCTGGACGGGCTGCGGCTGGATGCCGTGCACGAACTGCGCGACGATTCGGAGCGGCACATTCTGTGCGATCTGGCCGCGGATGCCGCCACGGTTTCGCACCCCATCACCCTGTTTGCAGAATCGGACCAAAACCAGCCAAACACCGTGACTCCGCTAGACCGGGGAGGCATGGGTATGCAGGCGCAGTGGGCCGACGATATCCACCATGCGCTACACGTTTTCTTCAGCGGTGAAACCTCCGGGTACTACGCGGACTTTGCTGCAGCGAACGCTCTAGAAAAGACGCTCACGCGAGTCTTTCTGCACGACGGTGGCTTTTCTAGTTTCCGTAACCAAAACTGGGGCGCTCCCGTAGATCCGTCTTCCCCGTACTACGACGGTCACGCTTTCGTCGCTTCCCTGCAAAACCATGACCAGGTGGGCAATCGCGCGGCGGGCGATCGTATCCACCACACGATCAGTCCCCTGGCCCAACGAGCGGCCGCCGCTCTTTACCTGCTTTCGCCGTTCACCCCGATGCTTTTTATGGGAGAGGAATGGGCCTGTTCTTCCCCGTTCGCATTCTTCACGGATCACGATGCGGAGCTGGGCCCGCTGGTTAGTGCGGGCAGGCGCGAAGAGTTTGCGCGCATGGGCTGGGGCGATGAGGTTCCCGATCCGCAGTCTGCGCAGACCGCCCTGGACTCGCGCCTGGACTGGGACGAACTGGCGATGCCCGAGCACGCCGATATGCTCGCCTGGTACAGGGAACTGATCGCCCTCAGGCATGCGCACGCGTGTTTCGCATCCGGGGATCTGTCCCAAACCTCGCTGCGAATGCTTACCGAACGCGCCCTCGTTTATCACCGCGGCGCATGTGCCGTGCTGATTAACCTGGGAACCTCCCGGGTGTCGGTTCCAGATTTATCCGGAATGCGCATCCTGGCGGGAACGGATAGCAACGCGGCTTTCACTGGCACGGCCGCACCGGAAAGCGTGTACGTACTGTGCCCGAAGTAGCGTTCAACCTGGTTCTGTCCGGGGGCAGGGTTTTGCCCTCCCCGCTGCCCATCACGGCCACCCCGCAGGGGGAAGAAACGCTTGCCGAGGAACTACTGCCCGCCGGAGACACCAGCCTGCGGGCCGTCGTGAATCGCAGCATAGACGGTGCCGTGGCAGACTCATCCGGGACCAGCCGGGGCCTGCGCAGCGACGAAGACTTTTTCGTATTTTCTGCCTGCAGGGCGCTGGCCGACGCCATAGTGGTCGGCGCGCAAACGGTTCGGAGCGAGCCTTACCGGAGGCCGAAGGGCCGCGCCGGGATCCGCAGACTGCGGCCCTCGGGACAGGAGTTTCCGGCCTTGGTGGTGGTCACTGCCTCCGGCGCCCTACCCCCCGGCCTCGATCCGGACTGGCCCACCTATTTAGCGATTCCCGCGGGGAGCGATCTGCCCACCGCATTCCCGCGAGAGCGGATACTGCCTTTCGCCTCCCTCCCCGATCTGCGCGCACAGTTGCATCAGATGGGGCTGCGCCACCTCCTGCTGGAGGGAGGGCCTTCGCTGCTGGCCGGATTCCTATCGGCCTCTTTGGTCGACGAATTATGCCTGAGTGAAAGCCACCTCACGCTGGGAGCAGGGAACCCTCCCCTGCTCGGCGGTGATGCTGTGCCCGGGCAGCAGAGCGTCCGCTGGCGGTTAGAAACCCTGCTCGTCGGAGCGGAAGTCACCTGCAGCCGATATATTTCCGCCGGGTAAATGCTCGGGACCTGGGCCGCGACTAGCTACTCCGCCAGTGTCTTCTCCAGCCAGGCCACTACCTCTTTCTCCCAGCGGTGACGGTCCACATTCCATTCGCAGATGTGCGGGGCCCCCTGATATTCGCTCAGCTCGATCAGATCGGGCCTGCGGGCAGCGAGGTCGCGGGAGGGGCCGATCGGAACGAAGCCGTCGTCCGCAGAGTGGATTAGCAGCGTCTTACAGGTGAGGTAGTTTTCGTAGAAGTCCGGGTTCATCTCGGCGAGCGCAAGCGGCTCGCGTAGCTGCAACAGTCTGCTGCCAAGCGGTGAGGTGAGCATCCAGAGAGCGGTTTTTTCTATCGGCCGGGGAATCCACATCGCGCGGGCGTGATAGGTGAGGATGTCGTGCCAGTCGACGGCCGGGCCGTCCAGAATGATCCCCGCCAACTGTTGCGGGAAACGGGTGTGTACCGACAACCTAAGCGCGATGCCACCCCCCATGGAATAGCCGAGCACCACAACCTTGCGCGCCCCCTGCGCGAGAGCGTATTCGATCGCCGCATCGGCGTCTTCCCATTCGTTCGCCCCCAGGTGATAGAGCTGATCGGGCGAAGCGGGAACGTCCTGATCGTTACGGTAGGTGATGCTAAGGGAATGCAGTCCCTGCCGGTTGATAACCGGCAGTGCCCGCAACGCTTCCACGCGGGAAGAACCATGCCCGTGCACGACGATCACCCAGTCGTCACTCGCGTTGTCCTCCCCCGGCGGTACGTGCCAGGCGGGCATGGCCCCGACGGGGGTTTGCACCATTACCTCGTTAAAGGCAAGACCGTGGGCGGTTAGCGGGGTGCCGCGATAGTAGGTGCCGCGCCAGCAGGCCGGCCCCGGTTCCAGCTTCTCCGGGCTGTCGGTAGCGATAATCGGGCGGCGCACGTATTTCCCGGATTTGGTAGGTTCTCCCACTCGCGTGTGGATAGCCCCGCCCTGTTGTTGGATCGCGTAGCGTCCCGGCGCCGTGGTGAGCGGCGTCGGATCTAGCAGAACATGATCCGAGGTGACGCCACGCACGTAAACGTCTGGGCGACGCGTGCGCAACGGCACGATTGGCTGTCTCGCGACGTAACGTGCCCCGGCTCCGAAGGCCGCCCCCAACCCGAGCGCGCTCGCCGCGGCGAGGGAGCCGGTGATGGAGGGGCGTGAAAGTTCTCTGCAAGTCCCGCGATTTGCCATGCTGTCATCGTATGCGAGCGCTAGTATCGTCCGCATGTCATGTTCGTTTATCGTGCTGTCCGAAGTGGAACTTTCTCCCGCAGATGCGCAACGCGCTGTCCGGCTGCTCGGCTGCGACGGGGATGAGGAGTGTTCGCGCCCGTCGGTTCGTATCGTGGTGCCTGCCGTTACCCAGCGCGCCCTGGTGGCGGAGGTGACAGACGATCTGGCGCTTTTCCGCGTTGATTTGGCGGCGCGGGATCTTGCGGCGCGACTACGCGGCGATCAGCTCTTGGAACGCAGCGATTCCGCACGGGTCCTGGAGAGCTGTAAGGACGCGTTTACGCGCATAGGTTGCGAGGTCGTTTCCGCCGAGCGCGAGGAGAATGCCCTGGCCGCGGTTTCAAGCGGTGTTGATGACTGCGAAACCCAGACCGTGGTCGTGTTTACGATGCCGCAGCTGGTAGAGGAAACGCTGGCGCTGAACTGGGCTCATCTGGTTGAGGACGCTTTAAATACCAGCGTCGTGCACCTCTACCCCGGCTACGAAGGTATCGGCAGCTAATCGGTTCACCGTTCTGCTTCCCGTTTCATCATCGCTATTTGGGGTTATCGGCGCGCCGCCGCCATACTTTACCTGCCTGCCGCTAGTCTTTTTTCGTGACTCTTCACAGGTTCCCTCCCGCGCGCGAAGCTTTCCTGCTGCTTCAGAAGCAGATGACCGCGGCCGCCATGCGTCCCGAGGTGAGCTGGCAGGAGATTCCCGCCCCGGCGCAGCTCGCCCCGTTCTCTTTCGCGGCTTCTGCCGATGTGGAGTTCCAGGGCGAAGACGTTGCATCGGGCCGTTTCATCCTGTTGCACGATCCCGAGGGACAGGAGAACTGGGATGGCCAGTTCCGCATCGTCACTCTGGTTAATGCCCAGCTAGAGCCGGAGTTTGCCACCGAAGCCATGCTCGGGGACGTCGCCTGGTCCTGGGTTACCGAGTCCCTAGAACTTAACGACGCGCAGGCCCTGCAACTGGGCTGCACCGTTACCAGGGTGGTTTCCCAGTCGTACGGTTCCTTGGCTATCCGTCCCTCTAGCGTGGATGCGGAACTACGCGCTTCTTGGACCCCCGAGGATCCCCAGCAACTCGCGGCGCACTTCGCAGCCTGGGGCTCATTAATGTGCGCGGCGGGAGGCCTACCACCGCTGCCCGTTGATGTCTCACCGCTCACTCCCACCCATCGCGCGCGTTCGCCGCGCTGCCAGGAGGTTACTTCTTCACCATGACCGTCACGCAACGACGCACCCGGGAACGTAATCGGGACCGGGCGCTACGTCCCGTCAAGGTGAAGGAGCCTGCACTACCCCGTATGGATGAGCCGCGCGGTGGGACTCCCGATCTGGTGGATAGGCTGCAGCCGCTACTGGAATGGTGCAAAAAAGCAGAGTCCGGAGATGGCCCGATTGCGGTTGACTCAGAACGCGCTTCCTCCTTCCGATACAGCGCTCGTGCCTACCTGATTCAGCTGCACTCCCGTGAAGCCGGGACGATCCTTATAGATCCACTGGCTTTCTCTATGCCTCCCAGCCTAAAGCGCGTGCTAAGCGGGAGGGAGTGGGTGCTGCATTCAGCTAGTGCCGACCTTCCCTGTCTGGCCGAGTTGGGGTTGGTCCCCGACGCTATTTTTGATACGGAACTTGCCGCGCGGCTCCTCGGAATGGAGCGCGTTGGCCTCGGCTCCGTGGTTGAAGACACCCTGGGGGTAAAGCTCGCCAAGGAGCATTCCGCGGCCGACTGGTCTACCCGCCCCCTGCCTAAGCCCTGGCTCGCCTATGCCGCGCTCGACGTAGATATCTTGCTTGACGTGCGCGACATCCTGTCCCAGCGGCTGATAGACGCGGGAAAGAGCGATTGGGCCAGCGAGGAATTTTCCTATGTCCGGCTAAATTCTGAGCCGCGTAAACGCAGCGAGCCTTGGCGTGCGCTGCACGGGCTGGGCAAGCTCAGGTCCGCCCGCCAGCTCGCGCTGGCCCGCGAGCTTTGGCAGCTACGAGACTCGATTGCCCGGGAAGAAGACCTATCGCCGCACCTGGTGCTTCGCGATAGAACGATCGTGGCGCTCAGCCTTGCCCAGCCCAAGGATCGTTCCAGTTTCCAGCGTACAGCACAGGTAAAAGGGGCGTACAAAGACCGTTTCTGGCGTGCGGCGCAGGCTGCCTACGCACTACCGCAGTCGCATCTGCCTGCGATCAAGGATCCCGACGCCAGCAAATTTGGGCGTCACTCGATCCGTCGCAGCAGCGATAGCGCGCAGCGATTGCAGGATCTGCGCGATGCGCTGGGCATTACCGCTAAAGAAAACTCTCTGCCCCTAGAAAACCTGCTCACTCCGTCATTCCTGCGCCGTTTCGTGCATGAACACCCGGGAGAGGTTAACGTTGCGCAGGTATCGCAGGCGCTTTCCAGCTACGGGGCAAGGAACTGGCAGGTTACCCTGTCGGCCCCGGTAATCGCCGCCACCCCCATCGCCGCAGCCTAACAACGCGTAAGAAGCCCTTCGCCATTAACGGTGAGGGGCTTCTTACGTTTGTGCCTGTTTAGATTAGATCCCGCGCAGTCGCGGCGCCGCAGGCCAGGGGGCATCCGCGGGGCGCAGACAGCCGAGGGTTTCGTCCTGTTTAAGTGCCGCCAACAGCGCGGGAATGGCGGCCACCACTACCCCGTTTTGCACCTCACCCGCCAGGATCGCCGAGATGACGTCGTCTAGCGGCCACCAGGCGTGGACTATTTCCGCTTCCTCCCCTTCTCGCACGTAGCTGGGATCGGGGGCATAACTGACATCGGTGGAGACGAACACACGGATCGCCTCATCGCAGCTTCCCGCGGAGGGGAAAAGATCGATCAGGGTTTTTTCGCCTGCGCTAACGTACCCGGTTTCTTCGCGCAGTTCCCGGCGCGCCGACAGATACGGTGCTTCACCGTCCACGTCCAATAGCCCGGCGGGCAGCTCCCAAAAGGTAACGCCAGCCGGATGACGGTACTGCTTAATAAGCAGTACCTGCCAGGTTTCGCCCTCCCGGCGCAGCGCGCACATGCTCACTGCGCCGGTGTGGCGAATGTAGTCACGCCGAAAAGTATTTCCCGGCGCGAAATTTACGGTATCGCGCACCACGTCCCAGATCGCGCCGCGGCACAGCAGCTCGGTGCTGGCCGTGTCTCGGCGACCGATCAGATCCCTGGGGCGCTCACGCATTACTTGGCTTCCGCCTGGCGCTCCAGTGCCGCGGCGATCAGCCCTGCGAACAGCGGGTGTGCCTTGGTCGGGCGGGAGCGGAACTCCGGGTGCGCCTGGGTGGAAACGTAGTACGGGTGGGTTTCCTTGGGCAGCTCCACGAACTCAACCAGGCTGCGGTCCGGGGAAACACCCGAGATACGCAGGCCGGCCTCTTCGAGACGCTCGCGGTAGCGGTTGTTTACCTCGTAACGGTGACGGTGACGTTCCGCGACGTCGGTAGTGCCGTAGGTTTCCGCCGCAACGGAGCCTTCCGCAAGGGTGGCGCGGTAGAGGCCGAGGCGCATGGTGCCGCCGAGGTCGCCCTCGCCGGAAACGATGTCCTGCTGTTCTTCCATGGTCGCGATCACCGGGTCGGTGGAGTTCGGCTCGAACTCGGAAGAGCTGGCTCCGGCGATGCCGAGCACGTTGCGGGCGTATTCGATCACCATGCACTGCAGGCCGAGGCAGATGCCGAGGGTCGGAATCTTGTTCTCGCGGGTGTAGCGCAGGGCCCCAAGTTTGCCTTCCAGACCGCGTACACCGAAGCCGCCGGGCACGAGCACCGAGTCCACATCGCCGAGCTGTTCACGCGCCCCTTCCGGGGTGTCGCACAGGTCCGAGGGAACCCACTTGATGTTTACCTTGGCCCGGTGGTGGAAACCGCCGGCGCGCAGCGCCTCGGTCACCGAAAGGTAGGCGTCGGGCAGATCAATGTACTTGCCGACAAGCGCCACGGTTACCTGATGGGCAGGCTTGTGCACGCGAGTCAGCAAATCGTCCCAGGCGCTCCAGTCCACGTCGTGGCTGAGCAGGTCCAGGCGACGGATCGCGTAAGCGTCCAGCCCCTCGGAGTGGACAACGCGCGGGATGTCATAGATGGAGGGAGCGTCGGCACAGGTCACGACAGCGTCGTAATCGACGTCGCACATGGAGGCGATCTTGTTCTTGACCGAAACGGGCAGCTCACGGTCGGCGCGCAGAACGATCGCGTCGGGCTGAATACCGATGGAGCGCAGGGCCGCCACGGAGTGCTGGGTCGGCTTGGTCTTTAGCTCCTGGGAGGGGCCGATGAAAGGCACCAGGGAAACGTGCACGAAGAAGGCGTTGTCACGGCCGATGTCCTGGCGCACCTGACGGGCAGCTTCCAGGAAGGGCAGGGACTCGATATCGCCGACGGTGCCGCCGATCTCGGTGATGATGACGTCCACATCGTCGCCCGCCTGCGCGCGCATCGATTCCTTGATGGCGTTCGTGATGTGCGGGATCACCTGCACGGTGTCTCCCAGGTATTCGCCGCGGCGTTCCTTGGCGATGACACCGGAATAAACCTGCCCGGTGGTCACGTTCGCGTTTGCGGAGAGATTTTCGTCGAGGAAACGTTCGTAGTGGCCGATGTCGAGGTCGGTTTCGGCACCGTCGTCGGTTACGAACACTTCACCGTGCTGGAACGGGTTCATGGTGCCGGGATCGACGTTCAGATAGGGGTCAAGCTTCTGCATCATCACACGCAGTCCGCGTGCCTTCAGCAGGAGCCCCAGTGACGAGGCGGTCAGGCCCTTCCCGAGGGAGGAGACGACGCCACCGGTGACGAAGATGTGCCGGGTTTCCCCGTTGGTCTTAAAGGGCTTCATGCGCGGCGATACGCTGGCGCTTCGGGTGCTCTTATCCACGGAATTTGAGCCTATCATCGTGTGGTCCTAGCACCAACCAAATCCGCGTATGTGTGGCACCAATCCTGTGCTGCTCCGGCAGGGTCGGGCCATAAGGCGGCCATATCCCTCCCGCTGCGCCCCAACCGGGCCGCTAAATCGGGCTCCCCCAGTAGCTTCTGCACGGCCAGCGCGGCGGCCTCCGGCTCTCCGACAGGCACCAGGAAGCCGGTTTTTCCTTCGCTTACTAAATCGCTCAATCCTCCCGTGCGGGTAGCGATAACAGGGAGCCCGGCGGCCATGGCTTCCTGCACCACCAGCGCGCGCGCTTCCCACTCGCTGAGCAGCACGAACGCGTCTGCCGCGAAGTAAAGCTCGTTTAGCCTATCGCCCGGGCAAGATATGACACCGGGTAGTTTTGCGTCCCCCACCAGTACCACCTGCGCTTCCACCAGGCGGGCTAGGTGGGCGAGGTCGAAGAGACGCTTTTGCGGTGCGTCTCGTGCCACGCTAAGCAGAACCGGGCGCTGCGGGTCCAGCCCCAGGTCGCGCAGTACTTCCCGTTTCTTTGCTGCCCCTTCCGATTTAGGTCTGGCCAGCAGGGAGGCGGTGCGCGGGGAAGGAACCTCCGCCAGGGCGGTGTTCTTTGCGCCCCACCCCTGGGCGAGTTCCACCAGATCGCCGGAGGCCCCGGTCATTAGCGCTGCCCTACGAGCCGTTACCCTGCCCACGCGAGAGTTAGCGGGAGCCTGGTTGTGCAGGGAAACCACGAGGGGTTTTCCCCCGCATACCAGGGAGGCCCAGAAACCGGCCCGCAGGCCGTGCGCGTGCACGAGGTCACATTCCGCCAGCGCGGCACGCATCCGATAAAGCTGGCGCGGCCCACCGGGCCAGGCAATCTTCGTGTTGCTTAGGTTATGGCTGCGTGCGCTGAGTTCGGAGGTCACTGCCAGGCTTGCTACGGCGAGCGCGGAGAGTTCCTGCTGCAGGGAAGCAACGTGCACGCCGATGCCTCCGGTGGAAGGGCCGAGTACGAAACCTACGCGCATTGCCTACGCCTCTTTTCGTTTAAAACGTTTAGCTTCTCCTAGTAGTTTCCTATCAAAGGCTAAGCTCGCCCCCAGGCAAATAACCGCCGCAACAGCGGCCCCCAGGATGCCGATTGCAATCGTTAAGGCCAACCCGACCCCGGGGAAAAGCAGCAGCCGCGTAATCCCCCAGCCAACCATGCCGGCCACTGCGCCACTCAAAAGAGAAACTAAGAGCGTACGCGTATTTTCTACAGCGGTCCCCGCCGATGCTATATGTTCCTGGAGCACGCCATAAGCGATTGCTCCGGATATGGTTAAGCCGAACGCAAAAGAAAGCGCGAACCCCGTAGAGGTTTCCGCGGAGGTGTTACCTGCAGAAAGCAGCGAAAGAGCTATGATCCCCGCTGCTGCTAATAACCATCCGGAGGCACCGATAATAAAGGCCTTCCCCCACGCGTGTAGCGCGCTAAATAAGCGTGTTCCGTAAACCGTCAGGCTCCAACCGACAAGCCCGAGAGAGAGGGCTGCCAGGGTGGGCCCCACCCCTCGTACACCGTCCCTGTCTATCTGTTGAAAGAACTCTTCTACCGCGGGAGCCGCCGCCCACAGGCAGGCGGACGAGAAAGCAGAAACGAATATCACCAGTCTTAGCCCCAGCCCTGACAACCGATCCAGACCACGCACATCAGAGGTAGCGTGCATCTTTGCAAGGCGCGGGAATATAGCCGTAATTACCGGGATCACGATGACCGCGAAAGGTAGCAGATAGACGGCGTTGGCGTACTGGAATACGGGGAGGGTCGAGGGCCCGCCCGCGCGCATAGCGAAAAGTAAAAGGCACAGCATCGCTAGCTGCTGAGCTACCACTGCTCCGACACCAGCACCTGCCAATCTCAGGGTTCTCGGTGCGGTGTCTACAGGGAATCTTAGTGTCGGGCGGTATCTGAAACCGGCCTTTTTTACGGGACCAAGGAGGGGCAAAACCAGCATTGCTACACCTGCTGTGGTGCCAACTCCCAGCCAAGCACGGGCCGTTTCGCTAAGGGTTTGCGGGCTGGGAGCATTTCCAGCGGAATAGGCATAACCGAGGTAACTGAGCATTACCGTAATGCTGGAAATGAGCGGTACAAGCGCTGGCCAAAAGAATCTCTGCTGGCACTGCAGAAACGCGGCAAGCACCACGCTGATGCCGTAGAGCGGGAGCTGCCAGGAAAATACCCGCAGTAAAGGTGCCCCTAGCGCTGCGGCGTCGGTGCCTGGCCCCAAAACTAAACGTGCTGTCGGTTCCGCATAAATGTAGAGGAACAGGCTGCACGGCAGCAACAACAGCAGCATCCAGGTTAATAGCGATGACAGGTAGCTATTCGCATCAGGAGTTTTATTGCTCTCTAGCAACCTCGCCAGCACCGGAATGATGGCTGCGCTAAGCGCTCCCCCAGCCAGGACCTCAAACAAAATATTCGGGAGTAAATTTACCGAGGCATAAACGGTACCGACGGTACCGCCCCCCACAAAAATACCGAATACCAGGTATCGCAGAAACCCCACGATACGTGCAGCTAGGGTAACCGCAGAAATAATCCCCATGTCTCCCGCTAGAGATCCCCTCGCTGAGGCCACCTTGCTACCTTCCCAGCTCATCCAGCATGCGCAGCGGGGCGACACTGGCGATAACGCGGGAGAAACTTATTTTTTCGCTGGCCAGGGTAAGGCCGGTTACCGCTAACGCGGACACCCACAGGGTGACGGGGGAGGATTTTTCGCATAGCGCCAGACCCGCGAGCGCGCCGAGTGCGTTAGCGCCCGCATCCCCCAGCATTGTTTTGCCGCGCAGATCCTCCGGCAGCAGCGAAAGCGAAGTAGCTATCAGAACCTTGCCCTGCGGGGTATTTATCTTTGCCATTGCGGCCAGGCAGAGAACCTTTAGCGATCTTCCCGGGCGCAGGTCGAACAGGTTAGCTACGTTAGCCGCACCGGCCACGGTGACCGCCGCGGGGAGCACCCGTGCAGGGCTTTCTGTAGTCAGCGAATAGGCGAGGCAGAGCATCGGGATGCCCGCGGCCTTCAGGGCTCCCGTGGTGACTTCACCGTTTTTTAACCGTCCGAGGTGACCGCGTAGCCCTTTGCTGGCCCCTACCGGAGATTCGCAAAGATCATCTAACAACCCGAGCGCCCCAACGCCTGCAACCACTCCTGCCTGCCCCGGTTTCTTTGCCAGAGCAAGCCCTAGCGTTGCGGCGGCTATCGCAGCGGGCCCCTCCGCCAGGCTCACCTCGTTACCGGCAAAATTGGTGCGCGAAAACAGGGGGAGTTTTCGCAGCGTCTGAAGCGCTCCCCTGGCGCCTAGGAGAGCGCCTGTGATGGGTACTATCATCCGGCGGGCTTCTCCTGCACTAGTTGCTGAGCCGCCAGATCGGGCAGTCGCAGCCTGGCCGTGCGCGCAGCACCGAAAGCGTCTGCCCTTCCTTCCATGGTTGCTACGAGAGCCATCACGGTAACTATCTGCCCGTCCTGCCGCAGCACTCCGTCTACGGTAGAGACGTGCCGCAACGAGCCGTCTCCGCGCAGCGAAGCCAGCAGGCTCAGCTGGGTCTGGGTATCGGCCTCGGGCCCCGCCACCACCGTCGGTACCGCCAACTGGTTAGCTAGCTTCGCCAGGGACAGGCCAATCACCTTTTCGCGCTCGCGCTGCTGTGCAAGTTCCGAGTCCTTGAAAGCACTGGTCGAAACGATAATCAGACTATCTAGCGGGGTCTGCACGTCACCGTCGATCACTGCCAGGGAGTCTCCGGTGATGATGTCCAGGATCTCCTGCCTTTTCGACTGCAGCATCGGGGGAAGCGAAGAGTCAGTCCCTCCCCGACCGCTTAACGCTAGGAGCAAATATTCGCTTACCTGCGCACTATCGGAGACGGCACTGGGTGTGTAACCGGGGATGACCTCACGCAGCTTGTTAAGCACCGGAGCCAGATCGACGTCTTCGTCAGTTAGTTTGCCGGTAATCCGCACCCGTACCACTTCGGTAGCTCCCGCCGCCGTAACGTCCGAGCCGAGCGCGTCCAGCGCAGCCGGATTGTTTTCGTCCAGTGCTACCAACGCCACCCGGTGTCCGGTAAGCCGCCCATCCAGCAGGGAAGGCACGAGGGCGCGTCCGAAGTCTTCTAGGGCACGCACCTGCCCCTGCTGTTCTTCCAGCTTTTGCCGCAGGTCGTCTTTCTCGGTGCGTAGGTGTTCTACCTGCGTCGTGAGCTGCTCCCCCAGGTTCCCGCGCAGGGCCCCGGCACCGAGCACGATACCGACGGCGAGCGCCACAAAGACCGAGATCAGCGAGACTATGTGGTAGCGAAAATCGATCATGCGGTAGGTACGGTCCTTAGGGATTTAGCTACTGAATAAATAGGTTTACGAACGTGGTCAGGAAGTCATCTATCCTGGCTCCCGCGAGCTGGTAAATGAGTTTCCCGCCGGGGGTAGACCAGATCGCGGCCAGCAGAGCCGAGCTTCCTGCGATAGCCAAAAGCATAATCTGCAGCGAGGAAATCTGCTGCCGATAAAGCCGCGACACGCCTTTGGCATCTACCAGTTTGGAGCCGACCCTGAGCCGGGTAAGGAAGGTTGAAGACATCCCGGCGCGGCCCTTGTCCAGGAACTCAACCAGGGTGCCGTGGGTGCCGACGGCCACGATCGCGTTCGCCCCGTGTTCGTCGGCCAGTAGCATGGCGATATCTTCGCTGGTACCGGAGGCCGGGAACACTACCGCAGAGTCCGCCAGGCCGAGTTCGCGCAGCCGTTCCATTCCGGGCGCGCGTCCGTCCCGGTAGGCGTGCACCACTATTTCTGCGCCGCTGCGCAGGGTGGCGTCCGATACGGAGTCCATGTCTCCGATGATCATGTCCACGCGGTATCCGGCCTCCAGCACGGAGTCAGCCCCGCCGTCCACGCCGATAATCACCGGCCGCTGATCACGGATGAAGGTGCGCAGCGCCTGTAGGTCTTCCTTGTAGTGATAGCCCCGCACAACCACCAAGGCGGGGCGTCCGCGCAGGGAGGTGCGAACTTCGGGTACGCCCACACCATCGAGCAGTAGATCACGCTCGTTCAGCATGTATTGCATGGTGTTTTGCGCAAACAATTCCAGCTGATGCCCGAGACCGGTCTTGGCGTCTTCCATCTGTCTCAGCACAGCCTCTGCATTGAGCCGATTACCACGCGCCACGAGCCTGTCACCGAGGTATATCTCGTCTCCTACCAGGCTCATCTGCTGTCCGTCGCGGGTTGTATCCATTACCGCTGGTCCTGCGTTATCGACCAGGATGATGCCGGCGTCAACCAGGATTCGCGGTCCTAGGTTTGGGTAGCGGCCAGAAATGGAGCGGGCGGCATTAACCACGGCCAGCGGGGAACGTTCCACCAGCGCTTCCGCCGCGACGCGATCCAGGTCTTCATGGTCGATGACGACGATCTCCCCACCGTGCAGCCGTTTCGTCAGGTCCTTGGTGCGCCGACCTATCCGGGCGATGCCGCTTACCGCACCGTCCGGTAGCTGCAGAGGTTCTTTGGCGGGGGCGGGCCGAAAGCGGCGCAGCAAAGACGCCATCATTTCGCGCTCCGCAAGAGCTCTCGCGCATGGGCCAGCGCGGTTTCCGTGTCGTCCCCCGAAAGCATGCGCGCCAGCTCTTCTTCGCGCTTTTCGGCATCGAGCTCGACGACGCGGGAGACGGTATTTTCCCCGCTTACTTCCTTGACCACGCTGAGCTGTCTGTTAGCGCAGGCCGCCACCTGCGGCAGGTGCGTCACTACGATCACCTGCGCGGTATCAGCCAGCCGGGCTAGGCGCTGTCCCACCGCGCGGGCCGCCCTGCCGCCGATCCCGGCATCGATCTCATCAAAAACAAACACGCCGCCGTGGCTGCTCGATTCGCTTTCGGCGAGCGCCACCTCCAGCGCGAGCATGATGCGGGAAAGTTCGCCGCCGGACGCTCCTTTGGCGATGGGGGAAGCGGGCGCACCGGGGTGCGGCGTAAGGAGGAAACTGATGGCGTCGCAGCCGTGTTCCCTGCGAGGGGCTTCGCTTACCTCTACCGAGAAGCGAGCGTGGGGCATCATCAGCTGCGCCAGTTCCGCGGTCGCCGCTGCGGAGAGCCGCTGCGCAGCCTCGCCTCGGGCCGCGGTGAGTTCTGCGCCCACGCTGCTCAGTTGGGTTTCCAGTTCTGCGGCGTCGGCTTCGAGGCTGGCGAGCCGAGAATCTGCGTCCTGCAGGCGGTCAACCTCGCCGGCCGCGCTCGCGGATACGCGCAGCACACCGGGAATGTCCTGTGCCTGCGGAAACATGGCCGACACGTCGCGCACCAGGCTGTTTAGGTCATGGATACGCTGGTTGGTTTCTTCGAGCGCGCCGGGCGATGCCTCCACGGAGTCGGCATAGCGCACGACCTCCGAGCCGAGGTCAGATACCTCTAGCCGCAGCGCCTCCAGCCTCGCGGTGAAGGGAGCGAACGTGTCGTCCAGCCGGGAAACGTCCTGCGCGTAGCTGACGGCGCTGTCCAGCAGCTGGGCCAGGCTGGGAGCGTCGTAGGCTTCCTGGCTTCCGAGGAGGGCGTTGCCGACGGCGGTTGCGTTGCTGCGCAGCTCTACCGCGTTGGTTAGCCTCTGCTGGCGGATGCGTAGTTCTTCCTGCTCGTCGGGCTGGGGGTCCACGGCCGCGATCTTTTCCAGCAGGGCGGTGAGCACCGCGCTGCGTTCGTCTCGCTTTTCCAGCAGGGAGCGCAGTTCCTGGATTTCACGCAGAAGGGAACGCTGGCGCAGCAGTAGCTGCGCGTGCGTAGTGCGCAGCGCGTGCACGTTATCTCCCGCGTAGCTATCCAGGGCGGCACGCTGCGTGTCTGCGTCGCGTAGCCGGAGCTGGTCTGCCTGTCCATGCAGGGTTACGACCGAACCGACCACGGATGCCAGGCTTTTTAGCGGAACGGTGACGCCACCTATGTGGGCGCGGGAACGCCCGTCGGCGGTGACGCGGCGAGAAATGATTACCTCGCCGTCCTCCACCTCTGCCCCGAGCGCGTCGAGTTCGTCGGCCAAAGCGGTTTCGGGATCTACTCGCAGGATGCCTTCCACGCTCGCGCCCGCCCCGGCACGGGTAGCGTCCAACCGCACTCCGAGCAGCATGGCCAGTCCCGTCAAAACCATGGTCTTACCGGCGCCAGTTTCGCCCGTGAGGGCGGTGAAACCGGGAGCGAATTCGAGGCAGGTATCGTCTATTACCCCGATGTTGCGAATGCGTAGTGACTGCAGCATTGTCTAGCCTCTGCCCCGCCAGCCCTCCACGGGCAGCTTGAACTTAGATACGAGACGGTCGGCGAAGGGTGCCATGTTCAGCCTGGCGAAACGCACCGGGCGATCAGAGATCCTGGCCTCTACCCTGCCTCCGGGCGCCATCGGCAGGCAGCGCGCCCCGTCCAGCGTGAGGACGGCTCCGTGCCGGTTATCTTCCGACAGTTCTACCGCCACCATGGAAGATTTCCCTAGCACCAGGGGACGCGCAAAGAGCGCGTGCGCGGCCAGGGGGATCACGGTGAGTGCCTCAACTTCGGGCCAGATTACAGGCCCGCCCGCAGAGAACGCGTAGGCGGTTGAGCCGGTTGAGGTTGCCAGCAGTACTGCATCGCAGCCGAAGGCGCTCACCGGGCGCCGATCGATCTCGATCGCCACGTTGACCATGTGCTGGCGTTCCAGCTTTTCTAGGGCGGCTTCGTTCAACGCCCAGTTGCTTCCGATCAGCTGGCCCTGTGCGTCGTAAACGCTCACTTCCAAAGTCGCGCGCGAATCTATCTGATGTTCGCCAGCTAGCAGCCGCTCTACTGTGCAGCTAAGTTCTTCCGCTTCGCTTTCCGCAAGGAATCCGACGTGCCCCAGGTTTACGCCGTGCAGGGGAACGTCATGGTTACGCGCTATTTCGCTGGCGCGCAGGATCGTGCCGTCACCGCCGAGCACCAACACCAGATCGCAACCGAGCCCGGCAACGTTTTGATCGACGCGCAGCACGCGCCCGTCGGCCATCGCCCGCACGAGTTCCAGCGGTGATTCGGGGTTGGCGATGATGGCTTCCGCCTGGCTATCAAGGATTTCCGCCTGCACTCCGCGCGCGCACAGTTCGTCGACAACGCTAACGAGCGCTTCCAGGGCCTGCCTGCGGCCCGTGTGCGCAAACAGTAAAAACCGTGCTGCCACGGGCACCTCCCTGCTGCTGTTTAGCGATGCCCGCCGTGCACCGCGTCTTCGATCATTTCATAGGCTACGGCGTTAGCCTCTGCTTTTGCTACCGGGGAGGCGCGTAGGTGGAGAAAGAACTCTCTATTCCCGTCCTGGCCCGGCAGGGCGCTCGCGCTCACGCCGATGGTTTCCAGGCCGTGTCCGCTGGCTGCGCGCACCACCTTTGCCACCGCGTCGGCCTGCTGCGCCGGTTCCCGCACCACCCCGCTCTTTGGCAGTTTCGCCTTACCGACCTCGAACTGGGGCTTCACCATCAGCACCATCTCGCCGCCGTCGGCCAGGCAGGCGGAGAGCGGCTCCATGATGGTTGTGAGGGAGATGAAGGAGACGTCGCTGACTATGAGCGATGGCGCCTGCCCCAGCCTGTCCGGAGTTAGTTCCCGCAGGTTGAGGCCGTCCATCACGCTGACTCGCGCGTCTTCCGCAAGGCGCGGCACGAGTTGGTCATGGCCGACGTCTACCGCGTAGACGAAGCTGGCCCCCTGCCGCAGCAGCACGTCGGTAAACCCTCCCGTGGAAGCGCCCGCGTCCAGACAGATTCTTTCCGCGGCGCTCACCTGGAACGCTTCCAGCGCGCTCACCAGTTTGTGCGCTCCCCGCGAGGCATATTCGCCCCCCTCAGGAACGTCTACTACTTCCAGGACATCATCCGCAGCGACCGGCGTTGAGGGACGCCCTATCGGTTGCCCTCCGCGCCTAGCCCTGCCTTCTTCGATGATGCGCTGCGCGTGCGTACGCGATGAAGCCAGGCCCCGTTCATAGAGGGCCCGGTCTGCCCTTACAGTCACGCGAAAGCGATATCCTTGCCGGTCTCATCCAGCACTCGGCCGCTCCAGGCATCGTTTAAGGTTGCCACCAGCGCCAGCGCTGCGCGCCCGGCCTGTAACAGGCTGTCCTTGTCCAGCACGCCGCTGATCACGATGTCCTCGCCCTCGAAACGTGCGCTGACGCGGCCGCAGCGGTAACCGTCTGCGGCGGCCGTCGCCGCCTGGTAGGGCTCGTGCAGGCCGAGCATGTCGGAGATCAGGTGAGTCGGGCGCAGCAGCGGCTCGGCCCGCAGCGCATCGTCGATTCCGGAGACCCCGGTAAGCACCAGGATCGTATCGATACCAGCGCGGTTACCGCCCTCGATATCGGTATCGAGCCTGTCCCCCACGGCCACCGGACGCGCCGCCGTGCAGCGTTGGGCGGCAACCGTAAACAGCGCGGGCTGAGGCTTTCCTGCCACTAGGGGGGTGACCCCGGTGGCGTGGACGAGGGCCTGCACCAGGGAACCGTTGCCGGGAGCCATACCGTATTCGGTGGGGAGCGTGCGGTCTACGTTGGTGGCGATAAAGGTGGCACCGCGGTTAATGGCGTATGCGCCTTCGGCCAGCTGCGGCCAGCCGACGTCGGCGCTCCATCCCTGCACCACGGCGACGGGATTTTCCTGCGCGCTGCGTACGGCGGTAAAACCGGCCTTCGTAACGGCCTGCGCCAGGCTCGGGCCTCCCACGATCAGTACCGGATCACCGGCCTGGAAGCGCTCGCGCAGAAGATCCATCGCGACGTCAACGGAGGTGATGACCTCGTTTTCGTATCCGCAAACGCCAACGGTTTCCAGGTGCGCAATCACCTGGTCGGAGCTGCGGGAAGCGTTATTGGTCGCGAAAACGATGTTTAGCTTCTTATCGCGGGCCTTAGCCACGCCCTCGGAGGCTCCCCGGATCGGCTGGGAGCCGTTCATCAGGGTGCCGTCGAGGTCTAGTAGAAGCGTGTCGTACAGATCCGACAGAGCCGGCAGGTGCTGGGGGTGAGCCACGGTCAGTCTTCCTTCTTTTCCGTTTCTGCCGCAGGAGTCTCCGGCTCGGAATCGGTATCCGTGGCGGGCTCCTCTTCGGGCGCCTTTTCCTGCGCGGCTACGGTTTCCGCCGTTTCCTCCGCGTCCTCCTCGCGAGTTTCAACCGCCTCGTCAGTTGCAACGGGGGTTTCTTCCGCGCTTTCCTCGGCGGTTTCCTGAACCTGCTCGGTGGCTTCCTCGGTTTCGGAGTCTTCCTCCGTTTCCGCCCCTTCTTCCTCGGGGGTTTCTTCGGGTTCTTCCTCCGGGAACATTTCGTAGACGTCGAGCAGGGTGACGCGCTCGTTGTCCTCAAACGGATCGTCAGCCACCGGCTCGGGCGGGTAGCCGAGTCGATCGCGGGCATCGCTTACGCGTTCGGTGTCCGCGTCAGCGGCCAGGCGCAGCCACTTTTGCGATTCCTCGCTACGGCCGAGCGTGGCAAGCACGTCAGCGTAGGCAACCCACAGGCGCACCTGCCACTTGCCATCCACCTTGTGCCGCAGGGCCGGGATGTCCAGGGTCTTAAGCGCGGTCTGGGTGTCTCCCATGTCGGAGTAGGCACCGGCAACAACGATCAGCAGCTCAATCGCCATGCTTGCCGATAGCTTCTCGGCCTCGGGGGCGGAAGATACATCCAGCGCCTTTTCAGGACGTCCCAGGCCGCGCTCGCAGTCGGCGATCATCGGTAGCAGGGAGGGATCCGCGCTGAGGCGCATGGCGGTACGCAGTTCCTTGAGAGCCTCGCCGTATTCACCGTTCTGGTAGAGCAGGATTCCGCAGATTTCGCGGGCAGCCGCTACCCTGCCACCGCGACGAACCGCGGCGCGGGCGTGTGCGAGCGCGCGCTGCGGATCGTCCGCCAGGAAGTAGCCTGCCGCGACGATGTGGCCGCCGACCTTTTCCGCCGATTCGCGGCTAAGGGTGCGCAGTTCGGAAAGCACCGTGTCGTCCAGTTCGCGCCCGGTGATGAATTCCGGTACCTCCGGGTCTCCCGCGCGCTTTTCGCGGCGGTCCTGCCCTGGACGGGAGTCACGAGTATCGTCGCGCACCCGGCGGTATTCGTTCCTGGGAGCGTCCCGACGCGGTCCGTTATCGCGGCGGTCATCGAAGCTTCGCTTCGGACGGTCAGCTCCCGCGCTGCGGCGGTCTTCACGGCGGTCTTCGCCAAAACGACTGCCCTTACGCGGGTGCTCATCGCGGTTATCGAAACGGCGCTGACGATCGTCGCGGTCGTTGCTAAAGCGACGGGGGCGATCGTTTCGGTCATTATTGAAACGACGGGGCCTGTCGTCACGATCGTTATCGAAGCGGCGGGGACGGTCGTCGCGATCGTTGTTGAAACGACGGGGGCGATCATCGTCGCGGCGAGGACGGAAATTATCCCTATCCTCATAACGGCGCGGCCGGTCATCATTACGGTCGTTGAAACGACGCGGACGATCGTCACGGTTATCGAACCTACGCGGGCGATCATCGTTGAAGCGACGGGGGCGATCGTCGCGATCGTTATTGAAACGACGGGGCCTATCGTTGCGATCGTTGTTAAAGCGACGCGGCCTGTCGGAATTACCGAAGCGCCTCTCGCCGTCGTTGCGACGCTCGCCGCCACGCCCATTATCATTACGGTTTTGGTAACCGCGGCTGTATCCAGCGCCTGAGTTACGGCTGCTGTTGCGCTGGTTTTTCTTTTCGCGAGGGCGATCTCCGCCCGGGTTTTCTGCCACGGCACCTCCAAGATTGGGCATACCCTTTAACGGTAAGACACGGCCCGATGAGGTTCATGTTTTGGCGCGGCTAAAGTGGTGGCATTCACCGTTTTCACACTGCTGGCACAGGTTTTTGTTGCAGCTGTCACGGCTGGGCAACCTCATCCGTGCAGCTCTCTACGCAGTGGACGCAAAACAGTAGGAGTCTTTGGGCTTCTTTTCCCCAGTGACAGTTTAGGGTAGGCAGCCGCTCAGGCCATTCCACGCTTTCGGGAAGCAGCGAACCGGACCGCTCCGTCCCTTCACTACCTCATCTATGGACCATAAAAAAAGGGGGGCCACCCAAAAAGGCAACCCCCCTAAAGAAAATTACGGCAGCGACCTACTCTCCCACACCCTCCCGAGTGCAGTACCATCGGCGCAGTAGAGCTTAGCTTCCGGGTTCGGAATGA